>CAWBYX010000001.1:0-46614 GCA_963793135.1 uncultured Verrucomicrobiae bacterium
GTTCAGCGTTCAGCATCAGGGGAAACGTATCGGCGGGTCGGCGTAGGGGCGTGTTGGCGTTGGGCCTCCGGCCTTCTTCAATCGTTATCGTGCTCGTTCTCGTTATCGTGCTCGTCTTTCCGTGCGGCGTTCAGCGTTCGGCGTTCAGCGTTTAACATTCTTTCAATCGTCCTCGTCGTCGTGCTCCAGTTAGCCGGCTTTTGGTCCATGTCGCGCCTGACAAACGCCGAACTCTGAACTCTGAATGCTGAACCCCGAACTTTGAACGCCGGCGTGAGCCGGCGTTCTTAAGCTCGCTTTACTTCAGTTGATCAGCTTTGTAATAACCGCCGTCGACCAAGACCTGTTTGTAGTTGGAAATGTCGACCGGTACGGGAACCAACAGGAAGGAGGGCACCACCTTCACTCCATTGTTGTAAGTTTTGGTGTCATTAATTTCCGGCTTACTCCCGGCCTCGAGGGCGTCCACCATGCTGGCCGCGACCTTGGCCAGTTCACGGGTATCCTTGTAAATGGAGGAACGCTGTTCGTGGGCGATGATCGATTTGATCGATTGCACTTCGCAGTCCTGTCCGGTCACCACCGGCATCGGCAGATCCTTGGTCCCGTAACCAACGCCTTTGAGGGACGAAAGGATACCGATGCTTAAGCCATCATAAGGAGAGAGTACCGCGTCCACGCGCTTGTCGGTGTAGTGAGCCGAAAGCAGGTTATCCATCCGAGCCTGGGCCACCGCACCATCCCAGCGCAGAGTTCCCACTGTTTTCATCCCGGTTTGTCCGCTTTGCACCTTTAATTTGCCGCTGTCAATGTACGGTTGCAGAACCGACATGGCGCCGTCATAAAAGAAAAACGCGTTATTGTCGTCGGGCGAACCGCCGAACAGTTCGATATTGAATGGGCCCTTGCCCTCTTTGAGGCCAAGTTCTTTCTCGATTGATTGGGCTTGCAACACGCCAACCTTGAAATTGTCAAAAGTCGCATAGTAATCGACGTTCGGTGAGCCGCGGATTAAACGATCGTAGGCAATGACTTTGATGCCGGCGTTAGCCGCCTTTTGCAGGGCATCCGAAAGAGTCGTTCCGTCGATCGCAGCAATCACCAGAACCTTGACCCCTTTAGTGATCATATTCTCGATCTGCGCTAACTGATTGGGAATGTCATCCTCAGCATATTGCAGATCGGTTTTATACCCTTTGGCCTGCAGGGTCTTCACAATATTGTCACCGTCAGCGATCCAACGAGCGGACGATTTTGTCGGCATCGAAATGCCAATCGTCCCTTTGTCGTCAGCGAAAGCCTGCGGGGAAAGCGACATTAGGCCGAGGGCCAATGTCATGAGTCCGTACTTGAATGATTTCATTTTTATTTGGGGGTCATAAACGGCGTGCGGGGCAAACCCGTGACCGCTCACGGGGACCTTCGCAGGTTGAGTCCTCTCTGCAAGGGAAACTTCTCTGGAAGATGGTGGCATTGCGTTTAGTTAAGATTTCCGTGTGTATATGGTACGGAAGGGCACCGAGCCCAGCCTCAAAGGGGCGTGAGGACTTAGCCCAGGGTTCAGCCCAGGGTTTTAACCTTGGGAACCCAAAAATAAATAGAATTACAAGGATTTAGGAGTCGATGCATTAGCTTCAGAGAAAACTACCGGTAATTCTGTGAGCGCTCACAACAATAGCATGGTTAATTAGACATCGAACGCGCTAGGAACCCTTCGAGCCGCTTTACATTCCACCCGAAAGGTCTATTCACCTAAAGCCATGAGCTCCATCCCCAGGAAGCGCAATAAGAATCTGACCATCTATGATATCGCGGTCCGGACCGGTGTTTCTTATCAGACGGTTTCCCGGGTCTTGAACGGGATGCCGCACGTCTCTCCGGCCACCCGGGAAAAAGTTCAAGCGGTCATCCAGGAGGTTGGGTTCCGACCGAACATGACAGCCCGGCAACTCGCCGGTCAGCGCTCAACCACTGTTGGGCTGGTGACCTTTGCCACCAGTTTCTACGGACCCTCCCAGATCCTGGCCAACTGCGAGCAAGCCAGCAAAGAGATGGGCTTAAGCTTCATGTTTAGCGGTATCATTGACCAAAGCTCGCCCGAGATCAGGCGCGCCGTGAACGAACTTTGTGCTTACCAGGTTTGCGGCATTCTGCTTTACCTTCCTTTGCAGATCGATCTACGCGATCTGCAAGACGTCAGCCGCAATGTGCCAATTGTTGCCGTGGACTCCAATCTGGGATGCAAATGCCCTGCCATTCACATCAATCAAGAACTGGGGTCTCGCATCGCGACGCAACATTTGATTCGCCTAGGCCACAAAAAAATCGCTTATTTACAGGGACCGCTCTTCTGGCGGGCGGCGGGGCTCCGTTTCAAGGGTTGGCTGAAAGAATTGAAAGAGGCCGGCCTACATCCGGGACCGGTGATCGCCGGAAATTGGACCGCTGAATCGGGTTTCGAGGCCGCGCAGAAACTTATCGCTCAACACTGGGGACAATATTCCGCCTTGGTGGTGGCCAATGACCAGATGGCCTTGGGGGCAATCCGCGCTTTTGAAGAGAGCGGCATTCAGATCCCCGGGGCCATTTCGGTAGTCGGGTTTGATGACATCCCGGAAGCCGCCTTTTTCCGACCACCTCTTTCGACCGTCAAACAGGATTTCGCCACCCTGGCCAAGTCGAGCGTGGAATGTCTGATGAGCCAGCTGAACCATCATGAGACCGGCCGTCTGCGGACCATCCAGCCCACGCTCGTCAGCCGCGAGAGCACGGCACGGATGGGGGGAAGGGGGAAACGTATCGGCGTATCGGCGAGGGGCGTGTCGGCGTAGGAACGGAGGGGAAACGGGTCGGCGGGTCGGAGGGGAAACGGGTCGGCGGGTCGGCGAGGGGCGGGTCGGCGTTCGGACGGAGCCTCACCCTATCTCTTAAATCATTCCCGGTTGTTGTGATCGATCCCCGATCCTGGCCGGCGACACGCCGACACGCCGATACGTTCCTCCACCACGCCGACACGCCCCTCGCCGCTCCGTTTCCCCTCCGCCCCGCCGACCCGTTTCCCCTCCGCCCACGCCGATACGTTTCTGCCTCGCTGACACTGACACTGACACTGACACTGGTTTAGTTGAACTTCGCGGCGCACCGCTGGAAGGCCACAGACGCGCTGGGATGAATCAAGAGCAATCTTTCGATTTCTCTGGTACTAACGCCACTCTGAACCGCTAAGGCCGCCAGATTAATCACCTCGGAGGCTTGATTGCCGATGGCCAGGCAGCCTCTAATCTGTTTGGTCGATCGCTCAGCGATAATCTTAATCAGGGTCTTGGAGGGTTGGGCAATGGTTTTGTCATCGGCCGTCACCAGCTCGACTGTTTCCGATTCCACTCTGACATCCAGCCCCGCTTGGATGGCCTCCTGTTCCATCCAACCAACCGCCGCCACCGGAGGGTCAGTATCCAGATACCGCGGAACCCAGCGTGAGCTGAAGAGCGTGATCCCGCCGGTGATGGCGTCAATGGCCACCCGAGCTTGTGAAGAGGCGGCGCTGTCCAGCATATTCAGACCATTGACGTCACCAACGGCGTAGATATTTTTCCGGGAGGTTCGTAGCTGCGCATCGACCTCGACAAAGGGTGTCGTGGCGATACCCAATTCTGATAGTCCGAGATTCTCGGTATTCGGCCGGCGCCCCGTCGCCACCAGTAAAAGATCGGGTGAAACCTCGGTTCCGTCGGCCTTTGTAAAGATCGGCCAGCCATCTTCGACCGGTATATCGGCGACCGCAATTTGCCGGCCAAGAATCAGTTCCACTCCAATTGCGGCCAACTGCTGAGCAATATGCTTTCCGACACTGGCATCCCAGTCCGGAAGTAATTGTTCACTCTGTTCCGCCAGCGTGACCTGACAGCCGAATCCACGGTAAATGGCGGCAAATTCGCAACCGACATACCCGCCGCCGACAATAAAAAGATGGGCCGGCGTATGAATCGTATCAAGCAATTCATCGCTATTGATCATTCGCGAATTTTGGGATCCCGGATAGTCCGGCCGCGCTCCCGTCGCCAAGATGATGGAGTCCGCTTCAATTTCTTCCTGGGTTGCATTTTTGGTAGTAATTCGGATGCGGTGGTCATCGACCAGTGTTCCGCGTCCAAAGGCGACCCTGACATTCAGCTCCTCCAAATCGTGCTGCAGAGCGCCCGCCAACCGGCTGCTAGCGGCCCGCTGGGCTTTCTTCCATTGGACCAGCGATTCCGTAAAAAGATCGACATCGACTCCGGCTTTTTTGCCCTTAAAAAATTCGCCATGGAGCCGCGCGGCAGCATGAAGAGCTCGAACCGCGTATGACCCGTGATGAAGCCGTGTGCCGCCCAGCGCACCGTTTTCGATGACCACTACTTTCAATCCTTTATTCGCTGCCAGCAGCGCCGCTTCGCTGCCTCCAGACCCAGTACCTATGACCGCAAGTTGATATTTTTCGTTCATATCGTTACCGGCCCTACCTTCCACTAGAACCGTCCGCGCCTCATCTATTGTTTTGACTTTCAAAAGCTAAAGTCGGCGGGCGGTGGCGCAGCGGCCAGTTCGGGAACAAGGTCGACCTATTGCAGGCGACTTTGCGCGATTGGCTGACCAACCAATCAAACGGTCTGATGGCTGTCCTGCGCCAGGTAGACTGAAGCGCCTTTGCTTCGAAAGTATTTGGCATCGGGCATACGCGTTTAAAAAGGCCAAGAGAGCTCAGCCTTGGTTTACTGTGACAAGTGTTTAGCGCCGGTCGTACGGTCGCCCGCCTCGAGGCCGAAGGGGTATTAAAGTTTGGACATTTCCAATTCGTGGCCCGAAGTGGCCAAAAAAGCATAGCCCAGGGTTTACCCTGGGTTTGCCAAAAATAAACGTTTCGCCCTGAAGGGGCCAGAAACGCGCACGCGATCCGGTACAAAGGTTCCGAGCCGATTATCGCCGTATCTCGTGGCCCCTTTGGCTTAAGGGCTAATTCGGGTGGGGAGAACTAGCCAGGGTGAACTCTGGGCTAAGCTCTTTTGGCCACTTCGGGCCACGGATTGGCCGTATGAGCGGAGGCGAAAATTCTCTTTAAATGTCCAAACTGCAGACCCCCTTCAGGGCTAATTCGTTGGGGGAATTACCCGGGGTAAACCCTGGGCTATGCTTTTTTGGCCACTTCGGGCCACAGATTGGAAACGTCCCTTCGGGCCAAAGGGCGTCAGCAAGAGCCTTCCGCAATGATGCCCCGAAATCAAATCCCTCTTCCAGGGAATCATATTTGACACCACACCACTATCATAACATACTCCTTTTCAGTTATATCTTATGGCGCAATCCCTATCTCGAATTCTGCTTCATCTCATTTTTTCGACAAAGAACCGCACTTCCTGTTTCACCGAACCAGCCATCCGAAGCGATCTTCATAAATATCTCGCCGCGACCGCGAACCAGCTTGGGTGTCCGGCAATCTGTGTCGGTGGAGTTGCTGATCACGTTCACGTGGTTTGTTCACTCGGTCGTACACTCAGCGTGGCGACAGTCGTAGCAAAGCTGAAGGTAAGCTCTAACCTGGCGATGCGGGAACGGTATTTGTCGCAGTTTTCTTGGCAGAACGGTTACGCAGCGTTCTCGGTGTCCGAATCGAGCCTCGAGGCAGTTGTCCACTACGTGTCCGACCAGGAGACGCATCACAAAACGGTCACCTTTCAAGACGAATACCGGGCGTTTTTGAAGCGGCATAATGTCTCATTTGATGAGCGGTATTTGTGGGATTGATCCGAGCTTTCAGCGCCGGTCATAAGTCAAGGGGTCTGCAGTTTGGAGGTTTGCAATCATTGGCCCGAAATGGCCAGAAAAACATAGCCCAGGCTTAACCCGGTTAACACTGGCTTAATTCCTCCACCCAAATCAGCCCTGAAGCTGAAGGGGCCGTCGGGGTGTAGCGAGAATCGGCTCCGAACCTTTGAACCGGATCGCGTGCCCATTTCCAGCCCCTTCAGGGCGAAACGTCTATTTCGGCTAACCCAGGGTAAACCCTGGGCTATGCTTTTTTGGCCACTTCGGGCCACGGATCCTTCAGCCCCTCCCCTGTCATACTGAAAAGTAATCGTAACTCGACTTACAAAATATGGGCAAAGCGAATACAGACGGTCCAAATTTTTGCCCCCGAATAACTCGAAATTAGCGCGACGACAAATCCGACCGCTTTTTTTGGGTGGGTTTGATTCGCATGATCATCCAAAGAAGCTTTGAGTCAGATCACGTTATCGCCATCACTCAAACCGCGCATGCCTGGGTTTCAGGACAACTCGCCCGGGAATGGGGTAACAAAAGTTTTCCACGTTTTGCCCCGGTCGAACCGCTTTGTTATGCCGCCGAGCAACACGATCGAGGGTTTCTGGATTGGGAGCGTCAACCGATGCTAAATCCAAGAAGTGGATTGCCACACACGTTTGAGAACATTCCGCTCAAGCTGGATGTTGAACTCCGGAAAAAGAGCATTCTTGAGCTAAAAGCAGTGTCTCTCTACGCGGCTCTAGTGACCTCGCTCTATTTTGCGAGAACCGTGGGAAAACAGAGCCCCTTGGAAAGTCATGATGACGGCCTGAGAATCGCGGAATTCCTTCGCGAACAAAAAACGTTGCAGCACAAACTTCTGAGTTCTCTGCGGAAAGATCCTTATTTGCGTTCGGCTTGTTCAGATCGAGCGATTGAATATAATCAAGGGCTTTTGGCGGCCTGGGACGAACTTTCGGTGGAACTTTGCCGCAATCCCAAGTGCAATTTCTCGATCAATAATGTCCCGTCCGCTTTGGATAAGACCTGTCGGTTATCGGTCACCTCGGTTAATCCGAACTCCAGGGAAGTTTGCCTGCAGCCTTGGCCATTTTCCAAATCGCAAGTTGAACTAACCTGCGAAGGCCACGTCCTGGACCGCCGTTTTACCTCGGAGGCTGACTTACGAAGATATTTAAAAGACGCGCGGCGGGTTTCAGTTATTTACACCCTGATTCCGTCTCCCCAGGCCTCGATGAGCTGATTTTCTTACTGAATCGTCCACAAGGGAAATAAATCCCCTTCTTTCAATCCAGGATCCCGATAATAAATGAGCTCTAATCGGCCGTCGTGGCAGGAACCCATCAGCGGTTTATTCTCCCCGAATCTGAGGGTATTGAAAGAACCTCGATAGCTCCGAAGCGAGATCCGTACGATGACACGATGTTTGTCCGATTCCTGACCGACTGCAACCACTCTTGCTGGAATTAATGTCATTCCGCCGCCTTCAGCTTTGGCTTCTTTAGAGTTGTCTTAACATTCTTTAAATATGTTTTGAAAATAGTTGGGTAGATAAGGCGGCAAACCGCTTACCCATGCGGATTGCTGTCGTGAGAGCAGTCTCCTTCTTCGCCCGGGAATATTAGCTCCGCCAATACCCTTTTCGAACGGTTGTCGTTGCTTTCGGGTATATCTAGGTCGCTCCCCCATCGTGCTCGTTATCGTTATCGTTATCGTGCTCGTCTTCTTCGTCGTCCTCGTCCTTCGTCGTCGTGCTCGTCCTTCGTCCGTTAGGAAAGGGCCTGCCGTAAAAAGGCCCGCCGGGAACCTGTTGGCGTAACGTCTTGTGGCAGGTTGACGTGGGAAGCCCCGGTTCGGACGGAGCCTCACCCTACCGCCGACCGCTTACCGCCTCGATCCCCAATCGAGGACGAGGACGAACGATAACGAGCACGATTCGATCAAGTCATCTTTTTCCGAGAGGAATGGATTCCGGAGGAATCACCCTTTAGTATGACGGCGGTACACTTATGAAACCTGCCTTTCCAGAAATCAATAAAATCCCCTACGAAGGCCGTTCCTCCCAGAACCCTCTCGCTTTCAAACATTACGATTCGACCAAAGTCATCGAAGGTCGGTCCATGGCCGATCATCTTCGCTTTTCGGTGGCCTACTGGCACACTTTCCGCAACGCGTTGAGCGACCCCTTTGGAGTCGGAACAGCTATCCGTCCGTGGGACGACGGTTCGCCTTCCATTGAGAACGCCCGGCGCCGGGCCTACGTGGCCTTTGAGTTCATTGAAAAACTCGGTGCGCCCTTTTACGCCTTTCACGACCGGGACGTCGCACCTGAAGGCGCCAGCCTCGCAGAATCGAACCGCAACCTCGATCAAGTCGTTCAAGTCCTGAAAGAAGAACAGCAACGCACAGGAATTAAACTCCTTTGGGCCACTGCCTGCCTCTTTATCCATCCGCGTTTTGTGCACGGGGCCGCCACCAGCTCAAATGCCGGCGTATTTGCCTACGCAGCCGCGCAAGTGAAAAAAGCGATCGAAGTGGCTCATGAACTGAACGCTGAAGGTTACGTATTCTGGGGCGGTCGCGAAGGGTATTCCAGCCTCTGGAACACCGACATGAAACGTGAGGTGGATCACCTTGCAAAATTCCTCCACATGGCTGTCGATTACAAAAAGCAGATCGGCTTTAAGGGCGCCTTTTACCTCGAGCCAAAACCGAAGGAACCCACCAAACACCAATACGATTTTGACGCGGCAACTTGCCTGAATTTCCTGCGCGAATACGGGCTGTTCGAACATTTCAAACTGAACCTCGAAACGAACCACGCGACGCTGGCCGGCCACACCATGCATCATGAATGCGAAGTCGCCGCTGCTGCCGGCGCGCTTGGGACCCTGGACGCCAATACCGGCGATGAATTGATTGGCTGGGACACCGACCAATTTCCGACCAATCTCTACCTGTCAACCCAGGTCATGCTGACCGTTCTCAAAATGGGCGGGTTCACTACCGGCGGACTCAATTTTGACGCCAAAGTGCGGCGTGAAAGCTTCGAGCCGGTCGATCTCTTTTATGCCCACATCGGCGGCATGGACGCTTTCGCGCGCGGCTTAGAGATCGCGGCCGCCATTCGCGCCGATGGACGACTGGCCGAACTGGTCAAAAATCGTTACGCGTCTTGGGACACCGGGATTGGCGCAGCCATCGAATCGGGCAAAGAGAATTTCACCTCACTGGAGAAATACGCCCTCAGCCGACCCGACCCTATCCAATCCATCAGCGGACGCCAGGAGCTTTTCGAGAATATCGTTAATCAGTTCGTCTGAGGAAGTTGCCAGGGGAAACGTGTCGGCGTGTCGGCGTGGGGCGTGTCGGCGTTGGGCGTTTGGCGCGCCTGGCCGCTGTCGGTTTGGTAGGGTGAGGCTCCTGTCCGAACCTGGGCTTCCCGCGTCATCCTGCCTTGCGATGTGAGCCCAGCGGAGAAACGGCCGATACGCTGACACGTTTCCCCTGACCCGCCCCACGCCGACCCGCCGACACGTTTCTCCCATGGGGGACGACGTCACAAGCGAAGCGACACGGGAAGCCCCGGTTCGGACGGAGCCTCACCCTACCTGCCCGAAAGAACACAGGCAGGATGCCTATGCTACATTGACTTTCCGGACTCTCGAGCGATCTCTCGGAGCCACCCCGACAGCTATCGCCGTGTACCCAGGGTAACGACGCAATGGCACAAAGGAACATTGGCCGGTGTTCTGTTCGCGCGTGCGGCGAAGAGAGGGGAAAAACGAGCACGAGCACGATTGAAGATCGCCGACACGCCCTTCGCCGACCCGCCGATACATTTCCCCCGCCGCCCCAAGCTGACACTGACACTGGCACTGACACTTCCGCTTGCCTCCAGCGCGTCCGAGACGCTATCAATAAGAGCATGTCGACGAACGATCCCCCCGCGGCACGTCTCACTTCGGAAAAAACTTTATTCGGCACCATGCCGGACGGCTCAAAGGTCGACAAATACACCTTCCGCAATGGCCGCCAAATGGAAGTGAGCATTATACCCTACGGCGGAATCATCCAATCAATCCTGGTCCCCGACCGGGACGGCCAACTCGCCGATGTCGTGCTTGGGTTCGACACCTTGGAGGATTACATCCAGCCCCACCCTTATTTCGGCGCGATCATCGGCCGGTACGGGAACCGGATTGCCCAAGGGCGATTCACATTGAACGGTAAACAATACCAGATCCCCATCAACGATGGACCCAATGCCTTGCACGGAGGACCAGAGGGATTTGAGAAAAAGCTCTGGCAAGCAACACCAATCGAGGATTCAGACTCGGTCGGGGTCAAACTCTCTTATCTCTCGCCGGACGGCGAAATGGGTTTTCCCGGCAACCTGACGGTAACCGTGCGCTACACCCTTCATCCTGAGAATGAACTCCGAATACAATATTCAGCGGTGACCGACCAGGAGACGATCGTTAATCTGACCAATCACACTTACTTCAACCTGGCGGGTGCCGGGTCCGGCACGGTGCTCGATTCGGTGGCACTGATCAACGCCGACAGATTTACCCCAATCAATCAGCTTCTGATACCGACCGGCGAATTGCTGGAAGTGAAAGGTACGCCATTGGATTTCACCACCCCTACGGCCATTGGCACACGTATCCGGGCCGATTATCCGCAGCTCAAATACGCGGAAGCGAAAGAGGGCGGTTACGATTTCAACTGGATCCTGAATCATCCAGGCGATTTGCAAACGCTGGCCACCCGCGTCACCGATCCTTCATCCGGACGCACCATCGAGATGTACACCACCGAGCCGGGCGTCCAATTTTACTCCGGGAATTTTTTAAACGGTACGTTGAAAGGTAAACAGGGACTGACCTACCCCCACTGGGGCGGATTTTGCCTCGAGGCCCAGCATTACCCGGACTCCGTCAACCACCCACATTTTCCCCCGACCGAACTTGCTCCCGGAGAGAAATACTCTCAGACGACGATCTTTAAGTTCGCCTCTTGAAGAAGTGTCAGTGTCAGTGTCAGGTCAGCGTCAGGTGTCAGTTCGCCCAATCGTGCTTGTGCTCGTTGTCGTTATCGTCCTCCTCCTCCTCGTCGTCGTGGTCGGTCTGCCGGTCCGTGTGGAAACAATCGAAGAAGATGTTTAAAGAACGCTACACGCCCATCGACGACAGATTGCCGTCCTCGAAAGCGGGCGAGAAATGTGGAGGAAGTCACACGAGAAAGATAACGAGCACGAGCACGATTAGGGAAGGCGAAGCCTACTAACTGACACTGACACTGGCACTGACACTTCTTCCATGGTACCGGGAAGCTGCGACGGTGCCTTGATCCGCCTAACGAATGGGGCAACGTCCACCTCTTCGATTTCATGCAAACGCAAAAGGACGCTGCCGAACCGACCATCAGCCCAAAAGCCGCCGAGAACACCGTTTTCGCGGTTCTCATTGCGATCAGTGTCTCGCACCTTCTCAATGACACCATCCAATCGGTCATTCCGGCGATCTATCCGATCCTAAAACAATCCTTCCAACTGAGCTTTACACAGATCGGCCTGATCACCCTGGCCTTTCAACTCACTGCATCTTTGCTCCAGCCTTTTGTCGGGTTGTATACGGACCATCGACCTAAACCTTATTCGTTGGCCATTGGGATGACGTTCACGCTTGTGGGACTGCTTATCCTGTCCAGGGCCAGCAACTTCCCAGTGATCCTCTGCTCCGCGGCCCTGGTCGGGATGGGATCTTCCATCTTTCATCCGGAAGCCTCCCGGCTGGCCCGCATGGCTTCGGGCGGACGCCACGGGTTTGCCCAATCGATTTTCCAGGTGGGAGGTAACGCCGGGACCTCGCTCGGGCCGCTCCTGGCCGCGATCATTATCGTGCCGAGAGGGCAACACAGTGTTGGCTGGTTTTCCGTGGTCGCCCTGGTGGCCATTGTGGTGCTCTACAATGTTGGCCATTGGTACAAGGGGAATCTCGGCCTGCTCAAACCTCCGACTCAGTCCAAAGGTCGGGAGGATCATCCGGTAGGGACGCGAAAAGGAGTCGTCTGGGCTTTGGCGATCTTGATCGCGTTGATGTTCTCGAAGTTTTTTTATCTCTCGAGCATGACCAATTATTTCACCTTTTACCTGATCGGAAAATTTCATTTATCGGTGCAAGGAGCGCAGTTGCACCTGTTCCTTTTCCTCTTTTCGGTTGCGGCAGGGACCATTATTGGTGGCCACCTCGGTGACCGGTTCGGCCGCAAATATGTCATCTGGGGTTCAATCCTCGGCGTCGCACCCTTTACGTTGGCGCTGCCCTACGCCAGCCTGATCTGGACCGATGCCCTGATCGTGGCAATCGGTCTGATTCTCTCCTCCGCTTTTTCCGCCATTTTGGTCTACGCCCAGGACTTGGTCCCAGGCAAAGTGGGATTGGTTTCCGGCCTCTTTTTCGGTTTTGCTTTTGGGATGGGCGGCATCGGTTCGGCGGTCTTAGGCGGCCTCGCTGACCACACCAGTATTAACTTCGTCTTTCTGGTCTGTTCTTACCTTCCGTTGATCGGCCTGTTGACAGCCTTTCTTCCCGACCAGGGCGGAGCGGGTCGGCGGGTCGGCGTTTAAAGCAGTGTTAGTGCCAGGTACTCAGTGTCAGTGTCAGTTAGGAGGCTTTGCCTCCTCAATCGTTATCGTGCTCGTGCTCGATCTTTGATTGTTGATCGCTGCCGATCAAAAGCAGGTTGAGACAGCGAGATCGTGCTCGTCCTACGTCGTGGTCGGTCTGCTGGTCCGTGGGGGAAGCAATCGACGACGAGGACGAGCACGAGCACGATGAAAGAAGCCGATACGCCCCATCGCCGACACGCCGACACGTTTCTGCCCCCCTTCCGCCGAACTCTGAACTCTGAGTCCCGAGCGCTGAACGGAAGGCGAGCTCGATAACGAGGACGAGCACGAGTACGATGAAAGAAGCCGAGACGGCCCATCGCCGATACGCCGACAGGTTTCCGCCCCGCTTCCGCTGAACTCTGAACGGCGAACGCTGAACGCTGAACGGAAAGACGAGCATGAGCACGATTGAGGAGCGCTGACGCGCTCCTCTGCCGTCACGGAAGAACGAAATCCGCGACCAGAGGCAAATGATCGGAGATACTCAACATGCCATCCTGTTCGACGGAGTAACGCTCGATGGTGATCGTGGGTGCGGCAAAAAGGTAGTCGAGCGTTCTGACCGGGATCCGGTTGGCGCCTGATTCCTGGGTGAACGTAAAATATCGAGCCATCTGGTTTCCGGTGGCATCCGAAACGGTGGGAACGCCAGAGTAACGCTCATACAACAAGTCAATCTCGGATGGTTCACGGTGGATCCCGCGACTTTCCGGGGTCAAGAGAGCGGATTGACCGGGTGGAAGCAGGTTAAAGTCGCCGCCCAGAATCCATGGCTGGTTCGCTTGAGTTAATTGGTTCAATCGTTGGAGCACTTTCCTGATCTGGCGTTCCATGACGTCGGTACCTTTCGGAAAAGCCTCCAGATGGGTGTTCAAAATGGTGAGGACCTCTCCGTTAGCGACGGGCAATTCAACTTCCAGAATCGCGCGTTTAAGATTGAAATCGCGGTCGATCGGGTTTCCCGGGACCCCAGGAAGGCGGTAACGTCGCGCTTTTCCAAGACGGTACCTGGAAAAGAGCACCAGCATTGTTCCGGCGGCTCCGAGAACTTTTGGATGCGGCACGAACTTCGATTTCCAATAATAGGTCGACACGTGATTATCGAATTTCCGCCGGAAGAGCGTTGAGCAAGAGAGTCAACTCATCGAGGTACTGGGTTCTGCGTGCCCCGCAATCCACCTCCTGCAAGAGAACCAGATCGGCGTTAGAATTCGCGATGAAGGCCGCGACCTTAACCGCGGTTGATTCAACGTCGCTCCGGGCCACCAGGGTGTCCGGACCACCATCATAAAAGAAGGAGTACCCGGTTCCGGCCAGAAATTGCACGTTGAAGCTGACGACCCTGATTCGCTGGCCAGCTGCCAGCAGCGGAGCGCTCTCTTTATTGCGCGTTTCGACCGGCTCGATCAGTCGCGGATGATAATTGAGGTATCTCGAAAGAAGAAAGCCGCCTGCGACCATTCCGGTTAGCCAGGAAGCAACCTTAGTGCATCGTCTCATATGTAGCTGGCATATGGCCGCATGTCAGTTGGCTATTATTCAAGGCGCGAGCGAAGCGCCGCTCTCTAGATCATAACGGTCGAGCGAGCAACGCGAAAAAAGCCAACTGACCGCGTCCCGGAGGGTTGCGTTGAAAATGGGCCGGCGGCTGCGTTGCTCGTCGGTTACGTATCGATTCAGATATGCGCCCTCCTCGCGCCTTGCCGGCGGCCCATTTTGAACGCAACCATATGCCAGCTACATATGAGGCGATGCACCAGCCAGCCTCATGCCTCACCGCCGGTTGATCGGCCGTTGGACTTTCGGCTTCGGTTGAACGACCACATCAACGACCTTCGCATGCGGCACTTCGCCGGTACCGGGTTCTGTGATTTCGACCTCCGCCCCGCGCCTTTTCGCCAGTTTAGCTGCGATGGTGAAGCACATGGTTCGATAAGGATTTGAACCGTCGTCGACAAAGATGACTTTTTTGCTGCGAAGATCTTTTTTCACCTTCGGCTTTTCGCCGATGCCGAGCTTTTCCAGCATCGACTCTGCATGTAGTTGCGCTCGCTTCCAAGACATAGCAATTCGGGGAGGCAAGATAGGAGGCCACAAGCGGATTGGCGAGGGAAAACTTCGCCGTTCGGCGTTCGTTGTTCAGCGTTCGGCGTTCGGCGTTCGGCGTTCGGCGTTCAGCGGCAGAGGAAGGGGGAAGGGGAAACGTGACGGCGGGGCGAAGGGGAAACGTGTCGGCGGGTCGGCGATGAGGCGCGTCGGCGTGAGGCATCGGCACGCCGATAAGTTTCCGCCCTGGGGGGATGACGTCGCAAGCGAAAAGAGACGGGGTTTCGGACGGAGCCTGACCCTACCTCTTCAATCGTGCTCGTTATCGTTCTCGTTCTCGTAATCGATCGATTTGCGATCCTGACCGGCGGAAACCTGACCGAAAAACGCCGACACGTTTCTGCCACGCCTTAGCGTTGCCCCCTGACACTGACGCTGACACCGGCATTCCGTAGGCCGACACGCCGACACGCTCCACGCCGACCCGTTCCCTTCCCGCTCGCCATTCAAGAAACCAGGCGACCAGAAAAATACTAAGGATCTGAGAGGAGACCAGAATCCAGGCGAACGGTTTATGACTCTTTCTCGGGTCGATCACGCCGACCAACAAGAGAGACAAACAAATCTGGACACAAAAGACCGGGAGCATATTGCGGCCGACCGCACTGAACGGTCGAAGCGGAATCTCCCAGCGTTGCAGAATAGGAAGCAACTTTGAGATCACCCAAGTGGTGACGAAGAAATTCATCACTCGCAACGGGCCAAGATGCCATTTGTCCAGAATCCACAATTGCCGACCCGGATCAATCTGCATCGCGATGGTGTACCAGCGGAGACCCAGGAAAATCATGGCCAGGATCAGAAGGAGGGCTTCAGCACCTTCGGACAGTTGGAGAACCTGGCGGTTTTCCTGGACGCATTTTCCAGAAATCAGGCCGCCCACCCAGAGCAACTGCCAGGAAAGAAGATCAAACGGGCCCGGGTTAAGGAACGAAGCATCCTTGAAACTGGCGAGAAACATCTCGCGCACCCGAAACTGGGAGACGATCCAGCAGGCCACACTGGCAAACAGAACTTTTTTCCAACCCCAACGATTGGCTGCCCAGAAGACGCAAGGCGTCAACAGCGAAAACACGACGTACATCGGCAGAATGTCCATCAGCGGCGGTTGGAAAACCAAGGCTGCCGCCGCGACGATCGCTGCTCCGGGATTTTTGAAATATTGGTCCAGCAGATTCTGGATTCCAGGAAGTTTAGCGAGAAAGAAGCTGCCCACGACAAACGTAAAGACCAGCGTCACAAGATGCGCGCGGTAGATCCGGAAAGCGCGTGCGACCGTGGCCGCCCGGGCGGCCCTGAACCCTTGTTTTTCAGTCCGGCGTTGAAAGAGCAGACCGGCGAGAAACGCGGAGACGAAAACGAAGCCTTCTGCGGTCGAAAAAAAGCCGATGGGTTGATCCGTGAACACCCGAAGCGGGGACGGCGCATGATTAACGACCATCATGAGCAACAGAATTCCCCTCAGGATATCGAGCTCAATAAATCGCTTCATCGGTGCAAACAGTTGCCTCTTCTGCCTGTTCTAATCGCCTGCTTCCGTTTTGATGTTTCCTCTGAACTTGTATCCTCAAACACAATATACTAAGACGCACCACAGAACCGTCCGGTTTCAAAGAACGAACGCTTCTTTGGTTTCAGATCGGCGGGAGGAACCGTTAAAACCGGAAACAACCTAAACCGGGTGGTTCGATGAATACAGAAGAAAGTTTTCAGGAGACAGCAGCAGGTAGACAGAATTCAGAATTCAGGAGCCAGTGTCAGTTGTCAGTGACGGCTGAACGCCATTACGCCGAAACGAACGCCGACCCGCCCCTCGCCGATACGCCGACCCGTTTCCCCTGGCGCTGAACGCTGAACGTTCGGGCTACTGCGAGATCCTGGCGGCTTGGGTTCTCGGACAATCCTGAGAGAGGAACTCGCCGACTTCCTTGCGCAAGATCTGGTATCCTGCCGGACTCAGATGGATTTGATCGCTGACAAACAGAGCTTGAATCGGTTTGCGATCGTGACCGAGCATGTCGGAACAGACGTCGATGTATTCTGTATCCGGTTGCGTCTTGAGAAAATCTTCCACGAGCCGGTTAAACTTCAAAATGTTTTCCAGAAACATCAGACGCGCCGGACAGACTTTCACCGAAACAAAGGCGATCGGTATCGAATTGGAATAGGTCCGGAAAATGGAGAACAACTGGGTGAACGACTGGAAAACTTTTTCCGGCGTCGTACCGCTGGCGAGATCGTTGTCCCCGGCGTAAATCACGATGGCCGATGGTTTGCGAGGTAAGACAAGTCTGTTGGCGTACCGAATGCAGTCGGTCAAACGAGAGCCGCCAAACCCACAATTCAGCACGGCGTATCCGGAAAAATCTTGCTGAAGCGATTTCCAAAGCCGGATGGAGGAACTGCCGTAGAAAACGATCGGGCTGGAAGAAATGGGCGATTGCGACAGCCTAGCCTCGAGAGCGCTGACCTCCGATTCGAAAGGATTGGCCAGTGGGATACTGGGGGCAGCCACCTTGATCGGAGCGGGATCGGATGGCGCAACATTTTGGCAGCGAGCAGCCTGCAAACCCGAAAGCAAACAGATAACAATTAGAAGGGCAATTCGTCTGGTTGAAGAATGTTCAATTGGATAGAGAACCATAAGCTCGCTGCAGTCTGTTCGTTTAAGTCTTTCAACTCGGTCGCGCGTCGTCTGATTGCGCATCACACATCGCCCTCATCTATTCAAACGTCCCTGTGCCGGCCTGGGGAGTTTTCATGTCTGGCCGACACTTTATATAGGATACTTCGGAGCTTGGCACTGACAATTAAGTAAATACATGAATTGACAACAAATCTTCGGGAGCCAGGAGCCAGGCGTTCGGCGTTCGGCGTTCGGCGTTTAGACGTTCAGCGTTCTGTTTCGACGTTCGACGTTCATCTTCTTCGCCCACAGGCTTTCAGCTTGGGGGGATGGCGTTGCAGGCGATGGCAAGCGGGGAAGCCGCGGCTTAGGAAGGCGAAGCTCCGTTTTCTACCCACCATGAATCAGTCGCAAAGTCGTGTACGATCTGCGGAATTTGCGGGGGTGACGTTGTAGGGCGAGGCCAAACGGGAAGCCCCCCGTTGGGACGGAGCCTCACCCTACTAAACCACTGCGCCCCAGCGCGCTGAACGGTGAACGGTGAACGCCTTGACACTGGCAACTGGTACTGACAACTGATACAAAGTTGGTTTGCCTTATGAATTTTTTCCAAACTGTTCTTCAATCGATTGAGAATCCAGATCATGCCGGTAGCCCGCAGGATCTGCAGGGCTTGGTGAACATTGCTCAATTGTTACCGGGCGTGCAGGGAGCGGAACAGCATCTGCAGCCGATTCTGAGCGTTCTTGGTCCGCATCTTCAGAATGCGCTCAACGAACAGCACCAAAACAATGGTCAGGCTGCGGTTCAACAAACCATTTCCGATCTGTCACAACCCGGCACCGGGGTTCAGGACATCGTCAATCTGTTCGGTCAGCAACGGTTCGATGGAATAGTCGCGGAAATCTCCCAGCGCACCGGTCTGAATTCGCAGTTGATCCTGCAATTTCTGCCAGCTGTCATCCCCATGGTGATGAAATTGCTAGCCACCGGAACGCATCAGACGGATCCCCAGGCGCAGAATCCGGTTTTGAGTAACTTTCTCGGTTCAAATCAGAATGGAGGCGCCTTGCTGACGGAAGCTTTCCAGCTGGCGTCCCAATTTTTGCGGAAGTGATGGGGAAGTGTCAGTGCCAGTGTCAGTGTCAGTGAGAGACGGAAACGGTCGGCGGGTCGGAGGGTGGGTCGGCGTTCGTTTTCTGATCGTGATCGTTATCGTTCTCGATCTTTGCTTTCCGCATTGACCGCCCGGGGCCGCAGCAGAGGTATAAGGCGAGACGCCTTACTTACTGTGGGCAAGCCGTCCCGGCTTGTTCCGGGCGAAGAACGACCGCTTGATGCTGAACGCCGGCAGGTGAACAAAGGGGAAATCGAGGACGAGGACGACGACGAGCACGATTGAGGAAGGCGATAACCCTCTGGGCTGGCAACTGGCAACTGGCGCTGACAACTAGACCGGCAACTGGCAACTGACACTGGCAACTAGACTGACACTGACACTGCTCCTAGCCGACCCTTCCCGGCAGAGTGGCGAGGTCCTCGGGTGTATCGACATCAATTGCCCCTTCGGACCAGTCGATTACCTCCACTTGGGCTCCTTGTTTTGGGACAAGGTTGCGAGCTCCTTGATCGCCCTCCAGATTTTTCAATTGCGGGAACCAATCCGCGCCGAACATCATTGGCGCACCAAGGATCCCATCGTACCGGGCGGAAATGATGATATCCGTCTGTCCATTGACCCGATCCAGAAAACGCTTGATCACCTCCGAGTTGAGACAAGGCTGATCGGCCAGCAACAACAAAACGGAGGTTGCACCTGCTTCCTCTGCGCGTTCCACCCCAAGCCTGATTGACCCGCCCATGCCGCTTTCCCAAAAGGGATTGACCACAATATCGGCACCGCAATCCTTGATGATCGGGACGCAGTCATAAGCATTGCTGCCGAGCACCACAATGAGATGATCCGGGCCCACCTCGGCAGCCATTCGGACAACCCGTCGCAGCAAAGGTTCACCTAAGACCGGCAGCAACTGCTTCGGCTGCCCGAGTCGTCTTGAGCCACCGGCCGCCAGAATAATTATCGCGTTTCGTCGCAGCATATCGGTTCCCTCAACTTGTGGATCGCTTCAACCCGGTCGCGCAAGGACCCTCCATTTCGCCCCATCAACGCAGCCTGAACTTCAGCAATAATGGCCATCGCAATTTCTTCTGCTGACTCAGAACCGATATCTAATCCAGCCGGGCTATGTAAAGCAGATACGTTGTCCAACGGGCAACCTTCATCGATCAACCGGTTCAGGAGCAGCTTTTTTCGCCGGCGCGGGCCGAGCAGGCCGACATATCCATACTCTCGCTGGAGCACCTGTTTAAGAGCGACGATATCGCGTCCGAAATGATGGGACATTATCACGCAAGCCGTTCGCGGATCCCCGCCAGGAAGGTCGTACGCGTCGGCCACTACGTCCACCTGCCATCCCAGGTAAGCGCCCAGGTAAGCAACCGCTTCCGCATCGAAATGGTCCCCAAAGATGAGTAAACGGATCGGCGGCTGGATCTCCTGGATGAACTCCTCTGCCTGAACCACCCGGGGACCCTCGATCAGCCGGGTGCCCGCTGCCGCGTCGCCTACCCGGTAATCTGTCGAAACCGTGATCGGTGTGCGATGGTCGAGCACACCGGTCAAGGCGTCCAGAAACGGGTTCGGCTTTTCCAGCCGCTCAACCAACACCACGATCGAGCCATCACAAGCAAATCGGGAACGCAGATCAAAAAAGCATTTCGCCGGTTTACCTTGATCGATCACAGCCTGAGCGAGATCCGCTATCTCTTCCTCGAGACATCCGGCGCTCAACCGGCCGACAAAAGGTCCGCCTGGGAGGATCAACATCCGGGACCCAGGCTGACGGTAGGTCGATCCCGCCGATTTCACCAGAGTGGCCAGGGCAAAAGGCCCTTCCGAACGTTGGTATCCGGCGATGATTTGCCTCAGTTCCTTCCAGGCCATGTCTTGAACGTTAGTTCGACTCTCGCGGGGGAGCAAGGCGTTCGGCGTTCGGCGTTCAGCGAGGGGAAGTTGTCAGTGTCAGTTGCCGGTTGCCAGTGGGGAAAGGGGAGGTTCGGAGTTCAGCGTTCAGCGTTCGGTGCGCCGGGGGCGCAGCCATTTTGGTAGGGTGAGGCTCCGTCCGAACCGGGGCTTCCCGTTTGGCCTCGCCCTACAACGTCATACCCCATAAATTAAAAAACGCGATAGTAGAGCGAATTTATCACTCCTCAATTGTGCACTCTATTTAACGCAACGACAGGAGCGAGATTCAACTGCTAGCCTCTCGCCCCTTCAGCTTCAGGGCGAACCGTCTATATTCAGGTTCCCAGGGTTGAAACCCTGGCGACACAGGCTGGAAGCCTATGCTACTTTACGCCGTCGCGTCATCACTTTGGGTGCACGGGAATAGCTCCCGAGATGGCTCTGAGAGCGTGCTCCATAGTCCGGAAACCCAATGTAGCATGGGCTTCCAGCCTGTGTCGCCCAGGAGTACCCGGGTTTTACCCTAGGAAATTCCCCGCCCACATTAGAACTCAGCCCAGGGTTGAAACCGGTTGAAACCCTGGGCTAAACCCTGGGCTGAGTCTTAAAGCCCCGTTGGGGCAGATTCTCTCACCCGATCTTCTCCAAAACGTCCAAACTCCAGCCCAGGGTTGAAACCCTGGGCTGGGCCCTCAGCCCCACTTCGGGGCAAAAAGGCGCAATGAAGATAGTTGCCAGTGCCAGTTTTCAGTTGCCAGCGGGGAGATTGATGTTCCGGCGAAGAGGACGAAAGGACGATTGGAAATATTGAATTTGTGGCTTATCCTGAGGCACGAAACGAGAGAAGTCCCTTCGCAAGTCAAGAGGCAGAATTCGTGATCGCAAGCAGACCATGCAAGAGATTGTCGCTGTCACGGGTGGAGCCGGGTTCATTGGCTCACATGTCGCCGAAGGATTCGCTCGCAACGGCTACCGCGTCCGCGTCCTCGATAATCTGACCAGCGGCAGCCCGTCCAACTTGGCCGCCTTCAGAGATCGCATTGAATGGCAGCAGTTGGACATCCGCAATCTCGAGGTGCTGACTCAGGCATTCCGGGGCGTCTCCGTTGTCCTCCATCACGCAGGCATAGCTTCGGTGCCTCGGAGTTTTGCCGATCGTGGTTACACCCACGACGTGAACGTTTCCGGGACCCTGAACGTCTTGCTGGCGGCCGTCCGCAACGGGGTTCGCAAAGTGATCAATGTGTCATCTTCCAGCATTTACGGCAGCAACGGTTTCGAGCGACAACTTGAGACTGCCACGCCTGCGCCCTTATCTCCTTCCCGCGTTGACCGCCCTCTGACGTCATCCCCCTTATGGGATTGGTCAACCAATCGAGCCAGGTAAATTCATGGGGCCGCATTGACCTTCCTACCCAGGAAACGCACCGACTCTGGGATCTTCCGGGTCCGGAATTGCAAGTTAGTAGGACACCTACCGTACATCTAATAAGAGTGATTTTGCTAAGCAGGTTAGGACACTACCCCGAACTCGCCTGTTTACTGAGTTGCCCCACTTTATCACACCTCGATTTTACTGGGATTTAAGCTGCCCAACATCCTTACCCGTACGGGTAATAGCATCATAGAGGATTACCGACTATTATGCCAAAACAATATCAGCTACTAACAGTTAGATCGAAGTTAAGCCAGCCAGCAAAAATCAAGGGTTGAGATCAGCCAGTCGCTGGGAGCCGGAGACGCCGTCTGGGCCTACTACGGCTGCTATCTCAATATCTATGCAAAAGACAACACGCTCGGCGGCACGCAATTGCAAGTCTTGTTGCCCAGTACTCACAGCTGCCTCGTCGCCCAGATCGCTTATGAGTTGAATACCGAAGACGGCGACCGCGTGAGGCGTCACGCGCGACACCGCCCCCTTTCAATCATTCTGCGCGAGCTCCCCGCGCCGATCTGGCGCTAACGCGGCAGCTCTGCCACTTCCATGTTTTCTCAGCAAGCCGCGGAGGGGGTACGGATCGGGGGACACCGCGGCTCTCGTGGGAGAACGACTCGAAAGGGGTGAGTCAGCAAATCCTGACACCACACGGAATGCTTTCCGCCTTCGCGAAAACGTTGGCAGCCATGAGACAGCAGATGTTTCTCCAGATCGGCACGTGTCAAGCAACCACCCAGTCTTCTCGTCGAGTTGCTTCATGTTCCTTTTCTGACAGCTCGCAATTGGCTTCCAGAACCATGCGGAGTGTTAATGCAGTCAATTGCAGAGAAAATCGCCCGAGAATCCCAAATCACCATACTGCCATGGGCTGTCCATCACAGCGAGAAACATCTGAATAAGTGTTTGCTTCATCTTACTTTATTACCGCCGTTTAAACTTGCGTGGCTGACAAATTGCTAAAACCGAGAGCTCTTAAGAATCCGAATTTCATCCATCAGAGCGGATGTCGACGGAAGTTGTCAGTGCCGGTTGCCAGTTGTCAGGGGGACGTTGGAATGCCGGTTTCGGGAATAATGCTTTCAGAATCGGATCCTTCCCGACGATTTCTTGCCAAAGGGGCATCAACCAAGATAAGCGTTCAACGTTCAGCAAAGCGGTGTGTACTATGTCATGGCGAGAGGTGACCGGCTACCCCCGAGAAACACTCGTATAAGCGTTTCTTCATCTTACCTACTTCCACCGTTCAACTTGAGTAGCTAACGGGAGATGAATCGGCGCTCGCCGATGCAGAGTATGGACGTAAAGAAGAAGGTAGGCTTTCCGGTCTTTTGTGTTCACCGACACGCCAAATGCCAGCCCTGGCTTCGCCGGATCATTTCGCAGTTGCGCAAAGTAACGGTTCGTCGATCCAGAGACCGGAAAACTTCTTTTCACCGGGGCCGCGTAATCGCTGAGCGAAATTATCAGCTATTTTCTTCGTAACCCGAAGTTTCTTCCTTAAATAGTATACCGCCCACGAACATTGGCGAGATATCTTTCGTTCCGACCGTCTTCCGTTTTAACACTCACTCGGAGTTAGTTTATCTAACTCGAACCCTTTTCCGTAACTAGCATAGCCTCGAGGAACATCGCCAAATGTGTTGTTCCTAGGTTCGTTCAACGCCGCCGTTGTGATGCATCAGCAGCCAATCACAACCGCTCGCTGACAACGAACATGCTTAAAACAGTAGCCTTTTTTGCCCTTTACCTCGCCCTCGTACATACTGACTGTATCGCATCACCGGCGGACTCGAAAACTCTGGCGGCGGTAGCTGCCAGCAAACAGATCTACGGCAAAGGTGTGCACAACCAGTGTCTCCCTTATGCTCTTGGGCTAGCTCAGGTTCTTCACGATCGATACAACGTGTCCGCCGTGGGCATCGTCTACACCTGGGTAGTTCCCGGTTTTCCAGTGACCATCGGCCGACATATCGTCGTCGCTTATACGACGAAAGAAGCTGGTGTTTCGCAACACTGGATCGTCGATAACGAGACTAAATACCCTTCGTTAGTCAAAGGCGAGAACGCCATCGCGTGGATTTCCGCCTTCAATCGTAACGGGACTTTCACGATTGATTGGATTCTTCAGCTCCCGCTCACTAACAGTTCCGATCGAAAGTATATAGGCGGGGCCCTGATGGCAGGGACCTTTTCCCGGTGACCGGGGAAGTGTCAGTGCCAGTGTCAGTGTCAGGTAGACTAGGGGAGAAGCGTACCGGCGTATCGGCATTGGGCGTGGCGGCGTAGTAAAGAAGCGTCGCCGCTAACGCCTGAAACGATCAAGATATTCGCTTCCAATCCATTGGACTCAAGTGGCCAACCACCCGTAGATCCAGGTCAAACGCATCGAGCGCGATGGCGAACTCTACGTGCTAACCCGCAGCCTGGCTCGAGGCGACAAAGAATGAGGAAGCCAAAAAGGGTCGTCAAAACGGCTGACGCCACGAGCTTGAAGCATTCTGATAATTGATAATTGAATCCTGAATTCTGAAAACTGAATTCTGAATTCTCGGACAAGGGGTGGGAGCGGTAATCGGAACAGGAGCAGGGGTCGGCGCTGTGGCTGGGGTCGTGGAAGGGGAAGGCGCGTCAGTCTTCCAGCCAACAAACGACGGCAAACTCGTTGCGGGGCTTTCTCGGTGTCTTTAGCTCTCTTTGGCGTCAGTCTTCCAGCAATAAACGACGGCAAACTCGTGCCCGGGGCTTTCTCGGTGTCTTTAGCTCTCTTTTTTAAACGGCTCGCAGAGAGCGAGGCACTTCAGGACTGGGGCATTTTAAAACGGTTGACAAGACGCCCGAGGGGCCGTAAATCGGTCTGAGATTTACGGAAAAAATTGAAAATATAGCCCGTACCGAAAAATGAGTTTCTGGATCACTGCGGCCTACTCACGGCAATATCTGTCCGCCATAAAGAGGCGACTCCGGCAGGCAGAGCTGGCTAGGGCGTTCGCTTCCAAGGGAATTGGAGCTTCAAAGAGAGGCCTCCTTCGGCACGGTACAATTGGCAACTACTCATAAGTATATAGTAAAATACTAACTACAAGCAGATATAATAAACGCGTTGACGCGTCAGGATGGTTTGCTTGTTCGCTAGCAGGGAAGGTCTCTTAAACATCTGCCTCAAGGAAACGAGAAGCAAAAACGTCCGTCACTGGTTATTTCGAAATTTTTGGCCTTTTGTTTTCAAGAGGCCGGGCAAGCAAACAGAAGGAAAAAGAGGTATGTCTTATATACTTGGGTTGGTTACCGGTGACGAAAAACCGGCTCTGACATTTGTAGTGCCCTTGAAGGACGAAGAGGCGACGATCGCCGACCTCTTTGGTGGAATTGCCCTTGAGGCAACTAAGGTAACCAAGCAGTGGGAAGTTATTTTTATCGATGACGGCAGCACCGATTCCAGCTGGGCAGTCATTGAAAAATTGGCCCGCGAGAATCAAGAACACATCAAGGCTGTCCGCTTCCGGCACAATGCCGGCAAGGCCGCCGCCCTGGCAGCAGGATGGAGAGAATCCAAAGGGGACATCATTTTTACCATGGACGCCGACCTCCAGGATGATCCCAAAGAAATCCCGCGCTTCCTGGAGAAGATGAGGGAGGGTTTTGACGTCGTAACCGGCTGGAAACAAAAAAGGCATGACCCTTGGCACAAGGTCTTACCCAGCCGCATTTTTAATATCCTTTTAAGCTGGGTCAGCAAAGTCAAGCTGCACGATCACAACTGCGGTTTTAAATGCTACCGGCGGGAGGTTACCCAAGCCATCCCCATGTACGGCGAAATGCACCGCATGGTGCCCTCGCTCGCGGCCATGCACGGGTTTAACACCGCCGAAATTCCGGTCAACCATCATCCACGGATGCACGGCAAGAGCAAGTACGGAGTAAAGCGCTTTCTGCGCGGCTACCTGGATATGTGGACGGTCTTTTTCCTGCAAAACTTCCGTCAGCGTCCAATGCATCTAATGGGTTCAGTCTCCATCGCCATGCTGGGTTTTGGCGCTGTCCTGGCGCTCTTTGTCTCCAGGATCCCCCTGCCCTTCAGCGTGTTTTTACTTTTAAGCTCGGCTCTTCCGGTGCTGCTCCTGGGTGCCGTCTTAACCGCGATGATTGGTTTTCTGGCCGAGTGGAACGTACACAACCATTGTGCCGAGGCTTCTGAGCCCAACCACCAGCCGATTGCCCAGACAATCGGTGTTACCGACGGTTCACCCTTGAGCCAGCTTTCCCTTCACGCGTCCCTCACCCATGAATCAGGAGCCTCGGTGATCGGGATGACGGCCTTACTCCTTGATGACAAGCTGGCTGTGCGCGAACGAAACGCCGTCTATTTAAAGAATGCCGGATGGAACGTTCTCACCGCAGCCTCCTGCCACGAGGCACAATCTAAACTCAACGGCGAGGTCGACGTGATCCTGCTTGACCCCTGCCTTCAGGAAGGGACGGACGGCCTCTCAATGGTCGAGTTTGTCCGCTGCGTTTATCAAAACAACGGTCACTCGCCCAAAATCATCTTTCTTCCGTCGATTGAAGCCGGAGTCAGTAGCGCCGTTGCTACCGCGATGCACCGGGGCTTGCTGAGCTATCACCTGGGAGAACCCGCTCTCCATGGCTTCCGGCACCTCAACGCAATCGCCAGGAACTCCTGACATGCAACCAAAGACCCCGATTTGCGCCTCTCGCCCGCTGCGGATCGCCGTTCTTGGATCCACCTACCCGCGCACCCAGGATGACTACGAGGTGCCCTGGCTAAGAGAGTCAGTCAACCGGATTGCCGCCCGCGGCCACGAGGTGAGCGTCATCGCTCCATCTTTCGCCGGTTTGCGCCATCACACAATCGACGGCGTCCCGGTCCGCCGTTTCCGCTATGCTCCCGCTGCGTGGGAGAAACTCACACATGGCTCGGGCGCCCCGAATAAAATAAAAGCAAACCCGATTCTTAAACTGCTGACCCTCACCTACATTCTGTCCGGCATCTGGTCGACGTGGCGCCTCTGCTGGGAAAAGAAGATTGATATTCTCCATGTCCACTGGCCCTTTCCTCACGGATTAATGGCTCTGCTTCCAGCCACCATTAACGGAGTCAAGGTGGTTTCCTCCTGCCACAGCGCGGAGCTAGCCCTGGCCTCGCAAAGTAAATTTTCCACTCGGGTTCTCTCAATCTGCCTGCGCCGCTCTAGTGGCGTCACCGCTAATAGCCGCCACACCGCCGACCTGACACACAAATTGACCGGCGTCGGCCCGGCGGTCATCCCCTATGGGACGACCGTCCGGGTTGATCAAGCAATCACCCACCTTCCCCCCTCTGCGGAGGAAATTCCGCTCTTGCTATTCTCCGGACGACTGATCGCCCGCAAAGGGGTTGATTTTCTGTTACGGGCCATGCCTCTCATTCTGGCTAAACGTAAAGTGCGGCTTGTCATCACCGGGGATGGTCATTACCGGGCCCCATGGCAGGCTTTGAGTCTTTCACTCGGGATAAATGAACAAGTGGAGTTTGCCGGCTTTGTTTCCCATGAGCGTTTAAGCCAGCTCTTCCGGTCCTGCTCAATGTACGTCCACCCGGCTATATACGATGAACGGGGGGATACCGAAGGCTTGGGTGTGGTTTTAATTGAAGCGCTCTCCAACAAGAAGCCCGTAGTAGCCTCGAGGGTAGGAGGAATTCCCGATGTCATCCAAAACGAGCGCACGGGTTTACTGGTGCCCGAAAAAGACCCTCAAGCGCTGGCTAGCGCCGTTTTGCGCCTCTTGGAAGACCCACCGCTCGCCGCCCGCCTGGGGGAAGCTGGGTTCTCTCACGCTGCCCGCTACTTTGATTGGGAGGATATCACCGATCGCTTAGAAGCTCTCTACCGCCGGGTCCTGACTGTTGATGAACCCGCTGGCGGTCCGGAAAGTGTCAAGCAATCACTGGCGCTGAAATGACAACGCAAAAGGGAGAGCTTTCCCGGCCACAGCGAATTCTTAAAACCCTTCGCCGGCTGGTGCCCTGGCTGGCTATTGGCTGTGTCGTGCTAGCACTTTTACCGCGAGCCAATGAGCTCAGGCTCTGTTTAGTGCGGATGAATACGGGCTACCTGATCATCGCGCTCCTGCTCTGCCTGGCTTACTGGTTTCTGAATGCCGGAGTTTGGGCCTGGATCCTGGAATCTCTTGGCTATCCCCTGCCATACTTTACCGGCATGCGGGTCTGGCTGACCTCAGAGTCTTTACGCTGGCTCCCGGGAGTGATCTGGAAATATTGTTCCCGGGTTAATGCCGCGAGCGGCTTAGGAGTTCCGGTCAGGGTGAGCTCGATTAGCCTTCCGATTGAACTGGGGGTGGTGGTTATCACCTGGGGAGTTGTGGCCTTCATCGGGTTAAGCCTTTCCAATCTTGGCGCTCACCTTTTGTCAGCAGGCCTTGCCTGGGCCCTGCCTATCACTCTCTCCAGTCTTGGGGGCGCGATCGCTATCAAACTAGCTTGGCCGTTTTTGAGCCGGCAACCCTGGTTTAATACCCGCCTCACACAGCTGGCAACCGTCCTTCAGCTGCATTTAAGGCTTCGCCCGCTTCTACGCGCCGGCTTGGTCTACACGGTTTTAAACGTCTTCCACGGAGTGGGCTTCTGGCTGATGCTGGCCGGGATGGGTTATTCTCACTCGGTTAGCCCCGCCGCAGCCATCGGCGCCAACGCGGTCGGCTGGATAGTGGGTTCTTTGGCGATTATTTTCCCGGGCGGAATCGGAGTTAGAGAGGCGAGTGTGGCCTTAATTCTTTCCCCTCTCATGCCTTGGCCGGAGGCGGTGCTTGCCGCCAGTCTCTGGCGGGTCTTACAAATTTTAGCCGAGCTACTATCGTTACTGCCCTGGCTTTTTATCGGGGGTACAGAAAAGAGAATTCCACCCTTAGTTAATCCACTGGCGGATTAGACCTGAAATGAAGCATCTTAAAAAAACGTCTTCTGGCGGCGATCGTGGGCGCGCCCGGTCTAATCTCGGAGGCCCGAACATCGATAACGATTCACTTCCCGAAGCCGGTCAGCGGCAGGGCTTTGATGGAGAAATTCTTGAGCAGATCCTTTAGAAAGAAGCTTTTGACGCAAAATCGGGTTCTGACGGCTATCGTCCTGTCTACCGGCCTAATACTGGCTGCCGGAGCCTTGGTCTTGTGGCCCGCCTATGTTAATCCCGAGAGCCGCTTCTACACCTCGATGATCGGCTTCCTCAAAGTCCAGCGGCTCCTTGGAACCACCATGGAAGCGGAGGCCCAACACCCGATCTGGCATGATTTTGCCATCCCGGTCCTGGGAGACGGGACGCTCCAGTGTGATTTCTACAACGTTCCTCTGGTGGCAACCGCGCGGCTTAAAACCCTCTTGGTCGAAGAGGGCGATAAAGTAGAAGAAGGCCAGCCCATGGCTCTCTTGGACGACACGGTGGCCCAGATGAACCTGCGAGCCGCTCAGTTTTCCCTGGCCAGCGCCCAGGCGGAGCGCCAGCGGGTAAACGTCGGCACCCCGATTGATATGGCGGCCGAACGTCCCGAAAAAACCCGCGTGAGCGTGAGCGGCCTGGAACAGGTTCTAAAACAGGCCAAAACGAAAGTAGCAATGTACCGCAGCCTGCAGGCTAGCGGCGCATCCTCCCGGCTGGAACTTGCCAACTCCGAGATGGATCTGGCCAACGCCCAACTTCTTTTTGATGAAGCTCGGGTTGATGCGGACATGTCAAATACCGGGATGCCTAAAAGTAAGGCAATGGCAGAGGACGCCGTGGTGAGCGCTCAAACTTTGGTAGCCCAACGCCAGCTGGAGCTCGATTACTGCACGGTAAAGGCCCCGGCCACTGGCATCATCGATCGGGTCTTGATCCGCAAGGGGGAATACAACCAGTCCAGCGGCAACCCTGGCTTTATCATCGCTTCGGGCCTCTGGTTTGAGGCTAATCTTGATCAGCACGCGCTTGGAGACCTCCATCAAGGAATGGAGGCAACAGTCAACCTTGAGGCCTATGCCGGCCGTACCTTCCACGCCACCGTCGAGCGGATTATTTCCATTGTCACCTTCAATACCGGCGGCCCCGAGACAAAGACCCCGGTCCGGCCGCTAGGCACCGGCACTCCGGAATGGCCGGCCACCTTCGTGGTGCGGCTCCATCTGGAGGATCCGGGCGTCAAGCTAGCCCCCGGAATGACCGGTTTTGCCCGGATCGTTGCCTATCATCGCATGGCGCTGGCCGTCCCGCGCGAGGCTCTGTCTTCACTTAGTGCCGGCAAGGGCGTTATTCGCACGGTAAACGATTCCGGCCACCCCCTGACCACCACGGTGAACCTGGGCGAAGTCGATGATCGCTACGCCGAAGTCACTTGCGGGCTTGGACCTTCAGATTGGGTGATTTCCAACAATCCCCGTTTTCTGCGCGATGACGATAAAATTCACATCACCCGGGTGGTCGCAGCCAAGAATTAACCAACGGTTTAAAACCTAAGGGCGAAAAAAGAACCGATGCCCTCGTTGTTGCTTAATATTTCACGCTTCTGTGCCATTAGCCTTCTGTGCTTGAGCCTGCTTTTTCCCTGGCTGCGGGTACCGGTCGGCGTCACCGAGTCCACCGCCGGCAATTATGTCATCAATTTTAGCGAACCGGTAACGACGATCGCCTTTAAAGCATTCGTCTTGGTCCTGCTTCTAAGTCTTTGCGCCTGGAGGCTGCGTCATAGGCGCAGTTATGCACCCGTTCCAAAGCTAAGCCCCTTTTGCGCCGGCGGAATCGTCATCTTAATGGCAACTATTATTATCTACCCTGCGCTGACCATGCAGCGCTGCGCGGTAATTTCTGCCCACGCCAGCTGGCTGCAGGACCAGAGTTACAGCCTGGTCCAGCCCAACGGAGACGCTTTTAACGCTCAGGAATACTTTTACGAATCAGGGCAACCTGCCGTAGGCGTTACGGAAGTTCTTCCCCGCTCCTTTAACGCGATGCCCACTCCGATTCTCAATTCGTTTTCCGATCTGCACCTGGCGAAATTAGAAGACTGCGTCAGCTGGCTGGGCCTATCGCAATCCTTTTGTGTATTTGCGCGCCGTGGCTGGTTTTGCGGTATTTTTGGCGCTTTTCTGCTAGCCGTTTCTTTTGGCCGCCCCAAGGACTCCGTCCCGGCATCTGCGGGCGAACCCCGGAAATACCCGTTCATTCGTTTATTTGCTTTCTTTGGCGCTTGCTTCCTCTATCTGCTGTGTCTGTGCCCTGTCGTGATCGCCGGACATGAACTGGCCAAAGCTCAGTCGGCCACCCTGCAAGGAAATTTTCGCCAGGCGCTAGAGGATCTTGACCTGGCACAAGTCTGGCTGCCGGTGTTCGCTTACGATACCGATCTAATCTGCCAGCGCGGATGGCTAGAGCGCAAATTCGGATTTAACTCTGCCTCTGTGCAGGCCTTTTCCGCGATTCGCGAAGAAGAGGAAAGTTTTGATACTCGAGCGGCCCAGCATTACTCCGAGTTACTCGAAACTCAAAATCCGGGCCCGGTCAGAAGCGAGGCTTACCGCGGGGCCTTAAGGCTGGCCCTCAAGGATTTCAATTCCGGCGCGATCAATCGAGCCGCCCTGAGCCTCAAAAAACTCTCAGAGATAGACCCCAGCTGCATCAAGGCCTACTACGCCTTGGGCTTGGTCGATCTGCAAAAACTCCAAAAAGAGCGCCTGGAGAGTGATACCGCTAAATTTGAGGCCGTTTACAATTGCTTCCAAACCCTGGAGAAAAGCTCCCTGATCGCCTCCGCTCATCGCCGGGTGGCCGAGCTAGAATTTGATTACCGCGATATTCCAAAACTTGGAACGGAATTGAGGGCGGCAATTAAGCCATGAATAGAAGCCCGCACCCTGCTCCCTCCCTTCAGGCCGGCCTTGCCCAGCCGGGGTACTGGCGCCGCTTATGGGCTTTTACCCGTGATTTTAAACTGCTAGGGGCAATCACCCTTGCCGCCGCTGCCCTTTCCGCCGCCCTTTATTGCCTCCTTGTCTGGCTCTTGCCGCCCGAACCGGTTCCCGCCCCCTTTAACTTTCCCTCTGATGCCACCTGGATTACCACCTCCTCTGACGAACAGTCGACTGGAAGTTTCCGGTTGGATTTTTCATTCTCCGCCAACATCGTAAACGCCTGGGTCGTCCTGGCTGCCAATGGCGGATATGAAATGCTGGTGAACGGGCAAAGTTGCGCGGAATTCTTTCTTTGGCGCCGCACCAGGCCTTTTCAAACCTCACTGAGCGAGGAAGGGCAAAAACTCAATCCCTCCAGCGCTGCCATGGGCGTTAACTATCCGCGCGAATACCAGTGGAAGGACCATGATAATGCCGAACTGCCGATCTGGGTTGATTTAACCACCCATTTGAAGCCCGGTCACAACGTCCTGTGTGTGGAGGTGGAAACCAACGGCACCACCCCGGCCGTGATTCTCTCCGGCGAAGTCGAGCTTGATACCGGTGAAAAAATTTCCCTGCGCAGTAACGCCCGGTGGGTGGCCGAACCGGTACCGAAAAAGTTGCCTCAGAACGACTGGATTTTACCCTTCTCGCCGATCGCGGATTGGAATCACGCCCGTCCTCTTCCTTGGAAACGCTCTTTCTGGAGCCTGGTTCCTCCTGGAGTATTTACCGAGCCCTTCCGCGGACAAAGAATTCGCTCCCTCACCCCCGGTGCAGTTAGTTGGATCAGCCAGGAGCTTATTCTGCCAAAAACCCCTGCCGATGGTTTTTTGCGGATCGCCACCGACACCCCTTTCCGGATCTGGATAAATGATTCACTGGTCCGCCCGCTGACCTCTCATCCAACCATTCTGGGTTATGGCCCCTGGGCTTTCCGAGAGTTTTCCCGCAGTCCTTTTGACCTGGCCCTGGATGCGCCGGCCGAAACGCTGGATCCGAGCCAAACCGGAACGATCCTGCCCGGGCGCCAGCGGGAAAATCCCTTGGGCAGGGATCCCGCCGGTAACCAGATGATTCCAGAGCAGTCTAGCCCGGGCGGGACCGCCAGCCATCCGGTAACCGAAGGGATTCTGACCTTGGGCTCTACATCCTTAAAACCTCCGCCCAACCTCTTTGCCGACCCTGAAAATCCGGTTCGCATCATCCCTCCCGCCTTAACCAGGGTCCGAGGCCGGGCCGAATTATTGTCCTACAATATCACGGCTCTGCTTAGAAAGGGTAAGAACACTATCCGGATCGGACTCTACAAAGATGAGCCCGAATCAGCCAATTTGAGTCACCGTCCCTTCGTCGCCTTTGATGGAGGAGCCGGGTTCTTGGGGGGAGATTCGATTTCTTTTGCCAGCGGGGAAACGACTCGTAGCGATGCTTCGGGCCCCTATGGCGAGCAAGAATCAACAAAGGCCGACAATGACGGCCCGATTACGCCGGTTTTATTGCCCGAAAAGGAATTTTTTGGTTACGCTTATCCGGACCGGCCATGGGCTTTGGTGACGGTCGTGATCTTCATTCTTTGCGTTCCCATTTTTGTCCTCAGCACTTCGGCGGCCCCGGCCTTGAGGCGATTATTTTTGGGAGGAGTACCGCCTGCGCCGTTCTGGCTGGCTGGATAGCCGCCGGAGTGTTGTTACGCTCCTCGATGCTGGAGCGAAGTGAGGCGCTTTACTGGCGTTTCCCTCTGACCTCCTTCCTGTTGCTGGCCACCGGACTGGCCGGAGCTGCCTTAAGCTTCCTTCTGCAGCACCGGGCTCGCAAAAAAGAAGGGTCTAGCCGGCTTGATCTGCCCTTGATGAAATTCGATCGGGCCTGGGTCTGGCCGGTGCTCATTGGCGGCGGGATGGCTCTGTGTTTTGTCGCGCGCGCCTGGCAACTGGATTTGCAGCCGCCTGACGAAGACGAATCGGCTTCTATCCAGGCGACGCTCGCCATTGCCAAAAAAGGCGTACCCGAATACCAGGAAGGAGTGTGGTATACCCGAAGTCCGGCCTATCACTACCTAGCCGGATTGGTGGCAGTTTTAACGGGAAGTAACATCTATGCGCTGCGGCTTCTGACAGTGTTTTCCTCCTGCGCCACCGCCTTTCTTTTATGGAAAATGACCAGGGAACTGACTCATAACCGGTTCCTGGCCTTGTGCGCCCTGTTTCTCTTTGCCATTCACCCTTTTCTGATTTTTACCGGTCACGTCGCCCGCTTCTACCAGCAACAGCAATTCTTCCATTTACTGATGGTGTATTTCTTTATCCGCGGCTTTGTCGCCAATTCCGGGATGAGGGACCGCTATCTGATGGTGGCGGCGTTTCTCGTGGGCGCCTTGAGCCAGGAGATCACGGTCCTTGAAATCTTACCCTTAACAATCTGCTACTTCCTCTTTGCCCAGAAAAGATCCTGGCCTGACGAAATCCGGCTCTTGACCGCCACCGGCTGTGCGTGCGCACTGATCGGGCTTGACCTGGCCTTCTTCAAAATCCAGTGCTTGACGGCGCTTGACGGCATCTCTCCGCGGATCGATGCCACCGTTGGCTGGAGCTTTGAGCGTCCGACTAATTTCCTGGCCCTCCTTCTGGGCTATTCACGCCTGCATCTGATGGCCACCGTTTTTCTTTTGGCCGGCATGGTCTTAGCCTGGCGCACCAAAAACACCCGCTGGCTCTTTCTGTATTTTTATTTCTTCTTAAGTATTGCCACAACTAACCTGCTCATCACCAGCCGTGGTTACCGTTTTGAGTACCATCTGATTCCGATCTGGATTCTCTTATCTCTTTATGGCATGTGGGAATGCGCCAAATGTCTAATTCCCTCAAGAGAGGCTTCTCGCGAGCGCCTGACACTGGCGATTGGCTGGTTTGGCTTCATAGTGTGCTCCTGGAGCCCGTGGAGGGTTTTTAACTCCTATGACTCGACATTACAGGCCGACCCGGTTCGATCTCTGAGATACGTTTCCAACAACCTGCGCGAGGGGGACAAAGTAGCGATCAGCGAACTCTATCCCCAGACCGCTTTCCTTGAACTGGGCCACACCGACTACGATATCGCAGTTCCCATTCTCTATGACTTTGCCTTGCGCAAGAAGGGGAAACTGGTCGATCGCAACGCCGCCGCCGAAGTGATCGGGAATCTGGACGAGCTCCAGAGGGCCTTTGCAGAAAATAAAAGGCTCTGGATAGTCTTTGACCGCGATCAGATGCACGCCCGCGGCAGCAGCGTGCGTTGGGAGTTTTCGGGTGGCCGTGTTTGGCTCTACTTGCAGAATAATGCCCATCTGATGTTTCGCTCCTCTCTCTGGAGTGTCTATTTGTGGGATCAGGACTCGGGCGAATACTCTAATTTCCGGCAAAAACAAGGAAATTGGTATGATTAGGATTTTTTAGACGAATGAATAAAAACATCCTCGACGACCTTGCCCGGTTTGGGTGCCGTGCAGCTATCTTTCTAGCGTCGATCTCGCCCGCCCTTGGCTCCGTCAGCGATGATTTGCGCTTTGAAGAGAGCGATTTCATGAAGGCAACCTCCTACCGCCGCCCGGACAAGCTGGCGACGGCCAATCTCGCTGCGGACGGGGCGCTAAGTCCGGTCAATATCGCGTGGGACCGGACCCACCTGGGCAAGTGGTTTATTGAGGAACAGCGTTACGGCGCGGACGCGGTGGCGGGCGGGATTGCCAAAAACGACACCAGCGCGATTGATCGCGGCCTCTTGATCCTGCATTGGGGGTTTAGTCCAGCAACAGCCAGACGGCTCTTTCGCCTGCCCGGACGCTTTCCACTCTACCTCCTTTTTTGTGGAGGCCGCCGCTCACTCTCTTCTTCTGTTAAACGAGAGCCCCTTTGCCGCGCAATACGCTGGCGAAATAAACTGGATCTCCCCTCGCCTACTCAAAGCCGCTCTGTGGATGACTCTCCCGGACGTCCAAGCAGAGGGTAAGCGCAGTAACGCGCCTTACACCCATCGGCGTTACCTGGTGGCGGCAGCGCTGGGAGAGACCGGGGTACTCGCTAGTAACCGCGCCCTGGTCGAGGATTCAAAGCTCTATGCCCTTGAAGGTATCGCCCTGCAGGACCCGAGCGGATTTAACCCGGAAAAAGGGGGCTATGATTGCAGCTATCATGCTGTCGGCTTGGGCTACGCCGAACGCTACTACGATTTGGTGGCCGAGGGCGAGCTCAAGAGCCAGCTCTACGGTATGCTGCAAAAAGCCAATGCCTGGCTGTCCACTCGAGTACGCCCCGACGGGACACTTGACCCGGAGGGCAATACCCGCACCGGAGCGGACCAGGAAAAGAGCAGGAACGGCGTCGTTAAAACTCTCAATTACGGATGGACCTACCGCTCCTTTTACCGCTGGAGCCTGATTAGCGGTGACGCCGCTTTTGCCCGCCTGGCGGATTTAGTCTTCGCCGGGGAAGCTATCTACAAGCGCCAGATCGGCAAGTAGTCACCTGCAGAGAAGCGCGAAGGGTTAACACCGCAACCGATGTTCGCCTCGCCTTGCTCGAGTTGAAAGTTAAAAGACCGTTGCCCCGAGGTCTTCGGCGCTTACTTCAGCTCAAAGAAGTAAAAGTCCGCGAAGGATGTTTCTTCCGGCTGGGAGGGGTCGAAAGGGTACGTATTTTGAAAAAAACCAACTTGCTCCCATTGAGGCTTATTTACCTTGATCCACTGGGTGAAGAGCCGGTGGCGGACGTGCGGCGCGTCGCTATGGGCTGTCATGTTGCTAGAATAAATGGCCACAAAGCGTCCGGCGCAGGCAAAGAGCGAGCGCATGTAGGCTTCATAAATCTGGTCCTCTACCAGGTGGTAAATCACGTCAAGGGAAAGCACTAAATCAAAGTCGGCCAGAGTCGGAGGAAGTTCGGTGGCGAGATAGAAACGTTTGGTGGAGTCCCCGCTAAAGCGCCGGCGGCAGGCGTCAATCGAGGCCTGTGCCACGTCCACCCCCACATAGCGCGGGTAGCGCGCCAGAGCCAATTGCTCTCCGTCTCCGCAGCCAAATTCGATCACCGATTTGACGCCCTTTTCTTTCACCCAATGATTAAGGGTCTCCGCCTTAAATTGCGCCAGCCGCCCGAACGAGCCCGAGCCCGAAGTGCCCCCTTGCTGGTAGCGCTCTTCCCAATAATGAGAGGACCCCTTAAACCCGAAGCGACGGCGTAAATCCCCCACGGCCGGAATGCGCGCAATCCTACGTGCTACTGGACCAAGAAGGGGGTTAGAGGCTACCAGGGCCTTCACGCGGTTGATTTTATCGGGATAAGTTGTCTTCATGTTGGATTTGCTTCCCACCAGTAAGTATGAAAGTTCTGGAAATATTATACCCCGAGAAAAGAGGGCTGGCTAATGAAAAGAACAGGTGGTTTTTCTTCTCTTCGGCTAGGTCGGCCTCGATCGTCGGAGACGAACTCACCTTGACTAATCCTGTGTTTGTCAATCGGTTTATGTAGCAAGTGGTCTGGAAGCGAGCCAAGTAGGCGAAGCAATCAATCTTATTGCTGAAGGACCCCGACACTGTCAAAGCCGGCCGCAATCAAACTGCCCGGAATGCGGCTGGTCACGGCCGGCCCAAGGTAGATCGTGGTATTCATCGCGATAATCGCCGGCGCACCAACCATGGTCCAGGTCGACCCGTCCGGAGAACTGTAGCCAGTAAAGCTATTACCGACCCTGGTAAGCTTAAACCAATAGGGAGCCACTGCCTGCGTGAACGCGCTGCCTGCCGTGGCACTGCCTGCGACCGAGCGCACGCTGAAAGACTGGCCGAGAGTCGGCACGATATCAATCAGGGCATTGGCGCTACCTGGGGTTAAATCATTACGCATCATTAAACCCGCCTTGCCAGGTGTGCTACCCTCATTGGGGAGGCTGGTTAAATGACCGATCAAGGTGCCGTCTCCGGTTAAGGTCTGGTGATAAAACTGGAAGCCATCAGCGGTCCCCCAGATGCCGGGTCCGCCGCCAACGACCTGAATTTGTCCGGTAAAAAGCCCGTCAAGGGTTCGCTGGAGGCCGGTCCCCCCAGCGGCATTTCCGATATCGTCACTAGTCCAGTCCTGAAGGGTCCGGGTGACAAATTCCTCACCGTTGACGCTTAGAAGTGGAATAGTAAAGGCAGAATCCAGATCGGCGCCTGAAGAAGAGGTGGTGCTTTGCGTCCGGACGTTGGTCTGAATTGCCATCGTACTGTTTAGACCCGGCACAGAAAGGGAGATATCTCCAGTGCCGACATTGTAGCTGCTCGTAACCGGCGCTGAGATGAGAGCGTTGCGAAAAGCGTTAAAGTTGGTGCTGGTATCGGGGCAATAGGCAGTCCGGGTCCAGATGGCTACTACCGCCTCGCCACCAGTCGGAGTGCCGCTCGAATGAATGCAGCTGATTCTTAAGGAATTAAACTGAACCCCATCGTTGACCAGCGACAGGCTGACCGGATTGCCGGAGGTATTGGTTGAAAAAAGGAACCGGATTCCCGTCACCAGGGCGTCGGTTTGCCCTGGGTTACTGACTTGGATAAAGATCACCGACCCCGGGTTGAGTGAGACGCTTTGCCCAGAGGTTAAGCTCTCCGGGAACGCCCCACTGCCAATCCAGACCTGGGCGGTAATGGGGATCACGATGCTTGAGGCCACCTCGATGGCCGCGCCACCTTGTTGGACAGTGGAAGCGGCCAAAAAAAGGGTCTCCGCCGCATTCTGTACGGCGGCAATAAAGGGCTTGAGCGTCGTCGCTTTCGCATCAGAAGTTAAAATCTGCAGATAATAATCCCCCCGACCCTGCATATTAAAATTGATATTGGCGGTGTTGGAGACCCCGGGCGTCATGATGGTCAGGCCTTCAAAAGTCTCGTCGTTGTAGAAGCTCTCGGTTGAGCCGACACTGAAGGGATAACCGAGTCCTCCTAACCCTGCCGGATTGGCCATATAATTTTCCCCGTACATGTAGTCGGGGTCATAGTTACTCTCATCACTTAAGAAACTACGCAGAATTGTCCGTGAGCTACCCAGGGGAATTGCGGGGCTATAGAGGTAAGGCACGTCGCTGGGAGGCGGCAGGGTATAGGCGACGAAATCTTGCCCGCGCCAGTAGCCGTTACTCCGGGTATTGAGCAAAATCGGCCAGGCCGGAGAGCGCTGCGTGATAAGATTGCTCGCTGCATAAAAAAAGCGGTCGGTCTCCCGATCCTCGTCGGTCAGAAACTCGTAGGTGCGGCTGTGGGTACCTCCCATTCGCTGGTTCTGGTTGTACCAGTTGGCGTACATATCAATCCAGATGAGTTTGGCCGATTGCTGAGCCATCATGACAATCCCCGGGTCCTGGGCGAAGAGCTGTATATAGCCCAGGGCCTCAAGATCGAGTCCCGTGTAGGTAGGGCTCATAAACTCGTGAACGCCGTTGTTGCGGACGGTCGAAACCCAGGTTAAAAAGTCGCTCCGGCCTCTGTTAACGACGTCGAGGTCCGTGGCCAGGAGAACATTGCCGTTTCCGTCGACAATGCCCTGACCGCTTAAGATCATATTGCAAAGGCGGAAAAGCCACTGGTTGGTGTACCCCACCGTAAAGTGATGATTAATCACGCCGATCTGGCACTCTGACAAGAGTGTGGAGAGTAAGTTCTCGATCGTTCCAGTCTGGTTGACCGGCCCATATTGTGCCAGCAGCTGGGGAAAACGGTAAGAGATCTGGACCAGGGATTCGGTGACAAACTCCACGGTGTTGTTGTCGCTAACCCCTGAATCGTTAAAATTGGACTTAAAATTAAGGCTCGAAGGCACCCACATGGCCAGGATCTGGTTGAGCGCGGTGACGGTGGTCGATTGACTGACCGGATCCAGTAAGCCATTGCTAAAATTAGCTTGGGCGAAAGCCTCCAGGACAAACTGGGCCATTGATTTGGCTTGTGGATTAGAGGCACTCACCTTGCTCTCAAGGAGCGTATAGGAAGGCGGTCCATCATAGGCGACTTTACAGTAGGGAACCGGAAGTGGATCAAAGGTCTTCGCCGTCCCGTTGCCGGCCAGGAGCAACAATAATCCCAGTTGGAAAGAGAGCCCGCGCGTGGGGAAAACTAGCCAAAATGGAGCCAGAGCCCGAAGTCTCCTGAGCCGCTGGGACACCAAATGCCACCGGAGGGCCAAGTCAAGCCGCTGTTTTAAATGGCCGGGATTAAACATGATATTTCTGATCCGCATTATTGATCCTCTTCCTCGCAATTATGATAATCAATGATAATTCTGGTAGATATCATACATGGCGGCTCGGACCTAGCTATGGAAAAAGAATCGCGAATCGTACCTCGTCGAGGAGTTTCTGGAACATTCTCGCCGAAGGCGTCGGAGACTTTACAAGAGGGAGCGTACTGGTCGACTGATAGTCGACGAATTCTCAGCAAATGAATCTAATTTACGAGAGAGGTGACCGGCTAGCCCGGTTTGGATTGTTCAGATCCAATAGACCTCGAAGCGGAAATTACGAGGGTCACATTGAAAGGCGGGATGACGCGGAAAGCCCCGGTTCGGACGGAGCCTCACCCTACCTTCTGGGTTGACCGCCCTGTGACGTCACCTTAGACCCCGACGGCGTTATGTCTCCTACTGATGAGACGATGCACTAGTGTCTATCAACGCAATCGTGCTTATTTGTGTTTGCTCGGGCCCGACTTTCACGTGAGGCTGACCAGCAACCATCAAGGCTGCACATTCCCAAGCTTCGGCAACAATGGGATTCATTATCTTCAGCGCATCCCATTTTTTCAATGTTTGTCCTGTGAAGGGACTCTTCCAATCTACTTTTGTGGCATAGGCGTCGTAAGCTATTTGTCCAAGACTTTTCATTGTTTCGTTTTTGATTCGCTTGGTTTTGCTGATAGCTGCGATGTGGTGGCCAGATAGTCAGTCCTCACGTAATACAAAAGGAATTCCAGTCAGAGGTTTCAGAATTTACGTCTTTCTGTTACGCCCAGATCCCACTTTGGACCCTGGATCAGTTGTCAGTGTCAGTTGTCAGTGTCAGTTGTCAGTTGTCAGTGTCGGGGAAGGCAAAAGGGGTCAGCCAACAATTCTTGACAGAGGAAACTGATTTTCCGCCGCCTTCAATGATGCCGTTGCGAAGCGTCTGCAAGCCCGTCCCGTAGGGACACACCGATCGTAGCCTGGCACGAAGTGCCTGGGAAAGCGTCCTCGGAAGAACCGTCCCGTAGGGTACGGTATGATCGGGCGCAGCTAATCCCAGAGGTATTTCTCGTAGAAATGTGCACCTTGCTTTTTAGGAGGCTAAGTACTTTTCTTGAAAGGTCCGTGTCCGATGTTGTTCGAGCTGCTGCTCAATAGGATGGACCGTTTCCTACTCCGTTTGGGTAATGACGGTTTTTATTTCTTTCCTCAGAATTACTCTTACATCTAGTATAAAACGCATTGCACCTCTTTGAACTGACCATAAGCAACTCTAAAGGAAAACTGCGATGCCTGATGAAATGACTCACCGGCCTGTGCCCGACGCCGCACAGGACGACCAAAACCCTACGCGCGACTCAAACCAGCGCGATCTAAGCCAGCGTATTTCCGCCAAATGGGCGTTCGCTCTATGCGCCTTCGTCGTGATCTGCTCACTTGGAGCGGCCATGTACGTCCTCTTTGCGGGCACAAGCCCATCTATATTGCAAGCTAGGCTGGCCATCACCTTTGCCTGCTTTTCAATAGCCTGCGTCATCGGTCTACTCTTTGCCAGCACAGCGCAGAGGTCCCAAACGGGCGGGACGCTCGGCGTCCTTTCCCTGGTTATTGTCGGCCCTGGGGCCTTCTTCATTGCCTGCTTGCTGATATACAATTCCATATTCCCAGAAAACCTCCTCGAACTCAAAGACCCCATGTCTTTGCAGAAGCTTTCTGAGCTTACTACGGACGTAGAAAAAAGAGCCGGATGGGTTGATCTGGAATCCTGGAAACAGAATATAAAGAACCTGCTACCTCTTTTCCAAAGAGATGAACAATCCAGCGTCGACCAATTCTTGTCCACCGTGTATTACCACGGCAACGACAATCACAAGCTCAGTACTCCGCTCATCCAAACCGCTTTCGTCTACGGCAAGCCTTCAGCAGATAACAAAGTTACCAGCATTAAAATACAGCGAATCTCAGGATATAAAGCTAAAGAAACAGCTTGGATTTACTTTGGCGCCACCTCCCCTGCCAGCACCCCGTTGGTCAAAATGTTTGTCAGGCATCCTTCAGGTGAGGTCGATATCTCGAAAGACGGCCAAAGCAACTGGGTATCAGTGTCCGATGACCCGGCCGATTGCTTGATAGTAGCAGTCTATCCTCCAATCGATATCCATGAAGGAGACATTCTGATGGTCAACCCGACGAAATATCTCAAAGCAGGTACTGGATCTTCCGCGGATCTGGCTATCTTTTCCATCGTGCCCAGACTCGATCCGAAGTTATGGGAGATCCATAGTGCAGGCGTCCTCCAAGGCGACAACCTACCGCTGTTATTCAGACAATTCATTTCCCAAGAAAAGCAAAACGATCCCGGACAACTGATCACCGACGAAGCTCTCAACCGATGGCTCTCCTGGCTAGACACCACCCAAAAATCCGGCACCACTGATCAAGACACCAAAGCTTTCCTTACCTCCGCCCTGGATATCCTCCACCAAGTCTCACCAGAAACTGACTTCGCCCACGTTTTCACCTCCGACCGTCTTTGGAAAGCCTCTTACCATTTGTCCAATTTGCAAAACCCGGTCATTGGCACCTTTTTATGGGATGCACCACGGAGCCCGATCGGCGACCTAAAAGGACCCCAAACTTCCAGCCGTTAGTCGGCTTGCCCCGAAATAATCATTATTGCGAGACGGTGTACGAGCAGATCTTAGGACATAACTTGCCCCTAACCTTCCGGAGAATACACATTGAAAATACACTTACGATTACCTGCGCTGGCAGACTTAAGGTCGACCTCTTTATTAGCTGTATGGGGCACGCTGGCAATGGGTCTGGGAATCATGACCTGGCCAAATGAGGCGCTGGCCTGGACGGGGTGGCCTTTGGCCTATGTCTCGAGCAACGACGGCATTTTGGTGATAGATACTGGAGATAAGAAGGTCGTCGATACGATCTCGGGTCCTTCTTCCCCCGCAGGCGCGGTTGCCTTTCAGAACCCCAGCGCGTTAGTTAGCCGTTACTCCGGATGGGAGCCATCTCTATGTAACGACTGAGTTCTGTCCATTTCCCGATTTCGCCTGTCATCCGGAAGCCGCTTATTTCGCCGTCTGGGCGATCGACACCACGACTAATAAAGCGGTGCTTATTAGCACAGGCAAAGGGGTCGCTGATGGGATAGCCTTTAGCCCGGATGGACAACGCACTTATCTAGCGGAATACGACCCCTACTATGGAATTCCTCAAGTAATGGTCGTTGAGACCGGCAACTCGATTTTATTGCCTGGGAATTCGGCGGTCGAAGCGATCGCCATCACATCAGACGGCAAACACGTCTACGTCCCGACTGGGAGCAACGACGTTGCGGTAATCGAGACGGCTGGCAACACAATCATCAAAACGATCGCGGTGGGCTCAAGTCCCACTGGTATAGCAGTGACGCCAGACGGGGCAGATGTCTACGTGGCAAATCAAGGATGCAATAGCGTTTCAGTGGTCAACACGGCCAGCAATACAGTGGGGGATTCGGTGCCGGTTGCGGACCCAGCTACATATCGATTATTCCGCCGCCGCAAGGTGTTCCTTTCCTCTCCTTCAATGCCAGGCTCGACATCGACCTTGATCGCAAGCCAACTGAGGACGGCTTTGATCTCGGATCCCCGTTCATCGTGAGCAGCACGGCTAGCAATGAAATTCATCCGGACACGGAACCGGTCAAACTTCAGGTCGGTGGGGAGTCGTGGAGTGGTGGAGTTCGTTCTTCAATCGTTATCGTTCTCGTCTCACCGGCAACGATCAAAGATCGAGAACGAGCACGAGGACGAGCACGATTGAGGAGGTAGGGTGAGGCTCCGTCCGAACCGGGGCTTTTCGGGTCTTTCCGCATTGTGGCGTGACCCCCGCTATCGGCGTTCGGCATTCGGCATTCGGCGTTCGGCGTTCGGCGTTCGGCGTTCGGCGTTCAGCGTTCGGCGTTCGGCGTTCGGCGTTCGGCGTTCGGCGTTCAGCGTTTGGCGGTCAAGCGGCGCAGTCAGGACATCGGTAACACTTATGGGTCAGGACATCGGTAACACTGTTACCTTTTAGTTCATTGTTTGGTTCTGTCCATCTCTGCTAAGGGAATCGGGCAACAAAATGGTGCCCAGACTTATCCATAATCGCCCGGGGCCGGTGTGCTGCGAGAATGCCTGGGACAGGTACGCTACGTCGCAGCAGCGCCTCCGGCCCGGAAAAAGGCGATTGTGGGTAAGTCGCGAGTTGCGGCCACTCGTCTCCAGAGGGGGGAGGCCCCCCGGCCGGGGCGTCTCGATCAAAATGCGGCTACGGGCATCCTGGTGCGTTCGATTTGGCACCTTGGGGGCATTTTTGCCCCTATGCCCGTGGAATGACCGCCGTGGCGGGGGGATCGCCGGGGCGGGCCTGCCCCCCGCCACGATGGTTAGAGGGGGTTGGTTCATGACGCCAACGCCACCTCGGACCTGAGGAAACTGACCTCCTGCGGATCAAGGTGTCCGAGCAGGAGTCGGCCGAACCAGATCTCCAGTTGGTCCTTTTCAGTCCTTTGGAGCCCTACTTCCCAACCCGCCAGGCTCCCGGTCAGGAATACCTTTTGGCCATTCCAACTCAGCTTGCCGTTTTTGTCCACCAAGCGCGTCGCCATCCCGGGATAGCTCAATTGCACCTCTGCGGTGCGGTAAGGCCTGCTCGAGTCCCGATACAGTTCCGCCGGACAACGCATCCCCAGCGCTTCGTGTGGACGCTCCCGGTTAAACTCCTCTCGCCACAACTCCAACGCCTCTGGCGTGGCTCCTTGACCCAGGCATTCCAACTCTTTAGCGATGTCCCGATGCAACCGTTCATGGCCTCCGTTATCTTGCGGATGCGCCGGTCGACCTCGTTCCAGATCGATCCCCAACGCCACCCACCACGCCGACAGCCGGCTTAACCCGTGCAAGGCCTGCACGCTGGCAAAGGGCGCCCCGTTATCGGATCGGATCGCTTCAGGTATAAACCGTGTCGCTCAAAGATCCGCTCAAAGGCCTCTCGCACCGTCGCGCTGCGCGCATTGTCCATCGCTCGCAGCTCCAGCACGTAACGGCTGAACTCATCGCGGATCGTCAAAGGTTCACACCGTCCAGCCTCTCCAGAGCGCCACCAGCCCTTGAAATCAACCGTCCACACCTCATTGGGTTGTTGTCCTCGGCGTCCGCTGCTCAGCCGCCCTCCTGCCATCGGCCCCTCCCGCATTCGCCGCGGCTGGGTCAAACCCACTTGCTCAAGGACCCGCTTAAAACTACTTTCGCTTGGCGCCTGCCCGTGCCGCCGATGGTACAACGTCCGGATCTTCCTCGGTCCCCAATGGCGGTGCACAAGCTTCAGTTTCACCATTTCGCACACTTGCCCTTCGCTCAATTGCTTAGGGCTACTCCGCGGCCGCCGCGAATCTTCCTCCATCCCTTCAAGCCCTTGGCGTAAAAACCTTTCTCGCCATTTGTAACCGGTCTTGGTGCTGATCCCGTACTCCCGACACAACTCTCTAAAATTCAGCGTTCCAATTGCCTTCAGCGCAAACTCTCTTCTTGGGTCCATAGATTCACTTTCTTTCCACGGCATTTACCGGTTTCTTTACTCCGGCTTTGCCCCTTGAAGTGTTACCTATGTCTTGAACCTATTGTGTTACCTATGTCCTGAACCTGCACCAGCGATCGGCGTTCAGCGTTCAGGGGTACTGTTTCGCCGACACGCCGACACGCCGATACGCCGACACGTTTCTCCCAGCATCCCGTGCTTGACTTCCGGTTCTTCTTGGTTTTTTGGCTTCTTACTCAGTATGAAGCCAATTACCAGGTTACGGAAACTCGCTAAACGCCGGGAGAAGGGTTATCCCATCGCCACGATCATTTTCTACGGACCCGATGACAAAAAAGCTTCCAAGGTGGTTCTTGGGATCATTGCTTCCGAAGAAGCCGAACCTCAACTACACAAGTGGTTTCGAAAATCGCCCAACGCCGATCTCCGGTACGACATTGATCTGCAGAACACTTGGCTTGAGATCATCCGGAGGGAAGGTGTCCACAGGGTGGCAATGATTGAGGAAATCAACGGATGCCCGCATGAAGAGGGCGTGGATTATGCGCTGGGCGAAGTCTGTCCTGAATGCCCATTTTGGGCGGATCGGCAACGTCCATTTGAGCCGCAGCCGCCGCCCAACTTCCTGATGGCCGTTGCCACTTATCGAGAGGATCAATGGGATAGGCTCCGCGCCTCGGCCGCGGATCGGGATTCGATGGATGAAACGTGGGAAAAGTGGAATGCGGGCATTGAAGAAGTGATCGCCAACCTTGAGTCCCAAGGCCATGCCTATGTTTGCGTTCAGCTGGACGTGGAAGAAATTGAAGAATACTGCAAAGAAAAAGGCGTTCCCAACGATTCGAAAGCACGTTTGGCACTAGCAATCCTGAAAGCGGAGCGGAGTGGAAACGTATCGGCGTAAAGCGTTCAGCGGTCGGAGTTCAGCGTTCAGAGTTCAGCGTTCGGAGTTCAGAGTTCGTTCTTCAACCGTTCTCGTCCTTGCGTTAAGCGTTCAGTTTATACGTTATTCCCCCGCAAATGAGTCGCGCGCCGTTGCCGGCTCGGACGATTGCTTTCTGGAGGGTGACGTTGAAGGCGAGGCATTCCGGAAAGCTTTCGGCCGGAGCCTCACCTTACCTGGACCACCGCCGCGCCGCCGATACGTTCCCCAGCACCCCTACGCCGACACGCCGACACGTTTCTGCGGTGCCACTTTT
>CAWBYX010000002.1:0-12431 GCA_963793135.1 uncultured Verrucomicrobiae bacterium
TGAGCGTCCACGTTTCCGAGCGATGATTGCACAAAAACAGGCCGCTGCTTTCGATTGACATTAAATCGTAGAACAAAAATGGAAGACTTCTTGAGTCAAAGATCTCTAAAGTTCGGGCTAAGTGACCGAATTACAGTAGATACCGTGAGATTCATAAGAACATTCAGCCTTTTCGTGATGGCGATCATCGGAGCTTCTTCAGCGCAAGCTGGTACCGTCCATGTCGGTCATACCACCGTTCATTCCGCTGGGCACGCAAATTACCAGGGCAACTATCGCGGAGGTAATGGATACTACGCTCGCGGGGGTCAAGGGCACTACTCCAACGGAGGGCAAGGGTACTACGCCAACGGAGGGCACAACGCTCGCTATTGGCGCGGTGGGTACTATGGCGGCCGATATTACGACAGCGGCTACTACCCTTACAACTCGCCCTTCTTTATAGGGCTTCCGATCCCAATTCCTTTCTTTTTTCCCGGGTTCAATTAGAGCTCCAAGTCCCCCAAAGAACGATGATGTCTGTCTGATTCTACCGATCTATACGGACCGGTCACACTGACTCGCCTGCCACCATCATCGATTGCCCTAGGAAGCATCGCTCAACGGTGCGAACAGAATACAGGTTGCAAGCCTATCAGCCTATGGTTTTGGACATTTACAATCTGTGGCCGGAGTGCCTAAGAAAACCCGGCTAAGGTTTACCCTATAAGCGCTAACATAACATAACAGGAGCAGGTTGGCGGGTTAACGCCAGGAGATCCGAACGGGAACTTTGGGGGGTGACATTGCTGGGCGAGGCCCAGCGGGAGGCCGCGGTTCGGACGGAGCCTCACCCTACCCGAGCTTCGCCCTTGGATCTGGGCTCCGGTCTTTCGGTCTTTCGGTCGGCGCCGGTGAAAAATCGGTCGCCTCCTAATGCATCGTCTCCAAATGATGGTGACATCCGTTCCGTTCAAAATGGGCCGATCGGCAAGGCGCGAGAAAGGCGCATAATTTGCGGTCACGATCTTCACAGAAGCCCGAACTCGGATTGATCGCTGTTATTCCCTAAGGGTACGGAGAGCTTTTCTCCGAACCACGTCTTTTTTAACGTTGTTTTGGCAGGGAACACCGATTAGGCTCCGGTTTCGCTGTTCTTGATTCTTGACCCCCCATACAAACAAATCCTGATCCTCGTTCAGCGAAACGAGGAGACAAGCCATGAAAACGCTTCTGCTAACTGCCATTGTGCCTTTCGCACTCCTCACTCAATTCGTGAGTACCACTCGGGCCGCAGACACCTACGAGCCTGACTGTTTTAAACCGTATGCCTCCGACACCAAGACGCTCCATTATCCCTCGAAAAAACCTCCCTATCGGGTCGCTTTAGCGAATGGATTCGTCGGGAACACCTGGCGGATTGAGATGATCAAGTGTCTCCAGGCCTACGCAGAAGACCCGGAGATCAAGCCCTTCATCAAAGAATTGAAGATTGTCAGCACCGGGACGGATGTCGCTGCTCAAATCGGGGCGATCGATAATTTTATCAATGCCGGCTATGATGTCATTCTGATCAATGCCGTCAGCTCGACCGCTCTGAAACCGGTCGTTGAACGAGCCAAGCGTGCGGGCGTCCTGTTAATTTCCTACGATAATACGATCGACAGCGACCAAGTCATCGCGGTCAACGAAGACCAGCACGAGATCGGAAATCTGATGGCAAAGTGGCTTCTCAAAGAAATGGGGACGAAGGGGAACGTGATCGAGGTGCGGGGCGTCGCCGGCAATCCTGTGGACCTGGAGCGACACAAGGGATTGCATGAGCTATTGGACAAAGAGAAAGACATCAAGGTCGTAGAGGTGGTCGGAAATTGGGATGATGGCACGGCGCAAAAGGCTGTCGCCGATGCCATCGCGGTCAACGGGAAGTTTGACGGAATGTCTTGCCAGGGTGGTACGACGGGTGCCGTGCGAGCGTTGATCGACGGTAAAAATCCTTATATCCCGGTCGCGGGCGAGGCGGAAAACGGATTTCGCAAGTTAATTGCCGAGCACGCCAAGGATGGCCTGAAAGGCTGGTCCTACGGCCAATCTCCCGCGCTGGTAGCGATCTCACTCAAAGCGGCGATCGCTGCCCTGCAAGGCAACAGTCTGCCGCAATACATCTCGGCCCCGATTCCCTATGTCGACTACACTGACATGAAGTCGGGTCAGGATTATTTCCCAGATCTTTCAGACGACTTTTTCGTCGCCAGCGGTTTCCCTCAGTGCGGGATTAAGCTCGATGCCGGCAAGCTGATGAACGCGGCCAAGACGAGCGATTGATCCCGCGGTTTCGGGAGCCGTCTTCCCGATGGCCGTCGAAGAGGGTATAAAGCGGGAGGCTTTACTTACTGCGCAAGTGAGCCGAGAGGAGGTCTTTGACGAAAGGTCAGGCCGCCGACGAACACCGTGAAAGAGCCGAAATCGCACCAAACTCCCCCTTGATGGCTGAGCCGATACGTCCTCCTTTCCTTAAGCTGGAAGGGGTCACCAAGCGGTATGGCGGCGTCACGGCACTCGCCAATGTCGATTTCGCGTGCTCGCTCGGCACCATTCACGCTGTGGTTGGTGAAAATGGCGCCGGCAAAAGCTCTTTGATGAAAATTATCGCCGGGGTAATCCGGCCTGATGAGGGCCGGATCTACCTGGACAAGACGGCGGTTCATTTCGCTTCACCCGCAGACGCTGCCCGGCAAGGCATCGCCTGTATTTTCCAGGAACTGTCGCTTCTTCCTGATCTCTCGGTCTCGGACAATATTTTCATTGCCAATCCGCCGAGACGCTTTGGGCTAATCCATCACCAGCGACAACGGCAATCCGCTCGTGACATTTTGTCCGAGATCGGTTGCGCAGACATCCATCCATTAGAGCGCGTCAAGGATCTGCCTTTGTCGCGTCAACAAATGGTAGAGATCGCCAAGGCATTGGTTCGGCAGCCTCGTCTCATCATCATGGATGAGGCGACTTCCGCATTGACGGCGAAGGATGTCGAAAAGCTTTACAAAGTCATCCGTCAACTTCGAGATCGAGGACTCGCGATTCTCTACATCTCCCATCGAATGCAGGAGATCGCAGCGCTCGCCGATGTTTGTTCGGTTTTCAGGAATGGACGGCATATCGACACCTTCCCGATGTCGGCCCGAACCACGGCGGAAATCATCCCTTTGATGATCGGGCGCGATGTGAACCGGGCCTATCCGCCCAAACCGATCTCCATTGAAACTGCCAGCGGGGTTCTGGGACGCATGGAGGCCGAGTCGCCTTCCTCCGACCTCCGCGCTGCAGATAACAAATCTGAGTTGGGAACATGTGCTCAATGGAATTTCGCTTGCAGTCGCCAAAGGTGAAATCGTTGGCCTCGGCGGTCTGGATGGACAAGGACAAAGCGAGTTACTGCTGGCGCTCTTCGGGGTCCTGCGCGGAGTCGATGGCAAGGTTCTGATCAATGGTAGGCAGTCTTCGATCAATCATCCCAGGCAGGCAAAAGCGGCCAATATCCGTATGGCCTTGATTCCGGAAGATCGCAAAACTCAGGGGCTCCTTCTGGCGATGTCGATCCGGGACAATCTGGTGCTGGCGGCAGCGTCGGATTTGGGCAACCACGGAGTGATCGATTCGAGAAAAGAACGGACAGCGATCGAAGAGGCAGTGTCAAAGCTGCAGATTAAAATGAACGACCTCGATGCGCCGGTGCGCACCCTGTCCGGAGGGAATCAACAGAAGGTCGTGATCGGGAAGTGGCTGATGAATGAGCCACGAATCTTACTTTTGAACGACCCGACGCGGGGTATTGATGTCGGAACCAAACAGGAAATGTATCGCCTCTTGCGCGATCTTTCACAGGCGGGGATGGCTATCTTGTTTTACTCCACAGATCAGGAAGAGCTGATTGGGATGTGTGACCGCGTCGTCGTTTGTTATGGAGGAAAACTGATCCGAGAACTTAAAGGCACAGATCTGAACGAACACAATCTCATCACCGCTGCACTCAATCTCAGTGAAGAGTTTGTTAGATCGGGATCTGCCGACGGGAGTAGTGAGACAGGAGGGGATTCTGACTCGAGATGGTTAAAGCTTCGTCGGTTCTGGCGATGGAACATCGGGCCGTTCTCCGCGTTCCTGGTGTTCGCGATCATGTTCCTCCTGTTTTCCGTCAAGCAACAAAATGGCCTTTCGGTCAACGTTTTGACTTCGCTTTCGAACAAGGGTGTTGTCCTCGCGCTGGTCGCGATGGCCCAAACGCTCGTCGTTTTGACGGGTGGCTTTGACCTTTCCGCCGGAATGATTCTCACCATGGCCTCCTGCCTGGCGTCAGTGGTGGTCAACGGTTCTCCCGCACAGGTCGCTTTGGGCGTCGCCGGGGTATTAGTCAGTGGATTAGCGGCTGGCGCGATGAACGCGACGGTCATTGTCCTCGGGCGCATCCAGCCGATCATTGCCACTTTGGCAACCGGAGCGATCTACTTTGGGATTGCTCTCTTGTTGCGCCCTAGTCCGGGCGGCGAGGTGAGCGAAGACTTCAGCAACGCACTGACTTACGATCTGGGCGGAGTACCCACCACCTTCCTGCTCCTGGTCGGTACTTTGGGTTTTGTCTGGTGGCCGTTTCGCAACTCGGTGCTCGGTCGCAATTGCTACGCAGTGGGATCGGCCGAAGGTGCTGCCTATATGTCAGGTTTGGCAATCGGTCGCTCCCGATTTGCGGCCTACTCTCTGGCCGGGTTACTGGCGGCTGCCGGTGGTTTGGCTCTTTCTCTCATCTCACTGTCCGGAGAAGCGAGCGCTAGCCAAGGCGGGTTCTATACACTGAATTCGATCGCCGCGGTGGCGATTGGCGGCACTTCGTTATTTGGGGGCTCGGGCGGGATGATCGGATCGATTCTCGGCGCGTTCATCCTTCGGACCATTAGCGATCTGCTGTTTGTTTTCGACGCCCCGGCGCTCTGGCAACCTCTTTTTCAAGGGTTCATCTTGCTCGGTGCAGTCTGTTTGGGTGGATTACGCGTTCTTCGCAGGAAGAATCAGATGGATGTCTTTTTATGAAGCGAATTCTTCGCCAGGGAGATCAGCCCATTTTCATCGCCAGCGGCTGTATTCTGGTGATTCTGGCTATTGGCGCGGCGATCAACCGAAACTTTGTCTCGCCCGATTACCTGTTGCTGCAACTGGAGGTGGCCTCGTTTCTCGGCATCGTTGCAGCGGGGGCCATGTTAGTAATTTTGCTCGGTCATATTGATCTTTCGATCCCTTGGACGATCACTCTGGGGGGCATGATGTCGACGGCGGTCGCCCACATCCCTCAGACCGCGGGGCTGCTGACGTTGCCGGTCGGCCTTGGATGCGGGGTCCTGGTGGGTCTGATCAACGGGATTGGCATTGCCTGGCTGCGTGTCCCGTCGATGATTTTCACTTTGGGCATGAACGCTGTTCTTCAGGGTTTGGTTGTGCTTTACACCGGTGGATCAGCACCGGCAAGTCACGCTACCAGACTGATGTCCGCCATGGCCGTTGAAAGGACGTTCGGAATTCCTAACTCCTTGTTCGTGTGGGGCACCGTCTCGCTGCTGATCGGTTTTATTCTGCGAGGAACTCAATTCGGCCGTTATATCTACGCGGTCGGCAATCGCGAACGTGCTGCTTACCTGTCCGGGGTTCCGACGCGCTTCGTGATCGTTGTCTGTTTTATGGTCAGCGGCTTTACGGCCGCGCTGGGCGGAATCATGCTCACCGGGTATTCCAGCAAAGCCTATCAGGGAATGGGCGACGCCTATCTGTTGCCATCGATCGCCGCGATCGTCCTAGGTGGGACAAGTGTCTTGGGAGGCAGCGGCCGTTACGCGGGAACAGTGGTCGGCGTCCTCCTTATCGTGTTGCTGCAGAGTATGTTGTCCGTCCTGCAAATGCCGGAAGCGGGGCGCCAGATCATTTATGGAGGCGTTCTTCTCAGCATGCTCCTGCTGTACGGCCGCGGCGCACGTCTATCGGAATAAAGAGCTGAAGTCAGCGGGGATACTCCGGCAATGCAAGGAGCCTCGCCCAACATTTTGCGCCGAGCGTTCCCGTACGTGTTTAGCGCCAGTCATGCTATGTATGTAAGGCCAAAGAGGTTCTCGATCGATTCGTGCGTGCCCCTGCAAGAATCAAACCGTACCCTACGGGACGGATCGTTTAGGGCGGGCTCTCCCAGACACTTCGTGCCAGTCTACGATCGCATCGTCCCTCCGGGACATTTCAAACAAGCTTCAGCTAGGGATGAGAAGAGAATTTGAGCGATTGTAAGGTCCTTCGGACCGTAGCATAGCATCGGCCAAGACTATCGAGGCGGGTGGTGTTTTCAGCTTTCGACCTCGGAGCCGTAGTGACATGTTAAGGGGCTATGACAACTTACGGCATAATAAAGCTCAATTCCGACGTAAAGCCGGTTGTCGCGTTGGTTGATGCTGAGGGATTCCAAGATTATTTCACGAAAAAGGACAAAGAAGAAATTGCTGCCTATTTCTTCGGTCGGCCTCCTCCGGAAATCTCCATTCACGTCGCTCCCTCGCAAGACTCCAACCAAAGAAATCACGATAAAGCACCAGACTACGTGAACGAACAGGGGACAAAATTTTGGATGTTTCGAATTTGAAACTGCTGGCGGTGCACCAGGTTACCCGATTGAGTTATTTTCGGACGATCCCTTGTACCTCATAATCTTGGGTGCCAGTACGGAGATCACGCTTTCTGCCTGGAACCCCGTGCTATCCGATAAACTAAATTGAGTGGATATGACCGATCAGTCGCGCACCGATTTCAAAGCAGTCTGTTTCGTTGACATGCCCTTCGGCAAAAAACCAGATCTCACGAGCGGTGTAACAGTCGACTTCGACTCTATCTACGAACTGGCAATCAAACCGGCGATCAGCGAAGCCGGTCTTGAGCCTATTCGAGGTGACGAAGAACAGACGGGCGGGATCATCCATGTGCCAATGTTTGCCCGGATACTTTTGGCCGAGTTTATGGTTGCGGACCTTACGCTGAGCAATCCGAACGTTTTTTATGAATTAGGAATTCGACATGCCATAAAGCCATTTACAACAGTACCGATCTTCGCCACGACGGGATCGCTACCGTTTGACGTCGGCATGGTGCGCTCAATTAGTTACGAACTGAAGGAGGGGCAACTCAGTGGGGAGGGAGCTGAAAAGCTGAAAACGGCGATCAAAACGCGTCTCAAGGAGGCGATTCGCGGATCCGCTCACGCGGACAGTCCGATTTACCAGCTGATCACCGGTTTCCCGGTACCCGTAGTGCCGGAGTCGGTGGAGCAACTCTTGAGAGATCGGCTGAGTGAGCGATGCGGTTTTCACGAGAAGATCGCCGCAATCTCGGGCGTCGCGACAAAAGAACAGAAGCAGCGTCTTCTGAACGAAATCCGTCAAGGACTTGGGGAAATTCCGGCCGTGCGCCGTGGAGTGCTGGTCGAGCTGATGCTTGCTTATCGGGACGCTGAATTGTTCGATGAAATGGTGAAGCTTTGCGAAGTTTTTCCCGATTACCTGCAGGATAACAGCTTCGTGAAACAACAATGGGCGTTGGGGCTGAACCGCCGGAAGCTGGCTGGAGATCGCGGCGCTGCGGTCAGGCTACTCGAGAGCTTAATCAAAGAGCGGGGCCCGGATCCGGAAACACTGGGGCTTCTGGGACGGGTCTACAAGGATCAATATAAAGAGGCTGAAGGATCATTGATGGCCCAGGGATATTTGGACGAAGCCATTTCTGCTTATACCAGGGGCTTCGAGGCAGACCCTCGCGATCACTATCCTGGCGTCAATGCCGTTAATCTGCTGATCCAAAAAGGCACGTCGGATGCCCTAAAGGAAGCAGAGCGTCTCTTGCCCCTGGTTAGTTTTGCGGTCGCACGCCGCGGTGGAATCGATTCAAGTGACTACTGGGATGTGGCCACAGTGGTAGAGCTCGCCTGTCTTGGCGGTGATTGGCCCACGGCGGCGCGCGGTCTACCAAGGGCGCTTGTCATGTGCACAGTACCGTGGATGTTGCGAACGACTCACGACAACCTGGTCCTGCTCCGAAAAGCCTTCGCGAAGGCGGGGAGAAGCGTCACCGAGCCGGACGAAATTATCGGCCATTTCGAAGCGCGCATTCTGCAGCTCGGATCTGGAACTTAGCGAGAAAAGCGATCACCGAGTTGTGGCCTTGCGACGCTCTCGTCTGCCGGGTTCATTAACGGTCGGCTATTATGGACTCGAGGCCAGACGTTCGGCGCCACGGGTCACGCCGTAGGTTCAGAGCTTCGCCCGTACCACCCGGAAAAGCAGCAGAGCAGCCAGGTACGAAGGAGGACCGCGAGGACAAGCAGGAGCACGGGGGGAAGGAGTAGGAGCCGGACGTGAACCTAACCAGTTATAAGTGACTGATGTTAAATGATTTACATCTTGACACTTGCGAATGCTCGGTGGATGTATGGGCAGAAAAAGCGGTGGGAGGCTATTTTGCAGGTTTGATCTGGCAAAATAGAATCGAATGGCAGCGAACTTCACGCACCGAATGAAGGAAACCCTCGAGGAATTTGTGCGAGAGTTGATGGATTTCGTGGGCCGGGAAGCAGAAGCGACTCGTCGCCTTTTTCATGTGCAGTGGGGTATGCCCGTCACGGAACGGGTGGCCTCCGGACGCTGCGTTGATGGGCTGGAGTTTGTCGCAATCGAGAGAGAGCGGTTTCTCATTTTCCGGTGTGTCGCGGAGAATAGCTCCGATTTGCGCGAAGGAGACTTGGTTCGGCTGAGCCGCGGCGAGCCCGCTCTGCCGCTTCTCACCGGCAGCCTCCATCGCGTGGAAGATGGGAAGTTGTGGTTTGAGCCAGAGGAGCCGTGTCGGAGGGTGGCGGACGAATTGTCGCGCGCGCGATGGGTGCTGGATCATTCCTACCTTGAGCTCGAATCGTTTTACCGGACGGCTCTCAAGGATCTTGGCGAGACGGCGCGCGGCCGGGAAAGGATCTTGCCGCTGTTTTGCGGCGAGATCGCACCGCAGATCGATCTTGAGCGATTCGGAGAAGCATCGGAACAGGCGGAGAAGGAGGGCGTCAATGAGGCGCAAAGCGAGGCCATTGCCCAGGCCGTTGCTACGGATTTGTGCCATCTGGTGCAGGGGCCGCCGGGGACCGGGAAGACATTTGTGCTGGCGCATCTGGTCAAGCAGCGGATAGCGCGCGGCGAGCGAGTTCTGATCACGGCGGCGACGCATCGGGCCATTCACAATGCGTTAAATATGATCCGGCGTATCGCCCCGGAGATCACAGACATCGCGAAAATCGGCCGGTCGATCTACGACCCGGACTTGCGGGTCTCACAATACGAGGCATTCGCCGCGTCTCCACTGGCGCAGTGTGAAGGGGGGTATGTGATTGGCGCGACGCCTTTCGCCACCCGCAGCCGCCGACTGCGCGGAGTCGATTTCGATGCGGTCATCATCGATGAAGCCGGGCAGGTCACGCTGCCGATGGCCGCCATGGCAATGCTGGCAGCGGACACCTACGTGCTGGTCGGCGATCACCGGCAGCTTCCACCAGTCGTCCAAAGTCTGTCCGTTCGCGAAGCCCACCTTGCTTCCGCCTTCGGGCGTTTGCGCGGGCACGGGTGTGAAACGATGCTCGATGTCACCTATCGGATGAATGCGGAGCTGGTACAATGGCCGAGTGAATCTTTCTACAGCGGCAAGCTGCATCCCGCCAAGGCGAACGCCGGCCGCCGGCTCGCCTTGCCGCAGGCGCCGCGGGGATTCAGCGAGATTCTCGACTCTGCGCAGCCGGTCATATTTGTCGAGATGGATCATTGCACAACGCGGCGCTACTCGAACGAGGAAGCGACGCTGGTGACTGATCTTTTGGTGGATCTGAGCCGCTCAGGATTCCCGTTGGCTAACGTCGCCGTCGTCGTGCCGTTCCGCCGTCAAGCCCGCCGTATCCGGACGTTTCTGAACGCCCGGCCGGCGATCTTGAAGGACGACATCTCCGCGTGCTTGATCGACACCGTTGATCGCCTGCAAGGCCAGGAGCGCGAGGTGGTGATGATCTCGATGACCGCTTCGGAACCGAGCTACGTGGCGAGCCTGTTGGATTTCCTGTTGCAACCGCAGAGGCTGAACGTGGCGATGACGCGGGCGCGTTCGAAGTTGATCATTCTGGCCAGCAACCAACTCGCCCTGGCAGAAGCGGTGGATTCCGACGCGCACGAGTTGATCGATCTTTGGAAATCGCTCCGGGCCGCCTGCCAGGTGATCCGGATTTAAGGAACAATCGACGAATATGGCCCGCCTCTTTCCCAATAAGCCCGCCGGCAACGTCAGCCCCGAAACGGCTAAGGTTCTGCATGCCCTGAAGCGGGTGCCCGGCGAAGATTTGCTGGTCTGGATTGCGCTGCCTCTGGACGCCGCATGGCGGCCTGCACTGATGGCCGTTCATCGTCAAGAGAGCTGTCACCTGATCGCGATTTCGGCGATGACCGAGGCGCAAGTGAACACGATTTTGCACGGCGACCTTTTTGCCGGCGATGAAAGTCGGATCGCACCCGCGGAGCTGGAACGCCTGACCCGCGACCAGCTTCACGCTTTCCACCAAAGCGTGCTGGCCGCCGCAAAAGAGGAACCGGACGGCGCCCGCCTCCCAATCTTCCCGGTATTGGCCTTTCCCAATGTGCCGCAGGCGCTCCTCGATGAAATCGTGAGCACGGGTGCGATCACCAGTTGCCAGCTTTGGGGCCGTGAGACGATTCGCGCCGAGGCCCTGTTTCGGCGCATCGAGTCTGCTGCCATGGATTGCCCGATTTTGCCCGATGCGGTGCTGGACGCGCTGCGCGAACAGTTCACCCCGGAGATCGGCATCCCGGAATCGCTGGTAGCGAGGGCACAGGAGAAACCGGAGCGGGGCGGCGACCCGAAGCTGACCGGATTCCTGCTCGATCTGGATCAGGAATATCTGGCCAAGGAGGACCTTACTTTTTCCATCGAAGCAGATGCCGCACGGCGGGAGATGCGACTTCGCCTGGTGACCGGCGTCGCGGGTAGCGGCAAATCACTGATTCTACTCTATCGGGCCGTGCTCCAGGCCAGGCTGCATCCAGAAGCGCGGATACTGATCCTCACGCACAATAAACCGCTGAACGGCGAACTGCGGGAGCGTTTTCGTCGCCTGTGCCTAAGCTCAGGAGCACATTGGGCGACCTTCTACCAGTGGTGCCACAACTTCGCAGGAGCGCGATGGAATATCATCAAGCCCTGGGAAGCCGAGACGATGTTGCGCAACTTTGCCTCGGCGGACCCTGTCCTGTCGCGCCTGCCGGCGAAGTTTCTCAGCGAGGAAATCGACTGGATCCGAGATCAAGGCATTTCGTCGCGCGACGAATATCTGGCTGTCTCGCGACTGGGACGGAAACGGCCGCTGCAGGACGATCACCGGAACGCGGTCTTTTCTCTGCTGGAAAAACATCGTGCCGAGCTTGATCGCCGTGGTCTGGAAGACTGGGCAGGCGCCGCGGCCGCCGTATGGAATCAGGTCCAGCGTGGGCAAATCGTCCCGCCGGTGTACGATTTTATTTTCATCGACGAGGCGCAGTTCTTCGCCCCGACCTGGTTTCACCTGATCAAGCGCTGCGTTCGCCCGGGAACCGGTCAGCTTTTTCTGGCCGCCGATCCCACACAAGGTTTCCTGGGGCGTCGCCAGTCGTGGGCGGCGATTGGCCTCGATGTCCGCGGTCAGTCCGGGCGGCTCCGGCGGTGCTACCGGAACACGCGCGACATTCTGGAATTCGCGGCGGCTTTCTACACCAGCCGCCTGGCGTCGGACGAAGAAGAGATCAACCTGCCCGAGCCCGCCGACCTGGTCCGGTTGACGTCCGGAGAAGCTCCCAGATTCCTGCACGTGGACAGCCCGCAGGGTGAGCGTTCACGGGTCGCCAACGAGATTGCCGCTGCTCTACGGGCTGGAGCGAGCCCGGAACATTTCCTTGTCTTGCAAAACGAGTCTGCGCTCGTTGCACCATTCGTTGAGACATTGAACAAGGCGGTAGGCCAACCGATAGCGCGCGACCTCCAAAATCGCCCTTACCCGTCAGCCGGCGTTCGGGTGTGCTCACTAAACGCGGCCACGGGTCTGGAAAGTCCCGTCGTTTTCTTGTGCGGTATGGACGGCTTGCTGGAGAAAGAGGGGGCGCTTGGCCTGGCCCGCGATGAAAAGAGCGAACTCGTTCGCGACAACACCCGCCGCATTTATATGGCGATAACCCGCGCCAGCCGGAAACTGATTGTGACCTATCGTCGCCTGGCGACACGGAGGTGTCTGGAAGCCTCCGCCGACGGCCATGTTACCCCATCTCGTCATCCTTAACATGCCTGCTAACCCGTCCCCTTTCCTG
>CAWBYX010000003.1:0-82157 GCA_963793135.1 uncultured Verrucomicrobiae bacterium
CGACTTCCAACTTGGGATTAAGGTTCTCGAATGGTTCTGGTGGACGCTGCCTTCCCAGCTCGCGATCGGATCGGAATCGTCACCTTGCATGATATCATCCGGTTTCAGAACCAACTGGCGGACGCAATGGTGTGAATTTCCGTGGACAAGTCAGGGACTCCTCGACTAACTAGGGGCTTGTTCCGCGACTAGGCTAGCATGTCCCAAAAGAAAATCTCCGTCGTCACAGCCACCAATCTCGTGATAGCCAATATGGTGGGGACCGGCGTCTTCACGAGTCTTGGATTCCAGGTTTTAGGAATTACTTCCGATTTCGCCCTGATCGCGCTTTGGATCGTTGGCGGAATCCTCGCGTTGTGCGGGGCGCTCAGCTATGCGGAGTTAGCGACAGCGTTGCCAAGGTCCGGCGGAGAATACCATTACCTTTCCAAAATTTATCATCCATCGGTTGGTTTCCTCTCTGGATGGATTTCGGCGGTGGTGGGGTTCCCGGCGCCGATCGCTCTGGCCGGGATCGCGTTTGGAGAATATTTTAAGGTATTTGCACCTGGGTTTTCGCCGGTCGTCGTCTCGCTCCTCGTCGTCTGGGTTATTACTCTGGTGCATTTGTTCGGTCTTCGGGTGGAAGAGCTATTCCAAAACGGTGCGACCTTTTTAAAGATCGGGCTCATCCTGGTATTGATCGTCGCAGGATTATGGATGGCGCATCCGCAGGTCCTCGATATGAATCCCGGACCCAAGGCCTTGGAAATATTGGTCTCCGGTCCTTTTGCGGTCAGCCTCGTTTACGTCATGTACGCCTACTCGGGGTGGAATGCTGCGACCTATATCACTGAAGAAGTACGGAACCCGGCAAAGAACGTTCCCTGGGCTCTCCTGATCGGCACGCTCGCGGTGACGGTTTTGTACCTCCTCTTAAACTACGTATTTCTCCGTACCACTCCGAAAGCCGTTCTCGCCGGTAAACTCGAAGTTGGGCTTCTGTCTGGCGAGGCTATCTTCGGCCCGACCGGTGGAAAGATTGTTAGCGCGCTGATTAGTGTGGGACTTATCGCAACGATCAGCGCCATGGCCTGGATCGGCCCTCGGGTGACCAAACGGATGGCCGAAGACCTGCCGAAATTGCGGATCCTGGGCAAAACCTCCACCAAAGGAACACCCTACGTCGCCACCTTACTCCAGGTGATCATCGTGACGATTCTCGTGGCGACTGGAACCTTTGAAAAGGTGTTGATTTACACCCAATTCAGTTTGTTGCTCTCCTCGTTTATGACGGTGCTGGGAGTGATTGTCTTGCGGATTCGTCAGCCCAAACTGGAGCGACCCTATAGAGTGTGGGGTTACCCGGTCACCCCAATTGTTTTTCTTGCAGTCACCTTGCACATGATGATCTACGTCGTACGTGATAAACCAACGGAATCGCTCCTTGGACTGATCACCGTTATCGCGGGATTGATTATTTACTTTTTCACGAAAGAACCTGGGCAAAACTTCCGTTCGCAGCCGTTGAAATAGATCGATGACAAAGAGCATGACGCATCACTGGTTTCCCATTAAAGCCACCTCCCTCCTGTTTCTGTTGGCAACATTACCCCTGTACGGAGAAGATCCCGCACCGGCGACGCCGGCGGAGACGCCGCCTGCTCAGGAATTGCAGGCCGGCGCTCAGCCAACGGCAACGCCTGCGGCACCTGGCCAAACCGCGCCTGCCCAGCAAGGACCGACGGAGCAGACAATTGTTTCCATTTCTCCCGCAAACGACGCGGCACGATATTTGGCCGGTTTGCCGGTAGCGTCTGGATCCAAGCTCGCTGTTCTGACCCAGGAGCCGAGTTGGCAAGCTCACGCTCGCGCGATGAATCAAGCCTTTTCGCAGCTCGATAAGCGTCAACTCAACAATATCCGGACCTTCAGAGCTGAAAATATCGCGCCGGTCACTCAGCAGAGCCACACCTGCGTTTACCTGTTCAGTGGTCCCGACTTTCTCTACGCCGACGCCATGTTCTCCGATTGCTCGACTTTCGTCTTGCAGGGCCTCGAACCCGTGAGTCCCTTACCCGATCTGGCAACGGTTCCTCCGGCAACATTAGCCGGCACCCTTCAAAATATTCAGACTTCTCTTAACACCCTGCTGAGCTTCAGTTTCTTCAAAACCAAGAACATGCGGGAAGACCTTGAACGCTCCGAACTGAAGGGCGTTCTTCCGGCGATTGTCGTGTTCATGGCCCGCACTGGCAAAGAGATTAAAGGAATCGATTATCTCTCTCTGGATAAGGCAGGCGCCGTTGTTCAAGGGTTTCAAGGAGCGACCCGCGGCGCGAAAGTCACCTTTACCGACAGCGCCACCGGAGCACAAAAAGTGCTCTACTATTTCACTTCTGACCTATCGGATGACTCGCTGAAACGAAACCCCGGACTGCTCCGTTTTTGTGAGGGTCTCGGGCCGTCCAACAGCTTGCTGAAGGCAGCTTCGTATCTCCTTCACGAAGGAGGATTTGAAACGGTGCGCAATTTCCTGCTGCAAAATAGCGTCGCGGTTCTCCAGGACGATTCAGGAATTCCGGTGCATTTCTTTGCGCCTGACCGGTGGACCTTGAGATTTTTCGGCATCTACACCGGACCGATTGACCTGTTTAAAAAATTCTATCAAGCCGATTTACGTAATCTCTATGCAACGAGCTCGCCAAAGCCGCTCACCTTCGGGTTCGGCTACAGATGGAGCAGCCGGACGTCGACGATGTTCCTGGCGGTGAAAAAGTGATAAACCAGGAGTTCAGGAGTTCAGGAGTTCAGGAGTGCAGAATTGAGGACCGCGCCGGCTGCGCGCGGAGTTTTCGAAATTGAGTCCAGTTCGACCCTATGAGCAGACATCTCCTGAACTCCTGAGCTCCTGAACTCCTGAACTCCTGAACTCCTGATCTCACCCCTCTCCCGCGAAAATTGTTCGGAGGAAATGAGCGTCGGAGAAGCGGTTGTCGTCCCGACCTTGACGGACAATGACAAGGTTCATGGAGGGTACGATGAACATTCGCTGGTCGCCGGAGCCGATCGCCGCAATCATGTCTCTCGGCGCCTCCCGGCATAGACATGCATCCTGCCAATTCTGGCGTTCCCATGGCAATTCGAGCATCTTTTCGACATCGACCTCATGAGACCCAGGCCCGACTCGGTTTAACCAGAATCCCATTCCGAACATCGGATTAATCCGCGTCCCTCGAAAACATTCCGCCAGAAACTCCCATCGCACCACCTGATGTCCGCGATAATTGCCTTTTCCCAAAATCAATTCTCCCAATCGCGCCCATTGGCGTGCCGTTAGCCTGAATCCGCTGGCCAGGAGCGGGTTCCCTCTCTGATCTTCGCGAAAATCGACGCCCTCGATCCCAAGAGGGCGCAGAACCCGTTCGGTCAAGTATTCTTCCGGGGTCAGATGCCGAGGCAAAAGCTTGCGTCGAAGCACTTCGCTGAAAATCTGGAGTTGGCTCGGCCCGTACATAAACGAATCACCGCGTGGGCTCACCGCGCGCTGCCTGATGCTGTACATATTTCGATCGCCGATACTTCTTCCGTGCAGTGAAAAGATCGGCTCGATTCCCGCTGTGAAATTCAGGAGATCTCTTATCCGGATATTCGCTTTGTTCGGGTCCGATCTCCATTCGGTAATTGTGTCATAGACCGGTTCGTTGAAGTCCAAAAGTCCGTCCTGAGCAGCGACCGCGGCCGCGACGCACCAGAATCCCTTGGTTCCGCTGAAGATTGAAGCAATTCGATCGGGCGAATCGCCGTTCGCATAGTCTTCGTAGGTTATCCGCCCGTTCTGGATGACCAGGAATGAATAGCCGCGGCGTTCCGCTGAATACCTGGAAGCAACTCTAAGAGAACCAAGCCTTAATTCACCCGCGCTTGCCTGACCAACAACACATGGCATCGCCATGCTGACCAACAACAGTAGAAACAAACTTGGCTGTCGCATTCGATGCGTCACACCTCTATCGCGAGTCCGCATAAAAGCAAGTTCACCGAACTGACAGGCACCTTCTGAACTCCACCACTCCACCAACTCCACCACTCCACCAACCCACTACTCCATTACTCCATTACTCCATGTACTCCTTACTCCTGTACTCCTGTACTCCTGTACTCCTGCTATACTATCTCGATTAACGATCATGGGCGAAATCGAACATCTCCGTGAAGAGGCGTGGATTGGTGACGCGGTGCTTGCCTTGTTTGTTCGAGGCTGGCTGCTGACTGCGCCGAACCGAGCAGCGAGTGTGGCACAACGTGCCGCTCTTTTTGAGCTATTCGTTTCGAATCAATTTCTCTCGACTTTCGGTGAACCGACCCGGGTTGAAGCGGAGATCGGTCGCCTTTACCAGTCGGATGGTCTCCCCGCAGCCTTTGCATTCATCGAGACGAAATTTCTCAAACGCTTCCTGCAAACCGCGCGGAAAAAAGGATTCTCGATTGGGGGGTAGGGGAAGCGTGTCGGCGTGTCGGCGGGTCGGCGTGTGGGCGGGTCGGCGTGGTCGGCGGGTCGCCAACGGCGCCGGTAGGGCGAGGCTCCGTCCGAGCCGGGGCTTCCCGGCTCGCCTCGGTCTACGACGAGAACCCTCATGAATGCCTCGGATCGCCTCGGTTCTCGTTTGGGGGGCAACATTATAGACGAAGCGACGCGGGAAGCCCCGGTTCGGACGGAGCCTCACCCTACCCTCCGCCCAAACCCGAATCTCAATCTCGTGCAATCGGCAGGTCGCAGTAAAACTCGGTTTTCTTCTCCAACTCGCTGAAAACGCCAATACGTCCGTCGTGCGCCTGAGCCACTTGGCGGGCGATTGAAAGACCCAATCCAGCCCCTTCACCCTTTTGACCCGGACCCCGATAAAATTTGTCGAATACCCGAGCCTGTTCCTCTTCGCTCAGGCCTGGCCCCGAATTGATCACGCTGAAGCGAACAAACTCGGAATTAAGCTGTCGGGCCGTTAAAACAATCTCCGTATCGCGATAACTGTACTTGAGTGCGTTGGACAGGAAATTGGAGAAAACGAGCGAAATTCTTTCCAGATCAGCGCAGACCAACGGTAACGTCTCCGGAACCTCCATCCTGAGCGGATGCGAAAGAGCCACCGCCTTGTCATAAAATCCGTAATAACTCTCTTCGACAACCCGGGTGGCCGAAATGGGTCTAATCTCAAGCTGCGATTTTCCGCTTTCCATCCGAGCAAGATCCAAGATGCTGTTGAGCGTTTTAAGCAATCTTTCGCAATCATTGCGGGCGGTGGTGACTATTTCTTCCTGAGCTGCCGTCAACCCTCCGACGCTTTTTTCCAAGAAGCAGATGGAGAACCAGTCTGATGGCGGTGAGAGGCGTTCGTATTTCGTGACTGAGAGTCGATAAGACGTCTGATTTCATCTCGTCCAACCAGCGAAATCGGGTGACGTCCACAAGCATCAACGCCCTGCCAAATGCGGTCCCATCCTCCAGAACGATGGGGAAAATTCTGGGAAGAAAGAATACCTCTTGCTCGTCAATCCGGAAAAGCAGCGCCTGCTTAAGATCATCCAGACGGTAATCCAGACCGGTCACAGAAGCGGCGGCCAGATGCTTGCGAATCTGATGTGGCATCGCCCCCTTGGTTCGCAGCGAATCCGTCAATCGCTCCGCGGCCGGGTTCATTCGGCTCACCTCATCGTGTTCACCCAATATAAAAAGAGGGTATGGCAGCGTCGTCATCATCGCCCGGATGACCTGATTCAGTTCAATGAATTTCCGGTCAGTTTCCCGATAAAAATTTCGGAGCTCTTCCGCCATGGCGTTGAACTCTTTGGTGAGCGCTCCGAGTTCATCGTCGGCTTCCACTGGTAACGATTGCGCAAAGTCGCGGGATCGAAGTTCCCGGATCGACTTGGTCAAATTCTGGATCGGGGTGATGATCGAGTGACCAAGCCTTCCATAAGTCAGCACAAAGACGATGACCGCGCTGATCATGGCGATAATTAATAGCCGAATCGAATCTTTCGATTTTTGTTCAGCAGCCCGATTGGCCATGAACATCTGGTGCTCGTTGTGGTCGAGAATTTGCTCGCTGATGTTGGTAATGCTTAAGGTCAGAGTCGGAATCCGCGCCCTGATTTCAGCAATTCCCGGATCGCTGAATCCGCCCGCTTTGAAATAATCGAATATCTTGCGATAAACCTGGATATACTCGTCACAGGCGGCTTTGAGTTGGGCCACAAGATCGCGTTCCTCGGTTGACCTGGCGTTCAGCTCAAGCGTTGGTAGGCGAGCTGCAAATTGTTTTTCGGCTTCATTGAGGATCGCCGTTTGATCAAAGGGAGGGTACGGACGCTCGCCCCGTGTGTAGAACGTGTTAACACGCGCGGTGGCGGTCCGCATATAATGGCAGACCTTGATGCTGTCGTAATTGTCGCGCAGAACCTTGCCAACCGCTCGCCCGAGATCGTTAAAGAGCCAGACTCCGTAGATCCCGACTAATAAAAGGATAATCAGCGTAGCCAGCAGGCCAAGCGTAAGCTTCAAGCGCAACATCGCTCAAAGCTTCAATCGTTTTCTCTTCCGATAAAGGGTTGCCGGATCAATTCCCAAAGTTTTTGCTGCCGAATCGAGACTCGACGCCTTTTGCAAGACGTTGCGGATATGCACTTCCTCCAGCTGATCAAGCGTAATCTCCGATCCAATCTTTCCGTCGAGCGATTGGCCGTCCATCGACTCTTCCGGCAGAAATTCTTCCCCAATTTCGTCCGTCTGCGCGAGAATCGCCGCGCGCTCAATCGTGTTCCTGAGTTCGCGGATGTTTCCCCGCCAGGAATGGGCCCGAAGCTTCCGAATCGCGGCTTCAGAAAACGTCAGTCCCGTCCGTCCGAATTGCCGAGCGAAGAATTGCAAAAACGCTCTCGCCAGATTTTCCAGGTCGTTCAGCCTTTCACGCAGAGGCGGAATGGTGACCGAGATGACGTCCAGCCGGTAATAGAGATCCTCGCGGAACGTTCCTTTGCGCACGCATTCCTTCAGGTCTTTGTTGGTAGCTGCAATCATTCTGGTATTGGCGGTCCTAATCTTATTTTCCCCCACCCGCTCGTATTGCCGCTCTTGTAATAACCGAAGGAGCTTTGGTTGTATTTCCAACGGCAACTCGCCAATCTCATCCAGGAACAGTGTTCCTGACTCCGCCGCAGCCACTTTGCCCCAGGTATCGCGGACTGCACCTGTGAAAGCACCTTTAACGTGTCCGAACAATTCGCTTTCCAGAAGCTCGCGCGACAAACTCGGACAACTCACCGTAACAATCGGACCTTCTTTGTTATTGCTTTTCCGATGAACCTCTCGCGCCAAAACACTTTTGCCAGTGCCATTCTCTCCGAGCAATAGAATCGCGGCCTGGGTGGGCGCAGCACGATAAAGCATATCCAGAGCAGCGGCCATCCTCGGATCGGATGATTGCAGCTCGATCGTGGGGTTTTGCAGACTGATCTGCTGCTGCAGATCGTCGATTTTCGACTCCAGTTTCCGCTGCTTTTCGACTCGGCCGATAATTTGCCGCAGATGTTCGGGCGTGAACGGCTTCTCCAGATAGTCGAAAGCACCTCGTTGCATCGCGGCCACCGCAGATGCCACTGAGGCATACGCCGTGAAAACCACCACCGGCAGCTTGGTAAACTGGCGCTTGACTTGTTGAAGAATTTCCAGTCCGTCTTCATCGCCAAGGCGCAAATCAAGAAATGCTAAATCATAAGCATCCTCTTCAAGCTTTAGTACAGCGACCTGACCGCTATCGGCACTTTCCGCCTGATGACCGGCAGCCTGGATCGCGACCATCGTCGAAGTTCGAATAGATCTTTCGTCGTCGATGATTAATACGCGCATATTTAAGTATCTCCTAAGCAATCTCCGCGCCGGAATGGCTTTCAGACCGCGGATCCGCTCTGCAGGCCCATCGCGGACCGTTCCGGGCTTCCGGTGCGTCGAAAAGCAGATTGCATTATGCAAGAGAATGCGAGCAAAGATCGCAGAGTGCAAATAGCAGGAGGCAGGAGGCAGGAGCCAGAATTCAGAATTCAGGAGTCAGGAGCCAGTCGAGAGATTGACTCCGAGATACCTTGGCGCAGGTTCTGGGTTGGCCTCCGGCCATTATCTGGTTTAGCGCCTATCCTGTCCTATGGGTCAATAGGTTGCCAAGTGCGGGGCCCCGAAGTAGCCAAAACAGCTCAGGCGAAGGTTTGCAGGGTCGAACCGGGATCAATGTGGAGACCCGACACAGGCTGGAAGCCTATGATACATTGGTTTCCGGAGCGTGGAGAGATGTCAAAAAAATGTCTTCACGGGAGATCCACGGACCCGCCGCGACCACGCGACAGACCAATGTAGCATAGGCTTCCAGCCTGTGTTCTTTCCGATCATACGAGTCCGAAGCGCTCCATCGGCGCTGAACACGTACTCAGGCAAGCGCTTTTCGCACTTCCGGAAGCGTTCCGGCTGACCCGAGTTTCGCATTTTTCGTCGCAATGAACTTCGCGTATTCATCCACAAAAATTTTACCCGGAGGCCGAAAATCGAAGTCGCCGGGATGGTCGCGGAAAAATTCGCGGTGAACGCGTGTCCAGACCAACCGGCCGTCCGTATCGATATTGATTTTGGTGACGCCAAGCTTTGCCGCAGGCAGGTAATCGTTTTCGTCGACACCCCTCGCGTTCGGATCAAGAGTTCCGCCTGCCGCATTAATTCGCCGCACCTCTTCTTCCGGAACACTCGAACTCCCGTGCATCACAATCGGAGTTCCAGGAATCATTTGTTGAATCGCCTCAATCACTTCAAAATGGAGACTTTGACGACCCGCGAATTTGTACGCACCGTGGCTGGTTCCAATCGCGGCTGCCAGCGCATCACAGCCCGATTCCTTGACAAATTCGACCGCTTCTTTCGGGTCGGTCAAAAACGCGCTTCCCTCGTCGACCTTGACGTCTTCTTCCACTCCTCCTAAACGGCCAAGTTCCGCTTCAACGCTGACGTTCTTCTCGTGCGCCCGGTCGACCACCCGTTTGGTCGTTGCAACATTCTCTTCAAACGATTCGTGGCTCGCATCGATCATCACCGAACTGTAAAAGCCCGAATCAATACAGTCATAACAGGTCGCCTCGTCCCCGTGATCCAGGTGCACGGCAAACACGGCTTCCGGGTAAATCTGGTCTGCCGTCCTGATAATTGCCTCAAGCATTCGCTTGTCAGCGTATTTTCTGGATCCTTTTGAGAGCTGGATAATGAACGGCGCTTGTGAGTCTATGCATCCCTTAAATAACCCAAGGGTCTGCTCTAGATTATTGATATTGTAAGCACCAATCGCGTAGCGCGAGTAAGCGAGCTTATATAGAGCCGACGTCGTAACAATCATAAGTGGCAAATATGGTTGTTTCAGGCCGGTCCTCGCAAGGAGGAATTATTTAGAAAGCATCGCCTGCTCTCAACGCCATGCTTGTGCATCGAGCGGTTTTCAACGTAGGTAAACCGGCATGCGTATTCTCTACCTGGACTGCTTTTCGGGAATTAGCGGCGACATGGCGGTTGGCGCTCTGACCGATCTGGGGGTCTCCCCTTCCACATTCGAATGGGAGCTTGCAAAATTGGATCTGGGCGATTGCCACCTGCATTTTGAGCGCCAGACTCGCGGAGGAATCTCCGGCGTCAAATTCGACATCCACGCCGGGGCTACGCACAATGCTTCTTACGATAAGGATGACCTTGCACAGGAAAGGGATCACGTACTCAAACATACCGGCGAGATCGAAGAGATTCATGAGCACACCCATCACGATCACGAGCACCCCCACCAGATCCATGAACACGCCCATCACGAGCACGAACACTTCCACTACGATGATGAGCACACCCACCACGATCATGGGATTCAGCACCATGAACACGGCGATATTCACTCTCATGGTCTCCAGCACCATCCGTCCCGAAATTTCTCTGAAATTCGTAAGTTAATTGATGGCAGCGAGCTCTCCGGTTTTGTGAAACAACATGCGACGTCGATCTTCCGAAGAATCGCCAACGCCGAGTCAAAGATTCATGGAGCTTCCGTCGAAGAAGTGCAGTTTCATGAGGTCGGCGCGCTCGACTCGATCGTCGATGTCGTCCTCAGCTGCGTCGGCATTGAAGCGCTTCAGGTTGAGCGAATCTATTTTTCGAGCCTGATCGACGGCAAAGGCTCTTTCCGTTCTTCCCACGGTGTGTATCCGCTGCCTGCACCGGCCGTCCTCGAAATCCTTCAGGATATCCCGATTCGGCAGGCAGACATTCCATTTGAACTGATCACGCCGACCGGAGCGGCAATCGTGGCTGAATTCCATCACTCGGTAGGAGTCCTTCCCGAAATGCGACCGGCTAAAATCGGATATGGGCTCGGAACCCGCGAACTGGCTGGGAGGCCGAACGTCTTACGTGCAGTCCTCGGTCAATTGGAAGAAGCGCCCTCCACCGAGCGGATTGTCGAACTCCAGACCAATCTGGACGATCTTTCGCCGGAAATTCTGGGAGCGGTCCAAGACCGCCTGTTCCAGGCGGGAGCTCTCGACGTATTCTTTACGCCGATTCAAATGAAAAAAAGTCGCCCGGCCACGATGCTTTCTGTGCTTTGCGATCCCCCGGCATTGGAAAAAATCCAGGAGATCATATTTGCCGAGACTTCCACGTTTGGAATCCGCTACCGGGAAATGAACCGGAAAACTCTGGACCGCGAATGGGTCGAGGTAAAGACTTCCGCCGGCCAAATTCAAGTCAAGATCGGCCGGCACGCCGGAAAGATCCTCCAGGTTGCACCTGAATTCGAATCTTGCCGCGCCGCCGCCCAACAGAGCAGCTTGCCTTTAAAGCGTGTTTATGAGCTGGCAATTGAGGCATTTTGGAATTCCTCGTTCGCTTCCGGTACGAATAGTTCTCCCGGCCTCGAAAAAGTAGTTGAACTGCCGCACTAAAAGGCGTTGGCTCTTGATTTATATGAGCACAGCTACTCTGGAAAAAGTTTCTCAGCTAGATCAGCTCAAACAGTTCACTAAAGTTGTCGCCGATACTGGAGATTTCGAAAGTATGCGGGCCTATCAGCCCTACGACGCGACGACAAATCCGAGCCTGATTTTTGCCGCCACTCAAAAACCGGAATATGGTTATCTTTTGGATAAGGCGATCGCCGATCTGAAGAGTTCGCCCCTGAATGGATCCGCAAAGATCGAGGCAATTATCGATCGGTTACTCGTCTTATTCGGGATGGAGATTTTGCAGATTGTGCCTGGACGCGTATCGACCGAAACGGACGCTCGCCTTTCCTTTGACCGCGAAGGTTCGATCAACAAAGGGCGCCAACTCATTGCGTTGTACGAACAGGGTGGAATTTCGCGGGAACGCATCTTAATCAAAATCGCTTCCACCTGGGAAGGCATCAAGGCCGCGGAACAGCTCCGAAAGGAATCCATCAACTGCAACTTAACGTTGCTCTTTTCTTTCCCTCAGGCAGTCGCCTGCGCTGAGGCCGGAGTGAGATTAATCTCCCCTTTTGTCGGCCGCATCTACGATTGGTATAAGGCCAACACCGGAAAAGATTACAAGGGCGCGGATGATCCGGGAGTCCAGTCGGTGACGCGGATTTACAATTATTATAAGAAGTTCGGTCACGAGACCGAAGTGATGGGCGCCAGCTTCCGGAACGTAGGCCAAATCGTCCATCTTGCCGGATCTGATTTACTCACGATCAGCCCGAATTTGCTGGAGGAACTCAGCAAGTCTTACGAACCGATCACCCGGAAACTCTCTCCCGAAATTGCGAAGGCGTCTGATGCCGAGAAAATTACTCTCGACGAAAAGGCTTTCCGTTTCGAGTTCAATGAAGATCCGATGGCGGTGGATAAGACTGCGGAAGGGATCCGCAAGTTTTCGGCTGATATCGTGAAATTGGAGAAATTGATCGCCAGCCGGATCTAATCGCTGCTTCAAACTCGACGAAGAATTGGGTCCGCAAAGTTTTCATACCCGGCTCGCTAGGGCGACGCCTTTGTCCGGCAGGACGAGGCTCCGCCCGGGCCAATTTCCGGTTGCGGGGAGATCCTTGAGTTGCACTTCACGGGTTGCCGCACCGATAATCTCCGTTCTGTCCAAGAAATGAAATCTTTTGCTTTTTCCCTTCTCGCCGTCGCCTCTTTTTTTCTCGGCTTCTTTCCGCAGCCCGCACACGCCAGCACGCCCGACTATGCGCTGATGTCGGCAACTCCCTATAATTCTGAGATCGCCTTGGCCCGGGAGCGGCTCGAGAAATTTCTCTATAAGGCAAATGCCAAACAACGAACCATTCTGGCGCAAAGTCCAGTAGTGGCGGTTGAGGCGGCCGTCTTGACAGCCGCTGAAGCCGGGCCCCTCCTCCACCGGATACAAAGCGGCGAATTCGGTCACGGCAATGGAGGATATCCGGCTGATCAAGCGAATCGCACCGTGCTATTTCTGCTTCTTTTCGACAGCCGGACGGGACAATTGGTGACCGACGATGGAGTCCTGGTCCTGGATACGCCCCAACGCGGCAAGATCGGGATATTTGGCGGAGTTTCCGCGCTCTATATCGGACACGGCTGGTGAACACCGACGCCTCCGGGCGAGAAACTGGCCGAATAGCATCGCACAAAGGTCACGGAGGGACCGCGTGAACACGTGGGAGTCGCAAGGGGTAAGGATAGAGCAGGTGATCCTGACTCCTGGCTCCTGAATTCTGAACTTCTGAATTCTGAATCCTGACTCCTGGCTCCTGGCTCCTGAACTCTCAACTCCGCGGTTTAACGGAATAAAGCGCGATCGGATTGGATCTGCGCTCTTATGAGATATTGGTGGATGGTTGCTTTGGTGACTCTGATTTCCGCGCGTGCTGAAACGACATTTCAAAGCGGGCCGCAACGAGTCTCACTGCTTGAAGTTTATACTTCGGAAGGGTGCAGCAGCTGTCCCCCAGCCGAATCCTGGCTGGGCGAGTTTAAGAACCAGGCTCGGCTTTGGAAAGAGATTGTTCCGGTGGCTTTTCATGTGGACTATTGGGATGGGCTGGGTTGGAAAGATCGGTTCGCCAGGGAAGAATACACTTCTCGACAAAGGGCCTATTCCGCAGCTTGGGGCACTTCTTCGGTCTACACTCCAGGGTTTGTTCTCGATGGAGCAGAGTGGAAAGGATGGTTCAATGGCGGCCCTTTGCCGGGATCGGGCGATCGACCAGCGGGAAGGTTGGCGGTTACGATCAAAAATCAAACGGCTACCATCACCTTCTCCAAGAATTCCGGCGGGCAGGAACTCGAAGCGCACCTTGTGCCGATGGCAATGGACGTGAGTTCGGATGTGCGTGCAGGTGAGAATCGCGGGCGGAAGTTAGCTCACAGTTTCGTCGCTCTGGATCTTGTTTCCAAAAAGTTGGATAGCAAAAACGGAGAGTTGACGATTGATCTCCCATTTGACTATGCGGCGGCCAAGGCCGTTGCAGTCTGGGTGACCCCAGTCGGATCGGTCAAGCCGGTGCAGGCGGCGGGCGGGTTTCTGAATTAGGAGCCAGGAGTCAGGAATTCAGGATTCAGGATTCAGGATTCAGGATCCAGGAGTTACTGAGTCGTCCCTCCTGCTTTTTTCCTCTGTGACCTCTGTGATATGCTCTTTTCAGATCCGCACATTTCTCGCTCAGAAGCCATCGGTGTTACAAAAAGCGGATCCCCAAACCTAATCTTCCCTCTGTGACCTCCGTGACCTCTGTGCGATGCTCTCTTCGGATTCGCACAGTTCTCACTCAGAAGCCATCGGTGCTCAAACACGAAAGCGCCTTGGATCGCTGATGATTGGGCCTAACGTTGAGAAATGATCATCCCGCCTGATCAACCGCCCCATCGAACGATCACCATCAGTCAAACGTCGCACTCGTGGCTATCGGGTCAGTTGGCACGGGCTTGGAGCAACGAATCGTTTGCACGGTTCGAACCATTTGAACCGATCTGTTACGCCGCCGAACAACATGATATCGGATTTCTTGAATGGGAAAACGAACCGACGCTCAACGTGAAGACCGGTTTGCCGCACACGTTTGACGAACTCCCCGAATCTCTTCACTTCAACATCTGGCGTACCGGAATCTACCAGCTCAAATCGGTTCATTCCTACGCTTCCTTGATCGTTTCACTTCATTTCTGCAGGCTCTGCGAGCGATTCCATCGACACCAAAAAGATTCGATTCTCTCTGAGGCAGCCCAATTCCTCAGGGAACAAAGAGAATATCAGGAAAATGCTCTTGACGCCTTAAGTCGTGATCCGCTCTTCGAAGCCGGGATCCCACAGGATGTCCTTGCTTATCACCGTGATCTAATCGCTGTTTGGGATTTCTTTTCGTTGGAACTTTGCCGCGGCCGCTCGAAAGAGTTCAAAATACCTGGTGTACCGCTCTCTCGCGAGAAACATGTTGATCTGCTAGTCCGCCAGCAAAGCAAGGACGAGAAACTCTGGGCGGTCGATCCCTGGCCATTCGCTACGGGATCCCTGACGACTTTGTGTGAGGGACGCGTATTCGATCAGAGATTCAACGACCAGGCAGAAATGCGAGAGGCTCTGCGGAACGCCGATCGCACCTCGATCCAATTTCGCCTGGTGCCGGCTTGAACCACCGCTCGGTGGCCACCTCACCAAACGTTGAACGGTTGCTAGAGAGCTTTTTGTCCGGGTTGCAGAGAGCGGTTTACCGCACTGAGAACCGCTTTGATTGAGGCGAGCTCAATGTTGGTATCAATTCCGGCGCCAAAGTAGGTATGCTTTCGGGAAGTCTGGATCTGGATGTAACTCACCGCGCGTGCCTGCGCTCCTGTATCCAGAGAGTGTTCGGAATAGTTCAATAGCTCGAACGGGGGCAAACCCGACTCATGGAGCGCGTGGACGAAGGCGTCAATCGGGCCATTGCCTTTGCCAAGGGTAATCCGCTCGACTCCGTTCACCAAAAGGTGCGCTTTGCAAGACAGCTGCTGTCCTCTCTCGATGGTTTCCAGATCGATCAGCGCTACGGGTTCTTTTCGATCGATATACTCTTGTCGGAACGCTTCATGAATTTCCCCGGCTGTCAGCTCGGTCTTTTTGCTATCGGCGAGATCATTGATAATCCTGCCAATCTCCTTATGCATAAGTTTCGGTAGTTGATAGCCAAACTCATGCTCCAGGACGTAGGCCACACCGCCTTTACCCGATTGCGAGTTGATGCGGATGATCGCTTTGTAGCTGCGACCCAGATCGCCCGGATCGATTGGGATGTAGAGAACGTCCCATGGAGCACCGGGTCTTTGAGCCTCCCATGACTTTTTGATCGCGTCTTGATGGGAACCGCTGAACGCGGTGAAAACCAGCTCTCCCGCGTAAGGTTGGCGAGGCGGCACCTCCATATGGGTGCAAAGTTCAAAGACATCGCGGATACGATTGATATCGCTGAAGTCGAGGCCGGGGTGAACGCCTTGAGTGTACATGTTCAACGCGACAGTCACGATATCGACATTGCCGGTGCGCTCGCCGTTTCCAAAAAGCGTGCCTTCGACCCGCTCGGCACCCGCCAAAAGCCCGAGCTCTGTCGCCGCAATCCCAGTACCCCGATCATTATGAGTGTGGAGCGAAACTACCGTGCGATCACGCCGGGTCAGATGTCTGCACATCCATTCGATCTGATCCGCATGCACATTAGGCGTAGTGTATTCAACGGTCGCTGGAAGATTGAGAATGATCTTATCCTCGGCCGTAGGCTGCCAGATGTCGGTGACTTCCTCACAGATTTCCAAAGCGAAATCGAGTTCCGTGCTGGTGAAACTCTCCGGAGAATATTGAAAGCGCACCTTGGTTCCGGCGGCTGCCAAAGGCTGCGTGTACTCCTTGACCCATTCCGTCCCCCGAGTGGCAATTTTGACAATCTCTCCGCGTCCAGTCCCGAAAACGTACCGGCGTTGCGCCGGCGACGTAGAATTGTAAAGGTGGAAAAGAACGTTCCGAGCGCCGTGAAGTGCCTGGCAGCTGCGTGCGACAAGCTCTTCCCGGCATTGGCAAAGAATCTGGATGGTGACGTCCGGAGGAATGCGGTCTTCATCGATGAGGCGCCGGCAAAAATCGAACTCGATCTGGGACGCAGATGGGAATCCGACTTCGATTTCTTTAAAACCGATCTTCACCAGCATATCAAAGAAGCCGAGTTTTTCATCCACGTCCATCGGTTGGGCCAAGGCCTGATTGCCATCCCGAAGGTCAACGCTGCACCAGATCGGGGCACGCTCGATGACTCGATTGGGCCATTGCCGATCGGGCAAAAGCACGGGTTGAAGAGGGCAATATTTGGTAGAGGGCTCAGATTGCATAAACGAGACGGTTAAAGAGAATTGTCGTAGCGATGCAGAGTTTAGGCTCTTGGTTAGGGCCATGCCAGCTTCTTAAAATGAAGAAGCTCGCACCCTTCCAAGGCGTCAATGCTCCGAATTAAGAAGTTTTGCCCCTCGGCAGTGGTCTAAAAATGCGTTAACCAGCAACGACGACTCGCTGCTGCGCGAGGAAATAACAAATATCTGGGTCGTTGCGATGTCCTTTGGCAAGAGCAGTAGCGCGACTTTTCTCCCTCTAAGCAAGGGGCGGACGAAACTCTCAGGCATCGTCGCAACGCCTACGCCCGTTTCGACCAGGCCGATGATCCCCTCAAGCGTTCCGATCTCCATGATGCGATCCGGCCGGGTTCCATTGGTGCCGAAAAGATGCAGTAACTTTTCTGTGTACGAGCAACCCAGACGCTGCACCATGACCTTCAGTCCGCTTCTGCTTGCATCGAGAAGATGATCGATGGACTTGATCGTCCTGGGTGCGAGAACCACCAATTTGTCCTCAAAAACCTTTTCCTCACGTAAATCTGCCAAGCCAAACGCGCGGGATACGAAGACGGCGTCCAGTTCGCCATCTTTCACTTGCTTCACCAGTCGAGAAGAACTCCCAGCTTGAACGGAGATATCAACGTGCGGAGAGTGCCGGAGAAAATGAGACACCAGGCAGGGCAGGTGAACCGCGGCGACAGTCTCGATGGCACCGAGACGAAGCTTCGCTTCCCTTTCAGGCATTCGTCCGCCAAACGCAAATCCTAAATCGTTGAGTAGTGCGTCAAGGCGCAAAGCCATGGGTAAAACGGCTTCGCCTCCGCTTGTTAATCGAACCCCGCGGGCGTGCCGGCTTAATAGCGGAACCCCGAACGCTTCCTCAAGTTTTTTGATCCGCGCCGTCACGTTGGACTGCACAGTGTTCAATTGATGGGCGGCTTTGGTGATACTTCCGGATCTTACCACCGCGAGAAAAACCAGGACATCAGGGAGCAGATGAGGGTCCACAGAAGGCATCGTTTTATCTGATGGCTCCAATGTCAATAAATCATTATTCGGCGGTTGCTGCCCATGCAATCCTTTCCGGAATTCGCAATATGAACTCGACAGAAAAACCTTTCTTGATCCTCATAGCTGGGCCGTATCGCTCAAATACCGGCGGTGACCCGGCAAAAATTGCCGAGAATATGCGCCAAATGAATGAAGCCGGATTGGCCGTGTTTCGTCTCGGCCACATCCCACTCACGGGTGAAGCGCTTGCCTTGCCGCTGATCGAAGTGGCAGGTTCGAAGGAGATTGGAGATGGAGTTTTCAACGAGATCTTTCATCCGATAGCCCGGCGACTCATTCCGCGAATCGATGCGGTCCTTCGAATCGGCGGGCCATCTCGAGGCGCGGACGAGATGGTTTTCCTGGCGCGAGAGGGCGGTAAAAGGATCTATTCGGCCATATCTGAAATCTCGAAGCTCGAATCATAAAAATCATGGAAGACAAAGTCAGAGTGAAGGAAGTCAAGGTGCTCTCCGACGATTGGTACACCCTCAAGAAGACCACTTTTGACTTCCGGCGGAAAGATGGATCCTGGCAAACCGTCAGCCGTGAAACATACGATCGAGGAAACGGAGCCACGATTCTTCTTTTTAACGGAAAACAAAAGACCGTTCTTCTCACCCGACAATTTCGATTCCCGGCATTTGTTAACGGTTGCCCGAATGGGATGCTCATCGAGGCCTGCGCTGGGCTCTTGGAGAATGAAAAAGCGGAAGAGGCGATCCGAAGGGAGTGCGAGGAAGAAACTGGGTATCACTTAGGACCGGTGACAAAAGTTTTCGAAGCGTACATGAGCCCCGGATCAGTGACGGAAAAACTGCATTTTTTCATCGCCGAATACGACGATACGTCCTCCAAGACCGAGGGTGGCGGCGATGCCCTCCATGGAGAAGAGATTGAAGTTTTAGAATTCGTTTTGGACGACGCGCTCCAGATGATTGAGAAAGGCGAAATCCAGGACGGAAAGACAATCATGCTGCTTCAGTACGCCAAACTCAAGCGCCTGATCGATTAAGAACAGAGGAGCAACTAAAGTCAGCGGCCCAAAAGAAGTTTCGGTCTCCCAGCGCAGCCCCCGAATTTAATTGGTTGAAGCTCGAACCTCCGGCTCGCTCTTCCCTGACACTGACACTGGCACTGACACTTCCTACGACAGCGGCGGTACGAACTCGATCCCGAACTCGTCACTGATGGCCAGGAGGCGCGCCATATCGATGGCGATGAGGGGGTGGCCCGCCTCGGGGTGCGCGAGGGCCCACGGCAACCACGACCGAACCATTCGTTTGCTCGCCGCTCAGCATTACACTGGGCGGTGTCGCCGTAGGCAGTGGATGGTGTCGCCACCGTCCAAGGCGAGAATGATCAGGGTTTGCGACGGGTGGCCGGTGCGGTCAGCAGCGGAGGGATTAGGCGTCTCGGGCATGCCGGTGGATATAAGTCGAAAGAAGCGACACCCGTCAACGCTTTCCTTCGGAACTCAGATTTTCAAAAGTTGATCAATTTGCACCGGCTGGCCGGTGGCAAAAGATTGATTGGCGGCGATGCCGGTGAGAATCGAACGCGCTCCATCCAAATGGCCGGCCGCCCGTCCAAGGACATCTTTCTTTTTGCCGGAGCCAAAAAGGTCTTCCAGCAACAAAAGATCCCCGCCCCCATGCCCGCCCGCCGCCTCGGGAATTTCCACGTTCCATGGCTTCTCCCAGTGAGGAAAGACGGTCAATCGTTGGCTCGAGCTCAATCCGTCGGCGATATGGCTGTTCCCGGCGCTGATGTAGGAACTTTCCAGTTCGTCCAGTTCAAGCCGGCCTTTCGTCCCGTTGAAGGCAATCCGGTATCCCTCCCAGGGTGAATAGGCTGTCAGAGAGTAAGAAAGCTGCGCCCCGTTTTTGTAGCGGACGGCCAGGTTCATCGTGTCCTCGATGCTAATGCCATCGCCGAAGACATTCTGGTCGCGCAGATAGCCGTCTTCTTTTTCAGCCTTCAGGTAAAGATTTTCAAGCGATCCACCATCCTTTAGATCCAGAGCAAAAGGATCGTTCTTCGCCTCGGGGTCACCCGTGCTTCGCACGTAAGGATGAGTATCTCCTCGAGCCTCCGCGTTGATTTTCCCGTAAAACGAAAGGTTGCCCAGCCCGAAAACCGTCTCCGGTGAACTGTTAAGCCACCAATTGACCAAGTCGAAATGATGCGTGGCCTTGTGAACCATCAACCCGCCGGAATTCCGCTTGTCCCGATGCCAGCGGCGAAAGTAGTCCGCTCCGTGGCGGGTATCGAGCAGCCATTCGAAGTGGACCGATTTGACCTCGCCAATGACGCCTTGCAGAAGGAGTTCCTTCACCTTCGAGCGGGAGGGCGAATAGCGGTAGTTGAAAGTCACCCGCAAACGGCGCCCGCTGCGCTCCACCGCCTCAAGAATGGCCCGGCACTTAACAACATCCGTGGTCATTGGCTTTTCGGTGATGACATCGCAACCGCGCTCCATCGCCCGAATGATGTAGTCGTGATGGACGCGATCGATCGCGGTGACGATGACCACGTGCGGTTTCTGCTCTGCGATCATGCGATCAAAATCCCTGGCCAACCAAGTGGGCACAGCCGTGGCAGCGTATTTCTGAACGTATACCTGGTTGTGGAAATCCATACGCTGCTGGTTCACATCACAGATAGCTACCAGAGATGAGGTGCGTCTGTAGGTCTTGAGCAGGGCTTCGCTGAACATGAAGGAACGTGCACCTGCGCCGACCAGGGCATAACGGGTCACTTTTGACGAGGTGCTCATACCTGACCTGCCCGCGGATTGATAAGTGTCTTCAGTGTCAGTGTCAGTGTCAGTCTGTTCACCAGGATGTGGAATCCTCAAATCATTTCAGTAATGGTCGAGTTCTGCAATCAACACTCTGGCGCCCGGCGGTGGAACCGCGCGGCCGGATAAGATCTCCTCAGGAGTAACTGGCTGTTGATAGTATTTTGCGTTCTTGGCGGATTGCGCGATAAAAATCGTTCCTTCCAAAGACGCACCAGCAAATAAACCCTGGCTCCGGCTGTAGGTGTAAACTGCGGCCAGAGGAAGAACCCCAGCTTCCGCCACACGTCCCAACGGACCGGCTGCGACGCTCAAGGCACCGCCGAGTTCCACATTCCCTCCTCGTGCGAAAGCGGTCACCGCCGCACGCGTATTCAGGATGATGATGAACTCCGTCACTTGACCGCCGATTTGAAATCCGAAGCCGCCTCCTCCGGTGGCAATCGCCGAAGGCCCACTCCAGCCACCGGCCGGCAGTCTGGCAATGACAACGCCTTCACCAATTCGACCGCTGAAAACAAATGCTCCTTTCAGGACGCGAATCACGGCGATTCCTTGAGCATTCCGAAGCACGCGCGGAGGAATCGCGCGCTCCGAGATGCGAGCAAAATCCAAGATGATTCCTGCGCAATCGTCGACTGTCGCTTGCATTGCAGCAAAGCCGGGCATTGAAGCAAAGGCGGAGCAGGCAGAGAAATAACACAAAGAGACAGGAAAGCACGATTTTCAGGTAGAGGGTACCGCGCCGGCGATCAACCGTCTGCGTATTGGAAAAGGTCGAAGAGCAATCTTTCATGGGCTTAACGTCGGAGGTATCAACCTGTTACGATCAGGTCACGGGGAGTTTGAAAATTGGAATGTGCGTTTTATAAAACAGGCTTGCAAGAAAGAACGGGAGGGGGATCGGGGGGCGACTGTCATTTACAACCAGGCAAATTCAACGGAATATCCGTGATGGAATTCAGACAACTTGGCGGTTCGGGATTCAAGGTGCCGGCTCTCTGCCTCGGCACGGGGACATTTGGCGGTAAAAACGAATTTTTCCGGGCTTGGGGCGCCACCGAGGCGGAAGAAGCCACCCAACTGGTTGACATCTCTCTTGAAGCGGGCCTGAATATGTTTGACTCGGCCGATGTTTACTCGGCCGGCTTCTCCGAGGAGATCCTGGGTAAAGCGATCAAAGGCCGCAGGGATCAGGTCATTATTTCCACCAAGGCCACGTTCCGCTCCGGACCTGGAGAAAATGATGTGGGCTCATCCCGTCACCACCTGATCAATGCCTGCGAGGCGAGCCTTCGTCGTTTGGGCACGGATTACATCGATCTTTATCAGCTGCACGGATTTGACGCCCTGACTCCAGTCGAAGAAGCGCTTAGTACCCTCGACGATATGGTCCGCAGTGGGAAGGTGCGGTACATCGGATGCTCGAATTTTTCCGGATGGCATCTGATGAAGTCGCTTGCGGTCTCCGAAAAATACGGCCTTAGCCGCTACGTGGCGCACCAGGCCTATTATTCACTGATCGGGCGTGACTATGAATGGGAGCTGATGCCGTTGGCACTGGACCAGAAGGTTGGTACGGTCGTCTGGAGTCCTCTCGGCTGGGGACGGCTGACCGGAAAATTTCGGCGCGGACAAGCCCTGCCAGAGATCAGTCGCCTCCAGAGCCAAACCGTCGTCGACGCAGGACCGCCGGTGGCCGACGAATACGTTTACACAGTTGTCGATGCCATCGATGAAGTGGCGAAAGAAACTGGAAAAACGGTTCCACAAATCGCGCTCAACTGGCTTCTGCAAAGGCCGACGGTTTCTACCGTGATCATTGGCGCACGTAACGCTGACCAACTACGCCAAAATCTGGGTGCCGTTGACTGGAACCTGACCCCGGCTCAGGTTGCCAAACTCGATGCAGCGAGCAACAAGACGCCTGTCTATCCCTATTGGCACCAGCGTAGCAGCTTCAAAGACCGAAATCCCCCGCCGGTGGGTTAAATGAATTGAACCGAATTGGGGCGGATCCGACGGGGAGCATTCGTCTTTCGCCGGAGAGGCGGGGGCTCTCCTTTACAACTGGCCATGCCTTAAGCTCACGAGTAAAGGTTAACGAGGCTTAAAGGTGAGTTTGTTCTTGAAGAAGACACGACCACTACCCGTCACAAGCATCTCGATGAGTTCACCTCAACAAATAAACGGAACCGGCGCCCCAATGAGAGGAGATCTGAACGAACCGGCAACAAAGGCACCGGTGCGACCGACCGCTGCGGTGCAGGAGGATTCTCCAGGACCGGCAGAAACTGTTTCAGGCCAGCTTAAGCCAGGTAGGCTGTTCGCCTGCTTTGAACTACTGCGTGAATTGGAAATTGGCGATACCGGCACAGCCTGGCTCGCGCAAAATTACGACGTAAAGCGACAGGCAGATCAAGTCACATTAAAGTTTTTGCCTGAATTCATCGTTCGCAATAAGACTGCCCTCGAGGATCTGACGGACCAAATTCGCCGAAGAATCCCCTTGCACCATCCCAACATTCAGCGCGCCTATGACTTGGTGGAAAGCAAAGGAAAAGTGGCTGTCCAGCTGGAATATCTGGATGGCCAGAGCCTGACGAATTTGCGTTCGACGAAGCCGAATCAGGTGTTCGAAGTTCGGGATTTGGAGAAATGGACCGGGGAATTATGCGGGGCTTTGGAGTATGCCCATCAAGAAGCCGGCCTTATGGACATCGACATTGCGCCAGGCAATCTGATCATCAATCCCGCTGGCAACTTGAAGCTGAGGAATGTTGGCATCACTAATTGCATTGGCGATTCGATGAGCCAACTGATCGCAAGGGATGAGCCTGGCAAAAAGTTGCCTGATAAGAGCCCACAGCCGGCAGCAGGTGAAAAACCGGCGGTCGCCGACGATTTGTATTCATTAGGGGCTCTCCTGTACGAACTGCTGACCAGTAAACCTCCTTTTGGTAGCGGGGCTATGGGCGCTCGGGTGGGCGAAAAGCTTCCTCTTTCGATGAACCAGCGAAGAGCCGAACTTGGGATAGCCGGAGAGGTCATTCCAGAAATCTGGGAGGAGACGGTGGCTGCCTGCTTGGCAAAGGATCCTTATCGCCGTCCCCGGACTGCGGGCGAAGTGGAAAAGCGATTGAAGAACACCAGCAATCCTATTCCGAATCCACCGCCTCCAGTTCGGAATCCGTCTACCCGCAAGAAGTGGCTGACAATCGCGGTCCTTGTTCTTAGCCTGGCGGTGGGATCGGCGGTCGCCTTCCTTGCGCTTCACCGGCTGACTGAACCGAAAAGAGTCAATCCAGCTAAAGAGACGTCCCCTACACTCCCCTCATCTCCCTCCGAGCCCACCGGGAAAGAAAATACTTCGTCGGCGGGAAGAGGTTCCCCGGAAGTGCGCCCGACGCCTTCGTCTGAGGTGAGCCCAGCAACTTCACCTGAGGCGCGCCCGACACCTTCCCCAGCGTTAAGTCCAACACTTTCGCAAGAGGTACGTCCGGCGCCTCCCCCAGTGGCCAGCCCAATCCTTCCCCAACAGGTGCGCCCCGCGCCTTCCCCAGTGGTAATCTTGCCAACCTCACCTGAGCGGCGCCCGACACCTTCTCCTGAAGAGAGCCCAACCATTTCCCCACGGGATACTGCCACGCCAAGCGGCGGACTCTCCGCAGGCTCTATCCCGGCATCGTTGAGCCCACATGACGTCGACGCGACCAAGGAAGATGTGATCAAACGGATTAACGCGCTCCCTGGGGTCACAGCCGAGAAAAAAGCAAATTTGATCGAGAAGATGCACAAAGCTCGCTCGATGGAACGCCTGGCTGTCATTCCCTTCGATGTCAGACAGGCCACTTTGCGCAGAACTGCTGTGGAGGATTTGCTGAAAGCGTTCGCTCTGCCTGAAATGCTCGATAAACTGAGCGACCCGACGACTATTTTAGTGGTGGCGGGCTATGCCGATACCGCCGGGCGCGCGGATGCCAATCTGCGCATCTCACAGGAGCGCGCGGAGAACATCAGTCGAATTCTTAAAGAACAGGCCAAACTGCCAAACGCGATCCAGACCATCGGCATGGGAGGGACTGAGCTTCTCGACAGCAAGCGACCAGGCGAGAATCGAGCGGTCGAAGTTTGGGCGGTTGTGCCCTTCTAATGTCCTGTTAGGACAGGTCATTCACTCACGTTCCGAATCTCTCCGCAGCGCGAGCTTTCGCTTTAGCGGCCTCTTCTTCTCGATTCTTCGGCGGAGAGTTGGCCTCGAGCGAACGCAGAAGAGTCGCCGAGATATGGGCGATCTCATCAACTGCAGCCAGAAACGAGGCTTCATTCGCCTTCGACGGTTTGTTGAACCCGGTGATTTTTCTGACGAACTGGATTGAAGCGGATCGAATCTCTTCGGCTGTGACCGGCGGATCGAAGTTAAAGAGAGGTTTAATGTTCCTGCACATGGGAGGGTTGGGCGCGCGGCGCGCGGCGTTCGGCGTTCGGCGTTCGGCGTTCGGTGTTCAGCGTTAACGATCGTACTCTTACAGTATCAGCGGGTCATTTCCATCGCCGCTACGACGAACGCGCCCCCGATGCCTCGGAGTGAGCGGTCTCGACCCTGGTGACACTGAAGCCGGCACTAAAAAAAGAGCCTCGCCTTAATTTTTTCTAAAAATATCAAAATTACTGCCGTAATGATTGGTATCAGAATTGAACGGCGCCGTTTCCTCCCTGGTTGCCGTCACAGATTTACCCATTCATATGCCTCACAAAGAGTTCGTCCTCGCGTATTATAACAGTCCTCTCGGCTGTCTCATCGATACTCGAAAGGCCTTGGGAATTTTGCTGGTTCATGAGATTCACGACTCAAGGCTTCGGGTGTTCCTGTTCAAATGGATCGCTGTTTTGGTTCTCCTCCTGGGTGCGGGTCTTCGCTGCTTTAATCTGATGCCGATCTTCCTAACCTTGGTCCTTTATTCGGTGACGATTGCGCTTTGTGCGTTTCTCTTCTGGCTCGGTTCGGAAGATCTTTTCCTCAAATTCGCATTAGAAGATGAGGAATTTTACAACTTGGCGACTCAAAGCCGCGCCCTCAGCTTTTTCAACGATCCTGACTCTCCCCAACCTCAGCCAACAAAAAGGGCCTCTGTTTGGAACGGGGCGATGGCCCTGCGCAATTTCGAATCCGCACTGACTCCTCAAGAGGGTTTGCGACCCGTCCATAAAGCCCTTCTATCGGCACTACTGACAACCATTCACAATCGTCGACACAACTTCCGATCCCCAAACCCGACTAGCAATCTCACCAGACGAAAATGATGAACGCTAAAATATTTGGTGCTACCGGCTGCATTATTCGCTCTCTATGGTCGCCCACTGAGATGGTTTCGGGAACAATCTTGGCCTAGTTCGCAATTCCGGCTTGGCCCTGCGCTCAGTTTTTTTCCTGGCTTGGTGATTCATTCAAATAATGCCTTTCTTGCACTGAGACTGACACTGGCACTGATAACTACTTCGGAATCCACGCAGGATGGCACAGAGATCGAATCTTCGTCGCAGAAAACCGGCCGCCGCAACTCCCACAACCAACGGAGCAGACCCGATCAAAAGCCAAAGCACCGGCTGGTCCGTTTGAGTGGCTGCCACGGCACTGAGGAGCACGAGAGTCCAGGCAAAACTGAGGACGCCCATGTCTTCGCGCATCCAGTAGAGTCCCTTGGAAGACCTGGTATTCTTCCAAGGATTGAATTGGATAGCGCGTAACGAAAAAATTGAAGAATTCCTTTGGGCGGTTGGCGACCTCATTGCGGTCATTCTTGCCGGAGCTCTGTTTTATGCCGTTCTGAAATAGGTTCGAAATTTGCCCACCCGCTTCCGTCTGGAAGACCCGGGCTAGCTGTTGCTTCGCGCTTTCGGCTTCTACGATCAAACTGCTATATGGAAAATTCATGATGAGAAGGTTTGGTAAACATCTGACTTCAGTTGATCGGGGCCCTTCGCCTGGTAGCAGCGCAACCGGGTTTCTTCCCGTTCATCCTTTTCAATAGTTCGACGAACGAGCTACCGAGTTTAGGACAGCGAGGCTGAATGGATTAGCCCCGAATAAAGCTCCGGCGCAGGTAGGGCGAAGCTCCGCCTGAGCCGGGGCTTTCCGCTTTGCCTCGCCTTCCAACGTCACCCCAAAAAATTCTCGCTCGGATTATCTCATGTCATGCCGCTCGACCAAGAGTGCCGCATTTTCGAGTCACGTGTTTTCTGTCTTACGATGCAAATGACCGCGCACGTTCTTATCGACTCGAACGACTGATTGATGGGGGGTGACGTCGCAGACCGGGATGACGCGGGAAGCCCCGGCTCAGGCGGAGCTTCGCCCTACCTGCGCCGTGGCTTTCCCGCGCCAACTTGCTCATCCCCAACCCCCTGGAGGCTCAGGCGTCGATGTAATCGTCACGCCACGACCGCAGAGGGGAGAGAGAGATCCCACTCTTGTCGAATACATGAACGAACCGGCGGTCGACCGAAAACCGAACGACCGCTCCCGGCGCGAAGGCTGCGAATTCCGGGCATCGCGGCTGTGATGTTCTCGCCGGATTGCAGATTGGCGAAGACGATCGTCTCGGAGCCCAGCATTTCGGTAGCGACGACGGTTCCGACAATGGCACCGCTATCGGAGAGCGCAAGATGCTCGGGCCTGATCCCTACGACGCAATCGGCGTCAGCAGATCTTCCCGTTCCATCCAAAGTGGCATCGATAGCCCCTCGGCCGCCATCGACGGACAAACTCATTCCCTCTCCGGTGATCATTCGGATCTTTGCTTGCAGGGTGTTCATTTGTGGCGTGCCAAGGAAACCGGCCACAAACTGGTTGCGGGGTCGAGCGTAGAGCTCGATCGGGGTGCCTACCTGTTCGACGACCCCAGCGCGCAAGACCACAATCGTGTCGGCCATCGTCATAGCTTCGACTTGATCGTGCGTGACATACACCATGGTCGATTTCAGCCGGCGATGCAGACTGACAATCTCGCTCCGCATCTTCACCCGCAACTCCGCATCAAGATTGGACAACGGCTCATCGAAGAGAAAGGCCTGCGGCTCCTTGACGATCGCGCGACCGATTGCTACGCGCTGACTCTGGCCACCGGAGAGTTGGGAAGGCCGTCGCGTAAGAAGCTCGGAAATTTGTAGAATTTCAGCTGCGCGCCGAATGCGAGCGTCGATTTCTGGCTTTGGTATCTTCTGATTGACCAGGCCGAAACGCAGATTCTCGTAGACGCTCATGTGGGGATAAAGAGCGTACGATTGGAACACCATCGCGATACCCCGTGCCGAAGGCAGAAGATGATCACAACGTTTGCCGCCAATATGCACTTCACCCGAGGTCATCTCTTCCAACCCGGCAATCATCCGCAACAGCGTCGATTTTCCGCACCCGGAGGGGCCGACGAACACCGTGAAAGACCCGTCTTCGACGGTTAGATCGATGCCGTGGATCACTTCAACGGATTGGAAGCTCTTATGAACGCCCTTCAGCTCAAGCTTAGCCATGCGCATCCACTCCCACGATCAACCGATCACCAGATTGAAGCGCATGATCCCTTCCAAGCAGGATTAAATCGCCGTTCCGCTCGGTGGTCCGGCCATCCACTGTGGCGACACCCCGGAGTCCCGGAAGCCGAAGTCTCGACACCACAAGTTCTCCCCCTTTCACGGTCAGCGTCATTTCCGATCCGTTCAGTTGGACCGTGCCCCAGCCACGTCCAGCTGACCAAAAGTAGATACCGTCGCCGTCGCGCGCCGGTTTAAAGCCGATCTCACCACTCTGTTGGTCAAAGGTAAGACCCGAGTAAGCATTGACCAATGCGTAGCTCGAAAGCGCCCGGATGTAATAGCTGCCGCACTCTATATCGTTCCACGGATTGCGCCGGGATCCGTCGTGACGAGCGCGCGCCGCTCGGACGACAGTGAGGCCCTCATCCACCAAGCCACGCCGAATGAGATGCGAGGCCATCATATACTCCAGCCCGGTCCAAACCTCTTCTGCGTAGGGCGCCGGCGTTGCCGGCTTGATAGTCCCCTCCGGCCAGGTGCAGAGGAGTAGGCCGGCCTCATCCTCATAAGCGTAAACACGACAGGGATTGAAATGATCACGAAGGCTTGGCCGATAGTTTTCGTCGAACACCGATTTCAGCGCGGTCCGCACCTTTTCCGGGTCGAGCAGATCACCAAGCCCGGCCATATCGGCATGCCACTGGCCCAGAATCTGGTCAGTGAGGCAACCATCGCCGATCTGGTATTTGATTTCACTGTACTCGTCCGACCAGTAGGCCTCCATGAAGGAGTCGCTTAAGACCCCCGCTTTGCGATTCTGGTCAAAAGCGATGAGTATCGAACGATCGGATAGATCCAGCTTTTGGGCATAGTAGCGGCCGTTGAAGAGTTCGCGATCGACATAGGCACCGCCTTTTGCCGCCATCCCGCGGCACTCTTGAGCGAAAGCGGGATCGCCCATCGCGTCGGCCATGTGCGAAGCAGCCGCCAGCGCGGCGATGTACATCGTGGTTAGCCAGGAGTTCGGACCGAAAAGCTCCATGTCGAGGGTATGGTGTTGACGACCCCAGAGCACGCCCGTCCTGGACGGATCCCATTTGTCCGGGTTGTCCGGCGACCAGGCGTATTCCATTGCCTTCCGGATGTTCGGCCAATACTGGCGCAACCAGGCATTGTCTCCAAGGTTCTTCCACTCCCGATAGGCTTTGACGATCGCGCCGAAATGGCCATCCGCACAGGGACCTATGATGTCGAAGCCGGAGCCGAGAGGAAGTCTTTGGCGAAAGGTCAGGCCGCCGTTTGGCAACTGATTGTAGGTGAACTCGGTTTCGCGGAGCGTCCGCTCCAGCGCCGGAAAAAGATGAGCGAGTGCCTGTTGATAATTCCAGACGTGGGTACAGCTCCCCTCGCAAGAACCTTCGCGGGGATGCTGACCCTCCCACCCCCAGACCTCACCCCCTTCCAAACGAATAAGGGTCGCGGAGCGGAGGATGCCAAGGGTGCCGTTGACCGCGTCGATGATTTCGGGCGGCAGCGACGACTCGAAGATCGAATCACGGAAGGCCAGGGTCTGCGCCTCAAGCATCTCCCAACGCTGGAAAGCGTCCGCTCCGCTGGCCGCCGAATCAGTCCATTGGGTTGCGTAGTAGTTCTTCCAGGTTGGAGGCGTGCCCTCAAACAGAGGGCTCCCTGGTTGATCGCGATTGAACCAATAGATGCTGCCGAGCGGATAGTTCCAGCTGATCGCGAAGCGGACTTGCCGGGTTTCGCCGGGCGCGACGCGGAGGCGCACTGCAAGCGTGCCATGTTCCGGCTGCTGGAACATATTCTTGGTCGCGCGCGGTTTGTCGTAGCGCCGCTCGCGAAGGCGTCCGGCCCGGGCGAACTCTCGCCAGTAAAGACTAAGGCTATCGAACCACTGGCCGCGGAAATGATAATCGACATGCTCCACATCCTCCCCGTCAGTGGTGATGGCAAGATCGCCGCGTTGTTCCGGACGTCCGGTTTCGGCCGAGGTGAAGTGCAGCGCGCTGAGCCCATTTTCACTCGTAAAGGTGTGGATACCGCTGTCACAACCGTAGTTACCGAGGGTCGAAGCGATCGTGTATTCGATCGGTGCAGCGGTGTTGTTTTCGACTGCGAATTCGAAGAGCGCGACCGGCATCGACGAGTCACGGTCGTTGTGCGGGATGAACGGACTGAACGCCGTCATGCGCACTTGACCTGGAAAATCGGTCTGATGGAACTCAAGCTCGGCCATTGGAAAGCGTCCGATGAATGTGACGTCGTCGAAGTGGGGAACTCCGACCATTGAATCGCGATTGGCGCCGAAACCGAATCCGTCGAATTTGCGGACACTTGGTGAACCGGTCGGTGTTCCCTCATACGGACCGTTGAGAACACGAGCATCCAACAGTTTGCCGTCCCGTTCCGCCTTGATCGCAAAGTGGCTGTAACCATTGAATTGATCGATCGCGGGCCGGTTGCGGATGCTCCAATCGATCAGCCGACCGCTCCCTGTCAGTGAAACGCTGCCGGTTCCGATGCCGCCGAGCGGAAAGGCGACGTATCTGCGTCTTTGATCGTTGTAAACAAAGCGGGAGTTCATATTAGGAGTCAGGAGTTCAGGAGTTCAGGAGTTCAGGAGTTCAGGAGTGTGGGGTGATGGAGTTGATGGAGTGATGGAGTGATGGAGTGAATTTGCGGAATTCTGTAACTCCTGAACTCCTGCAACTCCTGAACTCCTAATTTTCTTAATTCCGCTCAAGGTGACGCCTTCGATAACTAATCTCTGGGCAAGGAGGAAGATCAGAATGACCGGCAGCACGGCCATGCTCATGGCCGCCATGACCACTGAGAGATTGCCGGAGGCCAGGTAGCCACGGAGAAGATCCATCGCAATTGGCAGCGTCATGGCCGGTTGCGGCTCCAAAAGGACGCGAGCCTGGAAATAATAGTTCCAAGTCTGAGTAAAGGTGATGATTCCCAAGGCTGACAGGGCAGGCCGTAGCTGAGGCAACGAAATGCGAATAAATATCTTAAAATAGCCGGCCCCATCCATTAACGCCGCTTCCTCGAGCGCCTTAGGCTGCGAGCGCATAAATTGGCGGACAAGAAAGACACCAAAGCTGGAGGTTAGATACATCAGCACCAGGCCAATTGGTCGGTTGAGCAACCCAATCTGCGCGAAACCTAGATAGATCGGGATGATAGTGACCTGCGCGGGGAACATTAGCCCGACCAGCATCACAAAAAAAATGCTATCACGCCCTGGGAAGCTCAGCCGCGCAAACGCGAAAGCAGCGAGAGTGCAGGTGACAAGCTGCCCGAGAGTGACGAGCACCGCGATTTCGACACTATTCCAATAGATCTGCAGGAAGGGGATGTTGGAATGAAGGACCGCCCAGTAATTCTTAAAGTCGAGATTGGGCGGGAGGAAGCTCGGCGGCATCTTGTAGGCTTCCGCCGGTAACCGGAACGACATGCTGAATAGCCAGGCAAATGGCAAGAGCATGAACACACCCAGCACCGCCATGAAAGTGATAATCGCTCGGTCGATCCAACGCTTGGCTCCTTTGGTTTGCATGATTAATACCGGACCCAGCGCCGGGAGGCGAGAAGCTGAATGGAGGTGATGACCAGAATAACCAAGGTCATAATCACAGAGACGGAAGCGCCGTAGCCGATCTCGAAGCTGCCAAAGGCTTCTTCAACGATGTGAATAGACATCGAACGTGTCGCATCGCCAGGGCCGCCCTGGGTCAGAATGACGATCGACTCGTAGACCTGCAGCGCACCGATCGAGGCGTAGACGATCGCAAAGAAGACGACCGGTGAGATCCACGGCAAGATGATGCGAAAGAACCGTCGCCAGTAGGAGGGCTCATCCATGATCGCAGCGTCCATGATGGACTTCGGCACGCCTTGAAGTGCCGCAATAAAAATGATCATGAAAAAACCGGCATTCTTCCAGACATCCATAATGACAATCGACATCATGGCCGTGCGGCTCGAGGTCAGCCAATGGACCGGGGCAAAGCCGAGCCTGATCAGGTAATAGTTGATCACGCCAAGATCGTCGCCATAGAAATATCCCCACACGATCGAGACGAAAGCAGCGGCGATGATCACCGGCAGGAAGTAGGCCAGCCGGAACAAATACAGGAGGAACGAGGGCATCGCGCGGTTGAGGGCAAGGGCGAGCAGAAGTCCGACGGTGACATTTCCCGCCACCGCGAAGATAGCGAAGCAGAGTGTGTTCCAGAAGATTTGCAGCGAACGGTCGCCGGTAAAGAACCGCTCGAAATTCTCCAGACCTACCCAACGCGAACCGGCCATCGGATCGTAGTAGGTGAAGCTGAGCACGAAGGTTAGGACGACGGGCGCCAAGACAAAAACCGCGTAGAGCGTGAAGGAGGGTAGTATGAAAAGGTAGCCGGCACGCGTCTGCGCCTTCTGGAGATCGGATGCTTTCAATGCCATTGAGCAGTGTCAGTGCCAAGTGCCAGTGTCAGTTAAGACGTATCTGGTTTGCCTAGCCCTGCATCACTCGGATTCGGCTTTGGTGTTGTAAGAGTTAAATGCCGGGCTCCACGTGAAAATAGCAAGATACAACTTCGAACCTTAAGCGCAGAACAAGCTAATATAGTTAGTTATCAGTTGCAGCCTCCTGACACTGGCACTGACACTGGCACTTCCCCTTACTTCCCCTGGTGAGCCGCGAGGCGCTTGAAGGATTCGTTCAATTCCTGATCGGCCCGCTTGACCCCGTCCGCGATTGAGATCTCGCCCGACATCATCGCGATATAGTTGCGGATGAAGATCTTCTCAACTTCCTGGAAGTTTGCCGGAGACGGTACCGGCAAAGTGTGCGGAAGAGTCTGATAGTAAAGTGCTGCACTCGGAGGGTAGGCGAGGAACGAGGGCGTATCGGCGGCCGATTTGCGGCCAGGCACCCCGCCACCTGCTTCGCCCTCTTCCTTCTGCGTTTCAAAGCTGGTAAGTTCGCCGACAAGCTCCTTGGCGAGGTCGGGATTTTTCGAGGTCCTGGAGACCCCATAGCCGCCGAACCCGATCACCGTGTAGTCATTCACTTTGGTCGGCGGGATAGCGACATCCAGGTCAAGCTTGGCCGCCATCGCGTTCTCGACGATCCAATGGCCACGCGCGATCATCGCGACCTGTCCGGCCATGAATTGGTTGTTCATCGGATCTTTGCCAGGAATCGGCGAAACCTTATCCACATGGATCAGGTCGTAGAGAAATTGCAGCGACTCGGACACCTTGGGGTCAAGCATGTTGGACGCGGTCCAATCTTCGTTCAAAATCGATGTTCCGTTCGAGAAGAACCACGGCTGCACGAAGAAGAACTGATTTGGAACCTCGTAACCGAATTGAGTCACATTTCCTGCCGCATCGCGAACAGTCAGTTTCTTAGCCACCTCACGGAACTCATCCCAGGTCCAGCCGGTCTTGGGGAAGTCGATGCCGGCGTCCTTGAAGAGCTTCCGGTTGTAGTTCACCATGATGTTGTTCCACCCAATCGGGATGAAGTAGGTCTTGCCCTTGTACGATGCGTACTTGAAAAGGGCTGGATCGAAATCAGAATAGCTCGCGTGGCTGGCAATGTAGTCGTCGAGCGGAATGAATAGATTGCGTGTCTCAAAAGTCCTGAACGTCTCGATCGCTGTCCCGTAGACGTCGTAGGCGTTATTCGCGTTGAACTGTGAGAGAATGCGGGTGACATAGTCGCCCCATCCGTTTGATATCGGATCGATGGAAATCTCGACCTTCACATTCGGATATTTCTGATTGAAGCGGGCAACGGCGTTGGTGACCGCTTTAAGCTGAGCGTCGCCACCAAAGGCCGACAGGCGCAAGTTGGCTGAAACGTCGGATCCGGCTGCAAGGCCGTTGTGGCAAGCCAGCACAAGGGCGGCCGCCAACAAGAATGTCGCGAACTTTGATTTCACGGTAGTTGTTCGTTTGAGAGGTTGGGGGGAATTGAAAGTGCGCTTTCCTTTAACATAATAATCTTGCCCGTCAAGCATGTTGCCGGACAACGGCCCAGGTAGGGTGAGGCTCCGTCCGAACCGGCGCTTCCCGTTTGGCCTCGCCTATGACGTCATCCCCTATGGAATTGGCCGGGCAACTGACAATGAAACCATGTGGGGTCGCGTCCCAGCCAATTGACGAAGGATTTCATGTGGGGTCGCGTCCAAGGCAGGATGACACGGAAAGCCCCGGCGCAGGTAGGGCGAAGCTCCGCCTGAGCCGGGGCTTCCCGCGCGGCCTCGCATATGATGTGATCCCCTATGGAATTGGCCAGCCAACTGACAAAGGGTTTCATGTGGGGTCGCGTCGCAAGGCAGGATAACACGGAAAGCCCCGGCGCAGGTAGGGCGAAGCTCCGCCTGAGCCGGGGCTTCCCGCGTGGCCTCACCTATGACGTCATCCCCTATGGAATTGGCCGGCCAATTCGACAAGGGATTTCATGTGGGGTCGCGTCGCAAGGCAGGATGACACGGAAAGCCCCGGTTCGGACGGAGCCTCACCCTACCTTCCGGCGTTGCCTCCGCGCGGCCTCGCCTATGACATCACCCCCTATGCAGAATTGGCCCGGCCAACTGACAAAGGGATTCACTGTGGGGTCGCGTTGCAAGGCAGGATGACACGGAAAGCCCCGGTTCGGACGGAGCCTCACCCTACCTTCCGGCGTTGCCTCCGCGTCGCCGCGTCCATGACATCACCCCGTATCGAATTGGCCGGCCAAACTGACAAGGATTTCATCCGGGGTCGCGTCGCAAACCAGGATGACACGGAAAGCCCCGGTTCGGACGGAGCCTCACCCTACCTTCCACAAGATGGTCAACGATCCGTACTCTTCCCTCCCGCAATTGAGAACTTGCTGGAGCCAGCCGGAACGATTGGCGTAAGTTCGAGTCGTTGAGATAAAGAGAATTGCTTGGATCCAGTCCCGATACAAACCGAACGATTGCTCCGGCATCCGAGTTTTATACTCTTCTGGGTTTCCCGTATTTTTTCGGTGCTTGGTTTCCAGATTGCATCCGTTGCCGTTGGATGGCTCGTTTACGCAAAGACCGGAAGCGCTTACGCGCTTGGATTGGTCGGCCTCTTTCAATTCCTTCCGATGGTCGTCCTGACCTTTCTGGTGGGGCACATCGCCGATCGTCTGGATAGACGCCGGATTGTTGCTACCTGCCAATGCTTTGAATGCATCGTGATAGCATTGCTCACGCTGAGCGATCGTGATGGAAAGCTGGATGTCAGGGTCCTGTTTGCTGCCGTTGCGCTCCTTGGGGCCGCCAGGGCTTTCGAATCGCCGACGATGTCTGCGTTGTTACCAGCCCTGGTTCCAGAAGCTCTTTTGCCAAAGGCCTTCGCCGTTTCTTCTTCCGCGATGCAAACAGCCACCATCGTGGGCCCATCTCTTGGAGGCCTGCTCTACGCGGCAGGAGCAAGCGTCCCCCTCGGCGTTTCGGCCCTCTGCTTGTTAGCTGCCTCCGGCGCCATGGCGTTCATAAAAATGGAACGGATCCCACCCAAGCGAGAACCAGTATCGTTTCAATCCGTTTTTTCAGGCGTTTCCTTCATTCGCCGCCGACCGATCATTCTCGGTGCCATCTCGCTTGATCTATTCGCTGTTCTTTTTGGTGGCGTCACTGCATTGCTGCCGATCTTTGCCCGCGACATCCTGCACACCGGCCCTTGGGGTCTTGGATTTTTGCGTTCGGCCCCTGCGTTAGGAGCACTCGCAATGTCCATCCTCCTTGTGCACATCCCCATGAATCGACATGTGGGGATCAAAATGTTTGCCGCGGTGATGGTCTTTGGAATCGCCACGGTTATTTTTTCCATTTCGACGAGCCTGGCTGTTTCGCTCGTCGCTCTGGTGATCCTGGGAGCCGCAGATAATGTCAGTGTGGTCATCCGGGTTTCCCTGGTTCAACTCTCGACCCCCGATTCCATGAGAGGCCGCGTCAGCGCGGTCAATTCCTTGTTTATCGGAACTTCAAACCAGCTTGGTGAATTTGAGTCGGGGATGGTCGCCGGACTTCTGGGCGTCATTCCCTCAGGGATCGTTGGAGGGATCGCCACAATCTTGATTGCGTTGCTCTGGATGCGTCTCTTTCCAGACCTTCGCAGCATTGATACGTTGCCTAGTGAGCCGAAGCAGACGGCGTAGCCGAAGGTTGCTTCGATTGATCGTCCCCGGATTTTGAAGTATTCACCTTCTTCAATTGATCTCCCAAATCGCGGACCTGCGCCTCGAGAGTATCCACATGTTTTTTCATCTCCTCATTGAGCTGCTCGCGCCGGACAGTCAACTCCGGAAGAAAAAGCATCCCTCCTGCACCAACGATGACACCTAGTATAAACAGTAACAGTGCTCTCATTGGGGGAGAATAGGGCAGTGTCGGTCTCAGTGCCAGCGTCAGGAGAAACGTATCGGCGGGTCGGTGGGGAGACGTACGGCGGGTCGGAGGGGAAACGGATCGGCGGGTCGGAGGGGAAACGTATCGGCGGGTCGGCGAGGGGCGTGTCGGCGTGGGAAAATTTATCGGCGAGGCGGCGCGTCGTAAGCCTCGAAGCTTCACCATTCGCGCGAAGAGGGATTTTTCAAAAGAGAGCTACTACGCCGACACGCCCTTCGCCGACACGCCGATCCGGTTCCCCCGCGCACCTCGCCCATACGCCGATACGTTTCTCCAACGTCCCCGCTATCGCTGCACAGGTAATGCCTTCTTGACCGGCACATGATGGCGATTGGCCGGATACCACTTCCACTGCCCATCGACCTGATGCCAAATGCGCCGACCATTGTCGTCATCCAAAGGAGAAAGGTTTTCTTGTCTACGATGAGACTGCTTCAAGGCTGGGGTCGGTGATTCTGCAGGCGGTGGAGTCGGTTCCGCGGTCGGTGTCGGGAGTGGTGGCGGGGGTGCGGGCGTCGCAATGGGCTTAGCCAGATCGGTGACGTTTTTTGTCAGGGTCCAATAGGTGGTTGGTCCGTTTAAGAACCGGAACTCTGCCGGACTATCGGGTGTCGACCCCATGACCAAGACGACGATATCCATGTCAGAACTAGTTTGGCTGCTGATATGTCCACTATGAATCAATTTCGCAATGCCTTCGTTATCATGTTGCGCTGACAACTCAATCACTTCGTTCAAAGTCTGCATTGAATCAAAATACACTGAGTGAACTAGCAGTGTGTCAGCGAACACTGGCATCGAGGTAAATAAGAACGCAATGAATAATGATTTTGTGGTCATGAGCGTTGCTGATGCTTAAAAAGAAGGATGACCCTTAGACGAACTTTATTCGTCTAGATTCAGCACGTGCAACCGATATTCAACTTCGCCCGGATGAACTGCTTCGAACTCTAATATTCGCTATCGGAATTTTTTGGGGAACAGAAGGAAAGCGCCTTAATTGTGCTCACGGACGATCTTATGGAGACTTTGACAATAGCTAGGCCAGAGGCGAATCATCATGGATGAAAGTCAAACGGCACGGCTCCGTCGTGATTGCCCTCTCTGCTTCAATCGGTCTGGTGACGGGATGCAGCTACCTGTTGAACATGCCCGCTTCGAATCCGCATTCGGAATATGATGGGCCGCGGCCGTGGGCGACACCCTGGAAATCACCGACACCTCGAGCCCAATAAGAAGGCCGGAACTCGTCCAGACCGGTCGCGGCAACCGCACGAGGAATGGAGGGTTGAATGAGCGAGCGGCGTGACAATGACTCCCGAGAAACAAACCAATATTGAAGCGATCCGGAATCGACTTCTGGTTGGGACTCTGGTTTGCGGCGTTTTATTGGTCGCCGGCTATTTTGTGCTGGTAGCCACGCCATGGGGACATCATTTCGATGACCAGGCGTTCTTTGGCCGCGAAGCGTTGAGTCAAAAAGTCATTGCCTGGGATTATCACCTCCTCGCGCATGTCAGCAAGAAGGGGCTTCTGTGTGCGGCAATCCTGATAGTCGCTATTGGAGTCCTGCGCCGTTGTACCGTTGTTGGCGTCATTGCGGCGGTGGGATTCGGAAGTGCGGTCTTAGGCGCCGAATTTCTCAAAAGAGTATTTCCGTGGCATGCCTTGGTCGACTATGACAGTATGCTCCCGAGAGATTTTAAGCACGGCACCTATCCTAGCGGGCACGCAACTATTGGCACCTCGCTTGCCTTGGGCTTACTGATGGTCTCGTCGTCCCGGTGGCGACCATGGTTAGCTGTCGCTGCGGGCTGCTTCAGCGCAACGTTTTCAACAGGCGTTCTGTTCGCCGGGTGGCATCGGCCGTCTGATGCCTTAGGGGCGCTCGCCTGGTCGGGGTTTTGCATGAGCGTCGCTGCGGCCATCGCGGTCAGACTTCGTGGAGGGCCTCGACCTGCAATTCCGCATGTCCACCGCGCCCTGTTCGGAAGTGTGGGTTTAGGGATTCTCGTAGCAGCCGGAACATGGTACATTGCGGCGCAAACGGCCTCGGAATATCCACACGGAGACGTTCCTTTTTTCGTGGTCACCGGGCTCATCATCGCCGGCGCATTTTCATTGCTTGCCTGGTACGGTTGGCAGTTACGAGCGATCGATTGGCCGTCGACCGACCTTTATGGCTTGAAAAGCAAGCTTAGCTCGACGTCGCGTCGGCCCGCTTCCCCGATCACGACCCCAGGCAGCGAATAGGCACGGGTGCGAACGCGCTGGTACCCGTTCACTTCAATTTCCCCGGCCGTGAGACCGAACCAGTCCGGGCCGAAATGATTGTCCCAGAAAACGAGGGTACCCGAAGGCGCATTCCGGAGCAACGCAAGGGTGGCTTCCCGGTTGGTAGAGCTAAGAGAAGGGCTCTGGACAAGGTTTAATCCGGAAACGATGCACATTCGCGCGTTGCTCCAGACCAACCGTTGGTACGGCTTAGGGTGCGCCTGAAGCCATCCGGACATTTCACGGATGGCAATGGAATCGCGCGCCGAAGAAAATGAGTCCAAATAGAGAAGATTTTGCACCAGAGAAAGGCCCAGAATTGTCGAACCCAGCGCGCCGGAAAGGCGCGGCCAAGGTGCAATCCACCGCGCGACCGTATTCCAACCGGCCAGTGAGAGCGCGGCAATGACCGGCGCAACCGAGACCATGTAACGCGGATATCCAGCCTCTCCAAAAAGTCCATAGGCTCGGAAGACGGTGTGCAAAAGAAAGAATAGCAGGAACGATGTGGTCAGTGGAATCCAAGTCGGCGCGCGCATTTTGCACCAGAGACCGATGACAAACGGCACGGCAAGCAGCAGGCCCGTGAATTCCGGCGCGCGCTGGACGTAGCTGAAAAGGGTACCGCGACCATAGACGTCTTGATGCCAGGTCGCCGGCCAGTTGTGCAGAATGAAAAGCGGATCACGTGTGATGCAGACCGCTGCGATCCACCAGGAAAAAACACCGATGGCTAGAATCAGCGTCGAAGGAACGGTGCGAATGAGATTCCGATAGACTGACACCGGCGGAGAGATCGGTGAACGGACGCTTTTGGTCACCACCCAGATACCCCAAATGACGCAGAGAAAGACACCTTCCGGCCTTGCGAGCGGCAGCAAAGAGGCCGCTAGCATTCCGAGGTTGGTCCGGCCGCGCAAATGCCAGCGCAACGCGACCACAAAAACGAGGGCGAACAGCGGTTCGGTGAGCAGGTCGGGGAAAAGTTCAAAAAAGACCGGCTGGCCTAGCAGCAAAGGAATCACTAGCCAGGCTCGCTCAAGGCAAAGGTCGCCAGCCAGACGCCATGTCTGCCAAGCTGTGGCCAAGCCGATTCCCACGGCAAAAAATCTCGCCACGGTGAAGCCGAGAAGCGCTGGCAGAGCGTAAAACGTGGTGTAAAGCGGACGTCCCCAGACGTCGACAAAAAGCCAGGGATTACTCCATACGGAGCGCGCCTCCAGAAAATGATAGTCCGTATCCTGCTCTGGAGAGCCTGGAAACAGGAAGATTAACGCCACGCCAAGCAACGCCATCAAACCGAGTGCGATCGTCGCGTTTCTTCGATCAGTGCCACTGCCAGTGTCAGCAACTGTGTCGGTGCCGATGCCGGAACGAATGGGGGAGCGACGGCATATTTTGATCGGATGGTTCATCAAGACCGAGAGTTGTTTAGTTGTTTGTCCTGCGTGTTCCTGTTATCAGAGATCATAGCTCGCGACAAAGGGATCCTGCTCGAAGACCTGACTTGGCCGGAAGCTGAGAAAGCGCTGCGCCCGGATACTGTCGTTGTCATTCCCATCGGCGGCGCATCCAAAGAACACGGTCCGCATCTCAAGCTTAAGAACGACTGGCTTTTGGCCGAGTATTTCAAGCGTGAAATTCTTAAGAGCGCCGAAGTCGTGATCGCGCCAACAGTCAATTACCACCATTATCCCGCCTTCAATGAATACCCCGGCTCCATCTCGCTCCGACTGGAAACAGCCCGCGATTTGATGGTGGACATTTGTCGGAGCCTCTCCCGCTATGGCCCGCGCAAATTTTATGGCTTAAACACGGGGGTATCGACCATGAGACCGTTAGAACTTACGGCAAAGATCCTCCAAGACGAAGGAATCGATTTCCGGTACACTGACCCACTCAAGCTGACCGCGCCTATCGAACCGCAAGTGAGAGAAGGGGTGGGCGGAACGCATGCTGACGAAATTGAGACCTCAATGATGCTATTCATAGCCCCAACGACTGTCGAAATGAGCAAGGCGGTCAAAGATTATCATCCCTCCGCCAAGGAAGGGCTGACGCGAGATCCCACCGGTCAGGGCAGCTATTCGGCTTCAGGCATTTATGGTGATGCCACACTGGCAACGCGACGGAAGGGAGAAATCGTGGTTCGAGCCAGCGTCGTTGGTATTTTGCAGGAAATTGAGCTCTTTCGGAGCGGATGATGGGAATTCTCCAATCGTGCTCGTTATCGTTCTCGTCTCGCTCTGCTGGCGGTGAAGAAATACGAGCACGATTAGGGGAAGACGCGGAAGTTTCCTGCTCGTGCTCGTTCTCGTCGTCGTCCTCGCTCCGCTGGCGAGGAAATCAATCGAGGACGAAGGACGACGACGAGCACGATTACGGGAAGACGCGGAAGTTCTCGTGCTCGTGGTCGTCGTCGTCCTCGCTCCGCTGGTGAGGAAAGCAACCGAGCACGAAGGACGACGACGAGCACGATTACGGGAAGACGCGGAAGTTTCCTGCTCGTGCTCGTTCTCGTCGTCGTCCTCGCTCCGCTGGCGAGGAAAGAAACCGAGCACGAAGGACGACGACGAGCACGATTAGGGGAAGACGAGCACGAGCACGAGCACGAGGACGAGCACGATCTAGGGATTTAGGAAGCAATGGGATGATCCAACACTTCCCGCAGCTTATGGGCGAGCGCGGACGGCGTGAAGGGCTTTTGCAGATGTGCGGGGCCTTTGTCGAATATGCCGTGATGGATGATGGAAGTCTCGGTATACGCGGAAGTGAAAAGGATTCTGGTGTGCGGATAGGATGCGCGCATCCGTTCAGACAATTCTTTGCCACTCATATGGGGCATGACGAGATCGGTAAACAACAAATCGATGTGTGGGAAGTTCCGCTGCTGTTTCAGGCTAAGAGCTTCAACGCCATTGGACGCAGTGAAGACCAGGTAACCCAGTCGTCGCAGCAAAGTCGCAGCCATCTCACGCAATGCGGGATCGTCCTCGACCAGCAACACAGTTTCGGTTCCGCGCGGTAAACCAGGCAAGTCAAGAGATTGGATGGGAATCTTCTGAGTCCGCGACTCGACTTGTGGGAGAAAGATTTTGAAGGTGGCACCTCGAGCCGGTTCACTGTAAACGCTGATGTGCCCGCCGCTTTGTTTGACGATGCCGTAACAGGTGGACAATCCCAAACCTGTACCTTGGCCCACTTCTTTAGTGGAAAAGAACGGCTCGAATATGCGCGCTTTCACTTCCGCGCTCATCCCCAAGCCGGTGTCCGTGATCGCCAGCAAGACGTAATCGCCCGGTCTCAATTCCGAATTACGACCCACAATCTCCTGGTCGAACGACATGTTCACGGTTTCCAAAGTCAGGAGACCTCCATTCGGCATGGCGTCCCGTGCGTTCATGGCCATGTTGATGATGACCTGTTCAATCTGTTCGGCATCCGCCTTCACCGCCTGCAAGCCGGGCCCGCAGACGATCTGGATCCTCACACCACCGCCCATTAGATGGTGAAATACACTGTCCATATTCGCGATGAGCCGGTTCAGGTTGATGGTTTCCGGCTGCAGAAACTGTCTGCGACCAAAGGCCAGGAGTTGGCGAGTCAGCGTGGCGGCACGCGTGGCGGCTTTGCTGATTTCGACGGCGCTTTCTGCCAGGGCGCTCCCTGGGGGAAGATCGTGGATCAGCAATTCGCTTTGGCCGATAATGGCCGTCATAATACTATTGAATTCGTGCGCTACCCCGCCTGCCAGCCTGCCGACAGTTTCCATTTTTTGGGATTGAAACATTTGGCTCTCTAACCGTTTGCGAGCGGTGACGTCACGCTGGAGGGCCAAAAAGTGAGTAATCGTACCCTCCTCATCACGAATGGGCGCGGCTTGCCACTCCAGGGTAAATTCCGTTCCGTCCTTGCGATAATTGATCGCTTCGCCTTCAAACACTTCCCCGCGCTGGAGGTCCTGACGAAGTCGGTTTGTCACGGCTTGGTCGGTCCGCGGGCCCTGCAAAATCCGGGGTGTTTTCCCAATCACTTCCTCGGCCGCGTAACCGGTCATTTTCGTGAAGGCGGGATTGACGAAGACAATCCGAGGTCCTGGCAGATCGAGTTCTGCATCGGTGATCACGATCGACTCCCTGGATTGCAACACGGCGGAATTAAGCAATCGCAGCGTCTCCTCGGCGTTTTTGCGCTGAGTGATGTCCTGGTACATGACAACGATGCCGATTACCTTCTTATCCTTGTCGAAGACTGGAACCTTATCCGTCTGAACCGAAATTGCTCGACCCTCCCGGTCTCGAATCGTCTCGATAATTCCCAGTTTAGGAGTTCCCGAATGGATCACCTGCAAATCATCCGCAAAAACCTTCTCCGCTTCCCGCGGATCGATTTCGCGGATTGATTTTCCTTCGATCTCCTCGACAGATCTCCCGAGGACTTCCGCAAACCGTTGATTGACTCGCAAGATGCGGTTATTCGCGTCCTTGAAACAGATCAATGCCGGCGTCAAGTCGATCAGAACCCGTAGCTCGGTCTGTTGCCGGCGCAATGCCTCTTCAATCTGCTTGCTCTCGGTGATGTCGCTGGCAATACCATTAAGGCCAACCAGGCGGCCTGCAGCGTCTCGGACTTGAAAACCGCGGTCATGAATCCAGCGGACGGTGCCATCCGGACGACCAATTCGATATTCAACGCTCACCTTTGGAACATTTCCCATCAGCCCCCGAAAGACGGCGTAGACACGCTCGCGATCCTCTGGAAGGATCGCTTTGCTCCACTCCTGCGCATCACCGTACAAGCTTCCCGTCGAACGGCCCCAGGTCGTTTCGTAACCCGGACTGACGTAGTGGACTGTTGCCAAATCGGCCGAAGTAATCCAGAAAACGTCGGTAATGTGATCCGCCAATTGGCGGAATTTCTCTTCGCTTTCGCGCAACGTTTCTTCCGCCCGCATCCTCTCGGCGTGTCCTGCGCTCACGACGACATTGGTTTTTGCCAGCTCGGCGACGCGGTCATCATCGTGCAGTCGGCGAAGTTCATCCTCCGCGCGCTCCCGCAGGTGAATCATGTCGGTGAAAGCCGTGGCCAAGTCACCGACCTCGTCCTTCCGGGCTCGGGGCATCGGTAAGTCCGTCCGTCCGGTGGCAAATCCGGTCGCCGCAATCGTCAACTGCCGGAGCGGTCTGACTAACGACCCGCCCGCGTACAAAGCTAGCCACACAGCGATTGCGAGAGATCCGCAGCCTGCCCAAATCAGCGGGCCGCGCATGGGGTTAGTCAATCGAACCAATTCATCGTAGAGCGGAGCGTACCGGAGGACCACCGCTCCGACTACCTGTCCAGATTGACTTTCGACCGGCACCACGATGCGCTTGACTCCCGCCGGGTAATCTTTGCCGACCTCGACAAAGGTGCGCACCCGCCGGTCCTTGATTGTCAGTCCGACTTCGTCGCTCGGGCCTTCTGTTAAGGGCTTCCCAACCCGTGATGGAAGCGAATCAGCAACGACAATTTGATCGGAATTCAACAGGACCACGTCTCGCCCGTGAGTTTGATGCAGCTTGGCGACAATTTGCTCGGCGGACTCGGAGAAGTTGTTCGTGCCTGGCATGGCGAGCAGGCCCATCAGACGGGCCACATCCCGGGCTTCGTTGGTCGCGCTGATCGTCGCAGCCGTTTGCAGTCGATTCACCGCGACGATGCCCGCAAGAGTCACGAGCAAAAGCATGCCGAGCAAGGTCCAGAGAATCTTTGCTCTAATTTTCACGCTAACTGCTTTTATCGTCGAGGATCTGGCGCACTTTGCGGGCGAGAGTCGCCGGCGTATAAGGTTTGGGCAAGAACTCGGCTGTTGTCTCAAGGACTCCATCGCCTGCGATGGCGTCCTCTGTGTAACCCGACGTAAAGAGGACTTTGAGGTCGGGCTGGGTGGTTTTCATCCATTCCGCCATGACTTTGCCGCCCATCAGCGGCATGATGACATCCGTGATCACCAAACCAACCGCTGATCCTTGGTGTTCACGAACCACGTGCAACGCATCCTGTCCGTTTGAAGCGGACAGCACTTCATAACCCAGGCTATTTAAGACCCTGGAAGCCAGATGCCGGACGGAAGGCTCATCTTCCACGACCAGCAAGGTTTCGTTCCCGCGCGGTAACGGCGCGGAGTGGATCGTCCTGGCCGTAAAATCCAGCGGCAGCACGACCCGCGGAAAATAAACTTTAAAGACCGAACCTTTGCCAACCTCACTGTAAACATCGATGTGGCCGCCGGATTGATGAACGATGGTCTGGCAAGTCACCAAGCCTAGACCGGTACCCTTGCCCACTGGCTTGGTCGTGAAAAACGCCTCGAACAAAAGCGCTTTGACGTCGGCAGTCATGCCGGTTCCGGTGTCACTGACGCTGAGCATCACATAGTCGCCGCGAAGCGCGCGCCCCTGGCCACTCAGCTCCCCTTCGTCGAGTGTCACGTTGGAGGTCGAGATGGTGAGCTTGCCGCCATTGCTCATGGCATCGCGGGCGTTGACGACCAGATTCATTAACACTTGTCCGACATAGCCGGCGTCGACCCTGACGTGGCCAATATTGTCTTCCAGGACCGTCGTCATTTCGATGTTTTCGTCGATCAGCCGTCTCAGCATTTCCTTAAGATCTATCACCACCTTATTCAGATCGAGCACCACGGGGATCACCTTTTGTTTGCGGCCAAAGACAAGGAGCTGCCTGGTCAACCCGGCAGCACGTTCCGAGGCGTGCCGAATCTCGTCGATATATTTTCGCAGCGGGCCCTCTACACCCGCGTCTCCGGTGAGCAGATCGCTATAACCGATAATGACCGCGAGGATGTTATTGAAGTCATGGGCCACACCGCTGACCAGCTGGCCGATGACTTTCATTTTTTGCGCTTCCACAAAATGCGATTCCAGCCGCCGGCGTTCAGAGCGTTCTTCGACTTCCCGCATGGCACGGCGCACCGCCGGAGCGAGCCGGAAGAGTTGTTTCTTCAGGACATAATCCGTTGCGCCGCTTTTGAGCGAATCAATGGCCCGTTGCTCGCCAAGTGACCCCGAAACCAGAATCACGGGCAGATCCGGCCAGCCGGCTCGCACGGTGGCAATCGCCGAAAAGCCATCGAAGACTGGCAGCGAAAAATCCGAAAGGATCAAGTCAATACCGCCAGATTCGAGCGCCGCTACAAAATCATCGCGTTCTTGCACGCAGATGGTCTCACAGGGGATGCCGCCGGCTTCGAGCGCGGATTTGACGAGCGAAGCGTCGTTGGGATCATCCTCCAAGTGCAGGATGCGGAGCGGGGATCTCATCGTGGACCTCTCTCTTTCCGGGGGAACTGACGGCCCTTCTCTGAAGCAAATCTTCTTCTTCTTCTTCCCCTTCATACGGCGGCGGTTCATTGACACCTGACCAAAAGGCGCCGAGCTCCAGCGCCGCCAACATCAGTTCCACATCTTCGGGGTCGTCTTCGGCCAAAAGAATCGTTTTGAGGCCTATTATTTTATGGTTCACTGGGGCTTCCATTCCGTTTTGGAATCGAAAAGTAGAATGTAGCACCGGCGCCAACTGCGCCTTCCGCCCAGGAGCGGCCTCCATGCCGGCGAATGATCCGCTGGACATTAGCCAGCCCGATGCCCGTGCCCTCAAACTCATCCTGGTTGTGCAGACGTTGGAAAACCCCGAATAGCTTGTCGGTATATTTCGGATCGAAACCGGCGCCGTTGTCGCGTATGAAGATTGCCGTTTCGGCGATTTCGAAGGAGGCAGTGCCGATTTCAATCCTGGCCTCTGCGCGGCGGCTTGTGAACTTTACCGCGTTGGAAATCAGATTGATCAGGACCAGACGTAAGAGGGCCAAGTCGGCCCACACAGCGGGCAGGGCGTGAATCGTCCACACGATATCTCGCTCTTTGGTCTCCGCCTGGAAATCGCTTATCGTCTCCTGAACCAACTCGTCAAGACTGACCTCCGTCTTTTGTAAGCCTGCAATCCCGACGCGGGAGAATGCCAAAAGGTCATCGATCAGATCTCCCATCCGTTTTGCCGAATGCGAGATGGTTTCCAGATGTCGGGAACTTTCCTCCGAAAGTGAGTGTTTGGCCTCTCGCTGCAATAACCCCACGAAGCCGACAATATGACGCAATGGCGCGCGCAAATCGTGCGAGACGGAATAGCTGAACGCTTCCAGTTGGGCGGTGCGTTCGGCGACACGTTGCTCCAGGTCCGCGTTGAGGCGATGAATTTCGTCTTGCGTGCGCTTGCGCTCCGTGATGTCGCGAATGTTGCATTGAATCACTTTCCGATCACCCGCCTGATAGACGTTGCTGACGAACTCTACCGCAATGTGGCGGTCATCCATCGTTTTCAGCGGCAGGTCTTCATACCGGGCATAACCATACTTCTGAAGTCGCTCGAGCATCGCTTGATTAGACTCTATGTCCTGAAAAGGACTTAGTTCACCGACGGTTTTCCCGACTATTTCGCCGTGTGAAAAGCCTAATAAATCTACCAGAAAAGGATTCACATCCGTGATGCATCCCGTATCAAAGTCCAAAATCAGGATGCCATCCTTCGCTGCTTCGAACAATCGCCGATAGCTTAGTTCCGAGGCGCGTAACGCCTGGTCCCTGCGCACCCCAGTCCTAAACTCCGGTCGCTCATCCCGCCGAGCCTCGGCTTTTTCCCATCGTGCCTCAGCCTGCTGCAACCGGATTTCCGTCTGCTGCGCCCGAGACTCAGCCTCTTCTGCGCGCATCTCTGCCCGCTCGACCCGCGCTTCATAGCCGTCGGCAGGCAGTTCTGGTTTCTTGACCTCGCGTTCGTTACAGGCCGCGACTAGACTTGTATCTTCGACCGTCGATACCTGCGGCTTTGCTTTAGAAAAGTCTTCAGAATTCATAGGGTAGAGGGCGCTAAGAATCTTGGGCGAGCCGGAATGCCGACCTCGTATTTTCGGTGTCGGCGACAGGCATCCCCGTGTGCGGAGGAACGGATGCGCCCGCCGCCGAACGTTGATGCACGTAAAGCACTCCTGACTTGGACGGCAAAGAGGCAGTCATTGAAAGAAGCCGACATTCTTAACTGGCGCGAATAAAAATCCCATATCCAATAGTAATACTATATTTTTAGATATTATCACGAAACTTCTGCCTGGATGACCCGGTCGCCTAAGGGCCTTCCACCTTTCTTTTCTAGCGGCGCTCCGAGATGAGAAGCTTTTCACGGCGCCTTTTGCAATCGACTGGCCGTTCTCGATTGCTCCTTTATTGCAGGATGGAATACGTTAGCGTGCGTATGCGCTTCTTACCCATCCTGGTCATGGTGATGGCCGGCTTCTTTATTTCGATTCAAGGTCCGCTCAATGGACGCCTGCGCCATGCCGTCGAGTCTCCCGTCCTGACCGCGGCGATTTCCTTCCTCTCCGGAGGCCTCATTCTCTTGTGCATCATGTTGACCGGGGCTTTTGGAGGCACAGGAGCCGGATTTCGGGGGATGCAATCGGCACCACTTTGGGCTTACCTCGGCGGCGCGCTTGGCGTCAGTTTTGTTCTCGGTTCCATTATCGCCATCCCCAAGGTGGGTGTTGTCGTCGTCATCTGCGCTGCCATTCTCGGGCAAATGGTCGGCTCCTATCTGGCAGACACGTTCGGCTGGTTTGGAGTTGAGAGGGTGCCATTTAATCCGGTTCGCGTGGCCGGGATGGGGCTGTTGCTGATCGGAGTGCTGCTGGTACAGAGAAAATAAGGAGTTCCTGCGGAGGACGCTCTGGATAATCCAAACGGGGAAAGAGTTTCATCAAGTTCGCGCGTGCGCTTTACGAACGACAGTGAGATAATCCCCCGCAAGTGGTTCAGTGGCACGGTGGATCGTCCATCAGGGCAACCTTATTGATGATTTGAAACCCTATCCTCGGGAACGGCTCTGTAGCTGACAGTCGATTTAGAAATCCAATCATCATGAAACTTTACGTCGGAAATTTTTCCTTTGACATGACAGAACGATCTCTCAGAGACCTCTTTGAGCCGTTCGGCACGGTGACCGAAGTCAAACTCATCACGGATCGCGAAACCGGCGAGTCGCGCGGCTTTGGGTTTGTTACGATGGGCAACGTTGCGGAGGGAAACGCAGCCATCAAGGGCCTGGACGGAAAGGATAAAGGCGGCCGTAAACTCAAAGTCAATGAGGCTCGTCCAAAAGATGATCGCGGCGGTCGTCCATTTTCCGGACCGCGGCGTTAGCAGGCTGTCATCGGGAATAACGTAGAGCTCCTCTCCATGGTGCGATCAAGGAGGAGCGCAAGATACCCTGTTTCGTACGGCCGCGCGGAGCCTTTCAGCTCGTTCTAGACCCTCGATTGGCCGAAGCGAGCGGTAGCCCGCGGCCGCGCTTCTCACGCCGGATTTGATGATCAGCATCCGGCAAGTCGAAGCAACCTCCGAGCGTCGAGTTGATTCTTCCATCGCCTGCGGCTCGGTCCTCGCTCCTTTCTATTAGCTATCATAGTTATGCTATTATTTTTGTGTTTTTCTGATAAAGATTGATATATCGTGTAATACTGTAAACTATGTCTTGCAAAACGCGGCTCAGTGGCATGTACACTTTCATTCTTTACATCGCGGGCAATTCGCCCAACTCCGTTCAAGCACTGTCGAACTTGAGAGCAATTTGTGATGACCATTTTCCGCACGAACACCAGCTCGAAATCGTCGACGTCCTGATTGAGCCTGATCGCGGATTAGATGATGGGATTTTTGTAGCTCCCACTCTCGTAAAACTCGAACCGAAACCGAAAAAGATCATCCTCGGGAATCTGACCAGCACCTCCAAAGTGCTTTCCGAAATCGGTTGGAACGGCACCGGCAAAGGTGAAGACAAGGACCCATAAAGATGAGCGCTCTCCACGAAGATCCAACGAACGAAATCTCCAAGGCTCCCTCTGGCATTGAAGGCTTTGACTATATTACCAGAGGGGGGCTGCCTCGCGGCAGTGTCACTTTAGTCATGGGGGCACCTGGTTCAGGAAAGACCGTGTTTGGGCTACAGACGGTGGTGAAAGGCGCCAGTCTTTTCGGCGAACCCGGCCTTTTCGTCGCGTTTGAAGAACATTCTCGAAAAATATTGGCCAATGCCGCCACCTTCGGATGGTCCAGGAACGGATGGGAAATTCTGGATGTCATGCCCTCTCCCGACATGGTTTCGATCGGCGAGTTTGACCTGGCGGGAACCTTGGCGATCTTGTCAGCCAAAACTCGAGCGATGAAGGCACGAAGAATCGTTTTTGATTCTCTAGATGTCCTTTTTCAGCTGCTGCCCGGTGGCCAGGAACGACGGCGGGAATTCAGCCGATTGCATGCCTGGCTGCTGGAGCAGGACTTGACCGCGGTAATTACTGCGAAGCTCAGTTTGTATGCAAATAGCGAGACCTTCGAGACCGAGGTTTTGCAATATCTACCCTATGTTGTCGATTGTGTCGTGCTGTTGAGAAATCAGTTTGAGACTGGCTTTTCGCAGCGGCGGGTGCGGATAGTGAAGTACCGCGGCTCGGGCTTTTCTGAAAGCGAAACACCGTTCATTATAGGCGAATCCGGATTGGAGGTGGCCATGTCCGAACCCCCAGCGAAATCTGCCTCTCTTCCAAACGAAAAGATTTCTTCGGGCATCCAAGCGTTGGATGAGATGCTTTACGGTGGATATTTGCGCGGAACCACCACGATGATCACCGGAAATCCGGGAACGGCTAAGACGACATTGAGTGGCGCGTTTGCGGAGGCGTGTGCGCGCCGGGGCGAGAAGACGGTGTACCTCGCCTTCGATGAGAGCCCCGAGGAGATCGTCCGGAACCTCACCTCGGTCAATATTCACCTTCAGGAACATATTGAGAGCGGGATCTTGCGAATGCATTCCGAAAACGTAGCCTTCGCCGGTGCGGAAGAGCACTTTCAGCGGATCAAAAAGTTCGTCCAGGTGCAGCAAGCGACCTGCCTCGTCATTGATCCGTTCACAGCCTTCTCAAACACGGGAACCTTAGCGAGCACCCAGGCGGTTGCCGCGCGGGTGATTCGATGGGTAAAAAGCCAAGGGATTACTCTGGTTTGCACCAGTTTACCGATGGGGGGCGAGACAGGGTTCGCGGGAACAATTTTGAAGATTACCACTATAGCCGACACCTGGATCTATCTCAGCTTTTTCGACGGCGGGGAGCGCAACCGGGGTTTGACGATTCTCAAGTCGCGGGGTACCAACCACTCCAACCAGGTGCGTGAACTCCTGCTTTCCTCTTCCGGCATCTCAATTGCCGCCCCGTACACAGCGGATGGGACGGTGCTTATGGGAACCATGCGGTGGCAGAAAGAACTGGCCGAAGAGCAGCAAAGGGATCTTTTGGAGGCCGAATTCCAGCGCAAAAATGCCGCCAGCGATATCGAGATTGAGGAATTGAAAAGCCGCCTGGATTCGCTCCAACGCAACATCGCAGAAAAGCAATTGGCAAAAAGTGTGACCGTGCAAGCGGAGCAGGCCCGCAGGCGAAACCAGGAGGTCCGGCAATCCCAGATGATTCGGTTGCGCCAATCCACGGAGGTTGGATCTGCGGAGGCGGATGGGGTTAGCGACTAGGAAAGAGAAGGAGTTTAGGACGGATCAGTGGTGCTATCCTCTATGCCGACGCTTTGATTGGTGCGGGGTTTGGTGTCTGGAATTCGGACGTGTGGTTTACCCAAGCTGCCGGCATTTGCGCTCTCGGGGTTTGCCGGTGACGCCTCCGTTGAGCGAGGGTCACTTTTTTTCCGAAACTGAGCGAAGCCAAGCGGGGTCGACACGCGGTTGGCCTGAATGTAGTGACGCACGATCGGCTCCTCTTCACCGGCGTGCAGACTCCACGCCCGCTCGGCAATCTCGACTTCGGCCTTGGTTGTCCGGGTATGCTGCCTGACATGCTCCGCCCAGGAAGCCACCAGCATTTCGGTCCGGAAGGTCCCAGGATTTTCCAGATTCTCGTCAATGCGGTAAAGAAGAGCTCCGTTCCGCAAAAAGATCAGACGTAACTGCTCGATCAACGAAAGGAATTCTTCCCGATCCTCCGGACGAATGATGGTTTCCACGGTGACCGTGACCGGCCCGTCATTGGGTCTCGGTGCCAATGGAAAATCGTGCGCGGCTTCTAAGGGCGCTGGATCAAGATTAAGGGTATTCGCGAAGTTGATCGAGAGCGGGATGGCCAATGCCAGGCTCGCTGTCAGCAGAAGCGCGCCGCCGATCAGCGTTTGACCGAGCCCGAGTGAATTGGCTGACCAGCCCCAAAGGAGACCACCGAGCGCAACCCCACCCTGTGAGGCCACCATGTGGACCGCGTTCATCCGCCCTCGGGCCCAATCAGGCATGGCCCGCTGGCCCGCGATCCAAAGTTCCGAAGCCGAGACGGTCCAACTGGTACCAGCCAAGGCTGCCACCGGGAGAAAGTACCAGAGATTTTGCACCAGGGCCATCAGCACAAAAACGGAAACCAGAATGACGCTGGCAAAAATCGTCAGCGCGTTTGGGGTGGCTTTCGCGCGAGCATAGGGCAACACCAAAGTTGCTCCGACAAGCGATCCTATTCCCAGGCTAGTGAACACCAGCCCGAGCTGGCTTGCCTGAAGCCCCAAATGATGGAGGGCAACCACCGGAACTAAGGCGGGCACGACTGCAATGAAAAACCCGAATAATAAATCTCGAGTTAAAATAACCTGCATCCCCGGCGTGTAGCGAACGTAGCGCGCCGCGCCGGCCAGAGATTGCAGAAAGTTTTCCAAATGGGGCGGAGGCTGCCGCCGCTCTCGATAACGGCGCGAAATCGTCAAGGCAGTGAGCAGAAAGGCCAGAGCATTGAGCGTGAAGATCATCGCCGGTCCCGCGACCGGAAGAAGAAATCCGCCGATGGCCGGGCCTAAGATTCCGCCCATGTTCATCTGCACACCGCCGAGGGTGATCGCTGAAGGGAGTTCTTCTTTTCGGACCACTTCGGGAACGATGGCAGCCCAGACAGGAGCGTTAAAGGCGAAGCCGATTCCCAGCAAAAACACCGTTCCAAGGATGATATAGGGATGCACCCACTGCATCCAGGTGCAGATTGCCAGCAAACCTGCCGCGGCGGATAGCCAAAGATAGGTTCCGACAAAAAGCTTTTGCCGATTGACCAAATCGGAGATTGCTCCGGCAGGCAGGGTAAAAAGGAAGAAGGGCATCGAAGCACTGGTCGCCATCAGCGACAAAAGGAAGGGCGAAGCGCCCAGCGAGTTCATCAGCCAGGTCGCCGCCGTGTCGTGGGCAGAGATGCAACAGCCAGAGACAAGGCTGGCGATCCAGAGCGCCCGAAAGACCGGGTTCTTCAGTGCCAGCCAGGTGGAGGTGTTCTGTTTGCGTTCTTCGGCCATAAGCAGAATTCAGGAGTCGGAATTCAGAATTCAGAATTCAGGAGTCAGGAGCCAGGAGCCAGGAGTTCAAGGGCGTCAGGAAGTTGCCCAGGATGAGCTTGTCAGAAAATTCGTCTGTGGTCACAACCAGAGACTAAAGAATAAAAGTGACCAAAAAGGAAATACTAGGAGAAGCAAAGAGCTGGCCGATTCACTTCTGGCTCCTGGCTCCTGGCTCCTGGCTCCTGGCTCCTGGCTCCTGGCTTCTGAATTCCGCCCAACATGGCAGGCCCGGGCCGATTCCATGCTTACGCCCAGCCACGGAATGCCATACTCAAACTGATCGGTAGCCCTTCCGAAAAAAATATGGGAGAGGCGAACCGACGGCGGCTAGATTCACTTGCTCGCTCAAGAAGAAACAGTTATCCGCTTTGAGCATTGAAAGTGATGGCATTAGTCAATCGATTGCAGATCTTTAGCGTCTCCCTAAGTCTCCTCTTTATTTTCTTAGTCAGCAATTTGCACGCAGCTGAATGGCAGGAAGTCAGCAGGGACTCGAATCTGGTGATTTATGTCCGGCATCGAGCCGACTCTGCGATTGAGGAAGTCCGGGGAATCGGGCAGTTCAATGTGCCTATTTCGGTCCTAAAGGGAATATTGGCGGATGTCGGCAAGTACTCGGATTTCATGCCATACACGAAAGAATCGCGGGTGCTGCCGGGGGACGCCCAACTCTGCTACATGGTCCTCACGCCGCCCCTGGTCGGATCGCTTGACTACACCATTCGAGTTCACGAGGAATCAGTGAAGGATAGTGACGGCGGCACTGGTTATCATTCGAGTTGGGAACTAGACAATAATGAGGGGCCCTCGCCCCGACCTGGTGTGACTCGAGTAACGATCAATGAAGGATCGTGGCTGCTTGAGCCCATTGGCAATCGGACGAAAGCCACCTACACGCTCTACACCGACGGTGGGGGTATTCCCCCGCTGATCATGAATTTCGCGAATAAGCAAAGTATTTCGCGCCTGTTTGACGCGCTTCGCACCCGAATGCACGACGGAAAATGACGCGCTGCGCGTGGCGTTTAGCGTTCAGCGTTCGGCGATGCGCTGGTAGGGTGAGGCTCCGTCCGAACCGGGGCTTCCCACTTGGACCCGCCCGACAACGTCACCCCCCGGAATCTCGCTCGGATGTTGATCATTTGACACGGCCCAAACAAGATTGGGATGTTCGCGTCGGCCATTTTCGGTCGTTAGGAAGCCAATGGTTGCGCATATTCTCGCTCGACTCGAACGACTGATTTCAAGGGGTTGACGCCGCGCGCAAGTGCGACGCGGAAGCCCCGGTTCGGACCGAGCCTCACCCTACCAGCGCTTCCGCGCATCGCTGAACGCCGAACGCTGAACGGTGAACGCTCCACACTGCAATTACAAATATCATGATAATTACTTATAAAATGATAAATATCAATGATGCAGCTTTTCCGAACGACTTTCTCCTTTTCTCGGATCCCGCGTTCCCGGATTCGCAAAATCGGTAAAGGTCCAGTTCGGGTGCCAAATGCGCTGGCTATTCTGTTCTTGATCTTCATGTTCGGGAGCTGCAAGGCGCAGGCGGCTGAACTAGGCTCTTCAGGCGAAATGTCCTCGGAATGTCGACGGCATTGACCGGCAGTGATGGCAAATTTGGGCCAAGGGATGCAGCGGGGTGTATTGGCCGGCTTGGAACGTGCCAAGCGCAATGGAGGCGTTAACGGCCGCAAACTCGACCATCGCGCTCGACGACGAGTACGAGCCGACCGGCACCGCGCTCAATATTCCGCGATTAATTGAAAAGGATAATGTTCATGGCGAGATCGTGGGAGATGTCGGTACCCCGACAGCGATCGTTGCGGTTCCCTTGGCGAACGAGCGAAAAACGCTGATATTTCGCTCGCGCTCTCGGGCGGACCGAGCTTGCGCAATGTTCCGCCGGATCGTTACGTCATCAACTTTCGCGCCAGTTACACGGAGGAGATAGCCGCAATGGTCGGCGCGCTGATCGACATCGGCGGACTCAAGCCGGAGGAGATCGCTTTTTTTACACAAAGAGACAGCTTTGGTAATGACGGCTTTAGCGTGGCACTGACTGCCTTGCAGCAGCACGGTTTGACGGATCCGAACACGATTTTGAATACGTGTTACCAACGGAACACGCTGGCCGTGGAAGGAGCGGTACGAGCCTTTTGATGGCCGAGAGGCCCCACCGCGCGGTGGTGATGATCGGAGCATCTGCACCGTGCGCCAAGTTCATCAACCTCTGCCGGGATTCAGATCTCAATCCAATATTCCTGGCTGTCTCCTTTGTCGACAGCAGTTCGCTGGCCGACGCGGTGGGCAAGACCGACGCTCAGATCATCGTTACTCAGGTCGTTCCTGATCCGTCGGATGAAGGCATTCCCATGGTCGGCGAATACCATGCTGATCTTAAGGCTGTCGATACTCTGGCGGCAGCGGGTCTTGTCGCTCTTGAGGGTTATATCGCCGCCAGGATCCTGACGGTCGCGCTGGAAAAAATCCAAGGATCCATCACCCGCGAAGGTGTCGTGGAGGGGCTGGAGGGGCTAGGCAAGTTTGATCTTGGCTTCGGGGATCCACTCTATTTAAGCCGCACAGAACATCAGGCGAGTCATCAAATCTGGCCCACTTTCTTGAAAGAGGGACGTTTCGTTCCGTTTCACTGGTCCGAGATCAGAGCTCTCTTGCAGGGTGGAAAGTCCAGATGAAAATGGCCCAGCGCCGGGAAGGCATTTTCTGGATGGTGCGACTACTTGGGGCCCTCGGCTTCGTGATGGTGGCCGTGATGATTGGCCAGAGTGGTCTGCAGCTCCAATCGATGAGGACCAGCCGGGAAAGGCTCCAGGATCAGGTAGAGCGCTTGAATCAATCCACCCGCGAAATCCTGCAGCGGGCTGGAGAAGCGCGGAGGGAAATTCAAGCGACTCTCGATGAAGACGCATTCACAGGGGGCTCGGGCGCCGTGACCAGCCTGGCACAGGCGGCGCGCCAATTGTCAATGTCAACGGACGACCCGTCCGCTTTAGAGGCGCTCAGCCAACTGGACAACGCGGCCAATCACATGTCAGCGGTAGAAATACTGGCGCTGGCCTGGCGCAACCATCACGATGTGAATCTGAAAAGTTTGGTACACCAGAGAGCCCAAGTACGCGCCGACCTTGCCGCTTTGCGCAATGAAGCCGAATTGCAGGAGGGCCAACGGCGGTTGCGAAAAGCAATTAGTTTTCAACAATGGAGAAGGGCACAGGGTGAAGAAGCAGCCCGGACGGCGTTGATTTTGACCGAGCAAGCGGAACGAGAGAGCCAACCTTTGAGTGAGTTCAGGACCAGTTCCGCCGATCTGGCACGAATTGTCGAAATGCTAAACGGCGAGCCGAACGTCAAGGACCTGGCAAACCTAAAGGACAATGAACTCTGGCCGGCATTGGACCGGATCACTTATGAGCCAGAATTGATTCAGAGGCTGGAAACCGCCCTTTTTGGCCAGGGATTCACAATAGACGAGCAGCATCGAAAAGTCTCAGTGGGCGGCGACGGTCTTTACAGCCTTTTGCGAGACGCGCTCCTGCTGCAGCGGGACCACGAGAACCTTAAGGATGACCTCGATGTGGCTTCGCATGGCATCGACGGGGCTGTGGCCGCATTTGGAAAATCTGCGCAGGTCCGCTCCCAGGCCCTGGCAATGGCGAAGGAGGAAATCTTTGCTGCTGACTGGCGGCAGATGCTGGTCTTCGGTGTGGCCTGTTTAGCGGTGTTTTGGCTATTGGCCTGGCTAATCTCTCGCACGATTTCGCACCGGGTCTTAGCGATCGATCGAGCAAAAGCAGAGGCCGAATCTGGGCGGCTGACGGCTCAACGGCTCATGCAAGAACAGCAGGCCGCTAACCAGGAGCTCGGACGCTTGGCGGCGGCATTGACCACCTCCGAGGTCTTTCTAAAATCGCTGGTAGAAAACCTGCCGGTCGCCATTTACCGGAAAGATATCGAAGGGCGATTCATCTTTGCGAACAAACGCTTTTGCGATTCGAAAGGGAAATTGTCCGCCGAAGTTCTCGGGATGACTAATTTCGATTTGGGTCCGGCCCCACGCGCAGAAGAGTATCAGGCGATTGACAGGCTCTTAATGGAAACGCGCGAGCCGTCCGAAATGGAGGAAATGTGGCTCGATTCCAACGGCGAGCAGCGGTGGAAACGCATTATCAGGTTTGCGGTTGTCGACCCTAATGAACAGGTCGTCGCCACCCAGGGCATGTCGTGGGACGTCACGGCAGCCAAACAAGCTGAACAAAACCTGAAGATGGCTAAGGAAGCCGCGGAGGAGGCGGCCCGGTCTAAAAGCGAATTTCTGGCCAATATGAGCCACGAGATCCGGACGCCGATGAACGGGGTGATAGGAATGACCGAGTTACTGCTCGGCAGCGACCTCGGTGCCCACGAAACGCGAATTTGTGGAAACGATTCAGGCCAGCGCGGAAACGCTTTTGAGAATAATCAATGACATCCTGGATTATTCCAAAATCGAAGCCGGCAAAATGACCATCGAAGTCCTCAATTTCGATCTGCTGCAAACGATCGAAAGCACCTTGGACATCATGGCCAGCAGCGCGTTCAGCAAGGGCATTGACCTCGTCAACGGGGTCCCTGTTGGAATTCCCACCCGGTTGCGCGGAGACCCGGGGCGATTACGGCAGATTCTCACTAATCTAATTGGGAATGCGATCAAATTTACTGAGAAGGGAGAAGTCGTCGCAGGGGTCAGCCAAGAGAGCGAAACGGCAACCCACATTGTGTTAAAGTTTTACGTTCGCGACACCGGCATCGGCATCCCCCCTGAGGCACAGTCGCGACTCTTTGAGGCGTTTAGTCAGGCGGACGGCTCTACCACCCGAAAATATGGTGGCACCGGACTAGGTCTTACCATCGCGCGACGCCTGGTGGAAATGATGCAAGGCGAAATCGGCGTGCACAGCCAAACAGGCGTCGGGTCCACCTTTTGGTTTACCGTCCGGCTTAAAGAAACAGGCGGTCGATGCCGCCCCTGCCCAATTTCGCCAGCAACCTGCCGTACGAGTACTGGTCCTTGATCACCATGCGACCATGCGGGAGATGGTGTGTCATCAGATCTTGGCCTGGAAAATGGAGGCCAAAGGCGCAGCCAGTGGTCCGGAGGCAATACAGAAATTGCGACTGGCCGCACTACAGGGCAAACCGTACGACGTTGCCCTGCTGGATGTTCAGATGCCTGGAATGGAGGCCTTGACTCTGGCTCACACAATTAAGGCTGACTCACTCATTGCTGGCGTTCGGCTCGTCGCCCTAACGTCCGTTGGACAACTTTATAGAGCGGAGGAATTCAAACGGGCGGCCATCGACGGCTACCTGGTCAAGCCGATCAAACAATCTCGGCTCTTTGATTGTCTGGCAAAAAAAATGAGCGATTCTGAGGCCCGCAACGCCGACCCGAATCCGGATCCAGCGGCCGGCTCCGGTGACACCTCTCAGGCCGATCGGCAACCCAAAAAAGCTCGCGTTCTCTTAGCGGAAGATAACCAAATTAACCAACTCATTGCGCTCGGCCTATTACGAAAGCTCGGATATCGCGCCGACACCGTGGCGAATGGTTTGGCCGCTTTAGAGGCGATTCGATCCACCCGTTACGACGTCATTCTCATGGATTGTCAAATGCCGGAAATGGATGGATACGAAACGGCGCGCTCGATCCGGAGGCGGGAGCAAAACGCCGACCAGGGTTTCAGCGGACCTCCGATTCACATCATTGCCATCACGGCCAACGCCATGAAGGGCGACCGCGAAAAATGTCTGGCCGCGGGGATGGACGACTATGTGACCAAGCCGATCCGGCTACAGGATCTCCGGGCCGTCTTGGAGCGCTGGAAATTCTGCCCGGCCTGAGCGTTCGGCGTTCGGCGTTCGGCGTTTGGCGTTTGGCGTTTGGCGTTTGGCGTTTGGCGTTTGGCGTTTGGCGTTCGGCGTTCAGCGTTTGGCGTTCAGCGTTCAGCGTTCAGCGTTTGGCGGTGGCGGTGCAGAGTCGGCCCGAAGGGCTCGCCCCAAAGGGGCTGGAGGACTCAGCCCAGGGGTTTCAACCCTGGGAACCGCCACCAGAGCGATGCGCCCTGAAGGGGCGGCAGATCGAGCCTACTAACAACACGGCAGTGCGATCCCTTGTAGCACCTATCACTTGCGCACTCTAATTTTCGCTCAGCAATAGATGCGAGCTTTATCAGGTCAGCCTCTCGCCCCTTCAGGGCGAACTCGTTTATTTTGAAAGTTCCCAGGGTTGAAACCCTGGGCTGAGCCCTGTAGCCACCTTCGGGGCATAAATCACCCCGAAACTGCAGAGCCCCTTCGGGGCATATCTGTTTAGCATCTCGTTCTCGTCGTCGTACTCCTCCTCCTCATCCTACTCCTCCTCGTCCTCGTCGTCGTCACTCGATCCGTTTCTGCCCCTGGGCTCAAACCTACTATCAAGCTCAAATCGCCAGAGGCAAGAGTCACCACGTGGCCGTACGCGCGCTGGCCTTTAAATGGATCCGCATCCTGTTTGCCTGCTGGAAAAAACGCGTTCCTTACGATCCCGATCGATACCTAAAAGCTCTCCAAAGCCGCGGTTCAGAATACGCCCAAACTGCTCCCTGAACACCCCCCCGGACCCTGTGAATAAAAGGTGAATAATTTTAAAAAAAACGTTGACGGAGGAACTCAGATGTCTCGGTTAAGAACACAGGCTGGAAGCCTATGCTACATTGGTTTTTCCGGACTATTGAGCGCTCTCTCAGAACCTTCCTGGAAGCTATCGCCGTCGAACCCGCACTGGCTAAGCGACGGCGTGAACTATACTAGCATAGGCTGTGTCTTCTTCGCCCGTCGAGGGATATTTTCTAGCTGGCCAGGATATTCGTCAATTCGAAACCGGAATTCAGAAGTTCCGCCGGATAGACAGGTTCATTGGTGGTTTCCGCCGGCTCGGAACTCTGATCCGGGTTAAATGGCCGTTCCAGATGGAAAGCCGGGGAAGTGAGATGATCTTCGGTGTGCATAAGCTGATGACGTATTGATTCAAGGATGTTAGCAAAGGAATGAAATTCTCGCTCGGGGATCCGAGTGAGCGCCGGTCGAGAGTTTCGCGGACGAGTAAGACCGGCAACTAAGCTACTCGTACGAGAATAGCAATAGCGGCAACTACCAGGCTAGCAGTCGATTGATGCAGCGGTAGAAGTAGCATGAGAAAGCGAGATTAAGGTAGAGCTTAGCAGGTGTCAAGTAATTCAGGCTCTTTACTGCACGAATGCTGAGGCGGTGCATGGTCTCATACCGCCCGGTTAAGTGACAATGCACTACTCCTGGGCCAGATTGTGAATTGCCAAAGCCGCCTGGATTTCAGCGGTTCCCCGGACCAGGGCGGCGAAGATATGGTCCATCTCCTCGTAGTCGTCCTGGTGCGCTTGGGTTTCGAGTTGCAGCGTAAGCCGGTGGGCGTCCTGCGCGCCAAATATTCCTAGCGAATTGCGCAGTGCGTGGGCGGAGCGCTCGAGATCGCCGGAGGCGTGCCGGGCGATAGAGTCGCGAATGTCATCGAGAATGCGCGGCGTACTATCCTGGAAAAGTGAAATCATCCGACGCATCAGTGCTTCGTCACCGTCGAGCTCATCGAGGAGTTTTTTGCGACTGAAAATCGGCGGGAATTCAGGGGATGATTTCCGTCCTAAGAGCTGGAGTGTATCTGGTGGTCGAGTCCCATTGGAAGCGGTCGGGAGCTCGAGTTTATCCGGTGGTCGAGTCGCATTGGAATCGGGGGGCGGAGTCACCGCGCCAGCGCCGTTTCGAAGTTCAGCAATCCGCTTGAGGATCTCCAGCAGCTCGGTCTTGTTCAGTGGTTTAGAAAGATAGTGATCCATCCCCGCGGCGAGGCAGCGTTCGCGGTCTCCGGGCATCGCGCGCGCGGTCATGGCCACGATCGGGGTGTGATGACCAGTCACTTCCTCGGCCTCCCGGATCCGGTGCGTGGCTTCAAGGCCGTCCATCTCAGGCATTTGCACGTCCATGATGACCAGATCGAATGCTTCGCGCGCGTGGGCTTCCAAGGCCTCGCGTCCATTGACGGCGTGTACAAGCGAGTGGCCGCACTTTTGCAGGATGACGGTGGCGAGGGCCCGATTGATGACATTATCCTCAGCCAACAGAATGTGCAGCCCGCTTGAGGCTCGCTTGCTTGGTACCAATTCCGCCACGGGCTCCTTCGCAGCCCCGTTAAGGAATGCCGGCGCGACCGCGCGTTGCTCGAGCAGCTTGGCGGTGAACTTAAACGTCGTCGGCCCGCCTGGCGTGCTCTTGACCCATATTTTCCCGCCCATTTCCCGAGCGAGCTGCGAAGCAATCGCCAGCCCGAGTCCGACGCCGCCATGGGCTCGTGTCGTTGAACCGTCCGCTTGCGAGAAGGCCTCGAAGATCAGGGCTTGCTTCGCCGTCGGAATGCCGATTCCGGTGTCGCTCACGGAGAAGCAAAGGCTATGTTCGGCTCCCTTGGAGGAATCGAAGGTGACGCATAGCCGGACGTCGCCACGCTCGGTGAACTTGATCGCATTCTCGAGGAGACTGACCAAGATCTGCCGGAGTCGTCTCGAGTCGCCCACCATGTGGTCGGGCACTTCGGCGAGGATGTCGGCGGTCAAGGCGAGTCCCTTTTGATTCGCACGCGTGACAAGCGGTTCGAGCGTTGCCCCGATGCAATCCCGCAGGCTGAATCCGCTCGCCGCGAGTTCCACCCTGCCGCCCTTAATCTCGTCAAAATCCAGGATACCGTTGATTACGTTGAGCAGCATGTGTGCAGACGAATTCGCCATGTCGAGATGTTTACGCTGTTCCAGGTTGAGTTCGGTCTCGAGGACCAACTCCGTCATGCCGATAATTCCGTTCATCGGAGTGCGGATTTCGTGGCTCATATTGGAAACGAACTCGCTCTTTGCCCTGCTTGCCGCTTCGGCGGCCTCTTTGGTCCGTCGCAGTTCACTTTCCATCAAATTGCGCGCGGTTATGTCGCGTGCCACGCAGAACATGATCTGGTGCTTCTCCGACCAATTGGCGCTCCAGAGCATCGAAACGAAGGAACCATCCAGGCAACGGTACCGATTCTCAAAATCGTTTGCCGGGTTGCCGTTCATGACGGATCTGCCAACCGCGATGCTTTTCTTCCGGTCGTCGGGATGAATCATCTGGAAAGAAGGCTGCCCAGTGAGCTTCTCTGGCGGATAACCCCACAGGTCTTCACAGGCGCGATTAACCTGGAGGAATCGCCCCTCCCGGTCGAAAGTGCAAATGACGTCCAGGGAGTGATCCATGATCTGCTGGTAAGCGTCCTCGGCCCGGGTACGCCGCAGAATTTGCTCCTCCAGTCCAGAATTGACCTGCGAGAGTTCCGAGGTTCGCTCTAACACTCGCGATTCCAGGTCAACGTGGGCCCGATGAGCACTTTCCCGCAGCAGCGCTTCCTTGCGCTCGAAAATCCTGAGGGAATAGCCTCCGATCCAAACCAGGATGGCGAAGGTCATCGAATTGGCGAATGCTAAAAGCGCCACCCCTAACTCCGGCCCGTACCAACCGGAACGCTCTCCCTGCAGGCGCAGCCAACCGAGCAGAAAAGGTAAAACAAGCGCGGCCACACTGTATCGACGCATCAGCATCCCGCTCGTCCCGGTCCCCGTGATGATTTGCATGAAGCCGTAATGGCTGGTCGCGCACCATAGGCCGGTGCAGAGGGTCAGAAAAACAATGGCGGTGTGCAATGCGACGGCAGTGAAATTGCCTGATTGGTAGAGCGACGCCACCCCAAAAAAATAGCCGACAATCACGAAAATCGAGGAAAACGCAGCCAAGCCGGCGAGCGCATGCACCCAAGCCGTCCTTTTCGGAAAACGGAGCAAAACCAATGCGAGGCCGAGACAAACGAAGTTGAACGCGGTGATTGGGGCCATTCGTCCTGGGGCGCTGCTGGCGGCGGGATCCCGGAACAGCAGCTCGTCGATCCCAAGATTGAAGAAGGTGGCGTATTCGAGCAGCGTGCACATTCCGATGATCGCCACCGCCCCCGCGAAGATGGTGGAGAGCGCTATCAAGTGTCGCTTTGCTCTCGCCTGCGGCCGCAAAAAGAGAAAAAGACTCAGGCCGCCGAAACAAAACGCAAGGGCGGTGTTCGGCTTCATCGCCACGAAGCCCGGCAGCACCGTCATCAGAGGGCGAACACCAAAAACCCAGCCGGCGAGTACGGAGAGGCCGATCAAGATCGCGAGCAAGCCGGCACCGCGCGCGATCTGAAGACAGCGGCCTTCATTCAACGGGCTGATTTTGGGTTCAAGTGAAATCCGTTTCGATGGCGAGCTCAACACAGGCGGGGCCACAGCCGGCTTCTTTCCGTCCGAGATTCGCTCCAGGAGAGCAAGCAGCGCCTCCTTTTGCAGGGGCTTGGAAAGGTAATCGTCCATTCCCGCGTCGAGACACCGCTGCCGGTCACCAGCCATCGCATGAGCGGTCATCGCGACGATGGGTGTGCGCGGTTGGCCATTCGCTTTTTCCTTCTCTCGGATCTGGAGGGTTGCCTCGAGGCCGTTAACCTCCGGCATCTGTAAATCCATAAAGATGAGATCGAAGGTCTCGGTTCTCGCGAACTCCACCGCTTCACGCCCATTGGTCGCCTGAACAAGCGCGTGTCCGCGCTTTTCCAGGATCCCAGTTGCCAGGGCGCGGTTGATCACATTGTCTTCGACCAGGAGTATGCGCAGCCTGGCGGTGACCCAGGCTTGCCGCGGGTCGGAAACCGTAGAGTATTCTTTGAGACGATCGGGAACGATGCTGGAGATGACAGGAATTGCGCCTGATGGCGACGAAACCCCGAACCAGGCGGTAAAGTGAAAAGTCGTCCCCTCCCCCACGGCGCTCTCGATCCAGATCTTGCCTCGCATTTGTTCAACCAGCTGCGAGACAATGGCGAGCCCGAGACCAGTGCCGCCATATTTCCGGGTGGTCGAGCCGTCCACTTGCGCAAAGGCTTCGAAGATCACTGATTGCTTTTCAGGCGGGATGCCCGCGCCAGTGTCCTTGACCGAAAAATGAAGGCCCTGCTGGCCATCGCGATTCGCCTCGAGGGCGACTTTGATTATGATGGAGCCGAACTCGGTAAACTTGATCGCATTGTCGGTCAGATTGATCAAGATCTGTTGCAGTCGCATCACATCGCCGACCAGATAATCCTGCACCTTGGTTGGGATGTCGCTCTCCAATTTCAGGCCTTTCTGGTTCGCCCGAATGCTGAGCGGCTTGAGTACCTCGTCCACGCAGTGTCGCAAGCTGAAGCCTATTGCCTCCAACTCTAACTTCCCGGCTTCGATCTTGGAATAATCGAGGATGTTGTTGATCAGACTCAGCAACGAGTGGGCGGAGGTTTTCACCATGCCGAGATATTCAGTCTGCTCCTGATTGAGATTAGTTTCGAGAGCGAGATCGGTCATGCCGATGATTCCGTTCATTGGCGTGCGGATCTCGTGGCTCATGTTGGCGAGGAATTCGCTCTTCGCGGCGTTGGCACGTTCGGATTCGGCGCGTGCACCTTCCGCTTCCTTCTCAGCCTTTACGAGCTCTGCCATGGTCCTGCGCAGACGTGCCTCCTTTTCCCGACTTTCGCTGATGTCGGTAGCGACCAGGCAGATCGCTGCCGCTGAATCGGGGGGAAGCGGACCTAACGCCAATTGCAGCGGCACCGCAGCGGCGCCTCCCGCCCCAAGGCTCATCTCGCCGGAGCTGGCACCGGTGCGGCCCGTCTCCAGCAGAGCGGCAAAGGCAACGCGCTCCGAGGGCACCACAAAATTTTCGAAAGCCAAGCCGACGATTCGCTCCATCGGCATTTTCAGCAGCTCGGCAAACCGGCGATTACAATAGAGAATGGAGCCAACGCTCGAAAGAGTGACCGCGCCCTGATTCATCTCCTCGATGAGGACACGGTACGGTTCGTCCGCGCCGTTCAGGGTGAAGAGCCGGTTACCCTGCACGACCACCGCATCCACTTCGCCCGCCCGAATGGCGCGCAGGATCTCGTTAGCCTCCTCGAGACGGGCGTGCAGATCCGAGGCTTCCTTGCTCAGTTCGGCGTAAGTCGGCCCTTTCGGCTTCATAGCAAAGGTAAGCCCAGAATTGCCAGGACACGAGCGGTGCTGGATAGGTCGCCGATCATCCGGCGGATCGGGAGCGGCGATTCTCGAACCAATGTCGGAGCCACCACAATCTGATCTTCTTGGGCGCGCTCCTTCTGCTCGTAAAGGTCCACCACAATGAGGTCGTAGCGGCCTCTTAGATGAAACTCACAGATCGCCTTGAGATTGGTGATGGCGCGAATCGACCGCTCCGTACTGCCGGAGACGTAGAGTCGCAAGACATATCGGTCATTCGCGGGCTGCGTGGAGAGGTCCGTGAGGAATTGGTCGGACATGCTACCTTTCACGGTCAAGCTGGTTCGCCTCGTGGGAACGAAGGTCCAGACCGACGAGAACCCGCTCGACGCTGGACATGTCTCCAATGAACTTGCGAAGTGGCGAAGGCAGTCTCCGCACCAGGGTTGGCAAGGCGAGAATTTGATCACCCTCCGCAAGCTGAGGGTTTTTCATCAGATCGATGACCTCAATGCTGTAGCGGCCAGCAAGATGCTTATCACAGAACTCCTGGAGCCTGCGAAAGGCGGCGACCGATTTCAGAGTCGGCCCGGCGACGTAGAGCCGCAGATCCCATTCAGCTGGTCCTGGGACCGCCGCTTTTCCTTTGCGGGCAGCAGACACCGGTTTCAAGACTTTCCTCTGATGAGTTTCTGGCGAGTCCGGCTTGCGTTGGCTTTAACGACGTCGCCTTGCCGGCTACGACCCATCGCCACCTTATCCTGGGCAAGAGACGCCTCACGCTGTCTTTCCTGGCTAACCATGCGGGCAATTGTTGCTTCCTCGGCGGAAAACTCGGCACGCAACGTGGCAATTTGCCCTTCGAGTGCGGCGCGTTTGGACTCAAGCGCCAATTGCTGCCGCTCGGCTTCCTCGCCCAGGCTCACGTGCTCCGCTAGTTCTCGGGCTTCCTGCGCCATCCGGGCCGATCCGGTGAGCATTCCGCTCGGTCCGATATAGACATCGGTAAGCTGGATGCCAGTGGCCGAGAGCACGAATTCGCGCACCTGATTCGAATGCGCCATGCCGCGCGATTTCAGGACATGCAGGCCACGATTGCGCTCACCGTTGCTTTCGAGATCGCGCAGCACCAGCCAAGTGTCCACCAGTGATGAAATCGCCGCATCGGTCCGCTCGGTCACGCCGCCCATCTTCAGATCGGTGAGCAGGGCAGTGACCCCTTTCTGTTTCAGGAAGTCTACCAACCGCATCAGGGCGGCCTTGACTTCCAGAGAACTGCCGCAGGTGTCCAAGCCGGAGATGGGGTCAATGATCACCACACCTGGCGCGAATTCGGTGACGAACTTGATCGTGCGCGCGAGATGCATCTCCAGGCCGAAATGAAACGGCCGCACGGTTTGAAACTGGAGCAGTCCCTTTTTGACCCACTGCTGCATGTCGATGCCAAGGGTGGCCATGTTGCGCATAATCTGGCTGGGGGATTCCTCAAACGAAAGGTAAAGGCAACGCTCGCCCCTTCGGCAGGTGGCCGCGGCAAAAGTCGCTGACAAACTGGTCTTGCCGGTGCCTGCGGTTCCCGACAGCAGAATGCTGCTGCCGCGGTAGAATCCTCGGCCGCCGAGCATCGTGTCCAGACGCGCGATTCCGGTTGGGACACGCTCTTGCGGAGCGTTGTGGTCGAGCCTCACGGAAGTGACCGGCCAAATCGAGATGCCATCCTTCTCAATGAGGAATGGGTACTCGTTCGTCCCATGTGTGCTGCCGCGATATTTGACAATGCGGATGCGGCGAGTTGTCACCTGATCGACCACCCGGTGATCGAGCGAGATCACGCAGTCGGAGACATATTCCTCCAGACCATAGCGAGTCAGCGTGCCTTCGCCGCGTTCACCGGTCATGATCACCGTCACCCCTTTTTCCTTGAGCCAGCGAAAAAGGCGGCGGATTTCCGCACGCACGATCCCTTGATTGGGCAGGCCGGCGAAAAGTCCTTCGATCGTATCGAGCACCACGCGCTTTGCCTTAATAGAATCAATCGCGTATCCGAGGCGGATAAAGAGCCCTTCGAGATCGTATTCGCCCGTCTCCTCGAATTCGCTGGGATCGACGAAGACGTAGTCAAGCCGCAGCTTCTTGCGGGCGATCAGGTCCTTCAAATCGAAACCCAGCGACGCCACATTTGCCTCCAGTTCCTCGGCCGTTTCTTCAAATGCCATGAAGACGCCCGGCTCATCGAACTGGATAATACCGCGCACGAGAAATTCCATTGCCAGTAAGGTCTTGCCACAGCCTGCGGCGCCGCAAACGAGGGTGGGGCGCATCTTCGGCAACCCACCGTAGGTAATTTCGTCAAGCCCGCGAATGCCGCTGGGCGCCTTCTGCAAAGCCCTCAAGGCGGGTAAGGTTTTCGTTCTTTTCATTGGGTGCCTTTAAACCGACGCTTCATCAAGAAATCAAGAGCTTCCATAAGCGAGGCCTCCTCGGATAAGCATTCTAATTACCATAATTATTATTAATGTAATGAATCAATTTAGCAAATTAATTATTCAAATTCATCCCTGTGTCTGAATCGATGATGCATCGATTCGTCTCCTTGCTCTCCGGTTGATCATGCCAAATCATGGATCCGGCCGGCTCCCCCTCCTGCTTTTATTCTCTAACTCCGGCAAATATCCCGGGTTCTTTCGTAAGACCAGTTCACGCTCTGGCACCCTTGTTCCGTTTCCTGGAAGCGGTGAGTGGAATCCTCATTTGGCTCTGACCGCCTTGTCTTTATTAATATGGTAAGTATAGTTAATATCGGAAACAACAACGACGGCACCCCGAAAACTGCCCTGGCGTAGGCAATCAGTTTGGGGCTTGCTGGCTCAGGCGCGGAGGAGCGGGGTCTCGGGCCCACGCGGAGCTTGCCCGACCGGAGCCGGCGGATCGCGCCAAAAAAGGTCGATACAACTTGTGAAATACGATAATTATAGTAGATGTGATTATGTAGAAGAAAATTGCTAGAAGGCATTTTCTGGATAAAAATTTTGGGAAATCCATATTCAGGATATCTTACTTGTAATCATGGTAACAATGGAAATTGGACAACCGGTTTGTTGCCCGGGTGTTCACGGCTTCACCACTGTTCATCATGAGCCAAAAAACGGTTATTGAAGAAATTGATACCTATGCCCAAGACATCGGGGACAGCGTACGCCAACCCCTCTTGATGCTTGATACGGCTTTTCGCATTCGATCTGCGAATTGCGCGTTTTATCAGACTTTTCAGCTCTCTCCGGAAAAAACGAAAAATCGTCTCCTTTTCGAGTTGGGCCAGAGCCAGTGGGACTTCCGGGGCTTGCGGAAGCTTTTAGAAGAGACCATTTCGACAGGTTCGAGCTTGAATGACTTTGAGTTGGAACAGATCTTCCCTGCGGTAGGAGGACGGGTTCTGTTGCTGAACGCCCGAAAGGTTCAGACCAGCCACCACGATGAGCGGCTGGTCCTGACCATGGAAGATGTGACGCAACTGCGGCGGACCGAGGCTCATTTGAAGTTCATTGAAGCGTACGCCCAGAACATCGTCGATTCGGTACGCGAGCCGCTCCTGGTTCTCGACGCCGCCTTGCGCATCCAGTCCGCTAACAGTGCATTTTACCATACTTTTCAGATCTCCCGGGAAGAAGCTGAGCATCGTCTGATTTTCGAGTTGGGCAACGGCCAGTGGGACATTCCAGTCCTGCGAACCCTCCTCGAAAACGAAGGGACACACTCCAAGAACTCTGTCTTCAACGACCTTGAGGTGGAGCACGAGTTTCCCGTGATCGGGCGGCGGGTGGTTTTGCTCAACAGCCGCAAACTTCAAGTGGACTATCACGAAGAGTTGCTGGTGCTGACGATGGAAGACGTGACGGAGCGACGGCGCTTAAATGAAGAGGCGGCAAAGTCGAAGGAAGCCGCTGAAACCGCCAACAAGACCAAGAGCCTGTTTCTGGCCAATATGAGCCACGAGTTACGGACGCCGCTGAACGCCATTCTGGGCTACTCCGAGATGTTGCAGGAAGAGGCGGTGGAACGGAAACTGGCGGGTGAGTTCGGGGCCGATCTCGAAAAAATCAATGGTGCCGTCAAACACCTGCTAACGCTGATCAACGATATCCTCGATTTTTCCAAAATCGAAGCCGGCAAGATGGAACTCTATTTGGAAACCTTCGATCTGACTGAGATGATGGATGATGTCGCTTCCACGATGCGACCGATGGTTGAGAAATCTACCAATGTGCTGCACATCCAGCGTGCGGGGGATCTGGGTACGATTCATGCCGACCAGGTCAAAGTGCGTCAAGCTTTATTGAACCTCTTGTCCAACGCCGTCAAGTTTACCCACGAAGGCAGTATTACCCTGGCAGCCGATCGTGAGAGCTTGGATGAGAGAGACTGGATTGTGTTTCGCGTGACGGACACCGGTATCGGCTTAACTCCTGAACAGATTGTCAAGCTCTTCAGGAATTTCACCCAGGCAGAAGCCTCCACCACCCGTAACTTCGGCGGCACCGGCCTGGGGTTGGCGTTGACGCGCCGATACTGTCAGATGATGGGGGGCGACGTGACTGTGCGCAGTGTGCCGGGGCACGGCAGCGTGTTCACCATCAGACTGCCCGCCATCGTCAGTGAATCTAAGCCCGAAGCTGTTACCGAGAGTGCCGAGGCGGTGATCTCCTCCATCCGCGACTTGCTGGAAGGTTACGCCGCGCTGCGCGTCGCGACCTTACCTGAGAGAGAAGGAAAACGTGCGGCCTCCACGTGAACGGATCCCCAAAAACCATGCCCAAAATTCTATTGGTGGAAGATAACGAGATGAATCGGGACATGCTCTCGCGCCGGTTGCGTCGCAAAGGCTATGTGGTGGCAATGGCGCTGGACGGCCAAAGCGCCCTGGAAATGTCGCAAACCGAAGCGCCGAACTTGATTTTGATGGACGTAGGGCTGCCCGTCCTCGATGGCTGGGAAGCGACACGGCGCCTCAAGGCCGATCCCGCCACGCGGCATATTCCTGTCATCGCCCTGACCGCGCATGCCATGTCGAGCGACCGCGAAAAGGCCGTCGAAGCCGGATGCGACGACTATGAGACCAAGCCGATCGAGTTGCCGCGCTTGCTCGCAAAAATCGAGGGGCTTTTAAATAAGGGTGTAATGGCTTTCACCGAAGGCCCCCGAATGTGATTGAACCTGAACTCTCAGCCATCGAAGCGAATCGTTACCCGCTGCCATCGGGCCTGATTCACGACCTGCGCACGCCCCTCAATGTGATCATCGGATACTCCGAGTTGATGATAGAGCAGGTGGAGGAGGGAGGCCCGGAAACCTTCGTATCCGATCTGCAGAAAACGCGTGCTGCCGGCAAGCAATTGCTGGCGCTCATCAACGACCGTTTTCGCCCGGTTCGCGGGTTGGAAGCGCCCTCAGAATTCATCACCCCCTACGCAGAATCCACGACGCCGAGGGCGGAGAAGCGAGGCGCCGAAATATTGCCGGAATACGCAACGGCGGACAAAGTGCGCCCCCGCACGGCGCATGGACTATTGCTGGTCGTGGATGACATCGAAGCTAATCGCGTTCTGCTCTCGGGGCGGCTGGAGCGTGAGGGCTATGTGATCGCCACGGCCGAAAACGGGAAACAGGCTCTGGAACTGCTCCGCACACGCCCCATCGACCTGATGCTGCTGGACATCATGATGCCAGTCATGGATGGCTACGAAGTGCTGCAGCGCCTCAAGGCCGATGTGTCGTTGCGTCAAATCCCGGTCATCATGATTTCGGCTCTGCACGAGCTGAGCTCGGTCGTGCGCTGCATTGAGATGGGCGCGGAGGATTATCTGAGCAAGCCGTTCAACCCGACTTTGCTGAAAGCGCGCATCGGCGCCAGCCTGGAGAAAAGGCGCTTTCGACAAACGGAGCGAGATCTGGAGAAAGCTAGACAACTTTTGGAAACATCGCGTCAAGCTGGAATGGCAGAGGTCGCTACCAACATCCTCCATAATGTCGGCAATGTTCTCAACAGCGTGAACGTTTCCGGCCGGCTCATTCTGGACAAAGTCGAAAGCTCAAAGGTCACCGGTATTACCAAAGCGGTGACCCTTCTGGAGTCGCATAAAAATGACTTACCCGGTTTTTTTGAAGATCAATTCACGGGCAAACGGTTGCTCGACTACTTGTCGAAATTAGATACGTATTTGACCCAAGAACAAGTCGAGATCCAGAAGGAGGTTCAGACCCTGCTCAGCAATATCCTCCATATTAAGAAGATCGTCGCGATGCAACAAAGCTATGCTCGCGTCTCCGAGGCGCTGGAAACCGCTCAATATTGAAGATTTGGTGGAAGACGCCTTGCAGCTCAATTGCGGCGCCTTAGAGACCAGTCAGATCAAAGTGGTCCGGGAATATTCCGAAAGTCAACCCATTCCGGTGGATAAGCACCGGGTCTTGCAGATCCTGGTCAATCTCATTCGCAACGCCATGCAGGCCTTTGGCGATGCAGCCGGAAACGACAAACAGGTCACACTGCGCATTACTAAGGAGCGCGACCGGATGAGAATTGCCATTATTGACAATGGCATTGGCATTCCAAAGGAAAATATGGATCGGATCTTCGGCCATGGCTTTACAACCAGAAAAGAAGGTCACGGTTTTGGCCTTCATAGCAGTGCGCTTGCCGCCAAAGAGCTGGGCGGAGCGCTGGCTGTCTTTAGCGAAGGATCCGGCCGAGGAGCCAAATTCACGCTTGAATTGCCGATCGCAGAAAAACCAACGGTAGCCGTCTCGAATATTCGGAATCGGCATTGAGCGTCTCTTCCTCTCTTCCCGTTATCGTTCTCGTCGTCGTCCTCGTGCTCGTTTGCTTTCCCCACCGGCAGAGCGAGGACGACGACGACCACGAGCACGATCAGGAAAAATCACGCCGCTTCTTTTTCGTCCTCGTCCTCGTCGTCGTGCTCGATTGCTTTCCTCACCGGCCAGATCGAGGACGACGACGACCACGAGCACGATCAGGAATAATCCCGCCGTTTCTCTTTTCGTCCTCGTCCTCGTCGTCGTGCTCGATTGCTTTCCTCACCGGCCAGAGCGACGGACGACGACGACCACGAGCACGATCAGGAATAATCACGCCTTTTCTCTCGTTGTCGTCCTCGTCGCTCGTCGTCGTGCTCGATTGCTTTCCTCACCGGCCAGAGCGAGGACGACGACGACCACGAGCACGATCAGGAATAATCACGCCGCTTCTCTATCGTCCTCGTCCTCGTCGTCGTCGCTCGTTTGCTTTCCTCGCCGGCCAGACCGAGGACGACGGGACGATGACGCGACGACGATCACGAGCACGAGCACGATCAGAAAAATCACGCCGCTTCTCTTTCGTGCTCGTCCTCGTCGTCGTGCTCGTTTGCTTTCCTCGCCGGCCAGACCGAGGACGACGACGACCACGAGCACGATCAGGAAAAATCCCGCCGCTTCGCTATTTCGGGGCTGGGGGTTGGATCTGCTCCAATTCCTCCCAGCGGCCGTAGAGCGCTGCCACTTTGGCGCGCAGTGTTCGGAGCTGGGTTTCCACCAGACGCCAATCCTGTCCACGCTTGGCGTAAAGTTCGGGATCGGCAAACTCAGATTCCAGGCGCGCAACCTCATCCTCTGCAGAACTGATTACTGTTTCCATGGATTCCAATTCCCTTTTTTCACTCCAGGTCAACTTGCGCTGTTTCTGATCCTGTGAAGGCGCCCCGTCGGCTTCCTTCCGAAGCGGCGATTCCTGGACAGTCGTTGCGGTGCCGGTCTCCCTGTTCCGTTTTTCCAAATAGTAGTCGTAGTTACCGACGGAGTATCGAAGGAGGCCGTCGCCTTCAAAGGCCAGGATGGAACTGCAGACCCGATTGAGAAAGTACCGATCATGGCTGACGACCACCGCAGTTCCCGCAAATCCGACCAGCGCTTCCTCCAGGAGACGCAGCGTGCCCAGATCAAGATCGTTGGTAGGTTCATCGAGCAGGAGGACGTTGCCGCCATGCTTCAGAATTTTTGCCAGGATCAACCGGCTCCGTTCCCCTCCGCTCAATCGTTCGATCTTCGAATTAATCCGGTCTTCGGTGAACAGGAATCGCCGCAGATAGGCCCGCAGGCTGATTCGTTCATCGCCGAGGCGGACGACTTCACTTCCCTCGCCGACCTCTTCCCAGACGGTGTTCCGGTCATCGATAGCGCTGCGGTTCTGATCCACGTAATTGATCTCGGTCTGCGCGCCCAGAAGTACTTCGCCGCTGGTGGGCTGTAACTCACCGAGTATCAGCTTCAGAAGGGTGGATTTTCCAAGCCCGTTTCGCCCAATCACCCCAAGGCGTTCTCCCGCAGCCAAGTCGAGATTTAAATCCTGGAACAAAACCCGGTCGCCCAATTGCATGCTCACCGCTCGCAGCTCGATCACTCGATTTCCAAGCTTTGGTGGGGGCGGAATAATCATTTCGACCTCCAATTCGGGGGTCGCTGCTTCCTGAGCGGCCAATTCGAAATATTGTTCGACGCGATTGATCGACTTGGTGCGACGCGCGCTTGGGCTCCTGCGTACCCATTCGAGTTCTCTTTTCAGGAATTTCTGCCGCTTGCGTTCTTGGAGTTCTTCTCCGGCTTGGCGCGCGGCTCGGGCCAGGAGGAAATCGGTGTAATTCCCGTCGTAACTAAAGAATTGACCGTGCGAAAGTTCGACGATTCTGGTCGGCACTCGATCAAGGAAATACCGGTCGTGGGTGACAAACAGGCAACTGCCCGAGTAACGCGCCAAAAAATCTTCCAACCACTCGATCGAGTCGGTATCGAGATGGTTCGTTGGTTCGTCGAGGATCAGAAAATCCGGACGCGCGATCAGCGCGCGGCAGAGAGCGACGCGCTGTTTTTCGCCGCCCGACAAGGTTGCGACCAGTCGCTCGGGACCGGGGGTATGGAGATGACTGATCAAGCTTTTAATCCTGTGCTCGATGTTCCAGCCATCGAAATGATTGATTTGATCCAAGAGCGTGGCGCTCTGGGGACTGTCCCCTGGAAGACGCTCGTATTCGGCCACCAGGGCCAGAATGTGCCGGGCTCCCATCAGAATATTCCCGCCGACCGTTTCTGATTCATCGAGGGCCATCCGTTGCGCCATGTAGCCGGTGACCAGATTTCGGCGCCGCACGAATTCACCTGCATCCGGCTGAAGGATTCCGGCGGCAATCTGCAGAAAAGTGGTTTTCCCTTCACCGTTCCGGCCCACCAGCCCGACCCGTTCGCCCTCGCAAATCGTGAGTGACGAATGGTCAAGCACGGTCTGCGTACCATACCGGACGACAAGTCCGCTCGCGCTGACGATGGAGTTAGGTCCGGGCTCGGACATGGAGAGTTGCCAGTGTCAGTTTGCCAGTTGTCAGTGGGAGGAGGCCAAAATAGAGAGTTGCCAGTGTCAGTTATCATGGAGAGGCTGGAGAAGTTGTCCTCCTCTCCGGACAGTGCGCCTGGGACTGGCAACTGGCAACTGGCAACTGGCAACTCGGCTCCCAACTGGCTCCTGACTCCTGAACTCCTGGCAACTGGCTCCTGGCTCCTGGCTCCTGGCTCCTGAATTCTGACTTCTGAATTCTGACTTCTGTTACTGCCTACTGCCTACTGGCTCCCTTTGATCCGGTACGAAACAAACTCCGCGCGGATCTTTGATCAGATGCAAAACACGGTCGAAGTAGGGATGCTTCGTCTCAGGTCGTCCAATGTTAATTATGGCGGCATCCTTGAGCCTGGAGTTAAAGAGGCTGATGACCCGATCGCGAGCGTCATCGTCCAAGGCGTCGAGCACCTCGTCAATCACCACCCATCGAGGTTTGTGAAGCACGATCCGCGCGAAGACCAAAGCTTGCTGCTCATCATCCGTTAGCTCCCGCTCCCAGCGCGCGACGCGGTCCAGTGAAGAAGAGAGATGATCCAAACTGGCGGAGTGAAGCACGGCGACGAGCTCTTCGTCCTTATAGGCGGTCTGGGGCGAGGGATAGGCGAGGGCTGCACGCAACGTTCCCAACGGCACATAAGGCTGGCGCGGCATGAACATCACGGCTTTTGAAGATGGCAGCGCGATGCTGCCAGAGCCCCAAGGCCATAAACCCGCGATCGCTCGGAACAGCATGGTCTTGCCAGTTCCAGGCTCGCCTATGATGAGCACGCGCTCGCCCGGCGCGATCTCGACATGTCGCTCAATCAGCGAGGTGCAACCCGTGGGGATGGCGACCTCGAGATTCTCAAAGGTGAGCTTGTCGCCTACCGCCTCGACAAACTCGATCCGATTATTGGTCGCGCCGAGCTTGTCCATCATCAGAACCGTCTCCCGAAAACTGGCGATGCGTAACAGAGTGGCGCGCCAATCGGCGATGGTGCTGAAATTATCGATAAACCAACGCAGAGACCCTGGACCTGAATAAAAGCGCCCACGACCATCATCAGCCCGCCAAAAGATAGATCGCCACCGAAGTATCCGGGGGCCGCCACTAAAATCGGCGCAATGATCGTAAACCAACCGTAACCTGCCGTGACCCAGGTGAGCCGCGTCGTCGCCCAGACAAGCCGCCGCAGAACATCGAGAACGCGCTCAAGCTCGATGGTAAGGCGCCGCTTCTCATCCTGTTCGCCATCAAAAAGCGTGACGCTGTCACTATGTTCATTGAGGCGCACGAGCGCGAATCGCAGATCGGCCTCCCTGGAGTAGTGCTCAGAATTGAGCTCAATTAATGGGCTGCCGACGCGCCAGCTGACCCACGAGGCGGCGGTCGCATAAAGAAGGGCGCACCAGACCATGTAACCGGGAACGGAGAAGGCGTGCCCGTTCACATGGAAGGTCACGTTCTGCGAGAGGATCCAAAGGACGCCGATGAAGCTCCCGAGCAAAAGCGAAGCCTGGAGAAGCCCGATGCCAAGGTCGGTAGATAGCTCGGTCAGATGGCGGGCGTCTTCGTGGATGCGTTGGTCGGGGTTGCTGCCCATCTCCCCGGCATTGGCCAGATGAAAGGCGCGCCGAGGTTTGAGCCACTCGTTGAAAAGATCGAGCACCAGCCCTTCGCGAAGAGCGACTTTGGTCATCTGGTTAAGCCAGGCCTGCGCCACGTTCAGGACCAAAAGTCCACCGGCAATTACACCGAAGACCACGAGCTGCTTGAGGAACCCGGTCAAATCTTTGTGCGAGAGCGCATCGTAAAAGGGTTGGTTCCAAGCGTTTAACTTGACCTGGCCGAAGGCCGTACCTCCGATTACGGCGACCAGGGCAACGCCAAGTAGCAAGACCTTATTCCGCTGCGGTGAGGCCCAAAAGGTCCGGAACATCATCAACATCTGAGGCGCAAGGCGCAGCTCGGCTGTCGGGTCTGCCGCGGGCGGTGGCATGTCGGGGGGCTTACTTGATCGATCTGCCATGAAACCGGCTTTCGTCTTGCCGAGGCTTACCTCAATAAGATCCGCGAAGCAAGCTCGGGAACCGGGGCCAGGAGCCAGGAGTCAGGAGTCCAGGAGCCAGGAGCCAGGAGCCAGGAGAGCCAGGAGCCAGGAGACCAGGAGCCAGGAGCCAGGAGTCAGGAGTTCAGGAGCTCAGGAGCTCAGGAGCTCGGGAGCTCAGGAGCTCGGGAGTTCAACTCAGGAGTTTAGGAGTTTAGGAGACTAAGACAGGGAGATCGCTTGGGAGGTGAGTCGTTCGGTGCCGGCGCCGGCAAGTATATTTTGGCTCCTGGCAAAGAATCGACGCCACTTGTTTTCGTGGCAAACCCTGCGAGCAGAGAAAGTGAAACGCTATCGGGACAAGGTCATCTATCACCATCGAAAAAACGGCTTCTGAGCCGGCAGGTTAGCAGTAGATTAAGCGATATGAGCAACTCTCCTCTCGGTTTTCAGCGGATCATCCGTTTGAAGAAGTGTCAGTGTCATCTCGCGGTTGCCAAGTGCCGGACGATGACTGCTGGCTCCTGACTCCTGGCTCCTGACTCCTGACTGCTGGCTCCTGACTCCTGACTCCTGGCTCCTGACTCCTGACTCCTGACTCCTGACTCCTGACTCCTGACTCCTGACTCCTGACTCCTGACTCCTGACTCCTGACTCCTGACTCCTGGCTCCTGAAAGAAATGCCTGTCCTTGCTTCCGTTTTTCGGCCGCCGCTCTTCCTCCGGAATGGACATTTGCAGACGATACTTCCGGTTCTCTTTCGCCGCCGGTTTCCAGCGCTGTTCAGACAGGAGCGGTTAGAACTGGCAGACGGCGATTTCCTGGACCTCGAGTGGGCAATCTCGGGAAGAGATCGATTAGCCATTCTTTCGCACGGGTTAGAGGGATCCTCGCAAGATCATTCCATCCTCGGGATGGCCACTCGACTCCGAACATTAGGATATGATGTTCTAGCATGGAACTTTCGCGGCTGCGGACGGGAACCGAATCGTCTGCTCCGATTTTATCATAGCGGGGAGACCAGCGACCTGGGCGCAGTGGTTGAGCTCGCAGCGGCGAGATATTCGCGAATCGCGCTGGTAGGATTCAGCCTGGGCGGAAATGTGATGCTGAAATATCTTGGGGAAGGCGCTTGCCATCCTGCGGTCTTCGCCGGAATCGGGATTTCTGTACCTGTCGACCTTGCGGCAAGCGCCGACGCCATTGACCGCCGTTGGAGCAACCGATTGTATCTGCGGCGCTTTTTAAGGAAGATGGTGCCGAAAATCGCGGCGAAAGCGCTACGCTTCCCAGACGGGTTAGATGCCAGCAGGAGCAATCAAATCCGTACGTTGCGGGAATTTGACGATCTCTATACGGCACCGATCCACGGTTTTCGCGATGCGCGAGATTACTGGGAGAAATCGAGTGCCAGACAGTATCTCGACCGGATTAAAGTCCCGACGCTTCTCTTGAATGCACGCGATGATCCTTTTCTAACCGCTGAATCCTTCCCCTACGGAGAGGCGGAGAAGAACCCTCAATTTTTTTTTGAGGCACCCGATTGGGGCGGTCATGTCGGATTCATCGGCTCAACCCACAACCTCCAGCCCTGGTATGAGTCGCGCGGTGTGGATTTTCTCGAGCAGTGTCAGTGAAGCCTTTAGCGTTCGGCGTTTAGCGTTGGGCGCTCTACTTGACCGAACCTGCAGCTCCGCTCGATCTCCAATCGGATCTTCAGTGACCGATCCGCCTCGTTCCGATGATCACCTGCTACTTCTTCGTTGATCCATCGATAGATCCCGATCTTTTCAATCCAATTCAGCTTCCGAATTTCGTCTCTGATCTGTTCGGCATTCATAACACTTTTTTCCACCTTTCACCTCTGCTTCCCTCGTGAAATCAGACCGCCCAGTGTTTCGCGGAGCAAGCGATCGACGCGCCTGAGGAATACACCTCTAGCGCCAAGATCTAATCGTTTCTGGCACCGCCGGCGGATGCCGTAATCAACCGAAGGAAACCGAGCAAATGCATGAATCCAAGCCTCGCCGGCAATCGAAGAGATTGATGGGAACAGACACGCCGGTCGGGTGCGTTTGAAGCTATCGGTTTCCCGCCCGACCGGCTCGCTCTCATAGCGGCAAGCAGGCAGATTGGTTTGGCGGAGACAGCCCTGCGGTACACACCCTTGCGCCGCAGATGGTTCTAGGCCAGTCCGGTGAATGTTCTCGTCATGAACCCCGTCAAATGCGAGTCGTAAAGTTTTCCCTATGAAAGGCCGAAATGCGATTGGACCAAAGAATGACCATAAGATACGCCGCCAAGCCTCGGGTGTCTTGCTCGTGTTAAAATCCATTGGGTTGATCTTCGTGATTTGCTTTGCTTCCGCCGCATTTGCGCAAAATCGCTATCAAATCATTCGGCTTCCTACGTCCCAGGGCGCCAATAGCGTAGCGCTCGGAATCAATAATCACGGAGAAGTGGTTGGTTACAGTTTTCTAGGAGAAGATTATCAGGCGTTTCTTTATTCCTATGCTAATCGATCGTTGACAGATGTGGGCTCATTGGGTGGCAAGATCAATGCGGCATGCGCCATCAACGACGCTGGACAAGTGACCGGCTACAGCCAGGACGGTAGCGGGAACCTCAAGGCATTCGTATTTTCACGAAACCAGCCAATTGCGTCCCTTGGCATGTCCGAGAACGCCGCCATCAGCGAAGCATTTGGGATTAACAATAGCGGGGCGGTGGTCGGCGATATTCAAAGTGGCACCCAGAATCATCGCCCGGCGCTGTTTTCCAACGGCTCGGTTCAAGACCTAGGTGCTCGGCGGCTCAAACCAACCAGACGCTCTGGAGACCGCTTATGCAATTAATGATGGCGGTCAGATTGTCGGCAGGCACAGTGCAGGCCCCAATGCATTCCACGCCTTTTCGTTTCTCAACGGTAATACGACCGACTTCAGCACGTTGGGAGGAGCAAATGGGGAGGCGCTGGCTATCAACAAGCACGGCTTGGTGGTCGGCGATAGCAACACTGCGGGCGGACCCGCTCATGCCTTCGTTTTCGATCATTCACATTTGAAAGACTTAGGAACGTTGCCCGGTTATGAAACAGCGAGTTACGCCCGTGGAATCAACAGCTCCGGCGATATTGTCGGAGAGAGCGATAGCGCCGACCAGAAGCGCGCATTCCTTGCCACCAAGGGTCAGTTAGTCGAACTGGATAAGCTGGCGGGAAATCTCTCGGAAGCCGGCTTTAATTCCTTGGATGTCGCTTATGGCATCAATGAGAAAGGGTGGATAGTGGGCTACGGAACAACGCCCGACAACCTGACCGCCGCCTTCATCGCGGTGCCTGAAGGTCAAGGCAATCAGGCGGCCAGCGAGCGACGTAACTCAGTACCGCGGTCAGGAGCAGCCCGTTTCTGCATCGAATGAAGGGAACTATGAAGTTTTCTATACCAAGCTCTCCTCGGAGGAAGGTAGTTGGGTGGAGGCCGGTCAATACGGTTATTGTTTCCGACCACGAGTGTCGGGGGATTGGAGACCTTACCGAGACGGACACTGGGTTTGGACCGATCGCGGCTGGTACTGGGAGTCCAATGAGCGTTTTGCCTGGGCAACCTATCACTACGGTCGCTGGGTCGATATTGGTGGAACAGGCTGGTGCTGGATCCCCGGAAATCAATGGGCGCCGGCGTGGGTTTCCTGGAGGGAAAGTGATGAAAACGTGGGCTGGGCTCCATTACCGCCCGAAGCAAACGTCTCCGTGAATCAATCGATCTCGTCTTGGCCCGACTCGTATTATGGCATTGGCCCGGCTGCTTACGTTTTTATCAGCTATGCTCATTGGCTCGAACCGAGCTACGCCCAATACATCAAGCCATCCGAGCAAAACGCTCAAATCATCCGTGAGAGTAAAAACGTCACGAACATTGTTACCAATAACAATGTGATCAATAACTTCGGGCCACCGGTTCAGACCGTAGCGACAAAGACTAATCAGAATATCCAGCAGGTAAAACTTTCGCTTACTCCGGCGACCGATCCTCATGCGAGATACGGTCAAACTCTGCAGGGCAACCAACTCAACGTGGTGGCTCCAAGTGCTACCCTCAAGTCACAAGCTACACACGGACCACCCGTCCAAAACCGAATTGCAAATCCTCAAGTCGAAAATGGATGGCAAGGTCTCAAGCCTGAAGATGCGGAGAAGCTTAAAAAGACCGTTGCTGAACAAAATCCACCTCCGAGAGATCTGCCGAAGCCAACTCCTTTTTTGAATCCGCAGATTGGCAACCAGGAAGCGGTTGCCGGTGCGCCGACGCCCGCTGCTGGGCAGAAAACACCACCTAATTTAGTGAAACCTGTTGCGGGCTTTCCCAATGCAAATACTCCTCCGGGTGCTTCACCAAAGGCAACGACTCCAGGAAAGAAACTCGGTCCACCGAATCTGCTCGGAGCGAAGCTTTCCGGAGCGCCTCCTTCTGCGACTCCCAGCACCGCCACAACGCCGGTTCAGGAGGGGAAGCCGGAGACGACGGCAACGCCAACTCTGCAAATAATGTCCCAGCAAACCTAACAACGCCAAAGCCGACCTCAACGCCGCATCAGCCGCCGAACCTGGAAGCACCAAAAACCACACCCCAGTAAAAGAAGCGCCGCGAGAAATTCCCGCGCCAAAGCCAACCTCAACGCCCCATCAGCCGCCGAACCTGGAAGCACCAAAAACCACACCCCCGGTAAAAGAAGCCGCCGCGAGAAATTCCCGCGCCGAAGCCAACTGCAGTATCGACGCCCCATCGCGAGCCTGTGGAAAGTCCAAGACCAGCTCCGGAAGGAAGGGTGACTCCGCAGCCGAAGCAAGAAAGTAAACCGCCGTCACAGGACGAGCGGACTCCGGCTCCTCAGCCTCAGGCTCTACATACTCCTCCCTCCCACTCGCAGGCACCGAAACCCACTCAAGCCGAACAACCGCGGCAATCGCAGGGCGGTCAAAGGCATGAGCCGCATGAGCCCGGCAAAGCTACGCCAACTCCGACGCCATGAAAGAACAGAAGGTTGACGCGGGGAACCCCGGCGCAGGTAGGGTGAGGCTCCGTCCGAACCGGGGCTTCCCGCGTCGCACTCGCCTGCGAGAGTCGACCCATTAGCATAAGGCAGAAAATAGCCGACGTGAGAATTGGATCGTACTCGGGCAGCGTGAAATGACCACATCATCCGAACGGGAACTTTTGGGGGATGACATTGTTAGGCGAGGCCCAAGCGGGAAGCCCCGGTTCGGACGGAGCCTCACCCTACCCGAGCTTCGCCTTACCTGCGCGTAAAGTAGCATCTGGCCAGCCTTGCCCGAAGGGCGTGCCCCAAAGCCAAAGGGGCGGAAATGCACTTTCTACAAATGTCCAAACTCCACAGGCTGGAAGCCTATGCTACATTAGCCCGTCGCCTGGTTGCCTTGGGTTCGTGGAGCTTGCGGCGGGTGCTTTTCAGACATCGCTCCACACTCTGGAGAGCTAGTGTTGCATAGGCTTCCAGCCTGTGTTCTTTGGCACCG
>CAWBYX010000004.1:0-66552 GCA_963793135.1 uncultured Verrucomicrobiae bacterium
AACGTAACCTGACGTTTTTTAGTCTATGTGAGATCTGCGCCGGTCTTGACTGTGACATCGCAGCTGTCACTAAAGGCATCCCCCTACCGAGAGACGCTCCGAAATAGCCCGGAATGCACGATTGCCTGGAGTCGGGAAGACGACGCTCGCAAAGGCCGCCGCGCGAGAGTGGGAGGCTGTTTATTTGCGCGTGGACACGATCGAGCAGGCTCTTCGTTTCTCTGAGACACTGCAAGGTGAAGTCGGCCCTGCAGGATAGCTAGTGGCCTATCAAAGCCCCTGGTGCGCAAGAAGCTCGCCGTCTGGGACGACACGAACATCAAAGCCGGCGCAAAATGGAAGGACAAAATCGACGACGCCCTCGCAGCCGCTAAGGTGGCGGTTTTTGCTTGTAAGTCCGAACTTTCTGGGCTCCGCGGCGGTGAGCTAAAAATCGATTGGACAAAACCGCTGCCCAGAGCGTGACCTATGTGTATTGATTGCCGGCTGGATCTCTGGCGAGGATCTGAAGGGGCCGCAAGCGAACAGCGTAGGGGATTGTCGGGATGGTTCGCGGCGGGTCGAATGGCTTATCACTGCGTCGGCGGAAAACATTTGGCCCTTGGATAAGGTTCGCAATGGGCCGCGTGGCTGCAATGCTCCTGTCGCTTGGCCCAGCCAAGCTCGCTGCCGCAATTCGATCTGCCTCCCAAAACAGTGCTTTTCATCATGAGGTATCGGCAATCTCCGGTTTGCTAGTGCGCTTCGCGGCAAGATCTCGATCACCAGCATGCGACATTGATGGCAGGCTGGGCATTCCCCGAACGAGGGGCCGATCAGTTCTTGATAACGCTCACGACAGTCCTTAGCACCTTCGAAGGCTGGTGGTTCTGGCGCCGGCATGTCCAATATTTCTCGGCATCGACGTATTTCGGGTCTTTAATCAGAGGATATTATAAAGATCCATGCTGAGATGATCGAGGCGGGCCCTTTGCTCGCCTCGACTTATCTGCCCTAAGTGCGTACCTTGACTTCGTAACTAAGAGGAACGCGCGTTACGTGCCGAGGTGCACATTCGATAACGATTCCCAGTCTCTGATAAGTTACTTTGGCCAAATGCTCTTCAGCGTATAGGCTTCCAGGTTCTGCACCTGGACAGGGCTATTAGTCGCCTGCCATTGCATTTTCGTAGGAGGTCCACCGGCCATAAAGAAACTACTCGTACAAACTTGGATACCGTCATCCACGAAAACTTCAAGGACGGAACGGTCCACCAAAACGTGAAGCGTAATTGTGTTATCATCATTGGCTTCCTGCATGGAGAAGTCGTTGGTGAAATAGCGGTTACTGAAGCCGTTCGTTTGCCCACGTTCGACATAGACCTGCCCGTTATTATCCCAATCCACCCCGACGGTTACTTGTTCACCGGCGTCATTGAGGATGTTGATGTCCAAGCGCCCGTTACCTCCTCCGAGAACCGTCGTCTCGAATTCAAAGCTGGAATTGCCTTGCGTCGGAATGGTTACTGGACTGCCCGGGCTGACCGTGGTCGAACCATTGAACAAAGTTTTGTCATGCAGTGAATTCAGCGAAACGGGTGTTTGGACTAGAAGGGCACCGGTTTGGGTTGGGTTTTGGCGTAACGACAGGAACCTTGGCACCGTGAACACTCCGCGCCAGGGGAAGGTTGGCACCTCTTGCGTGTACTGCCAATTGCTCATCCAGCCCACTGCGATGGCGTCTCCATTCGGAGTATTATTATACGTTTGGACCGCATAGAAGTCTTTTCCAAAGTCCATGAGGCGGGCCACACCGTCGTCCGGGGTAAAGGTCGTCCCGTCAAAGTTACCGACGAAGTATTGGTTCATGCTGCCGCCCAGGGGTGCACCGGGATTGATCGCCACGATGAGAATCCACTTCATATTGTTGGTCCCCTGCACCGGAACCTGGAAAAGATTTGGACATTCATACTGATAACCGTCGATTCCCGCGGGACCGAAAGCGCTCAAGAACTTCCATTTCTTCAAGTTATTCGATCCGTAAAACAACACTTGGTGAGCTCGCGGCAATGCGACGGCCATAATCCATTGATTTCCGGGCGCATACCAAAACACCTTCGGATCCCGAAAGTTAGGGTTTTGTAAATCGATTACCGGATTTCCATTGAATTCCTTGTAGGTCGTGCCATTGTCTAAGCTATAGGCGACGTTTTGCACTTCCTTGGTGGGTTCGTTCAGCGTGTAGATCGCCACTAGTCCGCCTCCTGGAATGCCATCGAAAAAACCTGAGGTATTATTGGAATCGACCACGGCGCTCCCGGTAAAGATTTGACCAGGGGTCGGTCCGGTGATCATTTCTGGTATTGCTATGGGCAGGTTAGTCCAATGGATGAGATCCGTACTTGTAGCGTGACCCCAGGACTGGTTACCCGCAACTAGCTGAGTAGGGTTATATTGATAGTAAAGATGGTAAAGACCTTTGAAAAAGACCAGGCCGTTGGGGTCATTCATGAAGTGCATCTGCGGCGAGAAGTGATACTGGGGCCGATACGGTTGGTCGTAGCCAGCCGGATTCACCGATTGTGCGACGGCCGAGGCGGCCAGCAAAAATGCGGACGCCAAGAGGGAGGGTAACCTTTTCATGTTGCTGTTGGAAATGGGGGTTGAGGAATTAGGGATCTACAGAGACCTGGTACGTGTACCATAGTCTTTGTATCGTCGATGCGACGCAAGAACAAGAGAAAAGTTTAGTCCAGCCAAAAATCGAGCTTGACCAAAGGTTAAACTTGCTTGGAATTCGGCTCGGAGCGGACAAAAAGGGCTTGCGACGGTGTTGTTTAGCACAATGAGTGCGCGCCGCTACGGTCTCCGCGAGATTATTTCGGTCTACGACCGTCCTATTAGCGGAGTGGGCAAATGGAATGAAGTAGATCCCGCGCTGTACGCCGCACGACTAGCTTGAGTCCGCGATGAAGAACGACGAGGCTGGTGCCTCGTCTTATGAGAGAAGGCATACCGCCAACGGTATGCCTCCCACTGATGAGACGATGCGCTAGAAAGATTTCCGACCGATAAAAGGGCATGGGAGCCGGTAAATACGCGCGCCCTTTCGACTGCGAATGATGTGCATAGCCGCCGCCTTCCCGATTTCGTCGTGCGGAAGGCTAATAGTGGACAGCGGAGGGAGAAAGAGTCCACCAGTGCCCACCATGTTATCGAAGCCAAGAACGCCTATTTCCCTTGGAATGCGTAGGCCTTTGGAGAGCAGATGTTGGTAAGCGACAAAGGCCACGCGATCGTTCCCGCATATCAGACAGTCAGGTCTGGGGCGCTTCAGGAGCGCTTCGTTAAGAAATTGCACGGACTGCAGGTAATCGGTTTCTTCATTTAAGACAAAGTGGGTTTGGTCTTTTTCTGCAACGTTGAATTCTCGAAACGCTCTTTGCATTCCCTGCAGCCGCAGAGGCATAGCAACATCTGCGCGCGGCATGTGAATGCAAACGGGGCGGCGATATCCTTTGGCCAGGAGTTTGCATACCCCTCCGTATTGTCCCTCTTCGTCATCAGGCACGTAACACGCAACGCCTTTCTGCGTGGTCTGACAATTTGCCAAAACAACGCCGGTCGGGAGCAAACGTTCGGGCACGTTTACCATCCGATGCCCCATCGTTGCAAAAATAACGCCCTCAGGTCGCAGAGCGAGAAGAGACTCCAAGATATTGGCAGAAGGATCATTGGAGAACGTATTGATGATGTAGGTCCGCCATCCGTGTTCGCGAGCGACCTGTTCGATCGCCATGGTCATTCCCACCGAGTACGGCGTCGTAGCAAGATTGAGGCCTAGGACACCGATCCACGGGTGTCTGCCCGTTCCAATCTGGCGAGCCATTTCGTTCGCCACATAATCCAGCTCCCGGATTGCCTCTTGGACTCTTTCCCGCGTGGATTCCTTCACCCATTGCTGATTATTGAGCACACGCGAAACGGTCATGGGAGACACCCCCGCCGCCTTCGCGACGTCCCTAATGGTAGCGTGTCTGTGGCGTGGTTTCACTCAAGAAAGGTCGTGTTGGTATACGAGTGGATAGCGCCAATCGTAATTCCCCACGGAATGAATTGGGTGTTCTGGTCCCTGCCTTGGAGCCGACCGGAACTCGGGCCAGCCGAAAGACGAACGTGGGGACAGTTCTGGAACATACCTTGAATTCGCCCGTTGCCAGCAGGCGGATGGGGTCTCGGGACGTAGGCGAACAAAAATCGGCACAAGCACTTTATCGACGGTTCTTTACAAAACTAAAATTGACATTGGGCCCTGACGCCTATGGCAGAAAGTCCAAGCAGGAATCCGTGGATGATTCGAGCCAATTAGGAGCTATTTTGGATGGTCGTTACATGCCTCGGCCGACGATCAACCGGCGGGCGTTGATCAGGGTCGCCGTGCGTTGCGGCATTTCGTTGCGTATAATGAGATCGCCACCCTTAATGTGGGCGGGAGAGCTAGAATTCGAATGCCGCCTCCTTTCGCGCTACACCCAGCTCGAACCCGATCTTCGGCTCAGGAGGCCGAAAGACTTCTCTTGGACCTTTTCAACTTATACGTGACAAATATGGCTGTCGACATACGAAGGATGGGAAAGGCAGAACTCGATGAACTGAACAGGAGCGCTAGGGAGTGGCGGGAACGCAACAAGCCTGCTCAGGCGGCGAAGGACGCGATTCCCGAACCGTCTCAAGCGGATATCCCAGACCCTCGCGAAACCAAAACTCCGCCGTCAACAGTCGGCGAGCAAATCGAACTTTTATGAGACTGAGTGCCGACGATGGACCAAGGTCTTGGGAGCAACGGAACGTAATCCCGGGTTCTGGGTTACGTTCCAATGTTCCAAAAACCCCAACACACGGAAAAGTTGGCTTAAACCTCACCCAGAAAAGGGCAACTACAATGCGGCGGGCAGGATGAAAAATAACGGCTGTTCCGGTTTGAGAAAGGAATTCGCGAAGATCTTCTCTCCAACCACTCACTATACAATCTGCCGAGAAGTTCATCAACGACTGCGGCTACGACCTGCATAACCAGAACTGGCCGACGCCAAGGCTGCCATTTTCAGGTGGAATTCCGTCCCACACAATCGACAGCCGCTCACAAGGCGCTACGCCGTTGCGCCTTCAGGAAAAACACCCGGCTCCGCCGGGTTGGAGGTGCTGAAGGGGAAGTCCGCGACGACGCCACTGCCACCCCGAGGCCATTCGAGGCGGTTATTGGGTAAGGGAAAGACGCTGCGATAAGGACCTTACAAGCTAGCCCAAGTTTCGCAGTTTCTAACCTAAAACGAGAAAGTGAAAGATTTTTGGCTCTGAATACGAGGCACTTGCGCCGGGAGAAGTTCGTTAGCGGAGTGTGGGACAACCTACCCAGTTTTCAAGGGGCGTTAAATTTGGCATTCTCGGGGCAAGGTGAATCTCAAGCGACACGTGGTGCACAAAAACGGTAAACAACACGTTTACTACTCGTTGAGTGAAACGATCCGGATCAGCAGGAACCGGACGGTACAACGCCGAGTGTTAAATCTCGGAGAACTTAATACCACCCAAACCGAACAGTGGCAGCGTTCGATTGAGGTCATTGAAGCGGAGGGTCAAAGTCGGCAACGCCGGCTTTTTACCGATCGCGAAGGTCGGGCTCCGGCGGATGCCGCAGATGCCTGCGAAGTCATCTTATCAAGTTTGTCGGTCCGGCGACCGCGGGAGTTTGGTGCTTGCTGGTTAGGTAGTCGGCTGTGGCAAGAACTGGGACTGGACGAGTTTTTTAGTGTCGTCTTGCACGATCGTCGAGGCAGCGTGGAATGGGCTAAGGTCATCGAACTCTTAGCGGTAAATCGATTCGTCGCTCCGGAGAGTGAACTGGGCGTTCACCAACGCTGGTACGCGACGACTGCCATGGACGTGGTGCTGGGAACCGATGATGCGGTGGCCGCCAAGGACCGCCTCTACCGAGCACTGGACAAAGCGCTGGAACATAAAGAAGCCCTCGAGCGTCATCTGGCCCAACGTTGGCGGGATTTGTTCGGAGCCAAGTGTGATTTGCTGCTCTACGACCTGACCAGTACCTACTTTGAAGGCCAAGCCGGAGAGATCCCGGCGGCGCGGCGCGGCTACAGCCGTGATTCACGCCCAGATGCTCTGCAGCTGATTTTGGCTATGGTGGTCACCGAGGAGGGCTTGCCGCTTTCCTACGAAGTCTTTGAGGGTAACCGTGCGGACGTCACCACGCTGGAGGAAATCCTGGACTCAGTGGAACGTAAACACGGCAAGTTGGGCCGAGTCTGGGTCTTCGATCGCGGTATTGTCAGTGAAGAGAACCTTAACCTGTTACGTTCCCGAGGTGCCTCCTACCTGGTGGCCACTCCGAAACGCCTTTTAACTCGGTTCCAAAAGGAGCTGCTGGCCGAGGACTGGACCCAGGTGGCCAACCACCCGCAGATCCAGGTCAAACGCATCGAGCGTGACGGCGAACTCTATGTGCTAACCCGCAGCCTGGCTCGAGCCGAAAAAGAGCGGGCGATGCGCCAGCGAGTTCTAAAGGGCTTGCGCAAAGATCTAGCCAAACTCAGTAAGGCGGTTCGCAGCGGACGAGTTCGCCGGCAGGAAGTCATTTACACACGGCTCGGACGTCTCGCGGAACGTTGGCCCTCGGCCTGGTCTTACCTTAAAGACGTTACCCTAAAAACTGACACCGAATTGGTCTGGCGCTGGGACCGCAAAAAATTACGCAATGCTTGGTTCCAAGAAGGTGCCTACCTGTTGCGCACTAATCTCCAGGAGCACGATCCAGAAAAACTCTGGCGTCAATACATGCAGTTAATCGAAATCGAGGCGGTCTTCCGGACGCTCAAGAGCGAGTTAAATCTGCGTCCTATCTTTCACCGGATCCAGTCTCGCGTCGAAGCTCATATTCTCATCGCCTTCCTGGCGTATTGTCTGTGGGTCTGCCTTAAACAAAAGCTTCGTTCCCTCGGTGGTAGTTTAACGCCCGCCCAAGTCCTGCACACCCTCAAGCAGATCCTGATGGTCGAAGTCTGGTTTGATCTGCGTCGCGGTGGCCAGATCTGCCTGCCGCGTATCACTCAACCCGAAGCGCCGGCTCAACTTATCCTCCATCGTCTCGGCTGGTCTTTACCTGAGCAACCACCACCCCGAATTTACCGCGATCAAAGTCGATTTGTGGGGACAACCTGAGCCCATTTGCGCCATAACGAGGGCTCAAAATCAACCACTTACGCGGATTACGAGTTAGAAACTGCGAAAGACGGGCTAGATCGTCTTCGTAAAGAATTTCCGCTCAAGTTGACTGGCCGGTTAAGCGCGTGTATCCTCCGGCGAAAGTTTCCAAGGAAGTTCTCTGGGCATTTTGGAAGGCACCTCAATTTAGGGGCAGCTGATCCATGATGCTGAGAGAAAAATGGAAACATTAATATTCGGGTTAATCGCATCATATAACGCTCAGCGACAGCAAGAGTGGGTGGTCGCTGAACCGGAAGAATTTCAGCCTTTTGATCTGCAAGCGCTGAAAAACTCCGCGGACAACAAGCCAAGCCGGTCGTCGAGTCGGCGCGAGGCATACGTGCCACAAACCGCCTGACTTCTTTGACTATGGAACTCAAAATCAAACCTTGATTCCCCCCAGACTCCCTTTTTTAATGCCGATCTGGCTGCCGGTGAATTCTTCGGACGTAACCTCCAACCGTCGGGGGAAGGTGGAGCACGTCGAAGCCGCTGGATTAGAACGGTCGATCGGTTCATACTCGATAAACATTCAATGGAACGTGAGCAGGCGTGAGATGACCTATCTTGATCGAATTACCTTCAACCCCGAACAGTGCGGCGGCAGACCCTGCATCCGTGGTATGCGTATCCGCGTCAAAGACGTCCTTGATCTGCTTGCCGCGGGCGTGTCAGAGAAAGAGATCCTTGAAGATTACCCTGATCTGGAAGCTGAAGATATCAAGGCGTGCATCCAATACGCCGCGGCTCAAGCCGACCATGCGGTCCTTAGGGTGCCGTGAAGCCTGTTATGTTGGACTGTCCACTGGTGTCGCGCGCATCCGTAGACCAGCCGCCTGTCAAAGGCCGGACCCGGCATTTACGTTCGGTTACTAAGGTCTTGGGCGGTAAGCAACGATAGCGCTTGGCTAACAAGCGCAATCACCGATTCTCCGATCGGTTGCGAAAACGATCCAGAGCATGTGAAAACTCAATCGACCCGAAGCATATTACGGGCACTTTTATAACATGTATTGCATTATTGGCCTAAGTTCACATTGTTTACAAAACTGATCATCTGCCAGGCGACCGGTGTCGCGCGCTTTCTGATGGATTTAGGTTAACCGGAAATGGCACCCGGCCGAAGATGGCACCGTAGTGCGCAAATCACCCTTGGTGGAGCAGTTAGTAAGAACGTTGCAGTGTTGCAGTTAGTAAGACGCTTACGGTGGAGCTACCCAAATTAGCGCTGACCGGCACAGATTCTACCCATTGATCTCGGTTAGCCGGTCCACGCTTGAGCGCGGACCGGCCGTTCCCCCCCGAGAAAGCTATATTTCAGATCGACGTGTTGCTTCACTTTCTTATCGGGACTGGCGCTCCTGGTCTTGTCAACGAGCCATGAGTGACGAATAGGAGTCGTAGGTTTGCCGATTGTTACAACTCTCCGTACGACTCTGCGTAAAGTTTTTTCTGGCTCTCTCGGCCGTGGCGATCGGTGATTTGTTCCCAGGCTTGATAGATATCGTCGAGGGCCTCTTTTGGCTTTCTTGCACCCGACAGGACGGAGGAGATGCGTACATCGAGTTCGTTCCAGTACTCTGCGGCTCCGGGAATTCGCAAATAGATTTGCTGCGCCGGCAGAATCAGGTTGGCGTAATAAGCGTAGAGATACGCGATCGCATCGGCTTTGTCCCAGCCCTGGTTCTCCCACTCTTCGACTCTCCCGGTTCCCACTGGTGCAAAATATTCATATTTCATTCCTGGTTGCACTCCGGTCCAACCATTGGTCACATTGAAGAAAGCGTTCTTCTTATTTGCCATGAAGGCGAGGAAATCGTAGGCAGCTTCTTTCTGTTTGGATAGCCGAGAAATCACACAATGCCAGCTCCCGCCGTTCGTATTCCCCACAGTGTTCAGTGGGCTTTTTTCCCATTGGCTCGTCAACGGGTTGAATGACTCAGTTGTTCCGGGAATGATTGTTGCACCCACTCGACCTTGCACGTTGGAGTGCGCGCGGTCCTGGGCCAGCGTGGGTAGATCGCCCCAGGTCGGCTCCATGACGGCGTGCCCGGTCAAGAACGGGCTCCAACCCTGTTCAAGCGTCCAGCCAATTTGTTCCTTGGGACCATTCGCCAGGAACTTCACATAATCTTCCAACGCGCGAAGATGCCCCTCGGAGTTGATCAGAGGCTTCATATCATCGGGGTTGAAGTAGAAGTATTTGTTGCTCGGGGATATGACGTAGGGGGCGGCAAGGGTGAGAAAATGGAAGAAACCCTGTTGGTTCACCTTCGCATGAAGTGAGATTCCCCAATCATCCTTCCCGTCGCCGTTCCAATCCCATCCGGTAAAAAAAGATGCGACGTCATGCATCTCTTGCATCGTCTTGGGCGGATTGGGTAAATCATAGCCGAGTTTGCTCTTGAATTTCTCCTGATAGCCCTCATTACCCAGCACATCTTTCCGGTAGTACAAAATTTGGGCATCTGCATCGAGCAGCACTCCGTACAATGTTCCTTGCCAGGTATAGAGTCGCTTGATTGCCGGCAAGAATTGATCCGGGTCCCAGTAGGGATACTTGGGGTCCTTGAGGAACGATGCAACCTCGACAATAGCCGCCTCGTCAGAGGTGAAATAATCCCCGTAGAACCATGCGGCGGTCTGGTAGGCGTCATGTTCAGCCGGCCCTTTGAGGTCCGCAAAAATCTCCTGGTGGAGGGTGTCGATTGGAACCTTAGTAATGTTGACGTGACCCCCCGTTTCCTCCTCCCATCTCGGCGCGTGATACTCGACGCAGTCGCCAACCGCCGACCTGATTACCATTACGTTGATTGTCGTGTTTTTGTACGGATTGGACCGAAGATACTCCGCGCGTTCTCGTGTAATCGGGGACTCATTGGGTGCCGCCGGCGAAGATTCGAGAATCTCATCACCGGCCGCGAAGGCAGCCGGTGCGAGCCGGCTCACCAGAGCTGCGGACAATCCGAGTTGCGCAGCGCGGCGAATGAATCGGCGTCGAGTCATTCTTCCTTGAAAGAATAAAGTCGCGAGTTCGTTGAACTCTTCTTCCGAGTTTTTGTGGGCCATAAAGGGTTTTCTTTATTTCGTGGTAGAATGGGCTGCGACGCTGGCCATTTCTTAACACCCTCGATTTCCCGAAAAGAACCATTCGATCCGCTGTCGCATCGGATTCGCCTTTGCGACGCAGATCCCGGTCGGAACCGTTCCGCTGCTCAATTATTTGTGTTTACCTATCCGGCTTGACCGCGCGTGCGCAATTTGTCGAGCATCACGGCCAGGATGATAACCGCGCCTTTGATGACCAATTGCCAGTAAAAGGAGACGTTCATCAAGGTAAGTCCATTGTTAAGAACCGCGATGATCAGAGCACCGATCAACGTCCCAAAGACAGTTCCAATTCCGCCTACGAAACTGGTCCCACCTAGGATGACCGCGGCGATCGCATCCAACTCGTACCCGATTCCCAACTGGCCTTGGGCACTATAGAGACGACTGGCGCTCATCACGCCGCCCAGTCCCGACAGAAGTCCGCTCACGCCATAGGAGAAAATCAGAATGAACGGCACGGGAATCCCGGTCAATCGAGCCGCCTGCGCATTACCGCCGACAGCATAAATGTGCACTCCTAAAATCGTTCGGTGAAGAATGAACGCGCTCACCGCAATGGTGAAAAGAGCGATCACGACCAGCCAGGGAACCGGTCCGAGATAGCCATTGCCTATCCAGGCAAAGCCGATCTTGCTGTTGATGACGGTGGTCCCACCCGCCGCGAGATAGGCCAGCCCTCGAATCGCCGTGTAAGTTCCCAGGGTCACGATGAACGGAGGAAGTCCGATGTAGGCGACGGTAGCACCGGTCAGCACTCCGACTAGCAACCCGGCACAGAGCGCCGCTGGAACCGCTAATCCACTTAAGCCGGGGATTAGTGAAACGACGACAGCGATCACCGCGGTAAATCCCAAAACCGATCCGACCGCCAGATCGATTCCTCCCGTCAGAATCACAAACGTCATCCCGGCAGCCAGTACGATGTTGATGGATGCCTGGCGGACGACGTTGACCATATTGTTCTGGGTAAGAAAATTCGGGGTCAGAACGGCAAAGAGAATGCAGATCACGATCAGGACCGGAAGCATTCCGGCCAACTCGATCATCGTTCGGGTAAACTCTTTCCGCTTAGCCGCAGCCAGGGCGGTCGTATCGATGGTAGCTTCAGTTGCCATTGGTTGATGCACTCCGTGTGACATCGGTCGCAAATTTCATGATGTTCTGTTGCGTGATTTCGACCCCGGTCTCGCCTCCGACCTCCCCTGTGATTTCTCCCTCCCGCATGACTAACACCCGATCGCAAACGCCCACGATTTCCGGCAGTTCACTGGAGATGAAAAGAACCGCCATCCCTTTCTCGAGCAATTGCTGAATCAACGCGTATATCTCGGCTTTGGCGCCGACATCGACTCCTCGCGTCGGTTCGTCCAAAATCAGAACTCTTGGATTTATTTCCAGCCAGCGAGCTAACAGGAGCTTTTGCTGGTTTCCGCCGGAGAGGCCTCCGGCTCGCTGCTTCAACGACGCGGTCCGGACCCGCATCGCCTTCACTTCGAAATTCGCGCGATCAGTCAATTTTTTAAAGTCGAGAACGCCGGCTTTCGCGCACCGTCCCAAGATGTTCATAGTAATGTTTTCTCCCGAAGTCATTTGGAGGAAAACACCTTGCAGCTTTCGGTCTTCAGGCACATAGCCGATCCCGGCGCGGATCGCATCTTTAGGCTGGTTGATCTGGAGCTTTTTCCCGTCCAGATAGACCTCGCCCGATTTGCGTTTGTCGGCTCCGAAGATCAAGCGTGCCAGTTCGGTTCTTCCCGCCCCGACTAACCCGGCTAACCCCAGCACTTCGCCTTGCCGGAGCTGGAAGTTGGCGTTCTTCACCCGGTCGCCATCGGACATGTTTTTGACTTCCAGGACCACCCGTCCGGCCGTATGTTTGGTGTGCTCGTAGAAATCCTCCAACCGACGTCCAACCATCATCTCAATGACTTTGTCCGCTGAAAATTCCGCGCGCTTCAGCTCTCCGACATACTCGCCATCGCGCAGGACTGAAAGCCTATCGGCCAGTTCGTAAACTTCGGCCATCCGATGGCTGATGTAGATGATGGCCATTCCTTCCGAACGAAGTTGCCGGACCACCTCAAACAATCGATCCGTTTCACGATCGGAGAGAGCCGCGGTCGGTTCATCCATTACGAGGACTCGACTCTTGTAGAAGAGGGCCCGCGCGATCTCGACCTGCTGTTGTTCGGCCACCGCAAGATGAGCCGCGCGTTGGGTGGCCTTGAACCTGGCGCCCAGCCGATTCAACACTTCCTGGGTCTTCCGATCCATTTCAGCCGTATCTGTCATAAAGCCGAACCGTTTCAGTTCCGAGCCCAGAAAGACGTTGCCGCTCACCGTCAGGTTCGGCGCAACCGTCAGTTCCTGATAGATGATGCCGATCCCTGCCAAGCGCGCTTCCTGCGGCGTCCGTAAATGAACCGGCTTCCCATCCAGGAGAATTTCACCGGAGTCTGCTTGATAGGCTCCCGCCAGGATCTTCATCAGCGTGCTCTTGCCGGCGCCGTTCTCGCCCATGAAGGCGTGCACTTCACCCGGCCAGACACTCAGATTGACGCTCTTGAGAACCCGTACGCCAGGGAAGCTCTTGCAGATCTGGCGTACTTCCAGGATCGGCCGATCGCCCCTACTTGGTCCAGCCTTTGTACTGGTCGACATTTTCTTTGGTGATTAGGTCTACTGGAATGAGGGTGAGTGCCTCGGCCGGTTTCTTGCCATTCATACAATCGTAACCGATCTCGACCGCTTTTCCGGACATCGTGTACGGATCCTGGGCCGCACTCGCGACGATCAGGCTATCTTTATCTTTGAGCGAAGGCACCACGTCAGGTGCTCCATCGACGCCGACAATAAAGAAATCTTTCCGTTGCGCCTGCTTGGCCGCCAAATCGCAACCAATGGCGCTCGGATCGTTAATCGCAAATACCGCATCGATTTTCGGAAAGGCGGTTAACAGATCGGTCATCACCCGCAGACCGCCGTCACGGCTGCCGCCGGCGTTCTGATCTTGCGAGAGAATTTTGATGCCCGGGGATTTCTTTATTTCTTCAAGAAAGCCTGCCACCCGGTCGGTCACCGCACTCACGGGCGGTCCATTCACAATCACGATCTGTCCCTTGCCCTTGAGGCGATCGGCCACATATTTGCCGTCTAGTTGGCCGGCCTGTTTGTTGTTGGATGTGACCGTCGCGTCCACTCCGCCTTCCGCACCCACATCCACTGCTACCACGGTGACACCGGCCGCTTTCGCGCGCATTACGGCTGGAGCAATCCCTTTGCTGTCCGCAGCGTTCAAAAGGATCAGATTGGCGCCGGAGGCAATAAAATTATCCATCTGATTGGTTTGATTGTTAACGTCATAGCCGCTGGATTCAGACTGGAATTTAACACTCGGATTGATCTTCTTCGCCGCAGCTTGGGCTCCATGCGCGATCTGGACGAAAAATGGGTTGCCCAGATCTCCGACGGTTACGGCGACAACGTTGAGTTTCTTTTGAGCAAAAACCGGGGCTGCAAGCCCCGCACAAAAGAGGAAACAGAGGGAGGTTTTAAGTACAAAACGGATTGATTTGTTGGTTGTCATGTTCATGTATTTCGGGTCCTTTAATCGGAGGTCTCAAAGGCGAGCGCCCCCTCGCCGCTGGTTGTTGAACTAGGTTTGCGTCCCTGGGCGGAATTACGTTTACGCGTACTATATTCGCTTTGCTAATTGAGGCTGGCGCTTAAAAAGTCGCGCCAGCCTCGCAAAGCGTCCTTACGACATCTCTATTGACTGCCCCAGATCGATCGTAGGGGCCAGATTTGCAATGAGACCAGCCCCGCGGTCCCACCATTCGCGAAAAGAGCCAAGCCGTCACTGCTAGGCATTGGGAAGATCTGATCGGTAATAACGGTCTGTCCATCGTCTCCGAAGACCTCGACGGAAGACCAATCGACGAAGATGTGCAGCTTCACGCGCCCGTCCTTGGCTTGTAATGGAGCCGTCTCGCGACTCGGGAAGAGGTTACTGAAGGAGACTTGGCCCGAATTGGTCCGATCCACGAAAACATCGCCACCCGGTGCGTCATAGCCCACGAGCGTTTCTTCGCCCGAACCGGTGCGCACCTTTAGGCCGAACTGTGACGCCGTACCAACCTGGAACTCAGCCATGATCTCCAACGCCTTTCCTCGGGTGCTGAGGGCGCTCGTGCCGGCCGTGATCAACCTACCCTGCTCACAACTGTAGCCTTCGCGGAGTTCGCGCAGTTCCGGAATCGGCTTCTGGACCAACTGGACGCTTTCATCAAGGGTTTCCAGTCTTACTTCGCGCGGAATGCTCATTGCGCTGCGCCAAGGGGAAGTCGGTATCGAACCACCGTAGTCCCAGTTGTTCATCCATGCCAGCCAGCGCCTCTGATTGTCAGGTAGGTTGTTCCACGAAGTGACCGCGTAGAAGTCTTTACCCCAATCGATCCAGTTTGCCTGCTCCTTGGGAACATTAGAAAAGTAGATATCGTCCACCAGAATATGACCAAAGCCTCCATTGTTCTTGTCGATGATCTCGATCTGGGCTTGCTGACCGCCGAATTCAGCCACGTTCCACGCGGTCCAGCTCAGTTGCTCGCTGTTCGGGCCGGTAGAGCTGCGCACGATGTTGCCGCCTATCACGAGGTTAACCGTGGTTTCAGTCGAGGTTGGATGAGCCGGGCTATCGGCAGCTAAGAACTCATCCGCGTTGATGTGACCCCATCCGCCCGAGTTCTGGTCGACAATCTCGATTTGCGCTTGCTGTCCGATATATTGGCTGACATTGAAGAACACCCAGTTCAAAGCCTCGTTAGCCTGACCGTCCGCGGAATTGACGACTTTACCGTTGACCAGCAGGAGCACCGCTGTCGCGTCGTTGTTGCCCGGATAGGGATGATTACCTCCCCCAATCAGGAAATTGATATAAGGATGTGTGATCGTGAATGTCGGCGAGGTCAGGGTACCTTGAGCCTGATCACTTCCGTTCGTGAAGGTATTGATCAGCCCTATTCCCTCGAAGCCGGATACCGGCTGTTGACCTAATATCGCACCCGTGGCCACTGGTTGGTTGACTAGGCCGCCGGTTGCAGTCCACCCGAGCTGTTCGTAGGTTGTGGTGCCTGGAACGGCGGGCTCGAGATCGGCGTGAGGGAAGAGCAGAACACCTGCCGGCTCGGGGGCGTCGCTGGTGGCGGGGTCGTGCGGGTGATTGCCGCCACCAACCAACAAATTGATGTATTTGCTATTAACGGTAAACGTAGGTGAAGTAATCGTGCCCTCGGAAAAGTCACCACCCGACAGCGTGCCATTGGGTAAGACAACTTGAAAGAAAGTGTTCAACAACTGATTGCCAAGGAAGCCGGATACCCCGCCCTGACCTGGCAGGTTCCCAGTCGCCGGCCCTTTACCCACAAAATCCCCGGTCGCGGTCCAGCCCAAGCCCGCAAAGGTAGTACTGCCTTCGAAATTTTGGAAAAGTGTTCCCGGCGGAGGCGTGGTGGGATCAATGATGTCGTCCGCAGTGAACTGCTTGCCATCGAAGTTGCCAACGAAGTACTGGGCACCCGAGCCGCCGGCAACGCCGCCAGGATTCAAATTCACCACCAGCACCCATTTGTTGTTGCGAGCTTTTCTCCATCCGTCTTTATCCTCCGAATGCATGCTCTCCCGGTCCGGTGACCCACTGTCAACCGGCAACTCAAACAGGTCCGGGCACTCCCAAACCCCACCGATTGCATTGGCGGGGCCGAAGTCGCTCAGCTTGGTCCAATTTTTGAGATCGGCCGAGGAGTAGAACCGGACCATGTGCTTTGACGAGAGTGCAACGACCATGATCCATTGCTGCGATGGTTCATACCAGAACACCTTCGGGTCGCGGAAATTATTGGGATCGCTGATTGTGGGATCTTTTAATGGATTGATCACTGGGTTGTTTGCGTACTGCGTCCAAGTCCGCCCCCGATCCGTGCTGAAGGCGATATTCTCGGCCTGAGTACCTGCTGGAATGACCGAGCCGTCCTTTGGGTCCGTACTGGCCGCTATATAGTTCGCGCAGTAGATTGCAACCAGCGGCGGGTTAATTGGGGTGCCAAAGCCGCTACTATTCCTCGCGTCCACCACGGCGCTGCCGGAGAAGATCAATATAGTGTTCGTTGCGGGTATGGCGATAGGCAACTCTTTCCAATGCACCCAGTCGGTGCTAACGGCATGACCCCAGCTTTGGTTACCCGCGACAAGCCCGAACGGGTTGTACTGCTGGAACATATGGTGCTCGCCTTTATAATCCACAAGCCCGTTAGGATCGTTGATCCAGTTTTTTGCCGGCGTGTAATGGAACTGGGGGCGATACGGCTCTTGGTAGGTTGGTTGGACCTGGGCACGAGCCGGATTAGGGTCTAACAGCGCGGCTGCAAGTGCCGCGATGCTTAGTATAGCATGCACTTTCATAGATGTAATCGAGGTCAAAAGGGGGAATGGAGGAAGGGAGGTTTAAGGCGAAATCTGACTCGTCAAAACGGACTTCCTAGTTCGATCTGCCGTGCAGGATCACACAAGTTCACAGCCGCTGTATTGAACGTTTGTACTTTTTTATTCGTGCCCGCCTTTTTCTGATGATGCCCGGGACGAGGAGGGAGCAAATCAAAGGCTGGAATTAAACGTATTCGGTGATTCCATATAGTTTGGGCGATGGCTCTTCCGTGATAATCCCTGACATCAGCAGTGGCTGGACCTTGTCAATGTGGGAAGCCCGAAAGGAAATGTTAGAAATGGAAGGGAATTTGCACGGTTGAAGGGTTCGACATGCCATTACATTTGACAAGAATGGCGAGCTTTGAAGATAGACATCCGGTTTAAAAACTAGAGGATTTATCGGCGTTTCAAATTCGACGCTGGCAAGCGCGCCGGAACGCCATCGGGCTTACGCCGTATGCGCGCCGGAAATGTCGGCTGAAATGCGCCTGGTCGGCGAAACCGGCTTCGGCGGCCACGTATACGATCGAGAGATTTTCCTCAGGCGCCAACAAGAGCTTCTTGGCATGACTCAACCGGCAACGCACCAGGTATTGGTGCGGGGAGGCGCCGATGCACAGGGCAAATAATTTACTGAAATGAGAGACGCTCAAACCCGCCGCGCGTGCCATTTCTTTGCGACTCAGCTTAGTCGCGAAATTCGTTTCCACCAGAGCGACAGCCCGCCGAATGCGGCATAGCTGAGGCCCCACATGGTCGGAATTCGGTGCGGTCCGATCGTGTTCACTCATACACCCGCCCCTAAAAAGAACGATGGGACACTGCCGAAGTCTGAAGAAGGATGAGAGGAGAGAAGATATGACAACGATATCAGACTTGTAGAAAAAAATATTTTAGCACGTGATGAGGAAAATTTAGGCATCCTGATGGCCAATCGGAAGGGAAGTAATTGCATCACGGATCATAAGGAGATTAAACAGACATGTCAATCTGCATTGTAATAAAAATTTACAATATTGTTGGTGAAATTTACATGTCATATTTACAAAACGCCGACTCAGGATGCGAGATTTTTCAAAACTGCGAATTAAGCGAGCTGGAGCCCAGCGGATGAGGCCCTGAGGAAACCTTGCTTTTCATGATCTAAATCTCTCATTTCAGGTATGGCACTCGGTTTACATTGACGCGTTCATCCCTTCTGATAGTATGTCATACTTGTAAGCACCTTATGTCCCGCACTTCTACAATCGCCAGTCGACATGAGCAGGTTTCCCATCAATTACGGGAAGATCTGGCTGCTGGTCGCTACGGCCAGGAGGGCCGGCTGCCCAGCGAGGCGCAACTGGCTCAGCAGTTCTCGGTCTCCCGTCCGACGGTCGCGCGGGCTTTGCAATCATTGGTGGAAGCGGGGCTGGTAGAACGTCGCGCTGGCTCTGGCACATTCGCCAAACCCGGTGACATAAAAAGACAGGCTCTTACCACCCGCGTACTTGCGTTGCTGATGCCCGATCTTGGCAATACGGAGATTTTTCAGATTATTGGCGGAGAAATCGCCAGTCTGGCCAGAGTGCACAACTACAGCTTGGTCTGGGGCGGGTCGGGCGAACCGAAGCTCGACGCCGACCCGGGTTGGCGACACGCGGAAGAACTCTGCCATCAATTCATCGAGCGCCAAGTGAGCGGTGTCTTCTTCGCTCCCTACGAGTTGGTTCCCGAAAGAGACGAGGTTAACCGCCGACTGGCCACTATACTTCGTGAGGCGGGCATCCCGGTCATTCTCGTCGATCGAGACTTTGTTTCATACCCCTTCCGGAGCGACTTTGATCTCGTAGGAATTGACAATGTGGCCGGCGGATTCATTCTTGCACAACACTTGCTCAAGCTCGGCTGTCGCCGTCTGCATTTTGTCGCCTATCCCCTTTCTGCACCGAGCGTCAATGCGCGCATCGCCGGTGTGCGTGAAGCTCTTGTAAGTTCGTGTATCGAACCGGATCCAGACTGGGTTCGCATCGGTGCATTGGATGACAAATCCTTCGTTCGCAGTCTTATTGCTGGGCGGCGGCCAGATGCATTTATCTGTGCCAATGACCATACCGCTGCTCAACTACTTCGCGCTTTGCATCAGAACGAGGTCCATGTACCAAAAGATGTCCGAGTTGTAGGCTTCGATGACGTTAATTTCGCCACTTTGATCTCTCCTGCGCTCACCACCGCGCGACAACCATGCAAGGAGCTTGCCAGCGCCGCCTTTCACGCTATGCTCGAACGCCAAGTAGAGCCAAACCTGCCCCCTCGCCACATGATGATTATGCCTCAGCTCGTGGTTCGCGAATCCTCCGGTCCCTGCGCTAATGGGAACGAATTGGCGGTCGAAAGCTGTCCAACGGAAATGATAGAGACACGCAGCAAAGCTACTCGACAACGTTATGAAGTAACAGCGGTGGATTCGGCAAACGGTACATCCGGATAATAGTTAGTAGGGAGGCAACCTGGAAGTGGATTTTTCCAGTATCACGTTGTGGACGGCCTGCCCACGGACGCTCGTAACACCAGGGGGCACTCCAACGTGACTGGCCCGGCTGCTGACGGATTTCCGCCCGGTTTGGCATCGATCAGTTGGTCGATCGCCCATGAACCCATCTCAAAGAAAGGAATCCGAATCGTCGTCAACGGCGGTCGAGAGTGCGCTGCAAGCAATTCCTGATTATCAAATCCGACTACCGAGATGTCCTCCGGAATCCTGAAGCCTTTTTCCTTTAGGGCATCATACACACCCATCGCTATCCGGTCGTTACCGCAGAAGATCGCAGTGGGAATTTGCTTACGTTGCAGAAGCGCTAGGGCATGCTCGTAACCGTCATCCTGCCACCAATCGCCCGTCCGGACCAGCTGCGGATCGAGCGGCACTCCAAATTCTTCAAGTGCCCGGCAGTAGCCTCTGAAACGCCCCGCCGCCGCAACGTATTTCTGATCAGCGTTAATCATGGCGATGCGACGATGCCCCTTTTCGAGGAGCAATTTGGTAGCCGAAACGCCCCCGTTGAACTCATCTGGTACAACACTGCGTACTTGTCCAATGCGCGCAAAACAATCCACCAGGACGAGAGGAAGACGGAACGCAGCATTCGGCACCTGTACGGCTCTGTGGTACATCGTCGCAAAAATGATGCCTTCCACTCCGCGCTCGAGTGCGACTTCCACGGCCGCTGCTTCCATTGCCGGATCGCCATTGGTATTAAATGTTAACAAAAGCATCTCACGCTGCCATGCCGCTTCCTGGGCCCCTTGGATGATTTGACCCGCAAAAGGCGTCGTGGCGATATTGTCGCTAAGAAAAGCGAAGACTTTTGAGCGCTGGGTTCTCATTTGCCGGGCATGATGGAGCGGCCGGTATTCTAGAGTGTCAGCCGCCCGGAGGACTTTCTGCCGGACCTCATCCCTAACATAAGGGCTTCGGTTAATCACGCGCGAGACGGTCTTGATAGAGACCCCCGCTACTTTTGCAACATCTTTGATGGTTGCCATGTCAGATTAGTGTTATTGCCGAACCCCACCACTCCGGCCACTGTGCCTAGCGGTCCTGGCCTGATTGTCAGCCGGCTAATTCAAGGTGGCGAACGATGCGGGGCGCCGCCGTTGACCATCGTCAGAGTGGCACCATCCCCCACCCGAGACCAGTGCGTCGGCTTTGCTAAGTAGGCCGCTTGTGCTTTCGGGAAGGAAAAGAATGTTAATAAAGCAAAGATCTTTTATCTCGCGATATTCGTGCGCCTCGGAACCTCCAACGACAAACACGCCGCCCGCTACCACTGGCCACGACTCGTCGCCGATCACATGAAACGCTCTTCCACAAAAGACCATCACGATCTCACTAAACTGAGGAAGGCCGTCGCGACCAGAATAATCACTTGTTCTAAGGAAGCGCATAGGGTGAGGAACCGCTATGGGGTATGATATCCAATTTGCGTCAAACGAACAGCTTAGAAAATGCCGTTTAGCATGTATACAATTGAATAAATTGACAACGCCTGGAGCTCCTCAGCCCACTTGGCCGCAACATTCGACAGTCTCGCGCCGTAAGCGCTTGATTTCGTCAGATGCATCCGGTGGAAATTTGTCGTTAAACTCCTCCCCGGGTTACGCGGGTTTGCCGCACAGCTGTCCGAGTTCAAAAAGACCTCAAACCTTCAACCTGCCCTGATCGAGATCGAGGATGCGCTGGTGCCGGGATTCTTTGTTGAGCAGCACACGAACGATCATACGCTACTCCTCAAGGGTGATGTAGAGCCATAGTAGCCCAGCATGCCGTATTGGCTCAACGCACGAGAAAACGGCATGAGGATGATCAATCCGAGAATGGCGACAACGATTACCATGACGACCACTTTCGGATCGCTAAATCTTTGGCTTCCGACCACAAGTGCAGCTGCAATATCGCGCTGTACTGTCGCTAGTGCCAGCACCGGCCGTGTATCGTTGCCGGGACCCCCGAGCATCCAGCCGATGCAGAATCCAAGCGCGATGAACAGAAGCCCCGTGAGAATGCCACGAGTGCCAAAGACCTCGAGAACCTTGTCGAAGCTCACAACGGTGATCAGGGGGGCACCCCAAGAAAAGGAGAAAAGGAAATTTACGTACGCTAAGGACTGCCGTGCCTGGGCAACTAAACAACGAGACCAAGCAAAAGTACGAAGATCAAACCCAAAACCGATAAAAGGGTTTCCATCAGGATTTGAAGGTGTCCGAAAGGTTCAATCGGAAGTACTCTTTTATTAACCAGAATCCGGCATTGTTTACATGAGATTTTCTCAATCCGACCCGGTAGCATGGCTAGGGTCTCTTAATAGGAAACCCCATCCCGCAAAGCCGGGACCGGAGTTTCCTCGGCTGAGCCCAAAGCGTCTCCAGCCTACCTTCCTGTACGGAAACCCAGGTTTCCGTAACGCCTTCTTATCTTGCCTCGGGAGTCTCCGCGTCCGCAAAGCCGGAGCTCGCCCCTCGGGAAGAGACCACGGCGCGCCGCTCGCTCAAGAGTAACGCGAATCCGGCATAAACGGCCTCCTCCCCCACTTCGTGGGTCCCCGCCATTTATTCCGTTTCGCCGCTCCGCGCTCTTGACCGCCCGGCTTGGTTCGCCGTGGTCGCGGGCTTCGATACAGGCCCGCTTCCGAAAAAAATTATGGGGCATGAATTTTTTCTCTACGCGGACCTAAGCAAAACAAGGTCTTATAATCATATCTATCTGATAGCCAACACGTTCCACGTGGAACAATAACGCTTTGTCTTTCTGTATTTATCATGAACTACATCAAATAACTCCAAGCCGACAAAGCCGAGGCCCTCGACTCCGCGCGCTCCATCGAAGCTGCGATCAACCATCTCATTTCCTATCTGTCCTGCCCCAAGTTTCACGTCGATACGAGGGTGCAGGTAGGCGACGTGCTACGAGACTTACTACCTATTCGTAATGATGTTACACACATGGAAGTAACTCTCTCTGAGATAGGCACTAACGACAAAAATATTTAAATTTTCTGATTGCTTTTTAGTGCTACATGTAGCATAATAAAGCGTAGAAAGTTGATACCAAAACAAACCAAAACCCTAAGTCACCACAATGAACATCAACACAGTCCACATGACCGGAAACCTCACCGACGATCCCGAACTCCGATACACTCCCAGTGGTAAGCCGGTGGTCTCTGCCTCGATCGCCAACAACGAGCATTACACCGACGCTCAGGGGGAAGAAAAGAAGGTCACCACTTTTGTGAACCTCCAAATATGGGGTAAGCCCGCCGAGAATTTCGGGAACCTCGTTAAGAAGGGCCAGGAAATCTTCATCGATGGCAAGCTTCGCATGGACGAATGGACGGACAAGCAAACCAACACTCGCCGCACCCGTCTTTATCTGCTGGTCGAAAACTGGCAATTCACCCAGTACAGGCGCAAGGAGGAGAGCACTCCCGAGGCTCCCACTCCCCCCCTGCCCCCTCTCCAGTGGCCGCCGACACGAAAAAGGCCAAGAAGGGAACCAAGTAATTCCGTGACCGGAACCGGGGGTGTTTCCAGCACCCCCGGAACCATGCAAACCACTCACCTCAACCCTTCAAAATCAAAATGAATAGTTCTACATCTTATCGTACCTGGATTGGTTTCAATGACAACTCTGAGGGCGGAATCACCGTCTACAGTGTTGCGTGCTACCTGTCCCAAGGTCTTCAAGTTGACGTTTTTGCATTCAAACATGACGCGTACCTTTATCTTGTTGACCAAGCCGAAGGCTTGACTGACGAACAGCGGATCGAACTCGGACAGCTTGCCGAGTTGCCAGACCGAGAGGCGTTTTGGACGCTGTTCAATGAAAGCGTCTCGCCGCTCACCAGTTACCGGATCGAATCGCACACCCTGCAATTGCAGCCCAACCTTTTCAAGGCATGAACGATTTCGAATCAGAACGCGCAGCGAAAGCTGCGCGCTTTCGCCAGCTCGCCGAAAAGCACGCAAACATTGCAACCGGGCGACATTTCGCCGCCCGGGAACGACTTGAAATGATCCCTCTCGGTCAACCCATTCTGGTCGGGCACCATTCGGAGAAACGCCATCGGCGAGACCTTAAGCGCATCGATGAGCATTTCGCCAAGGCGAAGGAACATCACGATAAAGCCGAATACTTTCGCCGGCGAGCGGCCGCCGCCGAGTCCAACGTGATCATTTTTAGCGATGACCCGGATGCTACTGAAAAGCTCGTCGATAAAATCGAACGGCTCAAAAAACGTCAGGGCGTGATGAAGCGCGCAAACCATCTTATCCGCAAAGCGGATCGCGAAGGCCTCGCCGACCTTGGCTTCTCTGAGGAAACAATCGCCAAACTTTTCGCGCAAGATTTCGCCGGCAGAGCTGGCTTTCCCAATTACGCCCTCGCGAACAATTCGGCCAACATCCGCCGACTTGAGAAGCGCCTGGCCGCAATCCAGAACGTCCAGCACGACGAAACCACTGAAGAGCAGTTTCCTGGTGGCGTGCGCCTGGTCGATAACATTGAGGTTAATCGACTCCAAATCTTTTTCCCGGAGATTCCCTCGGAAGGGATCCGCCGAGAACTCAAGCGCAACGGGTTTCACTGGTCCCCGACTGCCGGAGCTTGGCAACGGCACCGGAGCAACCGCGCAACCTACCTCGCCAAATTAATCCTCACCAACCACACTCTATGACGCCCGCACCAATCATGAGATTCACCCGTTTTCCACCCGGCGAGCAGCCCAGCCCGCCTTCTGCTCACCGCGTGGCGGCCGCTAAGCGTGCCGTATAGGGCCGAGAAAGGCCGCTACCCGCTTTCTTTCCCGAGCTCGTGAGGTATTCGACCACAGAAAGCCGCCTGGAGGCCATGCACGAGCACCGTAATCAGGTCGCCGCAAGCTGGAGGGAAGCCCGAGCTTCCCTCAGATCACTAACCGCCCGACCCCGCGCCGGGATTCTCCGCTACTGGCAAACCTGCTCGCTACCCGGTCACCCTGTTTACCTCCTTGGTATGCTGCACGATCACAGAGCCAGAAAACGCTGTTTCTGGCACGCCCTGGCCGAATTGCGCTGACTCAAATTGATTTCCGAAGGCCGACTTCCAAACCCTTGGAAACGTTCATGATCGAGATTGCCATTTCATGCGACATGTCGCAAACTTTTGGACAGCGAATGAATTCCGATCCGAAACAAAAACGCGAACGCTTCCAACAATTGACGCAAAACCCGAAAGTGAAAATCGGCAAAGTGTTTGCCGCCGATCTGCGAAAAAGCAAGATCCACCCCACGGTCAAAAAACTCACCGCCTGGCGCAAACTAAACCGATTGTCTCAACGCAAAGCGGTTGCGGTCCTAGCGCAATATTATTTCCATGCCACTTTCGCCTCGCTCCGAAGCTGGGAAGAAGGGCGCCGATCGCCAAATCCACATACCGCCGCCATTCTCGAAAAATTCCTACTCGACCATCCGACCGTCGAGCGGCCCAAAAAATGAACCAGCTCACCAGCATTAAATGCTCGACATGGGGATCGGGCCGGAACTCGGCACCGGCAAAGAGGCTGAAGCTGAAGTTTGAGTTTTGTAACTTTAAGCGCCAGCGCATCACGTCCAGCATCAACCCACGCTCAAACGATGACTTGGGAAGACGACGCTCGAGAGTGGGAGGCGTACATTTGAGCGTGGACGCGATCTAGCAGGCTCTTCGTTTCTCCGAGACGCTGCAGGAGAAGTCGGCCCGACAGGATACCAGTGGCCTATCGACTGGCTGAAGACAATCTCCGGATTGGGAAAACAGTTGTGGCCGATTCAGTGAATCCGTTGAACATACCCGGGACGCTTGGGTTCTGGTGGCAGCGGATGCGTCAAAGGATGCAATCATTTCAATGATGCGATCGGCACAGTCAGGACGATGCTAGTTCCATGACTGGCGGCAGTTTGGATATCTAATTTTCCGCCGATTTGCGAGGCTCTTCTGCGCATGTTACGCAATCCGAAGCCTTCACTTTTTGCGAAGCTGGCATGGGAAATACCGGATCCATTATCTTTTACTTTAAGAATGAGATTAGGCGGTTCCCAGCGAAGCCTCACGCTTACCATCGTAGGCTTAGCGTGGCGAACCGCGTTGCTGATCGCCTCCTGGGCAAAACGCAGCAGCTCATGTTGTACCCTCGGCGGCAAACTTTCTTCGGGTATGCTGTCGGTCCGGAAATCACAGCGCAACCGGCCTGGCAATATTCGAGTGCTCAACCAAACGTTGCAACGTCATCAGTCAATCCTAATTCCTCAATAGGACTGGAGCTGAGGCTGAGAATGGATCTGCGCGCTTCAGCTAAGCCAAATTGGCGATTTCGTTTGCTCGTTGAATTTGGCTGAGAGGATCACCTTTCTTTGCAGCTAGTTGCTCCCCGGCTGATTCCCAGTTGCATCGAGATGCCGGTAAAGCTTTGGGCCAGCGCATCATGAATCTCGCCGGCCAGCTGATTGCGCTCTTTCAGGACCGCAGATTGCCGGGCGGTTTTTGCCAATCGGGTCAGATGAATGGCCAGACTGGCTTGGATTGCTAAGGCTCTGGCGATTTCGAGCTCCTCCGGGTCAAAATCACGCTCCTCAGTAAAACGAAAGCTCAACTGGCCGTTCGCCTGGCCGCCCAAGGTCAAAGGAATGATCAACAAGGTCTTTATACCCAGTCCAAGTAGATAGAAGCGCAGCGCTTCAGGTAATGGCGAGCGTGGATCGAGAATACCGACGACAGTCGTTGGCTGGTCCAGAAAAGTGGCGGCGCGTTCTTTGACCAGCGACAGAGACCGCCAGGTTTCGGGAAATTTTGCTTCATCCGGAGTCATGACTCGGCCGTTTTGGAAGACGAGTTCCAGCGGCAATGTATTTTGCTCGAAGTTACGCACCCGCAACAGGAAGAGACCGCACCCAACTGCCTCGTGATCGCAGCCATCACTTGCCCAAGGAAATCATCCAGTTCCGGCACCGAGGCAAGCGCATCAAGGCATCCCCGAAGAGCCTCGTTTGCTTTTGCCAAGTGCGGTGGCGCGTTGCTGCGCAAACAGTTCCCGTTCGCTTGCCATGGCAGTTCGCATTTCTTCCGCGCGCTTCAAATCGGTGAAGTCCATGACCGTGCCAATAAACTCAAGCTCGCCGGACGGGTTAACCAGGGCTTGACCCACAGTCCTTAAAAACTTTATCGATCTATCCGGAAGCACGATTCGATAGTCGTATTCAAAATCGCTCTTGTCCCGGACTGCCCGATTGAGGATCTCTTCGAACGAGAAACGATCCTCTGGATAAATCCTTTCCAGGAGAGCGAATGCGAGGGCCTGGTGGTTTCCGGATCGTAGTCAAAAATCCGAAAATGTTCCTTCGACCAGTAAACCAACCCCGTGCCAACCTGCCAACCCCAACTGCCAGCCTGGTATCTTCGTCCGGTCATTCGTATGTTTTCGGATGGTCCGAATCTTTGGCCGCAATTACACGCCCATCATGTCAAATGGACTGCGAAATACGCTCGCCGTTCTTCCGCAGGGACCAGCCACAAGGCTGCCCAGTTGGCCGCCATTTGGTCGGTAGGCTCGATCGGCACCTGCCCATCCACGCTCTGCTAGCTCTCTCTCAGTGGGCGAGCGCATTCAGGCTGCGTTTCAAGACTTCGTTTGCTCCTCCTGGGAAAGCTTGACTGGATGAGTGCGAATTTCAGCATACAATCGGGCATGGTCTAATGAGATCGCGGCCTGCGAGGCCAGCATCTCCAGCATGGCCAGCCGCTTCGGCGTGAACACGCGGGGCGCCAAGTTGTTCTCCAGATAGAGCACTCCCATCAGCTTGGCCTGCTTCACCAGGGGCAGGCAGAGCACTGACCTGGGACGCCGCTGACGAACATATTCGTCCTGTGAAAACAGGTTCTGGGCCGAGGCGTCATCCAGAATCACGCTCTCCTGAGTTCGAATCACGTAGCGAAGCAGCGACTCGGGTAAGTCGGAGGGCGTCACCAAGGCATCTTGCAGTTTGACCTCAATCCCGTCTCGGCCGGTCCTGGCTTTCGCAGCGATCCGAAGTTCTTCGCCGCGCGGCAGGATCAGAAGACCGCGCTCGGCCCCTGCGTGTTCGACCGCGATCACCATGAGAGTTTTAATCAACTTCTCCAGCACGATCTCGCCTGAGACCGCGTGCGACGCCTTCATGACCGTCCCCAAGTCCAGCTGCTCAACGGAGGTGCCGATCGTGGCGGTAGGGCGCAAGCGGCGCTTGTTCTCTGAGTCCGGGTAGCGTTCGTCGAGCTGCCGCACCTTGCCCAGTGCGCCCCATCGAGAAAACAGTAGCGCGCGTCACGGAGGTAGGAATGCGCGATCTTCTCGTTGCCGCGCTTTAGATAGAACTGCGCAGCCAGCTCGTTGGCGAGGCCCTCGTTCTGGACAAACCCATTCTCGCGCGCCGCCCGGATCGCCTCCTCGTACAACCGCATGGCATCAAGGTCCCGGCCTTCGAGTCGGGCGATCTCGGCTGACACCAGTGCGTGTTTGTCACCGAAAGTCGGTGGATAGTTTTCGGCCCACTCGCGCAGTTGTTCCCGGTGCGCTGTCAGGAGTTCGCGCCACCTTTTCTGCTCGTCAGCGGTAGCGTCCTCGTAGAGCGCCGCCACCGTCAGCGCGGTGTAGTAAAAGTAGTCGAGCAAGTGGATTTGAGCGGCTGCGGCCCAAAGGAGTGCCTTCGCTTTGTCGGCCGCCGCGAGAGCCTCGGCGTAGTCCCCTGACAGGAACCGCGCCTTCAGTTTGAGAATCCAGTAACAGCATATCATCAAGGTCATCCGGTCCCCCGTCAGTTGCGCTTCGAACGCCGCCTCATCGAACTGGGCATCGCTGAAGGTGGAAAAGGTCGCAGTCCGGCCCTGCATGGTCGCGATAAAGCGTTGCTGGCTCCGGATGATGTCCGCGGCGTCGCCGTACTTGGCTTCCCGGTGGAAGTCCAACGCCACCTCCGACTCGCGCCACACCTCGTCGAGCGGATCGTTCCGCAGGAGAAGGTCTGTTAGGGAGTGCTCCAAGCTGTAGCAAGCGAAGGCGAGATCACCCGTCTCAATCGCCGTGCGAAAGGCCGCTTGCTGAAGCTCGATCGCGTTCGCTATCGGCTGCGTCCAGAGGCCAATTAAACCCGTCGCGTGGTAGACCTTCGCCTGGTAGGCGATAAAGCCGTGCTTCTCCACCAGATCGCATGCGAGCTTGGCAAAACAATAACCTTCTCGGTAACGGTGAAAGACCGATCCGAGGATATACCCGAGAAGGGCATAGCCGTGCGCGGACGCGCCGCCTATCCCGTGCTGGATACCCACCTTCACCATGCGGCACGCGAGCAAACAAAACAAGTGAAAGTCGGTGAGGAAAGAGGCAGGAGTAAGGACCGAGAGAACCTGCATGGCGGCCTGCAGTTCCGGATCGGTCATCAGCGGCAGGTCGATCAGACTCTCGATCGAGCGTCCATTGAGGGTCCGCCAGACCGTCTCGTATTCGGCCTCGACCTGATCCCAAGTCGGGTGTGCGCTGATGTCAATGCCGAACGGTCGAAGGCAGGTGAGTGCGCTGTCGATTCCCTGCTGGACTTCCGACTTCACGACATGCAACTGGACCTTTAGGTAATAAACTGCTGCGCGATCGATTTTTGATGCCACGCGCGGCAGTAAATCCGCGACAAGCTGCTCGGCTTTGTCGAAGTTACTGGTTAGCAACTCGCACTCTGCGCGTCCGAGCCACAGGCTGAAGGTCAACTCGTACTGGCTGTCCCAGTCCCTTTCGTCCAACAGCGCCATGCCGGCCTCAAAATATGCACGCATGCTGACACATAAGCCGCCGAAGCCTTGGCTTTTCGCCCGGCGCGCAGATTGATCGTCGCTACCTGTGCTTTCTCGTCGCGGTCGATCAGCCCTGCGGCGCCCCGATTGAGCTGGTTTGCGACATCGAACAGATGCTCGGCGAGCTCGTCCGCCGTCATGCTCGCCAGCAGCACACGGCCGATGCGCAGGTGAACTTCGGACGATGTTCTTCGGGAATCAGTGTATAAGCCGCCTGCTGGATCCGGTCGTGCAGGAACTTGTAGGCGCTGTCCTCGCGAAAGACAGCCCAGCATGGACGGCTTCCCAGAGGGCCGCGTTCATCGCCTCCTCCGTTTTCCCGTGAACCAGGGCCAAGGTGGCGATTTCGGCGACATTGCCCAGGCAGGCGAGCTGTTTCAGGGCTTCCTGGGTGATGGCAGAGAGGCGCTTCAGCTTCCCGGCCAAGAGATCCACCACATTGTCTGTGAAGCTCTTGGCGCGGATGCGACTGATGTCCCATTGCCAAGCCAGCGCAACTGGGTCGAACGCGAGCAGCCCCTCTTCGGCCAACGCGCTGAAGAACTGGATCGCAAAGAAAGGATTGCCTCCGGTCTTCTGGTGCATCAACTGCACCAAGGGGCCGGGCTCGGTGAGGCTCACAATGAAGAGAATCGACCACAAGCTGGCCGACGTCGTCGAGGTCGAAAGGGGTGCCAGAACGATTTCCTGTACTGCGGCGCCGACACTGCGGATCGCCGCGAGCGTCCGCATAAGCGGGTGCGAGGGGCTGACTTCGTTATCGCGATAGGCGCCGATCAGCAGGAGGTGATGCACCTCAGAGCTGCGGTGACCAGATGCTCGAGCAAATCGAGAGTCGCCGTATCCAGCCATTGCAAATCGTCGAGGAACAGCGCCAGCGGATGCTCCTCCCGGGCGAATACGCCGAGAAACCGGCGGAATACCATTTGAAAGCGATTCTGCGCGTCCTGCGGCGGCAGGTCCGGGACGGGCGGCTGTTTTCCGATCACCAGCTCCAGCTCGGGAATGAGGTTAACGATGAGCTGACCGTTCGGGCCCAGCGCCTCGCGCAGGGCGCCTCCGCCACCGGCCAAGCTCCGCCTCGCTCTGGCCCAGAAGCGGGCGGACAAGGCTCTGGAAGGCTTGGGCCAGGGTGGCATAAGGGATGTCGCGCTTATACTGGTCAAACTTGCCGGAGGCAAAGAGGCCGCGCGGCGGGACCAGCACCTTGTGCAATTCATTGACAACCGAGGACTTGCCGATACCGGAATAGCCGGACACGAGCACCAACTCCGGCCTGCCATTGGCCACGACACGGTCAAAGGAAGCGAGCAACGTATCAATCTCGCGCTCCCGCCCGTAAAACTTCTCCGGAATCAATAGCCGATCCGACACATCGTGCGCGCCGAGCGGGAACGGGTCGATGCGGCAGTGCGTCTCCCATTCGCTGAGGCAGCGCCGAAGATCACTGTCAACACCGGCGGCGGTCTGATACCGTTCCTCGGCGGTCTTCGCCAGCAGCTTCATAACGATCGCTGAGAGCGGCGCCGGGAATTTCCTTCGCATACTGTTCGGGCGGGATCGGCTGCCGGGCGATGTGGCAGTGGACCCATTCCATGGGATCGGACGCTTTGAAGGGAAGCGCACCCGGTGAGCATCTCGTAGAGGGTGACGCCCAGGGAGTAAAGATCACTCCGGGAATCGATCGACCGATTCATGCGTCCGGTCTGCTCGGGCGCCATATAGGCGAGTGTTCCGGCAATCAACTCAGGAGGTTCTGCCGACTGGCGTTCGCGCGGAAGACGTGAAGCAATACCGAAACCAGTGAACCAGACCGCGCCGCTGGCAGAGTTCACCAGAATATTGGCCGGCTTGATATCCTTGTGGATAAGACCGCGCTGGTGGAGCTTGCCCAGCGCAGCGGCAAGGCCGACCGCAAAACGAAGGAACTGGCTTAGTTCCATCGGTTGTCCCAGGAGCCGATCGAGTGGCTCGCCGCCAGGGTCCTCGAGGATAAGCATTGGCCGACCCTCACGACGAACCAGGGTGAGAGGTCGAGCCGCCCAGTCTGAATCAAGCTCATCCCGAAGCGAGTATTCGTGCTCAAGCCGCTCTAAGATTGCTGGAACGGGATGCTCTGAGACAGGAGCTAACAAAAGAATATGGGGAAATTCAGTGTCATCCCTCCGGCCCCGGCAAAATGCGTATTCCGCGTCCCCACGCAGCGTTTCAAACACATATGTTGAAAGCTCGATCACGATTACCTTTGGGGTGGCCTACGTACTTAAACTGCATTGCACCTAGGCATTATAGCCATGGCGCTCTGGAAAAAGACCCGTCGGCACCGACCGGGCGCGTGCCTCAACAACGCCTGGAGTGTAGGATCATAGGCCCCTCTGGCCCGGAAATTCAAATCTCTTGTTTCTTCCCGATCTGCACTCTCTCGATCTCTTCAAGGGTCAACCGGTCCCCGGATCGATCATAAATCCTGGTGGTCGCCGGACTGGTATGGCCGGCGATCCGCTGCGCGATCTCGATTGTGCCGCCCGAATTCATGTATTCGGTGACGCCCGTCGCACGGAAGCTGTGACAACAAACTCGTTTCAGGATCCCGCTGGCCTTCGCCCGTTTCTCAACCAGCTTCAAGACACTCCGACGATCCAGGCGTCTCGATTCAATCGTTTCACGATTCTTGCCGAAGGAAGGAAAAAGTGGAGCACTTGGATTTGACGCCAGGTGAGAGCGTTCAAGCCAAAGATCGACCGCTTCTTTAGCCTTCGAGTGCACCGGTACCTCGTGTTCTTTCCCTCGTTTTTCTTGGAACCGTAACCAGCGCGTGCCGCCACGTTCGTAGTAATCGGCAACCGTCAGGTTGATGAGGGCAGACACCCGGCACCAGGAATAGAAGAGAACACTAAAGATCGCCTTATCCCGAATGTCTTTTAACGATTCCAAGCTTATCGAGTCCAAGAACGCGACGATTTCGGCCTCTTCAAAGACCGGAGTATGGGAGGATTCTCGAACCAGCCTCGGCGGCCTGGCCCGGGCGGCTGGATTATACTCAACGACCCCTCGCATCATCAGCGAATCGAAGAGCAACCGGACGGCCGCCAGGTGTTGCCTCTGCGTCGACCTGCTTCCCGGATGCTGATCCAACCACGCTCCCACGTGATAGGCCTTTACACTCTCAAGCTCGAGCTGACGTGCCGAACAAAATGCCAAAAATGAGCGCCATGCCACCCGATAAGCGCTTCGCGTATTGGGATTGCGCACCCGCGCTCCCAAGAGCTCAAGGAAGGTCTCCGCGGTTTTGGCTCGGGTCGATTCTGAAGTGCCCGCTAATGAGATCAAAGGGAGCCAGAAGCACTTCTCCAGTCTCTGTCTGCGAATCCTCTTGCGTCATAGGCGGCGCCCTGAGGGAACTCCTAGCGCGGACCAGCCCGCCCGCGCCCCTTCTCTTCCCCGAATGGAGACTTCATTTTCGGCTTGGATTATTCAAAGTGATGTTTTTACGTGATAAAGACTGGGCGCAAGTTGTAAAGACAAACCACTATCTCTCCCATCACTATCTTACTCTGGGGGAGAGTTCCAGAGAGAGAAGCGTGTGAGCGCGCAAGCCAAGCCAATCAGCGAAGTCGTTAAGGATTTCGAGCAATCTCTCGAAAACCTTCGGCCTTCCACCAGACGGGTCTACGTGGCGGGCGCCAGAACGGCGATCAGAGCCGCTCACTTGGAGCTCTGGCAGTGCCCTTCGACTGGCGAACTATTGGCCTCGCTCGGAAAATCCCCCACCGAAAAGAAGGCACGAATCTCTCCTTTCTTAAATTTTTTAGGCGGCGGAGAGCTCAAAGAATTGGTATCCGATGAGGACTCAGCGGCTCTGCAGAACTGGGTGATTCAAACGACTCGCAAAGGAGATGCGCTCCGTGAAAAATCCCTCCATTGCAACCCGGCGAGACTCGGGGCTGATCGCCGCGCTATGCGCGGCGCCTGCAAAAGGAACTCCTCGAAAATGGCCAGAAAACTGCCTCAAAATCGAGGGCCGCGAAGTGCTTCTGTGGGACACGGCAATCGAGGAACCATGCTTCGCTATCTCCTTGCGCTTCTGGCATGCCTGGAGAGAGCGCCTGGCCCGGCCGGACCAACGGCGGCTCTACCGCAAATCTCTCCAATGGAGCCAATCAGGACTCCTTTTCCCCGGGCCCAACGGCGCTCCCTTGAGCCGGGCAGCCCTGCACAACGCTTTGCGGCGACTCGACTTCGGCAGGACCCCCCAACAGCATCGGGCCCATCACTCCGGAAAAGATCAGAGCCGCTTTCCTCTGGAGGGATCCTCTCTAAGTGAGGGGGATCCGGCTCTAGCGCAAACTCCCCGAGCGTTCCGCGCCGCTCTATTTCGCGTTTGAGCCGCCGGGAAGCGAGCTTGCTGGTTCTCTCAAAGAAAGGATCCAGTTTCGCTATTCCCCGAATTTCTTTCTGCGAGTCGAACCACTCCTCGAGCTCTTTGAGCGCCGGGATGTCGGTGTGGGATCGCAAGCCCAGAGCAAGCAAAGCCGATGGCGTCGGCCGCCAAAAATTCAACTCCCTGGACGGGTCGCAGTAGATCAACCCCTGGCTCAAGAGATCGTCCAGGATGGAAGAGGCCTCCAGCCCGAGTATCTCCCCCACCCTTGACTTGGAGACCCCTCCTTTTTGGCGGTACCCGATGACGACCAGGAGCACGGCCTTATGCTCCTCTGAAAGGATCTTCGCCTCTTTTAGAGGGAGCCGTCTGACGCCGGAAAGAAGCTCTAAGAGCTCTGATTTGGGCGCCAGGATCCATTCGGTTCCTCGTTCGAGCAGGCGCCACGGCGCCCAGCTCGAGAGTTCAAGCTCGAGCCCCAGTTCGGCGAGCGCGGCCGTCACGCTGGCGCGGGTGGCGCAAACGCCCAGATTTTTAAACCGCTCGACCAATTCCGCAACAGTCCAACAGCGGGACTCTCCCCCGGAGAGGCAAGCCATGACGGCTTCCCTCAAGTCGACGTTAAGGGCTTGGATTTCAACGCGTTCTTCCAGGGGCTGGCCGGCTTCTCTAGTACCAAAAGTGTCGCTCACGCTGCCGCCCTTGATATCTACCTTCTCGAAAAATTTACAAAATTAAAACGGTGTAACATTGCTTTTCTGGCGTGAAATGGACAGGGCCCATAATGCAGAGTATTTTTAGCGCGCCGTCGCGGCGAGAGACTGCTTGGAAGCCATTCGAAGGGTCGCCGCCGCGACGGTGCGCTAAAAATCGATTGGACGAAACCGCCGCCCAGAGCGTGGCTTATGGGTATTGTTTCTCGGCTGGATCTCGGGCGAGGACCTGAAGCGGTCAGAGACGGTCAGCATGCGGGATTGCCGAAATAGCTGGTAGTGGACTAGCACGGCGTCGGCGGACAAGATTTGTCGCTTAGAAAATGTTCCCAATGAGCCGCGTGGCAACACCGCTCCTGGCGCTTGGCCCGGCCAAACTTGCCCGCCGCATTTTGATCTGCGTCCAAAAACAGTCCACTTGATCATGAGGTATCCGTGATCGCCGCCAGCGTGTGTGGGCTTGGCGGCAAGATCTGGGTCACCAGCATGCGACCTTGGTGACAGACTGGGCAGTTCCGCAACGAAGATCCGGTGAGTTCTTCGTAGCGCTCGCGATAGTCCTTGGCGGTTTCCAAGGCTGGTGGTTCGGGCGTTGGCATGCCCAAGAGCTCTCGGCAATGTGCTAATTTCTGTTCCCGGTATCGGTTGCCCAGGAAGCCGTAGTAGCGGATGCGCTGGAAGCCGTCGGGCAGCACGTGCAACAGGAAGCGGCGGATAAACTCTTCGGCTGCCAGTATCATTGTCTTTTGCTGGGCCTCATGGCGATAATCCTTGTAGCGGAATGTGACCTTGCCCTCCGCGATGTCCAAAAGCCGATGATTGGAAATGGCCACCCGGTGGGTATAACGGCCAACGTAGTCCAAGACTTGCTCGGGGCCGGCGAAAGGACGCTTGGCGTACACCACCCATTCGGCCTCGCGGCTGGGAGCCAAGTAATCCAGGAATTTAGATCGGTCCCGGAGTGATTCCAGCGACGAGAAAAACTCCACTTTGCCGGCATCAAAGGCTTTGATCAGATATTCCAGGAATAGACGACGAAAAAGCCGGGAGAGGACCCGGACGGGCAGGAAAAATCCAGCTCGGCAGGAAACCCACTCCGTGCCATCCGCAGAGAGACCACCGCCTGCGACCACACAGTGCAGGTGGGGATGATGAAGCAGGTTAGAGCCCCAAGTATGGAGCACGGCAAAAAAGCCGATCTCGGCACCCAGATGCTTGGGATCAGCGGCGATGGTGCGTAAGGTCTCTGCCGCGGCCCGAAACAGAATGCCATAGAGCTCTCTCTTATTCTGATAGGAGATGGTGGCAATCTGTTCGGGCACGGTAAAGACCACGTGGAAGTATTCGGTGTTCAAAAGCTCGGCTTGGCGATCCTGGAGCCATTGAGCCCGAGCAAGGGACTGGCATTTTGGACAGTGTCGATCCCCGCAGGAGTTGTAAGCGTTGCGTTGATGGCCGCAGTGGTCACACTGCTCGAGATGGCCGCCGAGAACGGCCGTTCGGCAAACCTCGATCGCGGTCATGACACGGCGCTGCGCCCTCGAAAGCGAAGCGCCATGCTCTTTGCGATAGGCTGCGCCGTAGCGGCGGAACACGTCCGCCACTTCGAGTCTCGGCCGATCCATTTCCCGGAGCTAACAGTGCTTAGGTTGAGCGGGTTTCGGCTCAGCGCCAGCCGACCGTGGGGGCAGATCGAGGGGACTGATGGCGGAGCACACCTTGGTGGTAGCGATGCGTAAATACTTGGCCGTGGTAGCCAGGCTGCGATGACCCAGCAGCAACTGGATGGTGCGTACGTCTGTGCCCGATTCGAGCAAATGTGCCGCAAATGAGTGTCGCAGCGAATGAGGTGTGATTGGTTTCGGATTCCGGCAACGTCGATGCGCCTTCGTGCAGGCCTTCTCTACCGTGCGCCTTCCGACGTGGCTTCCGGCGACATCGCTCGGGAAAAGCCACTGTTTGGGCCTGTCCAGACACCACCAGTCGCGCAGGATTTTCAGCAACTTTGCCGAGAGCATCACATAGCGATCCTTTTGGCCTTTGCCTTGTTCGACTCGGATCACCATTCGTTGGCTATCAATATCAGTGGGTTTAAGACCGACTGCTTCCGAGATGCGCAGCCCAGCGGCGTAGCAGGTCGTCAGGATGGTGCGATGTTTGAGACTCTTTACGCAGGACAGAAACTGCAGGACTTCTTCCGGACTCAAAACAATGGGCAACTTCTCGGGCTTCTTGGGCGCCGGGATGATTTCTTCCACGGCCCAATCCCGATGAAGAGTGACTTTGTACAGGAAACGAAGAGCAGCTACGGCGACAAGGATGGAATTGGGAGTCAGCTTCTTTTCGTTTGTCAGGTAGACTTGGTAAGAGCGAATCTCCTCAGGACCCAGTAGTTCCGGTGACTTACCAAAGTGGCGTGCAAACAGCGAGACTTGTTGCACGTAAGAGGCTTGGGTATGCAGTGAGAGATTCCTCACCTGCATATCCTCGATCATGCGTCGTCGAAGAGGTGTCATGGAAAGTTCCTTTTCGAGACGGAATTTGCCCCAAAGAGCTCTCCCATGCGCTCGCAGCGACGCTCAGACGGGCTGCGATTCAAATCGGATCGAGATCGCTGCTATTTGCCGGCTGCTATCGAAAGCGCGTCCCGCTGCATACCGCGCAGCGGTTTAGTCCAATAGCAATTATGAGCCCTGCCTGCGGCGTCACAGCGTTACGCAATGCATGGTAACAACCCCTAGAGGGGAGCGGGTTGAACTGCACAGGTGTTAGCCGTTGAATCTGCTCCCCGCCCTCGGCTACACTTTCAGCACGGCGGCTGACTGAGGCCGCGACCCCGCGGCCCAATGAGTGTTGCGGTATGCTTTCGGTAGGCACATGAAGCATATCGGCGCCGCATGTATGTTTCCACTGCAGCATCCCCCTTCCAGCTCTCAGTCCTCCCCTGAGGGAGGCCCATTTAGGCAAGGAGCCCATTGCTGCTCAAGATCTTTTACCATGAGTGGGTGCTCAGTTTAAGCAATCGCTACGCGGTAAAGCCAGGGGAAGACCTGGAAAAACGAGGCATATTCCGGGAAATCCCACCCAGGCCGCTGGGACGGCCGGCCGCCGTCCGCCAGATTCATTCGAACATGTACACTTGCCTTGGATTTCCACGTGCGCATTGCCAGGGCTTCCTCCAGGTCGAGCTCAGCAGACATGTTGTACCGCGCTAATCAGGGTGAGTGTATCGCAGCTTCCAAGCCAGGCGTTGGAGATCATTGGGCGGCAGCGTGTGAGCCTTAAGCCGAGTAACGCTTCCGGCGACGACAATCATCATTCCGGCGTTATTCTCCACCATGCCTGAGCGTTCGCTGGGGTTACAATCGCTCGGTAGTGCTCGATCAATATTTTAGGGGTCGTATGTCCCAATTCCATCTGCAGCCTTGGTTCATTTTCTTCGGCTACGAGGTTGTACGATGAAAACGAATGCCTCAGGCAATTATGGGGCCACTCCAGGAGCTCAGCATTCAGCCTGGCACGGTCCAGTGCTTCTCGGTACCGGATCATGCAAACTCTGCCGCTTCTTTGATGCTTCGGAACCTGTTCCAACCAGGCTTTAAGGTTTGGCCGCATAATGATGTATCTCCATTTACCGCTCTTTGTTTTGGTCGGGACGATTCTCTCAGTGTCGAATTTTATGTTGTCCCATTCAATTTGCTCGACTTCCGACCGCCTCAAGCCGGCGAACCCTTGAAGCGCCAGCACCGGCTGAAGGGCTTTTTCAGCTGCCTTAATAAGTCTCAAAAACTCCTCCAGCGATAAAACCTGGGCGTTGATCGGATCTTCTTGGGCTTCCGGAACGGAGGCCGCCGGATTGGTGAGCAGATATTTTTGATCAACTGCCCAGGCAAACGCGACGTGGAAATCGCGTCGGTAGTTATTCCAAGTGCGACCACTCATTGGTCTGGATTCGAGAAAGTCGGTCAAATGCTCCGACTCGAGATCTCCAAGGCCGTACTCCGGTAAATAAGCGCGCAATAGCTCCAAGCGGTAGCGAAGCGTTCCGAGGTACCGTGGCTTTGCATTCCGCCTTTTCTTGCCGGTCTTGCCCTCTTCCTTTGCTTTCAGGAACTCCTTTACAAATGGCTCGAGCTTGATTTGGCGCAGCGAATCTTGGGACTTGAGATGAAGTTCGTAAAAATCGACGGCGTCGCGCAGACTCTTACCGTACGGTGCCAATCTGCGGGTTGCCTCGATTGCTTGACCTCGAAGCTCAGGTCCCAGAATCTGACCTTCCAGTCCCTCATTTTTGAGTCGGATATTCTCAGTGTGAGCGTGTGAATTAGCCGCCCGCTCGGACTGAAAATAAGCCTGCTCTACCCGTTTCCCGTCTGCAATTCGATAAACGACGTAACTATAGCGTGGGTGCTTAATGGGTTTGACCCTGAAACCACGTTTCTCGGTGACCAGTCGCCGGTTTTTCGGCTCTGCCATGTAAGCAGTTTGTAAGCAGTTCTATGTCACCTAATCAAGCCTAATCGCCTCTAATCCTACTTAATAACCCCTAATTCCTCTTCATCCTCGAAAAGTGAAAAAGGCTTCTGGATCAAGTCCAGAAGCCTTTCTTCGCTTAAAATGATGGTACCGATGGCGGGACTCGAACCCGCACGACCCTTTCGGGTCAACGGATTTTAAGTCCGTTGCGTCTGCCATTCCGCCACATCGGCTTGCGCCCATAGGCTAGGAGCGCTCCACGGTTCTGCAAGCGCAAAATGGCGGTTAGAAGGTTAGAATTCCGAGCTGAAGAGGAATCAACCGACCGGAAGCTTTCCGTCGACAGGCTCCGAGGCCGGTTTCGGTGTCGGAACCGTCCGGTCAGTTTTGCTGGCGCCGGTCTTCAAATTTCCGGATTGGCCGGTGTGATAGATTTCGGTCCGGAAAATCGGGATCTCTTTAGGAGCCTCGATCCCAATCTTAACAGCGTCTCCGTCGATCCGGGTGACTTTGATATGGATCAAATCCCCGATAATGATTCCCTCATTGACCTTTCTCGATAAAATTAGCATCCTGGCTTCCTTCTGTAATATGCGCTTGTGAGTCGTTCCCTGATTTGGACTGATGGAGATTGTCTAGGCTGGAGCAGATCCGGCGAGCGATCCGTCATCATACTGTGGAAGGACTTCCAAAGAGAAATCTCTCCTTGAGTCCTTGGTTTTGTCGAAGGCGTTCCTGCATTCGATTGCTAAGTCGATTAACCTCTGAAAACAATGCTTCGAGCAGGGGATGCACGTATTCAGGAAAACTCAGAATCACTTCATCGGATTGCACGTCTTCGTTCAGTTGAAATCTGGAGGCAGACTGGCGTAGCGCCAGTTCCCGCGACTGGGTACAGCGTGAAATAGTCCGCAATTGGACCCGGATTTGCTCCTCTAACCGCTCATTTTCGGGGGCATCTCCGCGGTACAAGGTTTCGGTCTGCTGATTCAGTAAGCGAATCAGCCCCCCTTTTTCCTGTAGCTCGTCTCTGAGAGCGTCCACCAACTGATCCCAGTCAACGTTCGTGTCCATCATAGGTTGATTTGGCGGTTTCATGTTAAGAGGCCGCTCAGGTAGTTTCGAAGCTGTCCGACCGTCTGAGTATGGATCTGGCAGATGCGGGATTCCGTTAGCCCGAAGCAAGCCGCTATCTCAGAAAGGCGCATCTCTTCGTAGTAATACATGGCCAAAACTTTCTTCGGTACGGCAGGGAGTTGCTCCATGCGCTGCGCCAACAAAGAGAGAACTTCTTTGCGCTCCAGCGCGTCGAGAGGGGCAACACAAGCATCGTCCGGGATAATTTCGTGCAAGGACTGCTCCTCGACTTCTGATTGCTCATCGACTCCATCCAGAGAAACGAACTTCACCGGTCGGACTTCTTCCATCAGGTCCGCTAACTCGTCCTCGGTCATGTGCATCTCGGCGCAAAGTGAATTCTGGCTAACGCTTCCACCTTGCTCTTGCTCCAACTTGGAAATTGCCGATCCGAGACGCTTGGCTTTTGATCGCGTGGCGCGGCTCATCCAGTCCATCCGGCGGAGTTCATCGAGAATCGCCCCACGGATCCGGGTCGTTGCATAACTGGCGAAACTGCTCTCCCTCGAGGGGCGATAGTTCCGAGCAGCCGCCACCAAGCCGGTCACTCCGATACTGTAAAGTTCGTCCGCTTCAATTTTGCTTGGCAGTTTGCGTCTCATCCTTTCGACGATCGATCGAACAAGTGGAAGGTGATTCTCGAGGAGACGTTGAAACGCACCTTCATGCTGTGCATCCGTATCCAAGACGGTTGCTGCCGGTGAGTCGGAAAATTCTTTTAAGATAGGAGCGGCTGTCATTTGCTTTTCCACAGGTTTGACCTACACAAAGCAACTTAGGTGCCACGGTCAGGAGATCGCGATTGGACTGAGTATAAAATATTGATCGTAAGCCACTTACGAAGAATCTTTATTTTTCAGGACGACGCCTCCCACCCTTTTTTCCCGGAAATGGAACGCCGATCATCCCGAATGCGGCAAAATCTGCCGAGCCCATTCCACTACCGGCAGTTTCTGCGCATCGGATCAGCTCTGATCACGCCGCTGCCTGTTGGCAGAGCTTTCCAGGTAGGGTGAGGCTCCGTCCGAACCGGGGCTTCCCGCGTTGCCTCGACTGCGACGTCACCCCTATGGAATTGGTCGATTAATCGACAAAGAAATCCATGGGGAATCACGTCGCAAGGCAGGATGACGCGCGCATCGAACAGGGGATTCATGGGGGTTCGCATCACAAAGCAGGATGACGCGAAAAGCCCCGGTTCGGACGGAGCCTCACCCTACCTCACTCAATCGTGCTCGTCCTCGTCCTCGATCTTTTGGATCGTCTCAGATCAAAAGCGCGTCATGGGGGGGTTGAGTGGTTGAGTTCGTATCGCAGGTAAGCGCAAAAACCCCGGTTCGGACTGAGCCTCACCCTACCTTCCGCAAGTCTCGTGCTCGTCCTCGTCCTCGATCTCTGATCGTCGCCGTCAAAAGCGCGTCATGGGGGTCACGTCAATCGGCAGATAAACGCCAAAATCCCGGCTCGGATGGAGCCTTACCCTACCTGTGCCGCAGTTTCCAACGGCGGAAAGAGTCTTTCTCGAATCGGCCGGTAATAGCTGTCTCGCTGCATGGGTTCGCGTCCAGCTTCCCGAATGGTCCGCTCCAAAGTCGCTTTGGTCTGCTCCTGAGGTGTCTTCGAACCGGCCATGTGAAAGATTTTCTCTTCCATCAGCGTCCCGTGCAGGTCATCGACGCCGTAGTTTAATGAAATCTGCGCCAGCGGCAGAGTCATCGCAATCCAATAGCCGGTGATGTGATCGAAGTTATCGAGATAAATGCGGCTGACGGCCAGATTGCGAAGTTGATCCAGACCCGAGGCCGGCTTGATGTGCTTCAGCTCGGTCGTCTCCGGGACAAAAGCGAACGGAACAAACCCGGTAAAGCCCCCGGTTTCATCCTGAAGTTCGCGAAGTTGACGCAAATGATCGACGCGATGTTCAACGGTTTCGATGTGCCCGAAAAGCATCGTGCAGGTGCTCCGACCACCCATCTGGTGCCAGAGCCGATGGACTTCCTTCCATTCTTCTGCCGTTTCTTTCCCCCGGCAGATCTTGTCGCGGATGATCGGATCGAAAATTTCTGCGCCGCCGCCCGTGAGTGAGTTCAGGCCGACATCCCGCAACCTTTGAAGCGTGTCTCGAAGCGGGGTCTTGAAAATGCGCTCTGCCAGGTGGCGAACCTCGATGGCGGTAAACGCCTTGATATGGAGGCCAGGGTCAAGCGCGCGAAGACTTCTTAAAAGGTTCAAGTACCATTCGCCCGGAAGAGTCGGATGTAGTCCACCGACCATATGAACTTCGGTTATCCCGAGTTGAAGAGATTGACGAGTGGTCTCAACGATCTCGGGGATGGCGAGTTCGAAGGCGTGCGGGTCGCGTTTCCTGGCACCAAAGGCGCAGAACTGGCACGAAAGAATGCAAATATTGGAATAGTTAACGTAACGGTTCAGAATATAGGTCGCGCGATTCCCGTTTTTCCGCTCCCGAACGATGTTGGCGATCAGCCCCAGTGCATTGATGTCCGTCGAGCGATAAAGCCTCGCCGCTTCGTCCTCGTTGATTCGTTCGCTCGCCAAGACCTTGTCACAGATCGAGCGCAATTCTTGAGGAACGAGGCGGATGCTCGCGAAACTTTTCACAGATTTAACCTGACACAGGACTAATCTCCCATCAAGCTCGCCGCAAATTTCCGCATTTTCCAAAGCAACATTTGGAGTTGCACCGTGTTGTAGAGGATACGATGAGTCTTGCCCATCGAATGTTAGAACCGTCCATGGAGCCGTCTGAGAATCCCGAGCCCGAAATCGGCTGGATGGCCCGTATTCGAGAGGGAGACATGGAAGCGTTCAGGCTCCTGGTGGAAATGCATCAAGCCCGGGTGATTGGAACCATCAGCAAAATGCTGGGGGCGGACGCAGAGTCAGAGGATCTTGCTCAGCAAGTCTTTATCCGGATCTGGAAATCAGCCCCCCGTTATAAGCCGACGGCGAAATTCACCACCTGGCTGTTTCGCATCACCCGCAATCTGGTGTTTAACGAACTCAGGCGGAAGCGCCATTTCGCGGACCAAACTGAAGAAATCCCCGAACCGGTTGAGCGTGCGGAAAAAGAACCTGATCGCGTTTTGCTGGAAGGAGAACTCCAGCGCGCTATCCAGGAGGCAATCAACCAATTGCCGGAATCTCAACGGATGGCAATCATCCTTCGCCGTTACGAGGAAATGCCCTACGAAGAGATCGCGAAAGTTATGGAAACCAGCGTGCCGGCCGTGAAAAGCATTCTCTTCCGGGCGAGAGCGGAACTCAGAGAGCGTCTGGAAAAGTATTTAGGCTAATCCGTTCCGCAGCTCACTAAAAGCGGATCCGAGGTAAGAAAAAAGATCCGAAGGCAGCATCGACTCCTCGGACGAATGCTTGACCGCAACTTCAGCGGCCCTTCCGCAAAGCCATGCACCTAGTCGTCCCGCATCATAAACGGGAATCTTTCGTGCGAGGAAAGCGGCACAGACTCCAGTCAAAACGTCGCCCGAGCCACCGGTTGCCAGACCGGGGGAGCCGGTGGTGTTGTAGGCCATCGGCTTACCAGATTGACCAACGAGCGTCCTCGAACCCTTCAGGAGCAGCGCCACTGGAAACTCGGCCGTGAACTCTCTGACTATCTCGATGCGGCTTTTACCGGAGGTGGCCCATAGCCGCGCCATCTCACCGGGATGCGGCGTCAGAAGACGTGGTCCGGCGCAGGTCTGAAGCTTGCCAACTGCGGTCGACAGGGCGTTGAGGGCGTCTGCGTCGACCACCATCGGTCCGGCGAACCGGGTAACCACTTCCAGGATTTCCTGCTGGGCGACCGAACCGAGCCCGGGACCGACGCCCAGAGCGTCCAACCGTTCGTCGAGTACCGACCGAAGGTCACGGGTCGGTTTGACCATAATTTCCGGAGTAACCTTGCACACCACGAGATTGTAGATCTCTTCCGGGACATACAACGAAATGAGTCCCGCGCCAGCGCGGGCGGCGGCTTCAGAGCACAAGATCGATGCCCCAACGAGACCGCGAGAACCTGCCACGATCCCGACCCGGCCGAAATCGCCCTTGTGCGAGTCGAACAAGCGGCGCGGCACGAATTTCCGGAGACTTTCTGCGGAAGAGAGCATGGTCCGATCGAGCTCCTTAGGTCCGCGCGAGGTCAATTCCGGCAGGTCAATCACCACGATGTGGCCGACAAAGTTTGGCGCGTCGTCCCGGAAAAGGGCGGCTTTGGGAAAACCGATTGTCAGCGTGAAATCCGCCACCACCGCGTCAGGATCGATGCTTTCCTCTCCAAGCCCGGTCGGAAGATCGACCGCATAGACGTCTGTATTGGATTCCAGGCGGAGCGCATTGAGCTCCCGCGTGAGAGCTTTCAGGGGGGCGTTCAGACCCGACCTGGAACCCAGACCAAGCAAACCGTCGAGGATGGCCCTGGGCCTGTTCTTGGGAAGATCGGTGATCGGATCCGCCACCACGCGCGCTTGCAGATCCTGCGATTTTTTCTTGGGAAGGCCTTGCAGATCGCTTTCGGGAGCCAGCGAACGGGTCCAAATCTCCCACCCGGCTTTGGCCAGCAGAGATCCGGCCACCATGGCGTCGCCGGCGTTATTGCCTTTTCCCAGATAAGCCACACAGATACCGGGATGAGGCTCGCGTTCCAAGACGGCGTTTGCGATCCCCTCACCCGCGCAATCCATCAAGCTTTCCGCATCGATCCCGTCAGCAAAGGCGGCCCTCTCGACCGCCTGCATTTCGTGGGCATTGAGGACTGTGTCAGCCACTGGAGTAGTTCTGTCTCCGGTTATGAGAACAGCCAGAGCCGATCACTGAAGTCGTTTGATCGGCTCACCAGGAGATTTCCCCGGTCGGAAAGCATCTGCGCGAACCTACTTTTTGTCCGCCTCGATGTGCAATTCGATTTTGACGTCATCGCCAACGACCTGGGTTCCTTCGATGACTTTGTTCCAGGCCAACCCGAATTCGCTGCGCTTGATTGCCGTCGTCCCATCCCAGCCAATGAGAACAGAGCCCGGCTTCATGCCGGCCCCTTTACCGATCAGCTCGGCTTTCAAAACCACTTCCTTAGTGACCCCGTGCATGGTGAGGTCACCGGTGACATCAAACGTATTATCCCCGGTCTTCTTAACGGACGTGCTTTTGAAAGTAGTTTGCGGAAATTTCGCGGCATCGAAAAAATTGGGTGAACGAAGGTCCTCGTCGCGCATCTTGACACCGGTGTCGATACTCGCCGTTTTGATGGTGACCTCTACAGATGACTGCTCCGGATTGGCTTCATCGAAGACGAGGGTGCCACTGAAATCGTCGAATTTACCGGGAACATTCGAAAACAAGTGTCGGACTTGAAACCCGATCGATGAATGAGCTTTATCGATAGCAAACGTATCAGCCGCGGATGCGGATTGGATAACCAGAAGTGCAGAGAGACAGGTCAGGATTATTAGTTTCTTCATACCTAAGAGGAGCGAAGATTAAACGTTATCTAGCGGAAGAGTCAACGCTGAGCCGGCTTATTCCTGTCCGCAGTGAGAAAACCTGTTAGGCCGACTGGGCCACGTGGGCGAAGCGTTAAACTTTGCTCTTGAAGTCCTTGCCAGGAACGAACTTCACGGTTTTAGATTTTGGAATCCGGATCGGTTGCTTCGTTTTTGGATTGACACCTTTTCGGGCTTTTCTTTCCACCACTTTAAAAGTTCCAAATCCGACCAACTGCACGATCTTATCCTTCTTCACCCCGACTTTAACCGCATGGATGACCGCTGCTACAGCTCTTTCCACTTCGGCCTTGCTCGTCTCGCCTCCGAGCTGTTTTTGGACCGCTTCAACCAAGCCTACTTTGTTCATGGTAAAAGATGCGTTTGCAGTGGGATCGTGAGCTTGAGAATCTGATATCCAAGCCGGTTCGCGCGCGAACGCTGCTAATTTTGTCGTTTTGACAACATTCGCTACCTTTTGTCAATGCATTAATCTGATTTTATGGATTCGGACCAAGTTCTACAGCGGCTTGACCGGTTCCTGGGTACAAATCCGGTGATCGCCGGCAACGTTTACATCGCACCAAATGCTACCATTCTGGGTGATGTTTCGATCGGCCCGGGATCTAGCGTCTGGTTTCAAAGTGTCATTCGAGCCGATATCAATCTGATCCGGATCGGCTCAGAAACCAATATTCAGGATGGGTCGATTCTCCATGTTGCAGATCGGTACGGTCTGATGATTGGAAATCAAGTCAGCTGTGGGCATCGGGCCATTCTTCACGCCTGTACGATCGAAGATCGGGTTCTGGTCGGGATGAGTGCGATTGTGATGGACGGGGCGGAGGTAGGGAGCGGCTCGATTATTGGGGCCGGTGCATTGGTCACCAAAGGGACCAGGATCCCGTCCGGATCACTGGTCCTCGGTTCTCCCGCCAAGATCGCTCGCTCGTTGACGGCCGCCGAACAAAAAGGGATCGAAGAACTCGCCGCCAAGTACGTCTCTGTCGGAAAATATTACTTGGGAAGGAGTCAGGAGACAGGATTCAGGAGTCAGAATTCAGGAGTCAGAAGTCAATGACCACCGACCCTTCAACTGGCCCAACAATTGCACCGCATTGACGCCGGAACTCGCCCTTCCTTGCTCCTGAATTCTGACTCCTGGCTCCTGGCTCCTGGCTCCTGGCTTCTGTCATCTTCTGACTTCTGGCTCCTGAACTCCTCAGCTCAAGTTTGAATAGTCAATCGTTTTGAGCCGATCAAGTTTCACGCCCAGCCTTGGCACGCATTCGATCAGTGCTCGCGTGTAAGGATGTTGTGGCTGATGGAGAACCGATTCTGTATTTCCCGAATTCCACCACCCGGCCGCGAAACATCACGGCGACTTTGTCCGCCAATCCACGGATGATGCCGAAATTATGAGTGATCAGGATGATTGACATCCGGTATTGGATCTTGAGCTTCTGGAAAAGATCCAGAATTTGCCGCTGGATCGTCACATCAAGGGCCGTGGTTGGCTCGTCGGCAACCAGGATCGCAGGCTGACAACAAAGGGCCATGGCGATCATCACGCGCTGCTGCATGCCGCCGCTCAATTGAAACGGATAGTCTTTCACCCGGCGGGCTGAGTCCGCAATTCCGACCTCGTCAAGCCAATGGATCACCTCTTTGCGAACTTCGCGGACATCCGGGCGGTGCAAGCGGATTGTTTCTGCGATTTGATCATAGATGGAAAAGACCGGATTCAAGCTCGTGGCCGGCTCCTGAAAGATATAAGCAATCTGATTACCCCGTACTCTGCGCAGCATTTTTTCGTTCATGCTCAAGATCGATTGACCATTGAGGAGGATCTGCCCCGCTTTGTAGAGAGCCGGAGGTTCCGGAAGGAGCTTAGTCAAGGCCATCGCAGTCACGCTCTTTCCACTTCCACTTTCTCCCACGATTGCCAGAGTCTCCCCTTTCTCCACCGTGAAGGAAACCGAACGCAGCGCAGGGAGCTCCCCGTCTTGAGATCGGAAACTGATGGTGAGATCTCTGACTTCCAGCATCCGTTTTGCTTAGGACCGGCGAATGAGGAAGTAAAGTCAGGAGTCAAATTCAGGAGCCAGAAGCCAGGAGCCAGGAGTCAGAAGGAGCGAACGCCCGTTCACCAACCTTGAGTGCATCCTCCACGCAAAACCTTAATGTCCAGGGATCGTCAGCCATTCACCTCTACTCCCCTCCTCCGTAACTTCCGTGCGATGTTTCCACTCTGCGGTTTTTTCTCGCCCGGAACCCTTAATGTCCACCAAAGATCGCTCAACCACCGCGCTCCCCAATTCCTTCCTCTGTGGCCTCCGTGACCTCCGTGCGATGCTTTTCCCTCTTGGCGTCTTTCACGCACCTGACCACCGTGGCCTCCTTTCCGTGATTGAAAACTGTATCGCTGGAGAATAGAAGTCCGTTTCGTGAAAGTACGTGTCTGGATACTGCTCACTCTTTGCGGATTGCTCACCCCTTTGCTCAGAGCCGAACAGAAAGAATTAGTAGTTGGGATGGAAATGTCGTTTCCGCCCTTTGAAATGCAGGACTCGAGCGGCCAACCGGCGGGCGTAAGCGTCGATATAGCGCGGGCCATGGGCCAATTTTTGAACCGGCCAATCCGGTTTGAAAATATTCCCTTTGACGGGCTGATCCCCTCTTTGAAGACGGGTAAAATTGACGTGATCATTTCCTCGTTGACGATGACGGATGATCGCAAGAAATCGATCGATTTCAGCGTTCCTTATTTAAAGATGGGACTGGCCATCCTGGCCAACAAAAACAGCGATATCCAGTCGATACAGGATGTCGACAAGCCCGGCCGCAACGTGGCGGTGAAAAAGGGGACCACCGCAGATATCTATGCGATGCAGCATTTCAAGAACGCAAAAATTTTAGTGTTCAACGACGAGAGCGCGTGTGCTATCGAAGTGGGACAAGGAAAAGCCGACTGTTTTATTTACGATCAGATCTCCGTGTTCCAAAACTGGAAAAGACACCAGGACAGAACGCGAGCTATCCTACAGCCGTTTGAGCAGGAGGAATGGGCCATGGGTATTCGAAAAGGGAACGACGACCTTCGAAAGCAAATAGACGATTTCATCCAGCATTTTAAAGAAAGTGGCGGGTTTGAGCAGCTCGGAGTCAAGTATCTTGGGGAGAACAAAAAGGCTTTAGAAGATCTCGGTATACCATTTTATTTTTGAGTTCGCTCAACATCATGCCTGAAAAAAAGAAGCGCCTGCACTGGCTGAAATACCTGTTCCGCGGATTGTTGGTGTTGCTGGTGCTGATCGTCGTTTTTTATCAGCAGATTTTCTTTGGAGTGACACAGCTGGTCGCTCAGCAATTGGCCAAATCTCAGGCCTTCTCATTAGAATTTAAGATTCATGGCTCCATCTTCTCTAACCTGACCATTGAAGATCTGCATCTGCAGCCACTGCCCGGGAACACCAGTCTTCCATTGGAGCGGGTGGATGCCAAGTTGATCGCACTCCGATACAATCTGTTCAGTCTTATAAAAAAGGATCTTCTCAACGTTGTTGAGCTGGTTGAGTTGAAAAATGTCGACCTGGTGGTCCGTCCACCACCTCTGCACCTGCACCACCTTCAAAGCCGAATCCTAACGGTTTGCGGATACCGGTCATCCTTCCGAAAAAGATCGATATTCAAGATGTTAATCTGATCGTTCGAAATCCTGCCGGAGATCTCGAGGTCAGAAAACTAGCATTGGATTTTCAGCAGGGATCAGAGGGGAATCTCAGCTGTGCAACGCTCCGGATACCGGTGGTTGGCACCTGGAATAACCTCCATGCCGGCCTGAGTTACAATCAAAGCAAACTAGCCCTGACAGATCTTGCACTAGCGCCTCTCTTAGACATCCATCGGCTGCAAATTGACCTCTCCGGTTCGGAACAGGGCAAATACCTCCTAACTCTCGATGGCAAGGCGCTCGGCTCACCTCTGGCGGCATCCGTGTCGTACCTTCAACCGGCAGAACAACCTTCTATCGATTTGAAGCTGAATTTGATCGGCCTGGACCTCGGGCAAATTCAGAAGCAGTGGCCCATCCCGATTTCCGGATCGATCCCAAAAATCGATATTCAACTCAGCGGCGAAATGGATCGTCCAAGCAGCTTGTCCGCATCGATCTCCGCGGTGATCAATGGGCTCCGCTATCAACACTACGCCATTGACACTGCCGCAGCTTCGTTAGTCGCTCACGATGGAAAAGGAGAGCTGGTGGAGGTCTCGGTCAACTCCGGTCCAAACAAAGTGCGTGTTACGGGAAACTTCATCCTACCGGATACCTGGGACGAGCTCCCAAACAGGTCTTCGGCAAATCTTGGGATTGCCGCGATGGTGACTGACCCCGAACGCTACGTTCCGGGGCTAAACGCTACCAGCCTGGCGACCGGCAGCGTCGCGCTCATGAACGGAAGGGCTCAAGCGGTTTTTCAAGAGTCGGTGAGGGATATTAGCTTGCCCAAAATAGTCCCCGGGTTTTCGATTTCCGGCGTTAACTCGAACGTCTTTGCCGTTTTAAAGCTTCCGCTCTCCGCGGAGATCTGGCCATCCCTGGCCGCCGTGCTCCTCACCGACTGTTCAAACATTTCCTACCAGGATGCCCGGATTGAACAAATTCGACTCGCGGTGGGCATGATGGACGGCAAAACGGCAACCACCGACGCGAAAATGACCACCGGCCAAAGCCGCGCTGAAATGTTCGCGAATCTGGCGTTACCTCTACCAGGGGAGTCGCTCGACCCCAAACAGATCAGCGGTCACCTCACTTTCAACCTCGCGGCTATTTCGGATTTTATTACCCAAAACCAGATCGAAGGCCTCCTGAGCGCCGAAGGCGATCTCCGCTTTGATCATCTGCAGGTCGACGGAACCATTCGATCCAGTGGCAGCCAGTTGAAATATCGAGGGATGACCCTCCAGTCGCTTGGACTGGACGCGGTCTTTAAGGGGGAGGAAGCCGAAATTCGGAATTTTCGTGTTCAAGTTGATCCCGATAATTACGTCGACCTCGCTGCGTCAACTCGGATGACCGACCCGTTCCCATTTCAAGCAAAGGGCGGAGTCGTCTTCAAGAAGATAGCCGTGTTAAACGAATTCCTGAGAAACCTTGGCATGGAGGCTGATGCCGGCGGCGCGATCAATGTCAACTTTGCCGGATCTGGTGATGTTCACAACCCGTCCGGCAAGCTGCAGGTTTCGGGCACCCAACTTCAGTACCATGGCGTTGTTGTGCAAGACCTGGATATCCGGGCGATCGCCGAGAAGACCAAAGCGGAAATCCAGAGCTGCCGCGTTACCCTCGACCCTCGCAACCAGGTTGAATTGCAGGGAACGGCCCAACTCGCCGATCCTTATCCGTACGCGGTCAATGGCACCATTGCTCTGACAGACTTGGCGGTCTTCGACGGGTTAATTAAGAGTCTCGGCCAACCTTCCGGATTGACCGGCGCTCTCAATGGCTCGTTCTCGGTCACTGGAGACGCTCAACATCCTGGGGCGCAGTTGCAGCTTTCCGGCGATCAATTCGCATATCGCGGTCTGGTGATCCCGACCATCCAAATCAAAGCGGCGCTCGCAGATGCGAAAGCAGAACTACAGACCTGCCGTTTCGTGGTCAATCCAAACGACTTCATCGATGTTACGGGAAGTGTTGGGATCACCTCTCCTTTTGATTATCAGGCTCAAGGCCAGGTCGCGCTGCGAGATCTTGGAGCCTTTAACGAACTTCTCAAGAAAGCCGGCCAACCCGGCGACCTGCGCGGCAGCCTGAGCGTCGATTTTTCCGGGAAAGGCGACACTCAAAATCCAACCGGCGAGCTGCGTGTTTCGGGTGACGGGATTAAGTACCGTGGACTACCGATCCAAAGACTGGAGATCGAGACAAAGCTTGAGAACTGGGTGGCCTCGATGAAGACAGGCCGCATCGACCTGGACACTGTCAACTACATCGATCTGACTGGGCAGGTCGGGATCAAAGATCCCTACGCCTACCAAGCGAAAGGAGCGATTGAACTCCCGGATCTGGGGGTGTTCAAAGAAATGCTCAATGGGGTCGGAGCAGTCTCAGAGACGAGTGGAAACCTGCACGTCAATCTATCGTGTTCAGGAGACGCCAGGAGCGTGGTTCCTGATGGGAATCTTCGCGTGCTAGGCAGCCTCATCAAATTTCGCGGGCTTCTGGTCCAGAGTATCGATATCGAGGGGAATCTTTTGCAGAGGAAGCTTGACTTGCCGAGCTGCAAAGTCGTCTTCGACAAAAACAATTTCATTGAGGCGAAAGGAGACGCGCTCCTCGAGGACCCCTACAATTACGATGCCGACACGACGGTCCAGTTTCAGGATCTTGGGTTTCTCAACGGATTGATTAAATCATTCGGCCAGGACATTGGTCTCGCCGGCAAACTGAATGCGAGCTGGAAAGGGAATGGGCCGTTCAAAGAGCAAACTGGCGATCTGGAATTGCACGGCGATCAGGTGCGGACCAGCACGGTGCAAAACATCCGATTTGATGCCAGCGCCCATTACCAGGGATTCAATGCGGAGGTTCCGCGGCTCCAGGTCTTTTCGCCATACGCCGATTTGGATGCCTCAATCCGCTTCAGTCCCCAATGGTTTGAGATCCCTGAGCTCAATATCCGCCGGAGCGGCAACACGATTCATGGGAATGTTAAAATTCCGCTCGATCTGCAGTCTGGCCGGAAGGTTCCTTTCGATCTCAATCAACCGGTCGATGTCAATATTCAGTGTGACAGAGTTGCTCTGGATTCGTTGCAATCGGGTAAACCGCAAGTGACCGGCACCCTCGGATTCCGACTGCAGGCCTCGCAAACCCTAGCAAATCCCTTAATTCAGTTCACCGCAACCGCCCGGGATATCCGGGCCACTAGCGTTTCCAGCTTATCCGCCGCCAGCGGCGATTTCTCTATCCGAATCGCCGACAAAGTCTTGGTCGCAGATGGAAAGATTCAGCAACCGGATATTCATCCTCTTGCACTGAGCGGCCGGATGCCACTCGACATCGGGCAAATCATTCAGACCGGCAGCATTCCTGACGATACTTCGCTGAAGTTCTCTCTCACCTGGCCGGACAACAATCTGGCCTTCGTTCGCAAAATCGTCCCGGACATCAAGGTGGTCGAAGGACGAGTGGGGATGGATGTAAGCGTCAATGGAACAATCAAACAGCCGGACCTAGCCGGAAGCATCCGCGCAACTATCTCGAGGTTTCAAGCCCGGACCGATACGGTTCCCCCAATCGCCGACTTTTCCACGAATATAACTTTCCAGCACGATCGCGTGCAAATCGCGCAATTGAGAGGGTTGGCGGGTGGAGGTCGTTTTGGGGTGAGCGGAGGAATCAACTTGGCGGATGGAACAAATCCAAAATTTGATCTCGCCGTGACTGGCAGACAGATTCTGCTAACACGCAGCGACGGCATCATCGTTCGAGCGAATTGCAACTTGGCGATTCGCGGACCATTGTCCAGTGGAGAGGTCAGCGGAACTGTCGGCATCACCGATAGCCGCTTCTTTAAAGATATCGACATTTTGCCGCTGAATCTGCCGGGCCGTCCTCCGCCGCAGCCGCCGGCTGGAGCAATGCCTAAGATTGCGGTCGATACCCCTCCCTTCAAAGATTGGAAATTTAATATCGCCATCCGAACCGATGATGCGTTCCTGATTCAGAGCAACCTGGCGCGAGGCAGAGTCACCATTAACCTGCAAGCGGGCGGCACTGGCGCGGCACCTAGTGTGACCGGTTTCGTCCGCGTCGATCGGCTTACGGCGTCGCTCCCTTTCAGCCGGATGGAGATCAACGACGGTATGATCAATTTTGTCCAAGGCGCCAATATCCTGGATCCGACCCTGAATATTATCGGACGTTCGACCGTCAGTGACTACGACGTGCGTGCGCGCATTTTTGGAAATGTCTCCAATCCCACTGTTTTGCTCGATAGCTCGCCGCCGCTCGCACAGGGAGATATTCTAGTCCTCCTGGCTACGGGCTCGACCACCTCACAATTTGCCCAGGATCCCTCCCTGCTGGCCGGTCGGGCCAGCTTCATCGTTCTGCAACAGCTTTACAAAAAGTTCTTCCCGGGTGCGAACCATGCCGATCAAGAAAAGGAACCGTTCATCGATCGCTTTTCGGTCAACATCCTTCCAGGTTCGCGGGCCGGTGAACAAAACATCGTTAGTAGTTTCAAGCTGACCAAGAATTGGCAGATCATCGGCGACTTCGGAACGAGCAGTTATCAACTTCGCCTAAAATATTTAATTCGCTTCCGATGAGATGTGTCCTCGCTGCGATCGCCATCCTGTTACTGGGTCCGTTGGCGCTTTCTCTTCTGGCGCAGCGCGAGAATCCTCCAAAGGCTGCCGAACCAGAATTGATCAATAACACCGCGCCTCCTCCGAGCGCAGCAGCGCGCGTGCAGTTTGTCGGAAATACGAAGTTCAGCAATCGGGAACTGAGCGCGGCTCTTGCCGACCCCCTGGCCGCCATTCAGCAACGAGGTCTTAGCCTGCCCTTGGCCGACGACACCGCCTACTATCTAGCAGTTTTTTATCGGCGACATGGTTATCCGGCAGTCGATGTGAAATACAAAATTCGCGAGCCCTACCTGGAATTGCATATTAGTGAGGGACCCTTCTACAAACTCGGTAATATTACATTCGAAGGGAACAAGACTTTTCAGCCGGCAGTCTTGAATGATTATATGATCGGCACAACCCGCGCTCGCTACTCCCAGTTTCAAAAGAACCTTCCCTTCGTGGAGTCCGACTTGGTAACCGGGACCAGCCTGCTGCAAAGCTTCTATGTTTCGCAAGGTTTCCCGCAGGTTCAGATTGTCAAGCTGACCACCCTTCCCGATAACCGCACCGGAACGGTGAACGCGATCGTCACGATCAAAGAGGGGCCACGCTACTTTTTCGGACCGATTTCCTTTTCCGAGAATTTCGGGCTCGCTAAGAACCAATTTGCCGCCAAAATTAAATCACTCACTGACCCGCCCAAACCCTATTCCGAAGCGGAACTGCAAAATTTGCAAAGGGATTTGACCTTTATTTTCAAATCCAAGGGTTACTTTTCGGCGTTGGTAACGGTCACCCCCAATTTTCAGAAAGTCCAGGGTGGACGTGTTCCGATCTCAGTCGATTCGGTCCCCGGACCGATCTATCATTTCGGAGGAGTGATCGTGAGCCAGGAGCCAAGCGCTCGGCTCCGCCCCGATTTCTTGCCGAGGCGCCTCGCGGCACTGCGCGGCGAGACCTACGATCCTGAAAAACTCAAAGATCTGTATCGTAGACTCTACCTGACCGGTTTGTACGACACGCTTGATATCCAGGAAGTAGCGCAACCGGATGGAACAATTCAACTGGTGGCCAACCCACGAGAAGCCAGGGCGAAGGAGTTAGGTTTCTATGGAGGCTACGACACCTTCGATGGAGTCATTTTTGGTGCGACTTACACCAACCGTAATATTGATGGACTGGGCCGCATATTTGCATTTCGCCTCGATTATACGGGACGCGGTCCCGATGGGGAGATTTCCTACGAAAACCCCTGGTTCATGGATAAGGATATTGATTTTAACGTCGCGCTCGGCGTCTCGGCCAAGCAACTGGTCGCCTACTCCATTCAAAACTACTACGCGCGAGTGAGATTGACGAAGACGTACAGCAAAGGTATCCAAACCGCCGCTTTTCTCCAAGCGAAAGAGGCCGATGTCAGCTCCATTGAAATCACACCGGCGTCTCTGGTTGGTCCGACGAACTATCAACTGATCACCGTGGGAGTTTCACAGACCTTCGATTTCCGGGACAGCCCAACCAACCCGCGGAATGGCTGGATAGTCGACGCCTCAGCGTCTTTTTCAGAGAGCCTCGACGGAAGCGCCAGTTTCGCTAGGCTCACGGGACGATATTCGACCTATTTCAGTTTGGGCAAAACGCTCCTGGCGCTTGGGGCAAGACTTGGTTACATAGATGCCGTCCAAGGGACTGCTGGAGTCCCCATCGATGAACGCTTTTTCAATGGCGGTTCCACAACTGTTCGAAGCTTCTACGAGACGGAACTCAGCCCCAAGGATAACAACAATCACCCGATCGGCGGACTGGCCCGATCGATCTTCAACGTAGAATATGATGTCCCAATTTTTGGGGATTTGGTGGGAGCAGCCTTCATGGACGCAGGCGGAACCGGCGACAACCCGTTTGACAATTTCGCCACCGGCGTTGGCGGCGGTCTCCGGTACAACCTGCCGATCGGGCCGGTGCGAGTCGATTACGGCGTGAATCCCGCACCACGCAAAAACCAAAGCCTCAGCGTCCTCTCCCTGAGCTTCGGCTTCGCCTTTTAGGTTGGACATTTGCAGAAGATCACGTCCGGAATTTTGCCACGAAGAAGGGGCGGGAGGATTCAGCCCAGGTTTTCAACCCATAAGCGCCAAGATAACGAGTCGTTCGAGGGAATGGCTTTTGTCCCGGAGGGACAGGCTGAAAGTAGCCAGGCACGAAGTGCCTGGGTAGCGATGCAGAGCGGCCCCGTCGGAGGGACGGTTGAAGTCATTGTCCGGAATTGTAGTTTAGACATTTGTGGGAGGTCAGGTCAGAGGATTGCCCCAAAGGGGCATGAGGACTCAGCCCAGGGTTTCAACCCTGATCTTTGTACACAATTCATCGGCGGAACCAGCGACTCGCACCTACCATCACCAATTGCCCCTACTAGAAAGCATCCACAAGGTGCGAACGGAACACAGGCTGGAAGCCTATGCTACATTAACGCCATCGCGTCGTCACCAAGGGTGCACGGCGAGAGCTCCCGGGATGGCTCTGGGAGATCGCTCGACAGTCCGGAAGGCCAATGTAGCATAGGCTTCCAGCCTGTGTTCTGTTCGCACCATCGAGCTGGTTTTCCAAGTTTCCACCGTTCTTCCGAGATGTGTGCAAAGATCAGGATTTCAACCCTGGGAACCGCCACCCAGAGCGACGCGCCCTGAAGGGGCGGCAGATCGAACGTACCAACAACGCGAAAGGGCTTCCCAGGGTTGAAACCCTGGGCTGAGTCCTGTAGCCACCTTCGGGGCAAGGCTGGAAGCCTATCCTATCCGAATCGACCGGAGATGTAGTCTTCAGTCTGTTTCTGCGAAGGGTTAGTGAATATTTTTCCCGTTGGCCCGAATTCGATCAAGTTGCCAAGATAAAAAAACGCTGTCATGTCCGAGCAGCGTGTGGCCTGCTGCATATTGTGGGTGACGATAACTATCGTAAACTGGTCTTTGAGCTCATCAATCAACTCTTCCACTTTGGCCGTGGCGATCGGATCGAGCGCTGAACAAGGCTCATCCATCAGGATGACCTCCGGCTTGACCGCCAGGGCGCGCGCAATGCAGAGCCGTTGCTGTTGCCCGCCGGAAAGTCCAAGGGCGCTCTCATGCAACCGATTTTTGACCTCGTCCCACAGAGCCGCTCCTTTCAGGCTCGATTCGACGGTGTTATCAATGACCGCCTTGGCATGGACACCGCCGATCCGCAGGCCGTAGGCAATATTTTCGTAGATGGACTTTGGAAAGGGGTTGGATTTCTGGAAGACCATTCCCACCCGTTTGCGAAGTTCGATCACGTCGACGTCCGGCGCGTTAATGTTGACGTTCTCTATCTTGATGACTCCGGCGGTTACCCGGGCATGATCGATCAAATCGTTCATCCGGTTAAAACATCGAAGGAGCGTTGACTTGCCACACCCGGAGGGTCCAATAAAGGCTGTGACCTTCTTTTCCTGAATCTTGAGATTGATTCCGTGCAGTGCCTTCGTCTTGCCGTAATGAAAATCGACGCCATCCACTTCGATCATCGTGCGCGTCGATCCGGAATCGGTCACCTCCGGAGAAAGAATGGCGGACGAAGTGGTGACCGGTTTTGCTCCCAACTCCGGTCTTGTCTCAGTGATTTTCGCCTGTTCCATATCGGGATTGGGTACGTACCGCACATTTGCGGCCCTGGACGCCGCCAACTCTAGAACACCCTGGCTGACCGGATAGAATCACATTTTGTTGCCCTGAGAGCAACCCGGGTTTATGCCTCCAAACCCAAAAAAAAGGCCCGGCGGAATATTCCGCCGGGCCTTCACTTTGAGAACGTCACCCGCCTGGGGTGCTCTAGAACTTCATCAGCAGGTTCGCCTGGATAACCGTGTCTCGGCGATCTCGCGCGATCGGGTATTGCTGGGTGGAGGCAACGCCCGGAACGTTTCCTGTCGCATACCCACCGTATAGATTTCGGTTAAGCGCTTCGGAGTAGTACACTGTCAAGACTGCAGTCAAGAAATCAGTGAAATTGTAGGCAAGGTTAATCTCGAATCCTTCGCTGTTCAGGTTGCTGAGGGCGAAATTGGAGCTGTTGAGGTTGGGATCGATTGAACTGATTCCCACCTGCCGATAGTCGACCGAAGCGGAATAGTCGCCCGCTTTCTGGTTTTCCCCGTATCTCAGCCCGATTAACCAGGCCACATTATCCGAGAAACTCGGGCTCCAGCGTTCGCTGAAACTAGGCGTCGCGGAATTGCCAACGTAGAAGTAATGGGCAAAGAGCGGACCGTAGTCTCTGTTGAATCGTTCGTTCCCAGTGAAGTTGTAAGCGAAATCCCAGTAAAGGCTCAATGGCTTGTTAAAAAGCTTATAGGTGATGTCGCCCGGCGCCAGGATGATGTTCAGGTCACGCTGGGTGACCGGGAAAGGGAGAGAATTGTTCAGAGTTCCGCCGTTAGCGAAGGTTTGACCGGTTTGCGCGACGGGTGGGACGATTGTTCCATGCGGGCCAGGGGTTCCGCCGGAGGAGGCGTCATTAAAGGCCAGGAACCCAGGGGCAACCGTCAAGGTAAGTTTGTCTCCAATGTGGAGCTTGGCCAGGATCTGTTGCTGGAACTGGTAAGCGTCCCATTTCAACTGAGTGCTGCCGGAATCCGCATTGTTATTTTGGAAGATGAACTGGCCAGCAATCAGGCTGAGTTCCAGTGAGAGACCGGGACTCGGTGCCGGAGGAGCGGGCGCAGGCGCTTTTCCCTCATCCGCAACGGGCTCTCCGAAGGACCAATTGAAGATTTTGTCAAAGTCGATGCGCTCCACTATTCCGCTTGGATCGACTTCAGGATCATAAATCAGGTCCGTGGTATAAAACGGGTTTGCCTGTTTACCGGCGATAAAGGTCAGCCCGGGCGTCGGGTTCCAGCCCATGAAAGCACGGCTGAGATAAATTGAATAGTTGTCGTACCCTCCGGTGTACGTCGCATTTTTGGTGTCCGACGCACGATTGTCATCCGTGGAAAGCATCACCCCGCCGAAGAAATTACCCTCCAGCTTGAAATCCGCCATTCAAACGCAATCTGAAACGCCAGCGATCCCGCTGGAATATTGGGGTCCTGAGCGCCCAACTTAGGATTGGTCAGGATCATCGGCGTGCGTTGATCATATTGATTCCGGATTCGAAGATCGCCGCTGAACTTCAGCTCCTTCACCCAGTCTCCGACCTGGATCTTCGGGCCAGGGGCGGGCCGTCACCTCATTGGCAGTCTCTGCGCTGATTTCCGTAGCCTCCTTCTCCGTCAGGACGCCCTTTCGCACCAGGGCATCAAGCAGCGCCTGATCACCCTTCGACTGCGCGTGCGCAGTCAAGTTAGTTGACGCCATCACAACAGCGAGCGCCAACATCGGCAGTGCACGTTTTATCATTTTTGCTACTCCTTGGTATTATGCGGTTAAGAATCTCTCAAGCGTGGAGTCGGGATTCACGGCCAGTCGGCCGGAATACCAACGGACGTGACATGACCAATTCTTTGTTACGATCATGTTGCGTACCGGTGACAATTCTGAAACAAAATCGAAATTATTCACTCAGGTTCATTCCTGGGGTGCCAACCGATAACCAAATCCGCGCACGGTTTCGATGTAAGATCCGTGGGGGCCCAATTTATCGCGTAGCCTGCGCATGTGGGTATCCACGGTCCGGGTATCAATCACTGAATCGTACCCCCACACATCGCTTAAAAGGCGATCCCGTTCCTGCACGCGGCCTTGCCGCTCCATGAGAATGGCCAACAGCTTGAATTCGGTCGCCGTGCAATCGATCAAGCGATCAGCCGCCTTAACCTCATGACGCGACCGATCGAGCACCAGCTCTCCGACGCGAAGCAACGCCTGTTCTTTATCCTGGGACAAGCGCCGGAGAATAGCCCGGATTCGCAGCACTAGCTCCCGCGGACTGAACGGTTTGACCACATAGTCATCCGCACCAAGCTCAAATCCCAGGACGCGGTCAATTTCTTCGATTCGAGCTGAAAGCATGATGATCGGCACGTTTTTGGTCCCCGGATTAGCTTTGATCATTCGGCAAAGGTCCAAACCTGAAATTTCCGGGAGCATCAGATCAAGAACAATCAGCGCTGGAGGCTGGTTTTTTATCGCGGCAAGCGCGGCCTGCCCGTTATTGACGATTTCAACCGCAAATCCATCGCCTCGCAGGTGGTGAGCAAGCAGCTCTGCAACGTCTGTTTCGTCCTCGACGATCACGATTTTTTCACTCATCAATAAATTCAGGAGTTCAGAAGTTGAGAAGTTACAGAATGAGGGCGCACAAGGGAAGCTGCGAAAAGGGACGAAAACGTGGCCTGGGTGCCGAGAATCACGGGAAAAACGGGAAAGCATCGCACAGAGGTCACGGAGGTCACAGAGGGGGATTTCGGTTGTGCTGGGAACTTTTGCCGGGGGCACCGTTGGCCTGCGCGCGAGAATACGCGAAAGGGAAAGCATCGAATAATTGGCCTCTGTGCGATGCTTTCCCCTCTTCGAGTCGTTCCCGCTGGAAGCCGCGGTGTCCACCAAACAGTTTTCCCGAAGGACTTTCTTTTTAACGGAAGCTTGGGAAAAAGTGTCTCAGAGCCTCGTACACTCCCAGTCCACTATCCTCGGAGGCCACAAAGCCTCCCTGGTTTCTCACCGCGGTCTTAACGTCCTCAAGCGAATTGGAGGGACAGGCCAGGAAACGGGCATATTCAAGAGATAGCATCGGCAGATCATTGAAATTATCTCCAACGGCGAATGTTTCTTCCTTTGTGATATCCGTCAGTCGCTGCAACTCGCCCAGGGCGGTGCCTTTATGGTAGGCTGAATGACAAAACCGAAGATAAATGGAGTTTCGCTGATACGCGAAATCTGGGAATTCAAAGCGTTTGCCTTCGAGAAATTGGCAAATTTCATCCATTTCTGCATTCGTGGTCGATACCACACCCGAGAACCGATTCTCCTCGTAATGGAGTCGGGCAGCGGTCGCCGATTCGAGATGCTGCTCGATCTGCTGCAACAGAGCCTCACAATTCGCGAAGAGGATGTCGTGCTCATCCTTGCACCTCGAGTTCCATCCTCCGAAATCTTCCCAAGTTGAACCGGTCCACCGGAAAACCTCTCGTTCGCTGGTTAGTGCAAAGTCCGGCCGCACGGGGAATCCGGTGACATCCAGAGCTTCTTCGACCAGTCGAAGGGTTCTTCCGGTATTGATGGCCAACAAAACTCCCTGATCACGGAGATCGTTCAATATTTGCACCAGCTTCTTAGGATAAGGAGGTGGTGCCCAGTTACGGACTAAAGTCCCGTCGAAATCCATGCTTAGCAACCGAATCTGACTCATAGAATCCGTGCCCGCTATCCAGGGCGAAGCCCGGAAACGGCATCGAAAATCCCGTTGATGATCGAGTATGCGATCACTCCAACCATCCCGGCCATGACCAGGATTACGACCGGTTGGATCAGGGCAGTCAGGCGCTGGATCTTAAGATTCAGCTCTTTTTCGTAACGGCGGCCCACTCTCTCCAGCGCCTTCGCCAGGTCACCCGTTTGTTCTCCCACGGCAATCATGTCGATAAACAGCGGGGGAAACTCGCCGACCCGCTGAAGTGCTCGTGAAAGCGAACCGCCCTCCCGGACCATCTCCACAACCTTTTCCATCATTTCTCGCAGGTGCAGATTGCCGATCGCGCTGGTCATTAGTCGGAGACTGTTCAAAAGAGGGATGCCATTCGCGACGAGATTGGCCATCGTCTCCGAGAATTGTGAATAAAACCGTCCTCGTAAAACCGCACCGAATAATGGAAGGCGGAGTTGGGCGCGATGCCACCATGGTCGACCCGCCGGCGTCCGGATGAGCTGAAGAAAACCAACCACCACGCCTACGATGCTACCCAAAATGGCCCACCAATAATTGGAGAAAACACTACTCGTCTGCACCAGAATTTTGGTGAGCAGCGGCAGGTCCCTCCCGGTCTTTGCGAACAGAGCGGTCAGTTGCGGGACGAGGTAGCCCATGAAGAGAAAAATCAGGCCGATGCCCAACACAAAAATCATCGCCGGATAGATCAGCGCACTGACGACTTTTTTCCGCAAATCGTCCATCGCCACCAGAAACGTTGCTTGACGCCGTAGGAGCTCCGGTAACGACCCGCTGAGCTCGCCCGCGGCGACCAGATTGCAGAAAAGATCTCCAAAAGAGGGAGAAACCAGGCGAAGCGCATTCGAGAGGCTGCTGCCTTCCCGCACCTGATGGCGCAGGGCAGTCGCCACGGATTTGATGCTGGAAAGTTCGTTCCTGGCCTCCATCACCTTGAGCGCCGGCTCCAACTGCAGACCGGCATCCAGAAGATCGCTCATCTCTTCTGTAAATAAGATGATCTGGCTACCCGACAAGCGGATATCTCGCGTTGCCACCGGCTCATCGCTGCTTCGAGGTCGAGCGGCGGTCGTTTCCGCGCCATTTTGCTGCACCAGCGAGATAGGTTGCAGGCGGTCGCGGTCCAACTTGCGGAAAGCCTCCGCGCGGCTCTGCGCATCGACTTGGCCTGAGACGCGCGCCCCGTTTTGGCTCACCGCACTATAAGAAAACAGCGGCATACCATCACTCGTCCGACATTTCCAAATCTGAAGCCGTCACCCGGACGACTTCTTCGACGGTCGTCACCCCGCTAATGACCTTATTCCAGCCGTAAGGCCGTAGAGGAACCATGCCTTCCTCAATGGCGGCGGTGCGCAAGGCGGAAGGGGGACGTCCCTGGGTGATCAAATCCTGAATCCGCTGCGATACCAGACAGAACTCAAAAATCGCAGCCCGTCCTTCGTAGCCCGTATGCCGGCAATGCTCGCACCCGACGGCGGCCATCGTTTTTCCAGCGTACTCCAGGGGAAAACCGATCTGCTTCAAATACGATTCAGCATGCTCGACCGGACGCTTGCATTTAGTGCAGAGCACCCGGACCAGACGTTGCCCGATAAACGCCCGGACGGCGTTGGCAACCAGGAACGGCTCGATTCCCATATCGATCAGCCGGGTTATCCCGCCGATGGCGTCGTTCGTATGCAAGGTGCTGAACACCAGATGTCCAGTCAGGGCGCCGCGGATCGCAATCTCGGCTGTTTCACGGTCACGCATCTCTCCGACCATGATCACATTTGGATCACCTCGCAGGATACTTCGCAGGCCGTTGGCGAAAGTAAGGTCGATCTCCGGTTTGACGGCGATCTGAATGACTCCCGGCAGTTTGTACTCAACCGGGTCTTCAACAGTCACAATCCGACGCTCTTTGGTGTTCAGGCTCGATAAAAACGTATAAAGCGTCGTCGACTTCCCACAGCCGGTCGGTCCGGTCAGGAGCACGATACCGTTGGGCATCGCCAGAAGATGACGAATGCGCGTCTGCGCGGAGTTATCCAGCCCGAGCCGTCCAAAGGTAAATCGTTCACGGCTCAAAAGGCGCAAACTGACACTCTCTCCGGCAACCGAAGGAATGGTGGCCACCCGAACGTCAATTGCTTGAGAGTCAAGCTCCAGGTTAATTCTGCCATCCTGGGGAAGCCGCCGTTCGGCAATATCGAGATGAGCCATGATCTTCAGCCGTGATATCACAGAGGCCTGGAGCACCCTGATATTCGGTGGTACCGGAACCTCGTGCAGAACTCCGTCAATCCGATACCGGATCTGCAAATCGTCCTGCAACGGTTCGATGTGAATATCGGTTGCTCTTTGTTCGAGCGCCTCCCGGAGAAAGTGGTTCACGAATTTGACGACGGAAGCTTCGGAGTCATCGGTATCGAGCACATTCGTTTCCTGCTCCACATCGTGTCCCAGTTCGTCCTCCACGCGGTCCTCCAGGATCGCTTCGAAAGTCTCCGCGCCGACCCCATATCCTTGCCGAAGTGCCTGGACGATTTGGGTGCGTGTCGACATCGCATACATAATGCGCCGGTCGAGCGAAGACGCTAACGCCTGGCGCGCCAGCAAATCAAACGGATCGTAAAGAGCGATCCAGATTTCGCGTTCATCCTCCCGCAGTGGGACCACCCGGTAGCGAAGAGCGGTCCGCGCCGGCACCTTCTCCCTTAACGACGACGGTACGCCGGTGATCGGTTCGTTCCACCAGGGGATCTCGAGCCAGCGGCTCACACCGCTTAAAAAGCCGTACTCATCCACCATCCTCGATTCTAAAATCGATTGTACCAAGGAGCGCTGCCCTTCAAGAGCGGCTTGAACGATTTTTCGACACGATTCCGAGTCGGCACATCCATTTGCTTTCGCGATCTCTATGAGTGGTTCAACAAGTGGCATGACCGAGGATCGCGAAACGGTACAGCCCTTCCTGCAAACCACAACTGCTTATTAGCTGGAGGTAGGGTGAGGCTCCGTCCGTACAGAAGCATCCAGTGCGCACTCGCCTATGAGTCAACAACTGCCAGCCGACTACAATGTCCTCCACTGGCAACTGACAACTGGCACTGGCAACTGTGGGACTGAGCCTCACCCTGACCCTGGAGCCACGCCCCGCCGCGGCGAATAATGCTTTGCGCATCCGTTCGGCGGGAGCTGGCTTGCCGAACCAGATCTCGAACGCGAAAACCCCCTGATAGAGCAACATCAGAAGACCATCCGCTGCTCTGGCACCTTGTTTCCGGGCGTAATGGACCAAGGGCGTTTCCTGAGGTCCATAAACCATGTCAAAAACCAAATGCCGCGGCTCGATCGAATTCAGTACCTCAGGCGTCGGTCCGACAGTCGATGCGTTCACGATCAGATCGACTTCCTGGCAGACCTTCGGAAGCTCCTCCCAGGGTTCCGCTCGAACCTTCGAGTTTGAACCATCGGTCAGCTCACTCGCCAACCGCTCGGCTTTTGCCGTGGTTCGATTCAATAAAATGAGGGCCGGCACATTGAGCTCCGCGAGGTAGCGGGCTGCGGCCTGCCCTGCTCCCCCACCCGCCCCCAGCAGGGCGATCCGAACGTTAGAAACCGTGCACCCGAACGCCTCCCCAAGAGCAGCCACCAACCCTTTCCCATCCGTATTGAACCCGAACAGGCGACCGGAAAGATTGACCACGGTATTCACAGCACGAAGGCGCTCGGCGATTGGGTCGAGCCCGTCCACTAGTTCGACCGCTGCCAATTTATGCGGCAAAGTCAGATTCCATCCGATAAAATCCTGGTGCCGAAGGATCTGAAACGCCTCTCCCAGATTTTGCGGGCTGACGCGCAACCGCCCATAGAGGTAGGGAAGATGCAAAAACTCGAGCGCCTCGTTATGCATCGGCGGGGAAAGCGAGTGGTCAATCGGGTCTCCGATGACCAACAGCCGAAGAGCCGGATCTTTGTGCTCACCCAGTGTCTGGAGTGTTAGTGAACGCATCTCTAGGCAATTTCCTGTAACGCCCGGTCCATTCGTCGCAGAACCCGCGGTTTGCCCATTACCTCCAACATATGATAAAGGCTTGGACCGATGGAGCGGCCACTCACGGCCACTCGAGCTGGGTGGACCAATTCGCCGATTTTACATCCGAGTTCCGCTCCGAGTTGTTTCAGCACCGCCTCGAGATTACTCGCCGACCAATCTTCCGTTCCAGCGTATTTGTCGCGCAACCGGACGAGTCGATCAAGCGCCCCGGGTTTATTCAGAGTTTTCTGCACCGCCTCCGGGTCAAGCGGAAATTCCTCCGTGAAGAAGTATCCGATCCAGTCTGGAACATCTTTGAAGAGTTTGATCTTTTCCTGCACAATCTCCAGGACTTTCAGGAGATACCCTTCGTCGGTGACAATGATGCCGGCCTTCTGAATAAATGGTTCGCTCAGTTCCCGAAAACGGGACAACGGCATTTGCAAAACGTACTGCCCGTTTAGCCAATAACATTTGTCCAAGTCAAAGGCCGCGTTTCGACGATGGACCTTCGCCAGATCAAACAATTGAACGACTTCCTCGATCTCAATCTTTTCGCGATTTTCCTTCGGTGACCAGCCGAGCAGACAGAGGTAATTCCGCACTGCTTCCGGAGCGTACCCTTGCTCGATGTAACTCATCACACTCGCGCCCTCGTCGCGTTTGCTCATCTTCGACCCATCCCGATTCAGAATCAGCGGAAGATGGGCAAACCTCGGGGGAGTCGCGCCTAATGCTTCGTAAAGCTCGACATGTTTGGCCGTATTGGTCAGATGGTCCTCCCCACGAATGACGTGAGAAATTCTCATTTCCAGATCGTCGACCACGCTGACGAAATGAAATATCCAGGAACCATCGGGGCGCCGAATGGTCACGTCCGGATCCATGCTGCGGTCAAATTCGATTCGGCCACACACCAGGTCATCGACAACGACCGGTTTGCGCAATGAGCGGAAACGAATGCTACCTTCATCCTCGTAAACGACCCCCTTTGCCTCGAGCAAGTTCAAATACTTCTCATAGATGGTATTTCGTTCACTTTGAAAGTAGGGGCCGAACTCCCCACCGATTCCTGCGCCTTCATCCCAATCGAGGCCAAGCCAGCGCAGTCCATCATAAATCACCTGAACCGCCTGGTTCCGCTCCCGGCTCTTGTCCGTGTCTTCAATCCTTAACAGTAGCGTTCCGTGATGGTGGCGCGCGAACAACCAGTTAAACAGCGCGGTCCTCGCGCCGCCCACGTGCAGGAAACCGGTGGGCGAAGGCGCAAAGCGAACCCTGACGGAAGAACTCATGATCGAATCAATTCTAAGGGCGCCCCCCAGCGCAACC
>CAWBYX010000005.1:0-194943 GCA_963793135.1 uncultured Verrucomicrobiae bacterium
AGCGGCGGCGTAAAAATCGGATAAAACCAATGATTTAAAAATCGGATGGTGCATTAGGGATAGTGTAACGACAACGGCCGCTGTGATTTCCGAAAAGTGGGGGGCCGGGTTGTCAGCTTTCAATGCGGTCTTTCATGCGGTAGCTGGAGCCTTCGATTAAAACGGTTTCGGCGTGGTGGAGCAGACGGTCGAGCACGGCGGAAGTGATCGTGCTATCGCCGTTGAAGATGGTAGCCCATTGTTTGAAGGCTTTGTTAGAGGTAAGTACGATAGAACCGCGTTCGTAGCGTTGGCTGATGACCTGGAAGAGCAGGTCGGCTCCGCGCTGGTCGATGGGAAGATAGCCAATCTCGTCGAGGAGCAGTAAGGCGGGTGAGAGATAGCGTTTGAGCTCGGATTTGAGCGCGCCTTTGGTCTGGGCGGCACTCAAGGTGTTAATCACGTCGATAGCGTTGGCGAACAGGACGCTATAGCCCTGCTGGCACGCGGCATAGCCGAGCGCGGTGGCCAAGTGAGTTTTCCCGAGGCCAACCAAACCCAGGAAAATAACGTTGGCTTTCTCTTCGATAAAACGAAGCCGGAAGAGATCCTGGATATGGAGCCGGTTGATTTTTTTGGGCCAGTCCCAACGGAAGCCTTCCAGGGTCTTGATGACTGGAAAACGGGCGGCTTGGATCCGGCGAACAATCGTGCGCTGTCGACGTGCCGCGACTTCGCCCTGAAGGAGCCGACCCAGGTAGTCGAGATGGCTCCAGTGGTTGGCGGCGCTTTCGACCGCCAAGGGTTGGCAGTTTTCTTTGACAGAAGTCAACTTGAGGTAATCAAGGTGCTCATTGAGCAAGAGGTCGGCAGGATTTCTAGTCATGGTTTGGGCAGGATGGGGATGGTATCTCAGAGCCAGTATCTGAGCCTTCGTAGACGGAGAGATCGGGCTGCTCGAGTTCGACCTCGAGCAGATCTTGGCGCCTGGTGAGGTGGAGCGGGCCTGGCTGAGGGCTGAAGCGCTCGCGTTGTTGGAGGATGTTAGCGATATAGTCGCTGCTGAAGGCCTGGAACTCGAAGGAGTCTTGGATGGCGCGCGCGATCTTGTCGCAGCCATGAACCTCACTTAAAGCCAGGATCTTGGCGATATGTTGCCGGGGGTTAAGGCGGTGGATCTTAAGCTGGAGGTAATACTCTTCGGCACCGGGACAGAGGCCATAGAAGCGCAGCAGCAGTTTGGCCTCCCGTGCTGCCCGGCGCTGATCGAGCAGTTCCTTGCCGTGCTCGGGATCTTCGAAGTCCTGGTGCCGGTCGTAGCTGCGGGTGTGGGTGGCGATCAGCTTCTCGCCATGGTAGATGCAGAGCCGATCGGCAAAGGTTTTGAGTAGCAGCGGCTGGGAAGCATAAAGGCTGGGAACCGAATAGCGGTTGGTATCCAACACCACACGGAAGCGGCTGCTGGTCGGTACAGTCCGGATAACTCCGGTGTCGGCGGGAAGCGGTGGCAACGCGTTCAAATGCGGCTTTTCCAGTGCGAAGAGTTCGCTCGGTTGTTTGTGCGTTTCCCCGTGAATGCGGACATTGGCAACCGTATCCATCCAGTGGCGGGCCGCAGTGTTCAGTGCGTTCAAGCCGGGAGGCAGTTGCAGGCCGTTGAGGAAATTTTTCTTTACGTACCCAACACCGGATTCGACACGGCCTTTTTCGTTTGGCCTTCGCACGTTACAAGCACGTGGCTCGAAGGCGTAATGTGCTGCAAAGTCCAGGTACCGCGGGTGAAAGAGCGGCCTTGCTCCGGCAGGATGATTGAGCACAGCGGTCTTAGGATTGTCGATGATAATTTTGGCCGGGACTCTGCCAAAAAACTCCAAAGCGTTCTGGTGAGCGGCCAGGAAGTGCTCTGTCGCTTCGCCGAGGCTAAACTCGACATAGCACATTCGGCTGTAGCAAAGCACCATGACAAAGAAAGACAGTCGCCTCCTGGTTGAGCCAACAGCCATCGCACCGGCGCAGCCCCAATCGACTTGCGCGCATTCGCCCGGAGCGAACACCAGAGTCAGGAAAGCCGGCGCGCGCACGGGCCGCACTCGACGCACATAGTCTGTGAGGATGGAGATTCCGCCGGTATAAGCATGCTCGGCACGCAATCGCTGGAAGATTTGGGCGGCGCTATAGGGATGCTGCTCCAACCAGCGCTGAATGATTGGCTTGAAAGGATCGAGCTTGCTCTTTCGCCGGGCTCTGAGGTGCTGGCAGTAGGTCTTCTGGCGCGCCCACTTTGCGACCGTCTCTTCATCGAGATTTAACTCGCGGCCGATCTGGGCAAAGCTTAAACCACGCTCCTTGTAGTAGAGCTGGATTTGACAATAAAGCTCGTAAGAGATCACGGCGAGGGCGGCTGCTGCTGCGCTCCTCCGGTCTCCAGCATCTGGCGTAAAATCGCGCTGATGGGAAGCGTCTGGCCGGTGCGCGCAACGAGTTGTTCACTGGTCGAGGTCGGCTCCAGGCTCAAGACTTGGTAGAGCGGAGCTTCGTAAGCAATCAGACCCGCTGCCAGCAGACTGCACCGAGCCTCGCGCAACTGGGCTTCATTGAGCGAGAGCAACCGTGCCGCGGTCTTATCGGAGTAGTAACTTAAACCCTGCGCATCGGCCACCGTGACCAAGAGCAGGTAAAGGGCCAGCGCTTGAGGACCACACCGCGCGATGTGGCCCTCGCGCACCAGCCGTTGATCGATCCAACTAAAGCGGTGCGGCACATGGCGCAGCCGTTCCGGACAAAGTACCCGTTTGGTTTTCATCGTGGTAATGCGTCGTTCTGACTCCAGAGCCTCCTGCCCAGGATGTCCTGGCCTTTGCTTAGCAGCGCCCGGGTGGTCGCGGCGATGTCCTCTTGTAACGCACTACCCGTCATCATGGAGATAAGTCCCACCATCACAGCAGGTTGCATCACCAAGACATCTTGTAACGCATCGGAGATCTCTATTGTTTTAACTTCCTCATCCTGAGTCACTTGAGTCGTGCAGAGATCTTGTAACGGTTCTTGGGATGCAGGGTTCTTTTTGCGCCAGTACCCCGGATTTCGTTTTCGCCACTCTTTGACACGCTGGCTATTTTGCGGCCCGCTGAAGTAGTTTTGGTTCTCCGGTTTTTGCGCCCAGCGGCGCTGACTTTCCGCTTTGCTCTGTCTGCGACAAGCAGGTTCTGCGCAGTAGCGCTGATGATGCAAATTGCGTCGATCCGGCAGATAGAACTCCTTGCAATACTGGCACTTCCGCTGCGCAGAACACTTCATCGGCAAACTCAAGAGTTTGAGTTGCCGCTACTTCAAGCTCCGCCCCGAGATCGAAGAAAATTAACGCCCGCAACGGGAAGAAAACAGAACAAGACAGAACAAAATGAAGAAAAGTTCTTGCTTGAACCTTTGAAGAAAATCCGGCCTTCCCGTATCCGGTTCTTAAACCGGTGAGTTTACCGGACTATTAAATCGGCGCTGAGAAATTGAGACGTGTACAATTTAGAGCCAACTTTCGCGTTGTTAGTACGTTCGATCTGCCGCCCCTTCAGGGCGCGTCGCTCTGGTGGCGGTTCCCAGGGTTGAAACCCTGGGCTGAGTTCTCAGGCCCCTTTGGGGCAAAAACTCCCGGCGTGACCTTCTATAAATGTCCAAACTGCGGCCCCAGGGTAAACCCCGGCTTGCTGCGGGCATACCCCCAGCTCATGAGAGGTAAGGCGGGACGCCTTACTTACTGTAGGCAAGCCGTCCCGGCTTGCTTCCGGCACGCCCCGGCTCGGATGGAGCCTCGCCCCACCAACTTACGTCCGTTTTTTCCAAACAATCTTGAAGGCAGGGACCACAGATGTCCCATACGACGCCGTAGAGTGTTCGTCGCCTCATGAATATCCATTTGACACTCGATTATCAAACCATCCTTCGAAACGAACCGCGACCGGTTCATTTGGTAGCAAAGCTTACGGCGCAGAAATTGGAAACGCATGCCCGGCCCCGTTCAGCAGCCTTTGCGGTTGTCCTTGACCGGTCCGGCTCCATGAGCGGCAAGCCGCTGAAGCTCGCCCGCGAATCCTGCGCCGCCGTTGTTCGCAATTTGCGTCCCAACGACTTTTTTAGCCTGGTTGTCTTCGATGATTCCGCACAAGTGGTCATTCCCCTGCAAAAGCCGACCGACCGTCACGGAATGATGGCGGCGATCGCGGGCATCTCAGAAGCCGGATCGACCAACCTGATGGCCGGTTGGCTTCTCGGAAGGGATGAACTGCTCAAGGTCGGCGCAGAGTGCGACAAGAAAATCCTGGTCCTGACCGATGGGCATCTCAACCAGGGCATCATCGAGCCTGACACAGTTGAAGCGCTCATACGCAGCGGGTTCGGCAAAGACGGGATCCGGACCAGTTGTCTCGGTTTCGGAGACTCCTACAACGAGGAAATCCTCCTGGCGATGAGCGGAGTCGGGCATGGTCAGTTGCATGATGCCGATTCGCCTGAGAAATTCCCGGCCATCCTGGCTCATGAACTGGACGGACTTCAAAAAATCACGGCCCAGAACGTACGACTCCGGGTTGAGCCGAAGCTTTTCTGTCATTCCTGGGCACAATATGGCGATTACCCGACCATCACGCTTCCGGATGGCAGGGTGGAGATTGCGGTCGGCGACCTGGTGAGCGAGGAATCACGGGAGTTCGTTCTCTTGACGGAAGTGCTGCCTCTGCCTCTCCTTCCTGGTGGCAAATTGCCTGCCTCGCTGCAGGGAGAAGAATTGCTAGGACTGGAGTTTGTTTGGACGGAGATCTGCGATTCTGAGATTAAAAATTGTCAGAGTACCCACCTGGTGCGGATCCAAGGCACCCAGAATCCGGAGGAAGTTGTCCTGAATCAGGAAGTCATCGTGGTCGTGGCCAACCAAATTGCCGGGAAAGCGGCCCGTGAAGCCGCCGAGAAAGTTCGCAAAGGGGATTTTGATGCAGCAGCGCGTTCGGTCCGTTCCGCGAGCGCCACCCTCCAAAGTCTCGCCGCCCCCGACCTGACAAGCGAAGCGAAAAATCTCCTCGACGAAACTAGCCGCAGAGTCGATTCCGAGAACTTTACTCCCCGCGACTTGAAGAACCTATCCTCGGAATCACGTAAACGAACGCGGACCAGCAGTTGGACGCTCGATACCCGTCCTCGCAAAAAATCCAAGCCGAAGCCGAAATCGACTGACAAGGGGCCGGGACGTCCGCCAAAAAAATAGCAATTCAGGAGTCAGGAGTTGCAGGAGTTCAGGAGCTGCAGAATGGGACGTATTTCCCGCACTTTGGAGTTAATTCTATGCCATGTTTATTCCTGACTGCCCCTGCTGGCTGCTGACTGCTGAACTCCTGACTCCTGCAACTCCTGAACTCCTAATAAAGCTTTATTCTTGATCGTAACATGCCGATGGTGCCCCGGATGAGGAAAACGCCTCGTGTTCGCGACCTTGTATTTGCAGCGGCTAAATCGCGGACTTTGCATTCCCGGCCGCCGCTCGCGCGATTTCAGGAGATCTTTCATGCAATCAAGACTGGGCGATTTCCGAATCGAACCCAATTAGCGCGCTCGATCGAAGTCACCACCAAAACGATCCAGCGGGACCTGGATTACATGCGCCATCAGCTCAGCCTGCCGATCGAGTTTAATTATGCGCAGGGAGGTTACTATTTCACCAAACCGATGACCGACCTTCCGCTCTTCCAGCTGACGGAATCCGAACTGGTCTCCATCTTCGTGGCGCAAAAAGCATTGGAAGCCTACAAAGGCACTGCGTTTGAACAGCCGCTCCGCACCGCGTTCCAGAAACTTCAAGCTGCGACTCATAGTCTTGGTACAAAAGTTAGTATCAGTTGGGAGGATTTGGACTCCGCCATCTCTTTTCGGCATTTCGAAGCTTATCTGCCAGATGCGAAGATTTTCACTGACATGACCAAGGCCATTCAGAACGAGGAGGTGGTGGAGTTCGCATACAAGAAACTCGATGCCAAAGCCCATGAGCAACGGACGGTTGAACCGTGGCATTTGGCGTGTGTTTCGGGTCAATGGTATTTGCTCGGCTTTGACCAAACGCGCGCAGCTCGCAGGATCTTTGTCCTGGCCCGGATGCGAAACGTCTGTTCAGCAAAGCGTGCGTTCTCAGTCCTCAGACCGGGCGAGGCGGATATTAGAAAGCTCTTCCAGAACAGTTTTCAGATCTGGCAAACCGAAGACGCGAAACTTCAGAAGATCGTTTTGCGCTTCTCCGGGCGCGCCGCACAATTGGTCCGCGAAAGAAACTGGCATCCCAGCCAACGAATCCAAGAGCTAGCCGACAGGACACTCGAACTTAGAATGACACTGAATGCGCTCGAAGAGATGGTTCCTTGGATTCTCTCCTGGGGGAAAGAATGCCGGGTTCTTAGCCCACCCGAATTGCAGAGAAAGGTTAAATCGCTTGTAATGATACCCAAACCGAAGAAAAGAGGCGACAGCAGTTCTGACAGTTCCGCAGATGACCAGTACCTTCTCTGAGATGGAAAAGGCAAACCGTCTCGGTTTGCCCCGCCAGGATCTCCGATTGAAGCTTTTCGCTAACGCTAACACCATATCATCGACTTTGTCTTTGTCGTAGTGCGTGAGGAATTATGGATTCGCTGAGCGGGTTGTCGCCTTTTTTTGCCAACCGCCTGGCGCAATTTTTGCGCCAAACGAATGCCGGCGTCCTGGCTATTCCTGGAATGGCAAAAGCCGCAGTAAAAGACTCGTTGAAGGTCGACCAGATTTATCCGATTACCTTTGAGCCATGCCGCACTACTGTCGAATCTGCGGGCGAGGTCGCCCGAACGAAAATTTCTCCGGACGGGGACATCGTAATCACATATGCAAAGATTGTCAGCGTTTGCCGCGTGAACAACGCGATCGATCGAACGTATGGATGAGCTTTACGGCTTTCTCGACCAGTCAAACATCTCACCCAAGAATATCGCCCGCCTGGAGGCTCTTGCTCAGCATGCCAGCAGTGAGATAAAAGAGATTGCTCTTCTCATTTTGGAAGTCTCACGCGTCAAACCGCACAAACGGCGGCGCTGGAAATTTCTGGAACAAAATCACCCCTCGCTCTTCCAACGCCTGAAGGCGTTGTATGGAGGCGAAATCCCTGATGCTGATCTCGCTTCCTTAGACTTGGATATTTCGACGACGCAGCACCTAGATTCCGGAGGATCGATTGATTTCGAGCAACACGAGCCAGCGCGTTGGGAGGACGACCCATACTGGTTGGTTGAATCTGAGGATTAAAAATCTCTGTCTAGGCGCTTCGTGCCAGGGCCCGAAGGTCGTGCCCCAAAGGACTGGAGGACTCAGCCCAGGGCTGAGCCCTGTAGCCACCTTCGGGGAATAAATCATCCCGCGTGCTCCTCTCCACATTTCTAAACTCTACAGGCCGGAAGCCTATGCTACATTAGCCTGTCGCTTGGTTGCCGTTGGTTCGTGGAGCCGCACAGGTTCTCCGATTATCTGGATTCTCCGGATGACGGCATCTTGCCGCAGCGTGTCCCCTAAAAATTCTCCCTTGGAAACACCTTCCAGGTAACGAGCGATCAGGGCTGCTGCTTCCGCGATATGCATCAAGCGAACCCTTTCTTCAGGAGACATAAAGCGTCACCGCTGTGTCGAGTATTAGATCTCGTGCCTCGACGTTCTTCATCGCTTCAACGTCGGCTCGGATGAGGAAAATCAACCTGTCTGCCAACCGCATCCTCTAGTTCTGCAGCCATGATGAAAAGATCACGGCGCGTTGCGGCCGGGCTTGGTGTGACAAGAATATCTAAGTCGCTTCGCGGAGTCATTCCTCCACGGGCGGCCGAGCCAAAAAGCTCGACGCGTTCCACGGGTTTGCCGCGAAACACAGAACGAATCGTTTCTTGCAGCTCGACCTCGTTCGAAGAACTCATATCAAACCTGGATTTCGATGTGGAGGGTTTTGAAATAAATGCCTTTGAATTTTAGGTTAGTGATAACAGCCGACTCCCTCAACCGCGAAATTCTGCCAGGATAAAAAATTCGAATGAAAGAGTGAAAGCAACACCAGAGGAATCGGAAAGAAGATGCACGGTCAACATCGAAGTTTCACCTCGAAGGATAGCTCCTAGAAGGTGCACTGGTTCTAGCTATCTGCGAACGATTAGTGATCGATGATCACGGTGTCTTTGTCGGTTTCGGTCAATGTACCTGGAAGTGCCCTGACCGTGTCCGTTGACCGCATTTGGTATTGAGGCGAATTCTCAGTTGCGCTCGGATACGAGGTGTCCAGCTATCCGACAGCTAGCTGTCCGCTAATATTTTGAAAAACAATCGTAGGCCGGTAGAATCAAGAAGATCCTCAGGAGAAAAATCATGACGAAGGCGAAAGAGAACACAATGCAGGCCGCCGCCATCGACCGGTTCGGTGGCATCGAGACGATCAGTCCGCGGACTTTGCCCGTACCCGAGGTCGGGCCTGACGAAGTCCTGATCAGGGTTGAGTCAGCAGGCGTGGGCATTTGGGACGTTTTCGAACGTGAGGGAGGATTTGCCCAGATGTTCGGCATCGAGCCGAAGTTCCCCTACGTGCTTGGCTCCGACGGAGCGGGCACGGTTGCCGCTGTCGGCGAGCAAGTCAGCCGTTTCAAGGAAGGCGACCGGGTATACGCCGCGGCCCTCATGAACCCAAAGGGCGGGTTCTACGCTGAGTTCACTACAGTGAAGGCCGACAACGTCTCGCACGTTCCTGACAAGCTGACGACCGAGCAGGCGGGCGCCATGCCGAGCGACGCGATGACCGCTCTCCGCGGCCTGGACGACATGCTGGACTTGAAACAGGGCGAGGCGCTGATGATCTTCGGCGCGAGCGGCGGAATCGGGCACTTGGCTGTGCAGCTCGCCAAGCGGATGGGTGCCAAGGTGTTGGCGGTAGCTTCGGGCGATGACGGCGGGGCGCTCGCTACGCGGTTGGGCGCGGACGCGGTGGTAAATGGGCGCAAGGACGACGTGGCGGCCGCTGCCCGCAAGTTCGCGCCCGACGGCCTTGACGCCGCGCTCGTCACCGCCGGCGGCGAGACGGCCGATCGTGCGCTGGCGACAGTGCGCGACGGCGGTCGGGTCGCCTACCCCAACGGCGTGATGCCCGAGCCGCACGCCCGGCCCGGCGTGCGCCTCAGCAGTTACGATGTGATCCCCGGCCAGGAGGTGACCGACAAGCTCAACCGCCTGATTGACTCCGGCCCATTCGAGATCTATGTCGCCCGCACGTTCCGGCTCGACCAAGCCGCCGAGGCTCACCGGGCGCTAGGCACCCACTACCTTGGCAAGCTCGCCATTCAGCCGCGTTGAAATGAATATTGACTCTAACCTTCTTTCGCAACGCCACTTGTCTGATTCTCGCCACGGGGATCGCGGGTCAGCCGTTTACTTATGACTCCTTCCGGCGCGCGGCAGAGCGCCGAGCCTGGCACCGACTTACAGAATCAAATTAAGATCGCCGAATTCATGCCAAAGATAGCGTGAGCGGATCGCCTCTGAATAGGCTGCATAAATAATCGCTGGCGGGACGAACGCGGCCAACAAGTCGAGATGACTTGCTTCTGGTTCGTGTAGCCCGGTGAGAAGACCGTTGACAACCTGTAGCCGGTATTGAGCGTCGATGTGCAATTGGGTATACCGGTGACAGGCGCGTACTTCGCCACCGGACTCTGCCACGACCGACTCCAGCGCTCGTACCACAGTCGTCCCGATTGCCACAATGCGTCGTCCAGAATTTTTTGCTCCGCGGATCTTGGAGGCCGCTTCTTCGCTGATCCGATACTCCTCCTCGGAGGCAAGATGTTGTCGGTCGATCTCCAAATCCAGATAAGAAGATAATCCCGTGTGCAGAGCGATAGAGGCACTTTCGACGCCTCGTTTTCGCAATTGCAGAAGAAGCCGCCAGCTAAATGCTCGTCCTGCGCTTGGCATTTCCGCTGCGCCGGGTTGCAGCGCGTAAACGTTCTGGTAGTACCCGAGCCGCCAAGGCGCGGAGAGATAACGGTAACGGATCGGTTGCCCAATGCGATAAACCAGGTCGAGAAACTCGGTCCCGGTCTTTGAGAATCGCAGTTTCCACAGGCGCGGTATTCGTTGGTCCTGCTCAAGCAACTGGCAAGACAGGCCGTCACCGAAATCGAGGATCGAGGCTTTCTCGAGCAGATGTCCGGCTTCCGTTCCCAATTCGGGCAGGAGCAGCCCAAGCCAGGTCCCATCCGATAGCGACTCCGCCAAACGGGTTTCGACTTTCCACCGTGAGTCTTTGAACTTGCCAACCAAGGTGGCCGGAAGCGTTCGACTGGAGTTGAACACCAGCAAATCCCCAGGCTCGAAATATTCCGCGATTCGATCAAATCGCGTGTGGGTCACATTTCCGGTAGAGCGGTCGAGCACTAACAACCGCACGCGATCTCGGGCCAGACCGCGGCGTTCCGGGGGTCGATCGGCGTTTAATGCCGAAGGTAAGTGGAAGGAGGAAGTCCGATCGACTGAAGTGAGTCTTGTTGCCCTGGGGACGCTTTTGATCAGTGGCAGGTCAGACGGCAGCAACATAGGTTATCCTTTCGTTATTACTTCGCGCCAGTTCGACTGCGCTTCCAGGCGTTTGCTGTGCACCCGCTGGCCTGCTTCCGAAGCGAGGAAGACAAAGATGTCGGTGATCGCCGCAGGATCCGCCCAAGCGGTCGGATCTTCGTCAGGCTCCGCGTCGCGATGCATGGCCGTATTCATGTTCCCTGGATCAACCCAATTGACCCGCACGGCAGTTTCCGCCAGTTCAGCGGCCCATGTCTGCGACAGGCCTTCCAAACCAAATTTGCTGATCCCATAGGCGCCCCATCCGGGATAGCCGACTCGGCCAGCGTCACTCGTCACGTTTATAATGGATCCGCCATGGTCGATCATCGCGGCTAGCAAGTTCTGGATCAGCAGTAAAGGCGCAACCAGATTGACGTTCAGTACCTGCTGGAAATCGTCTACCGGATAATCCAGCAGATAAGGCATCGGGACTGGTCCGAGAGTAGATGCGTTATTGATTAAGATATCCAAACGCCCCCCGCACGCCTCCAGGGCGATCGCGGCCAGCCTTTCGATCTCCGCAATCGAGCCAAGATCCGCCTGAATAGTTTCTACGGTCGCAGTTGGCGCGATAGCAGCAATTTCCGATTTCACCTTTTGCAATCCTTCCTTTCCGCGGGCGACCAGGGCAAGCCCGCGGACATCTTCCCGTGCAAAGGCAAGTGCGAGTTCACGACCAAGACCCTGCGAAGCACCAGTGATAAGCGCAAATTTGTCAGCTAACTGTTTCATGAAGCACCTCCGCTACCCTCGCCGAGTTGCCTTGACTAGGGAGAGTATTTAATTTAAGAAGTACTAAATTGTTAAATCCATGGGTTGAATATGTCAAGTCAAGACTGGGAAAATAGAGAAGTCGAGAAATTAGCCCACGCGGATCGGTTGCTGTTTCTGCTCAAAACGAGGGGACCGCAAACGGCCGCTGATCTCGGCACGACATTGCAAATTACGGCGGAGGCGGCCCGTCAGCAGCTCGTGCGGCTAATTGCTGAAGGGATGGTGTATACCAAGTCCGAAGTCCGTGGAGTAGGACGGCCGGCGCAGGTGTACTATCTCGCGCCTGCCGCGCAACGACGGTTTCCGGATACCCACGCGGAGCTGACGGCACAATTGATCGGCGAAATCAGAGAAGTGCTGGGGGAAGATGCGATGGAGAAATTGATCCAGGTCCGAGAGGCTGGTACCCGCAAACGGTATGAGGCACTGATTTCCGGCGAACTCAGTTTGGCCCGGAAGATCGCTCGTCTGGCCGAAATTCGAAACAAGGAAGGTTACATGGCGACTTGGGAAAAGGAGGAAGGCGAAAGCTACCTTCTGGTGGAGAACCACTGTCCGATCTGCGCGGCTGCCAGCGCGTGTACTGGTTTTTGCCGTTCAGAAAGGGCCATTTTCGAGCACGTGCTCGGGAGGGACGTTCGCGTTGAGCGAGTTGAACACCTGTTGGCCGGCGCCCGACGTTGCGCCTATCGCATTAGCGGTCGTCAACCCAAGGCAAGTCACCGCACCTGAGGATCATCCGGAGCGCATGGGTCAAATCTCGTGGGCGAATGGCTTTTGTCCCGGACGGACAGGCTGATAGTAGCCAGGCACGAAGTGCCTGGGCCTGGAGTTTGGACATTTGGAGAGCTCAGTTCGGGGTGATTTATGCCCCGAAGGTGGCTACAGGACTCAGCCCAGGGTTTCAATCCTGGGAGCCCTCAATATAAACGAGTTCGCCCCGAAGGGGCGAGAGGCTGACCCGATAAATCTCGCACCTATTGCCGCGCAAAAACTAGAGTGCGCAATTAAGACGGGTGCAATTTAGACCCTACTTTCGCGATGTTAGTACGTTCGATCTGCCGCCCCTTCAGGGCGCGTCGCTCTGGGTGGCGATTCCCAGGGTTGAAACCCTGGGCTGAGCCTGCGATCCTTTGGGGCAGAAACTTCCCGACGTGACCTTCTACAAATGTCTAAGCTGCAGAGCCAGGCACTTCGTGGCTGGCTACTATCATGCTGTCCCTCTGGGACGAAGACACTCTCCGCGCCGAGGCTTTGATTAAGTTAAGTTAGCGCTTATGGGGAGTACCCCCGGTACCAAAGAGGTAAGGCGAGACGCCTCACTTACTGGCTTGCGTTCCTGGAGTTAAAACGCCGGGCGGGTAAAGCGGGACGCTTTACTTACTTCGTCAGTTCGCAAAGGCTTTGGCACTAACCCGTCAACTGGTAATCTCCCATTCCTGCTTGAGTATATCGCTGGATTTTATAAGAGCTTCCGTAAATGAGGGGGTATAATGCCTCTCCCAGGCTATAAGTACGTCCCAGTGCTCTCCTGTAATGATTGGTGGATCGTATTTGATTCTGAGGTGCCATCCTTCTGGCTGCTCAACGAGCGTGGCATTTCGCTCGCCCTCCTTGACCCGTGCGGAATGATCCAGACTAAAAGACCAATCAAGTCTCATCACAGTAGCCTAGGTAGATATTGATCATGCATTGCTAGCTACCTTCATCAAAGTAATTTTGTTTACTCTAAACTTATGTTGGATGCACGCAGCGCTTTCCTTTTTGCCGACCGACTGCGAGCTTCGCCATACGCGTTTTTTCCATTCCTAGTCGCGAGCGAATTCCGTTTTCCAAGGCAAAAACTGCCTACAACCGGGGTTCTTCAGCGGAATTTAGGTGACTGTCGAAAAGTCTAACAACGCGTCGGCTCTTTCGCGAATGAATTCGCGCATTTTCAACCGCTCGACCCAGTTCCCTGGGATTGCATTTAAACCATAAAACGCGCCAGCGAGTTGGCCGTAGATCGCCCCTGTGGTGTCAGAGTCGTTGCCCAGGTTTACGGCGCACAGCGCTCCGTCACGAAAAGAGTTGGTGCAGTAAAACGCCCAGAGTGAAGCCTCAAGCGATCGTACCACAAAGCCACTTCCGATGATCGCAGGGGGTTGCTTCTGCTTAAACGAACCGTTAGCAATCTCGGCGATTTCGGGCGCAAGGGGGTGACGCTTCCAGTATTGTTCATCCGGGGCCGGATAGAAGAACGAGCTCAACAATTCTTCCTTGGATCGTCCCTCCAGCGCACCAAGCAGTAGTCCAGCAAAATAGCGGCAGGCATCGATTGCCGTTGGTGCAGCGTGAGTGGTGCGGGAACTCTCGCCAGCATTGTGGATAGCCAACTCAAAGTCCCGCCGGAATGCCAAAGGAACCGGCGCAAGGCGCATCAATGAGCCGTTCCCGGCGGTGAATGGATCCGTGGACCCTGCGAACGGCTCCCTGCTTCGTAGATAGTGTGCAAGCGCTGTCTGGACGGTGATTCCAATGTCGAAACAGGTTCCCGTGCTACTGAGATATCCTTCTTTCCACCAGCGACAGTAACGATCCATCTGATCCTTAGGATCAAAGCCGCGCTTCTCGATCAAGCTTTCGGCCAGACATAAAGCCATCGAGGTATCGTCGGTCCATTGCCCTGGTTTCAGATCGAACGGTCCACCGCCGACGATCTCCGTGACCGGTTTGAACGTGCCTGGCGCTTTAAACTCCACCGTGGTACCCAGCGCGTCACCTACGGCCAATCCGAGCAGTGCGCCTCGGTATCGATCACGAAGCATTTTGTCAAGATCCGGCGGGTGCGTGTTATCGCACTCAGTGGTGCCCCGAGGATGGGTTTTCATGTCGGGAAATCGCTCGGTTGGTGTTTACCTTCGAAACAAAGCTCGGCCGAGCGAATCGGTCTCTCCGATACTTTTTTCAGCACCATAACCTTGCTCCCGGGTATGCGCGAATGGTAAAGGGGGTCGCCATAACCCTTTTCAGACGTTTAAGTCGGAGGTAAGCCGGGACGGCTTACTTATTATAAGGGGTCAGCAAGCGAAGCCCGGGTTAAATTCTCATGCCCCTTTGGGGCCTGCATTTTGGAGATTCGGAGAGGGGCACAACCCTTCGGGCCTGGCTTGCCCATTCGGGGCAACAAACATGCCAAATCCGTCTTAACCTCAGATTGCCATATTCATTCTCCGCTACCGTTCGCGGCTCGGTAGCCCTCATTGACTGCCTCCTTTTCGGTCATGTATTCGCCTCGTTTCGTCTTAGCATAGTAGGCCGAACCGGGTTTCCAATATTTGCCGCTTTTGGTGTTCACCCAGACATCGTCAAGATTGAGAGGTGACTCAGAAGGAGTAGGCAATGCAAGCTGAGGACTTGGTGTATTCGGGTCGGCTAATTTTTGGTGTGCTTCGATCCAGTTTGAGGCGATCGTTTGCTCTTGATGAGCTTTGGCCAAATCACGGAATATCCACGGCGGAATTGAGTTCGGATCGCTCCACAACCACTGTCGGTCTGCCTTGGCTTCTTCTTGAGCTTTGCGATAAGTCTCTTGTACTTCCGAGGACGCCTCAGTGATATATTGCTCATAAACCCAAGCCAATCCTTGTCGCACCATCTCCAAGCCTGCATCCTTTCCGTCCACGCCTACTTGCGCAACCGTGCGCCCGTATCGGTCAACAGCGTGTGGCCGCAAGTCGACATCCTTGCCGAATACTAATTGGCTCATCGCCTGTTTGGCGCGACTGCCGAATGCCTGTTTCTTCTCCGGAGCATCACAGAATGCCAGCCTGACACGCATGAGCTTTTGATCGGCTACCAAGACCTTTATGGTGTCACCATCGGTAATCCCGACGACTCGACCTTGAATTACTAGGTCTTGCCCAAGTGCGACGGTCGCCAGTGTTGTCGCCAGAAATATGCTAAAAACTAAGTGCGACGCTATTGGGCTAGTTTTCACTGAATGGTGCTTAGAAAGCACTCTTGCAAGCAGGAGATTACTTAGGATTAATCAATGGGTTGTGAGACGCTACACCTCAGATCTTTGCGTCAAGCCCAAAACGAACAAAAGCCAGTCTTAGCTTCTAATCGCTATCGTCAGTTTAATTTAAGTGTTCAATGTCCTCACTCTTATGACTCGGCAAAACCCAAGATCCAAATGTATTTCTCGCGAAATAAAGACCCACGTTTTCGTGCGAATTGCGGCGCCCTTCTTATTCAGGTGATACAACTCGAGCTTTGCGTAGTGCTTCGAACACTCGAAGAATTGCTTGATGATTCTGGTCCTTCTGCGGAACCGGTTTCAGAATGCTGCATTGGTCGCATCGACTATCGCGGCGTTAGTATTGCTGACCTGCTCGGCGTCGATGCTTTCTTTAGAAAAGGCACGATAGTAGCCAGAGCACGAAGGACATTTGGAGAGCTCAGCTCGGGATGATTTATGCCCCGAAGGTGGCTACAGGGCTCAGCCCAGGGGTTTCAACCCTGGGAACCGCCAAAACAAACGAGCTCGCCCTGAAGGGGCGAGAGGCTAGCAGATGAATCTCGCACCTATTGTTGCAAAATAGAGCCATTGAGACGTGTTTAGCGCCATTTGGCGGTTGGTCGTAAAATTTTTTGCTGGCGCTCAATTTTTGCTGGTTTCCAAAAAAAGGACGCGCCAAGAAATCGGGAGTGTTTACTCCCGGATTAATTCAAGGGCGCTGGCTAGGCGCCGAAGATTTCGCAGCGCTCCAGCAGCTGATCGCCGAACATCCACACTGGAGTCGGCGGCGGCTGTCGATCGCGCTGTGCGAAGTGCTCAACTGGTGCACGGCGAGCGGACAGCTCAAAGACATGTCGGCCCGGTTGCTGTTGAACAAGCTGGCCGAACGAGGGTTCATCAAGTTACCGCCGCGGCAGCGCGGCGGTGGACGTCGGATTCTGCGTGCACTCTCGGAGCCCGAACTCTTTTCTTTGACTGCTGGAGCCGGGGACTTGATTGTGGGTCCGCTGCGATCTCTTCAACCTCTGGAAGTGATCTGCGTCGAGCCGCGCACGTTGCAAGCCAACGCCTTTGTTTGGCATCTGGAGCAGCATCATTATTTGGGCTTCGAGGGCGCCGCGGGTCAGAACCTGCGTTACCTTATTCGGGATTGTTACGGACGCGACCTGGCCTGCGTGCTCTTTGCGGCGGCGGCCTGGAAAGTAAAGGCCCGTGATGCCTTCATCGGCTGGAGCGCTCAGCAGCGCCAGCAACGGCTCTCTCTAGTCATTAACAATAGCCGTTTTCTCATTCTGCCCCAAGTGCGGGTACCCCATCTGGCCAGCCACATTCTGGGCACGATCTTGCGCCGGTTGCGCTCCGACTGGCAGCGTAAATACCATCTCGCGCCGTGCCTGGCAGAGACTTTTGTCGAGTGCGAGCGTTTTAGCGCTATCTGCTACCGGGCCGCCAACTGGCTGCGGGTGGGGCAGACTTGTGGTCGCAGCCGGCACGATCGCGACCACACGATGCAGGTGCCCCTTAAAGACATCTACCTCTACCCGCTCTGCCACGATTTCAAAGAGCGGCTCTGCGCATGAAGCTCGCTGCCGCGCTGCTCAAAGAATGGTCCAGCGAAAATCCGGCTCGCTTACTCCAAGCCGCGCTCTGGCAGGCTGAGCGTTTGAGCGAGATGGCGCTCGAACTAGAGGCCTTGCGGGCCCACAACGCTTTGTTGGACCAGCAAGTGCAAGCTCAAATAAAGCGCCTCGCCGAGTTGGAAAAGGCGCTCGAAGCCGCCCAACGTGCCGCCCACCGCCAGGCTGCTCCTTTCCGCGTCGAGCCACAAAAACGCGCGGTGGCGCCCAAACGGCCGGGACGCCAGCGTGGACATCCGGGCGCTTTCCGGCATCAGCCTGAGCAAATCGATGAGGATATTGAGGTCCAACTCTGTTCGTGCCCACACTGTGGCGGCCAGCAGTTCAGGGATCAGTCGCAGAGCGAACAGTTCATCGAAGAACTTCCCCCGGTGCGTCCTCAGGTGACACGGCTGAGGACTTACGAGGCTATTTGTCTGCGATGCGGGCAGCGTGTCCGTTCCGGCCATCCCCTGCAAATGTCACTGGCCACCGGCGCCGCCGGCATCCAACTCGGACCCCGAGCGCTAGCCCTGGCCGCTGATCTCAATAAGGCCAAGGGACTTTCCATGCGCAAAACCTGCGCCGTTTTGCGCGATTGTTTCGGCCTGCAGCTGAGCCCCGGCGGCCTGTCTCAGGCCCTTGATCGGCTGGCTGCTAAAGTAAAACCCCAATACGACGCCCTCGCTCTAGAACTGCGCCAGGCACCGGCGCTTCATAGCGATGAGACCAGTTGGTGGGTCGCCGGCCCGGGCTGGTGGCTGTGGGTTTTTACGACCCAGTTGCTCACCTTTTATGTCGTTGCTCAGAGCCGTGGACGTGCGCTCCTGAGCGAGATTCTCGGAAAAGACTTCGGCGGCGTCCTGGTCAGCGACTGTCTGGCGATCTACGACGGCGCCACCAGGCTCCAACAGAAATGCTACGCCCATCATCATCAAGCCATCCGCAAAGCCAAAGACCTTCACCCTCACCAAGGCGAGGGTTTCTTAGGCGAAGTGGCGGCCCTGTTGCGCGCCGCCGTCGCGCTCCAAGAGCAGAAGGCCGACTTTAATCTGGAAACCTTCAGCGATCTGCGTCAAGCCCTCCAACACAAAGCCTTTCAATTATTGGAGCTTCCCCGCAGCGAACCCAACGAAGAATCCGTGCGCAATCGGCTCTATAAACAGCGCGACCATCTCTTTACCTTTCTGGATCACCAGGGCGTTGATGCCACTAACAACCTGGCCGAACGCCAACTGCGCCCCGCGGTGATCGCCCGCAAGATTTCCTGTGGTAACAAAACTCAAAAAGGCGCCCGAACTTGGCAAATCCTCACTTCGCTGGCCGCCACCTGTGCCCAGCGCGCCACCAGTTTCATAGCCGAAATCGCCCGAGCCGCTCCGCTCCAAGGGCGCTAAACACATACTGAAGGGGCGAGAGGCTAGCAGATGAATCTCGCACCTATTGTTGCAAAATAGAGCAATTGAGACGTGCTACCATTGGACTCTACTGCCACATTGTTAGTACGTTCGACCTGCCGCCCCTTCAGGGCGAATCGCTCTGGGCGGTGGTTCCCAGGGTTGAAACCAGGTTGAAACCCTAGGCTGAGAACTTCGCAGGCCATGAGCCAACGTCATCAATAAGGATAAAACTATTATATTTCTCGATGCTATGGAAGATATAATCACCTAGATTGCATTATGAACCCTGGTCCACCGGCATTGTCCATCCTCAAAACTGGCGTCGCCAGGTGGAGCTCTTCGTGGATCGAATTGCCTTCGGCCTGACTTCCGTCAGCAACTCCAGCACATGAGCACCAATCACCTCATCATCGGTCTGGGCGGAACCGGAGGAAAAATTATCCGCCGAACTTCGAGGCTTTTTAAGGGGATTGGAATCGGTCATCGAACGGGAATCGGATCGATTGTGAACGTGGTCGACTCTTCGGCCTGGCTGGAATATCTGGTTGATTCCGAAAGAGCCTCCCTTTTCGCGGAACCGATCGAACAGACGCATTAGTTGATCGTTCCAGTCCTGGTAATCTACGAACTTTTTAAAAAAGTGCTCCGAGAACGCGGCGAATCGTTTCCTCCACCGCTCAGAGTTTCGAATCTCGGACTCGTCGGCGCTAACTAACAACTGACAACTGACACTAATCGATCTTACGCCGATTCCCGCGGTCATCAACCTACGGTATGCAAGTTCAGCTATTGCCGAATCGTTGGACTCAGGTTGTCTGTTAACGGCGAGTTTGGTAAAAGAAAACGCGAATGAGTGAACGAGAATACTTTATAGGAGGAGTCAAAAGCGGGCAACAATACGTTGTCTCGTTTGAAAAACTAGACCCTCAAGAAACGCAAAATCCCGGGCGAGATCAGAGCAAAAGCGGCGTTTATCGATTTTCGAGGTGAAAAGAGTTCTCGCGCCATTGAGTTAGCAAAAATCGAACCGGCCGATTTCTTAAAACTTAATACCAAGCCAATCGAATTTTTCGGAGGCGATGCGTAGATCTTCGAGATCTTGTCCTAACGATATCGAGCTGCCAACGAGGTAAGGCGGGACCCCTTACTTACTGGTAGGCAGGCCGTCCCGGCTGCTTTCCCGGCGTTAGAACGCCGGGCGGGTAAAGCGGGACGCTTCACTTACTAGTAGGCAAGCCGTCCCGGCTTGCTTTCCCGGCATTAGAACGCCGGGCGGGTAAAGCGGGACGCTTCACTTACTGGTAGGCAGGCCGTCCCGGCTGCTTTCCCGGCGTTAGAACGCCGGGCGGGTAAAGCGGGACGCTTCACTTACTAGTAGGCAAGCCGTCTCGGCTTGCTTTCCCGGCGTTAGAACGCCGGGCGGGTAAAGCGGGACGCTTCACTTACTAGTAGGCAAGCCGTCCCGGCTTGCTTTCCCGGCGTTAGAACGCCGGGCGGGTAAGCCGGGACGCTTCACTTACTAGTAGGCAAGCCGTCCCGGCTGCTTCCCGGCGTTAGAACGCCGGGCGGGTAAAGCGGGACGCTTCACTTACTAGAGGCAAGCCGTCCCGGCTTGCTTTCCGGCGTTAGAACGCCGGGCGGGTAAAGCGGGACGCTTCACTTACTAGTAGGCAGGCCGTCCCGGCTTGCTTTCCCGGCGTTAGAACGCCGGGCGGGTAAAGCGGGACGCTTCACTTACTTGGTAGGCAAGCCGTCCCGGCTGCTTTCCCGGCGTTAGAACGCCGGGCGGGTCCCGAAGGGCCGTGCCCCAAAGGGGCTGGAGCCCTCTTGCCACCTTCGGGGCATAAATCACCCCCGAGTGCCTCTCGAGGTTGCGTCAGGAGGCGCTCGAATCTCGGTTTTCTCTGGAGTTAGATTCCTTTTTCAGCATTTGGATTTGTTCATCGCTAAGATTCCCGGTGATTGGCCCGTGCTTGTTGACCCATGCCAAGCGGAAAATTATCTCATCTATAAGCTTCCCCATTTCGCTGTCCTCTTGCCCCTCGTCTTCTTTAAGCGAATTTTGAGCAAACCCTTCAATAACCTCCGGTGGTAGCGTTTTAAAATAGGCCTCAAGCTTCTTCGGATCGGATGGCAGCCGTGTGATGGTATCTTTCTTTCTAGACATATAAAATAACTTAAAAGAATGATGTAGGTATTTCCAGCTTTTTTATTTTGGTCTAGATAATTCCTAAAGTATTTGACCCTCGAGCACCTGGGCATACGAGGTCGGGCCACGGACTGGAAGCATCCAAACTCTCGTCCATGCTGAAGCGCAATCGTCCTGATTGGATGCCGAGGCGCAGGTGACAATGCTTCGTAAGGTAAAGTATCCCGACGATCGCCGCGGCGATACCTGAGGCGGCGCCGATCCCGAGCGCCCAGCGCGGGCCGAATCTATCAGCAATCCAGCCCGCAACGGGCGCGCCGACTGGCGTGCCACCCAAAGCAATGGCAAGAAGGATGGCTAAGACACGCCCGCGCATCACAGGTTCAGTTGATAGCTGCACCAAGCTGAGTGTCGAGGTGGTGAAGGTTTGAGCCGACAAGCCGATGATCACCAGGACAAGGCCGAAGAGCCAATAGTTGGGCATGATGGCGGCCAAGGCAAAACCGAGCCCGAAAATTCCGGCGCCGACCACCAGTAGCGCGAGGTGGGGTTTAGCCCTTCTGGCGGCGAGAAGCGCGCCTGTCACCGATCCGATCGCCATGGTCGAGGTCAAGAACCCGTATTGACCTGCTCCAGCATGAAAGACCGTGACCGACATGGTCGAAATGAAGATCGGAAAATTAAGTCCAAACGTTCCAATCAGAAAAAGCATGAGCAGGACAGCCTTCAGGTCAGGTCGATTCCAGACATAGCGAAATCCTTCCGCGAAGCTGCCAGGGGTTCGCAGAGCCCTTTCTTTCAGATGAAGTTCGCCAACCCGAAGGAGAGCGAGGGAGCCGAGAACGGCGACAAATGAGGCCGCATTGATCAGGAAAACCCAGCCGGAGCCGACCGAGGCGATGAGAAGGCCGGCGATAGCCGGGCCGATCATTCGCGCGGCGTTGAAAGAAGTCGAATTCAGGGCCACGGCATTCGATAAATCCGCGTCACCGACCAGGTCCGAGACAAAAGTCTGACGTGCTGGAGCATCGAACGCCGTGACGGAGCCGAGCAAAAATGCAAAGACAAACACCTGCCATAACTGGACGAGACCAGCCACGGTTAGGATGCCTAGCCCCAGGGCAAGGGCTCCCATCGCGGACTGGGTGGCGATCAGAAGCTTGCGTCGATCAAAATGATCGGCCGCAAACCCGGTCAGCGGGAGGAAAAGAACCTGCGGTCCGAACTGAAGCGCCATGACCACTCCAACAGCGGTGGCATTGTGATGGGTCAACTGGGTTAGCACCAGCCAATCCTGTGCGATACGCTGCATCCAGGTTCCCACGTTAGAGACGAGTGCCCCAGCCGCCCACACGCGGTAATTGAACCTCTTGAGAGATCGGAAAGTACCTTTCACTGGGCCCTCATCATCAGGCGCTCCGTTCAACGTTGAACCCGATGTTGGCGGCGTCGGTGATCCTGCTGATACGCGGGAGGATCGACTGGATGGAAAAGGTGTACATCTCGACTGTCCGACTGGACGTTGCGTCTTTGGCGATGATCACCTCGTAACCGCGTTCCCAGGCCTGTTCGGCGGTCGACTCGACGCCGAAATTGGTGGCGATGCCGCCAAGAACGATCGATTTTATTCCCCGGCGCCGAAGTTGTACGTCAAGGTCGGTGCCGTAAAATGCACCCCATTGATGTTTGGTCACTCGGAGGTCGGTCGACTGGGCAAGGCCATCCACCAGCTCGGCCCAATCTTCGGGCAAACCGCCTGGCGGATGGGAAAACGGTTCATCGACCGGAGCGCGTAAGGCATCCCCAAAATCTTTTGCGAAAGCCACGTTCACCAGGACGACACGAGCACCGGCTTTCCTGAAGTTTCCCGCGAGCCCGGTGCAGACGGACACGACTTCGGCGCCCGAATAGGGACTTAACGGCATGGCGACAATGGGCTTTTGGAGATCAATGAGGACGAGTGCGGTGGTGCGGGGATCAAGGTTTATCATTGGAGCTTAAGATAGCGGTTGGTGTAGCGGGGCGACCGACATCCGCAGGACGAATCCTCGAGACAACATTTTTTCTGCTGGCCGACCTGCGATTGATAGATCAGGATGGCATAGATGAGGATAGACTCGCATAAGCCAATAGTTGAGCATGAACTCAAATAAGTCAAGGCCTGCCCAAAAACGTGGCGCACTGGTACCGCAACGTCGTCACGGCAAATTGCGGGTTGCCGCTCTCTTGGAAGCCGGGGCGCTGGTGATCGCTGAAAAGGGGTTCCAGGCAGCGACGATGGCAGAGATCGCTTCGAAAGCTGGTGCGCCCATTGGCTCGCTCTATCGTTTCTTTCCGAACAAGCAAATACTGGCTGACGCTTTGATTGCGCGATTCGGCGAATTGATCAGGGAAGCGTTTGCTAAAATCAATGGCACGATAAAATCAATGTCGACAGCAGCTCTTGCGGAGTCGCTGTTGAACATGCTGGTCGATCTTCATGGTGAAAAGCTGGCGATCAGAGCTTTGTTGGAAGCGCACTCGGATTGGTCAGCGAAGCGGAAAGAATTTCGAAGCGCGATGCGCAGGCAAATCGCGCAGACGCTTACCCTGCGATGCCCCAAGCTTGATCCCACGGTGGCCAGGAACATGGCGATCATCATTTTGCAGAACATGAAAACAGTCAGCGTGCTTAACCGGGAGTTACGAGAAAATGAGCGTTCTGGAGCGCTGGCCGAACTGCGCGACATGACCCGTCTATATTTGGCGGATAGACTCGGAGAGGAAGAGTAGCGGAGTGGTGGAGTATTGGAGTATTGGGTGTTGGAGTGGATGGAGTTTGGACGTTCCAATCCGTGGCCCGAAGTGGCCAAAAGAGCTTAGCCCAGGGTTCACCCTGGGTTGATTCTCCCAGCGAAATGAGGCTGGCAGATGAATCGCACCTATCCTTGCCAAAAATAGAGCGCGCAAATTGAAACGTGCTACAATTAGACTCTATCGCCCATTGTTAGTACTTTCGATCTGCCGCCCCTTCATTCAGGGCGAATCGCTCTGGGTTGACGTTTCCCAGGGTTGAAACTGGTTGAAACCTGGGCAATCTCTGGGTTTACCCTGGGTCTGGAGTTTGGCCGTTTGTCGGAGGTCAGGTCAGGGAATTGCCCCGAAGGGGCTTGAGGACTCAGCCCAGGGTTTCAACCCTGGGAACCGGCAAAATAAAGGAGTTCGCCCTGAAGGGAAGAGAGGCTGACCCGATAAATCTCGCACCTATTGCTGCGCAAAAACTAGAGTGCACAATTCAGACGTGTACAATTTAGGACCTACTTTCGCGTTGTTAGTACGTTCGATCTGCCGCCCCTTCAGGGCGCGCCACTCTGGGTGGCAGTTCCCAGGGTTGAAACCCTGGGCTGAACCCTGGGCTACGGCTAGTCCTTCTGCCCCTTTGGGGCAGAAACCGCCCGACGTGACTTTCTACAAAATGTCCAAACTGCAGTCCCAGGGTTGGAACCCTAGGCTGAGCTCTTCAGCCCATTTGGGCAAGGCAAGGCGGGACGCCTTGCTTACTGGTAGGCAAGCCGTCTCTTATGTGTTTAGTGGCGATCCTAGCCAGAATTGGCCTTACTATTTACCGAAGAATTGACGAAACAATTCTTCCGAACGTTCCGCGCCTTCTTCAGTCAAGAACACCGACTTTGCTTTCCCGACAGGATCGCCGATAAAACCTTTCTCGTGCAACCGATTCAGTGCATCCCAATCATGACCTTTCCAAGCCCGAAGGACACTCTGGCCAAGCTGTTTTTCCCCGAAGGTGGTGAGCCAGAGTAGCGCCAACACCATGTCATCGACTTTGTCTTTGTCGTAGTCCATGAGGAATTATATGCATCGACCGGCGGCAGGGCGAACGATGGTTCACCTTCGAGGGTGGACGGCCTCATTCAAACGGGCCACAACAGCGCATAAATTTCCGGCCGCTCCCACAGGAACACGGGTCATTCCGGTTGGGGAAAACTGACGCTCGGATCGGGTTCCGAAGTTTCGCGTAGAAAGGCCAGAAAGCGTAGATGGCCCGAGCCGCTATTTTCAGTCCCTCGCACAGCACTGTTGGGGCCATCTGGTTAAACGGGTTCCAAACACCGTTTTCACCCCATCCGTCTGGATCGGCGGTCATGAGGATTGGAGCAACCGTCAGAAAACCCTCTTCCATCGAAAGAAGCGGCTCCCAATCTTTCCGGTGGTACATCATGGCTTCGGCGAAACCAAAGCACCAGCTGCGCGGATCAGGAGTGGTACCACCCTCCTTTAGATTTCGCATTTGAACCAGAGGGCGAAACATCTCCGGAACTTGTTGGAACACTGAGCTAATGCGGAGAAACAACTCCTCGACTTTCTCCACCAGCCAGCAGAATTCTGGCAAATGGTCGAGGGCGATCGATTCTGATTGGGGATGACTTAACACCGCTTGCAGTATCCAATCCATTGGGATCGGTTTAGGTCCCACCACAGAAGCGGTGAGCATTCCATGGAGGCCCGATGCCCCACGGGTGGCTTCTAAGCGCTTGAGGATCAATTTCATTTTCTCCTGATCTTCTGGGGAGAGAAGTCCACAGCCGTGATCAAAGTCGGCAGTCATATGATTTAATAAAAGTACACTTTGAAACAACGTATTTTCATATTGTACCTATCTTTGTTCGTTGTCGAGGCCGAAATCATTTTTTCCTTCAGAAAATTGAAGTCGAAGGGGAGGAGCCAGGACCTTTGACAAGCGAGAATTCTTGCCCATCGGCTTGCTCCTGAGGCGGCGCCGGAGAGAGGTAAGGCGGGACGCCTTACTACTGTAGGCAGGCCGTCCCGGCTTGCTCATGAGCGTCGCAGCGGGAGAGGGAAAAGCGGAACGCCTTACTTACGTACAAAAGCTTCAATTCCAAGCGAAGCAATCTTGACCGGATCGTTGACACGAGCTTTGATTCTGCCGCGAGGAGACTAACGCGATGGCTGACAAGACCCAGAGCTCTACTCACGGCGAATACCAGGCAGGTCGGTTGGTCGCCCAAGCGCAGGCGGTCGCCGGTCCGCTCACCCGCGCCGCGATCTTCCTGGTCGCGACACTGAACCCGGGCTTGGAGAATCGCGGCACCCTGCGCTCGTTCTGCGGAGACCTCGCCGCCCTGTTGCGGGCGGTGGAATTTCGTGACCTGGAAGGGGGCCTTTCCTGCGTCATGGGGTTCGGTTCCGAGGTGTGGGACCGCCTTTTCGGGCCGCCGCGGCCAGCAGAGCTGCATCCGTTCCGGGAGATTCGCGCCGGAACGCGCCATGCAGTCGCCACCCCAGGCGACTTGCTGTTCCACATTCGTGCCAAGCGCATGGATCTGTGCTTCGAGCTTGCCAGTCAGTTTATGGTGCGGAATGGAAATGCCGTTACGCCGGTGGACGAAGTGCACGCCTTCCGTTACTTCGATGACCGCGATCTGATCGGTTTCGTCGACGGGACGGAGAATCCCAGGGGTGCTGCAGCGATCGACGCCGTGCTGGTCGGCGAGGAGGACGCCGCGTTCGCCAGCGGCAGCTACGTCATGGTGCAGAAATATCTTCACGATCTTAACGCATGGAATGCGCTCTCTACGGAGGCGCAGGAACGCATCATCGGCCGGACCAAACTTTCCGACATCGAATTGGCCGATAACGTCAAACCAACGTCAGCGCACAGCGCGCTCACGACGATCGTAGAGGACGGAAAAGAGATCAAAATCCTGCGCGACAACATGCCGTTCGGGCGGGCCGCGTACGGTGAATTTGGCACGTATTTTATTGGCTACAGCCGTTCACCCCGGACAATCGAGCAGATGCTGGAAAACATGTTCGTCGGCCGGCCGGCCGGCAACTATGACCGGCTGCTCGACTTCAGTCGCGCCGTCACCGGAAACCTGTTCTTCGTGCCGTCTGCGACGTTTCTGGAGGCCGTGACCGAAAACGAACCTGCGGTGGCGGAGCCCGACGCCGCGCCGTCCGCGGCTGAACCCTCTTCATCCATCCCTCCGGTGCACGAAACTTCGCTCGGCATCGGTTCCCTTAAAGGAGATATCCGATATGAATAATCTACATCGCGAACTTGCCCCCATTTCCGATTCGGCATGGGCTCAGATCGAAGAGGAAACATCGCGTACGCTCAAGCGCTACCTCGCCGCACGACGCGTCGTCGACGTACATGGCCCGGGCGGCACCGACCTCTCCGCCGTTGGTACCGGACACCTGCAAGCGATCGCGGCGCCAGGGGACGGCATCATCGCAAAACAGCGCGAGGTGAAGGCGCTGGTGGAGTTGCGGGTTCCATTCGAGGTGGATCGTCAGGGGATCGACGACGTCGATCGTGGTGCGAACGACTCGGACTGGCAACCGGCGAAGGATGCCGCGCGAAAGATCGCCTTTGCCGAGGATGGCGCCATCTTCGAGGGCTATGCCGCTGCCAATATCGTAGGCATTCGTCAAGGGACCAGTAACCCGATCATGACTCTCCCCACCGACGTGCGCAACTATCCGGAAGCCGTTGCCCGAAGCTTGAGCCAGTTGCGTCTGGTCGGTGTCGATGGCCCTTATTCGGTGCTGTTCGGCGCTGACGCCTACACTGCACTCGCTGAGACCAGCGACCACGGGTACCCGGTATTGGAGCATGTCAAGCGGCTGGTCAACGATCAAATTATCTGGGCGCCCGCTATTGCCGGAGCATTCGTGCTGACCACCCGTGGCGGCGATTTCGACCTTCACCTCGGCCAGGACGTCTCCATCGGTTACCTCAGCCACACCGATGCCGCTGTCCGCTTGTATCTGCAAGAGACGTTCACTTTTCTGATGCTCACCGGCGAGGCCGCCGTCGCGCTGGCTCCTCCCACGAAGGAACAGACTGCCTGACGGGAGATTCAGATCAGTCGGAGATGAGAAAGTTGTCGGTGTCAGTGTCAGTTGGCAGCGGTAAGGAGAGAGTTATCGGTGCCAGTGCCAGTTGGCAGCGGTAAGAAATCCGGATAAGTATAGGTCGATCCGGTACAGTCGGAGCGAGAATTTGGGGGGTGACGTTGTTGGGCGAGGCCAAGCGGGAAGCCCCGGTTCGGACGGAGCCTCACCCTACCCAATGATCGCCGAAGGCTTCCCGCGTCGACTCGTCAACTTTCCCTATAAGTTATGTGGAAAAATCCCTGGGCAGAGTCCTGTAGCCCTTCGAGGCAACAAACGCTTACGCTTTAGAAGTAAGGCGGGGACGCCTTACCTACCCTTGACAAAAGCGAAGTCACATTTGTCATTCCGGATCACCGATGAGTGTGACATACAACAAGCAGCTCACTGCACTTCTTGTGATCGACCCCTATAACGATTTCATTTCTGAGGGAGGCAGATTATGGGATCGCCTGAAGGGTGTGGCAGAAGCGAATCATTGTGTTCCAAATATGTTGCAAGTCCTGAATGCTGCGCGGAAGGCCGAGCTTCGCGTTTTCTATGCGCTCCATCATCGATACCGTCCAGGCGACTTTGAGACCTGGAAGTATATTGCGCCTATTCAGAAGGCAGCCTGGTCGCGAAAAGCATTTGAATACGGCACCTGGGGCGGCGAAATCCGCCCCGAATTTGAGCCTCAACCGGGCGAAATCGTTGCCCAAGAGATCCGTTCAGCAGTCCCCTGGTGTACCGTCTCCTAAATCCCTTGAGTTTCGCCGCAGGTCAGTTGGCTGTTTTTCAATGCGCGAGCGAAGTGCCCATATCCAGGACGGGGCTATTTTTCTCATGACTCCAGACACTTTGTGCCTGGGCCTGGAGTTTGGCCATTTGCAGAAGGTCACGTCGGGAGTTTTTGCCCCAAAGGGGCTAAAGGGCTCAGCTCAGCAGCCCCTGCAGGCGAAGAACGCTTACGCTCAAAGAAGTAAGGCGAGACGCCTTACTTACTTGCAGAGCGAGAAAGCGGAACGCGACGTCGTCACCCAATCGGAACGATGATTGGTCCGGGGCGCCATTACGCCGCCATTGGGGCGCTACGTCGACCACGGGCGGCGCTCATTCCTCGCCTCGCGCCAGTACGTTTACTTTCTGGATTAACAAGCTTCTGGCCGGATTGCCTGCGTGATTTCAGTTCTGCTTTTGCACGTCGTTTTGAATTTCTGTTTGCCATTCGACGACCAATATAGCTCTTTCCTTACTTTTTCGCCAATGGTTGCTGCGCGCCGTGATAAGGTGAGGAAGACATCGCACGGAGGAGTTGGGGGAAACGTGTCGGCGTATTGGCCTATTCGTGAGGAAGTCGTCGGGTTTAACGGAAGAGAGCGGGTGTGCGGTTTCGATCGGCTTTAATCGCCATTCAACGGCGCGCGCGGGAGAGTGCGGCAGTCAAAAAGATGCGATGCGTTGCAAGACGACCCACGTAAGTGAGGCGTCTCGCCTTACTCCGTGGCCGAAAGGCGTAATCCGGGAGAGTAAGGCGGGACGCCTTACCTACGATCGATTTAAGACAATTATTTTGACAAGGGCCCCGCCTCTTTCCTAAGACTGAGCGGGCCTTTTTGGCGAGCCGTAAGTTCGGCTCGCAACTCCGGATGCGGCAACGCACGAGTTCTTTCTAAAGGATGGGATCAGTCTAAAACCAACTAAAAAAGTCTTCCGTTTTGAACATGTTTTGGAGGTGTATTAAGTTGAAAACAATTTCTCGACTCCTGGTCTTGCTTTTAACTGCTGTCGTTTCTTTCCCCCTGGCTAGTTTTGCCGCTAAAAAAGATTTAACCTTTGGCTACATCACACCCGGTCCTGACACCTGGTACAAAAGAGATGTCGATGGGTTTGTCACGGCCGCCAATATGTTAGGTATTAAAACTGTCGTCCTAAATTCCGATTATGATGTCCAGAAAGAGGTCTCCAACATCGAATCCTTGATTACTCAGGGAGTGGATGGAATGGCCATTTTCTCATTTAATCAGCAGGGTGCCATTACCGCTGCAAAAAAATGCAAAGAAGCCGGGATTCCGCTCGTCACGGTGGACAATTGTGGTCAGGCCCTCAATGCCGGCAATGATATCATAGCTGCGATCGATTTTGATTGGAAAGCAATGGGCAAAAACTATGCCGACTATCTCGCCAAAGAGTATCCCGGCAAGAAGGTGGCATTGATCACCGGCCTGCTTGAACATCTCCCCGTCCAGATGATTACCGGGGCCATGAAAGATCGGATGAAAGAACTCGGGAAAAACGAGATTGTCGCAGTTCGGGACGGCAAATATAACCCGCCAGTGGCTGTCAATCAGGCTCAAGACCTGGTACAATCCGGATTAAAATTCGACATTCTCTGGATCATGAATGAGGACATGGCTGCTGCCGTCATCCGCTACCTGAAGAATCAAGGGATTCTTGATCAATATGTGGTAATCGCTCAGAATGGCTCCCCAGTCGGTATTCCGCTGGTACAAAGCGGGGAACTCAATTACACGATCAGCAGCTCACCAGGCTGGGAGGGAATGGTAGCGTTACTGGCCCTGTACCAAAATGTCTCCGGTGACTCGAAGAGCGTCAACCAGCAGATCATGTTGCCGGTCATCCCAGTTACCAAAGAAACCACTCTCGACAAGACGCAGGTTGTACCGTGGGAGTACGATCCCGTCTGGATTAAGCTGACTAAACAATACTTTCCTAAATTGGGCGCTTATCTGCCGGAAAAAGCAACCTAGGTTTCGGCCAACTATCATGCTTTTAGCCCGGAGACAGCCTTTAACCGCAGTTCCCCGGGGCGAGGGTCCACTATAGTCGTAACTATAGCGGACTCTCTTTTATCTCGGAATAGTCAGGAAAACGCCGCTACAGATGGAGCAGGATAAGCAGACAGAAATTCTCGCGATCCATAACCTGACAAAAACATTCGGCGATACCGTTGCTCTTGATAACGTCCATTTCACCTTATTATTCCGGTGAAGTTCACTGTCTGGTAGGAGAAAACGGCGCCGGTAAATCGACACTTATTAAAATCCTCTCTGGCGCCGAGCGACCGGACAAAGGAACGATTGTTGTCTTTGGCAAAGAATTCGGCCGACTCACTCCAGATCAATCACTGGAGCTTGGCATTGCGACAATTTACCAGGATGTAGAGTTAGTTACCTCTCTCACGGTGGCTGACAATATCTTCCTTGGACACGAAATCAAAACGAACTTGGGCCTGATCAATTACGCGGCCCAGAACCGTAAAGCTCGGGAGACCTTGGAGTCGATGACCATTGCCATTCCAGAAACGGCTTTGGTTGAGTCGCTTTCTCCGGCGGAGCAACAGACCCTGCAAATTGTCAAAGCCATTCATATCAATGCCAAGATCATGATTATGGATGAGCCCACCTCCTCGCTCGGTATTGAAGAGACAAGGGCGTTGCTGGAGCTCGTCAGGAAGCTCACTGCCCAAAAAATTGGGATCATTTATATATCCCATTATTTACCGGAGATTTTCGAAATTGGTGACCGGGTAACGGTACTTAAGGATGGAAGAGTTGTCGACACGCTGAAGGTCGGCAGCACGGACATCCGAACAATTACAAAGAACATGTTGGGCAAGGAGCGCGCACTTTTTTACGAGCGAGACCAGGTCCAGACTGGAGAGATCGCCTTGCGGGTTCGCAATCTGAGCAAGCGAGGACAATTCAAGAAGGTGAGCTTTGAGGTCTATCGAGGAGAAATCCTCGGGTTCGGCGGCCTGGTGGGCGCCGGTCGCTCTGCGCTGATGAACGTTCTATTCGGAGCCGACCGCAGCGATGCGGGCGAGATCGTTTTAAATGGCCGCGCGATTACCCCCAGGTCACCCAGGGAGGCGATTGCCCATGGCGTGGCGATGATCCCAGAAGACCGAAAGCTGCAAGGGCTATTTGACTTACGATCCGTTCTCGAAAATATCGTGATTGTTGACAACGAAACGAGCGTTCTATTCTTGAATCATCGACATGAGAATGTCGCCGTTGGCGACTTGATCGACCGTCTTCATATCGTAACCGCAGGGGTGAAACAACCGGTGGGCTATTTAAGCGGAGGGAATCAACAAAAGGTCATTTTGGCAAGGTGGCTGCTGAGTCAAGGCCCAAATCTTCATTTTCGATGAGCCGACCAAAGGCGTCGATATTGGGGCAAAGGCACAGATATATGACCTGATGGTGCAGCTCACACAAGCGGGCAAGAGCATATTAATGGTTTCTTCCGATATCCCGGAACTTCTGTCTATGAGCGATAGAATCGCAGTGATGCGCAATGGGGAACTGGCAACCGTCTTCGCTGCGAAAGATGTCACAGAACAGGAGTTAATAGGGTCGTTTTTAGGAATAAACGAAAATGGACGAGGTAAGGAATGACTCAATTTGGAGCGACCATTAAAAAGCAGATGCTGGCCAACCAATGGTCTTTTTTACTACTTGTCGTTGCTCATTTTGTCGATCATTGCCGGGGCGGTTAACCCCCGTTATTGGTGGGTAGGAAATTTAAGTAATCTATTAGGCCAGATCTCCGTCCTTAGTCTGGCCGCCTGCGGGGCGACTATTCTGATCATTTCGGGTAACTTCGATATCTCTGTTGGAGCAAATATCGGTCTTTCCTCCGTTGTAATGGCGATGCTAATGCGTACCGGAGTATACCCACCCTTGGCTGCCTTGGTTGGCGTTTTAATCTCGATCTTCTGTGCTTCCCTGATCGGAGCAGCGTCGATTTTATTCCAGGCTCCTTCGTTTATCATCTCACTGGCCGCCATTGGCGTCTTTCAAGGAGTGGCCTTGTATATTACTCAAGGCACAATTCAGACAATTTATGGCCAGTTTGAAACCCTCGGAGGAGCGAAGCTATTCAATGTTCTGCCACTCCTTTTTATCGTCGCACTTCTTGGTTATGGAGTCATTTACTATATACTTGCGCACACCCAGCTTGGGCGTTGCGTCTACGCAATCGGAAATAATCAGCGAGCGGCCTATTTGGCCGGTATTAAGGTCAACCAAAAAAAGATGTTCTTCTTCGGTCTTAATGGCCTTTTTGTTGGGATTGCGGCGATGCTGCTTTTATCGAGAGTGGGGGCAGCTCAGCCGAGCACGGGTACGGGAATTGAATTGCAAGCGATAGGCTCGGTGGTGATCGGTGGCGCGCCAATGTCAGGTGGAAAGGGAAATGTTGGAGGCACGTTTTGCGGTGTCTTACTCTGGGGAGTGATTGCGAATGCTTTGAACATGATGCGGGTTAACGCTTATATTCAGGATGTTATTGTTGGCCTGTTAATCATCTTTGCAGTGGCAGTGAGTTCTTTGCGGTTACGTGCGGAGAAGGCGATGATGGAATAAGAGACGGGCGGCAATTACTGGCGACAGTCGGGACGAATGACATCGCACAGAGCGTCACGGAGGTCACAGAGGGGTGATTGAGGCTGGGCGGCGGAAGGTTATTTGGTGGTCAGTTTGGTTTCTGGGCGAGAAAGACGCGCTTCGGGGTGAGCATCGCACAGAGGTCACGGAGGTCACAGAGGAGGGATTGACGGGACTTGAGGCTGGACGGCGGAAGGCTTACTTTGGTGGACAGTTTGGTCTTCTGGGCGGAGAAAGACGCGCTTCGGGGTGAGCATCGCACAGAGGTCACGGAGGTCACAGAGGGGTGATTGAGGCTGGGCGGCGGAAGGCTCTTGGTGGACTGTTTGGTTTCTGGGTGTGAAAGACGCGCTTCGGGGAGAGCATCGCACGGAGGTCACGGAGGGTGTTCGAACCCGGAGCTCCCTAGGTAAGGTAGCAAAGAGGTAAGGCGGGACTTCGTGCCTTACTTACTGTAGGCAAGCCGTGCCGGCTTGCTTTCCGGGCGGGAACCGGCAGCTCAAGAGCTCAAGGGAAGGGACGCCTTACTTACCGAATTTCGGAGTACGACCTTCGTCTGCATCATGCAAGTCGACGTAGGTTTGGATATCGTCGCGTTCTGCGAAGCCATTCAGCTTTTTTTCGACGATCAAACCGGGAGTGCCGCTGTCACGCCAACCACGTTTGATGATAAAAGAATTCCACACCAGGATCTGCTCCTCATTCGGGAAATCTCTGCCCTCAAAGCACCATCGCAAAAGTTCCTCGTTTGTTCCGCCTTCCAGTGTTTTGACAGCCAATCGATCGTAATCGACGTCCCAAAACCGGCAGAACCGTGCATCAAAGCTGGTGGGATCGGAAAATCCCAAATTGTAGCCGGCGGGCAGCACGCCCTGGGCATGGAGCCTGATTTTGTCCAGCATGCGGGCAAAGAAAATGATGCCGGATGTTTCGACGTAGTCGCTGCAGGGGGTTTGATTTTTCATGTCGATTACCACTAAGATACGGATAAACACTCCAGGCGCGACAAATGACGCTATGACTGATTCCTCCCACGATACGCCTAACGTTGTGATCTTTCCCCCGCTGATCCCGCTCTCGGTTCTGGTAGCGGGGATTGTCCTCAATTTGTTTAGGCCTCTGCGCCTGCTCACCCATGTCTTATTCCTGGGACGGATCGTGGTCGGCGCCATAGCCTTTGTTGCCGGTCTCGGAATGGTGATTGGAGCCAACCGCATCTTCCGGCGCATCGGCACCCACACTCGACCGTCGCAGCCAACACTGGCAGTCGCAACCACCGGCATATTCACATGGACGCGAAATCCAATGTATGTCGGCGGTAGTCTCGCGCTCCTTGGCATCGCAATCGGTTTCGCCCTCGACTGGGTCATCCTGCTCCTGGCAGCCTGCCTGCCTCTCGTACATTATGGCATCATCCTACGCGAGGAGCGCTACCTGGAACGCAAGTTTGGCGACGAATACCGGCGGTACCAGATGAAGGTCCCACGGTATTGGTGGCGATTCTGATCAAAAATGTGAAGGCGGCTCGAATATTCCAATGGTTCAAGAACCATATCGTGATCGGGACTCTTTTGGCTCTTCTGATTCTTTACTTCGGCTACGAGCTTTTGTCCCAAGTTCTGGTCTATTCGCGAGACGCCTACATCACCACGGATGTCATTGCGGTGGCACCCCAAGTGAGCGGGCCGCTGGCCATTCTGGCGGTCAATGATAACCAGGTCATCCACGAAGGAGACCTTCTCCTGAAGATTGATCCTGTACCGTTCCAACTCGATCTGGATCGGCTGCAGGCAAGCCTCGAGTTGGCCCGCGCCAACGCGAAAAGAGCAAACGAAGAGGTGACTGTCGCTACTGATCAAATCGCCTCCCGAGAGGCCCAGCTGGCCGATGCCAAACTAACCTTTGAACGCGCCTCGGAACTGCGCAAATCCGGCGCTATTGCTCAACAGGCTTTAGACGATGCGCGGCGCGCCTATGATGTCGCCCTGGCCCAGCTGGAAGGAGCACGTGCTTCACGAGTTACCGCCGAACAGGAGGTATTCGTCCAATCCGCTACAGTCAGCGGCGCCAAGGCGGCCGTGGCACGCGCCCAATATGATCTCGATCGAACCGTCATCGTTGCGCCCGTCTCGGGACGCGTTGCTCCTCTGATCGTTCGGGCAGGGGACTATCTGACGGCTGGGCACCCGGTGGTGGCGATCGTTTCGGATCAAAATTGGCGTTTGGTGGTGAACTTGCCCGAGCGACACCTGCAAGGGCTGAAGGTCGGCCAAAAAGTTTATTGTTATATCGGTTCCGATCCCTGGAGAATTCATCTCTGGCAAGGTTCGGAGCATCTCTCCAGGAGTTGCCCGATCGCTAGACCCCTCCCGGGTCTTGCCCTTTGTCGAATTGTCGACCGACTGGATTCGATTGCCTCGACGATTTCCGGTGGAGATCGATTTGGGCGACTTACCGCAAAAACAGCGGCTCTTCGTCGGGAGCGACGCCAATGTCTTCTACGTGGGGCAACCGTGAGTGAATCCGATCCGAAGACATCGTTCGACCTGCACCAGGGTCTGGTGACGGCGCTCGCCTGCTGGTTGGCTACCGTTCTGGCTTTCGCCTTCCATCTGGACAACCCTTGGTGGGCGACGATGTCAGCCTGGGTCGTTGCCAACCCCGAACGTCATGCCTTGCTGGAAAAAGCAGCAAACAGAATTCTTGGGACCGTCGTTGGCTGCGTGGCGAGCTTCTGGCTTGCGCTCTGGATCGAGGGCCGGCCTTTCTTACAGACCGTTGCCATGTTCGCAATCGGAGCAACCGGAGTCTACTACCGTTTTCGAAGTGCGCGCAGCTACGCGTGGACGATCGGTGCGGTCGGCGGACTGATAATTGTTGCGACAAGTCTCGAGACCCCGGAACAAATCTTTCATATTGCCGTGTATAGAACCTTTGAGGTCATCTGCGGCGTCGTCGCGGCCACGATCATCGAACTGCTGCTTTATCGCCAAAACTCACCGATCGACTCTGCAACAGCCCCAACGAAACTGGCTGCCAAACCGTTCGTGCCGCCGGTGGATCATGCCACTGCCTTGCGCTTGGCGACGATTGGCGGCGTCGCGATGATGTTGATTCCGATTCTCTGGTCTTGGCTCTACTTGCCGTCCCTCGTCCAGATCGTAGTCTCAAGCTTCGTGGTCCTTGATCGAGACGCCGCGTCCACCCATTTTCGCGGCCTGCTGCGGGTCCTGGGATGTTTTGCCGGCGTTGCTTTCGCGCTTTTCGCGCTCCGACTGGGACCAGATTCGTTTTTGCTCTGGACCGTCACGCTCATTGCCGGCGTCTTCCTTTTCGCCCTTCTACACCACAGCAATTCGCGGTGGTCCTACGTTGGAACACAAGGAGGTATCGCCTTTATTATTTCTCTCGTCAGCGGGCTCGGTCCGCCAGACTCGCTTTTACCAGCCACTAATCGAATCTCCGGGATGCTATGTGGAGTTGGCATTCTAATCTGCGTTTCCTTTGTCCTCGGGCACCCTGGCAACAGTCGCTCGCCGCTTCAGCACGAAACCAAGACTTCCGCATAACCGCACACTCTGCGCAACGGAATCATCTGCAAAATCAATGGTTAAAAACTTCCGCCGAGGCTCTTGCACGGACGGGCTACGGTTGATAGGAGTTCCCATTAGTGAATCGAGCTATACTGGATACGAATTCTCTATTGGACCGGACCATGAGCAAGTTGGGCAGATCTCGCGCGTACGTCAGCTTTCTTGGAATGGTCTTGTTCTCCTCGCTGCCCCTCACCTTGCGCGCGGAGCCAGAAGGACCTCAAATAACGTCCGAGCAAGTCAGCCAGGCGGTGCGGGAAATCAAGAAGGTTTGTACCAGCGAAATTGAACAGGATGTAGTCCCGGGTCTCGCGATGGCCGTCGTGTTTCAGGACCAGGTCGTGTCTGCGGCCGGCTTTGGCGTGCGCGACGTCAAGACACGGGAACCGGTCAACGCGGACACCGTCTTCCAACTCGCCTCTTTGTCCAAACCTATCGGCTCCACTCTGGTCGCCGAACTGGTCGGCGAAAGAAAAATCTCTTGGGACTCGAAAATCAGCGATCTGGATCCTGATTTTGAGATGTATGATCCTTGGGTCACACGTGAAATCACACTGCGTGATTTCTATGCGCATCGCAGTGGCCTACCGGAGCATGCGGGCGATTTGCTCGAAGACCTGGGGTTCACCCGCAAAGAAATTCTCGATCGCCTGCGCTTTCAAAAGCCCAACAGCAGTTTCCGTTCGCAGTACGCCTACACAAATTTCGGCATTACCGAGGCCGGGGTGGCCGCGGCTAAGGCGTACAACTTAACCTGGGAGAATGCGTCCGAGCAAAAATTGTACAAACCTCTCGGCATGCATTCTACCAGTTCGCGCTATGGCGATTTTATGGCCCGGACGAATAAAGCGCTCGGGCACGTCCTGATAAACGGCCAATGGGTCCAGAAATACAAGCGCGATCCTGACGCAGAGTCCCCTGCCGGCGGGGTGAGTTCTTCGGTGAACGATCTGGCCAAGTGGATGCGCCTCCAGCTCGCGGATGGGCAATTGGATGGCAAACCGATCGTCGACGAAAAGGCATTGTCCGTCACCCATTGGCCTCAAATATTAACGGGATTCAGTCCATTGAACGGGTTGCCAACCTTTTATGGGCTCGGTTGGAATGTCAATTACGACACCGAAGGCCGGTTACGACTTGGGCATTCGGGCGCATTCGCCTTAGGTGCAGGAACCTGCGTGCTCCTGGTTCCGTCGGAACATCTGGGTATTGTTGTCCTGACCAATGCTTACCCAGTCGGCGCGGCGGAGGGAATCGCGTTTACGTTTACTGATCTTGCGCTCTACGGGAAAGCCACGCAGGAATGGCTCCAACTTTTCAAAAAGCTGTTTGCCAATCCGGCGGCGGTTGGTGTCACCTTCGGGGCGGACTACTCCAGGCCACCCGCCTCCCCAACACCCCCGCTCGCTAACAATGCTTATCTCGGTACCTACACCAACAAGTTCTTCGGAGACATTCAGATAGTCGAGAAAGACAACGGACTGGCGATTGTCGAGGGTCCGCACAAGCGGGTTTATCCTTTGAAGCACTATGACCGCGACATCTTTACTTATGAAACAGAGGGCGAAAACGCCGTCGGCGCGACCGGAGTTACTTTTACTATCGGCACGGACGGGAAACCGGCGAACGTAGTGGTCGAAAACCTGAACGTGCGCGGCGAAGGAACGTTCACACCCACAGCCGCTGCCGATGCGCAGTGAGAGGTCGGCCGTTTTTTCTTCGGTTGATAGGAGGAAAATTTTCATTACTTGCTTTCTCCATTCGTCCCTCCATCCCTCCATCCATCCATACTCAACCGAGGACGAAGGACGACGACGAGGACGAGGAGGATGACGAGGAGGAGTACGACGACGAGAACGAGACGCTAAACAGATGCCAGGGTTGAAACCCCGTAAGCAGCTAACTTAATGAAAGCCTCTGGGACCGACAACGACTTCAACGGTCCCTCCGGACGGGGACTCTCTGCATCGATACCCAGGCACTTCGTGCCTCAGCAGTTTGGACATTTGGAGAGGGGCACTCGAGATGATTTATGCCCCGAAAGTGGCTACAGGGCTCAGCCCAGGGTTTCAACCCTGGGAACCTTCAAAATAAACGAGTTCGCCCTGAAGCTGAAGGGGCGAGAGGCTGACCTGATAAAGCTCGCACCAATTGCTGCGCAAAATTTAGAGTGCGCAATTGAGACGTGTACAATTGGACCTACTTTCGCGTTGTTCAGTACGTTCGATCTGCCGCCCCTTCAGGGCGAATCGCTCTGGGTGGCGGTTCCCAGGGTTGAAACCCTGGGCTGAGTCCTCCAGCCCCTTTGGGGCACGGCCCTTCGGGCAAAGGCACTTCATGCCTGGCTACTATCAGCCTGTCCCTCCGGGCAAAAGCCAGTTCTCCCATCGATGGGCCTCGCATTAAGTTAGCGCTTAGGAAACCCTGGGCTGAGTCCTTCAGCCTCTTTGGGGCACGGCCCTTCGGGCCAAACGATGCGAACAGAACACAGGCTGGAAGCCTATGCTACATTAACGCCGTCGCGTGGTCGCTGCGGGTGCATGGCGATAGCTCCCGAGACAGCACTGAGAGATCGCCCGACAGCCCAGAAAACAATCGAGCAAGCATAGGCTGTTTTGCGTTGCCTCTTCGGGGCGCAGACATTTAGTTCTTGTCGAGCCCCAGCCGACGAAGCCAAGCGGAAAGCCCCGGTCTGTGCAGCGGAGCCTCACCCAACCGGGGGTCAGCGCCGACTGCCGATTTCGTCGATGTGTCTGAGCAAGTCGGCGGGATCTTCGTAAACCCGGGCCGCGCCGGCGCGTTCAAGTTCCTCCTGGCCGTAGCCGCCGGACAGCAATCCTACGCCAAGAGCCCGCGCCCGGCGCGCTGCCAGCATATCCCAGATCGCATCGCCAATCACCAGGGAGTGCTCGATCTTGGCGCCGAGACGGTCGGCCGCCGCTAAAAAAAGGTCTGGATCAGGTTTGGCATACTTGACCTGATCCCGAGTTACGACCGGGATCACGGCTGGATCGATGCCAAGCGTTTCCAGATTCAGCTTTGCCGTCTCCATTCGACCGCTCGTGGCAACCGCCCATGGACTTTCGTTTTCCGTTAAGAAATTGAGTAGTTCGCGTGCGCCTGGCAGAGGACGCACCTGAGGACGAAGCCGGATGTAAGCTGCCATGTGCAGCTGACGGAGCCGTTCGACACGTTCCGGGCCCATCTCGACACCGGTTTCCCTCAAGAGCATGTTCGTGAATAATCCACCGCTCATCCCAATCCGGCGGTGAATGCGCCAGACTGACAAATCGATCCCCTCTTCATCCAGGGCCTCTTTCCAAGCGAGCACGTGCTGATAGACGCTGTCGACCAGCGTACCGTCAAGGTCGAAAAGGAAAGCTGTTTGGAAGCGAGACATGGCAGTTTAGGTTGAGACCACTCAAGCCTCAAAACGGAACCATTTGGTAAATCTCCGGACTTGGCAATCTTAATAGTTCAGATTTGAGTCGGATCTCAGGGGATTTGAGTACGCGCTTCTTCCAGCCAGGCAACCGCCTCCGCGTCGCTGGGGGCACGCCAATCGCCACGCGGACTCAGCGAACCTCCGGATCCCACTTTGGGACCGTTGGGTAGACACGATCGTTTAAATTGGCTGAGTTGGAAGAATCGATACACGAAGACTTCCAGCCACTTTTTAATCGTCGGCAAATCGTATTCGCGATGTTTGTCTACTCCCAGGTGATCCGGCCAGTTGCCGCGTGTTTTATCGGACCAGGCGTGTTGACACAGAAACGCAACCTTGCTCGGCCTGAAGCCGTAGCGGGTGATGTAATAGAGATTAAAATCCTGCAGATCGTAGGGGCCAACTTTGGCCTCGGTGCTTTGTGCGGGCACAGACTGGTCGTCAGTCTCGTGCGGCACGAGTTCGGGCGATATTTCGGTGTCGAGGATCGATTGCAGTACAGCGTCGGTTTGCTCCCCAAACTCGTTGGAGGCGATGATCCACCTTAATAAATGTTGAATAAGCGTCTTCGGTACCGAGCTATTGACATTGTAATGTGACATGTGGTCACCGACGCCATAGGTGCACCAGCCCAGAGCCAGTTCGCTCAAATCGCCGGTGCCAAGGACCAGCGCGCCGTGATGATTGGCCAGACGGAAAAGGTGCGAAGTGCGTTCTCCCGCTTGCACATTCTCGAACGTCACATCATAGACCGGCTCGCCTGCGCCAAACGGGTGCCGAAGATCTTTGAGCATCTGTATACAGCTTGGTCGGATGTCGATTTCCGTCGCGGTGACGCGGAGGGGTTTCATCAAAGCGTGCGCGTTCTGCAACGTCTTACGACTGGTGGCGAATCCAGGCATCGTAAAGCCAAGGATGTTTTCCCGCGGCAGTTTGAGACGATCCATCGTCTTCGCGGCCACGATGAGGGCATGCGTCGAATCCAGGCCGCCGGAAACCCCGATGACTACACGCTGGATGCCGCTGCTTTGCAGGCGTTTCATCAGCCCGTGCACTTGAATGTTGTACGCTTCGAAGCAGCGTTCGTCGCGCTGCTGGCGATCACTCGGGACGAATGGGAAGCGTTCGATCGCTCGGGTCAGGGTTACCTGAGTACGCGGGATTTGAAAATCGAAAGGAATGCGACGAACGGCGCGAATGCGGTCACGATGATCCGCCACGGCATCGTTGAAACTGGTTGAACGCATCCGATCCTGAGCGAGTCGCTCCAGGTCGAGGTCCGAAACGACCATTTGCTCCGCATCAGAAAAGCGCTGCGATTCGGCCAGCAACTCGTTGTTTTCGTAAATGATTGCATGGCCGTCCCACGCGAGATCGGTCGTGGATTCTCCGTGGCTCGCTGCAGAATAAAGGTAAGCTGCCAGACATTTTCCGGATTGAGCGGCGCAAAGATCGCGGCGATAGTCGGCCTTGCCAATGGTGATGTTGCTGGCCGACAAATTGGCCAGCACCGTCGCTCCCGCCAATGCCCCAAAAGTGCTCGGGGGAATCGGCGTCCAGAGGTCTTCGCAGATTTCTACATGGATGAGGAAATCTGATATTGAGTTCGCTTCGAAGACCAAGTCGTTGCCAAAAGGAACAAGGCGGCCGAGAAAGGGCTGTTCGGTGCGGACCGCATTCCGACCCGAGTTAAATTGCCGTTTCTCGTAAAACTCTCGGTAATTGGGCAAATACGTCTTTGGCACGATTCCAAGAATCTTTCCCCGGTAGATGACGACAGCACAGTTGAAGAGTTTGCCCTCGAAGCGCAAGGGCGCGCCAACGAGCAAAACAGGCGACAGGTCAACGCTTGCCTCTGCAATACTCGGCCACCGCCATGCGCGTGGCGTCGAGGAGAACGTCCTGATGAAAGAGGTCTTCGTTGGAATAACCGGACACGCCCAGCTCTGGGAAGAGGGCCAGCGCCGCTTGCGCATCGGAAGCACGTTGGGCGAGCGCCAGCGTCCGCTTGGTATTAAAGCCGGGATCGGCTACTCGCACGTGAGGCAGACATACCGCTGCGCGAATGAAACCGTGGGAGTAAATCGAATGGAAATCAGTCAACATTAGGTCAGTCTCAGCCGGACACTATCCAAGAAACTGCCCTTGTGCGCACTTATTTCAGCCTTTGATAACGTTAAATTTTGGCTCGCCGCGGTTCCCATCCGCTTCAACTCGGAGGCGTACATGAACCGTTGAGGGAAAACGAAAACGGTTGCGACGCGGGAACGCAAGGTGTCGGCTGAAGACGACGACCGACCACCGCGAATGCGGAACTAGATCATTATCGGCAGCCCAGGAGCGGGGCGGCGCATTGCCGCAATCCTTGATCGGGATCTGCCGACGTCCATTTCAGTCGTGTTGAGCCCCTATGACGATTTACACTGGGCTATGGTCGCTCGAGGTTATCACCCACGCCCGGATACCGTTGTCATGGTGATCGCACGCTCTCGCATTCATTGTTGGGTGACGTTCATCAAACCACGTCGGGACGTCCACTTCGTACGCCGAAAAATCCGGAAAAGAGGACATTGCATCCGTTACAACGACTCGCGAGATATCAGCAGCAATCGCCTGATCAGTCAACTCCCGCTCTGGATTCTCCCTTTTCCAATCTTCTATCAGTTTGCGAGGCACTTCTAATACAACCTCTTTCGCCTTGCTAACGCTCGAAGTTACTGCGCCAGCTTTTGGCAGCAGTTTGAATTCCGCATAAAAGAATTGTTCGCTCATAAAGTGGTGGAGGGGTGGAGAGATGGAGTGATGGAGTGGTGGAGTCGTGGAGTGGTGGAGTGGTGGAGTGATGGAGTGGTGGAGTGATGGAGTGGTGGAGTCGTGGAGTGATGGAGTGATGGAGCCGTGGAGTCGTGGAGGGGTGAAGCAGTGGAGCGGGGTGACACTTATCGGGAAACAACAAACTTGCCCGAGTAAATTTCACGCGTGAGGCAATATGAGCACCGAGCGCTAGTTAGTCAGAACCTGCTCCAATATCTGAACTTTTACCGCATGCTTCTGTGGTTCAACGCGGGTGCCGTAAGTGTTCGCGTAAACCTGTGTAAACTCTGCGCCAAAGAGAAGAATCTGTGCGGCATAGTAAATCCACAAGAGGAGTGTGATCAGTGAACTGGCTGCGCCATACGCTGATCCCGCCGCTCCGCTTCCAAGGTAGAGACCAAGTACGAACTTCCCCAAGACGAAAAGAACCGCAGTCAGTGTCGCGCCCACCCAGACATCGCGCCATGCGATTTTCGCATCCGGCAAGTACCGGAAGATCATGGCAAAAAGTAAGACAACTACAGCAAGATCAAAAATGAGGAAAAGCGCAAGCGCCAGCACGTGACCCCCAGGCATCACCTGTTTAAGATAATCACTCAATCCTCTTAACACGGTTTCGACTGTCAGAGAGACCAGTAACAGGAAGCAAACACCACCGACCATCGCAAAGGACAGGAAGCGCGTTCGAATAAAACCCATTATCCCCCCGCCGGGCTTTGGCTTGACACCCCAAATTGTGTTCAACGCATCCTGCAGTTGGCCGAACACTCCGCTCGCGCCAAATAATGCTAAAACGACTCCGATCGTGGTAGCAACAATTCCGGCCTCGGGCTTCGACGCGTTAGCGGCGATGTCTTGGATGACCTTTATCCCGCTTGGATCGATCAAATATTGCAACTGTTCGGTTATCTTTTGGCGAGCCTGGTCGCTGCCACCAAAAATCACTCCGAATACCGCGAGGAGAACCAGCACCAGAGGCGCCAACGAGAATACCGTGAAATATGCCAGGGCGGCACCGAGTTGCGGGCATTTATCCTGGATCCATTCACTTGCAGTGTTTTTGAATAACGCCACGATACTTTTCTGGTAAGGTTTCTCCGACTGAGCCTCTGCCGGCGACGTTTCGCTTCCGTGATCGGACAAGCTATTGGAATCTTTTGGCGTAGCCTTCCTGGGAAGATCCGAGGAAGATAACTTGGGAGCGGCTTGATTATGGAGGCTAGCAATGAGCGTAGAACGCCATGACTTGAAATAGCGTTGCAGCAGGCTGATTGCGACTGCTCCAAGCAGTTCCATCACCAACGATAACAGTCCGCCCCGGTCTTTACGTTGCTTGGACCTGCCAGTTGGCTTGATTTCTCCTGAACGGTGATTGGCCTCCTGATTAGTCTTCGATACGTAGGTTGATCGTTTCCTGGGAGTAAGACGTGAGAGCACCCAGCCAACAAATGCCGCCAGCCCAATCCAAACGGAAATACGCGACCGGTGCGAAGCCTTTAGATGCTCCCAACTCTGCGTTAGGTATTCTTGCTTAAAATTAGCTACATTTGCCATTGATTCCTTCAACGGAGATCTCTCTCGCAGATCCCATTTCAACTAATTTGAGTTCTAAGTCACTTGCTTTCAGAAGACTTAGCGTGCTCCACCAGTAGCTTTGCGAGATAGGTGGCAATCATCGGTTTGGAGAATTGCCAGGCTTCTCTCCACAGCTTGCCGAGCGTTCCCTTGTCACGACGTTTGACCGGCTTTTGACTGAAGCTGTCAATATAAATTCTCTTCTTACGGGAGGGAATACGTGACACAAGCCAGCCGACCATCGCGGCGCAGCTGGCCCATTCCCACGGATGATTTTTGATCGATTTCAGAACGTGATGTTTCATGTCGAGCTTACGCCTGAGGAGTGAGACTTCATTTTGCACCTGAGTTCTGAGGGTGGTAAGAGCAGCCGTTATCTGCTGCTTTTTGTAGGGTGTTTGAGCCATTCACGAACCTTTTTAAACTCTGTCAGGGTCGCCGGAAAAAGTGGCTTCGCGATCCTGAATCTAAAGATGATCCCTATGACTCACCTTAGAAGAAGAAAGCCCAACAGAAAGCCGGCTCCCAGAGCGACCAAGACCCCCTTGATCGGATTGTCGCGAACGTAAGCCTCGCCTTCTGCTTGCCAGCTCTTGACCTGGAATGTTGCTTGCTCCGCGACGCCGCTGAACTCTTGAACCTTGCCTTCCGCCGTCTCTCGAAACTCGTCAGCCTTTTGTCCTGCAGCCTGCTGGATATTTTCGATTTTTGCGCCAGCTGCTGCTTGGAGGTCGTTGGCGGCGGATTTTAGATGATCTTGTCCGCTTTTTGCTGCTTCCTCGGCATTTTGATCTTCGTTCATAATTTGTTACTCAAAGTTATAGGAGTTATTTGATTCTTAAATTTTCGTCGCGTACAGCCAGGTTGGTCGTATGTCCACGCAATACTACATATTTTGATTGGTTCGGTGAGCCGCATTCCGCAGAAGTGTCAAGTCGGTGTCAGTGTCAGAGCGTCGCGACCCGGATTCGGGGCGAAGGTTGGAGGCCTACATTACGACGTCGCGTCGTCACTCCCGCTCATCCGAGCGAGAATTGGTGGGGGTGCACGGTTTAGGCGAGTAGCAAGCAGGAAGCCCGGTTCGGGCGGAACCTCACCCTACCTCCTAGCCTGTAGATATTTTCAACCTTCCTCGGACCTTTTCCCGTCCCTCGATTTGCCAAGTTTTTGCTCTCGTTTCTTCCACGAAGCTGCGCGCGCCTGTGACTGTTCGCCAACCCTTAAACGCAGTAACGAAAAAGCGCGATCTCCCATTTCGTATTCCTCGGAGGAGGCGAAGATTTTTGGGGTTTCCAGAAAGCCCTCCTCCAGACGCGTGTCAATGATAAGCTCCCAGCGAACATCTTCTTGACCAGGCAGGACGAAGTTTACCGTCTCGTGGTATGCATTGAGCAGCATCAGGAAGGTATCGTCCTGGATGGGACGACCATAAAAATCCCGCACATCAATCGTATCCCCGCTCAGCATCACTCCCAGAGTGCGGACAAAAGCCGTATTCCACTCCTCGTCTTCCATTTCGGTACCTCCAGGATTGAACCACATAATATCTTTGATATCAGAGCCCCGAATCTTTCTTCCTTGAAAGAACTTTGGCCGACGGAAAATCGGATGTTCGTGGCGTGATTTGATCAGCCTCGAGGTAAAGCGATTGAGCCTCTCAGCATGTTCATCCCAAGCCCACTTGGTCCATGATATCTCGTTATCCTGGCAGTAAGCGTTGTTATTACCCTGTTGGGTACGCCCACATTCGTCACCGCCGCACAACATCGGCACGCCTTGAGAGAGAAAAAGCGTGCAGAGGAAATTCCGCTGCTGTCGCCGCCTAAGGGCGTTAATCTCTGGATCTTGCGTCGGACCTTCGGCCCCACAGTTCCAGGACCTGTTGTTGTTGTCGCCGTCTTGATTGTTTTCGCCGTTCGCGCCGTTGTGTTTATCGTTGTAGGAAACCAGATCCGCCAAAGTGTAGCCGTCATGCGCGGTGATAAAGTTTATGCTCGCCTGAGGACGCTTTCCGTTCCACTGATAGAGATCAGGCGAACCAGTAAGCCTATAAGCAATCTCCCCAACTTGCCCTTCGTCACCCTTCCAATAACTGCGTACAGAATCACGGTATTTGCCGTTCCACTCCGCCCAGAGCACAGGGAAATTGCCAACTTGATAACCGCCTTCTCCGACATCCCATGGTTCTGCGATCAGTTTGACCTGCGAAAGCACCGGGTCTTGGTGAATGATATCGAAAAATGCGGAAAGTTTGCTCACCGCATGCAACTCCCTGGCCAAAGTTGCGGCTAAATCGAAGCGGAATCCGTCGACATGCATTTCGGTAACCCAGTATCGCAAACTATCCATGATCAATTGCAACGAACGCGCCTGCATTACGTTGAGTGTGTTACCTGTACCCGTGTAATCCATGTAGTAACGGAGGTTGTCTGGAACCAGGCGGTAGTAGTTGAAGTTTTCTATACCCTTAAAACATAAGGTCGGCCCCATGTGGTTGCCCTCTGCCGTGTGGTTGTAGACAACATCCAGGATGACTTCGATGCCTGCGCTATGCAGGTTTTTCACCATCGTTTTGAATTCCTTTACCTGGCCGCCCCTGACCCCGCTGGAGCTGTACCGAGATTCCGGAGCAAAGTAACCGATGCTATTGTACCCCCAGTAGTTGCGTAAACCGCGATCTACCAAGATTTTGTCATCCACGAACTGGTGGACCGGCAAGAGCTCCACCGCAGTGATTCCAAGATCCTTGAAATAATCAATGGCCCATGAACTGCCCAGGCCAGCATAAGTTCCTCGAATCTCCTCGGGAATGTGCGGGCAAAGTTTGGAGAACCCTTTCACGTGCACCTCATACACGACCGTTTCGTGCAGGGGGCGCTCGGGCGCACGATCGCCGGCCCAATCGAACGTGCAATCGACCACCACTGATTTTGGCATGCCGAAGGCATTATCGCGGTAGTCCCGCTCCAGATCCTCGTTGGGCCCTCCCACTCGATAACCGAACATCTCGTCCGCCCAGTCGACTGTGCCGGCAATTGATTTGGCGTATGGGTCAAGAAGAAGTTTGGACGGATTAAACCTTGCGCCATTCTCCGGATCGTAGGGTCCCTCGACGCGGTACCCGTAAAGCTGTCCTGGCTTGATATCAGGAAGAAAGATGTGCCAGACTTCGTCCGAGTGTTCAGTCACGCGAATACGCACCTCTTCCTGCGTAGATTCAATTGACTCGAAGAGGCAAAGGTCAACCGCGGTTGCGTGTTCGGAATAGAGCGCAAAGTTGACACCATTCCCTCTCAAAGTTGCGCCGAGAGGATACGGTTTGCCGAGCCAAACTTTAATTGGTGTCATGCCGCTTATTCGCGCGAGAGGCAGCTTCCGGCTGTGCCCAAATGCTTACATGGCAGAAGCACTGAACGTGCCTTGGAGTTTGGACGTTTGTAGAGGGTCAGGTCTGAGAAATTTTCCCCTATGGGCTCAAGCACTCAGCCCGGAGGGTTTCAACACTGAGCTTTATACACAATTTGCCTTTGGAAAGTCCGCCTCGTTTGCTCTTCCTCACGCCCGCATTCACTCACCCGCCGCCATCATCGTTTGCCCATGGGAGCACCGCTCGCCAACGGAACACAGGCTGGAAGCCTATGCTACATTAGCGCCGTCGCGTCTTCACTCCAGGTGCACGGCGATCCCTCCCGGGATGGCTCTGGAGATCGCTCAACAGTCCGGTTGCAGCCTCTCGCCCCTTCAGCATCAGGGCGAACTCTTTAATTTTGAGGGTTCCCAGGGTTGAAACCCTGGGCTGAGTCGTGTAGCCACCTTCGGGTCACCCCTTATTTCCACAGCCTGCGGCTCAAGACAAATCCGGCGCCCAGAGCCATGAACACCGCTTTGATAGGGTTTTGCTGAATATAGGCTCCAATTTCCGTCTGCCACGTTTTCGCGCGAGATTGGGCATCAGACCACGCATCTTCACTACATGCTGGAATTGCGCGGCCGTTGCTTTCGTCGCTGAACGCAGATCGTCTGCGGCTCCTTTGAGATGTTCCTTTGCAGCCTGTGCTCGGTCTTGAGGATTTGTTTCGTCCATATAATTCAGATTGTTCTAAGCAAACGGAATTCGCCGCTCAATCCTGCTGTGGACTCACCCGAGATAGGGAAGCGGGGAAGTAGACGCTCTGTTTGTTACGTGTTGAACGTAGTTCCTGAGAGCATCATCGATTGTCCTGGAAGGCATCGTTAAAACGGTGCGAAGAACACAGGCTGGAAGCCAGCTATGCTACTTTAACGCCGCTGCGTCGCCAGCGCGGGCTCACGGCGATATTTCTCTCTCATGGAGATCTTTTCTCGAGACATCCTGGTAGAGCGGAGCTAGCCAATCATTAAACTTTGTCCTGAGGGTCTCCAGCAAAACGGCGGCCCAGGACAACGACTGATCGTGGGCTGACTTTGTAACTGAGGGACAGGACCGGCATCTCACCACCTGGTTCACTGATGTCGTCCGGACTCGGCAGGCTGGTGTCCAGGATCCGGCTCCATTCGCCGGCTTCTCCTTCCTGAATGTGAAACTGAAGCGGTTGCCAGAAGGAATTAATCATCACATAGAGGTCGCCTTCGCCAAAACGTGCACCGCGCAGATAAAAGGCCAGACTGCGTGATTCATGAGTCATATCGACGTCCGTGCCAGCGCCGTGCCAGCGGACGTCCTCTCTCCAGAAACGGCTGCGAGCGATCGCGCGACGCGATTTGCGCAAGCCTATCATCCGTTGGAAAAAGCGGAATACCTCTTGGTTTTGATCCAGCCGGTCCCAGTCCAGCCAGGTAGTTTCGTTATCCTGGTTGTAGGGGTTGTTATTGCCGCGCTGGGTGTTCAGGAACTCGTCACCTGCGCAAAACATCGGTGTGCCGTTGGCTAACATCAGCAGACAACAGAAGTTTTTCACCTGTCTGAACCGCAAGGCCAGAACGTCGGCCGGCACGCCGTTGTCGCCCTCCCAACCGCAGTTCCAGCTCAAGTTATAATCCGTACCATCGGTGTTGCTGTGTCCATTGGCCTCGTTGTGCTTCTGGTTGTAAGCGACCAGGTCGTAGAGGCAGAATCCGTCGTGTGCGGTGATAAAGTTAATGCTTTGATTGGGACGATACACGTCCTCAGGACCGTCGGGGAAAAGATCGTCGCTACCATAGAGGCGTCTCATGAGCGGACCGACTTTACCGGGATCGCCTTTGACGAAACTACGCACATCATCGCGAAATTCAGCGTTCCATTGGCGCCACATCAGCCCTGGATAACTCCGACCGAGCATGTAGGTACCGATGTCCCAAGCCTCTGCAATCAGCCGTAAGTCCCATTGCGCCCCCAAATCGCTGATCTCGCTGATCACAGGCGGCTCACCTGTCTGGATGTTACCGAAGTCGTCGCGGGTGAAGATGGACGCGAGATCGAAGCGGAACCCATCGACGCCCATTTCCTCTGCCCAATGCCGGAGGCTGCGCAGGATCAGAGCGCGGACCACAGGGTGCGCACAACGGGTGGTATTTCCGCACCCGGTGTCATCGCGATAGCTGCCGTCGGGGTGCAGTAAATAGTAGCTGGAATTGTCCATCCCGCGCAGCGAATAGGTCGGCCCCGACTCGTGAGCCTCGCAAGTATGGTTGTAAACCACGTCCAGCCAGACTTCGATCCTGGCCTCGTGAAACGCTTTGACCATTTCCCGAAATTCCTGCACCGCGTCGCTTACCGAGTAGGATTCGTGGGGCGCAAAGAAGTTCAGGGTCATGTACCCCCAGTAGTTGCCCTCTTGCGGATCGAATTCATGCACGGGCAGCAGCTCCACCACGGTCACGCCAAGCTCCTGCAAATAGGGAACCTTCTCAATCAACCCAAGAAAGGTGCCCCGGTTTTCAGGCGCGACGCCGGAATTAGCTCGGGCGGTGAACCCCTTTACGTGCAGCTCATAAACAATCGCGTCGTGGGTATGCCGTGGCGGAGGCACATCCCAATCGAATGCCGAACGCTTGCGCGGGAGAACCCCAAGAGGCGCGCGCCCATGGTTGGCACCCGGCAGCTTCGCGGCGTTCCGCGAAAACTCTGGTGGGTAATGAACGGCCTCCGCGAACGGATCGATCAGAATCTTTTCAGAATCGAAGCGATGGCCTCGTGCCGGGTCCCAAGGCCCCTCAATTCGATAGCCGTAGTAGCGGGCCGCGGGCGCGGCTTGCATTGGCACAAAACAGTGCCACGTGCGGCCCGTTTTGTTGACGATCGGGTCCAGACTCAGCTGATGGATCGGTTCGGCGAAGTCATCCTCGCCATATAACAAGAGCGTCACACCTGTGGCATGTCGGGAATAAACTGCAAAATTCCACGCCTTCTCGGCCTCCACCCAAGTCGACCCAAGCGGTGCCGGGCTCCCTTCGAGACGCTCCCAGGCTTCAACCGCTCCCATGGGATCGAACGAGTTGCTGACCTTGTTTCGACGATACCACATCCCTGAAATCGCTTATATCAGCCAATCACCGTGGACGTCAACGGAGGCGTTCAGCGTTCAGCGTTCAGTTCGGCGTATCGGCGTTCGGTCGTGGCGACTCAGCGTTCGGACGTTCGGCGTTCGGCGTTCGGCGTTCGGCGTTCGGCGTTTATGGCCGCGCGTTCGGCGTTCGGCTTCACGGCTGTTTACGGCGTTCGGCGTCGCAGGCGGTTCGGCTTTCGGCGTTGGCCGGGTTCGGACGGAGCCTCACCCTACCCCTGATTGTGTGTCTCAGCCATGCGAATGCGATCAAGCAGGGCGCGCCAGTGTGATAGGCTCGGCGAGATAAAGTGGCAGTCTTCACCTGCCAAATGCTGATCACCCCAAGTTAAATAAACGTCCAAATCGAATTTCGAGTAAATCCAGACATCGGAATCGCGAGGGGCCATTAGAAGGTGCAGTTGATAGGCGTTCCCGGTTTCTGCACTCACCCACTCTAAAAACCAGTGATTTGAGTAATAGCTACCGAGTTCTGGCCGGTCGGGGCGCCATTCGCGGTAACGCGAGACAGTTAGAGTTTCCTCGGCGTAGGGTGTTAGATCATTATAGCTCGCCGGGCAAAAGCCGGTCTCTGCAACCAGGAAAAAATCCATCATCGTGAGGGTAAATCTGTCCGGCCATTCCAAACGCAAGAACCAGCCAGGGCAAGGGTCCGGGTCTCGACTGCAGCCGATAGAGGCGCTCGTTTCGCCCTGGTGGACTTTCGATATTCGTTCGAACAGCTCGTCTACCGTCATACATTTAACCTTTCTCATGACTCAGATGCGGTCCACCAATTCCTTCTTTCTCGGGCGGTGAGTAGCGTCGGATAAAAGTCCTGCACAGAGTGCAACGCCGAAAAATGCAAAATCGACGTATTGTCTGACGACGTCGCCGCCGGTGGCATTTTACTTCCGGACCCGCGCTACAGTTTTCCTGCCCGCACCACTTCGAGATACTGATCGCTGAACAGTACCCAGGTATCGTTTTCGTCCTCCAAACTGTTGCGGCGCGCGATGTTCAAGGTGACCTGAAGTTCCTTCAGCGCCCGATTAAATCGATTCCGGTCCGGACGTCCCGTCATGTTCAACTCTTCTCTTAACGAGCTGGTCGTCTGGGGATCCAGTCTCAGCCTCTCATAGATTCTCTGCGCTAAGGCACTGCAGTCCCTCAGCGGTCGATGATTTTTCGGATAGTGCTGCACGCGCAGGTAATCCATGCTCATCAAGGCGGCGCGACCGGCCGGAATTTTTCCGTAGAAGATCTCTTCGGGATAGATCGCCGGAAGTTCATTCTTCCATCGCCAGATCGCAACGACTTTTTGACCCCAGCCCTTTTCACCGGGTTGCCGATCAGGCAGGTCGACCACCTCCCATAAGTTTGGCATCCCAACCCCGGCGTCGGAAAAAATTCCGCAGATTCCAACCTGTAAGATATAAGCTCGAGCCTGTTTCAAGGTGCGGACGGGAGCGACCTTACGTTTCGTCATCGGGAAGCCTCCAGCGGTTGGAGCAGAATCTTGTGAGTCGCGACCCCCGGAAGAAACGGAGTACGGGTGTTCTTGACCCAAGCCTCATGACAATCCCGGTAGTGCGGCGACAGTGGATTTCCACTCTCCCCACCTGCCATGATCAAATACCCTTCTTTTTCCCGGCCCGGAGAGACTGCCATTCGCATTGAAGAACCGAAGGCAGGCGCTTGAATTCTCGGCATGTCGAACCGGTCGCCCGGTAGCCGATCCACCGGCATGTTAAGCCACGGGCCCAGCTGGGGAATTGCCGCACCCATCGGATGTTGGATTCGCGTCGCATTTCGTTCACCCACCGTGTAGCTGGAGTAACCATCCTTTTGCGCTTTTATTCTCTGAATCACAGCATCCACCGCAGACAAAAATAATGCGTTCCAATTCTCATACTTACGATCGAGTAGATTGGCCGGCTGCGACTCAATCAGGCTCCAAAGTGGATCCTCGAACTTCAGAGAATCGTACGAAAAGCCGGGGTAGGATTTTTTGACTGCCTCAGAGATCGGCTCAAATACTCGACGGGCAACCTCATTTCGATATTCCGCCACCAATCGATAGGCGATAGACCCCACGTCAGCGCGGCCCGACCAATCCCCCAACCGCCGCTGGAATTCAATTCTTTCAGGACTCGAGAGGGCTCCAGCCTTCGACAACGTTGAGAGCAACTGGTGATGCCAGCGTTCGAGAAAGAGAGCTCGGTCGTCGAGTTGGATGTCCAACATGTCTTTAGGTGTGGCCGACTGCAACTGCCGCAAATCGTCGCGAATCTGGCGCGCTCTTGCCCCCCTGTCGTACCCGCCATCGCCTAGCTTGGAGAATTCAGTTCCGCCTACCATTCGATTGTTAGCGTTCCAGATAAGATCAAGGTTGGACCCATAGACATTCAGGATATTCGTCCGGCGCGTACCATCCATCCCAGCGACATGATCCATCCGACCAGGAAACAGGCAATCGGCCGTCAAAGCCTATCCGACGCGGAATAGGCCCCATAATGGTCCATCCGATCTTTCCTGAACTGTCGGCCACCAGGAAATTCAGGTTTGGGATGCCCGAGATCTTGGCAATCTCCAAAGCCTCCTCCGCGGACTTGGCAGTTTCAAGTTGCAATCGATGCAAATTGATGGTGCCGGTTTGATCGATGATCTGATGGAGGACCTGCAGCGTCCCGTCTGGCGTTTTCCCGATGATTGGTCCCCAAACGGTGGTCTGGAATTTGAATATCTCCGGGTCCCGTCCTTTGATTCTGATCGATTCCGACCAATTTTCGAACGGTCGCCAACCTTGCGGGCTTCGATAAAGGTTGGAGTCGTCCGTTTTCGTCTCAATCAGGACAACGTCGTCGGCATCGATGTACGGAAACGTGAGTCCCCAGACAACGTGGCCATTGCTGCCTATGACCACCAGCGGGGCCCCGGGAACACTGACACCGCAAACGTAGTTCGCGGGTTCGGAGACCGCCGACGGCCACGAATACGCGATTCGGTACCAGATGTTCGGAACTCGCAGGACCAGATGGGGATCGTTGGCTAAGATTGGAAGTCCGCTCTGCGTTCTCGGAGCAGCGACCACCCAGCAGTTGCTCCCAATCGCGGATCCAGGTTCGAAAAAACCTCCCGGTAGATTTGCCTTAGATACCATAAGATCCTGGTTCGTCTCCTCCGGCAACTTGCTCTCTGCCGTTCGAAGATCGAAATCGCTTTCGTTCGGGAAGGGCGCTGGGGAGCTGGGTTCACTTCCGTCGAGCGGTGTGTCCCAGGAAGAGAATCTGGGAGCGAAAAATTCGAAGGCTTTGGGCGGCAAAGCCCTTTTGAGCGCCTCCAACGCAAGCTGAACGTGCCCCGGCTTCTCTTGCAGATCCAACGCCATTGCGTAGACGACGAGTAGACAATCCTGCGGCGTCCACCTCCGGGGTTCAGCGCCGAGCACATAGTACTCAAAAGGCTTTGCTTTGAGCTGGCGCAGCCCTGAATTTGCGCCATCTGCATAGGCTTGGAGGATTTCCTTTTCCTCTTTGTGGAGGCCATTAAACTCGGTCTCGGCTCGATTTTGAAAACGGTGAACGCGCGCCTCGCGGTCGGCTGGAAGAGTTGCTGGCCCGAAAAGTTCGGAGAGCTCTCCGGCGGCGCGCCGACGCAAGGTATCCATCTGGAAGAAACGATCTTGTGCGTGAACAAACCCGGTTGCATAAGCGATATCTTTTCGGTTTTCGCCGCGAATCGTGGGAATGCCCAGAGAATCACGCTCCACTACCACTGGACGTTGCAGTCCAGCAACCGCAAGAATGCCGTCCAGAGTCGGCAGGCTCGCCGAGAGCGTGCCCCAAACCAAGATCAGGAGAGCCACCATCAACAAGAAAAACAGCAACAACATTCCGAAGAAAATCTTTCTGCGCTATATTCGGATAGGTACTTCGGGACAACCGATTTAAGGTTGACTTGGTTCTTACATCCACTCAACCCTGCCGTCAGAGCATGCCGATCCGGACGATCCTTATTTCTCGTACCCGGTGTTGTCTAGCGCCTGGCCAATGCGTACTCACGTTTGACGACGGCCCCGCAGGGAAAGTCACCGACGATTTGCTAGCTGTTTTACACCAGTTCGGCGTCAAAGCATGCTTCTGCCTGGTTGGTTCGCAAGTCGCGATGCGAGGGGAACAGACTCGGGCGATCTCCAGTGCCGGGCATCTTCTGGTCAACCACACTTGTCATCATCGGTTTACCGATTTGTGGAACCTCGAAAAATTCAGCTTGGATCTGGCCAGGTGCGACGAAGCGATCTGCGACGCGCTCGGTGAAACGCACCATCCGCTTGGATGGTTTCGCCCGCCGTTCGGGTTGGTGACAGCCGCTGTTCGAGAGGTTGCCAGGACGAGACGAATCCTGCCGGTCACCCACTTTATCATTGATCCCTGGGTTAGATCCGATCGGGCTAGAAGGCCTGCCAAGTGGATGATTGAAGATGCCAAGCGTCGTCAGGGCGGAATCTATGTTCTTCACGATGGAATGATGACCAGCGAAATTTTACGTTCAATGAGGGGGTCACCTCAGCGCTGCTGGATTCCCGATGTGGTGAATGAGGTACTGGGAAAACTCACGGAGGCTGGTTTTGAATTCCCGAACCCGTCGCAGGTCTTTCAAGGCCCTCTGTTGTAGGGCGAAGTCGGCGATGTCGGCGTTTTGGCGTTTCGGCGTGTCGGCGTACGAGCGTATCAAGGCCAGGATGCTGCGCATCACCGCATCGTCGCCCTCGCGCATCCTCCGTTTCACATCGTTTTTACCGCCATGGCGGATTGAGCATTTTGGGGGTGACGTCTTAAGGCGAGGCAACCTGGGAAGCCCCGGTTCGGGCGGAGCCTCATCCTACCGGGACCTGCGCTGGCAAAGCAAACTTGTATGATATAGCCTATGAATATCCCACGATCTTTTCAATGAATCCGGCCAATCAAGAAACGAGGGAGCGCCTGCCAACTCTGCAAGGCCAGGTCGTCTGGATCACGGGTGCGGGCAGCGGTATTGGTCGGGCCATGGCAATCGGCTTTGCCGCGGCGGGTGCAAAGGTCGCATTAACGGGACGGCGTCCCGACGCCCTGGCTGAAACAGCATCGCAGATTGGGGAAACCGCGCTGGTGGTCCCGGCCGATGTCTCCGACCCAGACCAGGTCGCAAATGCCTATGAAACCGTTTCCAAGACGCTGGGCACCATCGATGTACTGGTGAACAATGCCGGCCGGAATTCCAGTGTACGTCACTGGCAACAACTTACGGTGGCGGAGATGTCCAGCATGCTGGAGGTGAACCTGAAAACAGCCTTCCTCTGCTCCATGGTCGTCTTGCCCGCGATGCGGGCAAGGCAAGCCGGCACGCTGATCCATGTCGGTTCGATGGCGGCCACGATGGTGTTCCCCACTGCCGGTGCAAGCTATGCCGCAGCAAAGTCAGGTGTGCGGCAGATGAGCGCGCATATCAATGCCGAGGAGGGGATTCACGGCATCCGGTCAATCTGCATCCACCCCGGAGAAGTCGCGACCGAGATATTGGCGGCCCGCCCCAATCCACCGACACAGGCAGAGCGAGCAGTCATGCTGCAAGCGGAAGATATCGCCACCGTTGCCGTGTTTGCGGCCGGTTTGCCGGCACGCGTCACCATCTCAGATATCGTGATCGTGCCGACAGACAATGCAGCTTGGCGTTCCTACGCACACGCCATAGCAAACGCATAGAAGGGCCGTGAACGCGACTTATCGGGTAAACACACGCTCCGTCGGTCTGCCCCAAGTGTAGACCGATACCATAAAAACTAGCTTTCGCTTCTAATTCTTAAATTTGCGATCATTTGGATTTTTGCGCTCCCGAGCAGTGGCATGTTTTGTGCTATCTATCTGACCATGGCTGAGTTTAAATCCGCCAAGAAGGGCAGTTAGGGCAATTATCTTGATAAGCCGAACAAAAGACGGTCTCCAAAGCAACCGGTCAGAATGGATTCCTTCGGATCCGGCCGGCCCAGCAAATCAAATACTCAGCGCCCGTCGGCATTTTGCAGAGTACCCCTGGGGACGGCAGAAAATAGGGCTTACCTGAATCTTCAGCGCATATGAAAAAGCGACAATTATTTTTGAAATGGTGCTTAACCAACATGTTAACCGTGGTCATCATATTTTTAGCGGCAGCGTTTGGCGCTGCGCAAACACCAAATTTAAGCCTGGTTGGTAAATTGATGGTCCTGGCTATCCTAATAATCTATTCTATAACAACTATTTACGGCGGATTGCTTTCTTGGAAAACAGATAAAGTTTTAGACGAGATAAAGGGGGCGGACGATGGGCAGACTTCAGGGTTACACCAACAGTTGGCCGAACTGAATCATAAAGCCGATCATATCAGTTTTGCCGCTAACGAATGCCCGTATATCGGATTGCTCGGCGCTATTACCGGAATTTATTTTTTTATGACCGGAAGCGCGGGTTTAGGAGGCGTCCTAGACTCTTCTCATATCAAAGAAATAATGAGTAATTCATTAGCTGGTCTGGGGATTGCCTTTATTCCCACGATTACGGGGGTTTTCTTTCGCAGCGTCTTGTCGTGGCAGCATCATCTGATTGCGCACGAGGTGGTGTACGCTCTCAAGGGCTATTAAGGAACGCATGAAAAGAAGGGGGGAATTTCCAGGGATCGCCACGGTTGATGTGTGCATCAACCTGGTTTTCGTTTTTGCTGTTTTACTCAAACTGAGCCTTCTGGCCATAAATGTACAATCCGCCGAGTCAGCGGAAAAACGGCTTAAAAGTAACGCCCTTTTCCTGATCAAAGTAGTCTGGCCTGGCGAATGCCAAGACGACGTTGACACTTATGTAAGTGATCCGCTTTCGCACCTGGTGTTTTTTAAACGCCTTCAGGACGGCCTAATGAATCTGGACCGGGACGATACCGGATCGAGCAGCAACACGATTACATTGCCCGACGGCAGAGTCGTTAAATCTGCGTATAACGAAGAGCAGGTAGAGATCCGCGGCATTGTCGAAGGCGAATACATCGTCAATTTGCATATGTACCTTAAGGCAACTCCGACTCCTACCAAGGTCATTGTGACGTTGTATAAGGTAGCTGAGGGAGAGGATATTCAGATTCACGAACGAGTACTAACACTTACTGAGCAACGGCAAGAAGAGACGGCTTTTCGTTTTACCCTGACCAAGAGCGGAGAAGTAGCCGATATAAACGAGCTGCCGAAAAGTTTGACCCGGAACGGCTTAGCGGGAAATCCGTAATCTATGCAAACGTTAATCATTCCTGCGGCTTTCGCATTTCTCGCAGCGATCCTCTTGTGGATCACCATCGGGATTCAGGGAAAATGGTGGATCAAGTTACTGGCGATGTTTGTCACTCTCTTGGTCAGTCTGGAGATGTGGCGATCCTTAGACAGTTATGTTGGCTATTTCAAAACAGCGGACCTTGGTTCATTGACCGACAAGCGGGCAACCTTATTTTGGGCTCGTGTAGACGAGCCTGACGGGACTGAGAGCGATCCGGGGGCTATTTATATGTGGATGCGACTTGAAGGGGAAAATGACAAGAAGTGGTGGTTTGCAAACCCCTCGGTGGGCACGCTGCCACAAGTATTTAAGTTTTCTTATTCACGGGAATTTCACAAAGCAATCGTCTCAGCTTTAGGAAAAATTCTGGAAGACCACGGAAATCCAATCGAGATTGCTTTTAATGAGACGGAAAACCAGCAAGGCAAAATGGGGCTTGCTGGGGCGAATGGTAGTCGACTTGGCGAGGGAGGTCAATTTCCAGGAAATGAGACCGGAAGCATGAGCTTAGGAACAGGGGTGTTTTATGTGCTGCCACCATCCAAACTTCCGCCTAAACTCTCCATCCAATAATGCCATTCTTGTTCGTTATTCTGCAGCCCCCACAGAACAAAGCCGATGCTGAATTTTCTCTTGGATGAGACAAGTGCTAAGTTTCCGCTCAAGATCGCATTGATTTTTGAGGAACAGACCTACACTTACGCCGACCTGCTACGACTCACCCAGAACCTGGCAGCCTCCCTGACGCAGCAAGGAATTAAACCGGGGGATCGGGTTGCCTTCTTGTTGCGAAACGGCCTGGAAATAGTGTTATGCTACTACGCTTGCTTCAAAATAGGCGCCATCGTTGTACCCCTCAATATTCGCTTTGGCGCAGAACTCCTGAGGTACGCCCTTGATCACAGTGGTGCGCGAGTGCTCATCAGTGAACCGGAACTGTTCACGCCGATAGAAAAGATCAGACCATCGCTCCCGGCAGTCGAACAATATTACTTGACGACTGTTCACGAGGAATCCAACGGAGTGAGGGCCTTCACGGATTTACTCAAAACAACCTTTGACCCGGATTTTGCGCCATTGCTCGAGGAGCGCAGTCCGGCGGCGATTTTCTACACTTCAGGCACCACCGGGACGCCGAAAGCCGTTATCCATTCCCACGCGAGCTTGACGGCAGCAACGCAAATACAAATTGAACAGGTGGCAATTTCTTCTGAAGACAGCACGCTGATCATGTTCCCCGTCTGTTATTTGATCGGTTTTGGCTCGCAGATATTACCCTACCACCGTTGTGGGGCCGCCTGCGTCCTGCTGCCCTATTTCGAGCCACGCCTGGCGCTCGAAGCCATCCAAATCCATCGGCCGACCAAAACGTATGGTTTCCCGCAGCTGTACAATGATTTGGTTAATTACCCGGATGCTGATCAGTACAACGTTCGCTCCCTCAATTTCTGTTTCTCGGCAGGCGAAGCAATTGCTGTGGCTATCCAGGAGCGGTTCAAGCGAATGTTCGGCCTCGAAATTACGGAAGGCTGCGGGATGACCGAACTGCAAATTTACTCCATGAATCCGCCATACAGCAAAAAGAAGATCGGCTCTATCGGCAGACCCATCGTCGGGATGGAAGTTTCATTACTGGATGATTTCGGGAGGACGATTTCGGGAGCCGGTGAGATTGGGGAGATGATTGTCCACGGAGGGAGTATGACCGCAGGTTACTGGCGAAATCCGGAACTGACCGCCAGGAACATAAAAGAGGGATGGTTTCGCACCGGCGACCTTGCCTATAAAGACGAGGAAGACTTTTATTGGTTTGTCAGCCGCAAATCGGAGATTATCAAGCACCAGGCTGGTTTGGTCTCGCCCATCGAAGTCGAAGGGGTTTTGTATCAACATCCCTCTGTGTTGGAGGCAGCCGTCTTCGGAGTGCCGGACCCATTTGGGCACGAACTGGTGCAGGCCCATGTGATCCTCAAGCAAAGTATCGCCCCGGTTACGGCAAGACAACTCATCGATTTCGCGGCCATCCATCTGCCTGGGTATAAAGTACCCGCCCAGATTGTTTTCACTGAGCACCTCCCGCACGGACCCACAGGGAAGATTGACCGCAAAACATTGCGAGCAAATGCCATCAAAGGGTACGGCGACTCTTCCCATCTTGGGATGCTGGATCCAGCCAGTGACAGAGGGCTTCGCAAGTAGATCGTGACAATTGGGAGGCTGGCCTCCACACTTCGCCAAAAAAAATCGCGCGTCGATGTCCTGTGCGCTTCCTGTCGTTCGTCATGTCTTTGAACTGGACGAACCAGAGAGACAACCGAACAGAACGAAAATATGAGCACTGTAACAGAAGAACCACCCACCCAGAGTACCCCCGCCTGCATGGAAATGCCCGGACCCGTCAAAGAACATGAACTGCTGCAAAAGTTTGTCGGCGAATGGGAATCGGAAGGCGAGGCATTGATGGCCCCGGGACAGCCACCGGCGAAAATCCAGGGAGTCGAAAGCTCCCGCTTAATCGGCGGATTCTGGTTCGTTGCGCAAATCAAAAGCACCATTCCTGATTTTCCCTACGAACAAATCCTGACCGTCGGCTACGACCCAGGGAAGAGAAAATACATCGGAACGATAATCGATAGCATGACCAGCCACATCTGGCAGTTTGAAGGTGCGTTCGATGTCACAGGAAATATTCTAACCTGGGAAACGGAAGGCCCCGTTCCTAATCCGCAAACGCCTTCCAAATTCAGAGAGGTCATTGAGTTGAAAAACCCCGACCACAAAGTATTTACCTCATCGATCTTGGGACCGGATGGCTCGTGGAATACCATGATGACCATCCATCGCCGTCGGAAAAAGTAGAGAATCGGTCGCTATCAGGGCGAAGCTCCGGGAAGGTTGAGGCTCCGCCCATAAGCGTTAACTTAATGCGAAGCCTTTGAATGGGCGAATGGTTTTTGTCCCGGAGGGACAGGCTGATAGATAGATAGTAGCCTGGCACGCAGTGTCCTGTGTCTGCAGTTTGGCCATTTGTAGAAAGTCGCGTCGGGAAGTTTCTGCCCCAAAGGGGCTGGAGGACTCAGCCCAGGGTTTCAACCAGGTTTCAACCCTGGGAACCGCCGCCCAGAGCGATTCGCCCTGAAGGGGCGGCAGACGAAAGTACTAACAACCCGAAAGTGGGTCCGATTGTAGCACGTCTCAATTGCGCGATCCAATTTTTGGCGCAGCAATTAGGTGCGGGCTTTATCAGGTCAACCTCTCGCCTGCAGAGCCATCGGATGATGCGCGCCCAGACCTCGCCGTATCCAATCCAATCAACGAAAGAAGATCGACCTCTCTTGTCAAGCCACCTCTCTACGAGAGATGGCTCGCTGCGCGACGATGACAGAAGCTTCGGCAATTGCCCTGCTGAAAAAAGGATTGGCATGGTGGGCGGAGATAGTTAGTCATTTAGCCAGGAGGATTAGCATGCGCGCGTCGACAATCGCCGTTCCAGTTAATTCGGATGCAGTCAGCGACTTACACGCTTTGGTTGTCGAACCGGAATCCGTCCGGGCCGCTTCTTCGATTTTGCTCTTTCTACATGGCAAGGGGGAAGCCGGGTCGTCACTCGGCTCACTCCCGTTGGTCTGTATTCATCAAACAGCTCCGTTTCAGGCGCTGCTCGGGCACCTTCCTGAAACTCTCGTTGTCGCGCCGCAAGCGCCGCCAATTCCGAACATCGACGACTGGAACTGGCGCGAATACGTGAAGCCACTGGCTGAATTCCTGGGCGATCGCTATGCCAAAAAACGCGTGGTCGCGACCGGTTTTAGTCGCGGGGGACTGGGCGTTCTTCAACTGGTATCGGCGTATCCGGATCTGGTGCAAGCATGGGCAGCCGTAGACCCGCAACCAGCACGCGACCAAAAAGAGACCAACGCCATCCTCCCAATCCTGCTTTGTCTGACCAAGGATGGCTTCGATACGGTTTGTTTCGTGATCGGGACGACGCGTGGAAAAATTTCAGCTCTCTGCTTCTGGCCCGTCTTCCTGATCAGAACCGTGACACCGCCGAACTGCCGCACGCCGAAATGGCAGTGCAGGCGTATAGTGGCTCCTTCTTGAGTGCGGAAAGCAGTAAGAAGAATCTCTACGATTTTCTGGGCTTGAAGTTTGTGCCTTCGCGTCTTGCTTAGTTCGGCGCCTCACCCGCTGCGTTTAGTTGCGGCGATTTCCTGTTGCAGATTCTCCTTTCCCACGATCTGCGAGGGACCCGCCGACCTGTCCCTTGAGGTCGGCGCATTTCGTCCCGTCACATCAGCGTTCTACCGATCACTTAATACGAACTTCTGAGCGCTTTTCTCTTTAGAGTGGGTACGGAACTGGGATTGGATTTGCCGGTGTCAGCGTGGCAACCGAGACATGCGGCCAGCTGAGCCCCGCGAAGTTGAGTATCACCAATTGCGAGTATTGTATCTGAGTCGTCGTAAACGTGATTGTGCGAGGGACGGTAATCACATTTGGCGGGGTGATGGAGAAACTTATCCCGGGATGGCCCGGTATTCTTATTTCAGGCTGAAGGATCAACGGCGGGTCGTTCGGCTTTAGAACGGGAACGAAGATCGTATGCTTGACGGTCTCGATCCAGAAGATTGCCCTCATCAACACCCCGTTGGCGTTTGGGTTCGCCGCCGCTGCGTCACCTTCCAGAAAGGCTATGTTATCGGTGCCACCGCCAAATCCCGGCGTGGTTACGCCAAAAAGCGGATTGGCTGGTGACGTCGAGACGATAATAGTCGTAGTGGAAGTAATCTCTTGCTGGTTGATGATATTGCGCAGAATTAAGTTGGGATCATTCAGGATGTCTTGGGTTATAGTGCCGTTGTTGATGAACGGCGTCAGATCCTGTGGAATGCGCGGGGTATTGGAGTTCGTCACTGTCTGGCTGGCGAAGGGGATTTTGGCGGGTGGATTCGTCCCGATCTTGAATGGAGTAATATCGACCGACGCGATTGTCGGCGGCCCGGGCTTAGTGACAAAGATACCCTGCGCCTCGATAGTCGTTCCGTGCGGGATGGATCCCATTCGGAATACCGTCGACTGCTTTATATCCGGAACGTTGGTTGGTGGGACGATCATCCAAAGCCCGGGCTCAACGTGGATGCCGATACTCTGGCCCGGGTTTGTGACATCATTGACTGTTTGCAGGTAGGGCACGCCATTGAGGAAGATATCCCCCTGCGGATCCGAACCGCGGTTTGGTACCGAACCCAAGCTTGGCGAAAACGCCAGACTCTCCGACGTGAGGTTCAGCTCGAGGATGTTATCGCTGACGGGGCCCGCAGGCAGCACCGGGTTCGGCAGTTGCGTCGGCGTGATCGGGTTGTCCGGCCGGAAAATAGTATTGAAGCCGCTCCCCTTCCACGTTCCGGCGAAGGAAGCCAATGGCCCGAGGTCTGGTGTCACTGCAACTGCCTCGGTATCCCGGGGCAGTGCCCGCACTTCATCGAAGTGGAATGCTCTCGGCAGAGAGATTTCTGCTGTAGTGCTATTTTCGTTGCTCATTTTTTGCTCCAGGTTTTGACCAGAACCGCCATATCTCTTTCGATCGAACCGCCAGCCTTTCTGAGAGTTCGGAGAGCGGCATGGTCAAGAGAGCTCCTTAGGCTCTTGATGTACGATTTTTGATTTCTTTCTTTGTTGGTCCCTGCGGGGTCAACAGCAACCTACTGGCTTGCAAGCAAGGCACAATTACTCGTTCGGGTGAGGCGCAGGGAGTGTATTCTCCCCGTTCAGCTTTCTCGATTTCAAAATCAGCCGATGGCCCGTTTTAAACGCAAAGAGATCACCATGATAGTCAGGATCGACAAGACCGAACGCCCGCAATGAGGCGAATTCAGTGGATGTCCAAGAAATCCATCGAGCCCTGGGAAAAGCCGGCTCCAAAAAAGAGCCGGAGCACAAAGCTCACACCAAAAAGCAAAGCCAAAGCAAAAGCCGCCGCGACTAAAGCTGGGCGAAAATATCCGAATTTGGTGGATAATATGAAGGCGGCGAAGGAACAGCAGTAGCACCCAGGATTTCGAGAGCCTTCGCTCAATGCGAAAAAAATACCGGGGTAGCTCCCAAAGTAGCGGGTAGTGAAATGTCTATGTTCTCATCGCCTATTTGGGCAACAGGCCGACGATGAGCTAACCGCCCAATTGCTTTCCATATTGGCCCGGGTTTGACCTGTCTCACGCTTGAAAAGCACACTCATGTCCTCGGGGTGTTCGAAGCCCGAAAGTTCCGCAAGAAAAACCGACCAGCGGTGATGAGAGCGTAAGTAACGCGCGACCCCAGCCAAGACACGTCGGTCGTAAATGACCGAAGTTTCGATGATCAAGGCAACCTGCGGGGGATGTTTCATCAAGCCTCAGATACCGGGAAATTCTCTCAACTTCCAGTCAGAAGGGCTCGTCTCTTATCGTAGGGTCCTCCGAAAACCGAGCTATTTGGTTGCTTCAAAGTGGGCCGCCGAGGAGGAAGCATCTCTAACCGATTCGATGCGCTGTCGCTTGCTCCTGGTAAAAAATCTCAAAATGGCAGCCGCAAATACTCATTGAAAGTCGTAGCCAAGCAACGACAATGAAGCCCCCCAAAATTTCTCTACCCCAAAACTACCATGTTTGACACCATGCCCCCAAGTTGGACAGTCGCCGTTTTCGCTCGAAATAGACTACACCCGAGCTTTTTGAGGATAAGGAGCCTCTCGAAAGTTGTCGCGCTGGCCCTGATCGCAGTCACCGCGTTTACGGGTGTAAAAGAGTCCGTTGCAGCCGACAGCCCTGGAAGCAAGGGAACGATCGCTCTCAGCCTGAAAACAATCACCAACGATGACTTCCAGAAAGCTCTGGCCGATGCAGTGAAGGCAAAGGTGGAGTCCACGGGCTATACCTTCCTCCTCGTCACCGCGGGCGAGCAGACTGCGGTTTCCACGCAGGTGAATCAGACGGAGGATCTGATAGCCAAGAAGGTAACCGGCATCATCCTGAATCCGATGGATGGCAATGCGGTGGTTCCCGTCCTCGGCAAGGCACATGAGGCAGGCATCCCCGTGGTGATTGTGGATTCTCCGGTCGCCAAGGGTCACGAAGACCTGTACATCACCTTCGTCGGGACCGACAATCTCAACGCCGGCATGCAGGCCGGTAAGCAGATGGTGCAAACTCTTGGCAACAAGGGAAAGGTGCTCGTTGTTCGAGGCGCCAACGGCAGCGTCGCCGGGGACAACCGGGTGGACGGATTCAAGAAGGGGCTTGAGGGAAGCGGCGTTACCATCGTCGGAGAGCAGCCGGGTGACTGGACGAACTCAGTCGCGATGCAGGTAACAGAAAACATGCTCCAAGCGAACAAGGATGTGCAAGGGCTGTTCACCGCCTCGGACGTTATGCTGGATGGGATTCTCGAGGCCCTTTCGGACGGGAACAGGAAAGGAATCACCATCATTAGCGTCGACGGCTCGCACAAGGCGGTTGACCTGCTTGCCGCAGGTGACATCCATGGGACTATGGCCCAGTTCCCGCAGAAGATCGGGAGTCTGGCGGTGGAGAATCTGGTTTCGGTGATTGAAAAGAAACCCGAAGCGAACAGCATTCCGAAAATCATTGATTCCGGGACTCTGATGTACAGCAAAGACAACCTGGACGAAGCGCGAAAGCAGATGTTCTGATTGCCAGCGAGCGTTTGGAACTAGACTGCGCGGTGCGACACTAGTGGCGCATGGACCAACGTGTAGGCCGAATCCTGTTCCCCCTCCTTGGCGTGGCGGCCTTCGCGGCGGTCGGTCTCCTGATACCGCATTTCCTCACTGCTGCCAACCTCCTAAACGTAGTTCGCCAAAGCTCTATCGTCGGCATCTGCGCGGTGGGCATGACTATGGTCATCGTGATCCTGGGCATCGACCTCTCAGTTGCCGGGCTGATAGCCCTCTGTCCTATGGTCAGCGGACTGCTGATGCTCCAGGGGTTTCCGATCGTCCTTTCGATCATCGCGGGGATCATCGCGGGAATCGCGATGGGCCTGTTCAACGGTCTGATGGTGGCTAAACTGGGGGTACCTCCCTTCATCACCACGCTGGTGGTCGGACAGATCAGTCAGGGATTGGCACTCATCATGAACAACGGTCATTCGATCGGCGGCTTCCCTGCCTCCTACGTGTACCTTGGAAATGGATCCGTTCTTGGCATCCCGGTCTCGGACCTTCTCCTGATCGTGATGATGGCAATCGGGATCTTTATCACCCAGTTCACCCCGACCGGGAATCGCATCTACGCCCTCGGTGGCAATGAGACGGTCGTCCGGCAGGAGGGAATCAACGTCGACGGACTAAAACTTTTCGTCTACACCTTTTCAGGGTTCTGTGCCTCCATCGCAGGCATTCTGCTTAGCGCGCAGCTGGACACCGTTCACCCGATCCAGGGTGAGCCCTATCTCTTGGACGCGATCGCTGCGTGCGCGATAGGCGGGGTCAGTCTTGCCGGAGGTGAGGGCCGGGTGGCTCTGGCTGTGGCAGGCGCTCTGATCATCGGCTCGTTGCGAAATGTGCTCGACCTTCTGGGGGTTCATCCCTTTTTCCAAAACGTTCTGGTCGGGACGATTATCATCCTGGTTGTCTTCGCCTCTGGCCTGTCTCGTTGGAGACGGGCGCTCCCCGCATGAGAAGAATCCTAAATCATATCTTGAAAAACGGGAGTGCCGTCATCCTGGTCCTCCTGACGCTCTTGGGAATGATCTTCGTCCGCAACTTCGCGACTATCGACAACGGCGCGATCATCGCCAGGCAGTCCGCGATCCCCGCCATCGCTGTTCTCGGAATGACCATGGTTCTGATGACAGGTGGCATCGATCTCTCCCTTGGGTTCGTGGTAGGTCTGGCTTCAATCGCCACAGGCTTCATGGCAAAAGTCTGGGGTGTACCTATCGGTCTCACCGTGGTGGCCACCCTGCTCCTCGGGTCCCTGGTCGGCCTTCTCAACGGTGCCATCATCCAGTATATGAAGGTCCCCGCGTTCATAGCCACCCTCGGGACGGGCTATATTCTTTACGGCGTATCACAACTCGTCAGCGCGGGGAATGTCATAACCCGCCTGCCGCCTTCGCTCCTGGCGGTGGGCCGAACGGACCTTCTGGGGCTTCCGACATCGGTATTCATCGCGGCCGGGATCACCGCTTTGGGTTGGTTTCTGGTCCACAAGACCGTATTCGGCCGGGCCCTGAGCGCTTTCGGCTTCAACCCTCGTGCTGCCTTCCTGAGCGGGCTTCCGACTGCCCGCGTCAACGTGTTGACCTACGTCCTCTGCAGCAGTTTGGCTGCGCTCGCCGGCCTCCTTCTGACCATCCGGGTGAATGCGGCCCAGCCGAACATGGGAGGCGGAATATTCACCTTCGAGATCATCACTGCGGCGATCGTCGGCGGGACCAGCCTGTTCGGAGGAATTGGCTCTGTGATCGGGAGCCTCTTCGGCGTTCTCATCATGAAGATCATCGAGAACTGCATTAATTTGATGAACATCTCCTATCACCTCTACCTTGCAGTCCAGGGCGGCATCATTCTAACTGTCATTGTCATGGAGAAGATCAGGAACAGGGCAACCTAATGAGCGAACCGCTCCTGAAGATGCAGGAGATCACCAAGTACATCTACGACAGCTCCGGCCGACCGATCCGTAATTCCGATGTGAAGATTCTGGACTCCGTTTCCTTCGATCTGCGCGAAGGGGAAGTCCACGTTTTGATGGGCGAAAACGGAGCGGGCAAGAGCACGCTGATGAAAATCCTCGGAGGCATCATTCCTGCCGATCAGGGCACAATCACCATTGAGGGCGCTGCTGTGAGCTTCGCCAGCGCCCGTGAGGCCCGAGGCAGAGGAATCGCCTTCATCCACCAGGAACTCAACCTCTGCGCGAACCTCGACGTTGGCCATAACATTTTTCTCGGTCGTGAGCCAACTCGCGGCGGAGTTCTAGACAAAAAGGAGCTATACGCACAAGCGCGGGCACTGCTGTCCTCCCTCGGGTTCGAGATTGATCCCATGATTCCGCTGGGCAGGCTCACCACAGCGCAGCAGCAGATCGTCGAGATTGCCAAAGCGTGTTCCTATCAGTCGAAGATTCTCATCATGGATGAGCCCACGGCGAGCCTTTCCAAGAACGAAATTGACCGACTCTTTTCCCTCATGAAGACGTTGCAAGCCAGGGGGATCGGGATCGTCTACATCTCACACCGGTTCGAGGAATTACGAGAGGTCGGAGACCGCATTTCAGTGCTTCGCGACGGGCGTTCCATCGGGACGATACCCAGCCACGGTTTCCGCGAGGACGAACTGATTCAGATGATGGTCGGCCGGAAGATTGACGACATGTATCCGCGCTTCCACCGACCGACAGACGACGTAGTGCTCGCGGTGGAGAACCTCAAGCTGCTCCCTTCGGCACCTCCGTTGAGCCTCACCGTCCGCCGCGGCGAGGTCGTCGGCATCAGCGGGCTGGTCGGTTCGGCCGGACCGAGCTGCTAAAGACCATTTTCGGGGCGCGCCCGCTGCTTTCAGGCCGCATCATGTATAACCGGAGGAAAATCAACGGCTGGGGACCGGGGCGACTGGTGCGCGCAGGCGTGGCCTACCTCTCCGAGGACCGCAAGACCGAGGGCCTGATCACCGCGATGACGATCCGTGAGAACCTTACTCTTGCCTCCCTTTTTCGGCTCTTCAGGTTCGGAACGATTTCCCAACTGAAGGAGCACGAAGCCGCGGGGAAATGGGTGCGGGAGTTGCGTATCGTTGCCCGATCTATCGAACAGACGGTGGGGACCCTGAGCGGAGGGAACCAGCAGAGGACCGTCTTCGCAAAATGGCGCGCCACAGAGCCGCGGCTCCTTCTGCTGGATGAGCCGACGCGCGGCATTGACGTGAATGCCAAGTCGGAAATTTACAAAATGATCGACGAAATTGCCGCCCAGGGACTCGCCGTGCTGATGGTCTCCTCCGAGCTCCCGGAGCTGATCGGCATGAGCGATCGCATCTATGCGATGAGAGGCGGGACGCTAGTGGCGGAGCTGACCGAGAGGAGGGCTATGACACAGGCCGCCATCCTGGCGCATATTTTGTAGGGCGTCCGGGATTGATTAGAAGCCTCATCTGCGGCATAAGAACCGACTTCGACCGGAGGCAAAGCGGGGACGCTTCGCTTACTTCGTCTCAACCATCAGTTGATGACCTGGTCGATTGCCGCAGCTGTTTTCGAACCGATACCCTCGACCTCCGGTAACTCCGTGGGCGATGCCGTGAGACAGGCGCGCACTGTCTTAAATCGCTCAAGCAACTTTTTGGCACGATCCGCACCTACGCCCGGCAAACTCTGTAAGATGCGGAGTTGCCGCGTCTTTTTCCGCTTTGCTTTGGCCTGTCGGTACGGCGCATATCCTGGGTCGCGCTGGCGGACCAACTGAGACCCGATATAAAATATGAGTCGAGCGGTTTCACTCGGGTCTGCGGATCTGAATACCGGTACATCGAAGATGAGCATGAGGGTCACCAGGGCGCCTTGCAACGCCTCTCGCGAGACGCCAAGTCCAGCCCATTCCGCGCTTGTCCCCTCAACAATGTAAGCCGGCCGCAAAGCCGAACTCGACTCCGACCTGCTTGGCCAAAGAGGCGCCCGTCGATCAAGGACTGGGCGAAATCCGCCGCCGGTTTTTCGTTCGATCAACACTGCGCCGTCCACACAGTAATCGCCTCGACCAGTTTCTTTTCCTTGGTTTCTCGGCGGCTATCGCCGGCTTTAAATCGAAGGATCATTCACTCTACGGGAGCCGGTCGGCTTTTGATCGCCGTGTCCCGAGCCCACCTTTGGATTGCCTCCGTGATCCCATTTTCGATGTCGAGAATATCAAAGGACTCTCAGGCGGTCCCTAGAATATCCGCCCTCGCGCTCATTCGTCATTCCTTTAGCAATAAGGTCGGCTTCCCGAGTGCCCGCATAAATCCGTACTCTAATGCGACATTATTGAATCCGCGCAATCAGTAAGAGATGCGCCGCGTGCTAATTCTGCAGACCGCAACGTGTGGATCATGGGCCCCGGCAGCGGTATTGGTCGAGCCATGGCAAGAGAGTTTACGTCCAGTCCCAAGCAAAGTGCATGCTGTATGAAAAACCTTCTATTGCTAGTGTCTGTGCTTCTGCTTTGGATGGGCCTGCGCTGCTATGCTGGCCCGCTCCAAAGCAGTGTCATTGTCATCATTCGTCACGCCGAGAAACCCGACGTGGGCGACGGACTGGCCCCCGCTGGGGAAGCACGAGCCAAGGCCTATGTGGACTATTTCGAGCACTTCACTGTCCATTCGAATGAAATTCGTTTTGATTACTTATTCGCGACGAAGGATTCCCACGAGAGCAAGCGCCCCAGGCTGACCATCAAACCGCTCAGTAAAGCTCTCGGACTGGATATCAATACCGATTTCAAAGACGACGCGTATGCCGAACTCGCAGACGAGCTACAATCCGGACGTTATAACAACAAGAATATCCTGGTGTGCTGGCATCATGGTAAGATTCCGAAATTGCTTACCGCCTTGGGCGCGGATCCTCAGAAATTACTTCCCGACGGAAAATGGCCGGAAGACGTGTTCGACTGGCTCGTCCGCCTGGAATACGATCAAAATGGAAATCTCAGAGCCAAAGTGAAGGATGAGAATTTGATGCCAGGAGACGCAACCAATCCACCGCCTGAGCCGTCTGAGTGAATCACCTATGAATCCGCTGCTAGCCAATCCACCAGGAGTGTACCTTCAGCAGCGCTCAGTTGACGCGGTTTGAGAAGTATCTGTTGAACGCGTGCAGCCACCCTGCAAAGCCAGCGGACTGCCGGGAAGCTGTTGTTGGATCTTGATCTCGACGACTTTTTCAAGCCCGAGCACTCCTAGGTCGTATGCTCTGTCCCGGGCACAACACCGCCGTTCCCATCGGCGCAAACTCCCATAAGCCGCCATGATCTGCGTCTAACTGTATGTCACTCAAATTATCAAAGGGCTTGCCCTGCTACCTCCGGCTTTTTGTAACCGAAAAGGTGTCGTTCCTTGATAATCGCCGAAGCCTTTTCGGGTACCATTTTCTCCCATCCGGATTTGCCAGTCTGAATCCTAGATAGGATATCCCGAGAGAAGATCTCCATGAGTGAAGAATCATATCCGACTACAGGAACCACATAGTGATTCTCGAGAAGATGGGCGTAAAGATTGCGTAAGTGCAGTTTGACTTGGAGGTTTGTTGCATTGATCCAGACGTCCTTTGCAAGAGGGTGCTCAGAAATACCTAAACCGGGAGTCGGACAACTCGTTGGATCTGCCTGACAGTACCGATTGTAGGCACCCATCCGCATCGGATAGATGTAGAGCTTCACCGCATTCTTAAACAGTCGTCCGAACGATTCTAAGATGCCACCCTCAAGATTTTCGTAGTACTTTTCGTTGAACACTTCGAGCAGATTATTGACCCCCATCGCGACAGCGACCATCTGATTGGTGTAGCGTCGGAAGTAGGAGGTCAACCTGTAGAACTCTAGATAGTTGGAGATTAATACATTGTTTCCGATGGCAGCGAGCGTGTCGATCCGGGCCAGGAAATCCTCGTAATCGATGTTTCCGGAGGCCAGCAGGTTCGCCATCGTTATTTCCATTAAGACGACGACGTCAATGCCCTTGAGTGCCGGTTCCTCAAGGAACCGGGCCAGCGCGCATCTCATCATATCTCCGTTGACGAGGGTGACCGGTCGAAAGCTTCCGCGCTCCACTAGGATTGCTTTTTTGTAAAGTACCTCGGAAGGCTGGAGCACTTCTTCTTTTGGACTGAACATGACCGCATTCGTAAGCCCGTACTCGACAAGCTTGAGGCTCATCAACCGGTTATCCACGGTGGAGAAGAGCGACCCGGAGAAGTTAATCATGTCTACCTCGATGCGATCCACCGTGAGGTTGTCGGCAAGTGAGCGGATAAATTGGTCCTGATCGTTCAAATAATAAAACGCCCCAAAGACCAGGTTGACGCCGACAATGCCAAGCGCTTGTTGCTGCAGGACGTTCTCTTTATCCCACATCCTGACGTGCAGGATAATGACACTCGGCGGCGTATTTGGCTCGGATTGGAATCGGACGCCCATCCAGCCATGGGCTTCATTGGTCCCCTTAAAGCTCTTGGCTGCTACGGTGTTGGCGAATACGAAAAAAGCGGTGCGATCGCCACGGACGGCGTTCAGGCGTTCAAGCAATAGCTCGTACTCGTAATCGAGCATAATTCCCAAGCGTTCCCGCGAGACATACCGAATGCTCTTACCGTAAATCGCATCGCTGAATTTCATGTCGTAGGCTGAGATCGACTTCGCGATCGTTCCTGCTGCTCCCCCTGCTTGGAAGAATTGTCGAGCAACTTCCTGTCCGGCACCGATCTCCGCGAAGGTTCCGTACTTAGCCTCGTCGAGATTCACCGTTAAGGCTTTGCGATTTGTCGTTAAAAGCTCCGATGATTCCATGGGGTAACCTATCTCAACTTAAACCACGAAACGATGAAGGACACCTAGAATTGAAATATGAAGTGCGGTCACTTGCTAGCGCCTTAATGAGACTATCGGCGCGTCACAGCATGGGTGCAGGGACGTGCGAAACGCATGCACTGGTCAGAGGGGAGCCTGTAGAACGTGAGGCACGGGTTACTTTTCACAAAGGGCCGCGAGGAACTGGCGGCGCAACACATTGAACTCCAGGGAGTTGTATGACGCAGCGGGGCATTCGAGCCGCAGGCACCACAGATAGTCGAAGCTGACCTATTGAAAGAGCGTGCCAGCGCTGAATGCGACACCGCCGATCGCCGCGGCAAACGCTGTGGCTGCGGCACCCTGGGCGTGGTATCTGCTGAAATTGAGCCTGTTTGCCTTCAAGGTAATATGCGCGTAAGCATCATCGTTCCAACGTTGAACGAAGCATCTCATATCGTTGGGACCATTCGCCGACACCAGCGACTCTCGAGCGAAAAGGAGATCATCGTGGTTGATGGTGGCAGTACCGATCAGAAGAACGGAGAATTCGTCTCTTGCCTGGATTCGGTAAGCTCGTAAAGCAGAAAAGGAAGGCTCGCACGGGCTTCAATCCGAAGACGCAGCAGAACATCAAAATTCCAGCCAAGACCGTCGTCAAATTCCGAGTCGCCAAGGCGGCAAAGGACGCGGTTCTGGGGCTAAAAAAGTAGATCTCGTGGGAAGCCCGGATATAACATTGAAAAACGCTTAACCACACGACCAGGTCGCGATCACAATAGCGCCGGAATCAGCAGCTAATGATACGATTCAGGAAGCGGTCAGGTACTATGACTGCTTCGAATGGCGCGAAAGTAAGGGGAACGCTGCCTTCGAAGCGGCCTAGCGAATCGATCATACCGCGCAGGCCTGCCAAATCAATCTTTGCATTTGGTATTGTGGGTGTAGCGACCCGAAAAATAGAATAGGAGGGAATAGTGATAACGGCCCCTGGAGGATGCAGGGTTACTCGTCGGATCAACGCTAGGCGGCCAAACTTTTGAGGATTGTGGGAGAGAATGAAATTGATAGTCTCAGGTCATGAAACTAACCCCAAAGCAACCTTTTGATGCATGGGTGGAAATCATCAGGGAGATGATGAGGGCAAACCTTTCTCGCCGCGCGATGCTAGCTGCCGGTGGGTTCGCGACCCTAACCGCCGCCGCTCGCGCGGCCGGCGGTTTGGGCAATCCGGACCTTCCGCCCGAAGGCGCGGTCAACGTCACCAACCCCGAGGCGTTAACCGATCCCGGACCGCAGGATCCCGGACTTGCTGGCCATGAGCCCAGTTTCCTCAACCCGCCGGCCACCGACGTCAACGGCATGCCGCAGTTCTGGGCTTCGTTCAACCTTGCGCCCAAACGCATCCAGAACGGCGGCTGGGCCCGGCAGATCACCCGGGACGACTTTCACATCTCGACGACCATCGCGGGCGTCAACATGCGCCCGGGCCCGGGCGGCGTTCGCGAGCTCCACTGGCATCAACAGGCCGAGTGGGCCGTCGTGACCTACGGCAACTGCCGCGTGACGATTCTGGACCAGGAAGGCCGGCCGCAAGTCGCGGATGTGAAGGAAGGCGATCTGTGGTATTTTCCGGCCGGGCTGCCCCATTCGCTGCAGGGCTTGGACCCCGACGGCACCGAGTTTGTCCTGGCCTTCGACAACGGCGAATCCTCCGAGTTTAACACCCTGCTGGTGACCGACTGGATCGCCCACACGCCCCCGGAGGTGTTGGCCAAGAACTTCGGCCTGCCCGTGGAGGCGTTCAAAAACATTCCGTTGCACAACCGGTGGATTTACCAGAGCAACCGGCCGGCGCCGCCCTTAGAAACGGTCGATGCGCAGATGGCCGCCGCGGCCGGCAAGCCGCCCCATCCCTTCGTGTTCCGCCTTGCCGATCTGCCGCCCAGCCGGGAGACCAAGAGCGGGACGGTGCGGATTGCCGACAGCCGCAACTTCATCGTGTCGAAGACGATCGCGGCTACACGGGTTGAGGTAAAGCCGGGCGGCCTGCGTGAAATGCACTGGCATCCGAATGCCGATGAATGGGCCTATTTTCTCAAGGGTAGCGCGCGTGTGACGGTCTTCAACACCGGGCCGGCGGCGATGACCGCCGACTTTCATGCGGGGGACATCGGCTACGTAAAAAAGGCGCTGGGCCATTACGTCGAGAACACTGGCAACACGGACCTGGTCTTCATGGAGGTCTTCCGGGCCGAGCGGTTCGAGGAGGTCTCGCTGTCTGATTGGCTGGCGCATAGTCCAGCGGAGATGGTCGCCGAAACGCTGAACCTGGATCCTTCGGTCATTGCTCAATTTCCCAAGGACCGGCCCGAGATCGTGCCGGCCTGATGCTGAGTTGGATCCCAACGAGCGGGTCGGCCTTAACGCGTCCGCGCTGCGAGAACCTACGGTAACATGGCGTTCATTCTGTCTGACCCGAGCCGGTAAATCGGTGATGGTTGAGGACCAGCCGGCAAACTCCTTCATCCACACTCGAGATCACTCGCAGTTCGGAAAATAAGCGCCCAGGTCCGGCCGAGTTGCCAAGAATGCAAGAAAATGGCAATCCCCTGGCGTAGCGGGAGAACAGTCTTATCTTTTCTCCAATGTGCGGAGCAATCCTTCCGCTGTGCCTCCTGCAGGCGATTCTTCTGGCCGTTGGCAATTCGCAACCGGCTGTGCTTCCGGATTTTTCAGCGGCACGCCAACGAATGGTCCAGGAGCAACTCTCTGCCCCGGGTCGGGATATCAAGAACCGCCTCGTGCTGGACGCCATGGCCACAGTGCCTCGTCACGAGTTCGTGCCTGAAACTTTGCGCAAATTTGCGTACTGGGACGAACCGCTGCCGATCGGCTACGGTCAGACCATTTCCCAACCGTTCATTGTGGCCTTCATGACCGAGCAACTTAATCCCAAACCGACCGATCGTATCCTCGAGGTTGGCACCGGATCCGGGTACCAGGCCGCTATTCTTTCGCGGCTTGTGGCTGAAGTTTATACGATCGAGATCATTGAACCTCTCGCCAAACGAGCCGAGGCAGATCTCCGACGGCTTGGATTTCTTAACGTGAAAGTGCTCGCGGGCGATGGTTACAAAGGCTGGCCGGAGCATGCGCCATTCGACTCCGTCATTGTTACCTGTGCCCCGGAGCATATCCCCCAGGCGCTTATCGATCAGTTGCAAGATGGCGGCCGGATGATTATCCCGGTGGGTGCTCCGGGCGATCAGCAACTTTACCTGCTGCGAAAGCATGGGTCCAAAATCGACCAACAAGCGGTTTTGCCGGTCGGTTTCGTCCCAATGACCAGGAAGCCGCCAGCCGAGGACAAACCCTGACAGGATGGTTAAGAGCTTAGCTCGGCCTTTCCCCTGGAGATTGAAAGTGGTTGGCGCAGCCGGAGCTTTTGAAACATGTTTCATTCGCATCGTTGCCAAGGAGTCGAAGCGGACGTTTATTTTGCAATCCACGTTCAGCGGAATAGGTCCAAAGGTGAGAATGTTGACCCCTCCGGCGGCGGAGACTTCGACCGCGCGTTTGACATGCTGCTGGCCTTTGACCTCGCCAAAATCAAGGTCCTGATCCCCAAATTTCGCCTCCGACCAATCGTTGGTGGAACGGACCGGTTCCAGAGAGATTTCTCCGCGAAGGAAATTCACAACCTGCGACAGCGAACATGCTCTGTAGACATCCACACCCTCCACCACAGCGGCTTCTGCGGCATTCTCGAGAGGCACGATCAGAGTCTGCCGACCGCGCCGCTTGGCCTCCAAGGCAATCGACAACACACCCTTGATGGGGCGCAACTGGCCCCGACAACGCCAGTAGCCGAGCTCTTTTTGGAATTCGAAAGACATTTTTAGGTAGTTCTCCAATGCGGTCGGGTCTTGAACGGCAAGACTCCAGTCAAACGGATTTGCTTGAGAAGAACGAATTCACCGACGGCCCCAATACTGAAGCCCGTGGCGACTGCTGCCCAACCCCGCTACACCAACGTCAGCAGCGCCAGCCCAAACACGATTGCCCCGACGAAAAAACTCATGACCGTAAATCCCATCACTCGCCGCAGGCTTATCCCCGCTATCGCTAAGACCGGCAACGCCCAGAATGGCTGGATCATGTTGGCGACTTGCTCGCCCATGGCAACTGCCATTGCAGTCGCGGCCTGCGACGTATGAAGCTGAGCAGCCGCCGGTACTGCAAATGGGCCTTGCACCGCCCAATGTCCGCCTCCGCTCGGGATAAACAGACTGATGATCATCGAAGCAATAAAGTTCCAGAACGGTAAGGTGTGAACGTTCGAAAATGCGACAAAAGCTTTTGAGATAACCTCCGCCAGACCGGTGGTCGTCATGATTCCCATGATACCTCCATAAAGCGGGTATTGAAGGATTAACGGTCCGGTGACGCGTGCCGCATTGTTGATCGCTTCGACGTAAGCGATAGGTCTCCAGTGCAACAGCAGCCCGGCGATGAAAAACAGAAAAATGACAGAGTTGATGTCGAGATTGAATCCCGACTTCAACCAAGTGATGGAAAGCGCCGCCACACCAGCGATGACAACAATCAGGTTTAATACCCACGCTCTTTCCAGGTGGCGTGCCAAAGTTGGGGCCTCATCGGCCCTGCCAGCTGGCGTCTGATCTTCCGCAATCAGCCGCGCAGAATCCGCGGCCAGCGTCTCCGTTTCCGCGGGTTGAATCGCACAGTACAAAATCGGAATGAGAATCATCAACACCAGTACCGGCACAACGTTAAAACGCCAGGATGTTGAAAAGTCCATTATACCATCCGATAAGAATCAGGTCGGCCGTCCCTTTCGGAGCAAAGACCCCTGCCAATAGCGAGGTCAATATCGTGAGTGCTACCGCGAAAATATACGGATCGGGCGTGATCCGTTCGAAAAGGAACAGGAAGAAGGAAGTTATCGTCGAGAGGAGAGTTCGCGGCTTCGACGCCGATGAAGCAGAACCCGCACCTGAGTTCGGATTAACATATGGAGTCGCCATAGGATGTAGTCCTACCGAAGGGCGCCGACGACCACGAGATCTTTCAGCGATCGAGCCAAAAGTACGCCAGATCCTTGCGGACATCGGCAGGGACAGATTGATTCCGTACGGCAAACGCTACCACGCTATGAAACACTTTACCGTCGTGTCCGTGGCGATATTCCCAAAGATTAATTAGGCGGTACGCCAACTGCGAATAATACCGCCGAGAGGAGAACTCCGTAATGGATCTGGCGCCTGACGCTCGCCCTCGGGGCGGTCCCGGCGGCGGTGATTCTGTTCCTGCGACACGACCTGCCGGAAACGGCGGTCTGGTTGATCCGCCACGGCCGCTTCCGCGAAGCCAAGCAGGTCTCGATGCAGATGTACGGCGACCGGCTTGAGATGCTGCCGGACAATGACGTCACCGTGCCGAAGCCGCGCTTGACTGCCTTCCTGGCCGACCTGCGGAAGGACCCGATCCGCTGGCGCGCCAGCCTGTTCGGCTATATCTCGTGTTTCTGTCAAGGCACCGAGTTCTCGACGTTCGCTTTCTACCTTCCGGTGTTGTTCGTCTCGCTCGGGGTCAGTTCCATTTTGGGAACCAACCTGGTGACGATGGGACTCTACGTGATCGCCGCAATCTCGGGCTGGGTTGGGCCGCTGCTGACGCCGAAGATCGGACATCGCGGGATCAGCATCTGGGGCTTCGGCATCGTGTTCACTTCCCTGCTGGTGGCGGCCGCCGCAATCTACACTGGCCATCAAGGTGTGCTGCCCTTTGTCGCTGCGGCCATGCTTTGGGGACACTACTGGGACGCCTCCAACTGTATGACCATCCCGACGATGGTCGCCCGGCCGGAATACCGAGGCACGGCCAGTGGCTTCGCCTACATCTTCGTTAAAGTGCCGTCCTTCCTGGCTATCTTCCTGTTCCCGGCCCTGTTCACCGCCATCGGCCAAGCCGCCTCCACCCTCTTGGTGGCGATCTTTCCTCTGATAGGCTTGCTGTCAGCAATCTTCATCCTGCCGGAGGTTTACGGCTTCGAGCAGGACGCTGAGCCGGCTCAAACCGACAACTTGAGGGCAAACCCGGGAGCCATAGGCTAGTAGTCGCAGCAGATCGACCGAGGAAGACTCCGGAATTTTGTCATTTAGATCCGGCGGAGTACGATCACTCAGGGCGCGGGCCCTGCGCGTTTTACAACAGCAATCGTAGCCTGGAAATCTTACAAGCGCACTGGCTTGTGCAATTTCCAGGCTAGCGAGTCCTGGGTTGAATTGGGTACAATTTTGCGATTTCATTTTACCAATGGCTTTGCAACGGGTCTGCTTTAAATCGGAGCTCGCTCCGGGAGGCGTGAAACGGCTTGATGCACCTCCCATCGCCGTGTTCAACGTGGAGGGTTCCTATTTTGCGATCAGCGATGTTTGCACCCACGAGTGGGCGCGACTGTCGGACGGCGAAGTCGATGGGGAAACTGTCATTTGCCCGTTGCACGGGGCTTGTTTTTCACTAAGCACCGGCGAAGCGATCTCTTTACCCGCCATCGAGCCAGTTGAGACGTTCGTTGTCATCTTGCAGGGCGATGACATCTATGTGGAGCTTTAGCCTGAGGGGATTGTATAGCATCACAAATCAACGTGACCGAGCGGAGGCAGAGCGAGGACCCTTCGCTTGCTTCGTCTCAACCATCAGTTGATGACCTGGTCGATTGCCGCAGCTGTTTTCGAACCGATACCCTCGACCTCCGATAACTCCGTGGGCGATGCCGTGAGACAGGCGCGCACTGTCTTAAATCGCTCAAGCAACTTTTTGGCACGATCCGCACCTACGCCCGGCAAACTCTGTAAGATGCGGAGTTGCCGCGTCTTTTTCCGCTTCGCTTTGCCCTGACGGTACGGCGCATACCCTGGGTCGCGCTGGCGGACCAACTGAGACCCGATATAAAATATGAGTCGAGCGGTTTCACTCGGATCTGCGGATCTGAATACCGGTACATCGAAGATGAGCATGAGGGTCACCAGGGCGCCTTGCAACGCCTCTCGCGAGACGCCAAGTCCAGCCCATTCCGCACTTGTCCCCTCAACAATGTAAGCCGGCCGCAAAGCCGAACTCGACATCCGACCTGCTTGGCCAAAGAGGCGCCCGTCGATCAAGGACTGGGCGAAATCCGCCGCGGTTTTTCGTTCGATCAACACTGCGCCGTCCACACAGTAATCGCCTACCGGCAAGTGTTCGATTTTAACGACAGCGGCAAGTGCCTTTTCCAATTCTTCGATGACTCCGGAAGGTCGTTCACGATCGTCGACCACTATCTGAACCTTTTCGTTGTTTTTCGGTGACATAAAAACCGATTTCGACCGGAGGTAAAGCGAGGACGCTTCGCTTACCACAGGCTCCGATCGAGGGCGCGGTACTGAACCGCCTCGGCCAGGTGCTCCACCTGGATCTTCCGGGCACCGGTTAGGTCAGCAATCGTCCGGGCCACCTTTAATATCCGGTCGTAGGCTCTCGCGCTCAGGTTCAAATTGGTTACCGCTTGTTTCAGCAGTTCCAAACTATCAGAATCCAACACGCAATATTTGCGCAGCAGCCGCGTTGACATCCGGGCATTGCAAGTCACTTTGCTCTCCTCGCAAAACCGTTTTAATTGCACAAAACGAGCCCGGGTAACTCTGTCCCGGATCGAAGCGGAGGATTCCTCCACGGTGCTTCCGGTCAGATCCTTTAGTTCCATCGCCGGCACTTCCACGTGTATATCGATCCGGTCCATCAACGGACCGGACAACCGGTTCCGGTATTTCTGGACTTGCGCCGGAGCGCACCGGCATTCCCGACGCAGATCTCCATAGTGGCCACAGGGGCAAGGGTTCATCGCTGCCACCAACATGAATTCGGAAGGAAACGTCAGGGATCCGGCCGCCCGCGAAATCGTTACCTTCCCATCTTCGAGCGGCTGACGCATCACCTCCAGGGTCGAACGATGAAATTCCGGAAGCTCGTCCAAAAACAGAACGCCGTTGTGGGCGAGACTAACCTCGCCGGGCGACGGTTGACCGGTTCCACCGAGCAACCCGGCATCCGAAATGGTGTGATGCGGACTGCGAAAAGGCCGACTGGTGACAAATCGGTGCTCGCCATTGAGCAATCCGCAGACGCTGTGCACTTTCGTGGTCTCGATCGCCTCACGCAAAGTGAGCGGCGGCAAAATAGACGGGATCCTTTTCGCAATCATCGATTTCCCCGACCCCGGCGGCCCGATGCAAAGAATGTTGTGGCCGCCGGCGGCTGCGACTTCGACCGCGCGTTTGACATGCTGCTGACCTTTGACTTCCCCAAAATCGAGATCCTGATCCCCAAATTTCGCCTCGGACCAATCGTTGGTGGAACGAACCGGTTCCAGGGAGATTTCTCCTCGCAGAAATTGGACGACTTCGGATAACGAACCTGCCCCGTACACGTCCACACCCTCCACCACTGCAGCTTCCGCCGCATTCTCCAGGGCACGATGAGCGTCTGCCGCTGCCGGCGTCTGGCTTCCAAGGCAATCGACAGGATTCCTTTGATGGGGCGTAATTGGCCTGATAACGCGAGTTCACCGCTCATGTAAAAACTGTCGAGATCAGGCAACCGATTGTTTTCCTCCAATTTCAGCATCGCCATGGCGATCGGCAAATCAAAGCTGGGCCCTTCCTTGCGGACATCGGCCGGTGCCAGATTGATGGTGATCCGCTGCCCATACGGCCAGCGCAACCCGCTGTTGCAAATCGCGGAGGTAACTCGATCTTTGCTCTCTTTCACCGCGGTGTCCGGAAGGCCGACCACCGCGATCTTGTCGGTATTTCCCCATCCGGCGTGGACTTCGATCTCGACCTCAAAGGCCTCGACTCCGACGACCGCCGCAGAATAAACCTTGGATGGCATAAGAAAACATGATATTATTTTATTATAATTACGTGCGCAAGGAATGTTTTACCCAAAAGAAGATCCTGTGCTCTGCCAAGGCTGGCAGGGATTGCGAACTAATTCTGGAGCCAAGTTTCCGGACATCGGCGTGGGCAAGATTGCTCGTGATTCGTTTTCCGTACGGCCAGCGAGCACGCTGTCGCAAATGGCAGGTGACCCGGTCCTTGATCTCTGTGACCGCAGTATCCGGCAGACCGACCACGCGATTTGTCCAGCCGATGGGGATCTGTTTGAAGGAACCCGGCGGAATCGTTACGGAAAAGGTCCCAGGCCCAGACGTTGTTGCTGAACGCGTTTGCCACGACGGAAACCTCTTCATGGCCCCGGCACCAAATCGCTTCCACCAGGACATTTCGCGGACGATCCAGTTCGAGATGATGAAGTATCTGGAAGTACAGCCGGTCGGCATCGTCTATGACGCGCCTTTTGATGTCGTTTCTTACTGGCATCAACGTGTTTCAACCTGACCTGGCGTTTTTTTCTGAGAGGCGACGCCGTTTTCTCACAGAAAAGGGAGCAGAGGGAGAACCTGGTCTCGTTGTCGAGATCCTCTCGCCGAAGACCGCACATCTCGATGTCGATCAAAAACGAGTCATCTACGCGCGCGCCGGCGTCGATGATCGAGCTTCGGCTGGCGTTCTTTTGATTCACTCTGGTGTATTCTCAGGTTGGTCCTCGGGACGGCGTTGTTCGAGGTGAATGATGTGGATATTGGCCCTTATCGTCCTTTCGAATGCGGGCATAAAGGGTTGCGCTTCCATTTTTGTGTTGTGAGCCATTGGCAACCGTCCAGTCAAAAGGTTGAAGAACCTCGTACAGCTCGGGATGAAGCGAATGAAGAACCTTTGGAAACTCAGGCTCGCCTCGAGGTGTCCAATTTCTGATTGGCCATTCCTGCCGGTAACGGGCCATCGAAGCCCGAGCCTCGGGTAAAGAAAGAATCCCTTTCCCATAAAAATTCACTCGCCAGGAAAAGAAACGCTCCTGGGCTGAATCGTCATCGCTTGTCACTGTTTGCATATAGTCCAGGACCAACTTCTTTAAGAGCTCTTGTTCGGAAGCTGGGCTGGAGCTATTCTGCACTTGAGCCTGATCAGAATCGACCGACGGAGTGGCCTGCACTGCTGGGGCAACCAATGGAGTCCCTGATGGAGTGGCGGCCGGGCGTTTGTCGGTCGCGGATTTTTCTCCGGATGGTTCACTGTTTTTCAGCTGGATTCGCTTCTTCCGCAACCGGCGCCGGCTGACCGCTTATTGTCGACGGCGTTTCTTGTGCGGACTCAACGTTCAAGCTCTTATCTGGGCTTGAGCTTTTCGTCTCGTGATCAACGTCTGGTGAGAGCGAAGGTGAGGCGGCCTCTGATACTGCAGGGGAAGATGCGGCACGGGATCCCTCCTGTACCGATGGTGCTGGGGTGGCGGTTGGGGAAACCCACAAGCCAAGACGCGTATAAGCGTAGGCTGGTTTAGAGGGAGATGCGCTTGCCGCAGCCCGACTAGCTGAATCCGGCCCCGCGCCAGAGGGATATTTCGTCGGCTGGCGGTTAACCTCTGGTGGGATCTCCTGGTCCTTCCATCGCGAATATAGGAACCAATTTAGAAGCACTGCGCAAAAGAGGATGAATGCTATCGACACGCGTTTGAATATCTGCATGCCCTTGTAGTGAGAGGCTTGAAATGCAACTAGCCGGGATTCCTGGAAACCTAACTCTTTCCCCATCGCCGTCGCTTTGTTAGAAAACGATGCATCGCGAGTAAAAGTGTGACCATGGACAATCCCCCTGACGGTGGCGATTAATGCTCCGAGGTGCTGCTCTATGGGGCGCATTCAACGCATCAAACCACCGCACATTACCGAGATAAAAGAGAAACTCGCGCCTGGGAGGCGTCGCGGTCAGCCTGACTGGGAGAATTACCCGTTTGGCATAGTACGCGTGCGCAATTTCTCTTTCCATATGAGTCGCCGCATTGGCATTTTCGGAAAGCACGAGCACCACTACGAGGCTGGATCCGATGGCCTTGCGAATGGCTTCTGACCATTCGTCGCCTGCGGAGATATCTCGTCCGGCAATCCAGCATTTTACCTGAGATGACTCAAGCTTTTCGCAGATTGTAGTCGCGAAATCCTTATCCTTAAGCGCATGACTGATGAAAACGTCGTGAGCCATCCGCTCAAAGATATGGCAGTTTTCTTTATTTCAAGCCGAAGTCGCCGAAAACGCCCGTCCAAGCTGTATTGACGGCGGTCCTGCTGGGTTTCTCATAATGGCCAAACTTTATTTATGCGGCACAATACCTGCAGCGACAATTGGTCCAGCATCCTGGTCTATGAGCAGAGCGAGTGACAGCAAATGAATTAGGCAGAGATGACGCATTCCGGACGATCTCCCAGCTCGGACTGTTGTGAGGATCACGGTGCAGCATTTGGGCACCGGCTTCGAACCGGAAGAGCATGGAACTTCTCGATCTTTTCTTTGGCAAAGGCGGCCGGATTGCGACAGGTGCTGGACAAAATGTTGGAGCTCGATATTTCGCCCAACCACTGATCAGGATTCGGTCTGGGCGGATACCAGACGCTGTTTGAGCGCTGTTGATAGTTAGTTAGTTAGATAAAAAACCAATCATCACTCCGATTTTTGGATTGGCCTAATAAGAGATTTGTTTTATCTTTTTCAGCTTGCGTCAAGGACCGGTTCGTTCCAACTCACTTTTCATGAATGCTATCAACGTTGCGTGAGTTGCTTGCTTGGTAGAGAAACTCGCGACCCACAAGGATAATGATATCAATTATTTACAAATTCGCTTATCGGTGCCTCAAAATTTATTGGTTCATTTTCCGACCCAAGACCCAAGGCGTAACATGTCTGATTTTGAGCGAGGATGAGTTACTTCTGGTTCGCCATACTTACGGTCGTTCAGCGTGGACTCTTTCTGGAGGAGGACTTAAAAGAAATGAGAACAAAGAAGAGGCTGTTAAGAGGGAAGTGAAAGAGGAATTGGGATTAATTATCGCCCCTGAATATATAGGCGAATTTACTCATAGCTCAGAATACAAGATTGATACGGTATTTTGCTTTGTCGCAAGAGTGGAAAAAAAGGAACCGAAAATTGATCATCTTGAAATAAGAGAAGCTAAATGGTGGAATATAAATAATTTACCAAAGGATCATTCAATGAATTTGCAGCGGGTAATTTCGATGTATCAATCAAGATGATTACCAGCGACCCGCCAAAACCTCTCCCTTCCCGAGAGGCACTGCGACGAGCTTTTCGATAGATCTCCGAGCGGAGAGCATCTGATGCTCCAGCTGACAAATCCGGCTTTCAATGGTTGGATAAGTCACCATCCATTGGATTCCTGAATTCCGGCCATCTTTCTGCCGGGAAGGAAAAGCGTTCTGGAGCGAAATTCTGGCAACTCCCCTTCCCTGAGCGTCCAGTCTCGAAGGTTAGCTTCCGTCTGAGAACCGCAATTTGGAACGGCAGCAATTTTCCTTTGCTTTATCTAAAAATTACTGTAATTATGGTAATTACAATCAGATTCACTAAGATGTTGAGCTGAAAGACGGAAATACGAGCGGACATCCGCAGCCATCAAGAGAGAAGCGGTGCGGCTTGCCGTACGAGTAGCCATGGCGTTCGCCTCTGTCCTTTAGCCTGATGCTGCCTGTACGCAGCGAGAAATGGTTTGGTATGACAATTTTAGCACGCTGCAAAAACATAAAGATCGCGCTTCTATTATTTTTGGCCTGCTTTGCTGCATCGCAAGCCAAAGCCAGCTGCGCCATAATTATCAACCTGGCGAGTCAACGACTCTACTTCTATCAAGATAGCAGGGTTGTTTTTATCACTAAACTCTGCACCGGAAGAAGAGGTCTTTCGACTCCTCGGGGCAGTTACCAGATCACCGAAAAAGACGTCAGCCATACCAGTACTATTTACCACGTTTCCATGCCGTACTTTATGCGACTCGACGGAGAAGCCTTTGGAATCCATTACGGATACAATCCCGGACATCCGGCCAGTCACGGATGCATTCGCGTCGGCTCGATGTCAGAAGCAAAAACCCTCTTCCGCATGACACCGAGAGGGACGTCCGTTATCATTGACTAGTTCATCACAAAGTTGGCTGTGTCAGGAGAAGAGCTCCATCAACGGCACACCTTTTGCGCGACCTAATAGCCGGTCGATTCCTCGGTGCCGAACAACCAGGTCACATCATTGCGTCGCCCTGTCGGCCGTCCAGGGTAAGGATTGAACAAAAGGTTGCCGAGGAAGCGAGCTGAGGTTCCGCTCATCCCCTGGAGAAAGCCTCGAAAAAACAAGCGCCGGGTGTCCTGGATGCGTTGACTCATTCGTCGCACTAGTAGAACTAACAAACGGTTGGTCGAAACGATCAACCATGATGAAAGGCCAAATATGAGCACGACGACAATAGCCTCCGAAGGGAGAAGCACAATTTCAGAGCATCCGATCGTTTCGCCAGAGCAATGGATTTCACTTCGCAAGGAGCTGCTAAAGAAAGAGAAAGAGCTCACACGGTTGCGGGATCGATTAAACGCGGAACGCCGCGAGCTGCCTTGGGTGCGGGTGGAGGAGAGGTACGTCTTCGACGCTCCCGGCGGTAAGGTATCGTTGGCAGACCTCTTCGCGGGACGTAGCCAACTGGTTATTTACCACTTCATGTTCGGGCCGGATTGGCAGGAGGGCTGCCCAAGTTGCTCATTCGTGTCCGACCATATCGAGGGCGCGCTTGCGCACCTGGCGGCACGCGACGTCACCATGACGATGGTTTCGCGAGCACCACTGGCCAAGATCGAGGCGTTTAAGAGACGGATGGGCTGGAGGTTCAACTGGGTATCGTCCTACGGCAGCAACTTCAACGCTGACTTTCAGGCTTCTTTTACGAATGAGGAGATGGCGCACGGTAAGGTGAACTACAACTACACGATGCAGGAATTCCCAAGCGAGGAAGCGCCAGGAATCAGCGTTTTCTACAAGGACGGCCGTCGGAGCGGTCTTCCACACCTATTCCAGTTATGGGCGCGGTGTGGAGCAACTCGTCGGCACTTATATGATCCTGGACATGGTGCCCAAGGGCCGCGACGAGGATCACCTGGGATTCACGATGGAATGGGTCCGCTATCATGATCGTTACGGTACCGACCAGTTCGCAGATTTGAGCAAGCCGTACTGGCCGGCGACGCCATCCTCCGCGGGCTGCTCATGCGAACCGGCGGAGGGCCGCTCTTGAACACGATACAGTGCGGGAATTCGTGGGATCGTTATCGTTCTCGGCCGCTTTCGTGTCTCTGACCGCCCATGATCAAAGATCGAAACGCCGCGCCATGCCCGACTGCTCCTCTGGGCAGCGTGCCGGCCTGACAGCCCGCGAAGAAAATCAGTTGCCCTCCTTCAGACAACGAATGCGGCAGTCGGTACAAAAACCGGCAGGAACCTTAATAGCTCGGTTCTATTAAGCCCAACGAAAATCCGAGCAGCCAGACTGTGTGATCCAACGCTGCCAATCTTCAACAGGCTTACTGAACTATGAAAATAGGTTTTATCGAACAAGAAAACAGGCGTTATGAGCTCGAAAGAACGAATCGGCCTGAAACGAACAACAGATGGATGAATGCGTTTCCGATTTTCTCGCTGAAGAAGTTCGTATCAAAATTCGAGACCGATCTCAGTGCCGGGGCCACTTCAAGAGACACATTTATCTGGCTGCCATTTGCGGGCGGGATGTCAGCGTTTGCAGTGATACTGCCAAAACCCCGGGAATAAGCCGTCTAACCACTCGGAGCAAAAGCAATATGGGAACACCGAAGTACGCTCAAGAAGAGACGGACTTAACACCGCGAGAAACGCCAACCGCGCCCGGCGCGTCACCCGGGCAGCGGTTCGACGAAAACACGACACTTTTGAGGATGACGCGCGGCTCACCCGTTTGGGGCATCGACTTTTTTGAGACGAGTGATCGGTTAGCAGAAGGGTTTAAGGAGAGCGGCAGAGAATTCGAAATGGATCGGAGGACCAGCGAAGTTGCTGCCCGCCGACTACCTGGAGTTAAGCGCGTCGGTCGCCTGGAGGAGTCACTTTATTGGCTGTCTTCGGCGGCGGTGCTTGGCTACCTCCTCCTCGAGATCATTGGCCGTTGAACCCTCCTTTGGTCATACCCACGGTCGCCGGTCTCGCACGAATTTTGTCAACTCGAGGACGCAAAGGCTTGGTTTTCGTCCCCTGGAGAGACAACTATTCTAAAAGCAAAACATAGAGTTGCTGCGTCATATCCTCGTGAAGCGTCAGGTCGACAGCGGGATATTTTTTTCGGAAAGAATAAATAATTTCCGGCAAAAAATAAGGGGCGATAGTCGGAAGCGCCCCAAGGAGGATCTTTCCCCGGAGCTGTCCGCCCATCTCTCGAATTTCCTGCTGTCCTACCCTGGCAGCTTCCAGGATGCTCACAGCATGAGGCAGGAGGAGCGACCCGGCGGGCGTGAGGAGCGCTTTGCGCTGAGTCCTCTCAAAGAGCCGCTCACCGACTTCTTCCTCGAGCTTTATGATCTGCTGACTCAGAGAGGGCTGTGCTACGCGGCACTCTCGTGCTGCCCGGCTGAATCTTCCGGTCTGGGCAACGGCAGCAAAATAGCGCAGTTGACGCATCTCCATAGTTTTTCCCTATATCTAGTCATTGGAATATAATATTTCCAGCGGATCTCTATTTGGGTAGTTTGGGGATAATTGGTAAGCAGGGCAGCAAGATCGCCGGTGAACATCGGGGAATTGGATGATTAATCTAAGTTATCGACATAGATCGTCACGGAACGACGCGCTAGATGGTGGCCATGCCCTTGGCTATTCGGGTAGCGTTTAGCAGGCTTTGCACGATGATTGATATTTTCAATAAAATTTGTGTGTTAGTAACAGCCGCCTTCGCACTGGCGCTGGTTCCGGGATTCAGGCGAACGGAGGGGTCTTTGCTGTTGATGAGAGATCAAGGAACGAAACTGCTGGTGTTCCTGCTTCTCGGACTTGTCGAAGAAGCGGCGGTTGCTCAAACCGGCTGGTTCAACCACCGTATCGTCGCTGTGTGCGCTGCCGGTCTGCTGGCAGGCCCCTATGTGGGGGTCATCGTCGCCGCGTTTATCACCTGGTTGGCGGTCATGTATGACGGGCGTCCGCTGGGGCCGATCGGGATTTCGATGTTGTGCGGTGGTCTGGCAGGAGGGTGGCTGTACCGTTGGCGCCCGAAACTGGCACAACATCCTCTGACGGGATTTTGTCTGACCTGGATCGTGTCGGAGTTGCGTGACGGCCTGACCATTTTGCGGGCACCTGAGGCATTAACGGGAGTGCAGATCTTCGAGCAGATCGTAGTTGCGCCGGTCTTGCAAGGTCTGGGAACAGCCCTGATCTTGACGGTCATAGCCCTGGTACGCGAGCGCGATGAGCAAACAGCGGCCGCGGCCGCGGCCGAGGTGCGCGCACTTCAGTCGCGGATGAACCCGCATTTCCTGTTCAATGCGTTGAACACGCTATCAGCTCTGGCGACCGTGGCGCCGCGCGAAGTGCCCCGCGCGGCAGGGCGATTGCGCCAATTCTTGCGCGCTATTTTCGATCACCCTGAACGTACGTTGATTCCATTGGAAGAAGAATTGGCCGTAGTGCGCGCCTATTTAGATATCGAGTCGCTGCGGCTCGGCAGTCGACTAAAGGTCGACGAGGTCATCGGTCCAGGATTGGCAGAAATGCTGACACCACCTTTTTCGTTTCAACCGCTGGTGGAGAATGCAGTCCATCACGGTTTGCAATCCTCAGCGAAGGCAGGGCGATTGCGGCTAATGGTACGCCAGGTCGGACAATTGTTGGAAATGAGCGTCAGCGATGATGGGCAAGGCGTACCCTCCGGCGAAGTCGAACGCGTTTTCTTTGCGGCGGGTCCGCGCGTCCATGCCCTAGCCCTGTTACGTCGACGGCTGCGGGGGTTATTTGGTCGCTCATTTCAGCTGGAAGTCTGGAGTGAGGTGGGTCAGGGCACCACGGTGACCTTGCGTATTCCCGTTCGAAAGCAATTCGATGTTGCGGAAGGATCCCTGGAAACCGTCAGACCTGCCGCCGGTCAACTGGCGCCGCGCTGATTTCCTGCATCATGTGGACCAGGATCCGAGCAGTCATTGTCGAAGACGAGCCCTTGGCCGCCGAGTACCTTGCAGTGATGTTGGACGAAACCTGCCAGGTAGAGGTCGTCGGCCACGCCACCGAGAGCGAGTCAGGTCTGCGACTTTGCGCCGAGTTGCGGCCGGACGCCGTCTTTCTGGATATCAATCTGCCGGGTAAGGATGGTGTTTCGCTTGCGACGCAATTGGCGATGCTTCCGCAACCGCCATGGCTGGTCTTCACGACCGGGAATTCCGCCCACGCCACCGAGGCCTTCCGGCTCGATGCGGTGGATTACCTTTTGAAGCCCTTGGATCCGAAGCAAGTCGGCGAAGCGGTCAATCGTCTGCTGGCACATTCGCGGCCTTTTGAGTCTAACCCTTCTTCTCCTTTGTCCGCTCGCGTGGACTTGGTGCCAACGGCGGACAGGATGCACTTTACCGGTTCCGAGAGCGAACTGGAAATGGACGGGATGGCTCAAGTGGAAGAACTCAGCGGATTAGAAAAAGCCCCGCACGGAGTTCATCGAGAGGGGACGGAGTTGCTGCCGGTCAAGGATTTAGACCGTGACCGGATCCGGTTGCTCGCCCGCCGAGAGATCGTAGCGGCGCTACGGGGCGACCGGCGCACGTGGATCCACACTGTGCGCGAGGAGTTTGCCACTTACTATCCTTTGGCTGATCTCTTGCGATGGCTGGGGGGCGAACCTTTCGTCCAGATCGGAAGGCATGCTGTTGTGAACCTCCAAGCAATCGAACATGTCACTCACTATGGCGACCGGCTTTACCGGGTACGGCTGCGCGACCGAGTTGGAACTGAAATCACGGCCTCGCGCACGGGCGCGGCACGGTTGGCCGCGGTCGTAAAGACCCAACGTTAGTGTCAGTCTGATATTTCCTGAAGACTGGCATGCATCGGTGTTTTTGCTGATATAAGGTTCTTGATATCGTGCCTGGAAGGCGCGACCAGGCTCGCCGTGAGCCGAACAGAACGACGCTTCGTTTGGCCATTGAATCTTACCCAATCGGGTTATACCGCCCGGCGCGCAAAAACTCTACGATCGGCCGATGATCACTGATCACCGGATTCGGGGAAAATCCCGTGATTGAAGTTTGAATCTCAACCCACTTCAAAAACGCAGAATGAGCTCAATCATTGTCATTCCACAGCGCAGCGAAACTCTGGTTTCAGGTCAACACGAGGTTTCCGAGTCGGCAGCAACGCGGCTCGAGAAGCGTGTCAGATTGGTGGCAAAGCATATCTCCACCCGATGGTCATCCGGCAAACATGACGATCTCTTGAGTAGACTTCTCAGCCTTCTGTCAGTCATCTATTTCATTGGGGCCGCCGGTCTCGCTTGCATTTTACTGTTTCAGGCGTTCAGCCCTTGAGTCGGCTCAGACCGAACGGAGAGTGATTTTCGGGTAAAGACGAGAGCTCGCCGGCGCCGCAAAGAGCGTTCAGGTGACCTTCTTCCGAAACATTGACCCGCCCAGGCTGATTAGGAGGTTCAAGGCAAGCGAAATGATCGCGATATAGAGCGCGCTGACCACCGGAATTGCCAGGACCGGCTTCAAACCAGCCCACACGAAAAACGAGGTTCCACTGAACATTCCTACCAGTAGCCAACAAAAAGAGGCCCGCCGCGTAGTGGAAGACGATAAAGCCCGAGCACTACTGCGGGAAGAGTCTGGAGGGTCCAGATCCCGCCCTCGCATTCCCGCAGGAGCGCGTTGCAGCCCGGGAAAACTCCCGTTGGAGCGTCTACAGGTGAAAATTGAGGGTTTCCGAGTCTTCCCGGGCACTTGACAACGACAAAGGCCTTGACATCCAAGGCAAGCCACGCTTAAATCAGCGCCCGTCAAGTCCGTAGGCCACCGTTGCAGCGAACTGTTGAGAATGTAACTGCGTTGAGGCGCAGAACCGGGTACGACTGAAGGGAGACCGCTTAAAATATTGCGTACAGAAAGTTCAATGCCGGAACCTTGTGATCGGAAAGCCTGACCCGGTGGCAAGTGAGGGTGGTAAAAGATAGGGTGGCGAGAAAACCATTGAACGTTTCGTCTGGAACAAGTGTCGAAGTTCAGGTTTGTTAATGTGGTTAACTTTTCGTTCCCTAATTGATCCGTGGCGACAGAGTGGAAGAGAGGTTAGCTGCTAAAAATTATTACGAGTACAATTTCTATGGCTGGTGAAGATTCTGATACGGGCATTAAAATTTATCTTCGGGAGATCGGACAGATCCCGTTGCTGACTCCGCAAGAGGAGATCGAGCTGGCCGCGCGCATTAAGAAGGGCGATCGAGAGGCCCGGGCTTTGATGATCAAAGCGAACTTGCGATTGGTTGTTAAGATCGCTCATGACTACGCGAACTTAGGCTTGCCGCTCCTTGATTTGATTTCTGAGGGAAACATTGGCCTAATGAAGGCCGTTGAACGTTTTGACCCGGCAAAAGGTGGCAAACTGAGCACCTATGCCGCCTGGTGGATCAAACAGTCGATCAAACGTGCACTGGCAAACCAGAGCAAAACGATTCGGCTTCCTGTCCATCTCGTTGATAAGATCTCGAAAATGCGGCGCGTCTCGCTCCAGATGAGCGAAGAATTGGGCCGTGAACCGACGGACGAAGAGCTTGCCGAGGAAATTGGTATTTCGAGCGGTAAGGTTTCTCAGTTGAAGACGGTTTCGATCCGGCCGGCCTCTCTTGATGCTCCAATCAGCGACGACGATTCGACCGAGTTTGGTGAGATCGTCGGAGACGAAGACGCCCAAACTCCTTTTGAGCTTCTCAGGGATAAGAACTTGCGTGATGAGGTGAGCGAGCTTCTGGAGGTTCTGGATGACCGCGAGCGAAAGATCATCTTTCAACGGTTCGGGTTGGATGGGGGTAAACCAAAGACGTTAGAAGAAGTCGGCAAAAAATTCGGCGTCACGAGAGAGCGGATCCGGCAATTGCAGAACATAGCTCTCGCGAAGCTGAGACGGGCATTGAGCAAGAAAGAGAAGCCGATTGATATTCCGCAAGAGGCTTTGAACTAGCGCCCAACCTCTCATTCCTTACCGATTTGTAATTTGCGACTTTGCGCTCGTCAGGCGAATATCCGCGAGGAAATACAAATATGAGATCAGGCAACCCAGTTTTATCCGATTCGACATTTACCGACGTTCAGAGGGGTTACTCCCAACCGATGACACTGAGCGGCGTGATCAACCGGTCGGTTCTACTTCTTTTGCTGGTGGCCGGTACTTCGGCCGGCGTCTGGACGTACGCCAACTCCCACCCATCGGCGATCTACCCGCTGTTGATGACAGGGGCCCTTGGCGGATTCGTGGTTGGAATGGCCACCTCGTTCAAGAGAGATTGGGCGCCGTTCACGGCTCCCGTTTACGCGATCCTGCAAGGCCTCTTTATCGGCGGCTTTTCCTTGATCATGGAGCAGCGTTTTCCGGGACTGGTCCTGCAAGCGGTGATGCTCACCTTTGGAGTGATGTTCGCGCTATTGGCGGCGTATCAGTCCCGAATCATCCGACCATCGCAGACTTTTAAATCCGTAATTGTCGGCGCCACCTTTGGCATCATGGTCGTTTACTTGGTCAGCATGGTACTCCAGCTGTTTTTCCACACTGGAATATCGATGATCAATGACAGCGGACCAATCGGCATCCTCTTCAGTCTGGTGGTGGTTGGGATCGCGGCGCTGAACCTGGTTCTGGATTTTGACTTTATTGAGAACGGTGTTGCCAGCGGAGCCCCTAAATGGATGGAGTGGTACGCTGCGTTCGGCTTGACCGTGACACTCGTCTGGTTGTATATCGAAGTGCTTCGTTTGCTGGCCAAGATGCGACGAAACTAGGCGGCAGGCGGAACCGCACTCGGTGCTATAGAGCTGATTATGTGCCCTTCGGGATTGGCCCGAAGGGCGCGTCGCCTTGGATGGACGGTTCCCAGGGTTGAAACCCTGGTTAAATGGCGCTCAGTTAAGGAGGATGTAGGGCGATTTATTTTGCCCTGGCTTGGCGGCAAAATCCCGCTCAATTAAGCCCCGTTGGGGCAGATTCTCTACCTACCAGAAGTTCGCCCTACCCGCGTCGAGACAGAGGTCTCCAGACTAGTTTTCCCACGCCGTTCGCAAGTCCCTTTTTCGTGGAGATCCAGGCAGGTCGCCTCGATTCGGACATTCAGTTTCAGGGGCTTAAAACCTAAACTGTTGGCCAGGAATCGCTCGCGCAGCATGATGCATTCATCCTGGACCTGGATCACCTGCTCGCAGTCGGAACAGATAATGTGAAAAGCGGCCGGAGACTGTTCACGGTTCACCTCGTAGTAGCGATGTTCCCGATTGAGTTCAACCTCACGAATTAAGTGACTGTCGAGCAGCATCGGCAGCGTGCGGTAGGTCGTCGCCAATGAAATCTCGGGCTCCAATACCCGGGCCTTGGCCAAGAGATCCTCGGCATGAAAAGGCTCCGAGAACGAGATGGCGGCGCGGACGATTACTTCGCGCGGTTTGGTCAGCCGAAATCCGCCTGCTTTCAGATAACTCAATGCTTCCTCAAACAGAACATCGGGCTGCTTTTTCGGGCGTTCTCTCAAGTGCGGATATCCCCTAGTCTGTTGCTTCCGGTGCGGGAAACTTCCGGGCGAAATCTTGTGGAGAATACACTCTGTGCGCTCAAAACTCATACAAAACGTGTTGACAGTAAGCTTTTTGTCGAGGGACGTCCAGGGGAACGCTTCTCCTGACGTTTTTGTCTACGTCCCGCACGTTCTTCGGCGCAACTCTACCGGGGTCTGTCTCAGCCTACCTGCGCGCCAATCGAACAAACAGTGTTCCGCCGAGTATCAGATAAATGAAGTTTGGCAGCCAGATGAGAAATTCCGGATGCAGATCAGGCTTATGTTTCACATTGTCTGTGAGCACGATGATAATGAAATAGGAAAATGCCACTACGAGACTGAGAGCAATACCGACAGACGTTTCTTTTCTCTGGGCGGTGATCGCCAGGGGGATTCCGATGAGGACAAAGGTGAACACCGCCATGGCGTTCGAAAATCGCTTGCTCGCCTCAGTCTTTAAGGCCGCGTCATCGGATTTACTCTTGCTTTGCTCAAGCGCGCCTTGCAATTGGTCGAGGGTGAGTTCGTTTGGCCGCTGACGACTCCTGGCTTTTTTAAGTAATTCTTCCAGGGAAATAGGCATCACGCCTTCGCGCATCGTGATGCCATGCCGCATTTTCTTCAAATCGTCCGGAGAATTTTTATCCCGTTCTTCGTAACGGGCGTCATAGACGTGTAACAAAATCTGTTCGTTCTTCTTATCGACTTCGAGTGTGCCCCGGCGGGCATTAATCACGCGCATCGGCAAGCTTTGGTCGTTCATTTCGAAGATATACAGATCGTGCAGATTCGAACCCTCCTTTTTGCCGACATAGATTTTTCGATTCGGGAACTGATCGATCACTTCGTCACTGCCAAACAATGCCAACGGATCGCTTGAAGCCAGATCGAACACGGCCGAGCGCAATTTAACCTCCGCAATCGGAGCAGCGTAAAGGTTGATCCATAGACAGATGCAAAGGAAAACGAACGCGATACCAAAGACAGGAAAACAAATGCGCAGCATGCCCACGCCGTTGGCTCGAAGAGCGACCAGCTCGTTGTCCGAAGACAGTCTACCGAAGACGAGGAGAACCGCCACGAGGACCCCCCAAGGAATCGAGTAGGTCATTGAAAACGGAAGCAGGTAAGCGATGAAAGTTAGAATGTAGGTGACCGGAACCTGATGGCTGATGAGCAGGCTGAGCAAATCGCGCAAGACATTCCCAAGCACGAGAATCATGGTGAGCAGGCTTATTGCCCAGGTCACCGTACCCAGGACCTGAGCGCTCACATAACGATCGAGGATTTTCATCCGACCCCTTCAGATTGGGAGGCCAGTTGACTCAACTCGCGTGCTCCATCCCGTGAGACAACTCCCCTTCATCGACTGGAACGCAACTGCAGAACAGGTTTCGGTCGCCGTAGACGTTATCGATGCGCCCGACAACCGGCCAAAACTTGTGTTCGCGCGTCCACGATGCCGGGTAAGCGGCCGACTCCCGGGAATAACTTCGATCCCAAGTGTCAGCTAAAAGATCCTGTGCCGTGTGCGGCGACCACTTAAGGACATTGTCTTCGCGGTCTGCTTCCCCGGTTTCGATGGCGCGAATTTCTCCGTAAATGGAGATCATAGCATCGCAGAAACGATCCAATTCGGCTTTCGATTCGCTTTCGGTGGGTTCGATCATCATGGTTCCGGGAACCGGCCAGGACATTGTCGGAGCATGAAATCCATAGTCCATGAGGCGCTTGGCAACATCTTCGACCTCGATTCCGGCGGACTTTTTGAACTGTCTTAGATCAATGATGCACTCGTGCGCCACCAGCCCGTTCTTCCCTTTGTAGAAGACGGGAAAAAACGGCGCCAACCGGCTGGCAACGTAATTCGCGCTGGCAATCGCTACGCTGCTGGCATGCCTCAATCCTTCCGGGCCCATGAGTCTAATATAAATCCAGGAAATGCCCAAAATGCCCGCGCTTCCATAGGGAGCTTCGCTGACCGGTCCAATTGCCGATTTCCGGCCCAGGTCCACAAGCGGATGGCCCGGCAAATAGGGTGCGAGGTGCGCCTTTACCCCGATCGGTCCTACTCCCGGACCTCCCCCGCCATGCGGGATGCAAAAAGTTTTATGCAAATTCAGGTGGCACACGTCGGCCCCAAAGTCGGCTGGACGGCAGAGCCCCACCAGGGCGTTCATGTTCGCGCCATCCATATAAACCTGGCCTCCGTGGTGGTGGACAATTTGACAGATCTCCCTGATTCCCTCTTCAAATACTCCGTGTGTGGAAGGGTAGGTCACCATCAAGGCGCCAACTCTTTCAGAATACTGCTCCGCTCTTTTTCTCAGATCATCGATATCGATGTTCCCCTGGGCATCGCAATGCACCGGGACAACCTGGAATCCAGCCATCGCAGCCGAGGCCGGATTGGTCCCATGGGCCGAAGTCGGAATCAGACAGACATCCCGCTGAGATTGTCCGCTCTCACGGTGATATTCCCGAATGACCAATAAACCCGCATATTCTCCCTGCGACCCTGCATTGGGCTGGACAGTCACCGAATCGAACCCGGTAATGACCGCCAGCCAGCGCTCCAGCTCGAGGATCAGCTGCCGATACCCGGCCGTTTGAGTCGCAGGGGCAAACGGATGGATCTGGCCGAGTTCCGGCCACGTGACAGGGAGCATTTCCGCCGCGGCATTGAGTTTCATCGTGCAGGATCCCAGCGGGATCATGGAAGTCGTAAGCGACAAATCTCTGGATTCAAGCCTGTGCAAATAACGCATCAACCCGGATTCAGTGTGATGACTATTGAAGACGGGGTGTGTCAGGAAAGGAGACCTGCGAATGAACTCTTGGGGAAGATCCGCATTTTCGACCTTGTCCAGTTCTGGAACTGGAAGCGACAGCTTATCGTCAAAAAGACTCAACAAAGTCTGCAGATCGCCTTCAGAAACCGTTTCATCGAGACTGATCCCAATGGAATCGTCGTCAAAAAGGCGAAAATTGATCAAGGCTTCCTCCGCTTTGGCAAGAATCGTGTTCCGTCGCGGGCCGAGTTTCACCCGAATGGTGTCAAAGCGCGGGTTACTATCGACTTCGAAGCCGAGTCTCTCCAAACCGAGCGCCAGCCTCTGGGCCTGAAGACGGATGCGTTCCGCGATCTGTTTCAAGCGATCGGGACCATGATAGACGGCATAAGTCGCCGCGATGACCGCCAAAAGGACCTGAGCGGTGCAAATATTGCTGGTCGCCTTGTCGCGCCTGATATGCTGTTCGCGCGTTTGCAACGAGAGCCGATAACCGGGACGCCCGGCTTGATCCTTAGAAACCCCGACCAGCCGCCCGGGCATCAGTCGTTTGAATTGATCGCGGGTCGAAAAGTATGCGGCGTGGGGACCACCGAAACCGAGGGGAACGCCGAACCGCTGCGTGGATCCAACACAGATATCTGCCCCGAACTCACCGGGCGGAACAAGGAGAGTCAGACTCAGAAGATCTGACGCCACCACGGCAAGCGCCTGATTTTCGTGAAGCTTGTTGATAAAGGTTGCGTAATTGTAGATTGGTCCGTCGGTCGCAGGGTACTGGAGCAGCGCTCCAAAAACAGGGGTGTTAAAATCCCAGGTTCGGTGGTCTCCGAGGATGATTTCGATTCCCAGCGGTTTGGCCCTGGTTTCGACGACGGCGATCGTCTGCGGATGACAGGTTTTTGACACCAGAAACGCTCGGACCGAAGGCAGTTTCCGAAGTGCAAAACACATCGCCATCCCTTCGGCGGCAGCAGTCGATTCATCCAGTAAAGACGCATTAGCGATTTCCAAACCTGTCAGGTCCGTGATCATGGTCTGAAAATTCAACAGGGCCTCAAGACGTCCCTGCGCGATTTCCGCCTGGTACGGAGTGTAGGCCGTGTACCATCCTGGCTTTTCCAGGATATTCCGCAGGATTACAGGCGGGGTCACACAAGCGTTGTACCCCAGGCCGATGTAAGACTTTGCGACTCGATTCCTGAGGGCAATCTCCCGGAATTCCCGAAGGACTTCGAACTCGGTATCAGCCTCGGGAAGATCCAGTTTGTCGTCTAAGCGAATTGCTTCCGGAACCGTGGCATCGATCAAAGATTCGAGTGAATCGTAGCCGATCTGTCGTAGCATCTCGCGCAATTCTTCCTCGGTAGGACCCACATGACGCTCGACAAACGATGGAAAGTCAATATTCACCATTTTCGTGGAAAGCTTCCGTCTCGGCATCGCGGAACATGGAGTAGAGGGGAGACAAATACAAGTTGCCGGCAGTTCAATGACAGTGGGAGACGCTACGGATGCGTCTGCCCTGCAGGACTTCCTCCGCTCGTAGCGGTTGCCCGCGCTCAGTTCCTACATATCGTGCCCAATGGTGAGTGACTCAATCAATCCGACTCTTAAAGAAACGCCGCTCCACGCCGAACATCTTAAACTCGGGGCGAAGATGATCGATTTTGGCGGCTGGGACATGCCGGTTTTTTACTCAAGCATTCTTGAGGAACACCAGGCGGTTCGCCAGCGCGTTGGAATATTCGACATTTCGCATATGGGCCAGATCAGGGTATCGGGACCCTCTGCCGAAGACTGGCTGAATACCATGCTCACCAACAACCTGAGGCGACTGCAAACGTGCGAGGGGCAATACACGCTGCTCTTGAATGAGGAGGGCGGCGTAATCGACGATCTCCTTGTTTACTGTCGCAGCGACAACGACTATTTCCTGGTGGTTAATGCTGCGAAGATCGAAGAGGACTTCGAATGGATGCAGTCGCGCCTGACTGGTGGAGTAGCGGTTTCCAACCTCAGTCATCACTTTGCTGCGCTTGCAGTGCAAGGTCCCGGATCGGGCGCCTTGCTTCAACCGTTCGGTGACTTACCGATTCGAAACCAAATCCAGGAATTCCGAATCCAAGGTATCCCCGTTTTGCTGGCGCGAACCGGCTACACCGGCGAGGATGGATTTGAACTTTTCTATCCGGCAGCGGCTGCTGCGGTGATCTGGACTCACCTATTGGAAGTTGGCACTTCGCTCGGTGTAAAGCCCTGCGGCCTGGGAGCGCGAGACACGTTGCGCATGGAAGTCTGTTATCCATTGAACGGCGCGGATCTCGCACCGACCCGGACACCTCTGGAAGCAGGTCTCGGCTTTTTCGTTGATCTCGAAAAACCGGTATTTGTTGGCAGAAGTTCTTTGGTGGCCCAAAAGGAAGCCGGACTGAGACAGCGCTTCGTCGCGCTCAAGTCCGACGGAAAATCTCCTCCACCACGGGCTCATTATCGCGTCTTTGCAGGCGAGACACAGGTGGGCGAACTGACGAGCGGCACACAATCTCCCAGCCTTGGAGTCGGGATCGGGCTCGGCTACGTCGACGTTCCCTTTTCCAATCCGGGCCAAAAAGTTGAAATAGATGTTCGCGGGCGCAGATTTGCCGCGACTGTCGAGAAAAAACCGCTATACAAAAAACGATGCTAGTCCCCGATGATCTCAGATACGCCGAAACTCACGAATGGATTCGATCCGAGGGTTCAATTGGTACGGTCGGCATTACGGATCATGCTCAAGCGGAGCTGACCGACATTGTGTACGTGGAGTTGCCTCAAGTGGGGGCATTATTGGAAGCGCGAAAGCCTGCAGCGGTTGTCGAGTCTGTCAAGGCGGCGAGCGACATTTACTCACCGGCGAGCGGTAAAGTGGTGGAAATCAATTCCGAGCTGGAGGGCAGCCCGGCCCTGGTCAACACCGACCCGTACAGCGCAGGATGGCTCTTCAAGCTGGAGCTTTCAAATCCAGAGGAGACCTCTTCGCTGAAAACCGCCGTCGAGTACAGGACCCAGATAGGGGCCTAAGTGTTCTATGTCTTGGATTAGCTGGCTGGAAGCGCGGATCGGATTTTTGGGTATTCCGCGCCTAATGCAGCTGATCGCAATGTTGAACGGCTTGGTCTTTGTCCTCAATTTATTCAAGCGTAGCTTCGTCCAGGCGCTCGTATTGATTCCGGAAAGAATCCTCCACGGCGAACTTTGGCGTCTCATTTCGTACATCTTCGTACCGCAAGTTCTTTTGAGCGGTGGCAGCTCGGGGATGTGGCAAATCATCTTTTTTTGTGCCTACCTGTGGTTCCTGGTCTGGATGGGAGATGCCCTTGAGCAAGCCTGGGGCGCTTTCCGAGTTACGCTCTACTACTTTCTCGGGATGGTTGGCGTAACTGTTGCCGCCTTTTTCTTTGGAGGTGGCGGCATGTTTGCCTTTCTATTGAATCTTTCCCTTTTCTTTGCCTTCGCCACCCTCTATCCGGACCTGCAGATTTATGTCTTTTTTGTTTTACCACTGAAGGTCAAATGGCTTGCTTTGGTCAGTTTGGGCCTACTGCTTTTGGATTTGTTTTGGGGTTCCCTTAGCACAAAAGCGGCTATCCTTGTTTCGTTCCTCAACTATTTCGTTTTCTTCGGGCCGCCTGCCTACGCGAAACTGCGAGAACGGACTGAAACGGGCGTGCGCAAGCGCAAGTTCGAGAGCAAATCGTCTTCCGACGAGACTCTTCATCGATGCGTCGTCTGCAAGCGAACCGAACGAGATGGTCCTGAGCTTGAATTCCGCGTTTCCCGCAACGGTGAGGAATACTGTCTCGATCATCTGCCCAAATGAAACAGAAGTCAGAAGTCAGGATTCAGAAGTCAGGAGCAGAGTTAAGAGCGCACGCGTCGTGAATGCGGTGAAGATTTGAGAAGAGCCTCAAAGACTGGAGGCTGGGGAAAAATCGAAATTCAGGAAGCGAAAAAGCGCTGGAATTCGCGGAGCTTCTCCAGAGCCAGGCCTGAATCGACGAGTTCGTTTGCCATTTGAATCCCGGGCTCCATCCGAGGAACTACGCCGGCAATTACGAGACCGGCCGCCGCGTTGATGGTAATGAGATCACGTCTGGCGCTGCGGTCTCGATTCGCGAGGATATCGATCAGAATGCGCGCATTCTGTGCGGCGTCTCCTCCGCGCAATTCGTGGAGCGATGGTTTTCGGAACCCGAGTTGATCCGGAAACAGATAAAACTGATTCAGAGCATCCTTTTTCACCTCGCGGACTTCGGTTTCGCCCAGTAATGAAACCTCGTCCATGCCGGCCCCTCCGATAACCTGACCATGAACAACCCAGGCGCGGCTTCTGCCAATCTCACGCAATGCGATGGCATACCTTTCCAAAATGGTGGGCGAAAAGACCCCGGTTAACTGAAAGGTCGGCTCCGCGGGATTTAGAAGAGGCCCCAGCAGATTGAACACCGTGGCAATTCCCTGCTCTGCCAGCTTCCTGCGGATTGGGGCAACCAGTCGAAAGGCGGGATGATAGAGGGGGGCAAAGAAAAATCCGATACCGGTCCGGTGAATACAATCAGTCATCTTTTCCGGTGGGCAGGCAATCGGGATCCCAAGATTTTCGAGGACATCCGCGGCCCCCGCCTTGGAAGTGATCGCTTTGTTCCCGTGCTTCAGCACCACCACGCCGGCCGCCGCGAGCAAAAATATACAGGTGGTCGAGACGTTGATCAGTTCAAGGCGATCGCCACCGGTTCCAACAATATCGATCGATGGCCTGCCTTCCAGCTGAAGGGCGGGGCGGATCGCCAGTTCCAGAAAAGAACGAGCGAAATATCCGAGTTCCTCGCCCGATTCTCCCTTTGCCCTCAAGGCCACCAGGAAATCACCTTTCTCGACCTCGGAAACGGCGGGATCAGCAAGCTGTCTCGAGGCTTCGCGCGCCTGATCCATCCGGAGATCAACCTTGCTTCGCAATTGTTCGATCAAATCTTTCAAGGAATCCCCACTGATACTGACACCGGCACTGACACTTCCCTACCCTACCCCGACCTTGAGACTCATCCCGATGGTATGAAAGATCTCATCACGCACATCCAGGTATTCCGGAGAATCAAGGTCCCGAGGTCTGGGCAAATCAACCCGGATTTCTTTGCGGATGGTCCCAGGGCGCGCACTCAAAACCACGACCCGATCAGCCAGCTGCACAGACTCCTCGATATCATGCGTGACAAAAAGGATGGTCTTCTTTTCTTCCTGCCAGATCCGAGTTAGATCGGCTCGCATCTTTAAACGGGTCATAAAGTCAAGCGCCCCAAACGGTTCATCCATATAGATGATCTCCGGGTTCGGGGCCAAGGCCCGGGCTATTTCAACGCGTTGGCGCATTCCACCAGATAACTCCCGAGGGTAGGCCTTCTCGAATCCGGTCAGTCCGACCATTTGCACGTAGTGACGGACGGTCTCCTGCTGTTCCTGGCGCGGACGCCGAGCAATGCCGAACCCGATATTCTGTTCGACAGTCAGCCACGGGAAAACCCCGTTATCCTGAAAGACAAAGATCCGTCTCGGATCGGGACCATTGACGGGAGCTCCTTCCACCAGAACGTCTCCCGTCGATTGTTTCAGGAAACCGGTCACGATATTGAGGAGGGTCGTCTTACCGCACCCGGAAGGGCCAACAATGCAGACAAACTCTCCCGCCATGATCTCCAGGTTAATCGACCGCAAAACTTCAATCTGTCCGGCACCCTTTTTTCCGGGGAAAGCTAGTCCAAGTTCTCGTACGCTGATAACGGGTGCGCTCACTTTTTGAGGGTGCCTAGTTTCGTTGGGAGTAGCCCCATTTGACCTCTTCGAAACGTTCCAGACTCCGAACCAGCAGATCGAGGATGAGCCCTATCAAGCCGATCATCAACATCCCGGCGACGACCAGGTCGTATCGTTTGCCGGCGTTTCGGGCATCAATGATGAGGTATCCTAATCCGGAGTTCACTGCGATCATCTCGGCCGCGACCACAACGAGCCAGGCGATACCCAGCGTAATCCGTAAACTCGTGATTATCTGGGGTAAACAGGCTGGAAAAATCACTCTGCGGAAAAGATCGACGCGGGTGACGCCAAAATTCTGCGCCGCACGCACGTAGACCGGCTGAATATTCTGGACTGCGGCGATCGCGGTGACGGTGATCGGAAACAGGCTGGACAAGAAAATAAGGAAAATGGGTGCGCGGTCATCGACCTTAAACCAGAGGATGGCGATGGGGATCCAAGCGATCGGGGAGATCGGACGAAGGATCTGAATGAGGGGATTGAAGGCGAGAAACGCCGGCCTGAACCACCCGAGCAGCAAGCCAAGCGGCACACCGATCAGCACGGCCAAAACAAATCCAACGCTGACGCGGAAAAGAGATGCCACCACATATTTCAAAAGCAGGCCGCGCTGGATCAATTCCAAGATTCCCAAGAAAACCTGATTTGGGGTGGGAAAAATATCAGATTGCGAGAGCCGCACCGCCCAATCCCAAAGAAAATAGATGATCAGCAGAACAGCAAGCGGGAGCCAGATGCTCTTCTTCATTTCGTATTTCTGTAGTCCCAAGCGTACGGTTGGATTGACGTGTCCGGTGGGATGAAACTTGTATCCGTGTAATCCTCGAACGTGACATTCCCTTTCAACACGCCCGTCTCCTTGGCAAGAGCCTCGATTTCCAGGAAATCCTTCTTACGCAATGCGAGGTTGGTGTATTTAACCCGGTCCGGCGGCTTGCTCAGGACAAATCGGAGCAAACGCGGGTTTTGGTTGTAATAATATTGGCTGACAAAGTCCGCCGCCTCCATCCGGTGATCCATAGCTTGGTCAAGCCACTTCCCGCTTTTGGCAATTCCGTCCACCAGCCTTTGCACAATGTCGCGATGTTCACGGATGGCGTCTTCGCGAACCGCGAGCACGCAGGAAATAAATCCGGGCCAGACATCTTTTGTTTGGTATAAGACCCGTCCGTAGCCATCCAGCTCCGCCTGTCCCATGAACGGTTCACCGGAGGTAATCGCGTCTACCGCTTTGCTGAAAAGGGCAGCCGGCATATCCGGCGGCGCCATCTCGACGATCTTGACCTGATCAAGCGGAACACCGTGTTCCTTCAGCGCTTTGACCACCAGCAGCTTCTGGTTAGAGAAACGATTGGGCACCGCAATCGTCTTGCCCCGCAGATCCTCGATTTGATAGATCTGGGATTCCTTGTTGACCACCATCGCGGTCCCATCGCGGTGGCCGAGGTAAACGATTTTGATGGGTACGCCGTCCTCACGCAAACGCATCGCCAGTGGGGCCAGAATGAAGGTGGCGGGGAGATAGCCGGCAATAAACGCTTCTTTGAGCTCAGGCCAACCCTGAAACCGGACCGGCTCGAATTCGGATTTTCCGGTCATTTGCTTATTGATGAAATCGGTTACCGGGCAGGTCAGATGGCAGGTCACCGGGATGAATCCAACGCGGAAGGGCGCTGCCGCGGCCGTCTGGTGTGGCGCAAAGAGACCGAGATTGAGCGTCGCGTGGAGCAAAGAAATGGCGACTAGCCAGAGCACGACACTTAAACCAACGGCTTTCCCTGAAGACATAAAAGTCGGCAAAGATGTGCCGAAGCTTGGCGCCATGTCCAGCGGAATTCTGGGGAGAGGGCGGTTGGTGGAGAGACATTCTGGCTGGGGAGGTCACAGAGGGAGATCGGCGGTGGTGGTGAAACTTCTGCCTGGGACACCGTTGGCCTGGGTGCGAGAATCACGCGCCAAGGGGAAAGCATCGCACAGAGGTCACGGAGGTCACAGAGGGAGATCGGGGTTGGTGGCGAAACTTCTGCCTGGGACACCGTTGGCCTGGGTGCGAGAATCATGCGCCAAGGGGAAAGCATCGCACAGAGGTCACGGAGGTCACAGAGGGAGATCGGCGTTGGTGGTGAAACTTCTGCCTGGGACACCGTTGGCCTGGGTGCGAGAATCAGGCGCTAACGGGGAAAGCATCGCACAGAGGTCACGGAGGTCACAGAGGGGGATCGGGTTGGTGGTGAAACTTCTGCCTGGGACACCGTTGGCTCGGATGCGAGAATCAGGCGCTAAGGGGGAAAGCATCGCACAGAGGTCACGGAGGTCACAGAGGGAGAGCGGGTGTGGTGGCGAAACTTCTGCCTGGGACATCGTTGGCTTGGGTGCGAGAATCAGGCGCCAAGGGGGAAAGCATCGCACAGAGGTCACGGAGGTCACAGAGGGAGATCGGGGTTGGTGGCGAAAATTCTGCCTGGGACATCGTTGGCTTGGGTGCGAGAATCAGGTGCCAAGGGGAAAGCATCGCACAGAGGTCACGGAGGTCACAGAGGGAGAGCGGGGGTGGTGGTGAAAATTCGCCTGGGACACCGTTGGCTGGGTGCGAGAATCGCACAGAGGTTTCGGAGGAGTGAGCAATTCGGAACCGGGGCGGTAAGTGTTCATCCACGCTTACACCCAGCGTTGCCAGGGCCAGAGCTTATCGTAGGGTGCGTGATGCCCAGGTCAGTACTCATTGCAGGGTGCGGGTTCGTTGGCCTTCCTCTCGCTCGAATGTTTGTTTCTACCGGCTGGGAGACGGCCGCCCTGACGGCGTCCGAGACTTCGGCAGCAAGCCTTCACGGGCAACCTTTTCCGACCCATGCCTTGGACATTACTGAGAAGGACAGCTTCAGGCACCTGGCGCCGACGTCGCTTCGACGTTGTGATTCATTGCGCCAGCTCTGGGCGCGGTGACGCCAACGCCTACACGGCCGTGTTTTTGGCCGGAACCCAAAATCTGATGGCAAATCTGGTTTACGAACGCCTCATCTTTACCAGTTCAACGTCGGTGTATGCTCAGCAGGACGGCTCCTGGGTGGATGAAACATCCCCGGCCGATCCTGCGCCGAAAACAGGGCAGATCCTCCGCCAAACGGAGGATCTGGTCCTTGCCTCCGAGGGTACCGTCGCCCGTCTGGGCGGCCTTTACGGCCCGGGCCGTTGCGCTCCCTTAAAGAAGCTCCTGGAGGGGCGCGCGAGCATCGAGGAAGATGGCGCACGGACGATGAACACGCTGCACCAACTGGATGCAGCTGCCGCACTTCATTTTTTGGCTGGGACGGAATCGCGCGGTCTGTTCAACGTCGTTGATAACGAGCCAGTGACGGAGATCGACTGGTTCCGGTATGTCTGTCAGCGCTTGAATAAGCCGCTCCCTCCCAACGGTCCACGAAATCTTGACCGGAAACGTGGCTGGACCAATAAACGAGTCAGTAACCGCAGGCTGCGATCATTGGGCTGGAATCCTAATTATCCCACCTTCAGGGAGGGCTTGGCCTCGATGCTGGGAGAGGCGTAACGGCGTGTCGGCGTGTCGTTGGACGCCCGAGTATGTGTTAGCGGCGGTTATACGCCAGAAGGCGAATTCCGAGGCGCTTCGATGGGAGCATGACAGAAATGGACGCTGGCTAGCTTCTGCTGTAGAGCGCCATTCGGTTACCCGGAGCTGGGCTTTCTTGCCCCTTCGAGCGGTGTGAACGGCGACACAAGACGCCCGTAGGCCGGCGCTCCGGAAGGTGTTTTACTTTCTCCCTCGTGTTTGGAAGTTTGTGTGCTATATTCGTCCCTCTATGGCTATTCAGAAGAAAAACGCCTTTTCACGACGCCTCCCTGACCTGGTCACCGAAGAACTTGTCACTGTACTCTCTCAGAAGAAATCCTTCGAGTTTAAACAGCTCTTCGAGATCGTTCACGAAAATCTCCGCCAGCGAAACGCTGCGAGCGGAGGCGAAGAAATGTTGCGTTTACGCGCTTACGAGAAACTGCAAAACCTGGTCGCTCGGGGCGTAGTCAAAAAGAGTGGCAAGATTTACAAAGGTGACTCGTCTGCTTTAGCCGCAATGACCGCAGCAAACACGGCGCAAGCTGCCGCAGTCGCTGCCTCCAAATCCTAAGCCTAAAGATACCCTTATGTTGCAGGATTACCTACCGATCCTGTTGCAGGTGATCGTCGCGATCGGGTTTGCCGCTTTCGCGCTGGTGTTCAGCGTTATTGTTGGTCGCGTCGGTAAGCGCAACGCCGTCAAGGATTCAGCCTACGAGTGTGGGATGCTTCCGCTCGGTGAAGCGCAGCCGCGATTTAGCGTCAAGTTTTACCTGGTCGCGATGTTGTTCATTCTATTCGATATCGAGATCGTCTTTATGTATCCATGGGCGGTGGTGTACCGAGACTACATCGACAAATTCAACCCATGGACCATCTTTGGCAGCATGCTCGGGTTTGTGGTGATCTTGATGGTCGGTTTCGTTTACGCTATCAAAAAGGGCGCGCTCGACTGGAAGCGCTAAATGCCCTGACGCACCCTCAGGGGCGCCGCTAATTTCGCCAATGCCTGGTGAATAAAGCGGTTCCCGGGGGGGAGTTCAGATCGTTTCGACGGATCTCTATTTCTGGAAGCTTTGTGATTGCGCCCCCCAAGATCACTGGCAACCCTGCTTCGCTTTTCAAACAATCCACCAGAGGCCCGGTGAGGAAGGGTGATGGTCGCAAAACAAGTTTTATACGAGGGACGCGTCCAGGGAGTTGGTTTCCGCTTTTCCGTCAAATCAATCACTACCGGGTACGATGTGGTGGGATGCGTGAAGAACCTGATCGACGGCCGGGTTGAACTCGAAGTTCAGGGCGAAGAAAGCGAAGTCGACGAATTTCTCGAGGCCGTTCTCAAAAGCCATCTGCGGCGTCACATCAATCGATTCGTGGTGCGCGAAATTCCCTTGAAAAAGGGCGTCAAAGGATTCGAGATAATCTAGTGATCTTCGGCGGGATTGTTTTTGCTGGCATATTTTCTCCGCGCAAAATAGAGCTCCAAACACAAAATCGTAGACTGTAATCACGTTCGGACTCATACTTCGCAGCACGATGCGGATTGCGATATTCGGCGACATTCACGCCAATCTTGAGGCGTTTGAAGTTGTTCTCGCTGATGCTCGGGATCAGGGATGTGGATCTTACATCTGCCTCGGCGACGTGGTTGGGTACAATGCCAATCCTCGTGAATGCCTGCAGTTGGTGCGGTCGTTAAAATGTCCCGTCGTCAAGGGAAACCATGATGACTACGCTTCGTCCGAGAGTTCTCTGGAAAGCTTCAACCCGCTCGCTGAAGTCGCAATTCAATGGACTCGTGATCAGTTGACATCTTCCGAGAAGTTCTGGCTTGGCGGACTTCCGCTGATCTCCGAGGTCCGTGGATTCACAATCGTCCATGCTTCTCTGGAGGATCCGGGGGGTTGGGGCTACGTCTTAAACCAATTGGACGCAGCTGCCAGTTTTTCCAGACAAACAACGGAGCTCTGCTTTTTTGGTCATACCCACACTCCAAGGGCTTACATAAAGGATAGTTCCGTCGTAGGCGTGCCATTTGAACAGCTGATCCTGGAGCCGAGAAAGAAGTACTTTATCAACGCTGGCAGCGTTGGCCAGCCAAGGGATGGAGACTGGCGAGCCGCTTACGTTCTGCTCGATGAAGAAAAGCGCACGATCCGATTGCGCCGGCTGCGGTATGATTTGGCAAAAACTCAGGGGAAAATCCTGAAGTCGGGACTTCCTCCGAGGCTTGCTGATCGCCTGGCGTTCGGAAAATGACGCCATCGTCCGTGCTGGTCGTCAAACCAAGCTCGCTTGGCGATATCGTCCATGCTCTGCCCGCTGTCCATTACTTGAAAGTGACTTTCCAGGACGCGGAAATATCCTGGATCGTAAACACAGAATGGGTGCCCCTCCTGGAAAAAAATGCCGACCTGAAAACGGTCATCCCGTTTCCCAGGGGAGAGTTCCGTGGTCCGATCGGGACTTTGAAATTTGTACGCTGGTGCCGCGGACTGTCCGCTTGAAACCCGACCTTACCTTGGATTTTCAGGGCTTACTGCGAAGCGCATGGATTTCACGCAGTGCGAGCGGCAAGTTAGTGTTCGGTTTGTCGGATTCCAGAGAAGGGACCCGGCTCTGTTATGACCGGCGAGCGCTCGTTCAACCTGGCCAACATTCTGTCGATCGCTACCTGGCGTTAGCGAGACTCGCCGGGGCTGACACCTCTGGACCGATTCAATTTCCTCTTCCGTGCGGAAAGACCATTCGATCGCTTAAATTGCCGGAGCGTTTCGTCGTCCTGCACCCGTTCGCGCGCGGAGCCAGCAAATCATTAACGCCTGAAGAGATCTTCGAATTCACCCGTCTGCTGGTTCCAGTTCCAGTGGTGGTTGTCGGCCGCTCCAGGGTGCACTTCAAGACAGATCGGAAGTGCCTCTCGCTAGTGAACCAAACCGATTTGGCGGAATTAATCTGGCTCCTCCGTCAATCGAGTTTCACAGTCAGCGTCGATAGCGGCCCAATGCACATTGCCGCGGCGATCACCCCGGAAGTACTCTCGATTCACACCTGGAGCGACCCCGGCGCGGTGGGGACCGTACAATCCGGAGGCCTGGATATGGAAGGCCAAACGGATCTATCAGGTCCGGTCGAACCGAAGAGGTGAATCGTGGAAGGCGAAGCGAAGAACGACCAGACATCTTTCAGATCGCGAATTTTGTCCGCGCCCGGTTGTTGCATTAACCTCACGGCGTCGCTATTGGATCAGGCATGCCTTCTTTCGACATCGTCTCCGAAGTGGACAAGCAAGAGATTGACAACGCCATCAACCAGTCCAGGAAAGAGTTGAGTACCCGGTTCGATTTCAAAGACAGCAAGGCCACTATCGAAATGACCGATCCCGCGCTGGTCGAACTAACTGCAGAAGACGCTGGGAGGTTAAAGTCGTTGATGGAAATTGTGATCGGGAGATTCGCGAAACGAAACATCGATCTTCGCAATGTGGAACGAAAAGATCCGGCCATTTCGCCTCTGGGCCATGCGCGTCAGGAAATTCACGTTAAGCAGGGCCTTGAAGGCGACAAGGCCAAGGAGATCATCAAAGCGATCAAAGCCCTAGACGCCAAAGTTCAAAGCCAAATCCAGGATCGACAAATCCGAGTGACCGGCAAAAAGAGAGACGAACTTCAAGCGGTGATTCAATTCTTGCGCGGCAAGGATTTCGGGGTCGGTCTCAGTTTCAGGAATTTCCGGGACTAACCTCACAGACAACACCCAACACTGTCGCATCTCAATCCTGTCGGACACTCCCTCATGCTAGTTCTACATCCACCTTGCACCGGCGGCATCAACGAGATCGTATCACCCGGTTTAACCACGTAATCCCGTTGGACCCATTCGGTTTGTGCGGCAACTAAAAGATGCTTATTCCAGACCTTCAGCGCCGGCTTTAGTTGGAACAGTTTCTCGAGCAAATCCTCGACGGTTGTTCCTTCCGGCAACTCAAGCGAACCCGGTGCCTCTAAACCGCGAAGCTGGGCAAAATATTGGATTTCAATCAACACGCTCAGCTTTTCAGAACGCCGATTAACGGCAAATTTCGATATCGCTCTTGATAGTCGAGGCCGTAACCGACCACGAACTCGTCCTCAATATCGAACCCCACGTAGTCCGCTTCAATCGAGACGTCTCGCTTTTTTATTTTCCGCAAAAGCACACAGCTTTTCAGGCTTAAGGGTCCTGTTTCGAGACGGATAGTCTCAATGATCGCGGCCAGAGTATTTCCACTATCCAGGATATCATCGAGCAGCAAGACGTGCCTTCCGTGGATCGGCGGCAGGGCGGCATGATCGAATTCCACTCGCCCAGTCGTCACCGTCCCGCCAAAGTAACTTTTTACCCGCAGGCAATCCAGGTGGAGTGGAAGCGGAATCCGGCGGAGCAGGTCAGCCATGAAGATTAGACTGCCATTCAGGATCGCCAGCACAGTCAGATCTTTCCCGCGATAATCTTCCGTGATCTGAATTGCCAATTGATCGAGGCGAGTGGCAATTTCATCCTCGCGAAAAAGCACTCTCTCCAGGTCACTCCGCATCAATTTGATTCCTTGAACCAAAATCCTGAATTACTTCTCTCACTTCCGATTGGTTGCCATCGGCACCTCAATTCCGAGAGGGTACACGAGCCGTACCGACATTGAAAGCGGCGCGTTGAGCGTAGCGACGAATGAGCGCCACTAAACGCTGCCTGTCTGTTTTGTCACTAAATCTGACGCCGTTCACCGTGGCCACTCGACGGAGTTCAGTTAAGGTTCGGGAGCCAATCTCTACAGTGAATTCTTCCTCCAGCAATTGCCCCAGATGGATAAATTCACGCTGCAGAAGCGCCTTATCCTTGCCTCCGGATTCTACGTGGGCCGCTTTGGCAAAGGCCTCCTTCAAAAATCTTACCCCTTGATCTTGTTTTCCACTTCCATGGATCAATTCGATGAATTCGCGTTTCGCTCCTGGCAGGTCATCCGATTTCAGGCGTTTCGCGCAGATCTCTCGCAGCCCAAGCTTCAAAAGAGCAATGGTCAGATGCTTTTTCGAGGTCGGAGAGCGAAGTAAACTCTCGAGCAAGAGCTCCCCGGATTTTCGGCTGGCAAGATGGTTCTCAAGCTGTTCCTCGAACCGGGTTAGTTGGGTGGCAAGTTTGGCCGCCGACCGGCCGAGATCTTCACCCTCCAACTTGTCGGAGGTTTTGGTTAGCCGCTCTCCGAGTTGCGAAAGCCTGTTTGCGAGATCCAAATAGTTCATTTTTTTCTCTCAAAAAGGTCGACAAAATGTTGTGTCAAGTCGGCAAAATCCTGTGCGCCGATACTCCCCGGCGCATAGAGGATGACCGGCAGATGTTCGCTGGTAGACTCAGAGACCCGTACACAATGCCGAATATAAGGTTGAAGCAGGGCCGCCTGATCAGAGAGCAGACCTTTTTCCCGGAGCGCGGCCATCGAGAGCTCGAGCTCGTTCACGGCCAGTCTGAAAACGTTGCCCGTCTGCCGGTAGTGGCTTACGATCAGCGCGCTAATATTAGGCTTCCGGCGCCCAGGAAGGTGGGGAGCAAATTTCTCGCGCATCTCGGCGATCTGCTCCGCCAAAACCTGGAAGCCGGAGAGCGATAGATAGTCAGGGACATACGGCACAACGCAGCTGTCGGCAGAGAAAATGGCAGACTTTGTTGTACTGTAAAGGTTTGGCGGACAATCCAGCAGGACGTAGTCGTATTGCTTGAAATGCATAGCGAGCGCCGAATCCAGGATTTGATAGATCACAGCGGGACGCAGCTCATGAATCCTGTCCTCAACCCGCAGCAACTCGACCGCTGCCGGCAGCAGGTGTAGCTTTGTTAAATCGGTGAATCCTGTCCAGGTGACGACACCTTTCACCAGCGCTTCTTCGAAAATAAACCGCGCCTTGCCTTGAAGGGCATCGTCAAAAATTTGAAAAGTCGAACGCCGTCCTTTAGCGACGTGCTCGTGCCAACGATCCGGCCGCATCAACCAAAGACTTGAGTTGGATTGTGGATCGAGATCGACAATCAGAACTTTCTTGTCATGCAGCTTTGCAAGCGTCGCCCCAATATTGACCACCGTCGCGGTCTTCCCAACGCCACCTTTGAAATTGATGAATGCGAGGACCTTGGAACTCATCGATTGCCGAACTCCATAACGCTTGAAAGCGACGTGTTGATCAAGTTCTTTTCTTCGTAACGAAGTCCTTGTTGCGTTCGATACGTTGCAGCCCGGAATGCCAAAGAAATAGCCACATTTATGAATTCTGCCGGTTTAACGGACGCCGATTACGACGAAAAACTCCGCGAGATGGGAAACTACCTGTGGGATCTTGAACAGGAAGCCGATCGCGCCAGTGCTGAAGGACGGCAACCACTCGTCGAAGAACTCGAAGCAAAAATACTGAGGCAGGCCGAACGCGCCCAGACGTTCGTCCAAGTCGCCGGAAACCATCAAATTCTGGCCGCGTTTGTCGCCGGTCTAGGGTTTCGGATGATCCGGCGCTGGCTGGAAGCCACCGATCATTTCATTCGGGTGGTCCAGCTTTCTCCAATGAACGGGGAGGCCTGGCTGGAGCTAACCTGGTGCCTGGCGGAACTTGGCCGGTGGGAAGAATGCGAAATGGCGGCCAGGAAATCCGTTGAGATTTTCCCGAATACGGCGGCGAGTTGGGGGAACCTGGCGTTGGCCCTCAGTAAGCTTGAGAGGATGAGTGAAGCAAAAAAAGCGATCCGGCACGCTATCCATCTGGAACCAACCGACCCCGCAACCGGGCAATTGAAGATCAAATAATGTCGAGCCGCCCGCCGGGTAACCTAGGGTAGTTCACAGGTTCTGTGTAAGTGCGGCCGCAGGGTCAGGTCTAATCTTAGCTCAGAGTCGAGCTTCCTTGCAGCCAGACTAACCAGCCCGCTCACAAATCTCAGTAACCGCCTGTTCGATCGCCTGGATCGCCAAGTCTATTTCTTCAGGCGTAACACAGAGAGGTAACATGAGAACGATAACGTCACGGATCGGACGCGTGAGCAAACCATAACGGCGCGCGGCAAGACAGATCTGCGCTCCTACCTGATTACGCCCATCGAACGGATCTCCGTTTCGCTGAGCGATCTCAATCCCCGCAATGAATCCGGCTCTCCGAATCTCCCGGACATTCGGCAGGTCTTCCAGGCCTTGCAACCGCCGGGTGAGGTGTTCAATCTTCGGTTGCAATTTTTCCAGCACACGCCCCTCTTCAAACACGGCAAGGTTCGCGAGGGCGACGGCGCAACCGAGCGGATTACCACAATAGCTGTGGCCATAAAAGAAAGCCTCCTCATAGGAGCCTAAAAATCCAGAAAAGACGCGGTCTGTGGTGAGAGTTGCCGCCAACGGGAGGTAACCACCGGTCAGTCCTTTGGCGATCGCCAAAAAGTCCGGGTACACTTCTTCGTGTTGACAGGCGAAATATTTTCCTGTTCGTCCGAATCCGGTCATGACTTCGTCGAAGATCAACAAAACGTCATTGTCATCGCACCATTGACGCAATGTTTTCAGGATGCCCGAGGGCCAAAGGCGCATACCCGCTGCGCCCTGGATCATTGGTTCGATGATCAAGCCGGCGATTCCGGAGCCGTCTATCGCCCCGAGAGCCTCGGCCGATCCAATTCGCGTGACAGGAAATGGATGCGACTTGAATTGGCCATGGAAGAGGGAAATTCCACCGAGACTGGAAGCGCCGAGGGTGTCTCCGTGATAGGCGTTTTCAAAAGAAACGAACCCTGTTTTCTTCGGGCGTTTAGTCTGCAGGAAATATTGGGCGGCCATCTTGATCGCCACCTCGACCGCGGTCGAGCCATCATCGGAGAAGAACACCTTCGTCAATAAAGATCCGGGCAAAAGCCTCACCAGGCGGACCGCCAACTCTACCGCTTTAGGATTGGTAAAACCAAGGAAAGAGGTATGCGCAACCTGGTTTAACTGTTCCCAAATCGCCTGATTCAAGACCGGATGATTGTGTCCGTGGATGTTGGTCCAGATCGAAGAGTTGCCGTCCAGATAGCGTCTGCCGAGACTGTCTTCCAGCCAGGCTCCGCGCCCGGCAACCAGCATGAGTGGTTGGTGATCGGGCGCAATCCAGTCGCGCATCTGCGTGAACGGATGCCAGACATGCGCTTTGTCGAGTTGAATGAGGGAGACATTCGGCAAGAGCCAGGAGTCAGAATTCAGGAGTCAGGAGCCAGAATGATCGATCCCACCTTAGCTCTCCTAGACTCCCAATTCTGAATTCTGCACTTCTGAATCCTGAATCCTGACTCCTGATTCGCATCATTCTGGCTCCTGGCTCCTGGATCCTGACTCCTGCTTCACAATTCGTCGCACCAAACCTGGTCCGCGATAAATGAGCCCAGTGTAGATTTGAATCAGCTCGGCTCCGGCATCGAACCGCATTTTCGCGTCATCCTCATTCATTATCCCGCCGACCGAGATTACCGGAAGCGAGCTCTGCTTTTTGAGGTGGCGCAAAATTTCGAGGGAGCGCATCCGCAATGGTTTCCCACTCAAACCGCCCTGCTGTCGTCGGTGTTCCGGAATGACCTGCTGATCAGTGGTCGTATTCGTTGCGATGACCCCGGCCAGCCGGTATTCCACAGCAAGTGTGAGAATATCGTCGAGTTGTGCAAAGGTCAGATCCGGAGCGATTTTTACCAGCAGCGGTTTCCCTTGATTCACCCGCTGGATCGCTCCAAAAAGCTCACCAATTGCTGCTTTCTCCTGTAGCTTGCGCAAATCGGGCGTATTGGGCGAACTCACGTTCAGAACAAAATAATCGCCCAGCCCTTGGAGCCGCTGAAACGAGCGAAGGTAATCGCTCACAGCTTCCTCCAGTGGAACGATCTTGGATTTTCCAATATTGATGCCGACCGGAATTTTTGGCCAATGCGAGGATCGCCGGAGTTCTTCCAGACGGATCGCGATTTTTTCAGCGCCTTGGTTGTTGAACCCGAGGCGATTAATCAGGGCTTCCATCTCTGGAACTCGGAAAATCCGCGGACGCGGATTCCCGAGTTGGCCTAGCGCGGTGATCGTGCCGATCTCCATAAAGCCGAATCCCAATGCCTCCCAGGCAGGAATTGCTACCCCGTTCTTGTCGAAACCGGCCGCAAGACCGACGGGATTCGGAAAATGGAGCCCGAACACTTCCTTGCCCGGTCCTTCATGGCCAGGCCGGCGCACGGTATCGAGCAACCACCGAAGGTGAGATAGCTTCGCCAGGGTAGCAATCGCAATCTCGTGGACCAGTTCCGGGTCAATCGAGAAAAGGATCGGCTTGAGGAAACGTTCGTACATCTTTCTTTTGGCACAGCGCTACGCACGCAAGTTACCCACAGAAAATAGCGAAGAGTCTCATTTTCCAATACAGAACTCGCTGAAGATTTTTCCGAGCAGGTCTTCTGTATCAAGCTTTCCGATCACCTCGCCTACTGCATCCAGGGCTCCGCGCAGCTCAATCGAGATGAACTCGGGAGATTTGCCGTCTTGCAAACTTCGGCCGCCCGCAACCAAAAGTTGCTTTGCGCTCTGAAGACAAGCCTGGTGCCGCGCGTTTATCGCCACCCGGACATCGGCCAGTTTAATCTTTTCTCCCATCACTCGATCCCAAATGGCCTGGTTCAGATCTTCCAAACCGGTTCTCTCTTTACAGGAAAACCGGACGCCGACAAACTCGCGCCACTGCGGGTGAACTCCCAGATCGGATTTGTTCAGAAGAAGCAGGCTTTCGCAGTCAGAAAAAATTTTCAAATCAACCGGAGGCTGGCTGCCGTCCACTACCTGAATGACGAAATCGGCCTGCTCCACTTGCCGCTGGGTGCGCCGGATGCCCTCACTTTCCACAAAGTCGGAGGACTCGCGCGCCCCCGCGGTGTCGATCAATCGAACCGGGATGCCGCGAACATTGATGACTTCTTCGATGGTGTCCCGCGTGGTACCGGGAACGTCGCTCACGATCGCCCGATCATATCCGAGCAGGAGATTCAGCAGGCTCGACTTACCGACGTTCGGGGCTCCATAGATGACCGTCCTTAACCCATGCCGAAGCACCCGGCCCTGGTCGGCGGTCGCTAGTAAGCGATTGAGGCGGCTTTCCAGGGCCAGAATTCGGTCCAACAGCGTCTTGCCTGTATCCGCGTCGATTTGCTCATCCGGAAAATCAATGTAGGCCTCGACATGAGCCAAAGTGGTCAGCAAGAGTTCACGAATCTCGGTCAGTTCGTTCCCCAAATGTCCTGCCAACTGCTCGTTGGCGGCCCGTAGCGCGAGCTCCGTCTGGGCTCGAATCAAATCCATGACCGCTTCCGCCTGGGTCAAATCCATTTTCCCATTCAGAAAGGCCCGTTGAGTGAACTCTCCTGGATTTGCCATTCGAGCCCCGGCCGCCAATGTCAGATCCAGCACCCGGCGAGTCACCAGGATTCCGCCATGGCAACTGATCTCCACGAGATCCTCCCCTGTGTAACTGCTTGGGGCACGAAAATAAGTCACCAGGACTTCGTCTACTTTTCCGGCAGAGTCGTGGATTTGCCCGAAAACCACCCGGCGGGGAACGAATTTTTCAGGAACGAGTGTGCCGGCAAAAATCTGACCAAGAACCGACAATGCGTCATGACCCGACAATCGAATGACAGCGAGCGCTCCCTCACCGATTGGAGTAGAGATTGCGGCGATGGTGTCGTCAAAAGCCACAGCAACGGAAAAATTACCCGCAGATTTCACAGACCAGCCAAAAACTCTAATCTGCGGCTAACACTCGATCCAGATCTTCCAGGAATCTGCGGTTTTGTTCGGGTGTCCCAACGGTGACCCGGATCCATTTCGGGAGCTTGTACTCGTCCATTGCCCGCACGATCATCCCTCGTTGAAGTAATTGATGGAATACCTCTTTCCCGTTGCCGACTTTGAGCAGGATGAAATTGGCGACGCTCGGGACAAATTCTAGATTGCGCTGACGGAACTCTGCCTGGAGAAAGTCACGCCCCTGCCAGACCACCTCTCTCGTTTTCGCCTGGTAGGCATCATCCTGCAGACCGGCCAGCGCACCGGCTTGCGAGATTGAATTGACGTTGAACGGCTGCCTGGTTTTTTGCAGCAGCCGGATCAATTCTTCATGCGCCAATCCATAACCGATTCGCAACCCCGCCAAACCCTGGATCTTTGAGAAGGTTCGCAACGCGATCACGTTCGGGTGGTTCCGCAGGTACTTCAAAGTGTCGGGAGGCTCTTGCAAAAACTCGTAGTAAGCTTCGTCCAAGGCCACGACAACGTTTTCCGGAACGCGGTTAATGAACTGATCCAGTTCATTCTCGGTGACCATCGTACCGGTTGGATTGTTCGGGTTCGCGATATAAACAATTTTCGTTCGCTCATTGATCGCCGCGGCCATCGCGGGCAAATCATGGGTTAAATTTGGATCTGGCACTTCGATGGTGTTCGCACCGAAAAGTTTCGCCAGTATCTTGTAAACCACAAAGGCGTGTTCGGCGGTAACGATGTTGTCACCCGGTTGCAGGAAGGCATGTCCGAGAAATTCAATAATCTCGTTCGAGCCATTGCCGAGCATCACGTTATCGATGCTCAAACCAAATTTCTCAGCGATACCGACACGCAAATGATAGCCGCCGCCATCCGGATAGAAATGCGCTTTCAGCAGGGCCTCCTGCATCGCCTGGACCGCCAACGGAGAGGGCCCAAGCGGGTTTTCGTTGGAGGCAAGCTTGACGATTTGACTCGGTTCCAACCCAAGTTCCCGAGCCACATCTTCAATCGGTTTCCCAGGGACGTAACTGACGAGATCCTTGAGCCACTGGTTCGATTTTTCAAAAATCTGGTTCATGAGGGTTGATCGGTCTTTCAATTAAACGGAAATCAGAAGCAAGGAAGAGGTAGTCGGTAATCAGTAGGTCTTGTGGTCCACTTTGTCTACGTGCGGAATTTGTCTGCTGGAAAACGATAGTCTGCCGAAAACTGTTTTTTATGGCCCTGTGAAAGTTAAATGCCGGTTCCTGATGTCACAAACACGGTTTTGCCTTGGCCCTTTCTGCCCACCTTAATGCGCTTAGCGCTTGCTTTAGGGACCGGTGCCTTCGTTGGATTGGAACGCGAACACCGTGGCAAAGCTGGCGCCAGAACATTTATCTTCGCGAGTTTAATTGGCTGCCTGGGAGGATTTCTTGGGAATTCCTATGCGCTCCTGGCAATCACTTTGATCGGCCTCTTCGTTTGCTTCTTGAATATCCGTGAATGGAGCCACCATCAGAACTTAAATTTAACAACGTCAGCAGCGCTGATCATTGTCACATTCTGCGGGGTTCTTTGTGGCAAAGGCCATACTTTTACTCCGGTCGCCACGGCAGTCATTACGGCTGCGTTACTGGCTTGGAAACAGCCGATTACCGGATTTGCCACCGGTCTGAGCGATATCGAGTTACGATCGGCGATTCTTTTGGCCATTCTGAGTTTCATCGTCTATCCGGTCTTACCGGCACATCCGGTCGGCCCATACCAAGTCATTCAGCTCCAGGAAACTTGGGCAACCATCCTTCTGATCGCCGCACTCGGATTCGTGAACTACGTTCTGTGGAAAATTTACGGTCCTCGCAGCATTGATATTACCAGTTTCCTGGGGGGCCTGGTCAATAGCACGGCGGCCGTAGCGGAGTTGTCGAGCCGCGTCCGTCAGGCTGGTGAGGGCTTTATCAAGCTGGCTTACCGCGGAGTGGTCCTGGCGACGAGCGCGATGCTTTTGCGGAATTCTTTGATTCTGGCGATACTGGCCTTTCAAAGTTTCGCTTACAGCCTTGTCCCGATGCTATTCATGCTGGTCACGGCCCTCCTTTCCCTCCGATTCGGCGTCCGGAAAGTCACCGGTGCCACGAGCGAGCCTCCGCCGGACCTCAAGCTTGAGCAGCCGTTTTCACTCAAGGCTGCTTTGAAGTTCGGATTGATCTTTTTGATACTCAACGTAGCCGGCGTATTGGCCCATCGCAGCCTGGGAGTCTATGGATTCTATGCGATCAGCGTTGCTGGTGGCCTAATCTCCAGCGCCTCCGCGGTTGCAGCGGCTGGCACTGCGGCCGCACACCATGAAGTGTCGTTTCCGGTGGCCGCCAATGGAGCAGTTTTTGCCTCTTTGACAAGCGTGTTGATTAATATCCCACTCGTTGCCCGGGCGGGCGGGCAGCCTGTGCTGACGAAAGCGTTAGCTCGTACCCTTCTGATCGTTATTGCCTCTGGCATTTTGGGTGTGCTGGTTCGTCAACCGCTGGAAACTGCCTTGCGGTCCGCGCTGCCTATTCATGAGACGCAGGGGCCCGATGTCCCGCCCCCGAAATAGCGGGGCCGTCTGTGGCCGAAGCGGCCTAAAAAGCGAAGCGATGGGAGATGGTTTTTGTCCCGGAGAGGACAGCACGATTTTCGGAATCCCCATTTGGCCTGGCTTACTGAGCCAAAACAAATGAAACAGGAAGCGTAAACGTTCCATTTGCCGTCGGACTAAACTTCCAGTTAGCTTTCACCCAACGCGCTGCGGCACTGGCCAACATGGGCGGACCCGAGCCTTCGGTATCAACAATATTTCCACCTTCCACCGTTATAGTGACGCGCACATCGCCGGAAATGTGCAACTGAAGCGCTAGAGCTGGGTAGGGAGGACGCGGACTCCGGATCAGCAGTCCCGAACGCGGTCCACCATTTCCGGTTCCGTTGGTGGCGCCGGTGGCGCTGCCCTTGGTCAATCCCGGACCGGGTGCAGGGTGCGGGTTCGGTGTTCCTGTTCCCACCGACTTGACCGCAGACTCCAGGCGCGGTTTCGAACTCGGTTTAGGCTTCGGGGTATTCTCCGGAGCGGGCGTGGCCGCAGGCGCTGGGGTGGGCTTTGGAGTTGGCGTCGGGGTCGGTGTTGGTGCCGGGGTCGGGGTTGGAGTCGGAGTCGGTGTCGGGGTCGGAGTTGGCGTCGGGGTCGGGGTCGGAGTTGGCGTCGGGGTCGGAGTTGGTGTCGGGGTCGGAGTTGGTGTCGGGGTTGGAGTTGGTGTCGGGGTCGGAGTTGGTGTCGGGGTCGGAGTTGGCGTCGGGGTCGGGGTTGGCGTCGGGGTCGGTGCTGGCGTCGGGGTCGGAGTTGGAGTCGGAGTCGGAGTCGGAGTTGGAGTTGGGTTGGTGTTGGGTTGGAGTTGGAGTTGGAGTTGGGGTCGGGGTCGGAGTCGGCTTTTCCTGAGGAATCTCGAATTCCGGCGGCTTATCCAACGGAGGAGGCGTCGGCTCAAGTTCGGGAGGGGAAGGGGCCGGCGCCTCAGGTTCAGGCTCCGGCGGAGGCGATTCTTCCTGGGCATCCGGATTGCCGAGCTTTTCGACATCATTCGTGTCGATCGCCGTCAGTTGCATCGTATCCTCTTGCGGAGAGGTCTCCGGGAACTTGAGCCACCAACCGCAATAGGCACCTAACCCATTGAGGAGAAGTGAGAGGATCAGGAAAACGATGAACGGGAGGCCATCCCTCGATCGAAAGGATCGTTTCAGATCATGGTCGGCCATACCGCGACTAATGTGATGCGGGTGCCGGCGACACTACAGGTTCAGCGGGACTAGGGGTTGGAACGGATCTGGAACTGGAATCGTAGGCCTTGATTTCCAGACCTACCTTCTGGATTCCGGCAGTCCGGGCTTTGTCCAAAACGAAGACGACATTCTCGTAAGTCGCATCCTTGTCCGCACGAACGAAAATTCGAACATTGTGGTTGGCGTCGTAGAGCTTCTGCAATCTTGGCAAAACATCTTCTTTCGCCACTTTTTCCTTCTCGAAGTAGATGTCCATGAGCGCATCAATGCTCACGATCGTGAAATCGGGCAGGTTATTAGCCTGAGCACTTGTGGCGGTCGGAAGGTTAACGTCAATCCCTTTCATGTTGATCATCGTCAAGCTCACCAGCATGAATGCCGCAAGCAGGAAGAACATGATGTCGATCAGAGGGATGATCTCGATCCGGGCCCGTTTAATTGGTACCGGCGAACTGCTGTGCCTGCCGCGCATCTTGATCAGGGGCAATATTGTTTCGGTTTCGCAGAGCGTTCAGCATCAAAATGACGTTGTTAGAGGCCGATTCGAGCTCGTACTGGAGTCGCGCCACTCTCGCGTTGAAAAAATTGAAGAAAATCAAAGTGAAAATCGCAATGCCAAGACCGCAGGCGGTCGCGATTAAGGCCTCTGCGATACCGCCGCTCACTTTGGCCGGTGCTAAATCGGAGTTTCCAACGAAATTAAAAGAACCCATGATTCCGATGACCGTCCCGAGGAGCCCTAAAAGGGGAGCCAGAGTGATTGTGGTATCCATCACTGACATAAACCGGCCGGCCCGCTGAATCTCTATCCCGGACGCCACCTGGAGAGCCCCTTCCACAGAAGAGTGAACATGGTTCAATCCATGCCAGACTGTGCGAACAAGGGGATCTTTGGAATCGCGCGCCAAGGTGATCGCATCAGGAATGTTTCCTTGTTCCAAAGCAGCAAAAACCCGGTCCAATTTGTCCGAGTCCCGACGAAAAGTCTGGGTCGTCCACCAAACAATGCGCTCCAATACCACCGCGACGGCGACAACCAAAACCACTGCGATCGGATACATGACCGGACCGCCCTTAAAAAAAGTCTCAAATATCGTGTTGCCTTTGGCCCAGTCCGGAATGCGATCACCCAATGCGCCCCCGGCTGCCAGGATGGGAGTAAAGTTAACTAACAAAGTGACCATATTCTCTCGCTAAAGCCGGGCTTCGATCTGCTGATGCAAGTATTCGGAAAACTGGTCTTTCGACAATCGGTCGACTACCTCGTTGAGAAAACCGCGTGCAATCAGGCGCTTGGCTGCCAGATCGTTAATCCCGCGACTTTTCAGGTAGAAAAGCTCTTCGGGTTCCACCTGACCGGAGGTCGCTCCGTGCGTACAACGCACGTCATCGGCCAGAATTTCCAGACCCGGCATTGAGTTGGCCTCTGCCTCATCGCTGAGGAGTAAATTCCGAACCTTCTGGTAAGCGTCGGTTCGATGCGCACCCGGTTCGACCTTGATCAGGCCGGAAAAAATGGTGCGTGACTGGTCGTGAAGCGCATTCTTATAGAGAAGGTCGCTGGTCGTATCAGGTTTTTGATGATCCTGCAGCGTGCGTTGGTCGAACTCCTGCGCATCCCTTGCCACGCTGATCGCCAGCATGTCGCTACGCGCCCCACTCTCGATCATTCGACTGACGCTTTCCAGACGCGAATACTTTCCCCCAAAATTCAAAGCAAGGTTTAAAGCTGCCGAGTCCTTCGCAGCGACAGTCGAATTCACCTGAACCGAAACGAACTTTCCGCTCCACTCCTGAATGCTGACGTAGTTCAGCTTCGATCCAGGCTTTAAGACCAAGTCATTCACTCCGCAGGCGAATCCGCGATCCTCCGGGTTTGCTGAGACAAAATGCTCCAGCAAAGTGACCCGGCTGTTGTCTTCAGCGATAACCAGGGTGTGTGGGAAAACTGCCGCCCCGTCTCCCTGGACCAGATGAAAAGCCTCGAACGGATCGTTAATCTCGAGCCCACGTGGAACCCAAAGAAACGTTCCGGCTTGCACGAAAGATTTATGCAGTGCGGCAAATTTTGCTGAACCCAACCGCGCGGACTGCGCCATGAAATGTTCTCTCAGTCGGTCAGAATGCTTCTCCAGCGCCTCCGACAGACTGGTAAAAATCACTCCGGCGCACTCGAGGTCCGGGTTCATCAATTTTGCTGAGACCAAGGAGTCATTGGCGAAAATGATTCTGCCGGCCGGCTTCGGAAATTCGCGTGGAGAGGTCAAAGTCGAGGTCTCGCCGCAGAAGTCCGGAGCGGCAACATATCCGTCCAGGGCGAGATTCTTCACCGAGGAAAAACGCCACAGCTCGTTCCCACGCGTTGGCAAGGGTTCTGCTTCAAATTCCTCCCAGGCTTTCGCCTGGAGCTCCCTGAACCAGTCCGGCGCCGAAGACTGCCGGGGCCCGCCCAGAATCGAAGAAAGTTCGGTCGATGTCATAGTTACGCTAATCCCCTGTGCCAGAAAATCCGCCATCAGCATCGGCAATGATGCCTGCGGGACACCGCGCACGGCTCCCCTTCAATGCTCGGATTCGCTCCCTAGCCTACAGACCCCTCCATCTCAAGATCGATGAGCCGCTTCAATTCGACGCTGTATTCCATCGGAAATTGACTTACGAGGTCGTTCACAAAACCATTCACCGCGAGACTCATGGCTTGGCCCTCGCTCAGTCCGCGCTGTTGCATATAGAAAATCTGCTCCGCGTTGATCTGACTGACAGAAGCTTCATGCTGCGTCGAGTTGCCGGTACCTCGAACCGTAATTGCCGGGTAGGTGTCGGTACGGCTGCTGGAGTTAATGAGCAAAGCGTCACACTCCGTATTGTTCTTGCAGCCCTTGAGATGTTTCGGCACATGGACCAACCCCCTGTAGGTAGCCCTTCCCTTGCCGATGCTGATGCTCTTGGAAACGATGTTGCTGGTAGTTTCGTCAGCTGCGTGCACCATTTTCGCGCCGGTATCCTGATGCTGGCCATCACCGGCCAGCGCAATGCTGATGACTTCGCCACGTGATTTCCGTCCTTTCAACACCACCCCCGGATATTTCATGGTCAGCCTGGAACCGATGTTGCAGTCAATCCACTTGATCTCGGCCTCTTCCATTGCCAACCCGCGTTTGGTCACCAGGTTAAACACATTAGGCGCCCAGTTTTGCACGGTAACATATTGGATCTTCGCTCCCCGCAGGGCGACGAGCTCAACGACCGCAGAATGCAGCGTGGCAGTTGTAAATTTCGGGGCTGTGCAACCCTCCATGTACATCACTTCGGAGCCCTCGTCGGCGATGATCAAGGTCCGCTCAAACTGGCCGAAGTTCTCCGCATTAATTCGAAAGTAGGCCTGCAGTGGGTGTCTGACTTTTACCCCGGGCGGCACATAGATGAAGCTGCCGCCGCTGAAGACCGCGCTGTTTAAGGCGCTGAACTTGTTGTCCCCAGTCGGAATCACTTTTCCAAACCATTTTCGGAAAAGGTCCGGACGCTCTTTGAGCGCGTCCGTGCTCCCCATGAAAATCACTCCCTGATCCGAGACGGCCTTCTTGATGTTGGAGTAGACAGCCTCGCTGTCAAATTGAGCTTCGACTCCCGCCAGGAACTTTCGTTCGCTTTCCGGGATGCCCAGCCTTTCAAAGGTGCGTTTGATATCTTCAGGAACCTCTTCCCACGTCCGCTTGGCGGCTTCGCCCGAGGCCAGGTAATAGCGAATCTTATCAAAGTCGATTTCTTTGAGCTCGTCTCCCGCCCAGTGGGTCGGCAGCGGCTTACTCAGGAAGACGTTGTAGGCGTTCTTACGGAAGGCGCGGAGCCATTCCGGCTCCCCCTTCACATCGACGATATAGTCGATTGTTTTCTCCGTCAGGCCGACACCCGCATCGCGCGTTGCCGTCACATTATAGAAAAAATTACCGATATCCCGGTCGATAGCTATTGAATCGTTTTCGGTGCTCATTGTTTCGTCTCCTCCATTATTTCACTCGCGCCCACGGGGACCCGGACTAGGCCGCTTTTAACCAGTCATAGCCCCTGGATTCCAGCTCCAGAGCTAGTTCTTTTCCTCCGCTTCTAACAATTCGCCCCTCAGACATGACGTGGACAAAATCCGGCACAATGTAATTTAAGAGTCGCTGGTAATGGGTGATCAGCAAAATCCCGATGCCCGGTCCGCGAATCGTGTTGACCCCTTTTGCGACCACTTTGAGAGCGTCAATGTCCAACCCGCTATCGGTTTCATCGAGCACGGCAAAGGCAGGCTCCAACATCGCCAGCTGCAAAATTTCGTTCCGTTTTTTCTCACCGCCCGAGAACCCTTCATTGACCGATCGGGCTGTAAACTCTCTTCGGATTTCCAGCAAATCCATTTTTCCATAGAGGCGCTGATAGAACTCAGTGGCGTCGAGTTCCTCACCTTCGGAAAGCCTGGCCTGTAAGGCGGCACGAAGAAAATTGGCGTTGCTCACGCCAGGAATCTCCATCGGATATTGGAAAGCCAGAAAGAGGCCTTCGCGTGAACGTTGATCGGGCTCCATTCCAAGGATAGCTCACTCCATCCATCAGGATGTCGCCGCCCGTCACCTGATAATCGGGATGGCCGGCCATGACCTTCGCCAAGGTGCTTTTTCCAGAGCCGTTTGGCCCCATGACGGCATGGACCTCGCCCTTGCTGAACTCAAGGGTGAGCCCGCGGAGAATCTCTTTATCGGCGATGGAAACGTGTAGGTCTTGAATGACGATGGAACTCATGAATAACGTTTTGAATTTTGAGCTTTCAGTTTCGAAAGGTGGGCGCGCAACCCGGCCGATCCCGATCCTTCGGCTTCGACTGAACCGCGTTCCGCCGCACACCTTGCGCAAAGGCCTCTCAGGGAGACTTCGGCCAGAGCGACAACAAATCCAGAGGGTAAATTCCAGGTGCCATCGAAAGGAGTCTCTACGTCGGAAATCGCTCCACACGATTCACAATAAAAATGGCTATGTTCCTGGAGGTTAGCACAATAGCGTGTCGGAGCGCGGTCCAAGTTCACCTGCTTCACGAGACCACGATCGACCAGCGCTTCCAGACAATTGTAGATCGTCGCGAGCGAGATTGACGGCATATGCTTTTTCGCGCGCAGAAACACCTCGGTAGCCGTCGGGTGATCCCTTTTTTGCACCAATAACCCGAAAACTTCTTCGCGCTGCTTGGTCAGCCGAATTCCGCTGGCAGCAAAACGCTGCAAAAGTTCAGGCGAAAGTTTCACGTTAAGGGCAAGGTGCCACGGTCAATAACGATATCAAGAATAATTCTAAATGAACAGAGCTGGACGCCTTAATGGCCGGAAGCTAAGCGGGACGCTTCGCTAACCAGGCGCGAACCGAACAGGATCACGCCCACGATGAATGAACACCCCGAGGCGATGAGAACGCCGGCTGCCGCCAGATCTTTCGCATCCCGCGCCGCGGGATGCCACTGGGGTTCAATCCGGTCAACCATTCGCTCAATTGCCGTATTCAACGCCTCCGCACATAGCACTAAGCCAATGGTCACGATTAAAGCCAACCATTCAATCGCTAAGATCTGAAAGTACCAGCCGAGGCAAATTGCTCCCAGGCCGGCAACCAAATGGATTCGGAAATTCCCTTGAGTCAGCCAGAGGAGGAGAATCCCCCGGCCCGCATGCACAAAGCTTTGGGCACGGTATTTGACCCATCCGCGCCATTGGTTCGAACCAGGAGCCACCTTCAATCCCTCTTTATTGGGGGTTTTTCGCTCAAACCCGGTATCATGAATTCTGCGGGAAATATGTTTTGGGAGTACCGCTCGGGGAAGGCAATGGAGTTGCCTGTTTTTCGTGCGCAGCGTCTGAGTTGCCAGATCTCTCTTTTGCAATACCCTCACCTTCCGTCGGCAGTTGGCTGGCCGGATGCCGTTCACACGCGCCAAGAGCGAGCGACACAGTTGCAATCAGTACCAAATACTTCTTCATCGAATTTTGCCATTTGAGCACACTCAAGAGACAAAGGGAAGATTCAGCCTGCGGCGCTCGCAAACCACTGAGGATTCTCCGCGGTCACTCCGGGTGGTAATCAAATAGATTGAGTTGAGGTTTTGTTTCTTCCTTGCGCTTCGCCCGGCTTCGAAAAACCTTGGCTTCAGCCAATCGTGGTTTGCCTTGGGCATTCAATTCTGATGCCTCCAAGTTTGCGAGGATTTCTTTAGCCCGTTCGATAACGTCGTCCGGCAAACCGGCCAGGCGTGCGACCTGGATGCCGTAACTCTTGTCAGCAGCCCCTGGCTGGATCTTGCGGAGAAAGATGATCTGGTCGTTCCATTCCCGAACCGCAACATTGTAGTTCTTTACACCCTTACAAATGACCGCCAATTCGGTCATTTCGTGATAGTGGGTTGCGAAGAGCGTCTGGCAACGAAGCACGTCATGGAGATATTCGGCCACGCTCCAGGCGATCGACAATCCGTCGAAGGTGGAGGTTCCGCGCCCGATCTCATCGAGAATGACGAGGCTGCGCTCCGTCGCATTGTTCACGATGTTCGCGGTCTCGTTCATCTCGACCATGAAGGTCGATTGCCCCCGCGACAGATCATCGGAAGCGCCCACTCGCGTGAAGATACGGTCAACCAATCCGATCTCTGCGGCGGCGGCCGGCACGAAACTACCAATCTGCGCCATCAGGACAATTAATGCGACCTGCCGGATAAAGGTCGATTTGCCGGCCATATTAGGACCGGTGATCAACAAAAGCCGGTTCTCGGTCCCATCCAGCGAACAATCGTTAGGGACGAATTTCTCTTCCGTCACGTTCTGGTCCAGAACCGGATGGCGCCCATCGCGGATATGAATCCGCGGTTCGTCTGTCACTTTAGGTCGGGAATAACCAAAGAGCCGCGCTGTCTCTGCCAGGGAAGCGATCACATCAAGCACCGAAATGAACCGGGCGATCTCCTGGAGTTGCGGCAGATATTCCAAAAGACTTTCCCGCAGGCGCAGGAAAAGCTCGTACTCCAGCGCCTTCGCACGCTCGTCGGCACCGAGTATTTTCGACTCCACTTCCTTCAGTCCCGGGGTAATGAACCTTTCTCCTCCGACAGTGGTCTGTTTCCGCGTGTAATCGGCCGGTACAGCAGCCAGATTCGAATTGCTGACCTCGATAAAATAACCGAATACCGAGTTGAATCTGACCTTCAACGACCTGATCCCGGTGCGCTCGATTTCTTGCTGTTGCAGCGCCGCGATCCAATCTTTTCCACTCCTTGAAGCGCCCCGAAGTTCGTCGAGCCGCGGATCGTAACCGTCGCGAAACATTCCGCCCTCTTTGATCAACGCCGGCGCCTCCTCCACCAAGGCATCGCTCAAGAGTTGAACCAGCTCGGGCAGCTCACGAATTCCCGCAACGATTCGGGTCAATAACAGATCTTCTCCGTCCACCAGGTCGGCCTTCACGAGAGCGGCCAGATGTCCCTTGAGCTCCGGCAATGATTCGAGCGAGATCCGAAGAGCCACGACGTCTCTGGCGTTCCCACTTAATTGGCTTAACCGGCCCACGGTTCGCTCGACGTCGCGAATGGTTCCCAAGGATTTTCGCACGGAACTGAGCAGAAAGGGTTGATCCAGGAATTGCTGAATCATCTCCTGTCGTTGCCGGATCTCAGTCTGGGACCGAAGCGGCTTTAGAAGCCATTGGCGAAAGAGCCTGGCGCCCATCGGGGTCACGGTGCGATCCAGTGCCGCCAACAAGCTGGAGTCTTCGCCGGCACCTCTCGAACATATCAGTTCAAGGTTCTGCTGAGTGGCGACATCTAACGCAACGTACTGATCAGAAAGAAAAACACCCAGCGAACGAATATGCGAAGTTCGGCGTCGCAGTTGGTGCCTGAGATAATGAACGATCGCGCCAGCCGCGCCGACGGCTACCGGCAAGTCGCTACAGCCGAAACCGTCCAGCGATTGAACGCAGAACTGCTCACGAAGTAGGTAAGAAGCTTGATCCAATTCGAAGGTATAGCCGTCATAGGAAGAGGCGCGTGGAATCTTGCGAACGAGATCCTCGTCCGAATCCGGAACCAGAACTTCCGAAGGGCTGAATCGAGCCAATTCATCTTCGAGCGCGTGAAACGAATTCACCTCGGTTACTCGAAATTCGCCGGTGCTGACATCGAGGAGCGCCAATCCGTACAGCTCCTTCAAGTGGCCGTCCGGAGATTGTTTTGCCGAGGTTGAGGGCCTCCGTCCGACAGCGGCCAGGAAATTGTTTTGACGAGAGTCCAACAGTTGGAAGTCGCTGACCGTCCCTGGGCTGATGATCTGACTGATCTGCCTTTCCACGATCTTTCCCGGCTGCGGCTCGCTGGTTTGGTCGCAAATCGCGACCTTGTGCCCGGCTTTGATCAACCGGGCGACATACCCTTCTGCGGCATGGAATGGCACACCGCACATCGGCATGCCATTGCGTTTTGTTAACGCTACATTCAAAATCGGGGCCGCAATTTTCGCGTCTTCAAAGAAAAGTTCGTAGAAATCCCCGAGCCGAAAAAGGAGTAGAGTCCCTTCGGGCAAAGTCCGCCTGATGCTCTGGTACTGCTGCATCATTGGGGTAGCGGACATTTGGCGGAAACGTTAGCGACGGTGAAGACAGGATGCAAGGGCGAGGCGGCGGAGACGGGGACCTGAGCCCAGGGTTTCAACCCATAAGCGCTAAGATAATTCTGAGGGCTCGATGGGAGAGTCGGTTTTTGTCCCGGAGGGACACGTCACGCCCGCAGTGCACTCAGTCCGCGGCCATCATCGTTGCCCCTGGACAGCACCACCCAGGGTGCGAACGGAACACAGGCCTGGAAACTGCTACCCTGAGCACGCGCCTTAAGGGGCTGCAGATCGAACGATGCTAACAACGCGAAAGCAGGGTCTCAATTGATACTCGCAATTGCGCACTCTAGTTGTCGCGCAGCAAAGGTGCGAGATTTATCGGGTCAGCATTAGCGCTTCAGGCCGAACTCCTTTATCTTGAGCGATCCCAGGGTTGAAACGGTTGAAACCCTGGGCTGAGTCCTGTAGCCACCTTCGGGGCATAAATCACCCCGCAAGGCCTTAATTTCGCGCCAGTGGGTCAGCCTCCAGTCCATTTTAAAATTGTCACTCCCTTCTTTTCTGGCAACGTGGGTAGTCAGCCAATGTTGGCGGGTCGCTTCCAGGAACACCCCGAAGGATATTCCCCGCAAGCAACATCGCAGTTTGGCTACTGCTTACTCCCTATTTGACTATGCCAACACCGATCGGTCAGAGGCTTCGCCAAGCCGTCTTTCGATTCTTTGGGAACTTTGTCGCCGCGATCTTTTATCGAGTTCGAACCTTCGGGCTTGAAAATCTGCCAGCATCGGGCTTTTTGCTGGTCCCAAATCACATGACATATGTGGATGCGGTCGTTCTGCAGCTGGCATGCCCGAGACCGATCCGATTCATCGTCCATGAATCCATCTATCGGATCCGATGGCTGACCCCTATTTTCAAATTGATCGAAGCCATACCGATCTCGAACGTTCGAGCCAAAGAGGCGCTCCGACACGCCTCTGAGAGAATCAGAAAAGGTGAGATCGTTTGCATCTTTCCCGAGGGTGAACTGAGCCGCACAGGTACGTTGATCAAGTTGCACAAGGGCTTCGAATTAATTGCCAGAATCGCCGAGTGCAACGTTGTCCCCGTTTGGCTGGATGGCCTCTGGGGTTCAATTTTTTCGTTCGAAAGGGGCAGGTATTTTCTGAAGATTCCCAAGCGGATCCCGCAGATTGCGACCATTGCCTTCGGGGCGCCGATACCCCCCCACTCCGCTGAGATCGGCCTTACTCGGGAAAGGCTTCTTGACCTGGGAGAGTTCTGCTATCAAAAACGACCGGAACTTACGGGCCATCTGGGCCGGGCCACAGTGCGCGGTTTGAAACATCGACCGTTCGACGAAGCGGTGATTGATGGAATGGATGGCCGGGTATTGAAGCGCGGCGATCTACTCGCTGCCGCTATCGCGCTCAGTCGATGGATCAAGAGCCATTGTCCGGGGCAACGTGTGGCGGTGGTCCTGCCGCCGGGCGCTGGTGCCGTGGTGGCGAACGTGGCTGTAACTTTGGCGGACAAGGTAGCGGTTAATTTGAATTTCACGGCTGGGCGCGCAGCCCTCCAGTCGGCTATCCAGCGAGGGCAGATTCTTCATGCGATTTCCGCCAAGCCGGTCATGAAGCGTCTGGAAGACTTCCCTTGGCCGAGAGATGTCTTCCGTTTAGAAGAGCTGATGCCGGTCCTGAAACCGAAAATTGTCGTCTGGCGCCTTATTTCCGCTGTCACACCGGCCCGGCTGCTGAGTGATCTTCTCGGCCTCCCCAAAACGGCTGATCGGAAAGAGGCGGTACTTCTCTTCACCAGCGGTTCCTCCGGCGAACCGAAAGGAGTCGTGCTGAGTCACCGAAACATCCTGGGGAACGTTCAGCAGTTTAGCTCCATGCTCAATCTTGGGCGTGAAGATTCCGTCATGGCGTCCCTTCCGTTCTTTCACAGTTTTGGCTGCACGGTGACATTGTGGTACCCGATGATTGGCGGGGTACGCGCGATAACCTATCCCACTCCGGTCGACGTGGTCAAAAACGCGGAGATGATCGAGCGTTATAAGATCTCGCTATTGGTGACGACGCCCACGTTTTTGCGAGGATACCTGAAACGTGCTGAACCCAAACAGTTTGCCAGCATCAAGCTCCTGGTCACCGGAGCGGAAAAGCTCCCCAGGGAACTTGGGGAAGCGTTCGAGCAGAAATTCGGCAAACATGTGCTGGAGGGTTATGGGTTAACCGAAACAGCTCCCGTCGTCAGTACGAACCTACCCGACCCTGCCCCGAGCCGACCCAACGATACCGTGCAGCCGTCCAGCCGGGTAGGGTCCGTCGGTAAATTGCTACCGGGGGAAGCCGCGCAGATCCGCGATCCGGAAAACAATGCTTTGTTGTCACCTCACCAACTCGGGATGCTCTGGTTAAAAGGGCCAAACATCTTCGAGGGCTATCTCAATGAACCGGAACGAACAGCGGATGTCCTGCAAAACGGATGGTTCAAAACGGGTGACCTCGGCCGCCTCGACGAAGACGGATTCCTCTACATCGAGGGACGATTGTCACGATTCTCTAAAATCGCCGGCGAGATGGTTCCGCACGAAACGATCGAAGCGAAAATCGCCGAAGCGTTTGGCTTGAAAATGGACGAAGAGCGAGCAGTCGCGGTGGTCGGCGTACCGGATCAGGCGAAAGGCGAAGCTCTCGTTTTACTCGCCACTCGAGAGCTTTCCGCAGAGAAAATTCGAGCGCATCTGCTGGCATCCGGTCTGCCGAACCTCTGGGTCCCGCGCACTATCAAGCGAGTCGAGAAAATTCCGATTCTCGGCTCAGGAAAGCTTGATCTCGGGAAATGCAAGGAATTGGCCTTGGAGCGGTGAGGGCGTTTGGCGTTCGGCGTTCGGCGTTCGGCGTTTGGCGTTCAGCGTTTGGCGTTCAGCTTCCTGGCTTCTTGTCCGAGCCTACCGGGGCGACAACCGGAGGCACAGGAGTGCTGCCGGAAACAACGGCCGCCTGCGCGACTGGCAGGGGTGGTGCCTGACTGGCGATCGGACCGCTCACCACATGAGGATTGCTTGCCGGAGCCAAAGAGTCCGGCAATGAACCGGGGATAATTTCGACGGTTGCGCCGACGCCAACTGCGTTGAAAACCCGAAGCATATCCACTGACTTCATTCGAACACACCCGAAACTGGCCGGATGCCCGACATTGCGCTCTTCGGGTGTACCATGAATATAAATGCACCGCGCGAAGGCGTGGCGGTTCTGTGGTTCAAGACCTTTCAGCCAGAGGATTCGAGTCACGATCGGGTCTCGGCCCGGAGCATTCGGCACCAGCACTTCGCCGGTTCGCCGCCGACTTTTGAAAACGGCCCCAAGCGGCGCGCCCGCACCAATCTTGATCGCCACTTCCATTCTTCCGAGCGGCGTCGCCCGACTGCCGGGTCGATCTCCCAACCCGAACCGTGAGGTCGAGACTGGATAGCGTCCAAGCAGCGTCTCCTTGTGATAAAGCTCGAGGCTTTGATCCGCTACACTGACCACAATTCGGTGATCACTGTCCTTGGTCACGCACGACGAGAAGAAAAGCGCCAGGGCGAGCAGTAAAAAAACAGACCAACAACGGATCATGCAGCTGACTTATAACAAAAGATCAGCACAGATCAACGCCAAGGGCGGACCCCTTCTGCAAACAGGAGGCCCCTTGCTACTCTCCGCCAGCGGTTTCTTCCCCTACAGCGTACCGCGCAAAACGGCGGATTACGATGTTCTCGCCAAGTTCTGCGATCTTTAGCGAGACCAGATCCTTAATCGTTTGCTCCGGATTTTTGATGAATGCCTGATCCAGCAAACAAACGCCACTATAGAATTTGTCGATTTTCCCTTCGACAATTTTCTCAACGATATTGGCCGGCTTCCCTGTGACTTGAGCACGATAAATCTCGCGTTCCCGTTCAACAGACGAAAGCGGAACCTGATCCCGGCTTACATACAGCGGGTGCGCAGCGGCAATGTGGAGAGTGATGTCTTTGACGAAATCGCGAAAATTATCGTTTTTCGCCACGAAATCGGTCTCACAGTTTATTTCGACGAGGACTCCCACCTTTCCCTGTAGGTGAATGTAAGAAGCAACCACGCCTTCTTTAGCGGATCGGGACGCTTTCTTGGAAGCACTTGCGATCCCCTTTTTGCGCAGGAGGTCTTCAGCCTTGGCAAGATCGCCGTCAGACTCGACGAGCGCTTTTTTGCAGTCCATCATGCCAGCGTTGGTCTTATCACGCAACTGCTTGACGAGGGTAGGATTGACTTCAGCCATAACAAAACGAACGCTTACTCCGCCACCGCCGCAAGATTGGCTGTGTCTTCCTTGTTTGCCTCGTGAGCCGCTGTGTAGATCGCATCGACCAATTTCTGGAGAATGACTCGAATCGCGCGGATGGCGTCGTCATTTCCCGCAATCGGATAACTGACTTGATCCGGATCCGCGTTGGTATCAACAATTGCGACCGTGGGAATCTTGAGCCGCTGGGCTTCCGCGACGGCAATTGATTCCCGGGAGGTGTCGATAATAACCATCGCATCAGGAAGTCGGTCCATGGTCCGGATGCCTTCCAGGTTTCGACGCAACTTCTCGGCCTCACGCCGGAGCGCGGAGAGTTCCTGCTTACCCATCTTCGAGTATTCTGGCGATTTTTCGATCTGCTCGAGATAAGTCAGGCGTCCAACACTTTTGCGAATGGTTGTCAGGTTCGTCAGCGTCCCCCCCAACCATCGTTGATTCACATAGTACTGGCCACACGCAACCGCAGCTTCCTTAACCGCCTCCTGGGCCTGCTTTTTGCATCCGATGAAAAGCACCTTGCCGTTCTGTCTCGCGACATTGGCCAAAAAGTCTGTCGCCACCTGCAGCTGCTTTACGGTTTCGCCGAGATTAATGATGTAGATCGAATTTCTCTTCTCGAAGATAAAGGGCTTCATCTTCGGATTCCATCGCTTCGTCTGGTGCCCAAAATGAACTCCTGCCTCCAGAAGTTCCGTCATTAATTCCATTGAAGACATATTCGTTCTCTGACAGCTGCCGTTTTTGCTTGGGTTGTTTCCGTGTAGAGCCGAAGACTATCCCGTAGTGTCTCCGGTCGCGCAAGGGATTTTCGAAGAAAGAAAGCTCGGAAAGAGGACGCAGACACGGGACTTCTTCGTCTGCCTCTCAGGTGTCCTTTGTCTCGATATACCGGGCAAACAACCAAAGGATATCCGATAGCCGGTTCAGGTAGCGAATACTCTCGGCATTCACATAGCCTGAGCTCTCGCTGAGGCCAACAACCCGGCGTTCCGCTCGTCGACAGGTGGTCCGCGCCAGATCCAGAGCCGCCGAGCTCAGATTGTGACCCGGGGTCGCCCAGTGCTTAAAAGTGACATGATAATTTTTCTCCAAATCATTCACCACATCGGTCAAGCGGTTCACGGCCGCCTCATTCACTATTTCATAGCCTTCTTTCAAGTAGCGTTCACGATCTTGGTCAGCGACCGCCAACTCCCCCATTAAAAGAACCAGTTCCTTCTGCACAGAGAGGACGACCTCCTGGACGAGACTTTCCTGTGTGGTGGCACGGACCAACCCCAGGGCCGCGTTCAACTCATCCACCGTGCCATAGGCATCGACTCGCCGGTCCGCTTTCGGCACCCGGCGGCCGTACATCAACGAAGTTTCACCAGCATCGCCGGTTTTGGTGGCAATCGACATCAGTAGGGAGCGTTTATCCTCCGTGGTCCGAACTGTTAGCGCTGGTCATGGCTTTGCCCCGAAGGGGCTGTTGAGGGCATCCAGTGGCCCAGGGCTTTCAACCCTGGGTAACCGCCCTCGGTCAAGTGACGCGCTCCTCCATTAGCCCGCACGGGCCCTCGAGGTGCTAAAAGCGGACGATAAACATGCCTTCCGGACGCATCATAGGCGCTAAGCACGGGGCCGCCTAGTGCGGCCCCTCTGTTTAGCCAACGGCCACAGGCTCAATCTCGACCGCCACTGCCTTCCCAATCGGTTCGCCGGTTTCCAGCGTACGAATACTGCGATGGCCCATGAAACCGGTTCCGGCCGGAATCAGGTGACCCATGATCACATTTTCCTTGAAGCCGCGGAGATAGTCGATCTTACCAAGCGTCGCCGCCTCCGTTAACACCCGGGTGGTATCCTGGAACGAAGCAGCTGAGATGAAGCTATCGGTCTCGAGTGAAGCCTTGGTGATCCCGAGGAGGACCGGAACAGCTTCGGCGGGTTTGCCACCTTGCTCAATGACCCGACGGTTTTCCTTGTCAAACTCAAGCCGGTCCACCTGATCGCCCCAGAGCAATTCGGTGTCGCCTGGTTCAGTGACCTTGACCTTTCTCAACATCTGCCGAACGATGATCTCAATGTGCTTGTCGTTGATCTCGACGCCTTGCAGCCGGTAAACCTCCTGAACCTCGTTCACGAGATGCTCCTGAAGATCTTGTGGCCCGCAGACATCCAGAATTTCATGCGGCACAATTGGTCCCTCGGTCAATTGCGATCCCTTCTTCACAAAATCGCCCTTGAACACAATCATGTGTTTGTTCAGACGGAATCAGATGCTCTTCCTCCTGACCCGACACCGGATCCCTGAGAATCAAACGGCGTTTGCCTCGGACGGTCCCGCCAAACTCGACTAACCCGTCGATCTTGGCGATCTCGGCGGCATCTTTCGGACGCCGCGCCTCGAACAATTCCGCCACCCGGGGCAGACCACCGGTAATGTCCTTGGTCTTGGCAATCTTCCGCGGTGTCTTGGCCAGCAGCGTGCCGGCCTGCACTCGCTTGTGTTCCGGCACCACCACGTGCGCACCGGCAGGTATCGAGTAGCTCGCAACAACTTCTTCTTTGTCGCCGATGATCACCGTCTGCGGGTGCAGATCCTCTTTATGCTCGATTACGACGGTGCCCATCACGCCCGTTGCTTCATCGATCTCCCGCTTCACGGTAACGCCAGGAATCATATCCCGGAATTCCACGCGCCCGGTTCTTTCGGTCAAGATTGGCACGTTATACGGGTCCCACTGCACGAACGTGTCACCTTTCTTCACCAAGGCACCGTCAGCAACGGAAATCACCGAACCGATCACCACATTGTAGCGTTCGAATTCGCGTCCGTCCTTGGCATGCACCGAGACAGAACCGTTCTTGTTCAGAACAATGAAATTACCGTCCACCGACTGAACCACCCGAAGATCGTTAAAGTGGACGTTTCCGTCATTCTTCGCTTTGATGATCGGCTGCTTAAAGAGCTGCGTAGCGGTTCCACCGATATGGAAGGTACGCATGGTGAGCTGGGTACCCGGTTCACCAATGCTTTGGGCGGCAATAATCCCGACTGCTTCACCAAGCTTCACCATTCGCCCGGTCGCAAGATTCCGGCCATAGCACTGAGCGCAAACCCCGCGCTTTGATTCGCAGGTGAGAACCGACCGGATCTTCAGTTGTTCGACGCCGATTTTCATCAACGCGTTGGCCTGCCCTTCTTCGATCAGCTGGTTCGCCTTGATGATCATCTCTTTGGTCACCGGGTTGCCAATCGTTTCGCAACTGACGCGTCCGACGATTCGGGTCGCCAAATCGACCACTTCATCATCCCCTTCGTAGATTGGGCGGACCAGGATTCCATTGGCCGTTCCACAATCCGGCTCAACAATGATGACATCCTGCGCAGCATCGACCAGTTTTCGAGTCAGATATCCTGAATCAGCCGTTTTCAACGCTGTATCGGCAAGACCTTTGCGTGCGCCGTGGGTCGAAATAAAATATTCCAATACCGAGAGACCCTCACGGAAGTTCGAGGTGATCGGGCGTTCAATGATTTCACCTGACGGTTTGGCCATCAAACCGCGCATCCCAGCCAACTGCTTGATCTGTTGACGATTGCCTCGAGCGCCGGAATCCTGCATTAAAAACACCGGATTCAGCTCTCGACGTCCCTCATTGTGCTCCAAGAGTCCGGAACATCACGTTCGAGATTTCTTCTCCCGCGTGAGTCCAAATATCGATGATCTTATTGTATCGCTCGCCGTCCGTAATGATACCGCTGCGATACTGCTTTTCGACCAGTGAGATCTGTTTGTAAGCTTTATCGAGCTCGATCTTCTTTTCGTCCGGAATGATCATATCGGTGATCCCGATGGAGACTCCGGCCCGGGTTGCCCAACTAAATCCGAGTTCCTTCAGACGATCCAGCGTCTCAACGGTCCTCTGTTGACCCGACACCTGGTAGGTACGCCAGATGATGTCGCTCAACTGCTTCTTTCCCGCGACCTTGTTGTAAAAGCCGAGACCTTCCGGCCAGATTCCATTGAAAATCACCCGGCCTGCGGTCGTCTCGATCACTTTGAGGTCCGGATTTCCGTAGATCGTTGTTTTGCCGACATTCGGATTCTTGAACCGAATCTTTTCGTGGATCTTGACGGCCTTTTCGGCCAGCGCAAATTCGATTTCCGGCAGTTCCGAAAACAACCGGAGACGTTCACCGACCTGTGCGGTCTTTCGCGGATTCTGCGTCAAGTAGTAGCAGCCCAGCACAATATCCTGAGAGGGGGTCGTAATTGGTTTTCCGCTCGAGGGCGAAAAGATATTGTTAGGCGCCAGCATCAGCAGGCGGGCCTCCATCTGTGCTTCCACAGAGAGCGGCACGTGAACCGCCATCTGGTCCCCGTCAAAGTCGGCGTTGTAAGCGGTACAAACCAATGGGTGAATACGGATCGCCTCGCCTTCAATCAGCATGGGCTCAAACGCCTGAATCGACAAACGGTGAAGCGTCGGAGCCCGGTTCAATAGCACCGGGTGTCCTTTGGTGACTTCTTCAAGAATGTCCCAGACTTCAGGGGTCTGACGCTCGATCATCTTTTTAGCGCTCCGGACCGTGTGGACGTATCCAAGCTCTTTGAGTCGCCGAATGATGAACGGTTCGAACAAGACCAACGCCATCTTCTTTGGCAAACCGCACTGGTGCAGTTTCAGTTCGGGTCCAATCACGATGACTGAACGACCTGAGTAATCCACCCGCTTGCCGAGGAGGTTCTGGCGGAATCGTCCACCTTTGCCCTTGAGCATGTCGCTCAATGACTTCAGCGGGCGATTTCCTGCACCCGTGACGGCCCGGCCGTGTCGGCCATTGTCGAATAAGGCATCAACCGCTTCCTGCAGCATGCGCTTCTCGTTTCGGATGATGACATCCGGCGTCTTCAATTGCAGAAGATTCTTCAACCGATTGTTACGGTTGATCACGCGCCGATAGAGATCGTTGAGATCCGAAGTGGCAAACCGGCCGCCCTCCAGCGGAACCAGCGGGCGGAGGTCAGGCGGAATCACCGGCAATACTTCCAGAATCATCCACTCCGGCCGGGAATGAGAATTCATGAACCCTTGAATCAGCTTCAACCGTTTCGCGAGCTTTTTACGGATCTGCTTGCTCTTGGTGTTGTTCATCGACTCTTCAAGCTCGGCGTTCAGGGTCCGGAGCTCGATTTGAGAGAGCAACATTTTGATCGCTTCAGCGCCCATACCAGCGACGAAAGTGTCGCCATACTGTTCCTGAGCCTCTCGGTACTCCTGCTCATTGAGCAATTGGGTCTTCTGCAACTGGGTCTGGCCCGGATCAATGACGATGTAGTCCTCGTAATAAATGATTCGCTCCAATTGACGGGAGCTCATATCCAGCATCAGCCCTATACGGGAGGGCATGCACTTATAGAACCAGATGTGCGAGACCGGAACCGCGAGTTCAATGTGTCCCATTCGCTCGCGCCGCACCCGCGACAGGGTCACTTCCACACCGCATCGGTCACAAATGACACCCTTATGCTTGATCCGCTTATACTTCCCGCACGAACATTCCCAGTCGCGAGTTGGACCAAAAATTCGCTCGCAGAATAGTCCGCCCTTCTCCGGCTTAAACGTTCTGTAGTTAATCGTTTCCGGATTCTTAACCTCGCCTTTGCTCCAGGAGCGGATCGCGTCGGGTGACGCGACACTGATCGCTACCTGGTCAAAGCCTACCGAGCGCTCCTCACCAAAAATCTCGCGAAGATTCGTTTCGTTCATAGTGTCCACGGATAAGTGGTTGACTGACTAAAATTAGAAATCTGCCGTGATCGAGTCTGGAACCTGACGGGAAGCCCGAAAGCTTCCCCGTCACCCTCGATCTTCATTTGTTCATCCAGCTGCGGGCGTCACATCAAGGGCGGAATCACCAAATACCTGGGTTCGCCCACCGACTTTGACATCCAGACCCAAGCTCTGCATTTCCTTGATCAAAACGTTGAATGATTCGGGCGTACCTGCCTCCAGCGAGTTGTCGCCTTTCACAATCGATTCATAAATGCGGGTTCGCCCCTGAACGTCATCTGACTTCACCGTCAGCAGCTCCTGGAGCGTGTAAGCCGCTCCGTAAGCTTCCAGTGCCCAAACCTCCATTTCACCAAATCGCTGACCGCCGTACTGAGCTTTACCGCCCAAAGGTTGCTGCGTCACGAGCGAGTAAGGACCAACCGCTCGCGCATGAATCTTGTCAGCCACCAGATGGCCGAGCTTCAGCATGTAAATATATCCGACCACGACATTCTGATCGAATGCATCGCCCGTCCGTCCGTCGTACAAGGTCGATTTTCCTGTCTCGGTGACCCAGGTGAATCCGTCGATTTTCTTCGCTTCGGTCAGGTATTTTCGGATTTCAGGTTCGTCAATGCCGTCGAAAACCGGGGTGGCAACTTTGAATCCAAGTGCTTTGGCAGCCACACCGAGGTGAGTCTCCAGCACTTGACCAACGTTCATTCGACTGGGGACTCCCAGTGGGTTTAAGACGATTTCGACCGGCGTGCCATCGTGTAGAAATGGCATGTCTTCTTCCGGAACGATCTTCGCCACTACCCCTTTGTTCCCATGCCGGCCCGCCATCTTATCCCCGACGCTCAACTTTCGCTTACTGGCAATATAGACTTTGACTTGCTTGATAATGCCAGGATCGATGTCGTCACCACTCTCAATGCGATCGAGTGAACGTTCTTTCTCCAGATCCAACTCCGCAAACTTGTGCTCGAACGAACTGATGATCTCACGAATCTTGTTTCGAATGGGGCTCGGATCGATATCGACGTGATCGTAAACGCCCGCCAGCTTGCGCAGGAGCGTCTTGGTGATCTTCCGATTCGCCGGAATGATAATTTCACCGGTCTCCGCGTTGACGACATCGAGCGGAATTTTCTCACCCAGAAGAATGTTCGAGAGCGCCTCGGTCAGCTCTTCGTGCAATTCGTCTTTCTTCTTCTTGTAATCTTCGCCGATTTGCTTTGCCTGCCGTTTCGTTTCGGCTGGAGTCAGTTTTTGTTTCGCCACCTCTTTGCGGGAGGAAACTTTGACATCCATCACGATCCCGTAGGTACCGGAGGGGACGGTGAGTGAAGTGTCCTTCACGTCAGCAGCCTTCTCTCCAAAAATCGCTCGCAGCAACCGTTCTTCCGGCGCCAGTTCGGTCTCACTCTTTGGTGTGATTTTACCCACCAGGATATCGCCTGGCTTCACTTCGGCGCCGACACGAATCACGCCGTCGGGCCCGAGATTTCTGAGGGCTTCCTCGCTGACGTTCGGGATATCACGAGTGATTTCTTCCGGACCCAGTTTGGTGTCACGAGCTCCAATTTCGAACTCGTCAATGTGGATGGAGGTGTAAATGTCCTCCTTCACCACCTTTTCCGAAATCAGAATAGCGTCTTCAAAATTGTAACCGTTCCATGGCATAAAGGCCACCAGGACGTTACGGCCAAGCGCTAGCTCACCGGCTTCAGTGTTCGGTCCATCCGCGATCACCTGGCCGGCTGCGATCCGTTGACCCTTCCGCACGATCGGCTTCTGGTTGATACAGGTTCCCGCATTCGAGCGCATGAACTTTCGAAGCTCGTAAACGTGCAAGCCTTCATCCGGACGGCTGACCAGCTTCTTCCTCAGTTCCGGCGGTTTACCTTCCTTCGTAATGATAATCTGTTCCGCCGTGACAGACGCCACCACTCCGTCGGCTTCCGCCACGATGACCGCCTTGGAATCTCGAGCCACTTTGCCTTCCAGCCCAGTTCCAACTAAAGGCGCCTCGGATCGGATCAGCGGCACCCCCTGGCGCTGCATGTTCGAGCCCATCAACGCCCGGTTAGCATCATCATGTTCGAGGAATGGGATGAGTCCCGCCGCCACCGAAACCAACTGCTTCGGCGAGATATCCATGTAATGGATTTTGCCTGGATCCACTTCCAGAAAATCGCCCCGATAACGACAGGAAACTTTCTCGTCCGTAAAGTTGCCGTCCTCATCGATCGGCGCATTGGCCTGAGCGACGAGATAATTCTCTTCCCGGTCCGCGGTTAAGTAGTCGATCTGCGCCGAAACCCGACCGCCTTCCACCCGGCGATATGGGGTCTCAATGAAGCCGAACTCATTAATCCGGGCAAAAGTGCTCATTGAGCTGATCAGACCAATGTTGGGTCCTTCCGGCGTCTCGATGGGACAGATCCGTCCATAGTGCGACGGATGGACGTCACGGACTTCGAAACCTGCGCGGTCTCTGCTCAGACCGCCTGGCCCGAGAGCGGACAAGCGCCGTTTGTGCGTCAATTCCGCGAGAGGATTGGTCTGATCCATGAACTGGCTCAACTGGGAACGACCAAAGAAATCACGAATCACCGCGCTTAACGCCTTGGGATTGATCAATTTCTGCGGCGTCATTCCGTCGATATTTACATCGAAGAGAGTCATCCGCTCTTTGACCAGGCGCTCGGTGCGCGCCAGTCCCACTCGGCACTGGTTGGCCAGCAACTCGCCCACGGTACGCACCCGACGGCTACCCAGGTGGTCGATGTCATCGAGGATCCCCTCACCTTTTCGCAGGGTGATGAGGTACTTCATCGCTCCGATAAAGTCTTCCTTCGTCAGAGTCCGCTCCGCGAGATCGACTTCAATTCCCAGTTTTTGATTGATCTTGTAACGGCCAACCCGGCCGAGATCATACTTTTTGGGATCGAAAAACAACCGCTTGAGCAATCCGCGAGCGTTGGCAACGGTTGGAGGATCGCCCGGACGCAATCTGCGGTATATATCCTTGAGAGCTTCTTCCTCATCGTGCGCCGGATCCTTCTTAATCGACTTGATGATGGTGTCATCATCCTTGGTATCGACGACGCTCACCTCGGTGATTCCAAGCGTCAGGATCTGTTGGATCGTCGCCTTGGTTAACGGTTCGAAGGCGCGCGCTAAAGTAATCTCCCCGTCCCGGACGTCCTGGATCAGTACTCGAGTATTCAGCTCATCTTCCTCAACTTCTTTAGTCAGATTAAGCTTCTCGATGTTGTAAAAGAGCTTGATGATGTCGCCGTCGCCGCTAAAGCCAATCGAGCGCAGGAACGTGGTGGCCAGAAATTTCCGCCGGCGTTTCCGGCGATCCAGATAAATATAGAGCAGGTCGTTGGTATCAAACTGCACCTCCAGCCAGGAGCCGCGATCTGGGATAATTCTAAAGCTGTAAAGGACCTTGCCGTTCAAGTGAATCGATGACTCGAACGCAATTCCGGGAGACCGATGCAGCTGGCTAACGACCACGCGTTCAGCACCATTGATCACGAATGTCCCCTGCGGCGTCATCAGCGGGATTTCGCCCATGTAAACCTTTTCTTCTTTGGTGCCCTTGTCATCCCGAAGCTGGAAAGTCACATGCAGAGGCGCACTAAAGGTCTGCCCTTCCCGCTGGCACTCCAGCGCCGACATTTTTGGTTCACCAATGTCGTAACTGACAAAATCCAGGACGACCTTATCGTCGTAACTCTGGATCGGAAACACCTCCCTGAAGACAGCCTGCAATCCCACATTCTTTCGCCTGCCCGGCGAAACGTCCTTTTGCAGGAATTCCACATAGGAATTGAGCTGGACTTCAATCAGATTGGGCGGCTCAATGGCTTCTTTGATTTTTCCGAAGTAAATACGCTCTGACATACGGTAACGTGTTAGCTAGTCGAACGGGCAAAGTACTCTGCCCCGCCGCGGACTACCGTTTTGGTGAAGGTTTCAATAACAAAGGGGAAGACAAATAGCCCCACGCGCATGGCTTGTCAAATTTGCCATACTTATGGAGCACCCAATTTGTTATTTCTTTTAACTTGCGAGCGATAATCTCGATGTTCCGCGGTTAACGGAATCACAGGATACGCAAATGCAGCTCCCTTGCAAGCAATTTCGTAACTGAGACGCACACGCGCACCCAGCTTGCTCAGCTTCTAAAATAAAATGCGGGACGCACCTTGAGAGGGCGCCCCGCATTTGCAGGCGGGCCGAAGCCCATCCTGCCGATTTACTTGACTTCGACTTTTGCGCCAGCCGCTTCGATCTTCTTCTTGATATCTTCGGCCTCTTGCTTGGTGACACCTTCCTTCACAGTCTTAGGTGCGCCTTCAACCAGCGCTTTCGCTTCAGCAAGTCCAAGACCCGGAACCGATGCACGGACTTCCTTGATCACCGAGATCTTGTTTGGACCAATCTCTTTGAGGATAACGTCAAAGGCTGTTTGCTCTTCGACCACCGGAGCCGCCGCACCACCAGCGCCTCCCGCAGGAGATGCCGCAACAGCCACCGGAGCGGCCGCGCTGACTCCCCACTTTTCCTCAAGTTTTTTAACTAGATCAGCGATTTCCAGGACGGTCAGTGCGCTGAGTTGATCGACTATTTGATTTGTATCTGCCATTTTTTCTTTCTCTCGGTATCGTCGCGCCCCGAAGCCTCAGAGCATTTAAGAACCCGCAGCCGCGGACCCCGACGACCACCATTTTTTTCTTGCTCGCGACGTGTGGCTTCTTCCACGCCCCGAAAATTCACTCTCTAAAGGAACAATGAATTACCCGCTTCGGCCCAAGGGTGGCCGATGACGTACCGTCCATCGGAGGCTACCCCGAAATTGAATCAGCCGGCAATGGAGTCTCCGGCGCACCCGAATCCGCACCTTCCTTGTCTAACCTTGCTTTCAACAAACGCGCCAGCGAGGCACCCGGTTCGTTGAGCAATACCACTAGCTTTTGCAACGGCGATTTGAGAACTCCCAACAACTGTGATTGGAGAATTGCTTTGGGCGGCAGATCGGCGAGCGCCCGGATCTGGTCCTTCGAGATGATTGCTTTGTCCAGAACCCCGATTTTGACGGTTGGCTTTTGAAATTCAGTCGAGAAGCTCTTGAGAATTTTCGCGGCTGCGCAAACATCGCTTTCTCCGGTCACAATGGCCGTCTGACCAATGAGACTATCCGTTAGATCCGGGTATCCCACTTCTGCGACGGCGCGACGCAGAAAAGTATTTTTAACCACTCTGCACCGCGCACCGGCTCCGGCCAAACGCGACCGCAACTCCGAAAATTGGAGCACGTTCATTCCGGTATATTCCGTCACAATCAAAAACGGGGACTGATTCAATCTCGCGGAGAGATCTTCAACGATCGTAGCTTTTTCTGGTCTCATTCTAGTTCATCCCTCCTACTTCGAAAACGGTGTGGCATCGACTCGCAATCCGGGAGTCATCGTTGCGCTCATGGTGATATTGTGAACGAACTTGCCTTTAGCCGTCGCGGGCCGCGCCTTAACCACGGCGTCAATCACAGCAGAGCCGTTTTCCACCAACGCCTTTTGGGTGAAAGAATACTTGCCCATCGGCACGGCAACGTTGCCATTTTTATCGAGCTTGAATTCAACGCGCCCCGCCTTCACTTCTCGAACAGCCTTGGCGGTATCCTCCGTGACCGTCCCCGTCTTGGGGTTCGGCATCAAACCTCTGGGACCAAGAATTTTGCCAAGCTTGCGCACTTCCGCCATGGCACCGGGCGTTGCGATCGCAACATCGAAATCCTGGAAACCTTCCTGGCATTTCTTGATCAGGTCTTCAAAGCCTACGTACTCGGCACCGGCTTCCTTCGCGGCTTCCGCTGCCTGGCCCTGAGCAAAAACCAGCACCCGGACTAAATTGCCACTTCCATTGGGGAGCGGACAGGTCCCACGAACCATTTGGTCAGATTGACGTGGATCCACCCCAAGCCTGAAAGAAAGAGTGACAGTTTGATCAAATTTTGGAGGCGGAAGCGTCTTCAGTGTCTGCACTGCCTCCTCCAACGAATAGGTCTTGGCCAGATCGATCAAATCGATGCAAGCGCGATAACGTTTACTGCGGTCGGCGACTTTCATTTTAATTTTGCAGTCATTGCGGGCATTCCGGCCCTCCTGCGGATGCGAACATCATTATTCTTCGACTTCGATGCCCATCTGGCGAGCAGTTCCCACCAAGGTTCGGTAGGCGGCTTCTTCCGAGCGGGCATTCATGTCCTTCATTTTTATTTTTACGATATCCATCACCTGGCTCTTGGTCAGCTTGGCCACCTTGGTCTTGTTTGGCTCTTTCGAACCCGCCGCGATATTGGCGGCTTTCTTCAGCAGCATTGACGCGGGCGGCGATTTGGTGATGAAAGTGAAACTCTTGTCTTTGTAAACGGTAATGACCACAGGGAGGATATCACCGACCTGTTTCTGGGTCACCGCGTTGAACTCTTTGCAGAAGGCCATGATATTGACGCCATTCTGACCGAGAGCGGGACCCACGGGAGGCGCCGGGTTGGCCTGGCCTGCCGGGATCTGCAGCTTGATGGTTGCAACAACTTCTTTCGCCATAGTCTTTAGTGTCGTGATTCGGTTGAATCAGTTATCCTCGTTCCACCTGCCAATATTCCAGTTCGACCGGCGTCGACCGGCCAAAGATACTGACTGATACCCGCAGTTTTCCGCGGTCAGGATCAATCTCTTCGACCACGCCGCTCTGGTTTTGGAAGGGGCCATCCGCAACCTTGACCGTTTCTCCAACCTCAAAACTTACTTTTGGTTTAACCTTGTCTTCGAGTTGCCGGATTTGCGCCAGCATGCTTTCAACCTCCTGGGGCCGCATCGGTACCGGCCGATCTTTGGTGCCGGCAAAACCAAGGACTCCAGGGGTCTCGCGAATAAAATACCAGGTCCGCTCAACCAGTTGGTTCTGTTTGTCGAGTAAGAACATGTTGACGATCAGGTAGCCGGGAAAAAATTTACGGGTTGTTTCGGTTCGCTTTCCCCGCTTAATCTCGGAAACCCGTTCCGTCGGGATCAAAACCTCATACACCAGGTCGCCCATTTCCTCGGTCTTGATTCGCCGCGCAAGATTATCGAAGACCTTCTGTTCTTGCCCTGAGAGCACATGGACGACGAACCACTGACTTTTATCGACTTCACTCATATCGGGCTACCTAGGGCTCAAGGGACCAACAACTTCACGAGATTCACCATCACCAGATCCCAGAAGGCAATGTAGCCGCTCAAAAGCAACATCGCGACCACCACCACCGCCGTTGAATCAATGAGTTCGCGATATTTCTTAATTCCTTTTTCCTTGGGGTCCCAAGGCCAGCTGGCTTTCTCCAGCTCTGTCTTCACCTCGATTAAAAACCCTTTTACGCGAGCAATCATAGTCTCAAACGGAGGTCTTGACTCCGTTTATTTCATATTCCACGGGACTGGCACGATCTGTTAACCTCTCATGAACAGGTCAGGAGGGACTCGAACCCCCAACCGGCGGTTTTGGAGACCGCTGCTCTACCAATTGAGCTACTGACCTATCTCTAAGGAGCCCTTCAAAAAAACAGGAAGGGTCCGGCAAACGCCGGACCACCTTATTCAGCAATAAATACCTTTGGATCTTCGCAAACTAGTCAAGGATCTCGGCGACACGACCCGCGCCCACCGTTCGTCCGCCTTCTCGAATGGCAAATCGGATCGTCCTCTCCATGGCGATCGGCGTCAGCAGCTCGACTTCAATTCCGACGTTATCACCAGGCATCACCATCTCCACTCCATCCGGCAATTTCACCGTTCCGGTCACGTCCGTCGTCCGAAAATAAAATTGCGGACGATAATTGGTGAAAAACGGGGTATGACGACCACCTTCTTCCTTGCTCAGGACGTATACTTCCGCCTTGAATTTCTTGTGAGGCTTGATAGTGCCCGGTTTCGCGACAACCTGCCCACGTTCCACATCCTCTTTCTTAATACCGCGGAGTAAAACCCCTACGTTGTCCCCGGCCCGAGCTTCGTCCAGGAGCTTACGGAACATTTCAATATCGGTCACAGTCGTCTTCGCTGTCGGTCGAATCCCAACAATCTCGACTTCCTCCATTTTTTTCAGGATGCCGCGTTCACAACGACCGGTGACCACAGTTCCACGACCTTCAATGTTGAACACGTCTTCGATCGGCAACAAGAAAGGTTGATCGATGGGGCGTTCCGGAAGCGGGATGTATTCATCCACCGCAGCCATCAATTGATAGATCGCCTCTTTGGACTTCGGATCACCTTCCAGCGCTTTCAGCGCGCTCCCTTTGACAATCGGGATCGTGTCCCCGGGAAACTCGTATTGCGAGAGAAGATCGCGTACTTCCATTTCCACGAGGTCAAGAAGCTCCGGGTCGTCCACCATGTCGCATTTATTCAAGAAAACCACGATCGAAGGCACACCGACCTGGCGGGCCAGAAGAATGTGTTCCCGGGTTTGCGGCATCGGGCCGTCAGCGGCCGAAACAACCAGGATAGCGCCATCCATCTGCGCGGCACCCGTAATCATGTTCTTGACGTAGTCCGCGTGACCCGGACAATCGACGTGCGCATAGTGCCTTTTTTCGGTCGAATATTCCACATGCGCGGTATTGATGGTGATGCCGCGTTCTTTTTCTTCAGGAGCGTTATCGATCTGGTCGTATCGCGTCGCCTGGGCCATGCCCTTTTCGGCCAGAACCGTCGTGATAGCGGCCGTCAATGTAGTCTTTCCATGGTCCACGTGGCCAATTGTGCCTACGTTCACGTGCGGTTTGGATCTTTCAAATTTATCCTTAGCCATTTAAGGTCTCCTTATACTCTTGCTACTAATGTCTTAACTTCCGATCGTCTGGATCATTCACGGGACATGGAGCCCATGACCGGGATTGAACCGGTGACCTCGTCCTTACCAAGGACGTGCTCTACCAACTGAGCTACATGGGCGGGTGCCGTTTTCGGCCAACTTACAAAGTTACCAAGACTGACCGAATCGCGTCGTCGGATCTTGAAATCAAAAAGCATCGGCCTAAAATCTTAAGTCCCTGCAGATTAAAGGCATTAAGCTTGCTGCTCAAGGTCCGCCAAGCGAGCCGGAAACTTAACAAAGAGTCCCAGTCCGTCAACAGGATTCTTCGGCGCCGCCAGTGGCGATCTAAACCGCAGGCTCCTAAGGAGAAAGCTCGGCATAAGCCACCTTTAAGCGCGGCGTCAGCTCACCGGCGCAACAAGGTCTAACTGTCGGGGATTGCTCCAACTTCAGTCTCGCGAGCCCGAAGACCGGCGGCCGCCTCATCCCGGGAGATCCGGTGATCATCTGCAGGTGTAACAGGTTCTGGTGCATAGGGTTCCGCGACACGGCGAATTGCAGTGGCCTTACCGGTCGCCAAGTCGATGTCGACCAGGATCCCGTGCAGCGTGACGCCCCCTTTGGCCACCGGAAAGTTGGTCGGCATACTGGTGACAAATCGTTGAATGATTGGATGGATTTCACGGCCCAAGACCGACTCATTCGGCCCGCACATTCCCGCGTCGCAAATAAAAGCCGTCCCTCCTGGGAAGATCTGTTCATCAGCGGTTTGCACATGGGTGTGCGTGCCGGCTACCGCCGACACTTTCCCATCCAGAAATCGCCCCAGAGCAATTTTCTCACTGGTGGTTTCCGCATGGACATCCACGAAGATTATATGCGTTTCGGCACGCATCCGACTGACCTCTTCCTGGATATGCCGAAAGGGGTTCTCCAGACTTGGCTGCATAAACGTCCTCCCTTGCACGTTGATCACCCCTACTTTTCCCTTGACGGTCTCGAGAACGATGGACCCTTTGCCTGGTGTGCCAACCGGATAATTGATCGGACGCAGTAGACGAGGCTCGGTTTCGATATACGAACTCACCTCTTTCTGGTCCCAGATATGGTCTCCACTGGTGATCACCGCTACGCCCGCTCGCAGCAGGTCAATCGTAATTCTCCCGGTAATCCCGCGACCGGCCGCCGCGTTTTCGCCATTGACGATGACAAAATCGACCTCCCACGTCTGCCTAAGCTTCGGCACCATTTCGATCACCGCTTTTCGCCCAGGTTCCCCAATAATGTCGCCGAGAAATAAAAGTCGAAGCATTGCGCACACCCTGATGATTCCATCTATATAAGTTCTTGCAGTGCCCGAATCAAATTTGCCACGGCGGGGGGGACGGGTCGGCGGGTCGGCGTTGGTCGGCGTGTCGGCGTAGGGCGGCAGAACATACCAGCAACCGGAAGAGGCAGATCGGCGTAAAGCGATAAGAAAGGCATGAGAGAGCGACTTCTACGCCGATACGCCCCTGCGCCGACCCGCCGATACGTCTCTGCTGCCGCCGCCGCACGCCATACGCCGTCCCCCGCCGTTTCTCCTGCTGCTCTTTTTCCTGCTGCCAATGGCTTGTTTCTCCCAGCGGCTGACGCCGCTCTCGAACGCTCCAGATTGGGACCAGCTCAATCGTTTTCAGGAAACAATGACGCGGGAGGCGTTTGTTGATTTGCTTGACTCAGTTTACGCACCAAATGGAGCTGGAGCGCAGTGGATCAAGGTGGAAGCAACACGAGCCTTGATCCAGGAAAACGCATCGGACCAGTTCGTCCTCCAATTCGCTTCGAGCGCCGAATCGAGCAAAACGGTTCCCCGTTATTGGACCGCGGCAGCGGATTTGAGTGCGAACAATGATCTTCCGCTGAGCGGGGTCAAGATCGCCATCGATCCGGGTCATCTAGGCGGAACCTGGGCCAAGATGGAAGAACGCTGGTTCCAAATCGGAAACTCGATCCCTGTAGCCGAAGGCGATCTGACCTTGCGCGTGGCCCAACTCCTGGTTCCCCGACTCCAGAGCCTTGGCGCAAAAGTAACCTTGGTTCGATCATCTCCCGGACCGGTCACAACTGTCCGTCCCGATGAGCTGAATACCCAGGCCGAAGCTTCGTTGCGCGAGAGCGGGATCAAAAATATTCTCCCTTCCTATGCCGGCCCGGACGATCCAAATCGCGAAGATTCTATCCCATGGGAAGCCGAAAGATTGTTCTATCGTGTCGATGAGATCCACACCCGGGCTCAGATCATCAATGAGAAAATCAAACCGGACCTCGTGCTCTGCCTTCATTTCAATGCCGAACCTTGGGGTACTCCCGCTCATCCGGTGCTGGTATCGGTGAATCACCTCCACTTGTTGATCAATGGCGCGTACAGCTCCGGCGAACTTGGTTTTGACGACGAGCGTTTCGCCATGTTGTGGAAACTTCTGGATCGGACCTATCCCGAAGAGTTGGCTTGCTCCGAATACGTGGCTGAGTCGATGGCCCGGATTACCGGTCTCCCGCCCTATCGTTATTCCAGTCCCAACGCGAAATCAGTTGGCTGGTCAGGCTATGTCTGGGCTCGCAATCTGTTGGCGAACCGTCTCTACGAATGTCCGGTCATCTTTATCGAGGCCTACGTGATGAACAGCCAGGAGTTCTTTGCCCGATTCCAGGCCGGAGAGTACGAAGGTGTTCGAAATTTTGGCGGAGTCATGCGGCAGAACATTTTCGAAGAGTACGTTCAGGGAACGGTGGAGGGCATCGCAGCCTATTTTCGAGGCACTCGCGGCAAAAGGTGAAACGGGTCGGCGGGTCGGCGTGGGAAGAAGATTATCGGCGTTGAAGGGTAAGACCCCGTCTTCTTCATCGCCGATACGCCCTACGCCGACCCGCCGACCCGTTTCTCCTGGCCGTCGCACATTTCTTCGGCCACGAATATTATTTATGTAGCGCACTGAAGTCCTGTCGATTATCTAGGTAGCCGAGTTGTGCCAGTGCGAGCCACGTTGGCCGTCTGGATTCCCCACATCTCGTCAACCAAATTGATTCATCCTTCCCCCCTTATGATAAAACTAAAACCGCTCTATGCGTTTCTGAGTCTGCTCACCGTTTCCCTGGCATTTATTCCCTCGAATGGGCAATGCGCAGGAACAGATAAACCACTTAAGCTGGCAATTCTTGCCAACAGCGCGTCGGATTTCTGGACTTACGTCAAGGCCGGGGCTGAGAAAGCGACGCAAGAAGAACCGAACATCAGCGTCGATGTGAAGCTCGTACCGGATGGAACACCGGCCGAACAAACCCGAATCTTTGATGATCTTCTGGTCAAAGGAACGGACGGAATTGCCATCAGCCCGCTGGATTCCGCCAACCAGGCCGCCATGATCGACCGCGGCACCGAGAAAGCGCTGATCTCCACCACGGACAGCGATGCCGCGACCAGCAAACGAGCGTTCTACGTCGGAACGAGTAATGTCGACGCGGGTCGCCAGGCCGGCGAACTGATCAAGAAGGCCATTCCGGACGGAGGCAAGATCATGATCTTCGTCGGTAAGCGCGACGCTCAGAATGCCAAAGAGAGGATTCAAGGTCTGGAAGAGGTTTTGAAAGGGAGCAATGTCTCTGTCATTGATGTTCGCACCGATGATACGGATCGAGTTCGCGCGCGGCAAAACGTCGCGGACACCCTGGTCAAATATCCTGATATTGCCTGCCTGGTCGGCATCTGGAGCTATAACGGCCCAGCCATCGTCAACTCTGTCAAGAGCGCCGGCAAAGTCGGTAAAGTGAAGGTGGTTACCTTCGACGAAGAAGATGACACGCTACAAGGCATCAAAGACGGGGTGGTCGAGTCAACGGTCGTTCAGAATCCTTACGAATTCGGTCATCAATCCACCTTGCTCCTCGCCAAGAAGTTGCGCGGAGAAGACGCCCAAATTCCCGAAAACAAGCAAGTGATTGTTCCGACCCGCGCGATCGACAAAAGCAACGTCGATGAGTTTTGGGCGAACTTGAAAAAACTTCGCGGGCACTAACCGAGGCAGACACCAGCCTGCGTTTGACATTGCGTTGTGCCGGAACCCATCCTCGAGCTCAAAGGAATCAGCAAGCGTTTCCCGGGCGTCGTTGCACTGAGTGAAGTCAACCTCTCGGTCTCTCCCGGAGAGGTGGTCGCACTGATCGGCGAAAACGGCGCCGGGAAATCGACGCTGATGAAGATCCTTGGAGGCGTCTACCAGGCCGACGAAGGCAGTATCCGGGTTGATGGGCACGAGGTGCAGATCCGTCATGTGGCTGACGCCCAGAAACTGGGCGTCAGTCTCATTCATCAGGAATTAAACAACCTCGATAATCTCGATATTGGCGGAAACATTTTCCTGGGGCGTGAACCGCTTTCGGGTGGTTTTCTCCGCTTGGTGGATCGCAAAAGGATTGCCGAAGAATCTCGCGGTTACCTTGAAAAAGTCGGTCTGAATCTTCCTCCTTGGACCTCTCTGAGTTCTCTCTCAATCGCCCAGCAGCAGCTGGTCGAAATTGCCAAGGCACTCTCGACCAATGCCCGCATCATCGTCATGGACGAGCCGACTTCCTCCTTGACGCTCACGGAGACAAATCGCCTCTTTCATTTGATTGCTGAATTGAAGAGCGCCGGAGTCAGCGTGATCTATATTTCTCATCGCCTGATGGAGGTCAATGCCTGCGCCGATCGCGTTGTCGGTCTCCGGGATGGAAAGAACTCGGGACAACTCCAAAAGTCGGAAATCAATCATGACAATATGGTCCGGCTCATGGTCGGCCGGAATATCGATCTGAAGAGGACCGAAACACGTCTGGGCGACCCGAAAAACCGGATCGAGTTTCGGGACATCATCTCGCCGTTTTTCCCTAGCCACTCGATCAACCTGGATATCCGCCAAGGTGAGCTTCTGGGCCTCGCAGGTCTGGTGGGGGCCGGCCGTTCCGAGCTTGCCATGACAGTCTTCGGAATCGCCCGACCGCTCGGAGGAGAGATCGTGATCGATGGGAAAGCCGTCCAGGTTCATTCGCCGCGAGATGCTATCGCGCACGGTATTTATCTCGTTCCGGAAGACCGTCGGAGAAACGGGTTGATTACCACCATGGCCGTCCGGGAAAACGTAACCCTCCCTAATCTCTGGCGCTATGCCAGCTTCGGTGTGATCTCCTACGGAAGTGAATTGCGCACCGCAGAGGAACAGCGGAAAAAGCTCTCGATCAAAACGGCTTCCTGCGAAACTCTGGCCAAAAATTTAAGCGGCGGCAACCAACAGAAACTGGTCCTCGCCAAATGGCTTTCGCTGAACCCAAAGCTGATTATTTTTGACGAGCCGACCCGCGGCGTCGATGTCGGCAGCAAGGCGGAGATCTATCGACTGATGAGGAATTTGGCCGACAGCGGGGTGTTTATCCTGATGATCAGCAGCGATATGGAAGAGGTTTTAGGCGTCAGCGACCGGATCGCCGTGATGCGAGAGGGCGCCCTGATGGGGGTTCTCGAAGCTCAGGATTTCAGTGAAGAGGCGGTCATGCGGCTGGCCGTCGCACCCGTCCAGAGTAAGGAAAATCTGCCGACGTCAGCTCACCCAACTCCCACGGAGATCCGAACGTGAGGCCCAAAAAAGAGCTTGGAATGGTGCTGATCTTCGCGGGGCTCTTCGTCGGCTACGCTTTGCTGGAAGCATCTCAAAGAGGGTTGGCCGCCACCTTCGCAAACCCGGTTTTTCTGGGTCAGGCCAACCTTTTGAACCTGACCAGATCAATTGGATTGTTTGGCATCTTCAGCGTCGCGATGGGCACAGTGATCATTACCGGTGGAATCGATCTCTCGGTGGGCTCGATGTTTGCCTTGCTTGGGTGTCATTCTAGCTTACCTGCTCGGACCGGATAACATTCCGTGGCCCGTGTCGGTTGGGCTCATCATATTGCTCGCGATGGTGATTGGCCTGTTTCACGGACTCCTGGTTTCTCGCGCGCGCCTCCAGCCCTTCGTGGTGACCTTGTGTGGTCTGCTTGCTTATCGAGGGCTCGCCCGGTTTATCTCGTCGGATCAAACGGTCGGGTTCGGCAGCAACACTGGTTTTGAGCTCCTTCGAACGCTGGCGACGGGAAGCATTTTTAACCTGCCGGCTCCGTTCATCCTTTTTGTCGCTGTCTGCATGGTCATGGGAGTGGTGCTCCATCGCTCGGTCTATGGCCGGTATCTTTATGCCATCGGGCGGAACGAAGAAGCGGCCCTTTACTCCGGAATCAACACCAAGCTCGTCGTGACCAGCGCCTACGTACTCTGCGCCCTCCTGACCGGGATTTCCGCCATCCTGATCGGCTTTTACACGAACTCCATTTCGCCGGCCAGCCACGGAAATTTTTTTGAGCTCTATGCCGTCGCTGCGTGCGTGCTGGGCGGTTGCAGCTTGCGGGGAGGTGAAGGCAGTATCCTCGGCATCTTTATCGGGACCGCGATGATTCAATTGCTCCGCAATATTGTGAACCTGCAAGGGATTGATAGCTCCTTGGAATTCGTGGTGATGGGCGGAGTCATCATGATCGCCGTGAGTCTTGACCAAGTCTTGGGGGCGCGCCGAAGAGCCCGCGAAGCCCGCGTGGACATGAAGGGGGCGCCCGTCGAAACGGCCCCTGCGGCCAAACCGTAAATCACCAGAGAGAATAACAAAGATGAGCACTTTAGTCGTCGTTGGTTACGATCATCCCGATAAAGCGGAAGAGGTTCGTCTTAAACTGCATGAAGCTGGAAAGCGAACACCTCTTGGATCTTGCAGATCTGGTTGTCGCCGTCCAGGACGAGAAAGGGAAGGTCAGGCTGCATCAATCCGGAAATCTGACTGCCGACGGCGTGGCAATTGCCGGCTTCTGTGGCTCTCTGACCGGGTTGATATTCCAGAATGCCGCAGCCGGCGCTGCTTCCGGGGCGCTGACCGATGTGGGAATTAACGAGCACTTCATGAAGGAGTTGTCCGCCACGCTCAGACCCAGCAGTTCAACCCTGTTTGTGCTGTTAAGGAAACCGACCACGGACCGGGACAAGGTCCTGGAAGAGCTGAACGGAACCGGCGGGAAGGTCTTGAAAACCTCGCTTTCTCACCAGGACGAAGCCAAATTGCAGGCCACCCTTCATGGGGAATGCCTGATATAAAGAGCGGCAAAGCTACGGGGCAGGGCGAGGCCAGGTAGGGCGAGGCTCCGTCCGAGCCGGGGCTTCCCGGGTCATCCTGCCCCGTGATATCACCCCCTATACCAGATACTTGGGTCCGCCTTAACCCGCGCCGGACACCAGGGTAGAATTCTTGGGCGAGGCGGCAAGCCCCGGCTCGGACGGAGCCTCGCCCTACCAGAGCCTCGCCCTACCAGAGCCAGCCCTACCGCAAGAGCTTGCTGATGAAGTCGTGAAATGAGCGGTTGCTTTCTATCCCATCGAGATATAACCTCACCGCTCCTGTTGATAAACGGGCTGTGGCTCAGCTTGGCTAGAGCGCCACGTTCGGGACGTGGAGGCCGTGGGTTCGAATCCCACCAGCCCGATTCATTTGCTGCAAGTGCGTGGCGCGTACGAAAGTGCCTGTCAATGACAGTTTTCTAGTCCCCGTTCGATTTTGTGTCGGCTCCGGGCTGATCGTTCCCAGCTTTCTTTTCGCTGCTCAACGCGAGGCCTGATTTCTCAGCCACCAGAAGGCTTAGCAAAGCTGGCAGAAGTCCGTTGAGCGCGTTTCCTCCGGCCGGCTTCTCCCCGTTACCGCCGCTTCCTCCGCCGAGCATAAACATACGTTCCGGTACCAGGGGCTGAACACTCTTGGAGAGTTGTTCTCCCAACAGGTTGAGCGCAAACAGCCTTGGCTCGCCATAGGCCGCAATTTTTTTCCGGTTCACTTCGGCCTCGGCTTCACCGACCTGCGAAACCCGGGAGGCTTCACCCCGACCCTCCAGTTCCCTCGCCTGGCTTTGACCGTCGGCGCGCGCGATGTCACGTTTCGCGAGTCCCTCAGCTTCGGCAAGCTCCGCGGCGCCTTTATTCTTCGCAATCTCGATCGCGATTTTGGTTCCGGTCAGTTCCGCCTGCTTTTGGGCTATCGCCGTAGCCTCGTTCAGGGCCTTGAGCTGCGTTGCTGTCTCCTCCTGTCGGATATAAGTCGCTTTTTGCTCGTCAGCCAGGCGCCGGAGACGCAACTGATCAAAGAGACGATCGATCGGATCATCGGGGGCGCCCTTTTTCTGGGATTCCGGACGACCAATCAGTACCGCGATGCAGTTAATGTCGTAGGCTTTGAATCGATTCCCCAGCTCTTCAGTTGCCTGCTGTTGAATAGCTTCTCTCTTTACTAACAAATCGAGCATCGAGTTCTTTTGCGCGACATCCCTGAAGAAGGCGGTCAGGATCGGATCGAGAGTCTGGTGATCAGGCGCTTAACATTTCCGAATCTCTGAACCACGCTAGGAGCACGTTCGTAGTCAATGTGGAGTACCAGCGACAGCGGAAGAAGCGGCTCGTAACCATCGGAAGTAACCAGTTCTATACTTCGGAGATCCTGATCGTACCTATGAGATTCGGTTACGCCCGTGATCCACCGCAGGACAAAATTCACGGTCGGAACCGGCTCGACCTTTATCGCGTACAGGTTAAGCGCATACTTGCCGGGCGGCAGCGCCTTTTTCCAGACGCCACGTTCGTCGGTGCCAACCTGTTCTCCGTACCGCATCTTCGGTAATCACCACGAAGAGCGCTGTGTTAATTACATAGACACCTTCGTGCAAAGTGGCGCGTTGACGGCCGCGTTGACCCCCGTTTGCGGGGGTGATGCTGTTGGGCGAGGCCAAGCGGGAAGCCCCGGCTCAGGCGGAGCTTCGCCCTACCTGCACCGGCTCCATGAAAAACTGAGCAATCGGCACCGCGCATTGATTCTTTGCGCTGAAACAGGTAGACCGTGGGTCCAAGTGAACCAGGCTGAGATCATCTGCACCCTGCTGATCGTCGTCGCGGCCCTGGCCATCCTGGCGAAGAAAGTGGAGCTCCCTTATCCCGTGCTGCTGGTGATCGGCGGCCTGGCGCTCGGCTTCCTTCCGGGCTTGCCGGTAATGGAACTTCAACCGGATGTGGTATTTCTGTTCTTGTTGCCGCCATTACTCTATCCGGCCGCGGTCTTTACTTCCTGGCGGGATTTTCGCGCCAACTTGCGCCCGATCTTGCTACTCGCCATCGGGCTTGGTCTTGTTAACGACCGCGTTTGTGGCCATTGTCACGCACTCTCTGACCGGATTGCCATGGCCTGCAGCCTTTGTTCTCGGGGCGATTATTTCGCCACCGGACGCTGTTGCAGCGACGGCCATCACCAGCCGTCTGCGCGTGCCGCGCACAATTGTCACCGTTCTGGATGGTGAGAGTCTCGTCAATGACGCCACCGCGCTCGTCGCCTACCGCTTCGCGATCGCCGCGATGATGAGCGGCACGTTTTCACTTCCTGAGGCCATCGGGCGCTTTTTCCTGGTCGCAGTGGGCGGCACCGGTATCGGGTTAGCTGTCGGCTGGCTTGCGACCCAGGTTCAGCGCCGTCTCGACGATCCGCCCGTCCAAATGACGATCTCGCTGCTGACGCCGTTTGCCGCTTACATTCCTGCCGAGCGTTTGCATCTTTCCGGCGTCCTGGCGGTCGTTGCTTCGGGACTGTTTATCGGCTGGCGCGGGCCGCAAATACTCACGGCCCGGACGCGGCTCAATATCTACGTCTTTTGGGAGATGATGGTGTTCCTTTTGAACGGTCTGGTCTTTGTCCTGATCGGTCTGCAACTGCCGCGGATTCTTCATACGCTTTCCGGGCGCTCGTTAAAGCAGCTGATCTGGCAAGGCGCAATCATCAGCTTCGTCGCCATCTTCATACGGATTGCCTGGGTTTTTACCTCGGCGAACCTCCTTCGTTTGGTCACCATCGCTCCAGGTCAGAGGCCGGCGTGGCAGAATACGGCAATTGTCGCCTGGACTGGGATGCGCGGTGTCGTGTCGCTGGCCGCCGCGCTGGCGGTGCCAATAACCCTTTCGAACGGCGACCCTTTTCCCGGTCGGGACTACATTCTGTTCGTGACCTTCTGTGTGATCCTCGCCACGCTCGTGCTGCAAGGTTTGAGTTTGCCGGCGTTGATCCATCGGCTTGGCGTGGTCGATGATGGGCTCGCCAACATAGAAGAACGAACTGCGCGACTCAAAGCGAACGAGGCGGCGTTGGCTTATCTCGGGAGAAGTCGATCACAAGTTCACGCCAGACCTCGTCCAACGGCTTCGCGTTGAATACGACGACCGTATTCGCCAATTGGAAGTCTGTGCCAATGTCGATGGAAATACCGAGGATGGGATGGCCGCACCTTCCTACCAGCGTTTGCAGCAAGAAGCGCTCGATGTGGAGCGTAAGACCATCATCCAATTGCGCGATGAGTTTGTCATCAACGACGAAGTTTTGCGGCGTATCCAGGCCGACCTCGACCATGCCGAGGCAAGACTGCACGTCCGCGAGTAAAAGACCGGCTCATCAACGCCTTTAGCCCTATCACGATGAACCTCATTTCAGGCTGTCCTTTGAGTTGAGCAACGCTGACCACAGAATCTTGTGATTAAGTAGCTTGATCTCCACAACCTGTAGGGTATTCTGGCCGAAATTCATGAACAAGTCTGCCTTTCAGCCCTTGCCCGTGCTGTTGAGAGCCGAGCCGAATGATGCTCGTGCGACCTCTCATTCAGCAATGATTTTACGCGTGATTGCAACTTTGGGAACCCTCTTTGCCCTCGGCGGGACGGTGGTGCTTTGTTTAATTGCCTTTAACGCCTTCCCGCCCAAGACGACAGAAGCAAAAATACCCGTTAGTGCGCCTGTTCCCGATTCTTCCACGACAAAGGTATCCCCGACTGCCGTGGCTGATCAGGAGAACGGCGTTGAGATGCCGGCAATAAAGACAACTCCATCTGATCCTGCCGTGACCGCAGACGATCATTCCATTATTGATCAAATACCCGCTCCCGCGCTGAATTCCAACTCACTTCCCGCGCCAGGGGTGTCTGCGAGTGATAGCGAGTTGCTGAACGAACAACGCCCTGAGAACGGCAGAGCAACTCTTGATCGACAATTTTCGGAGTCCACGCGCAAAGCCCTGGAGAAAAAGCGCCGCACCGCTGAGCGCCAGAGATTTCGATTGGAAGAAAGGTATCAGGAGCATGCGATTTCCAGCGAGGCTTACAAGAAGGGCCAGGAGAATTATAGGGTTCAAATCGATCGATATCGAAAGGAAATGAGTGCCTATCGAGGGCCCGACAATGACGCAGGGCAGGACTGACTTGAATCAAGTCTCCGAGCAGGTATCCGCAAGACAGTCGGAGAAAATCGAGAAGATCAAGCTGATTGCCTACCGTCTCTGGATAGCCAGACGTGAAGGCAACATCGCGGGCGATGCCGAAAGCGATTACTTTCAGGCCGAGCAAATTCTAGTATCCAACCAGCATCTAAAGCGCTTTTTGCTGGGATCCTTTGGGTTTTCGGCGATGGCATTTGTCCTGGGCAGTTCAGAAGAACACTGCGCAAACGCCATGAACGCGGTCATCGGCCTTAATGAATTGGCGAACGATTGCGAGCTCAGCTCGGAGCTTCGTGAAAGATTGCTTTGGCCCCAGGAATCGGTGCGCGCAATGTGACAAATTCTTCACCTGGGTAGACTTGCATCTAATCCAAGAGCAACGTCTGGTGTTCACTCTTGTTGATCTGGGAAAATAAGCCTCTCTCAATGAAGCTGACTTCGTTTTTGATTGAGATCGGGATTTATTTCGTCTGGTTTAACAAATTGAACGCGAATCCATGAATTATAGCTCAACGTAAGTTGCCATTAGAGAACAACTTCATTCCCTACTGCCAACTAGACTTTTCTATAAAAGAAGTTAAACTCCCGCCCGTTCGTCAGCTCAATCTATGAAAATGATCCACTATTCGTTGATCGCTACCTACGTCGCGGTATTCGCGGCAGTCGACACACCTGACAAAGCCATGGCCTCGGATCCGCTCGATTTGCGATCCGCAATCTCTGCGATCGACTCGAATGAGCCGCTCCTGGCCCAGGCCGATGCTGGTTCGAATAAACCAGGTGCCAAAGGGCCCAAGGTGAACGTCGATCAGAATGGCGTCATTCTAAAGGGATACGATCCAGTCGCCTATTTTAAACAAAACAAGGCGGTTAAAGGTGACGCGAAATATTCAAGTTCCTACGGAGGAGCGACTTATTACTTCGCATCCAGCGCCGATAAAGCCGAGTTTGACAGATCCCCAGTGAAATATGCCCCGCAGTACGGCGGTTATTGCGCGAGCTCGATGAGTAAGCGCAAGCTGAAAGATATCGATCCAAACGTTTTCTCGGTTTACAATGATAAGCTTTACGTTTGCTCAACTCCAAAGGCTAAAAAGAGCTTCTTCTCCGACCCGGACACCAATATCAAGAAGGCGGACGCTAACTGGCAGTTCTATCAGCCTCCGTCCAATCCGGGCTTCCGTCGCGAACTCGGAAGCTGAGATCCAGGAAAGTCAGGCACTCAAATGGCGAGTTCGCGGCAACGCGAACTCGGCCGAGAGTTCGATAGTTTACCGCTGAGCCCCGCAAATCTGGCGGTAAGATTTTTGGAAAAGCCCCATTCCATGCCTACCTACCCCGCGGACGGAATCAACCCACCGTCCCTTATTCCTGATCAGCTCTTCTCACTTCGCCGGCAAAATCCATGCGGATTGGTGAGCCTCGAAGCCGATGTGCGGATAGTAAGATTCTGCATGCGGGGCGGCCAACAGAATGATTTTCGCCTTATCTCCGAGTTTCGATTGCGTCAGACGAATCAACTCTTTTCCGATCCCGCTTCTTTGATATTCCTTGTCCACGGCTAGATCCGACAGATAACAGCAGTATTCGAAATCCGTTACCGAACGTGCCACTCCGACGAGTTTAGAATCGTCCCATGCCGTGCAAAGCAAGTCAGCATGCTCGAGCATCGCTCGGATGCAATTGTGATCATCGATCGGCCGGCGGTCCGCAAGTGTCGAGCGTTTCAACAGATCAACGAACTCCTGATCGGTAATTGGTCGTGAGTGCTGATAGAGAATTTTCATTTTTTGGTTTTAGCCAAAAGATGCTTTTGGTAAGCGGACATTGCCGCCCGCGCGTGTTCGCGGAAGACGGCTTCCGTCCGCACGGGATCCCGGGTCCGGAGGGTTCTCAAGATTTCCCAATGCTCGCGCTGGGCTTGGCGAAGACGGCGCGCGAACACGTCTTTGAGGAAATAGCGATGTAATCGATCCCAATGATCCAACACTTTATGCATCAACGCGCCAACCAGGCGGGTGCCTGATTTATCACAAATGAAACTGTGAAAATGTCGATTCTCCTGCGACCAGAGTTCCGGCTCGCTGAGCAGGGAATCCATCTTTAAAAGGATCGCTTCCAGAACATCGAAATCTGAATCGGACATGTGCTGGCAAGCAGCTCGTCCGCTGACCACTTCCATGGTTTCCAACAAGCTGAATACTTCAATCACGGATTCTGACTCGATCGGAGCCACCTTTGCACCGAGATACGGCTCAATAACGACATAACCGTCGGCGTCCAGCTGTTGCAAGGCTTCGCGTACAGGAATAGGACTGACTCCGAGCTGTTTGGCCAGATCCTCGATCACCAGCCTGGTTCCCGGAATGAGTTCTCTATTTAGAATGGCGCTGCGAAGGTTTTCAATGACCAACTCCTTCTTGCTGCGCGATGAAGCGATCGGTTGCATAATGATCCAGTGGTTGATCAGATTAGACCACCTTGAGGAACCGATCCTTGACGAGCCGCAGTAATTCGCTGCCAGGCAGCCGCCAGAGCTCTTCATTAAAGATCTCGACTTCGATCGGACCGCCGTAGCCCGCCTCAGTCACCGCTTCGCGGAGGCGCTTGATCGGTATGACGCCGTCGCCCATCATGCCCCGACCGTTCAGTATATCAGGAACTGGCACAATCCAGTCAGCGACCGGTTTCTCGCAATAGACATGCTTTCCCGCTGCAATAGCCGCTTTGACCGCGGATGCTCGCTCTGAGGTCACTTGGGTATCAAAATAGATTTCAGCATCGGGATCGGACAAGGCCTCCTGGAGGTTGGTGGTCCAAAGCGTTATGCCATGCTCTTCGGCGAGCGAACGGAGCCGCCTTTCGTTTCTGCCGACCAAGATCGGTTCCGGCCAGAGGGTTTCACCGTTGCAGAGTTGGAGACCGCCTTGTTGTCGGATCGCCACAATGGATCGGGCGAGATGTTGAGCGCGTCCCATTCGGCCGGTGACGCCGTTCATAATGATTTTCAAGATTCGATTGGGCATAGCAACCGGAGAGTAAGATTTTTCTTGCCAGGGATTTCGCCATATATCATATATGATATACGAAGGTCCAGTTTCAAGATTAATCCGTTTTCCCCTCCGGGTTCTGATCAATGAGTAATGGTCTCCGAATCGCAGTTGTCGGTGCCGGTATCGGCGTCGAACATATCAAAGGCTATCAGGAACTACCCGAGCTCTTTGCTGTCAAAGTGCTGTGCGACATCCGGATTGAGCACGCTGCAGCGGTAGCCGAAAAATACGGCATCCAAAAAGTTAGCGCTAGCTTTGACGAAGTCTGCCGCCGGCCGGACATCGACGTGATTGATATTTGTACACCACCAGCGTTTCATCCGGGCCAGATCGAAGCGGCACTCAAAGCGGGCAAACACGTGATCTGTGAAAAACCGTTGGTTGGGAGTGTGGCGGCAGTGGATCTCGTTTCCCGCCTGGCGAGCGAAAGCGGCTGCCAAGTGATGCCAATATTTCAATATCGTTTTGGTCACGGCCTGCAGAAACTCAAATACCTGGTCGATCAGAAGTTGGCCGGCGAGGCGTTCGTCTTTAACGTCGATGTGGCTTGGTGGCGAGACAGCGAATATTATCGCAACCCGTGGCGCGGCAAGCGAGCCACCGAGTTGGGAGGTGCGCTGCTCAGCCAGGCGATTCACGCTGTGGACATGGTGCTTTACATCCTAGGGCCCGCGAAAAGCGTCTTTGGGCGTAGCACCACTCGCGTGAACCAGATTGAAGTCGAGGACTGTGTGGCCATAGCACTGGAAATGGCCGACGGGTCGCTCGGCACTATTTCCGTCACGCTTGGTTCCCTGGCAGAAATTTCCAGGCATCGATTTACCTTTCGAAATGTCACTGCGGAGAGCAATATTCAACCGTACGCTAATTCACGGGAACCTTGGGCTTTTTCTTTCAACCCTGCTGGAAATGAAAAGCAAATGAAGGATGCAGTTGATCAATTGGCTCCTCTTCCGGAACGCTATGCGGGCCAGTTTTATCGCTTTTATCAGGCTCTCCGGAACGGGAAAGAGCTGCCGGTCACGCTAGGGGATGCGCGTGCGGCGTTAGAAGTTATCGCGGCAACTTATTACTCCAGTGAAAAGAATGAGCCGGTCAATCTACCGATCGGGCCGGGCCATCCGAGATACGAGACATTTTAGTGCACCGTCTTTTAAGTGCCTAAGGGATTTAGAAGGCGGTGCACCAGTTCGAAGATATGACTGAAATAATGCGGCAGGTAGAGGCTTTTCCGGGTGCAATCGGAGTCACTCATCTCAGAGTGTACGATAGTCTGGCGCCGGATGGACTGGCCGGCGGGAGCCCTCATATGCATTTTGCTTGTTCCGAAGCCTACCTGGTCATCAGGGGACAAGGGTTCGTGCAAACGCTATCCAGTGCCGGTTTTCGTGAAATTCCGCTTCGCGCCGGCTCGATGATCTGGTTTACACCGGGTCTGATTCATCGCCTGGTCAACACGGACGCCCAGCTTGAAATCTTCGCCGTGATGGAAAACGCCGGATTGCCGGAGCATGGCGACTCTTTGCTCACTTTTCCGTTCAAGTATCTCAAGGACGAAGACTCTTATTGGCAATCTGCATCTCTAGAAAGTGCCGGGTTGGCGCCTGCCGACCAGCAAGAAGCGGCCCGTGAGCGCCGGGATTTAGCAGTCCGAGGGTTTCAGATGCTCCGCGCCGAATTGGAACAGGGATCTTTGGAGACCTTTTACCAACAGGCGGCCCGGTTAGTGCAATCGAAAGAACCTGGCTGGCGCCAGATCTGGGAAGCTGGGCCGATGAAGACCATCCAGCGCACCAGGTCGTTTCTGGACAAGCTGAACCTCGGAACCGGTGATTACTTAAACGAGGGAAGAGTGTTTGAGGTACCGGTCGATCCTGTGTACGAATTGCGAAAGCTGGGGATGTGCGGAACACTCCGGCCTTACTTTCCAGAAGGCGCCTTGATTGCCGGGCCGTCGGAGCAGCAGAAATAATGAAGAATGCCGGAAAAACGCGAAAGTTAAACTGGTAAGGCGATAGTTAGCTTTGCCATCTCCACCCCTCGGGAACGAACGTGAGAATCCTCAAACGCGGGATTATTTTCATCTTAATTTACTTGATCGCCGAATCGCTGGCAGAGGCGAAGACGTTAACCGTACTCCTCTTAGCTAACGCTAGTACTCAAGACCTAATCCAGAAGTTTCTCAAGGAGTACAGCCGGGATCATCCCGGAATCGATTTTAGCGTCTCGATAATTCCATACAGCTGCGCTGACCGCTAAGATCAATACCTGGTCACCGCCGGTGAACCTCCGGACATTCTGCAAGTGACAACGGCCTACATTCAGACCTACGCGGAACAAGCCTTGGATTTAGCGCAATACCAATAAAGCCAATCTACTAAGCCGATATCTCCCGAGTTATGCGGCTTTCATCAAGGCGGGAGAGAAAGTCATTGGAGTTCCGATTGAGGCAACCATCAATGGCCTTTTCTACAATAAGGAGTTATTCAGGCAAGCGGGAACCAAGGTGCCGGCCGATTCCGACCACATCTGGACCTGGGCGGAGTTTAAAACACTTTGGAAAAAGTGAAGCGGCTGCCATCCTGCCGGATCGGGGTCGCCTACGACTGTAGCGTCCAAAGGTGGTCTAACCTGCTCTACCAGGCAGATGGTCGTTGGATTTCTGAGGACGGAAAGCGGATTTTGCCAAATCCGGAAGCCGCCAAGGAGGCGCTCACCTATTTCAGGAGTTTAATCGAAGCCAAGCTGGTACCCACCTCTTCCTGGCCTGGAAAGACTGACGGTGGTCCGCTCTTTAAAACTGGGGTTGCTGCAATGATGTGGGCAGGGAATTGGGAATTGAAGACACTCGTGGAAGGTGGAACTGATTTGCATTCGGAACGACTTTTTTTCCTAAGGCGGCGATCCGCGCGGCGTGTCCTGGAGGAGAGTTTTTGATTGGTTTAGCAAATTCGCCCAACCATGAAGATGCCGCAAAACTGTTGCTCTGGTGGGCGGAACCAACGACGACGAAGAGTTATCTGGAGGCCTCGGCGGTTCTCTGCTCAGTCCGATGAAGGATCTTCCTGTTAATTACTGGAAATACACGGAATATCTCAAGCCAATGCTGGACGATTTCGCGGTTACCCCTGAATGGGTGGCGGAGGATCTAGCGAGGCCGGAACTGAATTTGCTGCAGAACGATTTACTTGAACAGTTGATTCTTTACTCCACCGGCAGGACCCGGTTCGAGGAAACCATCTCTGCGATTAATCAACTCGGCTCTCAGGTCCTCGGAAACAATCGCCCCGTAACTAAATAGAAAGCGGCTTATGGCTTCGCCGGATATTCCGTTTGTCTTATCACCGGTGGTGGTTGCCACCTCCTGGAAATGGTTACTGAATGAAGACTTGGGCGTAATTGACGGCTTCCTTAAGTGGAGGCGTCAAGGGATAAGCAATCCGGATCTCACATGCAAACAGTAAAACTCGGAATTGTTGGAGTGGGCACAATGGGTGCGATCCACGCGCAAAGCGTCGTCGACGGCAGTATCCCGAGGTGCCAACTGACTGCTGTCTGTGATCCAAGGGCCGAACGCCTGAATCAATTCTCGTCCGTCGAAGGCTTTGCCTCTGTGGACGACTTTTTGCGCTCATCGGAAACGGACGCGGTTTTGATTGCCACTCCGCATTACTCGCATACCACCATCGGTATCAAAGCGCTGGAAGCTGGCCGCCATGTGTTGGTGGAAAAACCGATCTCCGTCCATAAATCGGATGGCGAACGTTTGCTGGCGGCCCATCGCGGCTCGAATCAGGTCTTTGCCGCCATGTTCAACCAGCGTACGGACCCTTTTTTTCTGAAACTCCGTCAACTGGTGCAATCCGGAGATCTTGGAGCGATCAGGCGCGTAAGCTGGACGATTACCAACTGGTTCCGCACGGAAGCCTACTATCAATCGAGCGACTGGAGGGCGACCTGGGCGGGTGAGGGCGGTGGTGTATTGCTGAACCAATGTCCGCACAATCTCGATCTCTTTCAATGGATCTTCGGTATGCCTGCCCAAGTACGCGCGTTTTGCCATTTTGGCAGGTACCACGATATCGAGGTCGAAGACGATGTAACGGCTTACCTCGAATACTCAGACGGCATGACAGCCGTATTCAGTGCCTCCACCGGGGAAGCGCCAGGCACGAACCGGCTCGAAGTGGCCGCCGAACGAGGCAGAGTGGTCATTGAAAACGATCTATTTCTCTTTACTCGAAATGAGGTGCCGATGAGTGAGTTTTCACGGACAGATCCTGGTCGGTTTTCGGCGCCGCAGACTTGGGAAATCCGAATCCCAATCAGTGGCCATGGCCCGCAGCACAATGGAGTTCTGGGGAATTTCGTCTCGGCTATCCTGGATGGCACGCCGTTAATTGCGCAGGCTAGAGAGGGTCTTAATTCTCTGGAATTGGCCAACGCCTTTCTGCTCTCAACTCTGGAAAATCGGGCGATCAAACTTCCGATCGACGGGGCATTATTTAACCAGCATCTCCAAAAATTGATCGCTTCATCCACCCGGACGAAACCAGGAGTTTCAGGACGGATTCAGACGACATGCACTGATTAACAACGAACAGTCTCTTTCACGATGAGCCAGACAGGTTACGATTATGCTCCCAAAGGGAAACCGAGGCCGGTGTGCCACCCCGGTGATTTCCTATTTGCAGCGGTGGCACTTGATCACGGTCACATCAATGGAATGTGCAACGGGTTATTGGAAGCGGGTGGGCAACTGTGCTGGGTCTTCGATCCTGACCCGCTCAAGGTCCGAGCATTCCAGGAAATCTTTCCAGGGGTGGAAGCGGCCCAGTCGTTCGTTCAGGTTCTGGAAGATCCCAAAGTAAACCTGGTCGCTGCTGCTGCTGTTCCTTCCGAAAGAGGGCCTCTCGGCGTCCAAGTCATGAGAGCCGGCAAGAATTACTTTACCGACAAGACCCCCTTCACGGATTTGGGACAACTGGCGGAGGCCAAGTCTGTCGCCGCCGAGCAGGGGAAAAAATATATGGTCTACTACAGCGAACGTCTTCACGTCGAATGTGCGGTCTTCGCAGGTGATCTTGTGCGGGAGGGCGCAATCGGCCGGGTGGTGAATGTCTTGGGGCTTGGACCTCATCGCTTGAACGCTGACGCCCGTCCGGCATGGTTTTTCGAAAGAGCGAAGTACGGCGGCATCTTATGCGATATCGGGAGCCACCAGATTGAGCAATTCCTTTTCTTCGCCGGAGCTTCCGATGCTAGCGTCACTTCCGCGCGGGTGGCGAATTATGCGAATAAACAGTACCCGGAACTGGAAGATTTTGGAGACGCGACTTTGATCGCGGACAATGGCGCCACTTCTTATTTTCGAGTGGATTGGCTGACTCCAGGAGGTCTGGGTACCTGGGGAGATGGCCGAACCATCATTTTGGGCACAGAAGGCTATATCGAAATGCGAAAGTATATTGACGTTAGCCGCGAGCCCGTAGGCAACCATCTGTTTTTGGTGAACGGCGAGAGCGAACAACATTTTGCTCTCAGCGGAAAGGTTGGCTTCCCTTTCTTTGGGCAGCTTATTCTCGATTGCCTGAATGGAACAGACAACGCGATGACGCAGGCGCACGCCTTCAAAGCGGCGGAACTATGCCTCAAGGCTCAAGCCGCCGCTCGCCGGATCGCCTAGTGCTCTTCAATCGTGCTCGCCCTCGTTCTCGTTATCGACCTTCTGTCTTTTTTGCAGAAAGGTAGAAAGATGTCCCGAAATATTCAAGTTCCTACAGGGAAGCGACTTCCTATATACTTCGCATCTGGTGAAAGCGACCTTCTCTACCTTGCTCCTTCTTTTGGCGGTTATCCTAAGGGCGGCTGCCGACAGTCCCACTGAGTTAACAAAGACTTCCCAGACAGAATTCGATATCCCCAAAGAGGTTGTCGCATTCGTCTCCAACCTCATCGAGACCAATCCTCAGGTTCGCCGCCAGTACGAAGGGCTGACCGCAGCCACCAGAGAGAATGCGGGCGGAAGGTTCAGCGTTGGCAATTTTGTTCCGATTGAGTGGCTGGTCCCGAACTACGAGGGCTATACGAAGGACACGGGCAGCTCAAGCGACGGGGAATATATTTATCTCGTTCAGCAGCAACTTATCTTCGGCTTCCACCGTGGTTACAGTGTCGAGGACAATGTCGTGGCGCGTGTCCATGTCAGGTTGCACGAAGTAGACCCACCTGTTCGGAACTCCCTCAAAATGACCTTTGAAGGCTTCGTTACGGTCGCGCTGAGCCCAGCCGTTGCGCCCAGTTCGGTCTCAGAGACACCCGCTTTTGATCACTCCGCGGTAGACGCGGAGAGAAATGGGAACATTGCAGACGATCCGCGCTATGCGCCACTGGATGCTCGTCTGAACAACGTCTATTCGGCTCTGCGGGCGAAGCTTTCTCCGGGAAAGAGGGACCAACTGAAACAGCTCGAACGTGATTTTCTTGACCGGCGGGATCAAGTGAAAGACAACCCGGATAGCTTCTTCGCTCTTACCGAGCAACAGATTGCGGTTTTACAGCAAATGCTGAACGCTGTCCGCTAGTGAAACCAGGCAATTAAGGTCGCGTTTTTGGCTCCTCAATCTGTTTCCCGGACGGCAGAGGGGAGATTTCGGCGCGCCTTTGATCTTCTACCCATTCAGGCGCGTCCGGTGCGAAACGTTCACAGAAAATCCAAGTTCCTAATGACCGCCCAGCAACTTCAGATCCACAGAATCGCCCATTGCTTTGTACCCCTCATCGTTCGGATGCAAATGATCGCCGGCGTCGTATTCTGCCCGAATCTTTGAGGGATGTTGTGGATCCCTGACAACGGCGTCAAAGTCAATGACGCCGTCATAGGCGCTGCTCCGCCGGATCCACTCGTTGACCGTCTGCCGCATCTTCTCTTTCTCGGGATTATAAAAGGTCTGCAGTGGCGCTCCGGCGAAGGAACCCTCAAAGGGCGTCAAGGTGGCGCCAATGACTTTGATGCCATGCAGGTGCGCCCTATCAATCAATTGCTGATAACCAGCGATGATCTTTTCTGCAGTGACTGGTTCTTCCGGCGGCGTCAGAAAGGTCCCCGGCCATCCAATGTCGTTGATGCCTTCCAAGATGACCACGTGGGATACACTTGGCTGGCTCAGCACGTCACGGTCAAATCTCGCCAGCGCTTTGATCCCCATGCCGTCGCTTAGTACTCGGTTCCCCCCGATACCTTCGTTGACCACTGCAACTGCGCCGTACCCCGGCGCCTGACTCAGCCGCTCTGCCAAATGATCAGGCCAGCGATTATCGGTGTCTGGCGTTGAGCGCGCTCCATCAGTGATTGAATCGCCGAAAGCAACTACCACCCGCGCGTCGGTCGGAGCATCGACCATTACGGCGGTTAGAAAAAAGCGGCTGGTCGCCGTTTCGCCCGCCGGCATTTTCTCGGCACTGACAAAATTGCCTAGAGAGGAGATGTAAGCAGTCTGCGCCGCTTCAAGATGGTAAGTCCTAACCTCGGCTCGTTGCTCAAAGTACAGGCTGACCGCCAGGTGCGTTAATGGAGCCACTTTGAGCTCGACCGGATCGCTTAGCACCGGAGCACCCGGTAAGAGTGTAACCGAGGGCTTTCCGTTAAAGGTAAGCGCTCGATCGGTATCCGTTTGAATTGACCCTGCGATTCCCGCGACAGCGATATGGGCTGCCTCCACTTCGACAGGTCGGAAACCAAACTCGTTTGACAGGCGCACTCGTACTCTCTCCCCGCCCAAACTGATCCGTACCACCTGACGTACGGTCTGGTCAAAAAATCCTGCCGGTATCGGACCAGCCCATGGCGGCATCGGCCCGGCCGTCCAGGTATTGATCCAATGGTCGTTGCTCCTTGGGGTTTCGGCCGATAGTGCATTCAAGCACCAACTAGTGGCCATCAAGGCCAATCCCAAAAAGCCAATTCGTCTTCGATAACCCATCGCGAGAAGGCCCAGCTTTTTCATTTCCTTGGGGGATTGTGATACAACCAGAGACGCCTAATCCGATGCGGTGAAGATGGCAATAAAATATCTGGATGGTATTTCAATCTGTTAAGTCAGGAAGGGTGAGTGGGCGGCGTAAGGTGCAGATGCCACGCAAGCCTCACCGTGGCAATATCGACCTGACCGCGAGCGGTTGGAACTCGAGAAGAGATTAGAGGAATTTCCTTATCGTTGTCTCTCGTGGTCGCCGTCGTCCTCGCTCTGCCGGTGAGGAAAGCAATCGAGCACGATTAGGGGGAAGACGCCGGAATTCCTGATCGTACTCGTGGTCGTTGTCGTCCTCGCTCTGCTGGCCAGGAAAGCACACGAGCACGAGCACGAGGACGAGTGACGATTAAGATGGAGCCGAAAACGAGAGAACCCCGACCGGCTTTCACCGGGCGGGGTTCATAATTCTGGCGACGTCCTACTCTCGCACAACCTAGAGATGCACTACCATTGGGGCTGCAGCGTTTCACTTCCGTGTTCGGAATGGGAACGGGTGGGACCACTGCGCTATGATCACCAGAAGGCTGGTGAAGCTGAAACTAGCCCGTGGGGGAAAACTTCGGGGGCGGTCTTTTCTCAACTTCACCAGAAAATCTGGTCACCGACTTTGATCGCGCCGGCCAGCTCGAGGACTGGAACTGTTCCAGCCAGTGCGCGGCCAGCGCTTTCCTTGAAAGAACAAGGTGTTCTCTGAAATCTGCATATTGGAAGAAACTTTGGATCTGAACTTTCAAAAATTGATTGCACTGTGCCTCCGATCGTAGGGACCTGCTCTCGCTTGCGCGGACAGGACCGATCAGACAGCAGAAACAATCAAGCCGAACGAGTAATTAGTACTACTGAGCTGAACACATTGCTGTGCTTATACCCGTAGCCTATCAACGTGGTGGTCTACCACGACTCTTCGGGGAGAATTCATCTTGGAAAAAGCTTGGCGCTTAGATGCTTTCAGCGCTTATCCTTTCCGAACATAGCTACCCAGCACTGCCGTTGACACGACAACTGGAACACCAGAGGTTCGTCAGACCCGGTCCTCTCGTACTAAGGTCTGAACCCCTCAATTCTCCTGCGCCCACAGTGGATAAGGACCGAACTGTCTCGCGACGTTCTGAACCCAGCTCGCGTACCACTTTAACCGGCGAACAGCCGGACCCTTGGGACCTTCTCCAGCCCCAGGATGTGATGAGCCGACATCGAGGTGCCAAACCGAGCCGTCGATATGAGCTCTTGGGCTCGATCAGCCTGTTATCCCTAGCGTACCTTTTGTCCGTTGAGCGATGGCGATTCCACTTTCAACCACCGGATCACTTGGACCTGCTTTCGCATCTGCTCGACGTGTGTGTCTCACAGTTAGGCTGGCTTATATCCATGTACTCGTCACCTGATTGCCAACCAGGTTGAGCCAACCTTCGTACTCCTCCGTTACTCTTTGGGAGGATACCGCCCCAGTAAAACTGACCGGCTGCCAATGTCCTCAACCCAGATAATGGGATCAAGTTAGATTTTCCAACTGTAAAGGGTGGTGTTTCATTGTCGACTCGGTCCGGCCCGAAAGCCGGATTTCATAGTCTCCCACTTACGCTAAGCATTAAAATCGAAAAACCAGTAACAGCGTACAGTAAAGGTGCATAGGGTCTTTCCGTCCTACTGCGGGTAGGCGGCATCTTCACCGCCACTACAACTTCGCTGAGCTCCTCGTTGAGACAGCGGTCAACTCGTTACACGATTCGTGCAGGTCGGAACTTACCCGACAAGGAATTTCGCTACCTTAGGACCGTTATAGTTACGGCCGACATTCACGGGGACTTGGGTTCAAAGCTTCGCCCGGCTTGCGCCGAACTAACCTCTTGCCGTAATCTTACCGCATTGGTCACGTGTCACACCCTATACGTCGTCTTAGCGACTTAGCAGAGTGCTGTGTTTTTGCTAAACAGTCGGTTGACCCCTTTCACTGCGTCCCACACCATTCGACCTTCGTCGAAATGGTTGGCCAGCTCACGCCGGCCCTCTATCTGATCAACCTGCCGATGCTGCATCGGCTTCTTTCTTTGACCATCCGGCGACTGCCGAATGGTGCGGGAACCCCTTCTTCCGAAGTTACGGGGCTAGATTGCCGAGTTCCTTAACGAGGTTTCACTCACTCGCCTTAGTATATTCTACTCACCCACCTGTGTCGGTTTACGGTACGGGCGGCCATGGGAACACTACAGAACTTTTCTCGGTACCAGGTTTAAAGAATCCACATCGACCGAAGTCTCCGCGTCAGCTTGCGCCACTGCCACTTTCAACCGGCAGCTCCTCTCTTCCGATACGTCACTCTGCAGCTTAACCATAGCCGGTGCAGGAATATTAAACCTGCTGTCCATCGCCTACGCCCTCCGGCCTCGACTTAGGTCCCGACTAACCCTGGGGGGACGAACCTTGCCCAGGAAACCTTGGGTTTACGGCGGCCAGGGATCTCACCTGGCTTATCGCTACTCATGTCTGCATCCTCACTTGTAAACACTCCACCGTCGGTTACCCTCCGGCTTCAAGGTATTTACAACGCTCCCCTACCACTCGTCAGGATCGAAATCCCGACGAATCCAAAGCTTCGGTATACCGCTTATCGCCAATCATTTTCGGCGCAGAATCACTCGATGAGTCAGCTATTACGCACTGTTTAAATGATGGCTGCCTCTAAGCCAACATCCTCACTGTTTAAGTAACTCCACATCCTTTCCACTGAGCGGTATTTAGGCACCTTAGCTGTTGGTCTGGCATGTTTGCCTCTCGCGCGTGAAGCTTATCCCTCACGCACTGACTCCCGTGTTACATTCGACGGCATTCGGAGTTTGATTGAATTCGGTACCCTGGTATGGGCCCTAGTTCATCCAGTGCTCTACCTCCATCGATCAGCACACGAGGCTAGCCCTCAAGCTATTTCGGGGAGAACCAGCTATCACGGGGTTTGATTAGTCTTTCGCTCCTACCCACAGCTCATCCGAGAATTTTTCAACATTCACCGGTTCGGACCTTCAGTTGCGGTTAAGCAACTTTCATCCTGGCCATAGGTAGATCACCTCCGCTTCGGGTCTACTGCCAGCAACTAAACGCCCATTTCGGACTCGCTTTCGCTACGCCTCCATCCCAGAAGGACTTAAGCTTGCCACTGACAATAACTCGCAGACTCATTAAGCAAAAGGCACGCCATCCCCAACTCCAGTTTTACCCTGGTCTCTTCATCTCCACATTTTGCCAAGGCAAAACTGGAGCTGGGTTTGACACCTTGTAGACGTATGATTTCAGGTACTATTTCACTCCGCTCACAGCGGTGCTTTTCACCTTTCCCTCGCGGTACTTGTTCACTATCGGTCGCCAATTAGTATTTAGCCTTACGGCGTGGTCGCCGTGGATTCATGCGAAGTTTCACGTGCGTCGCATTACTCAGGAAATCCCTAGAGCTTCTCCAGTTTTCGGTTACAGGTCTTTCACCTTCTGTGGAGCGACTTTCCATCCGCTTCACCTAACTTTCGAAGTCCCATCACGGGCTCCTACAACCCCACTAGCAAGCTAGTGGTTTGGGCTTTTCCGCTTTCGCTCGCCACTACTTACGGAATCGAATTCTCTTTCTGTTCCTCCGGATACTGAGATGTTTCACTTCTCCGGGTGTCGCTTTACTACCCTATGAATTCAGGTAGCAATGATTGAGTATTAACTCAAACGGGTTATCCCATTCGGAAATCTACGGGTCAAAGCGTGTTTGCCGCTATCCGTAGCTTATCGCAGCTTACCACGTCCTTCATAGCCTATTGGCACCAAGGCATCCATCATACGCCCTTAGTAGCTTGATTATTTTGATATCTGTTAGAAGTGAAGGCGAACCTCCACTTCTATTCTCCAAAGTTGTACTTTCTACCCAATATGCAGATGTCAAAGAACACTTTTCCGCGTGTGGCGGAAAGGGGGTCTGGTCTGAGCTTTTAGACTCTCGCCAAACGTCAAAATGGTATGTCTTGCTAGGAATGCGAGGAACGGAAAAGCCAAACCGCACTGCTCGGGTCTGGTGGGCCTGACTGGGCTCGAACCAGTGACCCTGCGCTTATCAAGCGCATGCTCTAACCAACTGAGCTACAGGCCCAAGGTCCGGTGACCACAGTTTCCACCTGGCTCCTTCCGAAGCTCTGGCCTGCCAAACCCCGACTTTCCTAGTCCAATGACCCGGAAAATAAAGTTTGGAGGTAAGGGGACTCGAACCCCTGACCTATAGCTTGCAAAGCTACCGCTCTACCAACTGAGCTATACCCCCGGAGTTTTTCAGTCCGGCGGCCGCCGGATCAAACGGCGTTCGCTGATGATATCCGGCCTCGCGATGTCCAGCAAAAACTGAATTGTGCGCTACCGTTTCAGTCTTTTGAGCCCGGCGACCTTTCGGTCGACCAGGTCTTGCAGCATAACGATCCATCCTCGAACGGACGAATAAGACCGCGTTAGCTGTCGACCTCTCAATCCCTATCTAAGTGGGAAAGAGTGCTCCTTAGAAAGGAGGTGATCCAGCCGCAGGTTCCCCTACGGCTACCTTGTTACGACTTCATCCCAGTTACCGCTCATACCTTAGGGCCCTGCCTTCCGCTTGCGCGGATTAGCACAGACACTTCGGGTACAAGCGACTCCCATGATGTGACGGGCGGTGTGTACAAGGCCCGGGAACGTATTCACGGCGTCGTAGCTGATACGCCATTACTAGCGATTCCGGCTTCATGTAGGCGAGTTGCAGCCTACAATCCGAACTGGGCTCAGTTTTAGTGATTTCCTCCACCTCGCGATTTCGGTTCGTTCTGTACTGAGCATTGTAGTACGTGTGCAGCCCTGGGCGTAAGGGCCATCCTGACTTGACGTCATCCCCACCTTCCTCCCCGTTTCACAGGGCAGTCTGAACAGAGTGCCCCAGCACCATTTTGTCTCCAATAAACTCCTCTAGATGCAGGATTAGAAACAAAAGTGGTGCTGGGTAGCAACAGTTCACAGGGGTTGCGCTCGTTGCGGGACTTAACCCAACATCTCACGACACGAGCTGACGACAGCCATGCAGCACCTGTGCAAAGCGTGTATTGCTACACTAGCCGGCTTTCACCGGCGACACAATGCATGTCAAGCCCAGGTAAGGTTCTTCGCGTTGCATCGAATTAAGCCACATACTCCACCGCTTGTGCGGGCCCCCGTCAATTTCTTTGAGTTTTAATCTTGCGACCGTACTCCTCAGGCGGCACGTTTAACGCGTTAGCTCCGGCACGCACGGGGTCGAATCCGCGCACACCAAACGTGCACCGTTTACTGCCAGGACTACCGGGGTATCTAATCCCGTTTGCTCCCCTGGCCTTCGCGCCTCAGCGTCAGGAACTGTCCAGAGACCCGCCTTCGCCACTGGTCTTCCTCACGATATCTACGCATTTCACTGCTACACCGTGAATTCCAGTCTCCTCTCCAGTCCTCAAGCAGAGCAGTATCGAGTGCAGTTTCAGAGTTGAGCTCTGAGATTTCACACCCGACTTACCCCGCCGCCTACGCGCCCTTTACGCCCAATGAATCCGAACAACGCTTGAGACCTCTGTATTACCGCGGCTGCTGGCACAGAGTTAGCCGTCTCTTCCTCTTTCGGTACTATCAAACCTCCACGCAGTTAACGTAAGGCTTTGTTCCCAAATGACAGGAGTTTACAACCCGAAAGCATTCATCCTCCACGCGGCGTCGCTCCTTCAGGGTTTCCCCCATTGAGAAAAATTCTCGACTGCTGCCACCCGTAGGTGTCTGGACCGTGTCTCAGTTCCAGTGTGGCTGGTCGTCCTCTCAGACCAGCTACCCGTCGAAGCCTTGGTAAGCCGTTACCTCACCAACAAGCTGATAGGCCGCGAGTTCCTCTAAAAGCGCCAGGTTGCCCCGGCTTTACCCCGAATTGCTTCGGGGCATATGCGGTATTAATTCGCCTTTCGGCGAGCTATCCCCCACTTTCAGGCAGATGACTCACGTGTTACGCACCCGTTCGCCACTGGCCTAATTCCGAATTGCTCCGAAACTAAACCCGTTCGACTTGCATGTCTTATCCACGCCGCCAGCGTTCGTTCTGAGCCAGAATCAAACTCTCCGTAGAAAGTTTTTATGTACCCCAACTTTCAGTTGATTGTCGGGGATAAAAATTCTGACCTGTAAGTTCTTGATCTCTTTTTCCGGTACACACCAGAGAAAGAGCAAGATTTGTCGGTCATTACAAAATATAAGATTCAAAAGAATCTGACGTATAACGCACAACACAATTTTTGCTGACATACCATTCTGAGGTTTTGGAAAATCTCAGAACCAAACTTTCAATGAACGGGGTTCTCTTTCGTTTCAGGCGACAAAAAAACTCAACTTGGATTCCGGCTAAACTGGTACTGCTTTTCTCAATTCAACCGGGACAAAATTGAGCCAATTTGAAGTCCCAAAACTATAAGAACCGTTCCGATCTTTCGACCGGCGCCGCTGATATCATCAGCGGATGTTACCTATACCTGCTCAGAGTTTCTGGTCAACGCAAATTTTGCAAAATTTCGTTCACCTCGCCCTCCGAGCCGCCCGACTTATTGGGTCGGGCCGCAGAGATTAGCGATCTTTTGAAAGCGTGCAACTGGATTTTCGGAATTATTTCGATTTTTGTCTGACCCTTGCCGCATTTCGCCTCTGAGGAAGTCGGCTGCCGGAGAAGTCGATACGAGCCGAGCGATCACGAGCACGATTGAAAGGCTATTCGCCGGGTTCGAACCAGCGGAAGGCTTTGGGAGAGGGAAGGCCAATCTGGTCAAGAATACGATGAACGATGGTATCAGCGAGCTCCTCGACGGATGCCGGCCTGCTGTAGAAGGAAGGGGATGCCGGCATAATAATGGCACCAGCCTCCAGCAGGGTCGCACAATTGCGGATATGAATCAGATTCCAGGGAGTTTCCCGCGGCACCAAAATCAGCTTTCGCCTTTCCTTGAGAAAAACGTCGGCGGCGCGAAGAATCGATGAATCGCTGGTACCCGCTGCGATGCGTCCAAGGGTCCCCATGGTGCAGGGGACGATGACCATGGCGTCAAAATAGGTCGAGCCGCTCGCGAACGGCACATTCATGCTGCGATCATTGTGCTCGTGGACGCCGGCAGGCACCTGCAGTTCGCCCAATTCTTCCCGAATCACTTGCTTAGCAAAAGGGCTCAGCACGAAATGAATCTCGTTTCGGACGCAGTCGATTTGTGCCAACAAGCGCTGCAAATAGATCGCGCCGCTGGCTCCAGTCCCGGCGATGACGAGTTTCATGGGAAGTGTCAGTGTCAGTTGTCAGTGTCAGTTGCCAGTGAAGTTGCCAGTTGCCAAGTGGGAATCATTTCGTCTCGCCCTCCTTAACTGACAACTGCCACTGACACTGACAACTTCTTTAGAGGAATCCCCCGCTGGCCAGGCGTTGAGTCAGGCCTTTGAAGCGGCTGAAGGCATCCTGATAAAGAGCGGCTGTGGCAGGCGCAGGGACGGCGCGCGACGACTCATCGAGCTTGACCACTGCGTCGAGGAGTTGCACAAGGTTGGCGGACTTGTTGTTCACCAGACGATCGACCCAGGCCCCATGCATGGCCGCACCGAGAGCAGCTCCTTCGGCGGTCGCCAGACAAACGACCGGGATTCGAAAGATGTCCGCACAGATCTGCCGCCAGATCCGGCTTTTACTGCCTCCTCCAGTCAGGCGAATCTCGGACGGCTTGATCCCTAGAGAACGGAACCGATTCAAACCATAGGCCAATCCCAAGGTCACTCCTTCCATGGTTGCTCTGGCGAGGTTGGCAGGTGTCATGTTCGCAGTGGTGAGGCCGTGAAAGACTCCAACACCGTTCGGAAGATTCGGCGTCCGTTCACCGACGAGATAGGGCAGAAAAATGATCCCTCCCGCACCGGGAGGCGCTCCTGCCACGGTGGAGTCCAGCTGGGCAAGGTCCCAACCAAACATTTTACGAATATGCTCGGTTGCGACGGTGACGTTCATCGTGCAAACCAGCGGGAGCCATTTATCGGTGCTGTCGCAAAAAGCGGCCACTTCCCCTTGAGGATCGACCACCGGCTCGGGCGAGTAGGCATAGACCGTCCCCGAAGTGCCAAGACTGACGGTCACAACCCCGGCACTGACGTTACCAGTACCGATGGCGCCCATCATGTTATCGCCGCCGCCGGCGGAGATGATTGGACTGTTCTTCAGCCCCCATTTTGTCCGCAAATTTTCTCGAAGCAAACCGACCGCTTGGCGCGAGGAACCGACAGGCGGCAATTTTTCGAGCAGCGCTTCGTCGATGAACCCGATGACCGGTTCGCACCATTGGCGTGTCTTGATGTCAAGTAACCCGGTCCCGGAGGCGTCGCCGTATTCCATGCGCTTTTCCCCGGACAACCAGAAGTTGATGTAATCATGAGGCAAAAGGATCGTATCGACGGCTTCGAAATTCTCGGGCTCGCGCTGTTTCAACCAAAGAATTTTGGGAGCGGTCCAGCCTGGCAACATCGTGTTGCCGATGAGCTTGATCAGCGCCGTTTCGCCTCCGAATTCGTCGATGATCTCTTTGCATTGTTCCGAAGTCGAGGTGTCACACCAGAGTTTGGCTGGTCGAATGACTTGACTGGCCGAGTTCAGGACCACGAGGCCATGCTGCTGACCGCTCACTCCGATGGCGCGGATTTGGTCTTTTCGTTCACCGATTTGCTTGAGACAAGCTTGAATCGTCTTGTCAACCGCGTCGATCCAGGCTCTGGGATCCTGCTCCATATGCCCATCGGGCAGCCCGGGGATCAAATCGTAATTTTGTTGAGAAGTCGCCAGAATTCCACCTGTCTCGAGATCAACGACGATGGATTTAGTGCTTTGCGTGCCGCTATCGATGCCGATGTAGAGCATAGGAATGAGGAGACTGCCACAAATCGAGCCCGACTCACAAATCCCAAAATTCGCCTTCGTCGAATTTTATCATCTCTTAATGGCTGGCGCGATTCATGTGTGGCAGTTTGGAGTCTATGGTTAGCAAGCTCCTCCACACCCGTTTCCGGGTCTCTGACCTGGAAAAGACTGTTCATTTTTATAAGGACGTACTTGGCTTGGAAGAAACTCAACGTTCAAAGTCCCCCCGCGGCTCGGAACTGGTCTTCTTCAAGGCTCCTGGCAGTGAAGAAGAGATTGAGATTTGCAAGTTCGATGAGAGCGGTCCTGTCAATGTTGGTTTCGACATCACGCACCTCGCGTTCGAGGTGGATGACCTCGAAGCATTCGCTCAGCAAGCCGCCAAAAAAGGCTATCCGCTTTCCGATGGTCCGACTAAGACTAGCAGCGGAAGTATTATCGCTTTTATCGATGCGCCGGAAGGCTACGAAATCGAACTCATCCAGCACTGAAAGGAGTGGCCGCCAGCGCCCGAAAATCAGTAAAGACCCGGTCTGGAAAGCCGAGTGCGACGGTGAGCTGAAACTTTTTCTCCAGCGGATTACGAATTGAACGGATCCGCTGGTAAGTGGCTTTGGTGATCCACCCTTTGCGCCGGGACCAAAAAGCGGTACTGACGACCGGGTAGTCACTTCCGTATAGAATCTGGCGGGGATCTTCTCGAAGCCGGTCGAGCGTCCGGAGATGAGTGATCTGCGAGAGCGCGGAGAGATCCCCGTACAGATTGGGAAAAGATTTTCGCATCTGGTCAAACTGATCGAAATAATCCTGATCCCATGGCAAGGCTGGAGCTCCGCAATGTGCGGCGATGACAGTGACTCCGGATTGAAGGGGTAGCCGGAGGGTCTCAACGCTTTGGAGGTCTCGGCGGTGGGTGGGTAAAGAGAACTCACCTCCGGTATGGGCCAAGAGCGGGAGATTCAATCGAGCCATCCGCTCCCAGAACGGTTTATAGATCTCGCGGTTACAATCGACGGCCTGCACACAGGGCAGGAGTTTCATCAGGACGGCACCGGCAGCCGCGCAACGCTCCAGTTCAGCAATGGCATCCGACCGCGCCGGGTGAATGGAGACCGCCGGTAGAAATTCCGGGTGACGCCTGGAAAGCTCGAGGACATAATCGTTCGGCACAAAAAGGCCGGACAGACCTGGAAATGGATGACCGGTCTCGTCATAGAGATCGTCACAAGCGAGAATCACCGCCTGCCCAAGCGTGGATTCTTGAATCCAGCCCAGCAGTCTTTCGACATAGAGTTGATCCAAGGCCGGATCGCCCGGAGAGGTCTTGAGGCCGACGTCCGCGGCCATTAAATCGAGGAAAGGCCGCTGCCACCAGCGCGGCGTAATTCGGCAACCGGAGCCCGACTTTCCATTTCCTAAGACATGGACATGCATGTCAACCGGGTGAAGGCTACCTGTGATGGCCACCGACATAGAAATTTCAGCCTACTCCATATGGGCGGATCTGCAGAAGATTCGTTCGACGAATCCTCTCGTTCACAACATCACCAATTCCGTGGTCCAGGATTTCACGGCGAACGCCCTTCTTGCACTGGGTGCGTCGCCGATCATGTCGGATTGCGTGGACGAAACTGAGGAGCTAGTCGCCGTCTCGAACGCGCTCAACATCAACATCGGCACACCAAATCCCAATCCATGGAAGCGATGCGAACGGCGATCAGGGCGGCGCGAGAACTCGGGAGACCGGTGGCCCTTGACCCCGTGGCCGTCGGGGCCACCAAGCTGCGCCGGACCCTGATCGAACAACTCCTGCAGACCGGCATTCCGACGATCGTTCGTGGAAATCTGGCCGAAATCTCGGTGTTGGCTGGAATGGAATGGGGAGGCAAAGGCGTTGACTCGAGCGTCGAACTCCAAGAACCGGGAGAAATCGTGCGCAAGGCAGCGCTGCAGATCGGTTGCGGAGTGGTTGGCACAGGAAAAATCGACTACGCCTCGGATGGAGAAAGGGTTTTCTCGATCGCAAACGGCCATTCCATGATGACACGCGTCACGGGCATGGGCTGTGTCGCCACCTCGATCGTGGCGGCATTTCTGGCCGTGCAGCCAATTCCTCTGGTGGCCGCTATTCACGCGATGGCGTTCATCGGTGTGGCTGGAGAATGGGCGGCTGAACGTGCTCAAACTGAAGGAGCTGGGACATTCCGCGTGAAGTTCCTGGACAGTTTCGAAAGGCTCGAGCTCGGAGACTTCAGGCAGTGCTCACGCTCGTGAGCTCAGGTAGGGTGAGGCTCCGTCCGAGATGCTCGTCTCGAACCGGGTCTTGCCCTCATTCGTCCTCGTCCTCGTTCTTTCCTGATCGTCCTCGTCGTCGTCCTCGTCCTCGGGGAAAGCAATCGAGCACGACGACGAGGACGATAAAGAAGCGGCGGATCCTGATCGTGCTCGTGTCTGGTTAGGCGAAAGCAATCGAGCACGACGACGAGACGATAAAGACGCGGATTTCGGACGTGGTAGTCCTGTCCGTTACCGGCGCCAATAGCCTGACGCGCTACCCGCGCGACTCTGATTCCTTCTGTCGTCGGAAAGACTCAATCGCCTCGTACTCTGGCAAACCGAGGCGATCGTAGTGTTGAGCGGTGGCCCGATTATTGTTTTCCGCTTGCTGCCAGCTCTCACCGGTCTGGGCCCCGAGGAACGGAGTTTGGCTTCGCTGCGACCGATGGTGGTAAAGACAGTCCAACTTCACCGCCAACTCCGCCGGGCTTAAAGGTACGGCCATATTAATTTCATGAGGAGACCAGGGCTGCTCACTCGACGCATACATCCAGATTTGGCAGGCTTTCATCCAGGCTTCAGAAACGCACTCCTCCAAGGCTGAGATGACCAGACGGAACGAAATCCCAGAGACACTGCCTGGTTCGGCGCCCGACCCGGTGACGTAGATCTGATGAGGTTTAATTCCTTGGCACAATTGTCGGATCTTGCTCACATCCTCGCCAGTGGGGTTGAACTGCCGATAACGCCCTTTTTCGTAAAAAGGAAGATCCAGGAAGAGTACCTTCGCGATGTCGAGCCCGAGGACCTGGCAGGAGGCGCGTGCTTCGGCCTTTCGTATGAGGCCCTTGAACTGGCGCAAGTTGTGACTGTCCTCGTCGAACGGAGCCTTCTTTTCAAGTTCATCTGCCAATTGATCCAGTCGATCCTGGCCCTGGGTATCCGCTGGACGATCGATCCTCAACTCATTGAGAAGACTAATCGCCATTCTGGCTTCGTTGTCAGGCACGCCAAGGTTGCCGGAAGTCAGGTAAGCAAAGGTTACCTCATGCCCGTGACGACGCAGTCGGTGAAGCGTCCCCGCCATTCCCAACTCGGCATCCAACGGTTCCGGTCCGAAGACCAGGACCCTTTTCTGGGCCGGATCCGCTGGAACCGGCCGGTTAGAGTCGTCTGCATTCGGCTTCCCACCTGGCCAACCGGTGATAGTGTGCTGAAGTTCGTTGAAGATGCGAATGTTAAGGCCGTAGGCCGAGCCGGTCTCGAGAAGGAGCGCGGCCAAACCATGTTCAGCGTAGTCTTCGTCTCGCAACCTTAAGACCGGTTTTTTCAAATCGCTGGCCAAAGAAACGACCGATTTGCGGATAAGCTGAGGGTTCCAAGCAACGGGACCGACTTTCCAGGGAAACTTAAATCGAGTCAGTTCTCGGGCGGCTGCTTCGTCGATATAGCATCGGCAATTTGGATGGCGCTGCAGAAAGCTCGCCGGAACAGCATCAATCTGAGGACCTTCGATCGCCACACGAAGAATCGCGGCTTTGGATTCACCCCAGGCCAGCAACACGAGTTCTTTCGCTTGTAAGATCGTTCCAACGCCCATGGTGATCGCGTAAGCGGGAACATTTTCTTCACCGCGAAAATCTCGAGCGGCATCTCGCCGAGTTAGCCGGTCGAGGGCAACCATTCTGGTTCGGGAATCGATCCCGGAGCCGGGTTCGTTGAACCCAATGTGGCCCGTCCTCCCGATGCCGAGAATCTGGACATCGATTTCTCCGGCAGCCAAGATCTTCCGTTCATAGTCCTGACAGTAGGCAAAGACTTCCGAACGTGCGACGCGACCATCCGGCACATGGATATTCTCTTCTGGAACGTCAATGTCATTGAAAAGCTGTACCTCCATAAAGTGGCGGTAACTCTCCGGGTGCTGCGGTGGCAGCCCGTAGTATTCGTCGAGGTTGAAGGTCACAACGTTGTGAAAGGAGAGGCCCTCTTCGCGGTGCCATCTGATCAGTTCTTTGTAGAGTTTGACCGGAGTCGAGCCGGTAGCGAGCCCGAGCACAGCGTTCCTGCCCTCGTCCTGACGCTCGCGAATAAGCCGCGCGATGGAAGCGGCTACCAGACGTACAGCCTCATCGGAGCTTTGAAATACGGCCGTTCGGATGCGTTCGTACTGCTCGGTTTCGGAAGTCATAGAGTTGTCAGTGCCAGTGCCAGTGCCAGTTGTCAGTGTCAGTTGCCAGTTCTCAGTGGGGGAACATCCGCGATGGAGATTCTACTTCAGACCCTTCTTTGGCGCATTCCCAGCTTTTCTCGCTTTGTTTAACTCCAACACTCCAATACTCCAACACTCCCACACTCCATCACTCCATCTTCTTAATGAAATCCCAGGCTGAGGAGATTCACCACTTTTTGAGCGTTTTCTGGAGTCACGAAACTCGGTCCTGTCAGGATCAAATCGTTCTGGAGGATAGATCCATATCTCGCGTAATTCGCCAAAAATACGACCGGAAGATAACCCTGCAGCCATTCTTGCTGGTCGATCGCAAACTCAACCTGTTTTTTCGCCAACGCGGCGACAATCGCGGGCGAAATATCAAAGGTACAGACTTTGATCTTGCCTGTTTTCTCAGCTTGATCGACCGCTTGCAATGCGGGCTCAGCGACAATCGGACCCAAGGCGACTATTCCGTCGATGCTGGAATACTCCTTTAGATACCTGCTGACAGTATCCTGACACTCTTTGAAATCCATCGTGACCGGGAGAACCTGAACATGATGAAAAGGACCCTCGAATCCTTCCCTGAAGCCTTTGATCCTTTGATCCAGCGCCGCATTTCCGACTTCCTGATCGAGGATCACGACATTCTTTACTCCCGAGGCCTTCATGCGTTCTCCGGCCTTCTTTCCGGCCGGCTCATCCAGCTGGCCGATGTGCATCAGGCATCCGAGCCGTTTTGAGACTTCCAATCCCGAATTGATGGAAATGACCGGGATTTTCGCAGCGACTGCGGCCTGAATCGATCGGCTCAAAACCGCGGCGTCCGGTATCGTTACGATCAAACCGTCAGGTTTGGAGGCAACGGCCGCGTCGATTAGCTGAGCCATGGCCGCCAAATCGAAATTCTGAGGGGAGCGATATTCCAGGTCACTGTTGGTTTCCTCGGCAGCGGCATCGGCGCCGTTCTGCACAATCAGCCAAAACGAATCCGCCGCCTGGCCGTGGGTCACCATGATTATCTTCGGCTTCCTCTGAGCGAGGGCGGCCGAAGGAAATGACAAGCTCACCGCGCAAGCGAGCAACGGCAGGATTTTCCAATTCATCATATACAAATGTCCGGTCATCGAAATAACATCCATTTTGCCCAGTTGCACCGACTCAACAGACTGAAAAAGAGGTATGGACAACACCGGAAAACAGCCGCAGCAACAATACATATCTGCACTGCTCCGTCAGTTCCTGAAGGTTAAGCTCTGGCTGCTTGACCATTTCCTGATTGGCGAGCGGCAGTTCATGCTGATCTGGGCGGCGCTGATCGGTTTTCTGGGCGCCCTTGCAGCGGAGGCCTTCCGCAGAGCCACTGACATCCTGCATCACCTGGCGACCGGCAGCGACTCGGAAATTATTTCATCTTTCGCTCGGTTGCCATGGTGGCAAAGAATAGCGGTGCCCACGGTGGGCGGACTCCTGGCCGGTCTCACCCTGTGGATCGGCAACCGCCTGACCAGCCGCATTCGCCAGAAAACAACGACCGATTACATGGAAGCGATCGTGATCGGCAGTGGCTCGATTTCAGTTCCAGCAAGCATCGTGAAGTCACTGTCCGCCCTGTTTTCGATCAGCACCGGCGCTTCGATCGGGAGAGAAGGACCACTCGTCCAGCTCTCCTCACTGGTGGCTTCACTGATTGCCCAGCTCCGGAATTTGCCGATCGCTCAACGGCGTCAATTGGTGGCCTGTGGAGCCGCCGCTGGAATTGCGAGCGCCTACAACGCGCCGATCGCCGGTTCCTTTTTCGTGGCCGAGATTATTCTCGGAACAGTGGTGGTCGAAGCACTTGGACCTTTGATCCTTGCCGCGGTCGTCGCGACATTTACCGCGCAGACCCTGCATGGAGGCGGCCCCATCTACAAATCGCCAGGATTCACTTTAGAGTCTCCGTGGGAGCTCATTCCGCTGGCCTTGTTGGGAGTGGTCTGTGGATTCCTGGCACCTGTCTACCTCAGATTTCTTCGTGAGGTTCAGCGCCTGTTTTCGAAATTCACCATGCCGGTCCCGGCCAAAATCGCTCTGGGCGGCGCGATCGTCGGCAGCCTGGCTGTCTTCAGTCCTTATGTCTGCGGGAATGGCCAAGGATTGCTGATGATCCTGTTTCACCAGAATTGGTATTCGGACGAGGTTCTCGCGATCTTTCTCCTCAAATTAGTGGCCACAGCCGCAACCTTCGGATCCGGAGCGGTTGGCGGGGTGTTCACTCCCACGCTGTTCGTCGGCGCGGCACTTGGAATGCTCTACGGCCGGGGAGTCCTTTATGCCCTTCCGTTATTTCATCCGGACCCCGCGATGTATGCCATCGTCGGGATGGGGTCTTTTATCGCGGCCACCACCGGCGCGCCTCTGATGTCCATCCTGTTAGGTTTTGAGTTGACTCTCGACTATACGATCGCGCCGCTGCTGATGGTTGATTGTGTTGTCGCCTACTATTGCAGCAGCATTTTCGAAAAGCAGTTCATTTACGGAGAATCGCTGGAACGCAAAGGCGCCGCGTTTTTCAATCGTCAATTGGCCGAAGCGAAAATTGTCGATCTGATTCGACGCGACCCGATCACCCTCCCTCGAAATGCGACCTTTGCCGAGATCGAAAAGACATTCCTCTCAAACAGGTACCAGCATATTTATATCGTCGGGAAAGAGATGGAGTTTCTCGGTGCCGTCTCTCTGCATGACATCAAAGAGTTCCTCGATCAGCCGGAACTCGGCAATATGGTGATTGCCTCGGACATCATGAAAGAGACCTTCCCAAGGATCTCGCCGCTCCAACGCATGGCTGACGCTTTAGAAAAGTTTTCAGAAGTGGACTGCGAACGACTTCCAGTCGTCGACAATCTCAGTTCTCAACGCCTGATCGGCAGTATTTCCAAGACTGACATTATGCTCCACCTGGCCGGAAAAGTGAGATCGAAAACAGCGGGATGAAGGCAGGAGGCAGGATTCAGGATTCAGGAGCTGGGAGCCAGGAGCCAAGAGTCAATGGTCAGGGGCCGGGAGCGAGACTCGGCCGAGCGCAAGTTGCTCTCTAGAATCTTCACGCGCGCCAGCCCGTGGGTTGCTTCTGGCTCCTGGCTCCTGAATCAATCCTGAATCCTCTCTTAGTGGATGACGCTCCGTAATCAAACATCCGAAAGTGACGATTGTATCGTGCTGCGAGCCATTTAAGGGCCATCGCCTCGAGCGTTCCACCCTATTTGAGCGGCGACCGAACAATGCACTCTTATCCATAGTCGTTAGCCCGAGAATTTCATCAGCCCATGCGCTCATTTTGGATCCTCGTTGAGCACTGTTCGGGTGATCTAAAGCGCAATCTGCGAAAGTTCGCACAACCCTTTGCAGACAGGCGACCCTCACTCCACCAAGTGCGTTTCTTGACCGGATCCGGGTGTGAAATCGCTTGACTGATTGAATATTACGGCCTAACCAAAACCAGGTTGATATTACCCCCATAAAATTGATCATGACGCAGTAGTGAAGTCTACCTGCAAATCAACAAGGTCTTCGACCCGCTTGAACAGGTGGCGGTTGATAGAGGGGTTAAACCGCGTCAATTAATGGTTAGTTCTAATTCCTCAAAATAATTCCACGGGTCACAAGGTTCCAACTGATATATGAGAATTCGTTCCCCCAAAAGTGTATTTTTCGTAGCCTCTTTTTGTGCTGCGATTCTGGCTGGTGCTTCGGCCAGAGCTGAAGACAGCAAATTCGATTGGAAACAGGCGGCTGGTGCCAAAATCACGGTTGCGTTTAACCAACATCCATACGCAGACGCGATCATCCAACAGCTGCCCAAATTCAAAGAACTAACCGGGATCGACATTTCCCACGAAGTCACGCCTGAGGAGAACTACTTCGACAAAGTGACAACCATGTTGTCGGCGAAGACCGGCACTCCCGATGTCTTCATGACTGGCGTTTACCAGTTGTGGGACTATGCGAGCTCCGGCCGGATGGAGCCGTTGGACAAGTATTTGGCGGACGCAACGCTCACCAATCCGGACTACAACCCAAAAGACATTTTCGAAGGCGTATTCAATGGGGGAAAATGGGATCTCAAGGCAGGATCTCCTACCGGTACGGGCAGTCTGTACGCACTTCCACTCGGCTTTGAGATGTACTCTGTCGCTTACAATAAGAAGTACTTCGACGAGAAGGGCCTGAAGCCGCCGGAGACGCTGGACGAGCTCGTTGAGCTGTCCGCTAAGTTGAAGGGCTGGAACGGTCCTGGATCATACGGCGTCGCGGTTCGGGGTACCCGGAACTGGGCAACGATCCATCCGGGATACATGTCGGCTTTCACCAGCGCCGGAGCGAAGGACTTTGTCGTTAAGGATGGTAAATTGGTCTCTGCGGTGGATTCGCCTGAAGCGGTCGCACTGACAGCCAAGTATGCCAAAATGATCAAGGACGGAGGCCCTCCGGCGTGGTCCAATTATACCTGGTATCAATGCGGCGCTGATCTTGGTGCCGGTAAAGCAGCGATCTTATACGACGCGGATATCCTCGGATACTTTACAAACGTAGCCGGCAGCACCAACCAATCTGGCAATATCGCGTTTGCGCCCGGACCGGTGGTTAAAGCGGGCGACTCACCTCAATCGAACGAATGGGTCTGGCAATTGGCGATGAATAGCGCCTCAAAGAATAAGAAGGCAGCATGGCTCTTCATCCAGTACTTCACCGGACCGGAGTTCGAACTCTGGGCGGCGCTCAACGCCAAAACGGTGGACCCGGCGCGCAAGTCGGTCTGGGATAACGATCAATTCAAAGAGAAGCTATCCAAGGTTCAAGGATACGCCGATACCTTCCAGAAGACGATTCCGAATACCGGCATCAAATTCACGCCCGAGCCATACTTCATCCAATCGACCACGGAGTGGGCTGCCACTCTGCAACAGATTGTCCTCTCAGGCGCAAACCCGGAGACTGCAATGAAAGAACTCGCGAAGCGGATTTCGCGCGAAACTTCCAAGTTGAAGTTGAGCCAGTCAGACGAAAAGACGGCAACGCAAACGCAACCGGCACGATAGGCAAATTCTCGGGGAATTGGGCGGCCATCGAGCCGCCCAATTCCCTTCGATCGCCTCCCCGTTGTTCATTCAATCGTCCAGATCCCTGGGAACCGTTGCGAGCAATAATGTGTCCCTTCCCCTAACCGCTAACGCCATCCATCAGCATGAGCACAGCGACAGCTGATCCAGTCCAGAAGCGGATCGAACCGCCGCGAACAGAACTCTCGGAGGCCGGAAAGAAATACGCGCGCAGGAAGGCCTTGCGCCCCTTTCTCGTCCTTGCACCATCGTTTTTGCTGACCATCGGCATCTTGATTCCATTTATCGTAGCGATCTTCTATTCGTTCACCGATCTGACCCTCAGAAGCTCTGATTTTAATCTCATCGGTTTCGGCAATTTCGTAGACACATTTACAAGTCCCGATTTTTGGCACTCGGTCTCGATTACCCTCCAGTACGCGTTCTGGGCCACAGGCGTGGAAATGCTGCTGGGACTGGGCATTGCCTTGTTGCTGAACGAAGAGAACTGGCTTTCGAAATTCTTGCGGTTGGTGTTGATCTTTCCCTTGATGATCGCTCCGGTGATCGGCGCCCTGGTCTGGCAACTCATGACCAATCCTTCGGTCGGTATTCTGCGGTTTCCACTTTCGTGGATTGGTCTGGGCGGATTCAGATGGAGCGCAGATCCCGACTACGCATTGTTCTCGGTGATCCTGATTGACGTCTGGATTTACACGCCTTTCGTAGTCATTCTGGCGCTGGCTGGATTGCGATCGTTGCCAAAATCTCCGTACGAAGCGGCGCTCATCGACGGCGGTTCGGCATGGTTTGTCTTTCGCAATCTGACGCTGCCGATGCTCGCTCCAGTCCTGCTCATCGCATTGATATTCCGCTTAATGACTTCTCTGCAGGAATTTGCGATTATTTTCGCCTCGACCAAAGGGGGGCCGGGCGACAAGACCCTCAGCGTCGCCTTAGCAGCCTATAACCAGGCTTTCCCTTTCTACAATCTAAGCGGCTCGATTCCGATGCTGCTCTTTTTGTGGGCATTCATTTACGCGATTTGCTTTGTCCTGATTGGATTTTGGAGAAAGGCGCAGAAAATTTCCTCTGGAGCTGTGTAAAATCATGAATCAAAACGGGAGTGCTCTGGGTCGATTGGGGTCAATCGCAAAGACCATTTTGCTTTTAATCTACGCCCTCTTCGCGTTGTTCCCGCTTCTCTGGATGCTGATTCTTTCCTTCAAGCCGGACAACGAAATGTTTACCACGACCTTCTTCTTCACACCGACGCTGTCGAATTTCCAGGCCGTCTTCAGCAAGTCGGATTTCCTTGGGACGTTGTGGAATAACTTGGTGGTCAGCTGCCTGGCAGTGGCGCTTTCGTTGGTGGTTGGGGTGCCTGCCGCCTACGCTCTCGGCCGTTTCGACTTCAAAGGCAAAGAGGACATCGCCTTCACCTTTCTTTCGTTTAAGTTTGCGCCGGAGATCCTGGTCATCATTCCGCTTTATCTGATTTACCAGCAGTTGCACCTGATCGACAGCATCGTGGGATTGATCTGGGTTTACCAGCTGATCAGTCTTCCGCTGTTGATTTGGATTCTACGCGGATTTTTTGAGGACCTCTCAAAAGATATGGAGGCCGCGGCCCAACTGGATGGGTATAGCTGGTGGCAGGTATTCTTCAAGATGCTGCTTCCGCTGGTCAAACCAGGCTTGGTCGCCGCCGGGCTGCTCTGTTTCATTTTCTGCTGGAACTCGTTCACCTTCGCCTTGCTGCTGGGCGGAGGTCACACTCAGACTTCCACCGTCTCGATGACGCAATTTCTGGCCTCGGACACCGTGCACTACGGATGGGTTGCGGCGGCGGCTTTAATCTGCGCCCTGCCGGAAATCATTCTGGCCTTACTGATTCAAAAACATCTCGTTCGCGGCCTGTCGTTTGGTGCGGTGAAAGGGTAAATAGATATGGCCAGCGTTGATTTACAGGGTCTGACCAAATGGTACGGCAAAAGGCGCGGGGTCGAAAATCTGAGCCTGACAATTGCCGACAAGGAATTCGTGGCGATGTTCGGTCCGGCTGGAGCCGGAAAAACGACCACCTTGAATCTGATTGCGGGCATCGTGACTCCCAACCAGGGCACGGTCAAAATTGGCGGGCGGGACATCGATGGTCTAGAGCCCGCGGAACGCAATGTGGCAATGGTCTTTGAAAGTTACGCGCTCTACCCGCAGCTGACCGTCTTTGACAACATGGCGTTTCCGTTGCGCAGTCCCAAGTTCCGGCTTCCGGAGGATCAGGTGAAGGAACGGGTGACCCAATACGCCAAGGTCATGAAGATCGACCATCTGCTAGGGCGCCAGATCACGGCGCTCAGTAATGGCCAACGGCAGCGAACCGCTCTTGGCCGGGCCTTGGTTCGCAAGCCTGATATCTTTCTTCTGGACGAGCCACTCAGCCATCTGGATGCCAAGCTTCGACATTCGATGCGAGCCGAGCTCAAGGAGATGCGAAGCCAGCTCGGGACGACGACGCTCTACGTCACTCACGATTATCTGGAAGCGATGAGTCTTGGGGACCGGATCGTGGTCATCAACGAGGGCCAGACCCTGCAGATCGGCACCCCGAAGGAAATCTATTTCCACCCAGCCAGCACCTTGGTGGCCCAGTTGTTTGGCGATCCCGAAGTGAACCTGCTCGACGCAACCGTCAAATCGAAAGGTGGCACCGAATTGCAATTGCAGATGCTCGGGGAAAATGTCGCGGTACCGGTCCCAGCGGATGTGGCGCAGATTTTGCAGAAGAAAAGTCGGGAAAAGATCCGGGTGGGCGTCCGTCCCTCCGACGTCAGCATCGTACCGGATGGCAATAAGAATGCCTTCCACGGTGTAGTCTACAGCTTTGAACCGCTCGGCACCAAGTCGGTGTTAACGGTGCAGGCCGTCGATGGGACGCGGATCAGAGCCTTGGTGGATGGGCACCTGACCTTTGAAATGGACCGCCGCGTGCAGTTTTCCGTCGAACCGCATTCTCTGCTGGCCTTTGATCCGGAGAGTCTGGCTTTTCTGGCACGATCCGAACAAACCGCGGAGGCGCTTACCCATGGCTGAGCTCACCCTTAGAAAAGTCGTCAAACAATACAGCCCCACGACGCCACGGGCCGTCGACAATCTGAATCTGGAGATGCGGGATGGCGAGTTCATCGCGCTCCTGGGCCCCTCTGGCTGCGGTAAGTCGACCACCCTCCGGATGGTGGCCGGTTTGGAAACGATTACCGAAGGTGAAATGTTGATCGGTGGGAAAGTGATCAACAACACTCATCCAAAAGATCGCGGGATCGGCTTGGCGTTTGAGAACTATGCTCTCTATCCGCCGCTCAAGGTTCGCGAAAATCTCGCATTCAATTTGAAAGCCCATGGTGTCAGCCCGAAAGAGATCGACAAACGAGTCGGCGAAATTGCCCAATACCTGCAGATCGAAGATCTGCTCGACTTGAAACCGGCAGCCCTGAGCAGCGGACAAAAGCAGCGGGTTAACATCGCCAGAGCCCTGATCCGACGACCGGCCGTTCTTTTGCTCGACGAGCCGTTGAGCCACCTCGACGCTGCGCTGCGGGTGCGGATGCGGACAGAAATCAAGCGTCTTCATACCGAACAACGGTTCTCAACAATCATCGTCACCCATGATCAGCTCGAAGCGATGGCCCTGGCGGATCGAATAGCTGTCCTGAATGACGGAAAGCTTCAACAATTTGATACGCCGCTCCAAGTCTTCAACCATCCGGCCAACGAATTCGTGGCGGGATTTCTAGGCGAACCACCGATGAACATTTTCAGCGTCCAGGTGGATTCCGAACGCCGGCTCCTGGTTCCTGGAACCGAGTTTGCCCTTCCGATTACTGACCATGTGCAGAAATTGCTAGGCAATCGATCCGCGACCAAACTTGGAGTTCGGCCCTGGGGTGTCAAGGTAGGCGCCAATCCTTCGGAAGCGAGTGTTCCAGGGACGGTTTCCGTCGTCGAAAATCTCGGAGACGAGACTCACGTCGGCGTGCGGTACGGCGAGATATTGCTGATGGCCAGCATCCCGGTGACCGAACGATACAAGCCGGGCGTTCGAGTTCACCTCAGCTTCAACGACCAGGATCTCAACCTCTTTGACGTCGAGAACGGGCAACGACTCGTTGCTTAGACTATATTTGGAAGAATTAAATAATAACCCATGGAGGCGCGGAGCCAGAATTGCCGACGGGAGGCCGTTTCTGGGTCTGACCTCTTCAAAAGACAACCCCTCTGAAAGGAGGAACGATTCATGAGCTCGGCTACTGTAACAGCGCCTGAAAAGGCAACCCGCCCCGCGGCGGCACAAGGAAAACTCCCCGAAACAATGCGCGCTGTCGTCGCGTATGCTCCCGGCGACTACCGCCTGGAGACAGTCCCGGTCCCGAGAGCGGGAGCGGACGAAATCATTGTCAAAGTGGAAGCCTGCGGAATCTGCGCGGGCGACATCAAATCCTACGTCGGTGCCGAATCTTTCTGGGGCGGAAACGGGCAGCCACCTTACATCAAAGCTCCGATGATTCCGGGCCACGAATTTCTCGGTCACGTCGTCGAGATGGGCGAGAATGTCGCCAAGAAAGGCTCCGTCAAACTCGGCGATCGACTGATTTCTGAGCAGATCGTTCCCTGTTGGGAATGTCGATTCTGCAAGAGAGGTGAATACTGGATGTGCGAGAAGCACGATGTGTACGGGTTCCAGAACAACGTCAACGGCGGGTTTGCCGAGTACATGCGTTATCCGAAAGAGGGGATCAACCACCAGGTGCCCCAGGATCTGCCGATCGAGAAAGCGATTCTGATTGAGCCTTACGCCTGCTCCGCCTGGTGCGTTAAACGAGCCAACATTCAATGGGATGACGTCGTGGTTTTGGCCGGAGCCGGAACCCTTGGGCTCGGAATGGTCGGTGCTGCGAAATTGCATAGCCCAAAAAAATTGGTCGTCATGGATACGAAACCGGACCGACTGGAACTGGCCAAAAAATTCGGGGCCGATCTGGTTCTCAATCCGCTGAG
>CAWBYX010000006.1:0-176826 GCA_963793135.1 uncultured Verrucomicrobiae bacterium
GACTAGCTTAGAATCTCCCAGAGTTCCATATCCTGACGGGAAGAAGGAACCGAGCGTAATTGCATTTTGGACATCTCCTCTTCGCTGACTTCGACGAATTGATCTTGTTGAACATCAACGAGAAAATTTAGCTTTATACCTTCCGCTGCTCTCACCAATGGGTAACCGATCGCTTCGTCTTGAAGAGTCTGCAAATCCATGACGACGAGATACTCCCTTGCTTCATCGGGGCGTTTCACCTTTACCCGAAAACGGATCTGTTGTGCTTCGCTCATAATTGGATGGTCGATCTGATCCGGGGATTAAACTTAGGAGGCAGCTGATCACCAGACGCTATTACAAATGTCCTGATGACCAACCGGGTTCTCCTTGCCGTAGCAGAGGGACCATAGATGTTCGCCGCAGACCGCTTTTGTGGATCCCGGCCGGCGTTTTTGCCTTTCGTATCTCAAAGAGACAGTCGGAATCCACGTCCTCCCGACCCGCTTGCTTTCTTTCGACGGTACTCTGCGTAGGTCGTTTCCGCGCGCTTCGCCAGTGCAGCCGACTGCTGCCGCTTGGCCGTACGGAAGGATTCGCGAAAAGAAGCCTCGATGACCGTCGGAGCAGCGCCGAGCGCGGCGAGAAACACAGCGCAGAGCCGGTAGAGTTCCGCAGACCACCAGCGCTCTTCAGATCTTTCGACCAGTTCTTTTGCTTCATTGATTACCCCAAGCGCTTCGGAGATACGATCGGCTAGGTACAGAGCCTCGGCCTTGAGTGCAAGGAAAAATGGCACACATAGCGTTGCGCCCGTTGCGCGCCAGTCTTCTATCCCTTCCTCGATCCACGAAAGGCTTTTCACCGTGTCGCCCGCAGCGCTCCGCGCCCACCCGCGGAGAATGGTTCCGCGAATTAGGTAAAGGGCAAAATCTTGACGGGTTGAAAGTTCAATTAAATCGGAGGTTAGACGCTCTACTTCGGCAGGATTCCGGTCGTAGTGGCTGAGGCAGGCCGCGAAATAGAGTGCTTCCGCTATCCCGTGCATGTCATCCAGGTCTTTCGCCACGGCGATGGCTTCCGCCATGGTCGCTTTGCTAGTGTCGATCTCCCCGAAATGCCACTCTGATTGCGCCCTATCAGTCAGACAAGCGACGACAGGCGGATCGACTTCTTGGACCTGCGATTGGACGTCTCCTGAGCGCCAGAAATGAAGACCCCGTATCGCGGATTGGCGTGCCGCGTCGAACTCGCCGAGAAAGTACTGCGTGCAGGCCAAAGCGCGAGAGGCTCCGAGCATTAGCGCAGCATCGTTCTGCTCCTGCGCCAGGGCGTCAATTCGTTGCGCATTCTTCATCGCGACAGCGAGCTTGTCGGTCAGGAGGGAATAGCGCCATTGTCCCATCAGCGCGGAATGAAGGAGCAGGGGACGATTGAGTGTATGACAAAAGGACTCCACGTGCTCGTGACAAACCCGAGCTTCCGGTGCTGCGAAGCCTCGAGTGACCGTTAAATAGAGCGCCGCCTGCGCGAGAATAAAGATCTGATCTTCTGAAGTTAGACTTTGGCCATCAACGTTCGTTTCCATGGGCAAACCCCAGCGTCCCGGTTTGAAGAAATGAGCCAAGACAGAGAGTGCGGTCCCTCTGGCTCCGAGGACGTTCGCGGCGAATGAAGCCTTTCCTCGCTGAATCCGCGGAATATAAACTTCATGGAGCGCATCGCGAAATAAACCGGCATGGCAGCCGCAGATGACGGCTAAGAAAAGCGGCTCCATTTCCCGGAAATTGTCGGGCAGCTGCGGGGCAATTTCTCGATAGTGATAGTAGAGCCGCCGGTTGCATTCCTTCCAAGCCTCTGTTTGTTGACTTCGAAGCAGTTCGCCCAGGTATTCCCGAACGAGGGGGTGCGTGTCCAAATGTCCACGGTTGTGAGGGTCTTCGGCTGCGAGGAGTCTGGCTCTTCTAAGCCTGGCAAAAAGCGTTCGCCACTCGGTTGGACTCAAATTCGCCAGGGGTTCTGTCAGGCCTGCGATAGCAGGCGGTTTGAGCAGCGCGGCAAGCACTCTTTCGTCCACCGGCCGATCAAAGAGGCCTAAGATGCGCAGGAATGACAACTCGGGCCCCGGCCCGAACCACGTTTGATAAGAGTCCATAACCTTTCGGGCGTGAACTCCCTGTCGGACGTCGTCCGCCAGACGTGCTGATACCTCCCGGCGGCAACGAATGTCGCCCTTATAGGCATCGGTTAAATAGCTGCCCAGCAGCGTGAGAGCTAGACAATGGCCGCTGAACTCTTCGCTGGCACTTCGCAACTCCGACTCATTTCCCTTTACACCCAGTGCTCGAAGCAGCTTCGCGCCGGCATCACTTGACAATTGTTCCAGATCCAGGCGCAAAGCAGAGGTGCGCTCGTAATCTGCCAGATCCGCGACCGGCAAGCGCGTGGTAATCACGCAAAGCCCTGTATTGAAGGCTGCAAGTTCGCGCAGCAGCGCCTGGAAGGAAGACTCGCGTACCCGTCCTTCCTGGGGGCCAGGCGGATTTTGCAGCGGCTCCAAGCCGTCGAGAACCAACAGCGTTCGACGGTGGGCAACGAGTTTCGCCAATCTTTCGCCCTTTTCCCATGCCGTTCCAATCCTGGGATCTGGGTCTCCAAACCACGATAAGGCAGCATCGAGAAATTCATCTGCAGACGAAGAGTTCCCGCTGGTGCCCTGCTGATAGAAGGACCAGCTAAAAATGAGTTCTGCGGAACGATAATGGTCGGCAGCCAAGCGTCGGAGCCAATGGTTGATGAGCGTCGACTTGCCGACCCCTGCCCAGGCGACGATCGTGACGACATTGACATTCGGATTGGCCCAGGCTTTATCCAGAATAACAAGATCCTCCTCCCGCCCAAAGACATCGCTTCCTGTCACGGGCAATTTGGCTACCGAAATTTTCTCCGGCCGCAGGCTTGCAAATAGCTTAAGGCTTTCCTCGCCGGGCCAGGAAGGTTCCCTTCTCTCAGTGTTCCGGCGGGCGATTGGAAGTGCGTCGACAGTCGTGGTAACCGTCGAGATCATCCTGATGAATTCGGCGGGAGTCTGAAAACGACGAGCTGCATCTTTTTCCAGGAGCATCTCCAGCAGCGCGGTGACCGACCGCGGGATACCTTCAAGTTGCTCAATCGGCGGCGGTGCGTGCTGATGCTGATACATTAATTCAGAAGGGGAACCCCTGAAAAGCACGTGGCCGGTCAGCATATTCCAGAGCACCACGCCCAGCGAGTAAAGATCTGATCGGATATCGATGCCGAATCCTGCAAACTGCTCCGGACTGGCAAACTCCGGGGTCCCGGCAAAGCCGCCGTGGATTGATAACGCGGATTGAGAACCTGGTTCATTGGCTACCTGGGCTAGACCGAGGTCGATGATTTTCGCAGTCACGGCATCCTCCTCAAAGGTCACCATGATGTTGCTCGGTTTAATATCTCGGTGAACAAGTTTCTGCCTTTGGACCGCGGCCAAGCCGGTGGCGACCTGGGCCGCAATCTCCAGGGCCAATTTTACCTCAATACGGCCGAAACGTTTGATGAGGTGCTCGAGCGTTTCCCCGTTCACAAACTCCATCGCGTAGAAGTAATTCTCGCCCTTTCTGCCGAGGTGAAAGACCGAGGCAACATTTGGATGACGCAAGCTGGCTGCCGCGCGGGCTTCGCGCAAGAAACGAAGCCGCACCGATTCGTCGTTTAGGTGTCGTTCGCTAATCACCTTGAGCGCGACAGGACATCGGAGACCGACGTCGAGCGCCTTGTAGGTCACGCCCATGGCACCTCGACCCAACTCGACCGGCATCCCGTCTTCGCCCGTCATGAGCTCAAAGTGCTCGAATCTATACTTCAAGGAATCATCGAAAATCATTCCGGTAGATTCTTTTCCACTCAAATCGTCCGCCAACGCGCTGCGCAACATACAAACCGGGCAGAACTGACTAGCAGCATTCGCTGAAAGCGGTGCCTTGCAGGTCGGGCAGTTGCGTATCTCCTGACCGTCCACCAGGACGGCTGTAGGCTCGAAACGGTCATCCGAATATTGGACTTCAGACTTCATTCGATTATGCGGTCCTCTTCCGCGTGGTTATGAAACTGCGTTTCACCAAGCCTCGATAACCTGTTTTTCGGTTCATAATCTGTACCCAATCCCCTCTCATCGATTCGTTAAACCCTCGGAACATGATAATAGCCTAGATAAGCGACATGGCTCTAACTTTTTCGATGTGCTCCAAAACTGATTTTTTGAGAGGGCGGGTCCTGACTCCGATTTGAGGTTGTAGCTAGCTTTAACGGCTCTTCTGTAGTCTCATGGCCTCTCAGCAAAGCCGCGGTAACTTTGCAGTGCCTTATTCACACAAAGAAATATCCTCTCCTTGATCGGACCTTCTCCGATATGGAAGCTTTTTGCTTGCTCGACAACATTTTTATCGGCTTTCGTCATCCGCTCGCGCTGCAATACATACTGAGTCCAGGACGGTACCATCATCTCTATGCGAAAGATGTTGAACCGGGTCAGATCTTCATGCAGCCGCCAGCTAAATGCACCGTTTCGGAGATGAATCAGCCGCAAGTGTCTCATTAACTCCATAAACTGGCTTTCGCGCGCCCGATCCACCTCAAACTCATAGGTGATCGCCACTGGGCCCTCTTGGGGGTCAGGCAAGTGGATCAGTTGATCCGAAAAATTAGTCACCGTTCCAGGGTCGAGCTCCAGCTTCTCGGTGAAATTAATCGATAAAGGAATCGCTAGAATCAAGCTGATGAACAATAGGACTGCCCCGCCGATCAAGGTATGGTTTACTCCCAAGAGGGCGGCTGCTGATCCCCAAACAACACCCCCAATAGCCATCGCCCCCTGCGCAGCCATGATAACGGTCGCATTGATACGGCCTCTTGCCCAGCTTGGCATCGCACGCTGGGCCACCACCCAGAGTTCCGCGGCGGACAAAGTCCACCCTAAGCCCGCCAGGCCGGCTACCAGCATAAAGATTGTCTGGTCACGGACCAGCGACATAAGCAGGTAAACAACTCCGAGCAATAGATTTGCGATTAAGGTAAGCCTGTTGGAGCAAAAGCGTGCCCGGGCCCAGGGTACGACAAAAATTGCGCCAACCACCGAGCCGGCACCCATGGAGCTGAAGAGAATTCCGCAACCTGCAGCGGTGAGTCGCAGTTCTCTTAGTCCAATGACCGGAATAAGCGCCGGGATGAGGGCTATGAAAAAGGCGAATAGGACGTTGCGAGCTAATACCACCTGAATCCCAGGGGCATAGCGAACATAACGAATCGCGGTCAAAAAGGATTCGAGGAAGTTCTCCACTGGGAGCTTCGACGGTCCTTTTTCTTGTTTCCATTGTGAGATCGCCAGAATGACGACCAGGAAACAGATCGCATTCACGGCAAACACCCAATTTGCTCCGATCAAGGGCAGCAGCATGCCGCCGAGAGCGGGCCCGATTATTCCGGAGATATTCAGTTGTAAGCCGCTCAGAGTGGCAGCCGATGGCAATTCCTCGTCTGAGACCACTTCTGTTACGATCGCTGTCCAGGCAGGCGCGTTAAAGGCGAACCCGGTTCCGATCAGGAAGACGAAAGCTAGCAAAATGTATGGATTTAGCAGCCGGAACGAAGCCAGGAGAGCAAGCGAACCGGCGGCCACCGCCAACCAGAGATTCATGGTCGAAATCAACTTCCGGCGGTCGACGATATCGGCCAAAGCTCCTGCCGGCAGAGTGAATAAAAAGAAAGGCAAAGACGCGACCGTTGACATTAATGATAAGAACAAGGCCGAGGGGCTGAGTTTGTACATCACCCAGGTGGCTGCACACTCGTGAGCCCCAACGCAGACTCCCGAAAGCACGCTCGCCAACCAAAGCTTCCGATAAACCGGGTTTAGGAGAGCCGTAAATGTCGAAGTACTTTTCAATCTGTTTTGCATCCTCCCCTCTTTCGCTGATGTGTGCCGTCTCCTAATAACATCTATTTGCTGGAGGTCAGTTGGCCATTTCTCAAGTCAAGAGGCGGACGAAGCGCTAAATCGGAATAGGACCCCAGGTGGGCTCGTCGGCCTTCATCTATCTATAAATGGATTGGGAACGAAGAGTTTCGAAGTTTCTGCGGAATCTTTAGGAGACGGCGCACGTCTCCGGCCAGGATGCCTTCTTATTTAGGTGAACTCGGGAGTTCGTTCAGGTAACATCCGTTTTGTACGTTCTTCCCCTGCTTTAAAAACGAACAATCTTTATGTCCGCCCTTCAGCCCGACTTCCGCAGCCGCGACTTTCTGCTGAAACATGTTCAGCATACGATGGACTTCTACCACCCCCGAGCCGTTGATCCTTTAGGAGGGTTTTACCACTATTACAAAGATGACGGCACCGTCTATGATACCGTCACACGTCACCTGGTGAGCAGTACGCGCTTTGTCTTTAATTATTCGATGGCCTATCAACACTTTCACCGGGAAGAGTACCTTCAGGGGGTAAAACACGGTTTAGCTTTCCTTCGAAACGTCCATCGCAACCCAACCACCCGCGGGTATGCGTGGGTCCTGCGGTTCCAGGGCGGCAAATCCGAGATCGAAGATCCCACCAACCATTGCTACGGGCTCGCCTTTGTTCTGCTGGCCTACGCCTGCGCGTTCCGTGCCGGCCTGGCTGAGGCGAGAGCATATCTCAGCGAGACTTTCGATCTGATGGAGGAACGGTTTTGGTCGCAGGAATACGGCCTCTATGCAGATGAGGCGACCGGCGATTGGAAAAGACTTTTTCCGTACCGTGGCCAGAATGCCAACATGCATGGCTGTGAAGCTTTGATCGTCGCGTTCGAAGCGACAGGAGAACGTCGCTACCTGGAGCGCGCCGTGCTGATTGCCCGCCATATTACTTTACGCCAGGCGCAACTTGCGGGAGGACTGGTCTGGGAACATTACCATCCCGATTGGTCCGTCGATTGGGAATACAATCGGAACGACAAAACCAACATTTTTCGCCCGTGGGGCTATCAACCGGGCCATCTGACCGAATGGGCAAAGCTGCTTCTCATCCTGGAGCGTCACAAAGAGCATCTTGAAGGCGACGCGGACTGGCTAGTCATTCGCGCCGGAGAATTATTCTCCGTTGGGATGGCCAAAGCGTGGGATGATCAGTATGGCGGCATTTACTACGGTTTCGCCCCTGACGACGCCATTTGCGATAGCGACAAATATTTCTGGGTCCAGGCCGAGTCGCTGGCCGCGGCAGCCCTCCTCGGTGCCAAAACGGGCCAAGCACAATATTGGGACTGGTATGGTCGCATTTGGTCCTATTGTTGGGAGCACTTTGTCGATCATCAGTACGGCGCCTGGTTCCGAATCCTCACCCGGGACAATCACCGTTATAACGATGAAAAGAGCCCGGCGGGCAAGGTGGATTATCACACGATGGGTGCCTGCTACGAGGTTCTGAAGGTTCTATCTTAAATCTTAAATTTCTTAAATCGTCCTAGTGCTCCGGTGATTTTCGTGGACGACGGCGATTGGGCGCAGGGCGCCCGAATGCGGATCGCCGGAAGAGGGTATAAAGCGGGACGCTTTACTTAGTGCGCCAGTGCGACGCCGCGAATCAAGGCATCGAGGTGATCAACCAACTCAAGGTCGAGATTGTGTTTTCTAATGGTAATGGCGCGGACTTTATCCTTGAACTTCTCCAGGGATTTGGGTCGGATGCGCCTGGAACGGCTGGACAGGATAAACCCCAGGAAGGAGTAACCCTTTCTATAGGTAGTGGTCGCTGTCTTTTGCGGACTCAGGGAGAGTCCCAGCTGAGCCAGGAGAGTCTCGACTTGGGTCCGAGCCTCTTCGGCTTGGGAGCGGTTTTGACAAAGCACGACGAAGTCATCGGCGTAGCGCACGAAGCGCAGGCCGAGTTGTTCGAGGTGCCAGTCGAGCCGGTTGAGGACGATGTTTGCCAGCAAGGGGGAGATGACTCCGCCTTGAGGCGTGCCCTTGGTAGTAGCCAAGAGCCGACCGTCTTCAAGCACTCCGCAGCGGAGAAAGCGTTCGAGGAGGTCGAGCACTTTACCATCTGCTACATGATCTCGAACGGCTTGAAGGATAACCTGGTGCGGGAGGTTATCGAAAAAGCCCTTGATATCTGCATCCAGAACGACTTTAAAACCCGAGGCGTGCAACTGCAGAGCATGGTCAATGGCCATGTGGCAGTTGCGGCCCTGGATAAAGCCGAAGGAGGCAGGATGGAAGAGAGGTTGGAAGACAGGGTCCAGGAGCCTGCGGAGGACTTCCTGGGCGATTCTGTCTTTTACCCGGGGAATGCCGAGGGGGCGGAACTCAGTTTTGTCTCTATTCTTAGGGATAAAGACCCTGCGCAGAGGCAGGGGCTCAAAGGAGCCATCTTTGAGTTCCCGCATCAGAGCATGGAGGTTGTCCATGAGGTTAGCGCGATACATCTGGATGCTAACCTTATCGACCCCTGCGGCGCCTCGATTGCGCTAGACGGCCTTGAAGGCGTCACGCATGAGACCAATATCGATTCTGCCAATCAAGGAATGCAGGGACCGATCCGAAGTTGGTCTGATTCTACCGGTTTGAACGAGGACTTTTCGGATCGATTAGCGTGCCGATCTTCTTCCGGATTCGGCATTTTCTTCCCTCCCCCATATTCGACAAAAGTTCTTCTTCATCTGTGGTTTTTGTTCTGAATGACGAGTTAGCGAGAGCTTGAGTGTGGCTTGGTGATGGGGGTGGTGTTGTGGCCCCCCGCCCTGAGCTCGCCTTCATCGTGTAAGTGCTTCCATTGTAGAGAGTTCTTCATTCGTCATAGGCGACGACAGGGCTGATTATAAAGCGGTTTCGCAGAGCCAGTTTCTTCCGAGTCTGGACATCGCGCTCCTTGAGCGGTGCGTGGCGATCCGTTCATGGCAGCAGGCTCGTCGCACCTTCCGCGCCGGCTTAGCCGCATCCCTTGATCCGTGACGCAATTCCATAATCCGCGTTAAGACGCGGAGCGCCCAGGGTTTCAACCAGGTTTCAACCTATGTTTCTTCCTAAACCCTGTAAATTCTTGCTTCCCAGGCTTTCAGATGAATGGTCGCGGCGTTTTCTTCAGTTTCGCCTAAGTTTGAAAGCAACAACTGCCCAGTTTTCAGTCCGTTCGGTAACGAATAGGCCAAGGTGTCGCTGGAAAAATTCAAGGCAATGAAGAATTTATCCGCGGCGAGTGTGCGGGTATAAACAAACAAGGATGGATGCTCGGGATCGAGGTCTTGGTAATCACCATAAACGAACGCAAGCGTCTTCTTCCGCAACTCGAGCAACTGCTTGAAATAGAGATAAATGGAGTTGGAGTTGGCTAATGCCTCCGCGGCGTTAATTTCTTTATAGTTCGGATTGACGGCGAGCCAGGGTCGAGCGGCCGTCGTGAATCCGCCATTGGGAGAATCATCCCACTGCATCGGAGTCCGACTATGATCGCGACTGGTTTTCCGCATATGGAAAAGATAATCATCCGGGTCAATTTTCTTGGTTAACACCTCTGCTTTCCAGGCGTTTCGCACCTCAATATCATCGAACTCTTCGATCTTCGTGAATGGATAATTAGTCATGCCCAATTCGTCACCTTGGTAGATGAAAGGCGTTCCTTTTAAAGTCAGCAACATAGTCGCTAAAACCTTCGCGGAAAGCACTCGATACAACGGCGAGTCATCACCGAAACTGGAAACCGGGCGGGGATTATCGTGATTGGATAAGAAGACGGTATGCCAATTGTTGACGTCCAATTCCCGGTTGAACCGCGCATAGATGGCTTTTAGGCCGGGCAGAGTCCAAGGCTTCCATCTCCAGCCCTCACGGTTCAGGCGCACGACATCGAAATGGAAAATCATGTCTAATTCGTGTCGTCTTTCATCCACTAGCAACGGCGTCTGTTCGAGTGTTACCCCGAAGGCTTCACCCACCGTCATCACGTCGTATTTCGATAAGGCTTCCCGATTCATCTCCTGCAGATAGTCGTGGAGTTTCGGGTTCGACGCGTAGACATACTCAGGATGGGCTTCGTATTGCTCGGGATAATCCGGGAAAGTCTGGTCTTTAGAAATAAAAGGGATCACGTCCATCCGGAATCCATCGACTCCTTTATCGAGCCAGAATTTCATGAGGTCATAGACTTCCGTGCGGACCTGCGGATTGTCCCAGTTCAAATCGGGCTGCTTTTCGGCAAAGAGATGGAGGTAATATTGGTTCCTGGCAGAATCCTTTTTCCAAGCCGATCCTGAAAAAAAGGAAACCCAGTTATTCGGCGCTTTGCCGTTCTTCTCCTCGCGCCAGATATAATAGTCGCTGTACGGACCGGTCTTTGACTGGCGGCTCTGCTGGAACCAGAAATGCTCGTCACTGGTATGGTTCACCACCAGATCGATGATCATCTTCATCTGGCGCTGCTTGATGCCCTTGAGCAGTTCATCGAAATCGGCCATGGTTCCGAATTCCGCCATGACTTTTCGATAGTCGCGGATGTCGTATCCGTTGTCGACGTTTGGTGAGTCATAATGCGGACTTAGCCAAAGAACGTCTACGCCCAACCCCTTGAGGTAATCCAGTTGGGAGGTGATACCGTTCAAGTCGCCGATCCCATCGCCGTTCGAATCCTTGAAGGAGCGCGGATAGATCTGATAGACGACCGCTTCTTTCCACCATTTTCGAGTGTAACCATTCGCTGTCGTGTCACTCTCCAGGGGGTGTGAGGTTTGCATTTTATTCTTCAGCCTCGTAATAGTCGAGCGGGTCGGAACGCACCATTCTGGACTCGGGAGACCGGACCAGCCATTTCTGGCTATCGGGATAATAGCAGGACTCGCCGATCGGATTGTCCGCGACGATCAGCATGATCAGATCCTGTGAACCGTTGTTGGTCAGCTGGTGCGGTTGGCCTGGTTCGAAAATAAAGGCATCGTCCGCTACGATTTCGGTGGTTCCATCCTGATGCCGGGCTATCCCGTTCCCTGAAATGACAAGGTAGAATTCCCACTGCGCGCTGTGGGTGTGAAAGGGACAAATGCTTTTTCCCGGTGGAATTCGAGTGATTTCTACATCGAACGGATGCCTCTCCCTCAGGTCTGTGGAAGCGGGCCGACGGCCAAGAGCGATCGAAATATCTTTGTCTGCGCCCCCGTATTTTCCTTTGGGCGAGGTGGAAAATTCCTCCGCGATATCTTTCGTGTTGATTTTACGCATAATGGCAAGGTACCAATTTCTCTCGATTGCCAAAAAGTCGCTGGACCTTTACATGTCCGAAGTTGATCGCGACGGGCGGAAGCCGAAGCACTATGTGAGCGGCTTCACCGAGATAGCGTTTCCGTCATTGGCAAAAAGGTAAATTTTGTCCGCAGGTAGGTACAGCGTCACGCGATCTCCGCGTTTAGGACCTTGTGAACCGTGCATCTTGACCATGACAAGCGGCGCTCCCGCTGCGATTTCGACGTGCAGGTAAGTCTCGCCGCCGAGGTTCTCGACGATGTTGACCACTCCCTGAACCGGAGTGGATGAGGCGCCGTCTTCCAGTTCGATGTGTTCGGGTCGCACGCCGAAGGTGATCGGCTCGTTTGGTTTCCAACCGTCCGCCTCCAGCGGCAGTGTCAGCGTACCGAGCCCGTCGACCGTGCATGCGATCCCTTTTGCACTCGCGGCACCGGCCTTGGCAGTGAGAAAGTTCATCTGCGGCGATCCAATAAAACCGGCCACAAACTGATTCACCGGGTGCTCGTAAAGGACCATCGGTCGTCCGAACTGCTCGATGCGACCATCCTGCAAGACGACAATTTTGTCCGCCATGGTCATCGCCTCCACTTGGTCGTGAGTTACGTAGACCACGGTGTTACGCGTTTCGTAGTGCAGGTTGAGCAACTCGACCCGCATCCGCACTCGCAGCTTGGCATCCAGATTGGAGAGCGGCTCGTCGAAGAGAAATAATTTAGGAGCCTTGACGATACAGCGCCCAATCGCGACCCGTTGACGTTGGCCACCTGAGAGCTGCTTGGGTTTACGGTCCAGCATGTTCTCCAAATGCAAAAGTGTCGCAACACGTTCTACCCGCGTTCGGATATCAGCCTTTGAAACGCCGTGCAGCTGCAACCCAAAGGCAATGTTGTCAAAGACGCTTAAGTGCGGAAACAATGCGTAGTTCTGGAAGACCATCGCAACGTTTCGCTTGGACGGATGAATATTGGTGATGTCCTGGCCATCGAGCACGATTCTGCCGCTACTGACCGTTTCGAGACCGCAGATGGAGCGAAGGAGGGTACTTTTTCCACATCCCGAGGGTCCGACAAAGACAACGAACTCCTCTTTTTCAATCTGCAGATCGATATTTTTGAGGGCGTGAAAGGAGTCGTAGTGTTTCTCGATCTTGGTCAGTTCCAGGTAAGCCATCGGGTGAAGCTTTGCGAGGTTAGAGTGTTCCGGGGGATGGTCAAAATCACCGTGGATGGGTCACAGCTGCAAGAAAACAATCCAACATTTTGCATACTCCCCGATATTTTGCCTCGTCTTTTTTATTCTTTTTGCCCTGGTTTACAGTTTACCATCTCCTGACTCCCGGCCCCGAACGTTGCTTGACGATTTGGTTTCGATATTACTTGAAACGGTTCAAAAGGGTCGGTAAAAGTCGGAGGTTGCAGCTACCTTCCCCGCTTTCTACTTTCCATGGAGGCTTTGCACCTAAGGCGCCAGGCGATGTGATCTTTTTCCCGGCTCTCGATCTACGGGAATTAACAGCAGTTCCAGCGGAAAGGAGGTAACTGATAGCCAAAAACGAAGCGAGTTTGCGAAGTCTTGGTTCACACACTGTTCGCGAGGATCGCGAAACAAGGTCTGGATTAAAATCCACCTGTATTGCAAAACCCAGAAATAAATAAATATTAGTTCGTCATTATCAATCGGCATCCCCCCATTATGAAGAAATTCCTCTGCATGTTTTGTGCTGGAGCTGCGTTCTTTTCGGTCGGCCTGAGCATCGCTCAAGCTTGGACCCTGGAAGAGGCGGCAAAGGATTACAAAGGAACGGAAATTAAAGTCATTTTCCTTGATCGTCCGGGTTACCGGGCGGCGATCAAGATGCTGCCAGAATTCGAGCAGAAGACTGGCATCAAAGTATCCTACGAGATCGTTCCATACGAGAATACTCGTGAAAAAGAGGTCCTGGATTTTAGCGCCCAAGGCGACCTCGCTATCGCGCTGGTGGACCTTGTTTGGATCGGTGAATACGCCGAGTCGGGCTGGATTGTCCCGATCGACGATCTGCAAAAGAAGTTTCCGAACCTGGTTGATCCCGATCTGGATCTGAAAGACTTCTTCCCGCTCCTATTGAACGCGTTTGGCACCTGGGATAATAAAACTTACGGTCTGCCCTTCGATAACTATTCCGGTCTGCTCTTTTATAACAAAGACATGCTGAAGGCGGCCGGCTTTGATAAGCCGCCGGAAACCTGGGACCAACTGATTACCGACTACGCTCCGAAGCTCACGAAAGACGGAAAGTACGCGTTTGCCCTGCAGTCGCGGCGCGGCGAGACGCAGTCTTGTGATAGCTTCATGCGCTTCCTCTGGCCCTGGGGTGGGTCGCTGCTGAATTCGAAGTTTCAGTGCAATCTCTCGGATCCGAAATCACAAGAGGGACTCGAGTTTCGCTTAAAGCTGATGAAATATATGCCGCCGGGCATCGTGGACTTTGACCACAGCGAGGCAGTCAATGCTCTTGCCCAGGGCCAGGTGGCGATGATCACCGAGTGGTCCGCGTTCTACCAGACACTGGTCGATCCGAAGACCTCGAAAATTGTCAATTCGCTCGGGATCGCGCCTGAACCGAAGGGGCCGGATGGCCGTAAACCTGCGCTGGGCGGATTCTCGCTCGCGGTGACCACACAAGTCGATGATAAGAAAAAAGGCGCTGCCTGGTTGTTCATCCAATGGCTAACATCCAAAGCGAAGGCAAAGGAATACGTGGAGAACGGCGGGGTCAGCGGACGTCAATCGACTTATCAAGACAAAGATCTGGTGGCAAAATACCCGTTCATTTCACCGATGGTTGAATCCTGGCAGCAGGGGGTGCCGGAGTACCGTCCTCGCTTCGCGGAATGGCCTCAACTTTCAGACATTATCGCAGAGTGGGGCACTAAAATGATGGATGGCCAATCGACAGTAAAGCAAGCCTCGGACCAGATTTGCAAACTGGTGGAAGACACCCTCAAGAAAGCCGGCTATTACGACGGCAAGAAACCGTTAGCACAGTGAGACGCAAGAGCGTCGCAACAGTTTAGGCCGAGTTCGTCCGGCCGCCTCCCGGGAACCGGGGCGCGGCCGGCGCTTTGCGTGCCACGCCTTCGCATCCGTCGGGTTCCTTCTGCAGAATGAAAGCGCAAACCAAAAAGACCTACTCCTCCGGGGCCTGGTATTTCCTTGCCCCAGCCGTGACCGTCTTGTTTTTCGTGGGAATTTTTCCTTTGCTCTTTGCGGTCTGGAACTCGTTGCACCAATTTATTCTGCCGAAGGTTCATTCGCGGGGGAGCTTTTTAGGAGTTTGGCCGCTGTTCGACGCGCCTTTTAACTGGTTCGGAAACTACCTTGCACTGCTCACGGACCAGTCTTTCCGAGAGGCACTTCTTCGAACCTTGTTTTTCCTGGTGATCAACTTGCCGATTCAATTGGCGCTCGGCATGGCGATAGCCTTGCTTCTGCACCGCCCCGGTAATGAGCTTTTGAAGAAGATCGGCCGGGTATCCTTGGTCATTCCTCTGGCCACTACTTTCGCCGTCGTAGGGTTGATGGGCCGGCTGATGTTCAATCTCGACTTTGGGGTGTTAAACTATTTCTGGAGCCTGGTTTTCGCCCATAAACTTGATTGGCTGGCTGATCCGAACCTGGCCTTCGTTTCCATCTCGATTATGGAAGATTGGCAGTGGACTCCGTTCTGCGCGCTTATCTTGTTTTCGAGTCTGACGATGGTCCCGCTTGAAATCGAAGAAGCGGCTCGCCTCGAAACGGAGAAATGGTGGCATATCCTCTGGAAAGTACAACTCCCGTTCATGCTACCCGGGATCACCGTGATACTGATTTTGCGGACTGCGGATATCCTTAAGCTGTTCGACGTGGTCTATACCATGACTCGCGGTGGTCCCGGTTCCGCGACTGAACTGATCAGTGTTTATATACAACGCATTGGCTTTCGCGTTTTTGATCAGGGAATGGCTTCGGCGCAGGCCGTTGTATTGCTGATTATCGCCACTATTCTGTCCCGTCTGTATGTGAAATACGTTTACAAGGAAATCTGAGGCCCATGACCACCAGCGAATCAACAAAAAAAGGGGCTGCAGCTTGCCGATGTCCTCCACTTTCTGGCCCTGCTTCTGGTCATCTTGGTTTGTGTCTTTCCTTTTTACTGGATGGTGACCTCTTCGTTCAAACAGCAGTCGGCCATCCTCGCTTCTACCCCGCAATTCCTTTTCCAACCGACGTTGGAAAATTATGTCAATGCCTTCACCAAGTTCGACATTCTGAAGAGTTTGCAGAACTCGTTATTTGTCGCTTTGGTGACAGTTCTGATTTCGTTGATGCTCGGAACACCGGCGGCTTACGCAATCGCCCGGTTCGAGTTCAAAGGGAAGCGGGACATCTGGTTTTGGTTTATCTCGAATCGAATGCTGAGTCCGATCGTGGTGGCGCTCCCATTTTTTCTTATCGCCCGCAACTTCAGACTCCTGGATACGACATGGGCACTGATCCTGATCTACCTGACGTTCAACGTGCCAATCGTGGTCTGGATCTGTGCTGACCAGTTCCGCAATATTCCGAAAGAGTTAGACGAGGCGGCCACGCTGGAAGGCTACAGCTCGTTATCCATCTTTTTCAAGATCGCGTTGCCGCTGGCCACGCCCGCACTTGCCGTCTCGGCCATCTTCAGTTTTATATTTTCCTGGAACGAATTGCTTTACGCTTTGATCCTGACCAGAAACGAGGCTAAGACCGCGCCGGTCGTCGCCACAAGTTTCATGAGCGGTTATGAGCTGCCTTGGGGCCAGATTATGGCGACGGGTACCATGGTGGCGCTGCCGGTGATCATTTTTAGCATGATCGTCTCGCGTCAGCTGGTTCGCGGTCTCACGGCAGGAGCCATTAAGTAGAGCAAATCTATTTCGCTTGTCCACCCGGCGTTAACACCGTTTTCCACGGCTCGGCTCAAGGGCTGCCGTCGACCAAGGTGGGGACATTTACCCAATCACTCTACGACGACACCATGATTTGAAGACGTGGATGTGCCAAGTCGTATATTGAGAGGCTTTAACCAACCTTGTGGATCGGTTCGAGATCAACAATCACTGGGACATTGTCGCCCACCTTCGCCTTTGGATCACCACTGCAGATGACCTCCAGGATCGACCCTAAGCTTTTGAAACTATGCTCACGATTCAGTCCCGTGTGAATTACCCTGTTCGCTTCCGTTAATTCCTCGCTTTTAAGTAGCACCGCAACCGAATCTGCCTGTTTCTCTACCACCGTAACAACCGTTGCCAGAATAGCCTGCTTCACATTTCCTTCTTCGCTTCCCGCGCTTAACACGGTTGCACTTCGGGCGGATTCTGACCCTACCCGGCGAATTCAGGAAGCCAGACGGAATTCCCTCCGGTCAGCATCGCGAGCAGGGCTGCCTGGTTCGACGCCTGAGAATGGGTTTTGCTCTTCATAAGCTTCATCAATAAGCAGGTGTTTTGAGTTTGCCGCCGCAACCGCCAGGCTATCACAACGATTGTTCTCAGCATCCTGGGCATGACCTTTCACCCAAAGGTAATCAGGTTCATGGATGGGCAAGAGCCGGTCCAGCTCTTGCCATAGGTCCCTGTTGAGTACTGGTTTTCTGGAAGCCGTTCTCCAACCGTTCTTTTTCCATTTCAGAGTCCATTCTCCCCTTAAGGAATCCAATAAGTACTTCGAATCGGAAAATATTCGCAGTCGACATGGTTCCTTCAAAGTGAGCAAGGCTTTGATTAACGCGGTCAACTCCATCCGGTTATTGGTTGTCCAGCGAAAGCCTGCGCTCAGTTCTTTGCGATGTTTCCCATAAATGAGGACCACACCATAACCACCGGGGCCGGGATTACCTCGGCACGCGCCGTCAGTGTAAAGATCGACAGTTTTCATTCGGGTCAGGCATTTATACCTCCGCGGGGGCGAGTCAGAATGCAAGGACCTTTCAAATCAACCCCGCTGGCACCTCTGTGCGAGACCTTTGCGGTGAATGAGCACCGGACAGGAGCCCCGAGGTTATGAGAGTGTCAGAGGCTCTTCCTTGAAGAGACCGAGCGATTTGCCCGAAGGTCCTGCTACTCCACGTAGCGTGTTAACCGTTGCCCTGTCCGGAAAAGAAAGACGTAGTTCCACGCGGTTCGCAGATCCATGCGATCGAACTGTTGGGAGAAAGAACTTCTGGCGAATGGGCCTAACGAACTATTCCGCCTGGCTGAGCGCTTAAATCTTGACTGACCATTCGCCTGTCGGTCTTTCTGGATGCCCAATTTTCCTCCTCGGTGACCGCAGCTCCAGGAGCGCCACGTTTTTCGGCGCGGCGCTCCGTTTAATTCGCCATCAGGACAAACAGAAGATGCAGCTCGATTGGACTTTCCCCCCTTTGCTCGTATCTGCATGAGCCCCGATCTCTTGCAGTGATGACCCTCTCCAATCGAGCTGCGCTCTTCCATCTACCCTGGTTCGTACCGAACGAGTAGTAGTTGAGCACCTCTTATGCCACCACCAATTTAAATCATGGCTCCCTTGAACGGGCGCAGGGATCGATCGCTTTCGACCGTGGGAGAGAGCAAAATTACTCCATAAGCTGGCAAAAACGCGACAGTAGGCAGTCCTAATACTTGCTTGGGCTTCGCAGCCTCAAGCTCGATGTGTCTGCTTTTTTACAACTCCGGCGAAATCGGGTAGCAATGCGTCTTTGGGATCGAGCCTCATCGGAATCGGCAAAGCGCTGAACTGATTTGCACGTGGAGGCTCGCCTCGGACGTTGTGTGGGCGTAGCTTTCTCCCGGAGCCCATCAACCTGCATTCCAATGGAAAGAGTCGAAGAAGCCCAGCGCCGGATTGAAGAATTAAAAGCCGAAATTGCCGAACATGATCGACGCTATTTTTTGGAGGCGGCACCGAGCATCAGTGATCGAGAATACGACAATTTGTATCGCGAACTCCGAGAGCTCGAGGGGCAATTTCCAGAGCTGGTAAAGCCGGATTCGCCCACTCAGCGAGTGGGCGGAGGCCCGCTCGAGAGTTTTCTTCAGGTGACACACCGGACCCCGATGCTGAGTTTGGACAATACCTACTCACAGGAAGAGGTGGCGGATTTTTTCCGGCGACTGCAGCGGTTGATCCCGGGTGAGACCATTGATGCGGTGATAGAGCCGAAGGTTGATGGGGTGGCGCTTTCCGTTTTCTATCGGCACGGAATTCTGGAGTATGCTGCAACGCGTGGAAACGGGGTAGTCGGCGATGATGTCACCCAAAATATTCGAACTATCCGGGCGGTACCCTTGCGATTGAGGGGCTCCGTGCCGGAAGAAATCGAAGTGCGCGGGGAAGTCTTTTTGCCGAAGAAAATTTTTGCGGCGTTGAATGCTGAAAGGGAAGAATCCGGGGAGCCACTTTTTGCTAATCCGCGCAATACCGCCGCCGGTAGTTTGAAGCAACTCGATCCGACCCTGGTGGCCAAGAGAAGACTAAACGCCATCTTTTACGGTTTCGGACTTCTGACGGGTGACGATGTCACCACACATCAGCAGGCGCTGGATCGATTGAAAAAGTGGGGCTTACCGACGCATGACAGGATCTGGACTGCGCAATCCGTTGAGGGGGTCATCACAGCGATTCAGGAACTAGGTCGAATCCGGGAGGGCTTTGCATTCGAAATGGATGGAGCGGTGGTCAAGGTCGATCGCTACGACCTCCGCGAACGGCTCGGTTACACATCGAAGGCGCCACGCTGGGCGATGGCCTTCAAGTATCAGTCTGAGCGCGCTGAGACGCGAGTTCGATCCATTGAAGTTTATGTGGGGCGCTCGGGAAAGTTGACTCCAGTAGCCAATCTCGATCCGGTTTTTGTGAGCGGATCAACTGTTTCCCGAGCCACGCTCCACAACGGAGAGGAGATTCGGCGCAAAGACGTTCGTGAGGGAGACTTGGTGGTTATTGAAAAATCGGGCGAGATCATCCCTGCGGTGATCGAGGTTTTGAAAGACCGAAGGACAGGAGACGAAAAGCCGTTTGAGATGCCTGAGAAGTGTCCGAGCTGCGGCCAGCCTGTGGTTCGGTTGCCGGGCCAGGTCGATGTTCGATGCACGAACGTAGAGTGTCCCGATCAAGTGAAACGGCGAGTGGGACATTTTGCTCATAAGGGTGCACTCGACATCGAAGGGTTGGGAGAAATGATGGTCGAGCAGTTGATCGAAAAAGGGCTGGTGAAACGGGTCGATCATATCTACGAGCTGAATGAAGAGAAGCTGGGCCGGCTCGATCGGATGGGCAAAAAGAGTATTTCGAATCTGTTGCAAGGAATTGAAGCAAGCAAGAAACAGCCACTTTGGAGATTGTTGTTTGGGTTGGGAATTTTGCATGTGGGCGCGACCGCTGCGCGGGAGTTGGCGAGCCATTTCAATACCTTGGAGGCGCTCCAAAGTGCGCCGCTGGATGAATTGACTCGCGTCCCAAACACCGGCGAGGTGGTTGGGGCAAGCATTCGCGAGTGGTTTGAGAACCGTGACAACATTGAGTTGGTCAAGGCACTTAAAGAGCACGGACTAAATTTTGGTGAAGACGATCGCAAAGAAACGACAGGGAATGCCCTTCGCGGCACTGTATGGGTAATCACCGGAGCTTTGAGCGAGGCTCGCGAAGTCTTTGAAGAGCTGATACGCAGGAACGGAGGACGGGTCACCTCCAGCATCAGCAAAAAGACCAGCTATCTGCTTGCCGGTGAGGATGCGGGAAGCAAGCTGGAGAAAGCACGCCAACTCGGGGTCGAGATCGTGGAGGAGGATAAGTTCAGGGAAATGATTGGCGGCACTTAGGGGGCGAAACGGCTGGCGTGGACACGACGGCCTGCGGGCCGAGAACCAGGAAAGCCCCGGCTCAGGCGGACTTCGCCCTACCTGCGCCGGGGCTCCCTCTCGCGTTATCCCCCAAGTTGGCTCTTATGTTTGGCATGGCGGTGCTGCATCTTCGCTTGGTTTTTAGTCGCCCGCCAACCGCCGCGTCGCCGCGACCAGTCTTGCCCCATCCCAATTCCCCCCTCTGTGACCTCCGTGGCCTCTGTGCGATGCTTTCCCCGAGACGTGTGTTCTCGTCCACCGCGCCGTTGAACGTTGCACCCTGCTCGAAGCGCAATCTCTTGACTTCCGATGGTGTCTCGCCTAAGGCGTAGTGAATTTTTCATGTCCAATCTTGAATCGGTAACCGGTCAGCCAAAATATCGACGGATCGTACTCAAGCTGAGCGGTGAATCGCTTCGTGAGGCCGGGAGCCATGAGGCCATCTCTCCGGTGATAGTGACCGATATTGCGAAACAGATTCTGCAAGTCCGCGATCTTGGGGTCGAAATCGCGATTGTCATCGGGGGTGGTAACATCTGGAGAGGGCTCACGGCCAGTCATCGCGGGATGGATCGGACGACCGCCGACTATATGGGAATGCTGGCGACGGTGATCAATGGCATGGCCCTCCAAAGTGCTTTGGAACAGATCGGTGTCGTCACCCGTCTGCAAACGGCAATCGAGATGGCCAATGTCGCCGAGCCATTTATTTTGCGGCGGGCGATTCGTCATCTGGAGTTGGGGCGGGTGGTCATTTTCGGGGCCGGAACGGGGAACCCTTTTTTTTCGACCGATACCACAGCGGCGTTGAGAGCGAGCGAAATCCGAGCTGAAGTGATTCTGAAAGCGACGAAGGTCGATGGCATCTATGACAGCGATCCGAAGACGAATCCGAACGCGTTGCGCTACGAAACGGTCACTTATGTGGAAGCGCTAGTGAAGCGGCTTAAGATTATGGATTCGACGGCGTTCAGTCTTTGTATGGACAACCGGATTCCAATTATAGTGTTTGATATGGGAACGCCGCAGAACGTTAAAAGGGTAGTTTGCGGAGAGAAAGTGGGTACGCTAGTGACAGCGGAGTGAGAACATTTCCTTATGACACCTGACGAGATCTTACTCGAGACAGAGGCGGCGATGGAGAAAGGGCTGGAGTACATGCTTCGTGAATTTGCCGGAGTGCGAACTGGGAAAGCATCACCTGCCCTCGTTGAAAACATTGACGTGGAGGCCTACGGCACCTCGATGAAATTAAAGCAGCTGGCGCTGATTTCCACGCCGGAGCCGCGTTTGCTATTGATCCAGCCTTTTGACGCTTCTGTGACGAAGAGTATCGAAAAGGCGCTAAAGGAGTCGAAGATCGGAATTACCCCGGCGGTGGATGGCAAATTGATTCGATTGCCAATTCCGGAACTTTCGGAGGAACGGAGAAAGGAACTGGTCAAAACGGTGCGTCACATGACCGAGGAATCCCGGGTCCGGATCAGAAGCAGCCGGCGGACCGGTATTGATGAAATTAAGAAGATCGAAAAGGCTGGGCAAATCACCGAAGACGAACGCCACGATTTAGAGGAAGAGATCCAAAAATTAACCGATAAATTTGTGAAAGATGTCGACGCTCACGCGGAAAGCAAGGAAGTCGATATCATGAAGGTATGAATCGCCTTTGGATCTGTTTTTTGACTTTTGCGCTTTGTTCGTTCTCGCTAAACGCTGCAGGTCAGACCTCGAAATCGAAAGGTGCTTATCCGACCGCTTCCGTTCCGCGTCCTGCGCCAGATTTTCTTTGGAGTGGCGTGAATGGCAAAGTTCGAAGGCTACGCGAGTTGCGTGGGCACCCGGTGGTACTCATTTTCGCTGAGAACCCGAGCCAAAAAATGTTTATCAAGCAGATCAAAGAGCTGAATCGCCGTTCGAAACAGCTGGCTATCCGGTACACTTTGTTTTTTGTCGCATTTACACGAGAGACCGGGTTAGTCACTCGGACCGACATTCCATTTGTAATCTTGCCTGATCCCGGCTCGGTAGCTGACGCCTATCGAGTCGGCGAGTTTGGGATTGCGGTGATTAGCCCCGACGGGAACGTCGACTATGCGACCGATCACGTGATTACTGGGCAAAGAGTTCTCGATGTGATTGTGAACAGCTACTCTTCGCAGGTGAATGCGCGGAGGCTGTAGAATCAATTTCCTTCGGGCGGCGCCTTGGTGCACCGTCTCCTGGGTCCGCAAGGGGTTGTACCTGTTGACCATCCTGTTCCAATCCTCCTCGATCACCAACAGAGGGCGAAGGACGAAGGACGACGAGGAGGATTGGGAAATAGCGCTAAACACCTACAGGAGATTCAGGAGACGGTTCTCCAAATTGACCTTGCAAAGGAATTCATGGGGGTGGTTCGGTACAAGAAGATTATTTTGTTTCAGAATCCCGCCAGCGGCTCGCCGAACCCGGAGCCGCGCCGGCGACTGCGGGAGCGCTTGGAAGCGATCAGCGATTCGCTGACCGAAGTGATCGTCGACCAAGAGCTGAATTTGCCGGGACGAGCCGCTGAAACGCAGCAGGAGAACGCGGACCTGGTGGTTGTTGCGGGCGGCGACGGTACCGTTCGAGAGGTGGCCGGAGCGCTGGTGAAGACGGATACAACTCTGGCGATCGTTCCGTTTGGAACCTTTAACAATCTTGCGCGTAGCCTCAAGCTCCCGGTTGATCTCGAAGCGATGTGCGATTTGATAGAAGCAGGCCCTACGCGGCTCATTGATGTTGGAATAGCGGACGAACAGCACGCATTTTTTGAGGCCGCCGGAGTGGGCGTTGACGCCGATCTGTTCCCGATCGGCGAAGAGGTGAAGAGCGGCCGATTCCAAGGCGTCGGACGCGCCATCCGGATGGCGCTTCTCCACCGGCAGGCACCGGTGGAATTGCGATTTGATCGCTCAGTCTCCGCGGCTTACCAGAGTTCGTTCCGAGGAGTCGAGGTTTTGAAAAGGCGGCGACGCCGGTTCCGTGGTCAAAAGAGCGCGGTGAAACTAAGGTGCTCGTTGGTGGTTGTCGGGAACGGTCCTTACTATGGAAGTAATTTCAACATCAGTCCTGGCGCCATTCTGGACGATGGGCTCTTTTCGGTCGGGGTTTATCGAGATTTCAGCAAGTTGGAATTGATGCGTCACTTCTGGTCGATCAGCGGTGGTCATCGTCATTACAACCCCAAAATGGAAATGTTTTCGGTCAAGAGGGTGGAGGTCTTGTCTGGAAAACGCTTATCGGTACACGTGGACGGCCAACCGATTGGAACAACCCCGGTACGTTTTGAAGTACTTCCAGGAGCGCTCAAAGTGATTGCACCGGCGGGGTGAAGGCTGGCATCGGCTTCAGGCTTCGTATGAAGATTTCGATCATCACCGCATCTTTTAACCGAAAAGAATTCATTGGTGCCGCGATCGAAAGTGTTCTGGCGCAAAACTATTCGGACTTTGAGCACTGGATCATTGATGGCGGATCGTCTGACGGTACGCTCGAGTTTTTGCAGCAGTATCCGCATCTGAAAGTGCACTCGGAGCCGGATCACGGCGTCTACGATGCCTGGAACAAAGGCATTGAGAGGGTAACGGGAGATCTTATTACGATCCTCAACACCGACGATGTTTATGCGCCAGGGGCCTTTCACAGTTGTGCAAAAATCGTTGCTGCTTCCCCTTCGGTGCCGGTGGTTATCGGGCGGCTGTCAAATCTATCAAACTGGGCGTCGCGGCGAAGAGATCGAGATGCATCGATATCAAGATCCGAGGCGATACCGGCTTTCTTTGCGGAATGCCACCGTAGGACTACCGATCATCAACAGCCGGTTTTTCCGGCGTTCGCTTTTCGACGAAATTGGCCGTTTTGATCTTGCTTATGCGGTAGCTTCGGACCGTGAGTTTTTGATCAGAGCGTCGCTGGCCGGAGTCAGGGACGTTTGCACCTCCACAATTTTCTATCGTTACCTCTGGCATGCGGGGTCCTTGACGATGAATGGCGGTAACAGAAGCATGTTGAGGGGGTTGGAGGATGGTCTGGAGATGATTCGGAAGACCAGGGCATCGAAGTGTCTTGAAGCATCCGACGATAAAACTATGCGCGAATGGGAACGTGAATTGCGTGCCACGATGGTGTTGCTTCATGCCGTGATGAGAGACCCCGATCAAACGCTCGCGATGGCGAGAGAATCGTTGCAAGCTGATCCGCGTTGGCTTTTCACCTTCTTGCGCTGCGGCGCATTGGCGGTGGGCCGGCGCGTGCGGACGAGCATGCGAACCTTGGCTGAACGCTCGCAAAGAGAATGAGCCGGGCAGCGAGAAGGATTCGGGTGCTCCATTTGATCGACAGCCTCGATTTAGGCGGAGCGCAGACGGCGATCCTTGCCTGGCTCCAGGTGCATGACCGGGACCGTTTCGAAGTGCGTCTCGCTTCGATGCATGGCTCGCCGAAAAGCCTTTTCTATGCACGTGCGCGGGAATTAAGAATTCCGGTGATTCTGCTATCACCCCGACGCTGGTTGCCGCTTTACCTTTTTCGTTTGCCACTGGAGCTGGCCATCGGTCGCTATGACATCGTGCATTGTCACTTGTTTGCTTCGAATTGGTTAGGCAAACCTCTGGCGCGCATCTTCGGTGTTCCAATCGTGATAGCCCACGATCATTGCAACGATTCATTTCGAACGGGATCCTCTTTGGTCCAATGGATCGATGGTTTGGCGAACCGGTTTGCCGATCAGGTCTTTGCCGTATCGGCCAGTATCCGGGATTATCTTGTGAAATTCGAAAAGGTCCCGAGCGAGAGGATCCGCGTGGTCCTGAACGGGATACCTGAAGGACCAGTGATCGCGCGTCGTGATTGCCCGACGAAGCTTATCGGCGGTGCAGGGCGTCTGGTTCCGCAAAAGAACTTTGAGAGGTTTCTGCGGATCGCTCAGATTCTGCAAAAGATCGATTCGTCCTATCAATTCGTCATTGCAGGAAGCGGACCGCTCGAGCAATTGCTCCGAAACAAAGCCTTTGATTTGGGCGTTAGAGTGCAATGGTTAGGTGCGCAGCCGTCACTCGATGAGTTTTTCCGCTCGATTGATCTGTTCCTGTTAACATCCGATTTCGAAGGATTGCCAATGACGGTGCTTGAGGCCCTGCGCTGCGGGGTGCCGACGGCGGCGATGGCGGTTGATGGCATTCGAGAAGAATTCAGGGATGAGATTGCGCTGTTGGACCCGACCTCCAGTGAACTCGAAATCGGGCGACAGATTCACGCTTTGCTGCAGGACCCGAAGGAGCTATCGGCACAGATTCAGCGTGGGATTGAACTTGTCTCCCGCCGTTTTTCAGCTCGAATGTTGATCGGCGAAATCGAGCACGATTATCTGGAGCTATTAGCTCGCAAAGGAAAAGCATCGCACCGGAGCTCGCGCAGGCCACGAAGGGGGAATGGAGGGTGGGGGGTGAAATTGCTAGCGGGGAGGAGACTGCCTGTGGGCGAGAAACAGGCGCAAGGCGAGAAAAGAGAGAGAGCATCGCACAGAGGTCACAGAGGGGGAATGGAGGCTGGGGTGAAGTGCTAGCGGGCACGCGGCGCAGGTAGGGCGAAGCTCCGTCTGAGCCGGGGCTTACCGCTTTGCCCCGCCTTGTAATGTCAACCCCCACAATTTCCGTTTAGACTTAATTCACGCCCCCAACAAAAACGCCGCATTTTTTTACGTCGCTCATTTTCTGCCTTACGATGCCAGCCGCGGCACATAGCGCGATCGACTCGAATAGTTCGAACGACGATTTAGGGGGGTGACGTCGCAGGCGAGGCATGGCGGGAAGCCCCGGTTCGGACGGAGCCTCACCCTACCCGGAGCTTCGCCCTCGCCGGCTCGCGTTATCCCTATAAGTTAGCGCTTATGTTTGGGTATGGCCGTGTGCAGAATCTTCGTGCCTGGTTTTTTCTCGCCCGCAGGCCTCGGTGTCCCCGCTAGCAGTTTCGCCCCTCAACCTGATTCCCGCTACTGTCTGTCCACTCGAAGCAAGTCTTGCCGGAGTTTCAGGATGCTGTTCTCTGCTAGAATTCCGCCGAAGTGAGTCAGGGGATAAATCAATGAATTGCGACCGATGATGGAGCCTGGGCTGATGACGGTGTTGCAACCGATCTCGGCCCGATCGCCGACGATCGCACCAAATTTGCGGAGCCCAGTCGGAATGGACTGAGACTCGGTCCGGATACTGATCTCTTTGCGGTCCAAGCGCACATTGGAGAGGATCACTCCGGCAGCCAAATGGACATGATGACCTAACACGGAATCGCCGACGTAATTGAAGTGAGGAATCTCGGCGTCGTTAAAGATGATGCAGTTTTTGAATTCGCACGAGTTACCGAGCACCACGCCGTCTCCAACAATGACGTTTTCACGGATATAACAACCGCTGCGTATCTCGCAGTTGCTTCCGATCCAGGCCGGCCCTTTGATGGTGGCGCCATTTTCAACCAATGTTCCACTGCCGATGTAGACATTCTCACTGATAAAAGGCCTGCCCATCACCCGGCCGTAAACGGCCGGTTTGAGGCGGAACTGGAGATAGCTGCCGATTTGCCTCAGGACATCCCATACTTGTACGCTGTTGTCGAAAATAGTCCGATGCTCTGTTTGATCGAGATTGAGAAAATTCGATGGCGCAAACATAAGGCTCATGACTGCCCAGATTTCCTGGTGAGTTTCTGACCGTCTTTGGTGTCTTTGACAAGCCAGCCGAACGTTTCAATTTCGGAGCGCAGGGCATCGCTTTGCGACCAGTTCTTGCCGGCTCGGACTTCAGCCCTTTTCTCAAGGAGTGCAGTAACCTGCTGAGGAATGGATTCCGACTCTTCCTGAAGTTGCAAGACCTGGTTGATGCGAAGCCACCACTGCAGAAGTGCCGCCGCTTGTCCCGCTGTCAGTTCCCTACGATCGATCGAGCTGTTCGTTTCACGGATCTGATCGAATACTTCGGCGAGCGCGGCGGAGATGTTCAAGTCGTCATCCAAAGCTTCGAAAAATGTCTCGGATTTTGCCGGCGCGAATTGGCTATCTGCAGCGGCGTTGCCGGCAATATCCTGGAGGCGCCGGATCCATTCGTCGATTCGAAGCAAAGACTGCCGTGCTTCGCGTAGTCCATCGAATGTGAAATTCAGCGGTAAACGATAGTTAACCCGGAGAAGGGCGTAGCGCAGTTCGCGGCCGGAAAAGCCTTTTTCGAGTAGATCGCGCAAGGTAAAAAAATTGCCGAGCGATTTCGACATCTTTTGTCCTTCGACCAAGAGATGAGCGTTGTGGAGCCAGTACCGGACGAACTTTTTGCGGTTCACGCACTCCGACTGTGCAATCTCGGCTTCGTGATGAGGAAAGATATTATCGACACCACCGCAATGAATATCAATTTCGGGTCCGAGGATTCGGGTGGCCATCGCGCTGCATTCAATATGCCAGCCTGGCCTTCCTTTGCCCCAGGGAGTCTCCCAACCTACCGAACCATCCTTTTCGTCCCAAGCCTTCCATAAAGCAAAGTCGCCGACACTCTCTTTCTCGTACTCGTCACTCTGAATTCGGCCGCTCGGTCGCAGCTCTGCCAAGTTGAGATGCGCCAGTTTACCGTAGTCGGGGAATTTGCTGATCCGAAAATAAATGGAGTGGTCTTCAGCTTGGTAAGCAATTTCTTGCTGTAGAAGCTGATCAATCATCTCGATCATCTTCGCGAGGTTCTCCGCTTCTGTCGCCGCTGGAAAATAAGTCGCGCGCTTGATTCGCAGCGACTCAATGTCTTCAAAAAAGCTCTTTTTAAACTTTGCGGTAAATTCGGGCAGCGAGATGCCAGCTTCCCGGCTGCCGCGGATAGTCTTATCATCGACGTCGGTGAGGTTCATCACGCGCTCGACCTCAAACCCTCTTGCTTCCAGGTGCCGTTGCAAAAGGTCTTCAAAAACGTAGGCCCGGAAATTTCCAATGTGTGCAAAGGAGTAAACCGTGGGACCGCATGTATAAATCTTCACCTGAGGGGGTGCGATCGGTGTGAATATTTCTAACTGCCGGCTGTAAGTGTCGTAGAACTTAATTGGCATCGCAAAAATTGTCGTCTGGGGTTTCTCGTACCCGAACTCGAAAAGTGGAATGCTCTAGACCAACACCCCTCCCGATTCCTCCGGGAACCGCGATTCGATCTGATGAACGCACGCCACTGCCATGGCCGCGATGCCTTCGCCTCTGCCGATAAAACCGAGACCTTCGTTGGTGGTGGCCTTAACACCGATGCGCTGCGGAGGGATCTGCAATGTTTCTGACAATCTCGTTTTCATGGCTTGCAGGTGGGTGCTGATCTTCGGCGCCTCGGCGATGAGTGAACAGTCGATGTTGACGATGGCTAGTTGCCTGGCTGTCAGGATCGCTTGGACTCGACGGAGAATTTCCTGACTGTCGATCCCTGCGATTGAAGGATCGGTGTTCGGAAAATAGTGGCCGATATCCTTCTCTCCAGCCGCTCCGAGCAGAGCATCTGCGATCGCGTGGGTTAAAACATCCGCATCGGAATGGCCTTCCAACCCGCGGTGGTGCGGAATCTCAACCCCGCCCAGGATTAACTTCCGCCCTTCAATCAGGCGGTGCACATCATAACCGATTCCAACAAGGCTCATGGATAAATTTTGGTGAGTTGATCTCGGTCGATTTTACCGTTCCAGGCAATCACGGAGAGTTTCCCGTTTTGAACTGCGCTTGGAGCGATCACTAACCGTCCACCGGCACAATTGACCAAAAGCACCCCTGCCGCAATATCCCACCAATTCACGCTTCGTTCGATGTAAGCATCGAATCGGCCGGTGGCGACGTAAGCGAGGTCGAGCGCAGCGCTCCCCATCATGCGACACTTTCTGGCGCGGACCAGCAGATCATGGAAAATGGAAAGGCCGACTTCGAGTTCTGCCCTCGTCTTCGACATGCCGACAGAAACGACGGATTGGGAAATGTTCGTCGACTGGCTGACCTCGACCGGCCGATCATTCAGATAAGCCTTTCCACCAAGCTCGGCGTGCCAGAGCTCATCTCGCATCGGGTCATAAATGACGCCGACGATGATTTCGCCCTTCTCTCGCAATGCGATGGAAATGCAGAAGTGAGGGATCCCGTAGAAGTAATTGACCGTCCCATCAATTGGGTCAAGCACCCACTCAAAGGCGGTGGTGGTATTCTCGGTGCAACCTTCTTCGCCGAGGATCGCGTGCTCGGGGAACTTCTCGAGAAGCATTTCCGTGATGAGCGCTTGCGAGCGTTCGTCAAGCTCTAGCTTGATATCGTGCGCTTCTTCGACATTCACTTTGAGCGGTCGACCGAAGTTTTCGCGGACCAGTGCACCGGCTGCGCGAGCCGCCTTGATCGCGACGTCGAGATATTGATTCATAACTGAGTCACTATCGGCGGCCCGTTGTCGATGTCGAGTCGGAAGGGGGTTCGAATGGGAGTGCCGCTTAGTGAAATTACCTAAAAATTAAACATTGTAACAGATTCTCATTGACGATGTAGCGATTGTTCGTTAGTCAAGCGAATTGGAATGATATTAATTTCCTATCCTCCGCAACTGCGGAATGAAAGGGGGGATAACTGATGCCAGCTGCAAAGAAAGCCGCTGCCAAGCCAGCAGCCAAGAAACCGGCTCCCGCTAAGAAAGCGCCTGCCAAGAAAGCTCCGGCTAAGAAGGTCGCTAAAAAGGCTGCTTCGCCGGTGAAGAAAAGCGCCGCCAAGAAGTAGAACGCACAACATTCAGTTCAGTTGTTCGCTGGAATAGGAGGAGATTGCTCTCTCCTCCTATTTTTTTTGCGCAAAGGCGCCCCCCTTCGTGCTCGTGCTCGCCTCTCGTCTCTCACCAATCGAAGATCGATAGCGAGGGCGACGACGAGGAGAGGACGATAAGGGGAAGAAATGCTCCGACCACGATCAAAGATCGAGAACGATAACGAGCACGAGCACGATTTGGGGAGAAGAATGAATCTTCCCAGCGTGGCCCATTCTGCAACTCCTGAACTCCTGCAACTCCTGACTCCTGCTTTTCAGCGCTTCTTGTATTCAAGCGCTTTGGCGACGATCTCGTCGACCGGCCAGAGACGTCCGATTCCTTCGTAGCCGCAAGCTAACATGCCCTTTTCCGGACCGATAAAATCGGCGCCGCGTTCCTTGAGGATTTCGACGTTTGCCACCGTCGCGGGGTGCAACCACATCTTGCCATTCATCGCAGGGGCCAACAGCAACGGTGCTTCGGAGGCGAGCACGATGGAGGTCAAAGCGTCGTCCGCGAAACCGTGGGCGAGCTTAGCGATGATGTTCGCGGTGGCCGGCGCAATTAGAATAAGGTCGGCTTTATCGGCAAGCTCGATATGACCGGGATGCCAGCTCATTTTTTCGTCAAAGATGTTGGTGGTCACAGGATGACGAGACAAGGTCTGCAAGGTGAACGGAGTGATAAACTGAGTCGCCCCAGCGGTCATCACGACATGCACGGAGCGATCGTGCTTCGTCAGTTTGCTGGCAAGATCAGCGGCTTTGTAGGCCGCGATAGAAGCTGTCACTCCGAGAATAATGTTCATGGGTGAGGTTTACCTTTTCGATCCTCACTCCACATTCTGGACCTGTTCCCGAATTTTTTCCAACTCGGCTTTGCACTCGACAACCAGCTGGGAGATTTCGGCATCGTTTGCTTTAGCGCTGAGGGTATTCAATTCGCGGCCGAGTTCCTGGCTGATAAATTCAAGCGTTCGTCCGATAGCCTGCTGTTTGTGGGTGGTTTCGGTGAATTGTTCCAGGTGCGATTCGAGGCGGCTCAGCTCCTCTGAAAAATCGGAACGCTCGGCGAAAAACGTTACGTCTTTGGTAAGGCGATCTTCGTCCAGGGCGATCTCCAGTCCGATCTTTTGGATGCGCTCGAAAAGGAGGGCGCGATAGCGCTTCGCGACTCTGGGCTGGAGTTTGCGAATTTTTGAGAGAGCACGGCCGACGGATTTGATCCGGCGAAGCAACTCCTGGTGAAGGTTGGAACCTTCCTTGGCGCGCATCAATAAGAGCTGCTCGAGTGCAAGATCCAACGCGGCATCCACCGCGGACCGAGTGGAGGAATCGAGGCTGCCTTGCTCAGCAGTGGAGATAACTCCTGGCGACCGCAGAATCATTTCGATAGTAATTTCACCAGGCAGCGCGAGTGCCTTCTGAAGTTCCTTAAACTGTGCGAGGTAGAGGCTCGCCAAATCGGCATCGACGACCGGCCGATGATGAGCGGAAGGGCCGGAGGCGGAAATGGTGACGATGATCCGGCCACGATGTAAGCTGCGGTCAATTTTCGCGCGAAGACCACTCTCCAGTGAGGTGAGCGCGGACGGAAGGTTAATCAATATTTCGGTCTGGCGTTTATTGACTGACTGAATTTCGGCGGTGACCTTAGTCCCTTGGCTCATGGCCTGCCCACGCCCATAACCTGTCATGCTGTGCATAGAAGTCAGTCTTGAGTGCGGAGTGTCCCAGGCACCGAATGATCCATTCCGCCAATTTCTAAGCACTGGAGGTCAGGAACTGCGATGGTACTCCTGCAGAGACTTTACGGTTAGTCCCTTGGTCTTGATGGAACGCATGGCCCAGATGCTTGCTTCCACACCGCTCATGGTGGTGAGGATCGGAATACGGCGCTCGACAGCGGTGCTGCGAATTTTGACTTCATCTTTCCTTGGCGTTTTCCCGCTCGGCGTATTGATGATGAGATCAATCTTATCGTTCTTGATCATGTCGATGACGTGCGGTCGTCCTTCGTTCAATTTAAAAAGTCGATGCACAGTCAAACCGGCCGTGGCAAGCGCTGCAGCGGTTCCGCTGGTGGCATAGATGGTGAATCCAAGTTCCACGAGTTCTTTCCCAAGTTTCACGATATCATGTTTATCTGCGTCCTTGACGCTTAGAAAAACGTTGCCTCCCGTCGGTAATGGCGGTTGGGCGGCCATCTGAGATTTGGCGTAAGCCAGACCAAGGTCCTGGGAAATCCCCATCACCTCTCCGGTCGCCTTCATTTCGGGACCGAGCGTGATATCAATCCCTGGGAATCGAATGAAAGGAAAGACCGCTTCCTTAACGGAATAATGTTCAGGTATAACCTCGCGAGTGAAGCCAAGTTCCGACAACGTTTTGCCGGCCATAACCTTTGCCGCCAGTTTGGCGAGCGGCACGCCGATCGCCTTGCTAACGAACGGCACGGTACGCGATGCCCGGGGATTCACTTCAAGAACGTAGACTTCATCATCCTTGACCGCGAACTGGACGTTCATCAATCCTCGGACTTCGAGTTCGCGCGCCATGGCTTTGGTGGCAGAGGCAATTGCGCTCAATACCTTGGCAGAAAGAGAAAACGAGGGGATGACGCAAGCGCTATCGCCGCTGTGAATACCGGCCTCTTCAATATGCTGCATGATCGCGCCGATCACCGAAACTTCTCCGTCAGAGATACAGTCAACGTCCACTTCGATGGCGTCTTCCAAAAAGCGATCCACGAGGACAGGCCGCTCCGGACTGGCCTCGACAGCAGTCCGAATGTACCGCCTCAAATCGTCTTCCTGGTAGACGATTTCCATCGCGCGCCCCCCTAGAACAAAGGATGGCCGGACCAGGACCGGGTAGCCGATCGCGTTGGCGACGTTGACCGCTTCCTGTTCGTTGGTGGCAGTGCCGTTCGGCGGTTGATTCAGTCCCAGCCGGTTTAACAGAGCGGAGAAATGCTTTCGGTCTTCAGCCATCTCAATGCTTTTTGGCTGAGTGCCGATGATATGAACGTTATTGGCCTGCAGGGCGTTGGCGAGATTGAGAGGTGTCTGCCCGCCAAACTGCACGATGGCTGCCCAACATTTTTCATGTTGATAAATATTAAGGACATCTTCGAGTGTCAGCGGCTCGAAATAGAGTTTGTCGCTGGTATCGTAGTCGGTCGAGACCGTTTCCGGATTTGAATTGACCATGATGGTCTCGAACCCTTCCTCTTTCAGCGCGAACGCGGCGTGCACGCAACAGTAGTCAAATTCAATTCCCTGACCGATTCGATTAGGGCCGCCACCGAGGATCATGATCTTCCTGCGGTCGCCTGGATAGGTTTCGTCTTCGTCGCCGTAGGTCGAATAGTAGTAGGGTGTGTAGGCCTCAAATTCCGCGGCGCAGGTGTCGACGAGCCGGTAGGTCGGGAGCACTCCTTCTCTGATCCGTTTCGCGCGTATATCGCTTTCGGTCGAGTTGGTTAGATAGGCTAGCTGAGGATCAGAAAATCCAAATTGTTTAGCTCGCCGCAGATTAAGCGAGCCGCTCGCGATCTGCCGTTCTTCCTCCACGATCTGCCGGATGTTTTCCAAGAACCAGGGATCGATACTGGTGAGTTCGTGGATGGTGCTGATCGTGAATCCGGCCAATAACGCGTATCGAATGTAGAAGATTCGATCCCACGAAGCGTTAACGAGCTTGCGCTGGATTTCTTCCACATCCCATCCACCGTTGTAGGAACGTGGTTCACGATCCTTGCCATCCGCTCCGAGCCCGAATCGACCAATCTCGAGCGATCGGAGCGCCTTCTGCAAAGATTCTTTAAAGGTTCGGCCAATGGCCATCGCCTCACCGACACTTTTCATTTGAGTCGTGAGAGTGGGATCCGCCTGAGGAAATTTTTCAAAAGTAAAGCGAGGGATTTTCACCACGCAGTAGTCGATCACGGGCTCAAAACTGGCGGGGGTTTCCCGAGTGATGTCGTTTCGGATTTCGTCCAGGGTGTATCCGACAGCCAGTTTAGCAGCGATCTTGGCGATCGGAAATCCGGTTGCTTTGGAGGCCAGAGCAGAAGATCTGGAGACTCGCGGATTCATCTCAATCACGACCATGCGTCCGTTCTGCGGATGAACGGCAAACTGAATATTGGATCCGCCGGTTTCTACGCCGATTTCGCGGATCACCGCAAACGAGGCATCGCGCATGATCTGGAACTCACGATCGGTGAGTGTTTGCGCAGGTGCGACGGTGATCGAGTCGCCAGTATGAATCCCCATTGGATCAACGTTCTCGATGGAGCAGATCACCACGCAGTTGTCTGCCCGATCACGCATGACTTCCATCTCGAACTCTTTCCAACCAAGCAAAGACTCTTCGATCAGCACTTCCCGAACGGGTGACTGATCCAGTCCGCGATGAACAATTTCTTCCAATTCCTGCCGGTTGTAGGCGATCCCGCCTCCGGCACCGCCAAGGGTGAAAGCTGGCCGGATGATCAGCGGAAAGGATCCGAGCCCGTCCGAAATCTCTCTTGCTTCGGCCACGCTGTGCACGGTTGCGGATTTCGCAACGTCCAGGCCGATCCGCAGCATCGCCTCCTTGAACAGTTGCCGATTCTCCCCTTTGGCGATCGCTTCCGCGTTGGCGCCGATCAAACGGACATGGTGTTTTTCCAGAATTCCGGCGTGATACAGATCCATCGCGCTGTTGAGAGCCGTTTGACCGCCCAACGTGGGCAGGAGCGCGTCTGGTTTCTCCCGTTCGATTATTTTTTCCAGGATCTCGATGGTAATTGGTTCGATGTAGGTTCGTGCGGCGAACTCGGGATCCGTCATGATGGTCGCCGGATTGGAATTGACCAGGATCACTTCGTATCCTTCTTCCATCAAAGCTTTGCAGGCTTGAACTCCCGAATAATCGAACTCGCAACCTTGGCCGATGACGATCGGGCCGGAACCAACTAGCAGAATCTTGTGAAGATCTGTGTACTTAGGCATGGGCGTTGGCAGATTAGCGGACGATGTGCAAACGTCAAACGCAGAGAGACGAAACGCTGAATCCCGAAGCCCAATCTGAACGCCGTTCAAAAGGCCAAAAACGAAGGGGAAGGCATCGCACAGAGGCCGCAGAGGTCACAGAGGGGATCGGGAATGGTTGAGACTCAAACAACGACTACGGCTGTGCCACGAATGCTGAACGCGAACGCTGAACGCCGACACGGTCCTCCCGACAGCCTCCCCTCAGGCGTTGACGCCGACAGCTCGCCTGACCCTGTTCATCGTCTTCTGTGCGACTTCGCGCGCTCGTGAGGCACCGTCCGCTAAGACATGGTCCACTTGGCCTGGGTCCGTCTCGAGTTCCGCCCGGAGACGTCTCTTTGGAGCGAAGCTCTGCCAGATAATTTCAAACAGCCTTTTCTTGAATTCTCCGTAGCCGATGCCCCCGGCCCGAAAATCATCTTCCATGGTCGCCACCATGTCAGGCGTCGCAAACAACTTATAGAGCGAAACAATTGCCGAATTGGCCGGATCCTTCGGTGCTTCGACCGGCGTTGAATCCGTGACAATACTCATGATTTTCTTTCTCAACGCTTTTTCGGGAAGAAACAACTCGATGGTATTGCCGTAGCTTTTGCTCATCTTCTGGCCGTCCAACCCGAGAATCGTAGCGACTTCATCCCGGATACTCGGCTCGGGCAGCTTAAAGGTATTACCGTACAACTCATTAAACTTGATCGCGATGTCGCGAGTGATCTCCAGGTGCTGCTTTTGATCCTTTCCGACCGGCACCACGTCACTGTCGTAGAGCAGAATGTCGGCCGCCATGAGGACGGGATAGGCAAACAGGGCGTGAGATGGAGCGATACCGTGCGATAACTTGTCCTTGTAAGAGTGGCTCCGTTCCAGAAGACCCATCGGTGTGACGTTACTCAGGATCCAAGCCAATTCCGTGACTGCCGGGACATCGGATTGTCGAAAAAAACAAGCCTTCGCGGGATCAAGTCCGCAAGCGAGGGAATCGATCGCCACGCCGCGAATGTGCTCCCTCAGAACCGCCGGATCGTGAATCGTGGTCAGGGCGTGATAATCCGCGATGAAATAGAAGGCTTCTCCCTTTTCCTGAAGCTCGATGGCGGGACGCAAAGCCCCAAAGTAGTTTCCGATATGCAGAGCCCCGGTCGGTTGGAATCCGGTGAGATAACGCACCATGGGGCACCGTGGCGAAACCCGGCGCCATGTCAAGGGGGGGGAGCGGAAACGGGTCGGCGGGAGAAACGGGTCGGCGGGTCGGCGAGGGGCGTATCGGCGTGTGATAGCGCCACGCCAATACGCCGATACGCCCCTACGCCGACCCGCCGACCCGTTTCCCCTACCAGCTCTCGATTTGGCGCTGTTCTTCGGCGACTAGTTTGTCCCAGATTTTTCGGTGTTCGGGCTCGTAGCGGTTATCCTGGAGCTCAGCCATCTGACGGCGAACTTCGATCAAGCCGTCCAGGTGCGGTAAGAGGCTGACATACAGCTCCCGAAGAAAGCGGGTCGCGCCGGCATCGCGTTCCCAGATCGCTCCGAAGGAATCGACGAATTCGATGGCGTAACTGTAATCACCGCGCTGGCTATGCTGCCAGAGTTCAGGAGAAGGTTCGGGCAGATCAAGTAAAAGCGGCGCCAGATAAAGATTTTGTAACATCCCCCGTTTGTATCGTTCCGTAGCGCTCGCTTCTTCGTCAAATTCGAACAAGGTGAGAGCCCATCCGAAGAAGAATCCCGGGTCCTCCAGATCATCCGGATAGGATTGGCGATACCAGGTAAAGAATTCATTCGCAGCTTCAAACTGGCTCAGTGAAAGCTGCAGCAACGGCACCAGAAATCGTACGCCGGTGTGATCTGCCGCATCGATAAACAGCAGTTCTTCTCCGATGGCGATCGCTTCATTCAACTCACCCTTTTGCCAGGATACCAAAAGCCGTCCATGGTGAGCTCTCAGCAGGTAGCTGGGTTCTCCCTGAACGTGAAAGGGAGCAGCAGCAGCGGCGGCTTTGACAAAGCCTTCTGCGGCTTCATCCAGATTGCCTTCCTGCAGATCGAGATCCGCCAGTTCAACCAGCGCTTCTGGCAGGTCTGCAGAGAGATCAAGGGCTTTGGCTAACAGAGACCGTTGCTTCTCGCGAGAGCGCGTATGCTTGACGGCTTTGACCAGACCTTGAGCGACAAATTGGGCTCCGTGGCTGGCCAACAGACTCTCTGCGGGGCCTGCGATCAAACTGCTGAGCTGAGATTCGATGCCCTCCTCTTCACCCGTCTCCGCCTCATCGGATTCCACATCGACCAGGTTGATCTGGCATTGGTACTCTTTTGAAAAACTCTGCCATACCGCCTCATCCCATTCGTCCACATCGGGCACCAGCAATTCGTCGGGCGCACCTTTCTCCTGAAACGCGCGGTGGAGGAAAAGTTCAACCCGACGCTGATCCAGCTCCCGAACGAATTCGTGCGCAAGAAGCATTCGCGTATGCCGATGGACGGCGTAGAGGCAAGTGGGCAGGATGAACATCGATCCGAATTGGATTGGTACGTTCAGGTCGAACCAATCGAACGCCCACACTTCCTTGGTTGAGCGCAGAGGCAGAATCATGTGATGAGCTTGCGGAGTTTTGGGTCAGTGTCGATGTCAGAACAGAAAATTCAAGAAAGTGCGATGGTGGCTGTTCACCATTTGATTTCTACCCGCTGTTTACGGCTGAATTTGTCAGTGTAGAAAAGCTCGCGATGCTCCATTCCATGTTCGTGAACAAGTTTGGTAACCTTCACGTCAAAGCAACAATATTCTGCGATGTCCATGACCCTCTTTTCGCGCCACCATTTGATCGCATCGACTCCGCCGGCTGTCTTAGCCACTCCAAGTGTTGCCTGGGCAATGTTGTCCAATTTAAGCCTGTTCCCCGCCACCTTCTCGATCTCGAGGAAGAGGTCCAGGGTTCGCAATTGATGCGGCAGGTCAAGGATCGTGTACCCCATCAGGACTTCATAGTCGAAGCTCACAATGTTAAACCCGACCACTAGATCGGCGCGCATCAATTGCTGAATCAAGTCGTTCACCCGGTTCTCTGGAAAGATCCGATACTCGCTGAGGATCGTGCTGTAAGTGACTCCAAGAGACATGCCCATGTCTCTTTTCCGGTCCCATCCGCCCACATCATTTGCAGTGCGTTGAGTTTCGAGATCGAAGTAGATGATGTTCATGAGCGCGAAAAATCCGACTGGTGAGGCGATCGGTGGAGCGGGTAAGGGGCTCCGTCCGATCCGGGTTTGCCACGCCGATCCCGGTTCGGGCGAGCCTCACTCGGTCGGTTCGCCCAACCCCGATTCTTAAGCTAGTTAGTCAAACGAGCCTGCGTCGAATCGGAATAGATTTTCAAGATTAGTGGCATGGTACTCCTCAACAACGGTTCCGTCGGAGGTGTAAATTCTCAAGCCGTTTGCGCCGTCGGATACGCATCGGGTTTGCTTGATATTTTTTGTTCCGCAGACCTGGAATAGCGGGAGGCCGTCTGCGTTCACGACCCATGCGCCCGTTTCATCTGCCATAGTTGATACCTGGAACATTGCTTGCCGCGTGTTTTCCATCGGATTGTTCGCCGGTTTCACAAAAGCCGGAGGAGAATCGGTTTTCGCATCTGCCGGGACGACCTTGCCATCCTTGAGGTCAAAATATTTAAAGGCAGTCAGCGTTCGCTCAAACCATTTTTCCCAGATTGATTTCCCCTGGTTTGCTGCCTGGAAGCGAACTCCAATGACTCGCTGGGTGCTGCCGTCGTCAGAGATTAATAACAGGGCATCGTCGCTCCGGGACGCTCCGAGCCGAGAGACGGTCTGCAGGTCCGGAGGCAGTTCGATTTCTCTGAGCGTTTTCCCGGATGGATCGATCTGTTTCAAGAGGCGCCCGGTACCGGTCTTGAGCAGGAGCCAGACGCTGTCCGAAGCTCCGGCGCACATGTCAAGGAGTTCGCCGGTCTCACCCGGATCAACTGCTTTGAACTCTTGGCCGTCCAGCTTCCAGATGTTCGCGTTCCTTGAGGCGACCACCGCCGTGGAGCTCAGAACGACACATCGGAAAAGATCCTCGGCAGGCGGTTTCAAATCCTGGAGCGCGCCGTTGGACTGGTACTTAATTTGATTCCCGCTGAGCACGATGGTCCGATCTCCCAAAGCATCAGCATCTCGTACGTCGGGTAGATTCTGTCGCGAAACCTGAGCACCTGAAATCGGATCGCTGACGATCACCTGTGCGTTATCGAAGAGAAGGAGGTTGGGTCCGGCGGCCTTGATCGTGAGCGGATTAAACGCCAGCGGAATGGTCTTGGACCGGTTGCCGTTGGTTTCCAGCACGACAATTTCTGGTTGGGAGGCGTCGGCCAGCACCGCAGGTCGGAGTGCGTCCATCAGAGTCGCTGAAAGAATCTTTCGGATCCTTGGATCGTCTGAGGAGTCAACCCAGTCATTCAAATGAAAAGCGACACCTTCGACTTTGATATCACCGACCAAAACACCGTGAGCGAAGTATTTGCCGTTAGGGACCGGTTTGCCCTGCGAATCGTTTCGGTCCCAGTCGATGACAAGACCGTCCGAACCAGCTTTGAAGCTTTCAATTTCGGCGTCCTTTTTGAGGACTCGAACGAGTTTACCTTTGCTATCATAGACTCCAAGGCTGATCACACCGTCGACCGGAGGAGGAACAAACTGCAATTGGTTAGAGCTTGACTCCTCATCCTGGGCATTGAGCGCTTGGAGCGAAACAAACGAGAGGAGCAGGGCGATCCCGGTAAACCACCGCGGACGATCAAACATAATACTTCCAATTCACGTCCGGAAAGATGTTGTCTCGCCACTCACAGTTCGAGAGGAACTCTTCGTCGATCGAACCGCCTTTCTGTTGATCGTAGAGTCGCGTAAAACGAAGAATGTGGTCCCTCGTCCTTTTGGTTGCATAGTCGCGGGCGGTTCCGGTTTTCATGAGGAAAGCCCAATCGCTCGATTGCGCCAGCAAGAGCTCTCGCGCCATTTGTCTGAGGACGGGCTCCTTCCATTTCGCCGGTTCCTTTTGGTAGGCGCGCGCAGCCTCGGTCATCCGGCGCGCGGCGGCATGAAGATGTGGATAGATCCAAGAGTTAGATTCATCCAACCAAACTTCCCAGAATCCTTTGTGGCCCCAGCTGGATGGACTTGGGGAAATAATCTGCAACGTGTCGTGGGTCTCCAGATACGCGCTCGGGGTGGTCAATTGGAACACCTTCTGGTCGTAGACCGCTTTGCGAATAAATAAATTCAAGAACCGCGGTCCTTCGTACCACCAATGTCCAAATAATTCCGCGTCAAATGGACTCAGCACCAGAGGCTCGATATTGGTGGCTTCGATAAGATGCTGGATCTGTTTGGCGCGACTGACCATGAAATCACCGGCGTGAAAGTCTGCGGCACCTTCAGCCCAACCGGGGACATAGATCTGCTTGTTCGGAGTGCGGCCGGTAATCCGGTAGTACTTGATGCCGGTGAATTTTCGCGCGCCGTTGGCATGCAGGAAAGGTCGGAGATAGTCGAGATCCAGATCGTGCCCGATGTCACGGTAAAAATCTCGGTAGGCTGGGTCGCCGGGATACCCTTCCTGTGCGCTCCAGACCTGCTTGCTTGATTCGCGGTCCCGTCCGAAAGCGGCGGGACCAGCCGCCGTGAAGCAAGGGGTGAAGATGGCGTACCGCGGTCGTGGATTCCCAAACATCAGGCCGTGCGCATCAAGCGAAAACCAGCGCAACTCAGCCTCTTGCAGATAGTTTTCCAAGCCGGAGAAATAGGCGCATTCAGGAAGCCAGATTCCTGCCGGTTTCCGTCCAAAATTACTGAGATAGTCGTCGCGTGCGATCTGAATCTGGGCGCGGACCGCTTCGTGATGTTGTTCCATCAAGGGAAGGAACCCGTGGGTCGCCGCGCACGTGATGATCTCGAGAAACCCACCATCTTGATAGCGCTTAAATGCGCCTACCAGGTCACAGTGCAGCCGGTCGACGTAGATCTCGCGGCACTCCAAAAAGCGAGAATGGTAAATGCGTGCCAGATGATTAACTTCCGGCTGTGACTGGGTCCGGTCGATTTCGCGCTTTGAAAGAGCGATCGCGCGATCAAGATAGACAAGGTAGCGCTCGCGCAGGAGTTCATCGTTGAGCATTGCGCACAGCGGTGGAGTGAGCGACATGGTTAACCGGAACGGGACACCATCCCGAATCAAACCCTCAAATACCTGCCAGAGAGGTAAATACGTCTCCGTGATTGCCTCGAACAACCAATCTTCTTCCAGAAAGTCTGGATATTCTGGATGCCGGACAAACGGCAAATGGGCGTGAAGGACAAGAGCTAGATAACCTTTTCGCATGCTGGAAAACCGGGGGTTTGCTTAGGTCCTAACACAGGGGCCAACCCCCTTTGGTATCAAGAAAAAAAGCAAAATTAGTTGCCAGTGTCGCTGCAGTTGTCAGTGCCAGTTCAGTGTCAGGCGCGAATGGGCTTCGCCCTGCTTTCGCCGGTAGGGAAAAAATGAGGATCACAATTTCCTGTGATCTCAGGCCGGGCTGAAGCTCCGATCCTAACTGACACTGACACTGGCACTGACACTAAAAAAAGGGCGCCCTGGCGCCCTTATTTTCTACAGATCGAAGTACATGAAAAACTCGTACGGATGCGGGCGAAGGCGCAGGGCATCGTACTCCTTTTTCTTCAGTTCGACCCAATTCTCGAGGAAATCTTTCGTGAAGACATCTCCCTTAAGCAGGAATTCGTGGTCTTTCTCAAGCGCTTCGATTGCACCGAGGAGCGAATCGGGCACTGTCGGAACCTTGGCGAGTTCTTCCGGCGGAAGTTCGTAAAGATTCTTGTCGAGTGGATCGCCCGGATCAATTCGATTCTGGATGCCATCCAGACCAGCAAGCAACAATGCCGAGAAACAGAGGTACGGAGTTGCGGCAGGATCGGGGGTGCGGTACTCGACCCGTTTCGCCTTGGGACTTGCCGAATAGGTTGGAATTCGAATTGAAGCTGATCGATTGCGAGCAGAATAGGCAAGGTTGACCGGCGCCTCGAATCCCGGAACGAGTCGCTTGTAGCTGTTAGTGGTCGGATTACAGATGGCGGTGAGGGCAGGAGCATGTTTCAAGATCCCGCCGATGTAAAACAGAGCCAACTCACTCAGACCTGCATACTTGTCACCGGCAAAGAGCGGTTTGCCATCTTTCCAGAGCGAAGAGTGAGTGTGCATACCGGATCCGTTGTCGCCAAAGAGTGGCTTCGGCATGAAAGTCACTACCTTGTTGTACTTCTTGGCAACGTTCTTCAGGATGTATTTGTAGTACATCATCATGTCGCCCATGGACCGAAGCGGAGAAAAACGGATGTCGATTTCTGCCTGACCGGCGGTCGCGACTTCATGATGCTGCCGTTCAATCGGAACGCCGGCTTTCTCTAATTCCAGACACATCTCATTTCGGAGATCCTGGAGAGTATCCGCCGGCGGCACAGGAAAATACCCTTCCTTGTGACGGATCTTGTACCCGAGATTCGGAAACTCCTCACGCCCGGTATTCCAGATCGCTTCGCCACTATCGACGCTGTGAAATGAGCTGTTCGCATTGTATTCGTAGCGAACATCATCGAAGATAAAAAATTCTGCTTCCGGCCCGAAGTATGCCGTATCGGCAATGCCTGTGCTCTTCAGATAAGCTTCAGCCTTTTCAGCCACGCCGCGTGGATCGCGATCGTACGGTTCCCGGGTGATTGGATCTTGGATCGTACAGATAAAGCTGAGCGTGGGCTCGGCGTTAAAGACGTCGATCCAGGCAGTGGCCGGATCGGGGATGACCAGCATGTCGCTGGCGTGAATGGCTCTCCAACCACGAATACTGGAGCCATCGAAGCCCAAGCCGTCCGTAAAGATATCCTCGCCGTATTCATTCAGCGTGGTGGTGAAATGCTGCCAGGTGCCGAGCAGATCGGTAAACTTGAAGTCAATTAGTTTGATTCCCTTATCTTTGATAAAAGCGGTTACTTCCGGTGGGGTCATAAGTAATGCGATGTTAGATGGGTTTTGGTTTGGGGGCTCAGACAGGGATTGGCTCTGGAAAAAAGTCCAGGCGTCTCGAGCGGCTTCCGTTAGAGAGCCAGATCGCCGCGTTCTTCCGTTCGAATGCGGATAACTTCGAGGAGATCTTGTACGAAGATTTTGCCATCGCCACGTGTTCCGGTCCGCGCGCTGTGCTTTATTGCAGCAATAGCAGAGCCTAGCAATTCGTTTTTGACGATGAGTTCGACTTTTAATTTGGGGATGAACGGGAGCCTGCTAGGGCTGTAGGGCGGACGAATGGCTGGACTGGGATGACCGTAGCCTTTGACCTCGCTTACAGTCATGCCTTCGATGCCGAGTTCAGCAAGTCCCAACTTTACTTCTTCCAGTTTAAACGGCTTGATGATCGCCTCGATCTTTTTCATTTCGGGTAACCACCCGCCATTCCTCCTGGGGAAGGCGACTTCCGATCCGCCTCTTGCACCAGGTGAAAATGCCGCGAGGAAGTACGACTCCCTCCAAGCCGCCTTCCTCGCAAGCTATTCACGCGCATGATCTACCCTTGACCTTCCGCTCCCCGATTCCCTTATCAGAGGTCAACCCCCCATTTCGAGATCCTGCCACGATTTACATTCGGACCTCCACCCGAATGAAGCTGTGTCGTGTGTGAGCAACTGGTATGCCAAAGCCATTCCTGCTAGAATCTCAAGGAGAGAAATGGTTCGCGATTGGAGTGTCCTGTAGGCGTTGTTCATAAAGTGACAATCTCCCCGTTGTCTTTGGCCTGCTTGTCGCATTTTATCCATGAGATCGCCCGCGACACGCGCCTGATGAGGCGAATAGAGATGAGCGATTCTAATTGCGGAGCGCTCTGAATTTGTTCCGGAAATCTTTGGCGTCTGTTAGCGTGTTTTGCGCGCCCGGTTCGAGATTGCCGCAAAAGATGCAAAATGACGCAAATAGAGAAAGCAGGTTCTAAATGAGAAGATCAGTCTCTGAATTCGCCCTGGGAATACTCGCGTTATCGAGCGTTTCGTGGGCCCGATGCAGAAGGTCCTGCTGATGGTCAATCTGATCATCCCGGACACATGGCAGCAGGATGCGGTGAATCTGCTGCGCGATGGGAAAGATGTCGTGGTCCAGGCCCCGACAGGCGCAGGTAAGACCTATATCTTTGAGCTGATGTATGAATCGCTTCGAGGGCAGGCGGTGTACACTGTCCCGACCCGAGCGCTAGCAAATGATAAGCTAGCGGAGTGGAGGGCCCGGGGTTGGGATGTCGGGATTTCGACAGGCGACTTAGCCGAAAATCTTGGGGCTCGTGTGGTAGTTGCGACTCTGGAGACTCAAAAAGGCCGCTTCTTGCGCCGGGAAGGGCCACGGTTGCTGGTGGTGGATGAGTATCAACTTCTGGCCGACCCCGCTCGCGGGATGAATTATGAGTTGATCCTTTCTCTGGCACCGCCGGAAACGCAGATTCTGCTCTTGAGCGGAAGCGTGGCAAACCCAGAGGATGTGGTGGCGTGGCTGTGGCGGATAGGCCGAAGCGCGGTGCTTGTCGCGCACCATGAACGTCCGGTTCCTCTTGAGGAGGTGCTGCTGAATGACATTCCTGTTCAGGCTCCCGGGGCCATCCATGGATATTGGGCAAGACTCATTTCTCGGGCCTTGCTCGCCGACCTTGGACCGTTGCTCATTTTCGCGCCCCGCCGAAACGCGGCGGAGGAACTAGCCCAATCTCTTGCGGGGGCGCTCGCGATTGAGGAATCGATGCCTGTCAGCCAGGAGCAAGCTGCGGCTGCCGGCGAGCCGTTGGCCAAGTTGTTGAGACATCGGGTCGCCTATCATCATAGCGGTCTTAGCTATGCAGTCCGTGCCGGGATCATCGAACCATTGGCTAAGCGGGGTCAGTTGCGCGTGGTGGTAGCCACCATGGGGCTTGCTGCCGGCATCAACTTCTCCATGCGTTCTGTCCTTATCACCGGTACCCACTATATGGCGGGCAATTTGCCACGCCAAGTTCGCCCGGACGAATTGTTGCAGATGTTCGGCAGGGCCGGTCGCCGCGGACTCGACGAAGCCGGGTACGCCCTCGTAACACCGGAAGTTCCAAGATTACATGAAGCTTTTCCGCTCAAGCTCAAGAGAGCGGAACCAATCGACTGGCCCTCTTTTCTGGCGGTAATGAATGTTGCGGCCTCTCGTCGTGAAGATCCTTTCCTTAGCGCACTCGAACTTTCCCAAAGACTGTTTTCTACCAGAACACTGACCCTCGGGGTCGAGCGTTTTTATGATGGAGGCAGACGCCCTTGCGGTCTTCCTGTGGATGGCGAGAGAGGAAGATTTGTGCGGCGGCATCAGGAAAAAATGCAAAATTCGCGCGGGCTCTGGCAGAGTCAGGGCGCCCCGACCGAAACGACCCTGGGAAATCTCTTGGTACAGACGGAACGAGGGCGGTGGCGCCCCGCCCTGACCGTGGCTAAGACGCTCACTGAAATTGGGTTTGGCAACATTTGCAAAATACAGACAGAGCGCCGCCGATTTATTTATGGGCGCGAGGTTTCCATTGCGAGCGTTTCCGAGGGTGAATGGAGTCCGGCCAAGTGGCTGCGGAAACTGCTCCGCGAACGGTACCCATTGATCAGCGGGAAAAGGAGATTTACGGAGTCCGACTTTAAGCGCGAGGTGCTGCCGCTGGTTGCCGGAAAGGTTGGGGGTGAGTTATGGGATCTGGTCTCTCGAGAAAAACTGGTGGTAGCGCGATTTCGCTTCGACGGTTTGCCCACGCGAGGATATCTCGACGAATTCGGACATTGGCTGGCCAATCCCCAGACAAAGAGGGATTATCCCGATGTTTGTCGAGATTGCGAATTTCGGGCCCAGTGCGAAGGAATGGAGCTGAGCGTGACCCCGGCGCTCGCATGGCGGCAGCTCGGTTTGATTGAGGAATCCGGCAAACCGACAACGCGTGGAACTCTCTTCAGTTTTTTCAATCAAGGGGAGGGCCTTGCCATCGCAGCGGCGCTCGAGAATGCGGACTATCCGGTGGAGGATCTGGTGTTCGACCTGGCAAACCTTCGTGCCGGGCATCGCTTCGCCCTGGATGAATCTAAAATGGGCGGACGCTTAGGTTTAATCTGCCAGCAGACCTATAATCGGGCGGATTTTGCAGGCTACCTGGAGATGGGTGTTCCGCCGGCGTACGGCGCAGGTGCGGCCGAGGTGATCCGAGAGGTGGTTGAAAACCAGACGTCGCGGCATAAGCTGGTTAACGAACTGCTGCGTCACGGAGATATTGAACGGGCCATCACCGAATGGCGGAGTTTGCTGCGTCAAATAGTTCACGCTCCCGACTATGATTGGGATCGCTGGCGGGCGCTGAAGCGGATGTCTGAACAATTCGTCAATTCAACACAAAGCACCGCACTTCAGCCTTTGCCGCTCCTGCTTCCGGCCCAGTTGAGACGGTATCAACCGCGATCTAGAGTGAGCTTTAAATGAACCAAGAGGCTTTCGAAGGATCGCCCATCGAAAAGTGGGCGTATGGAGTGATGGGAGGGTTCCTGACGCTCATGGTGATTTCCGCGCTGACGGTGTGGATTGATGGTCAGAGCCGGTCAAAATGGGAAAGAATCTCGGAACCGACTGCGGTCGGCGAACCAGCGGTGGTCGATTTCGATCCGAGAGATAATCCCGGTCGTGAGGTCTTGAATTGGAACGGGCAACCTTATTTCCTGCAAACCAATGAGCCAGTCAAATTGCCGGAGTTCGAAGCGTTGAAGATAGGCAAGGATGACAAGGGAAAGGTTGAGCTCTACCAAGCCAAAAAACAGAATGACAAGCGGGTTGTCCTGTTAAAGATCGGCCCTAACAGTTTTCTGCGGTTGACGCCGCGATAGAGGGAGGGGGGAAGCGTGTCGGCGTATCGGCGTGGGCGGCGTGGGTGATGTGGCGACGGCTAGGTAGGTACTCTATTTGGAACGATCGGCGATGTATTTGTGTCGGGCGTTCCAGAGAAACGCTGCGCCGACTATCAACATGAAAACCGAAAGAAACTGGCCTCTGGTGAGTGGGCCGGTTAACGGGGCATCCGGCTCTCTAAAGAATTCACCGGCGATGCGCATGACAGGATAAAGAAGGAAAAAGCATCCAGTGGTCACGCCATCCGGTTTTTTGAACTTCAGGCGGATCAAAATCAGCAGAGTAAAGAGCAGAAGACCTTCCAAAAAAGCCTCGTAGAGCTGGCTGGGATGGCGCGGCGTGAGCACGCCGGCGAGAATTTCACGAACCTGGGCGCTGTGTCGGGCCGCGGCGATGATGGCTGGCACGTTATTCAGACTTGGGTCGATAAGAGTCGTTTGCTGCAACACCTGAGCAGCCTCAGTCGGGTGGTCAAACAACTCAGCCGGAAACTGGATCGCCCAAGGCACGTTGGTGATTCTGCCGTACAATTCCCCGTTGATGAAATTCGCGAGCCGGCCGAAAAAGAGCCCAAGAGGTGCGACCGCCACCAGGTTGTCGCCAATTCCGGTCCAGGAAATCCGATGCCGGTAAGCATAAATCCAGCTGAAAATGGTGAGCCCAAGAATCCCTCCGTGGCTTGCCATACCGCCATCCCAGACGCGAAAAATTCCGAGCGGATCCTCGGCTTAGCATGGAAGGGCGATAAAAAAACACGTATCCAAGGCGTCCCCCGATCAAAACGCCGAATAGAGCTGAGTAAAAGACGAAATCGGCAACCTGGCTCTCTCGTAGCGAGCCGTATCCTTTGCGGGCCAACCATTTCATCAGATAAAACGCGCTGATAAAACCGGCAATGTACGCCAGCCCGTACCACCGGATCCCGACCTGTTCGTTAAACTGAATGAGGAATGGACTGAGGTGGTGAACGTAAAAGGCGAAGAACATGGATAGGCCCGTGGGGGTTTGCAGGGTTGTGTTTTCGGAGTTCCGCAGCGCGCTCTAAGACAGCGAACCCACTAACTTTTGGTGAACACGGAAGCAAGCAGTTCGTGCGCGTCGAGGCCGGACGACAACCGTTGAACTCCGCGAGGGGAAGTCTAGACTTGGGGTGTATGCAAGAAATCGGGAAATTTGTGGTGGTGCTCGGGGCGATCCTGGTCGTTGCTGGAGTGATCCTTTGGCGGTTCCCGAGTCTCTTCGGCTGGGTGGGCAAACTCCCGGGCGACATTTCCCTGCAGAAGGGAAACTTCTCTTTCTACTTTCCGGTCGTGACCTGCATTTTGGTTAGCATCGTCGTCACCCTATTGAGTTGGTTGTTCAGGCGGTAGCGGGGGAGAGGGGAAACGTGTCGGCGTATCGGCGAGGGGCGTGTCGGCGTGGGCGCGTGGTCGTTCCCTCTTCAATCGTGCTCGTTCTCGTCCGCCCACGCCGACACGCCGATCCGCCCCTCGCCGATCCGTTTTCCCCCACGCCCCTCGCCGATACGCCGACACGTTCCGCCTATCCCTGTCGGATTCCTTCCGGTGATACTTTCACGTTCGGAATCGCATCCACCCAGCGTGATCCTTCGGGTGCGACCCAATGCACGGCGTTTTGAATAATAGTCTGTACTTCCGGCTGCCAATAAGTCGGAAAAGACTCGTGACCCGGACGAAAATAGAAGATTCTGCCGTTGCCTCTTTTCCAGCAGCAGCCGGAGCGAAAGACTTCCCCTCCCTCGAACCACGAAATGAAGACGGTCTCCTCCGGAGCGGGAATTCCGAACGGTTCGCCGTACATCTCTTCGTGAGGGATTTCGAAGTAGGCCTTGATTCCTTGAGCGATCGGATGGCCGGGGTTGCAGACCCAAAGGCGCTCCTTTTCTCCGGCTTCGCGCCAGATCAGGGAGCAGGTTGTACCCATCAATCGCTTAAAGACCTTCGAGTAGTGGCCCGAATGAAGCACGATCAGCCCCATCCCTTCCAGAACACGCTTTTGCACGCGCTCGACGATTTCGTCGGCCACCTCAGCGTGGGCAATATGTCCCCACCAGAGAAGGACGTCCGTTTCCGAGAGACGGGTAGTCGACAACCCATGTTCAGGATCCTGGAGTGTCGCCGTCCCCACTTCGAGAGATCCGTCAACGGACAACCCATTCGCGATGCATTGGTGAATGCCCTCCGGATAGACTTTGCGGATCGCTTCGGACCTCCGCTCATGGACGTTTTCGCTCCAGACTACGACTCGAATCTTATTCATAAGAGATCCAAACCACGGTTCGGCCAGCGAGGCAAATGAGGAAGAAAAAAGCGGTCGAGGAATCGACGACGCCTGCCCTGAGCAAGCGACAGCGCGTCGAATGGGCCCTTAGCGCCAGTCCGGCTCGGACCGCCTTACCGACGGCCCATTTTGATCGCAACAAAATACCTGCTATTTCGGGGACAGGATACTAGGTTTCCTGTACCGCCATGCGCACTCGTCAGCAGCCTTTTGAAGATTTGGAACGAATCATCGAATTTGACTTTCTTCGGGCCACTGAAGCGGCGGCCTTGAACACGTTGCCCTGGATCGGCAGAGGCGAAAAGGAAAAGGCTGATGCGGCCGCCTGTGACGCGATCCGGGGAATGTTCGATTTGGTAAATATTTGTGGCGAGGTGGTCATCGGTGAAGGGATCAAAGATAATGCGCCCGGGATTTTTAAAGGCGAACATCTCGGCACCTGGAAGCCCGGCAGCCATAAATTTGATTTGGCCTTGGACCCGATAGATGGCACGACGAACGTTGCTAAAGGCTTGACCGGATCGATTTGCTGCCTGGCTGCTGCGTCTCCGGAAGCAAGCGTCGAGGTTTCTCTGAAAGATATTCCGACCTTTTACATGATGAAGCTGGCCTATGGTGAAAAGGTCGTTCGATACATGCAAAGGACCGGAATTGATATCGTCTCGATCCGGAACCCGATCGAAGAGATCATTCCCATCGTTGCCAAGGCACTGCGGAAGCGGATCCAGGATCTGGCCGTGGTGGTACTCGATCGCCCGCGACACGCCAGGCTGGTCGAGGCGATACGCTCTTCGAACGCGATGGTTCGGATGATTCCCGACGGGGATATTACAGCGGCAATCGCACCGTCGATTCCGGGGAGCGGTGTTGACCTTTACGCAGGCATAGGGGGAGCGCCCGAAGCCGTTTTAGCGGCAGCCGCGATTCGCTGTCTGGGCGGCGACATCCAGGCGATGATGTGGCCTCGAGACGAAGAAGAAAAGAAAAAGGCGATCGACCAGGGATTTACCCAGGAATTGCAGCAAGTCTTTCATGCGGCGGACCTTGCTCGAGGAAACAACGTCATCTTTTGCGCGACCGGGGTGAGTGACACGCCTCTCTTACGCGGGGTGAATATCCGGGGAAACACCGCGGTGACTCATTCCATTCTGATGCGTGCCCGTAGCAAAACGGTGCGGATGATCGAGGCTTACCACGATCTGACCCACAAGACCATCCGCTTGAGATCCACCAAACGGGAAACCCCAATCTGATGGAAAGACTATACCCAACACCTGTGACTTTGTTGGAACGGTTTAAAGTTATTGGCTTTTCCAGGGTGAAGGATCCTGTGTAGAACTGAGGTTCGAGAACTTAGATATGAAACTTCAATTGCCGAACGGTGTCGAGGTGAGAGGGGAAATCACTCAAGGCGTGTCGCAGATACTCAGCGCTGAGGCACTGGCGCTGGTCGCCAAGGTCCATCGCGAATTCAATGTCAGGAGGCTTGAACTCCTCAAGCGCAGAGAGCAACGGCAGAGCCAGTTGGATGCGGGCAAGTTGCCGGATTTCCTGCCGGAAACCGCTGACATTCGCGAAAGCGATTGGACGGGGGCAATGATTCCGCCGGATCTGCAGGATCGACGGGTCGAGATCACAGGGCCGACCGATCGGAAGATGATCATCAATGCGCTCAATTCCGGCGCCAAAGTCTTCATGGCGGATTGCGAAGATGCTAACGCGCCGACCTGGTCGAATATGGTGGAAGGCCAGTTGAACTTATCGGATGCCGTTCGTCGAAAGATCGAATTTAAGAGTCCAGAAGGGAAGGAATACCGACTGAAGGACCAACCAGCTGTCTTGTTCGTTCGTCCGCGTGGCTGGCATTTACTGGAGAAACATGTCCTGGTCGACGGGGAACCCGTTTCCGGCGGTTTGTTCGATTGCCTTCTGTATCTTTTTCATAACGCCAAGGAACTCCTCCAACGCGGTTCCGGTCCTTATTTTTATCTCCCCAAAATGGAAAGTCATCTGGAGGCACGTTTATGGAACGATGTGTTCAACGTCGCCCAGGATGAAATTGGAGTTCCGCGTGGGAGCATTCGCGCAACCGTTCTGATCGAAACGATTCTTGCCGCTTTCGAGATGGATGAGATTCTCTATGAGCTGCGGGAACACTCAGCCGGCCTGAATTGTGGCCGATGGGATTACATTTTCAGCTGCATCAAGCGTTTCCGGAACGATCCGAACTTTGTCTTGGCCGACCGGGCCCTGGTGACCATGACGACGCATTTCATGCGTTCGTATTCGCTGCTTTGCATCCAGACTTGTCATCGCAGAGGGGTTCACGCCATGGGCGGAATGGCGGCGCAGATTCCAATCAAGAACGACGAGAAGGCAAACGCCGAGGCTTTCGCGAAGGTCAGGGCCGACAAGGAGCGCGAAGCAAGCGATGGCCACGACGGTACCTGGGTGGCCCATCCGGGTCTTGTTCCGGTGGCTCTTGAGGCCTTTAACGCAGTCATGAAGAGTCCCAACCAGATCGATCGTAAGCGGAAGGATGTGACGGTGAGCGCGGCCGATATTTTGGATTTTGGGCCTCAGGGGCCAATTACAGAGCAAGGGCTCCGGACAAATGTCAGCGTCGGCATTCAATACATTGAAGCCTGGCTCCGAGGGTCCGGAGCGGTGCCCATCTTCAACCTGATGGAGGACGCCGCCACGGCTGAAATATCGAGAGCCCAGGTTTGGCAATGGATTCGCAATTCGCGTGGCGTGCTCTCCGACGGCCGGAAGGTGAACAAAGATCTGTTCCACTCGGTGTTGGGTGAAGAGCTTGAGAAGATCAAGTCGATGGTCGGTGAAAAGCAATTTGCGAACGGGAAATATCAGGAAGCAGCCGATCTGTTTGATGAGTTGACCACCAACGATCAGTTTGCGGAATTCCTCACGCTCCGAGGCTACGAGAAGCTTAACTGAAGGTTCAGGAAGCATCGAGCGCGGGTGAGGGTGAGGCTCCGTCCGAACCGGAGCTTCCCGGGTTGCGCCTGCATCGCACAGAGCGTCACCCGCACGGAAATAAATGGGCACTCGATCTTGGATCGTGCTACGGGCGCTTGTCGCGAGGCTCTCTAGCCGTAAGACAGGCTCGAATGGGCGATGGGGTCGCGCTCATTCGGCAGGGTCGCCTCTGTGCAAGCCTCCGTGATCTCGGTACGGAGCCTCACCCTACCCACGAACCGTGCGTACTAAACAGTTACCGCGCTTCGGCGCGATAGGCCATGGCGAGAAGGCTGACGGGGTGCAAAACCTGAATTTTTTGACCCTTGGCCTTGGCTCCGTTTTCAATCTGCAGGTGGCAACCGGGGTTCGCAGTGGCGACGATTGCGGCGCCTGTTTTTTCGATATGGCCCAGTTTTCTGGAAAGCAATTGCTGCGACATCGCCGGTTGGATGATGTTATAAATACCGGCGCTTCCGCAGCACCAAGTGGATTCGGCGAGTTCTGTGAGCTTTACTCCCGGAATTGATTTCAGGATCCGCCGAGGTTGAGCGGTTATCTTTTGTCCATGACACAAATGACAGGCCTCATGATAGGTCAATTGGCCGATCGGCAGTTTGCCAGGTGCAGCGGTGGGGGACCGAAAGCCGATCTGGACCAGAAACTCGCTGATGTCTTTGCACTTGCGTGACCAAATCACCGCACGCTCTGCGTACTGTTTGTCCTCCGCCAATAGCCGGTCGTAGGTTTTCAAATGCGACCCGCATCCGGCGGCGTTGGTGATAATCGCGTCCAAACCTTCGACGTCGAACAGGTCCAGGTTGCGCCGAGCCAGAACACGCGAAGTCTCGGATTCGCCATTGTGTCCATGAAGCGATCCGCAACAAACCTGAACGGGCGGCGTGTGCACCTCACATCCGTTGGCGAGAAGGACATCCGCGGTGTCCCTATTGATGTTCGAAAACACCAGGTCTTGCACGCAACCCGTGAGCAACCCGACGCGGTATCGGATCACACCGTCGGCAGGCTTTTCGATCGGTGCAATCAGCTGATGCGAGAACTTCGCCTGAATCGTTGGAGTCTGCGGCTCGAGTTGCTGAATACGGTCCGGGAATAATTGAAGGAGGCCCAGACTTCGAAAAAGATCCTGAAGCCCGGTGGATTGATAGAGATAGAGGAGCCGGCCCACCAGCCGCAGCAGCCAGGGTCGGGTAAAGAGGCCCCGGAGCAGCAATTTCCTGGTCCAGTCACGCTGCGGATTGTTCAGTACTGCAGACTGTTCGGCCATCGCGCGCGAGGTCTCGAAAAGCTGCGAATACTCGACTCCAGCCGGACAGGCGGTCATGCACGCCAGACAGCCGAGACAGAAATACATTTCGTCCGCAAAGGTGCGGGTGAGGTCCATCCGTTCGTCGGCGATGGCCCGCATTAGGGCGATTCGGCCGCGCGGACTGTTCCGTTCGAGGTGGGTCGCGTCGTACGTCGGGCAGGTTGGCAGGCAAAAGCCACAATGCATGCACTGTTGAATGATCGAGTAGTCCAGCGTCCGGAGCGAATCGTGGGAGGAACTCATAAAACGGAAGAGAAAATCAGTTGGCTGCCAATGGCCGGCGGCCATGGCGGTGAATGTTACGGATCAAAAATCTTTCCGGGATTAAGGATTCCTTGAGGATCAAAAACTCGTTTCAGTTCCCGGATGACGCGGACATTGATTTCGCCGATCGCGCTTGGCAGGAAGCTTTTTTTGGCCAACCCAATGCCGTGCTCGCCGCTGATCGTACCGCCCAGCCCGACGGCGTAAGTAAAAATTTCTTTCACCGCTTCGTGAACCCGGTGGATCTCGTCCGGGTTCCGCTCATTGGCGAGGAAAGTCGGATGCAGGTTACCATCTCCGAAGTGACCAAACGTCCCGACTGTCAGTTTGTACTTCTCGGCTGTTTTTTGCACGAAGCGGACCATTTCAGGGAGCTTCGAGCGGGGGACCGTCGCATCCTCCAGAATGGTGGTGGGAGCGACCCGGGCCATTGCTGGAATAGCCATTCGCCGGGCGGTCATCAGTCGAGTGGCTTCTTCGACATCCTTTGCCAAAGAGACCGAACGTGCGCCGTGCTCCCGAGCAATCTGCGCCATGCGCTCGGCTTCCTCATCGACGGCAGCAGGATGCCCGTCGCTTTCGAGCAACAAGATCGCATCACAGTCCAGTGGCAGACCCACCTTACTGTAGTTTTCAATGCAGCGGATCGTCGTTCGATCGAGGAACTCCATGGTGCATGGTATGATCTTTGCCGCGATGATGGCAGAAACCGTGGAAGCCGCCTGATCCATCCGTTCGTAGACCGCCAGCAAAGTTTTACGCGCCGCCGGCTTCGGAATCAGCTTCAGCAGAATCTTGGTCACCACTCCGAGTGTTCCCTCCGAACCGATAAAAACGTCCTTCAGCGAAAAGCCTGCCACGTCCTTGACGCACTTGTTACCCGTGAAAAAAATCTCCCCGGTTGCCAGCACCACTTCAAGTCCCATGACATAATCGCGGGTGACCCCGTACTTCAAACCGCGGAGGCCGCCGGAATTTTCACTGACATTTCCGCCGATGGTCGAGACCTTCATCGAGCCGGGATCCGGCGGGTAGAAAAAGCCTACCGCTTCCGCCCTCGTAGCGACGTCGATATTAATGACGCCCGGTTCAACCATCATCGTCAGGTTCTCTGTGTCGAGCTCAAGAATGCGGTTCATGCGGGTTGTGCAGAGCACGATGCTCCCTTCCACAGGAACACTGCCGCCGCTCAATCCAGTCCCCGAACCCCTGGTGACCACCGGCGTGCGATACTTCGCCGCCAGCGTGAGAACAGTTGAAACATCTTCGCGGGAACTCACTAGAACCACCACTTTGGGCAACTGCTTCAAAATGGGTGTCCCATCATACGAATAGGAAATTAGATCCTCATTTTGGGTAATAACGGTTTCCGGCGGGAAGTGTGCCGAAAGTTCTGAAACGATGTCGGTATTCATTGCAGGGAGAACGACAGAGATGTACTTCTTGGCCGGAGTTTGTATCCGTTCGCCTGGCTGCGGATAACAGAAGAAACTAGCCCAACGGCTCCTCTTCCGCCAATAGAATGGTGAAGTCACTTATCGTCTAGCTCAGCTTCGATGGAGTGGGATCGGGAGTTACCTTTGTTTTGGGATCAGCCTCCGATCGGTCTATCTTTGGCTCCGCTGCCGACTCCTGCAATGATGGTTGCCGGCGGACCCACGCCGCGTTCTGCTGGAAAGGAATTTCGATCCCGAGGCGATCCATTTCGACTTTCATCCGCCGTCGAATGATCCGTCCAGCGTCCCACTGTTTGCTCGGGGCAGTCTTGACCGTTGACCGGATTTTGATGCTGTTGTCACCGAACGATTCCACGCCAAGAACTTGCGGCTCGGCAAGCACGTCCGATGAAAATTCTTTCGCATACTGGTTAAGAACCTTCTGGATTGCTCCGACGGCTTCATCGAGGTCGGTGTTATAGGCCACGTCGACGTCGAGAACCAGTTGAGACCAATCTTTGGTCATCACGCTCACCATTTCGATCTTTCCGTTGGGAATAATGTGCGCGATGCCTTCCTGGTCGCGAAGCATGGTCGTCCGAACCCCAAGACTTTCGACCACCCCTGAGCGATCCCCAATCTTGACCACATCGCCGACACCGAACTGCTGTTCCAACACAATGAAAGCGCCAGAGATGACGTCCTTGACCAGACTTTGCGCGCCAAAACCGACTGCGACGCCTACAATCCCGGCGCTGGCGAGAATGGGCCCAATTTCGAAGTTCAATTCTTTGAACACCATGATGGCCGCCACGCTGCTGACCACCACACCGAGGATCGTGACGAAAAGGCCATTCAAGGTGTTCCGACGTTTGGTAATTTGAATGTCCGCCAATGGATTTCTGCCGGCGGGGTGAAGCGCCAGCGCCAGCGATCGCTGAATAAAGGTGCGGCCGATCCGGGCGGCCACCCAGGCAAGTATGATAATCAGAACGATTCGCAGACCCGGGCCTAAGACCCAAGTGATGGCCGCGTCGAAGAATTGATCTGCGTTGAATCCCTTGGTAGTAAAGATTGTGTCCATCAGCACGTGAGACAAGCAGGCACCCGATCTTGTTGAAATCGCTTCGCCTGATTAAACTGCAGAACCAGGAATGTCCTCATTGCCGAAACAGAAGGAGAATTATCATGGAAATCAGTCGACGAAGTTTCCTGAAGAAAACCTCGAGTTCGCTCGCCTTTGGAGTTGCTGCCGGACAGAGTGTCTTCCGTCCGCTCGCCGCAGCCGCCCAAGCGGTATCTGAACTCTCCGAGCGGCGGGGGCAAGGAGAAACTCGCAGTGGTGACATGCTCTACCGCACGCTCGGACGCACCAAAGAAAGAATTTCCGCCATTGGTCTGGGCGGATACCATATCGGCAAGCCGCAATTGTCGGAAGCGGATAGCACCCAGATCATTCGCAGTGCAATCGATCGCGGAATTACCTTTATGGACAATTGTTGGGATTACAACAATGGCAACAGCGAAATCCGAATGGGCAAGGCCCTCCGTGACGGCTACCGCCAAAAGGTATTTCTCATGACGAAGATCGATGGTCGTACCAGGCAGGAAGCGGCACGGCAGATGGACGAATCACTGAAAAGACTCCAAACCGATCATATCGATCTCCTCCAACATCACGAAGTGATTCGCCCCGAAGATCCCGACCGCATCTTCGGCGAGGGTGGTGCTCAAGAAGCAATGGTGGAGGCTCGAAAAGCGGGCAAGATCCGCTACATCGGCTTTACGGGGCACAAAGATCCTTCCATTCACCTGCGAATGCTCGATATGGCGGCGAAAAATCATTTCCACTTTGATGCGGTCCAGATGCCGCTCAATGTCATGGATGCGCACTTCCGGAGCTTTGAGGACCGGGTTTTACCGGTTCTTCTAAAGAACGAGATCGGGGTGGAAGCCATGAAAACTTTTGGAGACAATTATATTTTGCGGAGCAAAACCGTTCAGGCGATCGAGGCTCTCCATTATTCCATGACTTTGCCGACATCGGTGGTCATTACCGGGATCGACAACCTGCAGGTTCTGGATCAGGCAATCGAAGCCGCCCGCACCTTTAGACCGATGACGAAAGAGCAGATCGTCGCGCTGCTCAGTCGAACGCGGGAAGCGGCAGGAACAGGGCAATTTGAGCTCTATAAGATCAGCCAGCACTTCGACGGGACTGCCCATAACCCGCAGTGGCTCGGCTAGAGCCACTGATCGATTTTGCACGGGCAATAATTCACTGCCGAAACCCTAAGGGTGGAAAATGGCACTACGCTTCACGGAAAACGATTTTAACCCTCAAGCGATTTGACATTGCGGGTGGAAGATGCTGAGATTCATGGGTTCGCAGGGTTCTGCCGGCACGCGTATGTCTTCTACAGACCTAAACAACGAAGACTACTTTTCTGACCACCCAAAGAGGTTGCCGTCCTTCGACGATCTCTTTCGGGCTCAGGCGCAACTGACTCCGGAACGATTTTTCCGAAACCTGGAGCGGCAGTCTGGTGAGTCGCATTGTAGCCAGGACGATTTCCAGAGAGCGGTATTTTTGTTTCGACGGCTTCAGCGCGTGCGGAGAACGATCACTCGCTTAATTCTCTTTCTGGTGGCTGTCTCGGTTATACCGTTCGTTTGTCTTGCGCTTCCCGAAGATTGGCGGCTAACAGTCTTTGCCATCGGTATCCTGTCCGAATTTCTGGCGGGTGCAGTGCTTTTTATTGAGCATGCGCGGTGGCAGGCAAGACGCAGGGACTATTGTCATTGGCTGAGACTGGTCCACCGGCGCGTGATCGACCTATAAAAGAGCGTCTCGATAGCCAAATTCATGGCCCAACGCCAGGCAGGCGTTGATATTTTCCACGCTCCCGGAAGTGCTCGGATGGCGCAGCGACGCGGCTGCGGCGCAAACACCGTAGACCAGGCAATCCTCCATCGGACGATCTTGGTGGTATCCCAGTAGGATACCGGCGGCAAACGCATCGCCTGCGCCGACTGCTCCAGCGATCTGGCTAGGGGGCACTTTGAGGCTCGGTTGAAATATTCGCCGCCCGCCGCGGGACATGGCAAAGGCACCTTCCGGAAAATGGACGACCACCCAATGACGGACTCCGGCGGCTAAAAGCCTCTCGGCAGACTCTACAAGAACCGGAATATCGATTTGGTCACCCTGGCGAATCTTGGTGGAGAGCGCTTGTCCCGCCTCGAACTCGTTTAGGAAAATGATGTCTAGAAACGGTAGCGCCGGTAATACGACGCGCGCGAACCGGTCGCTCTCTTCGCTCACAACATCGACTGTGGTGATGAAGCCAAGTTCAGTAGCCGTCTGAAGGAGCTCCGCCGCCCTGGTGCCATATTCGGTGGAGGGCTGGTCCAACCTGTCAAGGAGCAAGAGATAACCGAGGTGAAAGATTTTCGCACGGCAGGTCTCGAGACTAATCGAGTCAATATCGAACAGCGCGTTGGCGCCTCTTTGGTGAAAGAATGTTCTTCTTCCTGTGCTGGCGACAGTCATCACATCCGTGTACGAAGTGGGCTGCTCGCTCTGTCTCAGAATCAGCTCGGTGTGCACGCCAACACTTTTGCAAGTCTCGAGTATCCAATCACCCGGTTCGTCTTGCCCGATGACACCGGCACCGATCAGCGGAAAATCAGCACCAAGTTTGGCTAGATCGATTAGAAGATTGCATGGTGATCCGCCCGTCCCCCGATACTCCGAAAAAATGTTTGCTAACGTATCCTGACTTGGCCACGCGTCGATGACTTTGACATAGTCCACTATCCAGTTCCCAGCGCCGAGGATGCCTGTTCGGTCGTTCATCTTGGAAGTTGAAACATCAAACGATGGGTTGACTCTCGATTGCGGAGAACTGGCTATAACAGTGCTGAGGCTTCCTCAGCCTTGGCGCCGTGATGGACAATGGCCAAAAGGGCTTTGGTCATCCCAGCCGGGTTGGCGTGTTGGATAATGTTCCTGCCATAGACAATTCCCGCGGCCCCTTGAGCAATGACTTGTTCCGTGCGTTCGAGTACCTCGAGATCGTCTGCCTTTCCGCCGCCGCGGACCAGCACTGGAACCCGGGCGGCTTGAATCACCCGGTAATACTCCTGAGAGTTATCAGTCGGATCGGCCTTGATCACATCCGCTCCGAGCTCTACCGCCTGCCGCACCAGGGGAAGGATTTTCCGAATATCGCCATCCACCATGTAGCCGCCGGCCTCCGTATTGGGCCGGAAGACCAGCGGTTCAATCATCAGCGGGAAATTGAACCGATCGCATTCAGGCTTTAGTCGCAGAATGTTCTGGATGCATTGATCGGTCACCTCGGGCTGGCCAGGAATCCGGAAAAGATTCACGACCACACAAGCCGCATCCAGGCAAATGGCTTGCTCAACGGCCCGCTCGATCATTCGGCTAAAGAGCGCGCTTGGCAGCTCTTTACCGTAAACGTTGGCGACATCCGTGCGGAGCACCAGCGCGGGTTTCGATTTCCCTGGAATACGCTGCAGCAGTTCAGCCTGACCGACCGTGAGCTGGATCGCGTCGGGATTGGCCTCCACGAGAACATCCACGGCTTTCGCGAGATCCTCAATGCCGCTGAGAAAGCTCAATTCATTGAAAAACCCATGGTCAACTGCAACGTCGATACAGCGTCCGGAGACAGGGTTGAACAAACGATTAAGGCGAAAGTTCTTCATAGCGGGTGGGTGCAAAGCTTGCTTTGTGAGCGGCCATTTGTCACGGCCAGGGTAAGTTGTATGGAAGGGTTATCCGCGAAGCCCCGGTACGGGCGGAGCCTCACCCTACCCAGTTGGGGATATGTCAACGAAATGGAGCCTAGGGGATTCGAACCCCTGACCTCCTCAATGCCATTGAGGCGCTCTACCAACTGAGCTAAGACCCCGCACTTATTTAAGGGAATCGGAAAATAACGCGGTTTCATCCGAAGAAAAGAGAAATCTGGGCGGGAGACAACATCCTGTTTTGGAGACTTCCCTTGCAACCGGAAACACTCTACAAGCGATCGGCTAGGTTATGTTTGAGATTCCAGACCCCTTACATCCGGCGATTGTGCATTTCCCAATCGTGTTGATTTTTCTTGGAACTCTTGTCTCGGTTCTGACGATTTTTACGCGGCGCGGAGCTCTGCCGCAATTTGCGGCGGTTATTCTGATCCTGGCTGCCGGCGGAGCACAGCTGGCGGTCAACACCGGGGAAGATCAGGCCGATGAAGTCATCCAACGGATGCCGGACTCCAAACCATTCATCCGCGTGCATGCGGAGTGGGGCGAACGGGTGCGCAACGCGGCGGTGATTGCTGCGATCAGCGCGGTTGTCGCACTTGCCGCTTACCGACTGGTCAGGGCGCGGCGTATTTTGGCAGTGATCACAACGCTCATCGCGGTGTGGGCCTCCTACTGCGTTTTCCAGGCAGGCGAATATGGCGGGGCGATGGTGTACCACCATGGCGTGGGTCTGCAGCTTACCCCCAGTGGACCGGTCGCCAGCCCTGGCGGCCCTCCGCTTGCCAACCCAACACCCGCGCCGGCCGCGACCGCCACTCCGAGCGGATAAGAGGCATCCGTTTGTTCTTTGGATCGGAGAACGAGTGCCTGCTCTTCAATCCTCTTCGAATGTGATATTTTTGTGCTTATGAAATCCTCCAGAATCGGTTTTGTCGGGGTGGGCCGGATGGGTGCAAACATGGCTCGACGCCTCCACGAGATAGGTTACCCAGTCGTCGCAATCTACGATGCCAATGCCGAAATTGCGGGCAAGCTCGCTCAGGAACTGGGGAGCAAAGCCGTTGGCAAAGTCTCCGAGGTGAGCAGGCTTTGCGAGGTCATCTTCACTGTCGTCACCGATGACGCGGCGATGAGGGCGATCTTCCTGGGACCGGATAGCCTCTTCGCTGAGGCAAAAGGGAAGCTTTTCGTCAATTGCGCAACGATCAGCCCTGGAGTTCATGTTGAAATCGAGAAAAAGGGTGCCGAGCTGGGCGCCGAAGTTTTAGAGGCACCGATGGCTTCCAGCCTGACTCACGCCCGGGAAGGTAAGCTCTATATGATGGTAGCCGGAAAAGAGGAGAGTTACCGAAAAGCTGAACCGATTCTCAAGGATTTGACTCTTTCTCTTCGATACATCGGCGGCCCGGGTAAAGCTGCTGAACTCAAAGCGTTGGTGAACATGGTGATGAACATCAACACCGTTGGGCTGGCCGAGGGGTTCGGACTGGCTGAAGCGTTGGGGCTCGACTTGAAAGTGGTAAAAGAAGTGTTTTCGCAAACGGGGGCTAACTCCAGGGTACTTGAGACCGACGGGCCTGACATGCTCGACCGGGAGCATTCAACCTTTTTTTCGGCTTCCCACGCCGCAAAAGATTCGGGCATCGCACTGGAGCTTGCTGAACAGCAGGGTCTTTGCCTGCCGCTCCTGGAGGCTTCAAAACGCCAATATGATCAAATGGTCAAGGTGGGTCTAGGGGATATCGACAAATCGGGGATCTCGGAACTGACCTTCAAGTCACGGAAGGCAAACCTTTTCAGGAGCCAGGGAGTCAGGAGGAGCAGCCTGAGGGCGAGCGCGCCTGAAGATTTCAGATGATGCTCGCGTCTGGCGGATCTTGGCGTTTTTCAAGAGAAGGGGTGTGCGATGACAATCGATTCCAAAATGTTTGGCGGGTATTCCACCGAAACCGTGACGGTGGGGGATGGCCTTGCGCTTTTTTGCCGCAAGTGGGAGCCCGCGACTCCTGCGCTCGCCAGCGTGGTCATTGTGCATGGCTTGGGCGAACATTCAGGGCGTTATGTTCACGTGGGGAAATATTTCTCAGAGGCTGGATTTCGGACGATCGCCTTTGACCTGAGAGGGCATGGCCGGAGTCCTGGCCGGCCCGCCTTCGTGAAACGCTACGTAGAGCTGGCATCCGACGTCGATTGCGTCGTCAAACATTTCAGCGGAGGTCCTGTTTTCCTTTTCGGCCACAGTCTGGGCGGCCAGTTAGTACTCTGGACCGCCCAGCACTTCCGGCTCATGGTGGAGGGACTGATTGTCAGTGCTCCCTGGTTGGCGCTCGCATTTGCGCCGCCTCGATGGCAATTATTCGTGGCGCAAAAAGTGAACGGACTGATTCCCAGTCTACGCTTTTCGACCCGTATCCGTTCGGTGACATTGTCGCGCGATCAGGCGCATCTTGACTCGCTCGAAGATCTCGATCTGCTGCACAAGTTCTCGACGGTTCGGCTTTATTTTGAGGCGGTAAATGCAGCGCTGGAAATTGTGAGGACGCCGCTGATCGATCGACCAGTCCTGTTCGCCTACGGTGACGCGGATGGGGTCACCTCCTTCAAAGTTGCCGAAGACTATTTCACGCGATTGCAGGCTCCGTCCAAAACGTTCAAGATTTACCCCGGTCTCTTGCACGAATTGCACAACGAGACGGAACGCGAACAAGTTTTGGCGGACTACGTGAAATGGATGAAATCCGTGCTTCAAACCGAGGCCGGCTGAAGTTTGGCGACGTCGTCAGTGAAGCGTTCCGCTTCACCTCTAAAGCTGCGCAACCAAGACGGGTCGCTCAACTTGGCTGGGCGAACTCTATTTCGGGCGTTCGCTAGTGGGCGCGAACAAAACCGTGAGGATTTGCTGGGCAAAAAAGCACTAAACTCTACAGACAAGTAGAGATTAGTTGCGTCAGGCGTTTGTTTGTGTAATTTCGCCGATATGTCCGCCACCGAATACGCACATCCTGAGGCATTGGTCAGCACGGAATGGATTGCCGCGCACCTGAACGATCCGCAGGTGCGAATCATTGAAAGCAACGAAGACGTGCTCCTTTACGATACCGGTCACATTCCCGGATCTGTCCACGTTGACTGGCGCCGGGATCTGAACGATCAGACCGTGCGCGATTACATTGATCCGAAAACTTTTGCCGAATTGGCAAGCCGCATTGGAATTACTCCCCAAACCACCGTGGTATTTTATGGAGATAAGTCGAATTGGTGGGCCTGCTACGCTTTATGGGTGTTTTCGCTTTTTGGGCACAAAGACCTGAGAGTCGCTGAATGGAGGCAGGGATAAGTGGGTGGCCGAAAAAAGGGAACTGACGCGCGAGGTGCCGAAACATGCTCCAACCCAGTATCCGGTTCCTGCCAGACGAGCGGACGATGAGATCCGTGCGTTCTACGAAGAGGCCTTGGCGCAAAGCCAGGCAGGCAAGCCGCTGATCGACGTGCGTTCTCCTGGTGAGTTCAAGGGAGAAGTTACCCATATGCCAGAGTATCCTCAGGAGGGAGTTCTGCGTGGTGGACACGTTCCTTCCGCAAAGAGCGTTCCGTGGAAAACTGCGGCCCGGGAGGACGGAACATTCAAACCAGTGGATGAGCTCCGGAAAATCTACATCGACAATCTCGGCTTCGAACCATCAGAACCCACCGTCGTTTACTGCCGGATTGGAGAACGATCGAGTCACACGTGGTTTGTTTTGACCAAGCTGCTTGGATTCCAGGATGTGAAGAATTACGATGGATCGTGGACCGAGTGGGGTAACAAAGTGCGAGCACCGATTCAGAAACCGTAAGGGGAAGGAGTCGGTTCAGGAGTTCAGGATTTGCAGAATGGGCCGGTTTCGCTGGGATCGGCCATTTACGTAATTGCGGTGTTTGCCTCGCTTGTTCAAATTTGTTTCGGCTAGGATGGTTTGATTACGGGCATCGCCAGCCACGGTCCTGCTGACACTGACACTGGCACTGACACTTCCTACGGGCTGGGAAATGCAGGAACCAGAGCTGTCTCAATGATTCTGGAGTATTCGATGGACACATTGCCGGCGTGCTCGATTTTGGTCGCTTTGCCGGGATCCGCGTAGGTGTATACAGCGAGACGAGTATTGCTCAACCATGACACGCGGATGGCAATTTCATTCTCGTAACCAAAGACGTTTCCATTTCCATCCGGCAGCGTTTCGTTCGCCCGAATGATCGAAACGTGGGTGGTAATCGAATGTTCTTCGGGACACAACCGTCTGAAAGTAACCGCCTTCAGAAGTCCGTTCGGAGAAACCTCGTCCGAGGTTGTCACATTCCGGCACCGTTGCGGTTCATGGCAACAAACCAGCAGCAGGCACCCAGCAAACCAGCGAAAAGCATCGGAGCCAAACGAATGTTTGATCTGCGCGGAGCCTGGTATGTACCCTCACCATTATGTGCGAGACGGTGCACTAGCATGGTCTCGGCGGAGGAATCTCCCTGAAACTACCGGCTCATCGCGGCACGGCGCCGGTCGAAATAGACTTTGCAAATCCCTTTCATGCGGGTCAGAACGTAGTACACGGTTTGGCTGCGAGCTCTTATCAATTCTCCACCGACAATTTTAGGGACAAAGTCGCTTGGCACTTCCAGAATCTCGGATATCGTCGAGTGCGCCAACCCACGGCAAAGAATCGATGTCATCGCCCGGGTCAGAGTTTGTACTTGCGGCCCCAGAGTCACTCGAAAAGTTGCCCGCTCCTCGTTATCTACCTTGAGAAAAACGCCGACGGTATCTGTACATTCCTCGTCCTTTCGGATGTCCTCGAGACTGAATGTCTCGCCCTCCTTGGGCTCCCATTTGCGAGCCTGATCGGCGTAGGAAATCAGCGCATCCCGTTTTTCCTGTTCGGGCAAAGACTCAAACAAGCTAACAATCTTTTGCAGCCCTTGCGGGTAGATCGATTCAGCTTCACCTTCCGGGTTCCACGTTCCGTTCTCCATATCACTTGGTGTCTCGTTGCTGAATTGGTCCGCGCGTCCCGGACCGGCTTTTTCAGCGTAGGCAAAAGCAAACGCCAAAAGCGGAAACGCGCAAGAGGAAGAAGTTCAGGAGTTGCAGGAGTTCACGAGTTGCAGAATGGGGAACGGGATCGGAATTCGGACCTTGCTAATCCCGCAGGCGCAATCTGTTTCGATAACCTTAGAATTCCATTCTTCGCATCCGTCCAATTCTGCGACTCCTGAACTCCTGCAACTCCTGACTCCTTACCTCAAAGATATTTCACCTTAACCAGGTAAAGTCCTCCGGCTGGGGCGGTGTTGTTTGTCTTGGTTTTTCCCGGATCGTTGAGCAACTCGGCGATCCAGCTAAATTCCGCTCGTCGTGAAGCGATCCGGACAATTGTGCCAGTCAGCATTCTGACCATTCGATAAAGAAAGCCGTTTCCATCAAACTCGAGAACTACTAGTTCCTTTTGCTGCCGGATGCGGATCTGGTGGATGGTCCGGGTGGTGGTCACGGGTGGTTTCCCGCGATTTGCCGCAAATGAGGCAAAATCATGTGTACCCGTAAGTCGTTCAGAAGCCGCCCGGAGGATTTCCAGATCGAGAGGTTGAGGAACGTGCCAGGACCTTCCGACCTCCAATGGATGAAAAATCGGGGCGTTCCAGATGCGGTAGCGATAGACCTTGCCGACGGCGGAGTACTGAGCATGAAATTTTGCCGGTGCCAACTGGCATCGAATCACCCGAATTTCGAGAGGTAGATGAGCATTCACGGCCGATATCCAGTGCGCCAGGCTCATTTTCTGCCGCGGCACCTCGATATGCGCCACTTGTCCGAGGGCATGAACACCGGAATCCGTTCGTCCAGCCCCGTGCAATTTAACCGGGGTCGACACGATCTGCGAGAAAGCCCGCTTCAGGTGATCTTGAATTCCGTTCTCATTTGGCTGACTTTGCCACCCGCTAAATGGTCGGCCGTCATAGGCGACGGTCAGCTTCAGGCGTTCGAAAGGCGGGCCCACTGCAGCGAGTCCAGGTAATTTTGCAAGAGGATCTGCGCAGCAACTTGATCGATCATTTTCTTGCTTTGCTTGCTGTTTTTGCCCGCAGCGTGCAAGGCACGCTGCGCTTCCCGAGTGGTCAGCCGTTCGTCCCAGAACACGATATTAGTCGTTGGGATGACCAGGGCTAGCTGTGCGCCAAAGGATTTCGCTTTCGCCGCAGAGGGCCCGAGGGTTCCATCCATATTCTTAGGCAATCCTATGACGATACCGCTGATCTGTTCGCGCTCGACAATCACCCGAATCTCATCCACCACTTTCGGGCCCGACTGCAACGTGCGGTACGGATGGGCAAAAGATCCAAGTTGATCGGAAACTGAAAGACCAATTCGGCTGTCTCCATAATCAATACCGAGCAACCGTGTATTCATTGGAGTTGTTTTGGAACCAGTTGGACCAATTTTTTAATCTTCTCTACCTCATGACGGTGGCAGACCATGATCGCGTCCGCCGTCTGGACCACCACCAGATCGTTCACGCCGAGAAGGGCGACGTGGATTTTCGAATCCGAAAACACGATATTATTCGATGCTGCCTCGATGGTGACCGGACAATTGGAGGTATTGTTACCTGGCAGTTGTTCCAGATATTTTGAAAGAGAAGTCCAGCTGCCGACATCGTCCCAGTCAAAGGTCGCCGGTTTTACCAGGACGCGGCTGGCTTTCTCCATAATGGCATAGTCAATGGACGTCTTGCGCAAACTCTCGAACCGGTCAGCCAAGACCTTTTTCTTGTCGGAAGAATTCCGGATCGCGGCCACAAATTCTGCCAGATCCGGCGCGTGACGATTGAATTCTGTCAATATTGAACTGACAGACCAGATAAACATTCCGGCGTTCCAGTAGAAGTTGCCGCTTCTGACGAAGGTTTCGGCGAGATCCGGGTCAGGTTTTTCGCGAAAGCGGATGACCTCAAACGCATTGGAGTTTTCGATTTGTTTGCCACGTTCGATATAGCCGAAGCCGGGGCAGGCCCAAGTGGGAGTAATCCCGATGGTGATCAAGTCGCCACTCTTTTGCGCGATGGTGGCAGCGCTTTCCAGGTCCGCTCGAAACGCGTCTTTATTGGAGATCCGATGATCTGCCGGTAGCACGACCATAGTTGCGGAAGGGTTTCGCGCTGCAATAAGGCCCACCCCAAGAGCGATGGCGGCCGCTGTATCCCGTTTAGCGGGTTCGGCAAAAATGTTGTCCTCGGGATGCCCGGGCAACAACTTGCGGATAGCGGATTCCTGCTCTTGGTTGGTTAGTATCAAGGTGTTCTCCTGGGGAATGAGCCCGTCCAGCCGGCGGACGGTTTCTTCGACCAGGGATTGAGAGCTGAATAAGCGCAAGAGCTGCTTTGGTGTCGATTTTCGACTGAGAGGCCAAAACCGTTCGCCACTTCCTCCTGCCAAGACCAGTGCATAAAAAACATTCGACATCGCTTGAATATCGCCCAAGTTTTTCCTTCGACTAACGATAAAGGCCGCTTCAAGTTATAGAAATTGCGGCCAACCCTCTACAGAGTAATACTGTTTTATGTCGAGCGACAATCATAAGACCATTGTTCTTTCGCTTCCGGCAGCGGCCTTGGTGACGATCTCCCAGGCAGCGATTGGCTGCGGCATCGGGATTTTATTGGCCGGTAAGGTGACCGAAAACAAGCGGACCACCGCCGCAATCGGGATGCTCTGTCTTGCCATTGCAACGACGGCCCCTGCGCTAGTCGGAGTGGTGGTCGATATGATCAATGGGCCGCAGTCAAGGCTCGGGGTTCGCCGCCGGCTCCGCTCTATCCGTGAAGATTCCGGACTGCAAGCGGAAGAAGAGCTCCTTTAAGCTTTCGTGGTCCTCTGGGCGCGGAATTGGCGCTGCATCACGCCCGGTCAGGCCAGAATTCGTGCACCTGCCGAGGGTTCAGTCAAAATCGGCGAGCAAGTCGCACCGGTCAGGCGGTGATATTCGCTGGTAATCGTTTGGACGATGCGATCTGCGTGCTCTGCTTGAATGAGTGAGACCGTCGATCCTCCGAAACCACCTCCGGTTAACCGCGATCCGAAGACGCCGGGAGTCAGCCTGGCCAAGTCGACCAAGGTGTCAAGATGAGCAGTGCTGTTCTCAAAATTCACCCGGGAACTGAGGTGCGAGGCAAACATAAGTTCGCCAAACGCCTCAAGCTCCATGGATCGCAACGCTTGAACGCCTCGAAGAACTCTATCGTTTTCCCCGATAATATGAAGCGCCCTCCTGAAAATCACATCTTCGAGATGAGCGCTTTCAAGCAGGACCATATTTGCATCGCGAAGTGATGCGACACCCATCGATTTGGCAGCAACCTGACATTGTTTCCGTCGCTCATTATATTCGCCGCCGGTTAATTCGTGCGGAACTCCTGAATTTAACAGCAACAGTGAGGTATTTTCAGGCAACGACACTGTCTCCACGGTGGTCTGAAGAAAGTCCAAAAGAATCAGCCGGTGATTCTCGCCAAAGACGGATGAGGCTTGGTCCAGTAACCCCGATTGCACTCCGACAAACTCGTTTTCCGCCTTCTGGCAAAGCTGAGCAAGCTGTAGCTTTTCAATCTTCAGATCGAAGAGGGTCTTGACGGCCATAGCAGTCGCTACTTCCAAGGCGGCAGAACTAGATAAGCCGGCACCGAGAGGCAGATCACTGGAGAGAGTCAGCTGCATTCCGCCTAATTGAAAACCCGCGTCCAAAAGCACTTTAATGACTCCGATTGGGTAATTTGCCCACGAGTCTTCCTGAAGCGGGCGAAGGTTATTTAATTCAATGCTAATGCTTCTGCGGTTGGTGTCCGAACTAATCTCCAGCATCCCATTCGGGAGCCGGGCCGCTTCCATTGTGACCCCTAAACGGATGGCGGCCGAAAGAACAAATCCTAGATTGTAGTCGGTGTGATTACCCAGAATTTCGACGCGCCCAGGGGCAAACGTAATGGTGGTATTGGACATTGGATCAGTGTTATTCGGGAGACATTACAAATCAACTATCGGTCAAAGGAGCTAACTAATAGGGTAACTTAGCGCGCGAGGAGGCATGGCTCGGGCGGAGCCTCTATCCGTAGTCTCGCCCTGATCGGTAACTCCGCCCTGGCCTACCGTTTCCCTACCTTTTGCTTCGCTAAAAATTCAAACTATCTAAAGTTTCTTGCAAAGTAAAAATCCAAGCATAATTTTATGTTTGTGAAACTATCTTCCTCCACCCTCAGGAAAGCAGCGGAAATTCAGGAACGTATTGAGCGGTTGCAGGAGGAACTTGGTAGGTTATTGCCAGCAAGTGCCGAGGCTAGTTCTGCTCCGGTGGTGGCCGCTCCAACACCTCGTGTGGTGGCTAAACGGGGGCGTGGAAGAAAGGCAGTTGCCGCAGCCTCGGTCGGAAGAAGTAGGGGTCGCCGGTCCACTTCACCTACCGGTCCTTTAGCTCCAGCCGTCGTCCAAGTTCTTAAATCGAAGGAATTGCCAATGAACGTTTCTGAAATTTTGGCAGGTCTGATGTCCAACGGCTATAAATTTGCATCGCCCGAGCCAAAAAAGAACCTATTTGCACGAATCTACCGCTTGAAAGGGGTGAAGCAGGTTGGCCCCGGCAAATTTACAGCGGAAGAGTCTCCATCAGTATAGTTTCTATCTTTCTTTGCGGATTGACGTCGACGGAGCAGCGTCCTTAACCGTTCGCTAGGACGGTTCAGCTGAAGGTTTCCGGAAAGCCGAGAAAGCTTAGCCGAGGATTGACGTCTGTAGAGCGTTATCTCGTGATTGTTCTCGTCCTTTTTCGGTAGTACGAGCGAAACTCCGGCCCTTGTTTCCTTTATTCATCCCTCTCCCAACGGCCCTTGTGCCTCCGCCTGACATTCCCCGGCCTCCGCTCGCTTGCGCAGTAAGTAAAGCTCCCGCTTTATACCCTTTTCGATCCGCCGATAAGCGATGAGATTTTGCGTAGCAACACCAGCAAGACCCTGCCCCCCGCTACCGACTAAAAGATCGAGGACGAGGAGGACTCGGGCATAAAGCTTAAACGGAAAATGGTCGAGAAACGATAACGAGCACGAGCACGATTAGGAATGGGGTGAGAATGAAGAGGGCGAGCGCCTGGCACCCGATAGCACAGTCCGGGAATTCGCATCACGGGTTGCAAAATGCGAAAACCGTCCAGAATTTTTGCCCATGCTCAATCACTCCAATACCCAATACTCCAAGACTCCATTGCTTCAAGACTCCATTACTCCGATTCTCCCCCAGACGCTGATACGTTCGGCCGACGGCGTTTTTCTGCCGAAAGTCCTTGATTGACACCTCCTCGGCTTCGGAGTTTGATCGCTCTTCAATGAGGTGTCTGCTCGCAGGGGCGTTTTTGGCTGTGCTTATCGGGAGCATCATGGTCAGAGCCGAGAATCCGCTGCCGATTGAGAGCGCCAATCCCTTGCCCTTGGCGATCAGTGATGACTTTGAGTTTCGAAAATTCGAGATTTTTCGCAATGCCGCCCCCGTTCCCGGTGCGACACCGATTCCGACCAAAGATCTGATGATCACCTTCGAACGGCAGCACAGACTCTGGGGAGCACTCGAAGGTTCGGATTATGTGGCCAAGACCGGGCAGTATTTCACTTTTTTTTGGCGTGCAAAAAGGCGTGCGGACCTCACAATCCGTCTGGAATACCGTCAAACTAATCTTAAAAATTATGTTCAGGCCAGGGAAGTGTACTATCCACAGGCGAAGGGGAGCCATATGTCCGAATTTGCGATCGTAGGAACTGACTACGAAAATGACGGCCCGATTACCTCGTGGAGAGTTATTTTGATCGAGGATCGAAAAATTGTGGCGCTTCTTCAGTCTAGGACATGGCAGTGAACTGTCGCGTGAGAGTCTTGAATTTGACACCTAAAGGCCGGGGAAGATATATTTCAGGAGTTTTGTGAATTCGCCAACTTCTATCTTGGTCGGGGTAACGAACCGGGGGGTCCACGTCAAGGTCGAGGGAAAAGGTTCGTTTCAGACCAGTCCGGCTTTGAAGGAATTCTCCAAGCAGATGTTGGAGCGAGGTTACCGCAATTTCGTGGTGGATCTGCAAGGATGTCCGGTGATGGACTCCACTTTTATGGGTACGCTGGCTGGAATTGCGTTGCGCCTGCGAGAATTTGGGAATGGGGTGTTGCTGGTACGAAACGCCAACGAGCGGAATACCGATCTGCTCCGCAATCTGGGCTTGAACAACCTGTTTGAGGTCGAATCGAGGGCGCCGGATACGACCGAAAGCCTGGTCGAAGCGGCGCCGTTAGACGCTGATCAAGCGATTGAGCGTACTGATCAAGCCGAGTGTATGATCGAGGCGCATGAAGCTCTGGTGGATGCTGATCCGGAAAATCTGGCGCGATTCAAGGATGTTCTCGAATATTTGAAGCAGGATCTTCGCGCGGGTTCAAAATAGTTTGATTCGATGTGGTCCTTTCTGCTCATTGGACTACTCGCCGCCACTGTCATCGTGCTCGTCGGGACCAATTTCCGGCAACGACGGTCCATCGAAGCCCTCAAGCGGGCACGGGAAGAATTGCAGGTTGAAGAGGACAGGGTTTTTGATTTCCTCCACGGCTTGGGTGAAGCGTTCTCGGATGACTTGCGTTCTTCGGATCTTCACCGGCTGATCGTCGAGGGGGCAACGCGCATTACCGATGCGCACGGGGGGCTCTTTACCTGGTGGACCGGACGGGAAAGTTGCTGGTCCCAAGCTTTATTTCGAAGGATTGCCCGCCTCTGGTCGAAGTGCCGCGCCACATTTCTCAGCAAAGTCTGAATTCTCCGTTGGCGCTGGAAAGTTACCTTCGACTGCATACGGTCAAACCCGGTGAAGGTCTGCTTGGGGCGGTTTGGGAGCGAAAAGAGCCCTTGTTCCTTTCAAGCAAGGATGCAGATCCGCGATTGGAACGCCTGCGGGATTTGTCTCTCGAGATGGATTCCGTCATGATCAGTCCGCTGGTCTATGGAAATCAGAATTTGGGTGTGCTGGCGGTTGCCAATGGCCCAATGAGCACCCCGTTTTCTCCATCGGACTTTTTAGTCTTCCAGTCAATCGTCGAGCAGTCGGCATTCGCCCTTTACAGTGCGGTAGTTTATTCGGAGGCGAGCGAGAAACGAAGGATTGATCGGGAACTGGATGTGGCGCGGGATATTCAGCGCATCCTTCTTCCGACGGCAGCGCCGGCCATCGAAGGTTTTGAAATTTCGGGACTCAATATTCCTGCGAGCCGCGTGAGCGGCGATTACTACGACTTCATTGGCTTGGACAATCAGCGGCTTGGGATAGCCATTGCAGATGTTTCGGGTAAAGGGGTCGCGGCATCCCTGATCATGGCGATGTGTCGCAGTGTACTGCGCTCCTTCGCCCGGTCGAGCGAGTCCGCCGCCGCAGTCTTGCAGGCGGTCAATCGCCAGCTTTATCCCGACATCCGGGAGGACATGTTCATCAGCATGGCTTACCTGATCGCGCACAAGGCGGATAATGAACTGGTGCTGGCCAGGGCCGGGCACGACGCACCGTTGCAATACCGGGCCAGCGATGCCTCCGTGGTAAAGATCAACCCACCCGGAATGGCGCTTGGAATTGACAGTGGAGGCGTTTTCAATAGGGTAACGGGCGATTGTCGGGTGCACCTCGAGACCAGCGATTGCTTGATTTTGTATACGGATGGTGTGACCGAAGCGTTAGATGCAAATGGTTTGGAATTTGGGATGTCGAGGTTGACCGAGGCCATTCAGGCCAGCGCGGCTGACGGAGCTCCAGCGATCTTAAGTCGGGTGACGGCCGATTTGAAGACCTTCGTCGGTAACCATCCGCAGAATGACGATATTACGCTAATTGCAATTCGGAAGTTATGAGTGAGGCGAACCAAGAGAAAGAATTTGAAGAGGACGAGAAGTTGATCGATGACATGCCATCTCCCGAACCGGCGTTGAAATCTGGTGCTCCTCCGGAAGGGACTTCCGCTATGCGAAATGCAGAAACAACATCCGCTCCCGACGAGAAAAGCTCGGAAAACAAGTCCAGGCAAAGCGAAGATTCGCCGGATCAGCTGACGCAACTGAAGGCCGAGTTGGCCAAATATAAGGATGTTGCTCTGCGTTCGGTTGCCGACCTGGACAACTATCGCAAACGGATGGCCCGCGAAAAAGATGACGCCATCCGGTACGCGAACACTGGCTTTCTGGAACGGTTAATCCCGATCCTCGACAATTTTGAACTCGGTCTGCAAGCGGCCAAGGCTGGAGGTGGTCACTCGGCGGTTCAGGACGGAATGATGATGGTTTCAAAGCAGCTCCAGGACTTTCTGGCCAGCTGCGGTGTGGAGACGATCGATGCGACCGGTCAGCATTTTGATCCCAATGTGCATGAGGCAATTGCGCAGGAACAGAACGCGGAAATCGAGGAAGGGTTTGTCATCCGGCAGCTGCGAAAAGGCTACAGATTGAAGGACCGTTTAATTCGTCCTGCGAACGTGGTGGTCTCCAAGGGAGCGTTTGTCGGCGAGGATTCTGCAACGACCGGTGCCGGGACCTAGCGAATGGCTACCAAACGAGATTACTACGAAGTTCTAGGTGTGGACCGGAACGCCAGCATCGACGATATCAAGAAGTCTTATCGCAAACTTGCGGTCAAATTTCATCCGGACAAGAATCCCGGAGACGCTGGAGCGGAAGAGAAATTCAAGGAGCTGGGCGAGGCCTACGAAGTTCTCATCGATGAGAACAAGAGGTCTGCTTATGACCGCTATGGCCACGCGGCGTTCGGTCCTGGGGCCGGAGCCGGCGCGAACCGCGGAGCGGGCGGTTTCCATGATCCATTCGATATCTTTCGTGAAGTCTTTGGGGCGGGTGCAGAAGGTGGGGGTGGTGGCATTTTTGATCAGATCTTCGGCGCGGGCGTGGCTTCCAGGGACCGGAGCGGCCGGCAACGAGGTTCTGATTTAAGATACGATCTCCAGATCACTTTGGAGGAGGCGGCGTTTGGCACCGAAAAAGAGATCGAGATCTTGAAGCACGAGGCGTGCACGACTTGCAGCGGATCAGGAGCAGAGCCCGGTTCCCGTGCGACCACGTGTCCGACTTGCCAGGGTCGCGGGCAGGTCATTACGTCGCGTGGTTTTTTTCAGGTCTCCCAGACCTGCCCCCGTTGTCGCGGGACCGGTCAGGTGATTGACCGCCCTTGCAGGGATTGCGGAGGGGACGGCAGGCTGGAAAAGAGGTCGCGAGTCAAGCTCAAGATCCCGGCTGGAATCGACGATGGCGCGCGTCTGAGGTCTTCTCGCAACGGTGAGGCGGGAATCCGCGGCGGGTCCCCTGGTGATCTCTACGTGGTGATGCATGTGCGCGAGCACGAGATCTTCACGCGGGAAGATGACGATCTCTATTGCGATGTTCCTATCTCATTTGCCACCGCGGCTTTGGGTGGCGAGGCGAAAGTGCCCACGCTGCAGGGTCAGGCATTGTTGAAAATCCCGGCCGGAACTCAAAGCGGTACCCAGTTCCGGTTGCGCGGTCACGGCGTCCAGAACATGGACACCAGGAACAGAGGAGACTTACGGGTGCGGGTGATCGTGGAAGTACCGACCAAGCTAAACTCCGAACAACGGCGAAAGCTTGAAGAGTTCGCCTCCTCGTGTGGGGACGATAACAGCCCGATGCACAAGACTTTCTTTGATAAGGCAAAGGATTTTTTCCGTTGACCACTCACGTCAGCACACGTCGGTTCTATATTTCCCCGGAGCGATGGAGTCTCAAGCCTTTGATGCTGGACGATTCAGAAGGACATCATTGTGTTGACGTTCTCAGGTTAGGCGCAGGATCGCGGGTCGTGGTCTTCAATGGGAGAGGTTCGCAGATCACTGCGGAAATCACGGCCATCGAGAAAGGGAAGGTGTTTCTAAAAGAGTTGATTGCCGCCAAAGCAGAGCCGCTTCGTTGCGCGATCACGCTCGCGCAAGCAATTCCCAAAGGGAAAAACATGGATCTGATTCTCCAGAAGGCGACGGAGCTCGGGGTGGCGAAAATAGTTCCGCTGATTTCGGACCGCACAGTCGTTCATCTGGAAGAGGAGGAATTAAATAAGAAACAGGAGAAATGGAAACAGGTGACGATCGAAGCTGCGAAGCAGTCAGGGCAGGATTGGCTTCCTGAAATTTCGGGGCCGATCACTCCCAAACAATTCTTTGCCGACTTCGATCGCTCTGAGCTCTCCTTGATCGCTTCTCTCCAGAATGACGCGCGCAGTTTCAAAAAAGTGTTAGCGAATTTTCAGGAGCAACACGGACGGAGGGCGAAGTCCGTGCTGATTCTCGTCGGCCCGGAAGGCGATTTCACGCCCGCTGAGACCTCCTGGGCGAAAAGTGCCGGATGCATTCCTGTCAGCCTCGGTCCAATCGTTCTCAGGACTGAGACAGCGGCTATCTATAGTTTGAGCGTGTTGGCCTACGAGCTGCAGGGGGACTGACAGGATTCAGGAGTCAGGAGTTGCAGGAGACAGGAGTTGCAGAACATGGATCGCGACCAGCGCGATCGAAGAACTGGCTCTGCCGAGAAGTCGCGGAATCGAACCGCGACCGTCCGGTTCCTGGACTGAAAGAAATTCCCTACTTCTGCAACTCCTGAACTCCGCTCCTGACTTCTGAATTCTGAATTCTGCCTTGCCAATCGTTGGCTCGAGAAGCATTCTCCCAATCGTGATGCGCTGCCGGAAGGTATGCGTTGCGGTGCTCTTCTTGTTTGCCTGTCAAGCGCTCGGGTTTGAATGGACGCTCGTTAAGCACGACGGACGCGATTACGTGCCGATTGAAGATGTGGCGAAGTTTTACAGCTTCACCCAAGCCAACTATTCGGACGACAATATTAATCTTGAAGGGACGACTCTGCGAATGGTGGGCGGAGTTAACTCCCGTGAGCTTTATCTGAATGGGCTCAAGTTTATCCTCAGTTTTCCAATCATTAAGGTGGATAACCAGATTCTGATGTCGAGAATGGATCTGAGCAAATTGGTAGAACCGGTTCTACGTCCGGCAAAAATCTCGGCTCGACCTGTTCGCACGGTGGTTCTGGATGCGGGCCATGGCGGATTTGATCAGGGGGCCCAAAGCATTTTTGGGAACGAAAAAGACTTTGCGCTCGATGTGGTTCAGCGTGCGCGCGACCTGTTAATAAGAATGGGATTCAATGTTCGTCTTACCCGCTCCGCAGATATCTTTATTCCGCTGGAAGATCGCGCGGCCTTTGCCAACCGGCAATCCAACGCGGTGTTTGTCAGTGTGCATTTTAACGCCGGGGCCCGCGAAGATGCCTCCGGGCTGGAAACGTATAGTCTGGCACCGCGTGGAGTTCCATCGACGAACAGCCTAACCGGCGCTCTATCGGATTTTCAGCCTTGTATCGGCAATCTGCGGGATCCCGAAAATATCGCCTTGGCGACAGCCATGCATGCGGCACTCATCACGCGGGTGGGAGGCAGTGATCGAGGGATCAAGCGGGCTCGGTTTATCGTGCTCCGGGATAGTAATATCCCGGGAGTGCTCATTGAAGGTGGCTTTCTGACCAATCCGCAAGACCGTGTTCGAATCGCCACACCGATTTACAGACAGCTCTTGGCTCAAGCAATTGTGCAGGGAATCTGCTCCTACAACCGCGCGTTGAGCCGGGCCGGCACGACAGAGAAAATCATGGTCAAACGCGGCGAAGCCTCTCAGCCGGAATTAACCGAGCCGGCGGTGTCCGTCTGGGATCCACTGAAGCCAAATATTTATACGCTTCCCGAAGATGCAAGAAAGTGAGCCATCCCTTCGACCGATCGGAGTATTCGATTCGGGCATCGGCGGCCTGACTGTTGTTCGTGCCCTGCGTGATCTGTTGCCGCACGAAGACATCTTTTATATTGGCGATACCGCCAGACTTCCGTACGGCGGAAAAAGCAAATCGACGATCGAACGATACAGTATCGAAATCAGCGGGCTGCTCCTGGCTGAAAATGCAAAGATGATCGTGGTTGCTTGCAACACCTCCTCTTCATTGGCGATCTGGAAGCTTCAGGAGATTTTGAAGGTACCGGTGGTGGGAGTAATCGCTCCCGGAGCCCGCGCTGCGGTGAAAGAAACTCGGATTGGCCACGTCGGCGTCATCGGTACGAGATCGACTATCCAGAGCGAGGCTTATGAGCGGGCAATCCAGGCCTTGAACCCCGCGGTGCGAGTGACCAGCCAGGCTTGCCCGCTGCTGGTGCCGTTAGTCGAAGAGGCCTGGCTGGTTGATAAGGTAACCCGGGAAGTGCTTCATCGTTACCTCGATCCGGTAGTCGGCGCCGGGATCGACACGCTCGTTCTGGGGTGTACGCATTATCCATTGTTGGCGCCCTTGATTCAGGAAGTTTGTGGACCCGAAGTGCTGTTGGTTGATTCCGCCAAGAACTGTGCGGTGGCCGTCAAACAGACTCTTCTGGAATGCGACTTGAAAAATCTGACGAAGGAGGACGGTAAATTGAACGTGGCATTGACGGACAGCTCGAATTCATTCCTGTCCACGGCCAGGCAGGCCCTGCAATTGGAAATCGATTCGGTGGAAACGCGAATTGTTCAGGGCATGTTTCTGGTCGAAGCGGTTTAATCGCAATTCCGGCGGTTGATACCTGGTCGTCTCGTTTCAACGGTGAATTTTCCGCGCGGGACGGTGCCGCTGAAATGTCACAATTTCAGTCACCCCAGCCGCCTCGAGAATGGTGCCAAGCTTTTCGTAATCAGCGGCTACCTGTGCATAGGAGTGGGCGTCGGAGGCGGTGGTGATCGGAATTTGGAGTTCGCCGGCAATTTGAAGAATCGAGATGTGGGGATACTGTTCGCCGACGGCCTTTCGCCAACCAGCCGTACTTGCTTCTATCGCCAGACCTGCTTGGCGTGCGATCTCGAGAATCGGACGAAACTGCTGGGCTGGATCATAACCGTCGGGTGACAAGCCGTGAATCTTCACCAGATCGAGATGGGCGAGGCAATCGATGTGGCCCCGTGAGACAAGTTTCTCCAGCTCTTGCACATATTCATCAAAAGCCTTTGAAGTACCGCGCACCTCGATCTGACCCGTCTCGCCGGTGCTGTCGAACATCCTGGTTTCACCGCTGAAGTAGTGCACCGAACCGAGCACAAAATCGAGTCGCTCCCAATTCTTTTCCACCCACCGTACACCGTCCTCCGAGGTTAAGGGATCGTTGTCCAACTCAATTCCAGCGAGAATTTCGATATCTGGATTTTGGGCTCGGAGGCGGTCGATCACCTCAAAATCAATGCCGTCGATATAACGGTCGTGATCGGTGAAGGCGATGCTCTGAATTTGTTTTATCCGGCATTGGTCAATCCAGGGCTGCAGTAGCTCGACGGTATAAGGTCGTACATTGTGGCCCTTGAGGATGTGTGTGGTAGTCGCAGACGGGAAACATAAAACATTGCTTTCTGTGCTGGACGAATTGCCTCTTTTGAGGCATTTGTTCAACGATTTTTCGCCAGGACGCAATTTAGAAGACGGTATGAACGACGTCTTAAACAAAGCTACGGTTCTCGTACTGAACCGAAATTGGCAGGCGATCGATGTGAAAACGCCTGCACAGGCCTTTTGCATGATGGCAAACGGCAACGCCACTGCCCTCGACATGTTCGGCGCCGGCGATATGCGGCCGGTCCGGTGGCAAGATTGGATCGGTCTCCCGGTTCGAGAAGAAGACTACGCTGTCCGAACAGTCCGCGGCCTTGTAAGGGTCCCGACGGTTTTGGTTTTGGCTCGTTATAACAAGGTACCGAAGCGCCGGCCTAAGCTCTCCGCCAAAGGAATTTGGGAGCGGGATGGCGGTCACTGCCAATACACGGGCAGGAAGCTCGCTCCTCAGGAAGGCAACATCGATCATGTCGTCCCACGATCGCGTGGAGGTGTGACTTCGTGGGAGAACTGCGTCCTGGCAGACAAGCGAATCAACAGCTTGAAAGGAAACCGTCTGCCGGAAGAGGTAGGTCTCCAGTTGAAAAAGAAACCACAGACACCCCGAGAGCTGCCAGTCAGTTCCTTCATTCGGAACGCGCACAATATCGAGGATTGGGAGCATTTTCTGGTTTCGATGAAGTAGAACGCGTTCGGCGTTCAGCGTTCGCGATGGATGTTACTTCTCCGAACTGGATGATCTCGCCAAAGCCGCCACGAGAGGTCTGGGAGGATTGATTCGTTACCTCAACGGTTCGAGTTTTCGCGAGAAAAAATTCACACGCCGAGTGGATTTGCCCAACGAGTCCAACCGCTCGAGATCCGAAGGCCGCCGAAAGGTCCTAAAGGAGCCACGAGGCCAACCGCTGGCTGCGACTGCGCCAGCCGAACGCTCAGTTCGCTCAAAGCGCTGAACGAATTGCTCCGCTGAACGCTGAACTGCTGAACGCTGCGCTGAATGCTGTACGCTGAGGTTGATCGCGCACGTGAAGCTAACGCTGTACCCTGAACGCCGAACTCTTTCCCAGTTGCTTAATGGCGACCGCGGCATCAAATTCCGCTTCCCATGAGTGCCGATATTTCAACCGCCTACGAATCCAAGTCGGTGGAGGAAAAATGGTATCGGATTTGGCTGGAACAGAAATGCTTCCAGGCGAATACCGAATCGGGCAAGCCGCCTTATGCGATCGTGATTCCTCCGCCGAATGTGACCGGGGTGTTGACGATGGGACATGTCTTGAACAACACCATCCAGGATATTCTGGCCAGACGGGCCCGTGCCCTGGGAAAAGAGGTGCTTTGGCTGCCTGGTATGGACCACGCGGGTATCGCTACGCAGAACGTCGTCGAAAAAATGCTCCGGGCCGAGAAAACGACAAAACATGATCTCGGTCGGGAGGCGTTTATACAGAGGGTCTGGGATTGGAAAGAGAAGTACGGCGGAATCATCATTCAGCAACTCCAGAAGTTAGGCTGTTCGTGCGACTGGTCCCGGGAACGGTTTACCATGGATCCGGAGTATATTCGCACGGTGCAGGAGACTTTTGTGGATCTCTATCGCAAAGGGATGATTTATCGCGGCAAACGGATGGTCAATTGGGACCCCTTTTATCAGACCGCTCTGTCCGACGAAGAGGTCATCCCGACGCCGACGAATGGCAAGCTGTATTACATGAGGTATGAGTTGGTCGAAGAGCCCGGAACCTTCCTGGAGATCGCCACCACGCGTCCGGAGACGCTGATGGGTGATACCGGGGTGGCGGTGAATACCGGCGATCCTCGTTATCAGCGGTTGATCGGCAAACATTGCTGGCGACCTTTTCCACGAGCCAAGATCCCGATCATCGGCGACGACGCAATTGATCCGGCCTTCGGTACCGGTGTGCTCAAGGTCACCCCGGCTCACGACAAGCTGGATTTCGCGATTGGCCAGCGTCATGAGCTTGAAGTCATCGACGTGATGAACCCGGATGGAACCTTGAATGCGCTGGCTGGCGAGGAATTTAACGGGATGGACCGATTTGAGGCCCGCAAAAAGGCCGTGGAAAAATTGAGCGGCCTAGGAATGCTGGTCCGGGAAGAGGAATACCAGAACAGCGTCGGTTACAGCGAGAGAGGAGGTGTGCCGATCGAGCCGCGGCTCAGCGAGCAATGGTTCCTCAGATATCCACGCGTAGCAGAAACTCTGGAGGCGGTTTCAACCGGGCGGATCCGGTTTCGTCCGGAGCGCTGGATCAAGACCTTTGAGCATTGGATCGATAATATTCAGGACTGGTGTATCAGCCGGCAACTCTGGTGGGGCCATCGAATACCAGTCTGGTATCCCAACGATGAGTCTGGCCGGATCCATGTAGATACCGAACCGCCGGCGGACAAAGAGAATTGGCATCAGGATGCCGATGTGCTCGACACTTGGTTTTCGGCGTGGCTCTGGCCGTTCGCCACGATGGATCCGGCAACCAGGAAAAAGTTTTATCCGACTCAGGATTTGGTGACTGGGCCAGACATCATTTTCTTTTGGGTCGCCCGGATGATTATGGCGGGCTTCGAATACCAGGGAGCGATCCCGTTCGAAAACGTGTTTTTCACCGGGATCATCCGGGATCTTCAGGGGCGGAAAATGTCGAAAAGTCTCGGCAATTCTCCTGACCCTCTGGACTTGATCGCGAAGTATGGAGCCGATGGTCTTCGATTCGGTTTGATGCGGATCGCGCCGCACGGCCAGGATATCCGGTTCGACGAAAAACAGATCGAAGAGGGAAGAAATTTCGCGAACAAGCTCTGGAACGCCAGTCGCTTCCGGCAGTTGCAGGGACCGCCCACTCATTCTCTGGCTCCCGGACCGTTGAGTCCTTATTCCGCTTACGTCCTTCTCCGTTTGAACGAAACGATCGAACGAATTGAGCACGCCTATGCCGGCTATCTGTTTACAGAAGTTGCTCAATCGTTGTACGAGTTTGTCTGGAGCGATTTTTGCGATTGGTATCTTGAGGCGGCCAAGACGGATCTGCAGAGCAAAGAGGAGAACGTCCGTTTGAGTTGCCTGAGCGTGGTGGACTGTGTCCTTTCCAGCGTCCTCCGATTGCTTCATCCGTTCATGCCTCATATCACGGAGGAACTCTGGCATCGCATGAGCTTCGGTGATTCGAGCATCCAGTTCGCTCCGATCAACAATTTGCGAGTCGAAGAAGCCCGGCTAGATCCTCTCGATATCGCATTTGCGAAACAGGTGTACGAAGCAGCGACGATGGTTCGCAATCTGCGGGCAGAATATCGAATTCCGTCGAATAAGAAGGTGAAAATGATTTTTAAACCGGCTGGCCAAGGTGACTTCAGCGTGTTTGCCCGTTTGATCAATGGAGCCCCCTTTGAGGTCGATCCGGAATTTATGGCGCAACCGGGTCTGCCGGTCGCGGTGACACCGCTCGGCCAGCTCTTCATTCCGTTAGAGGGAATTGTCGACCTTTCCGCGGAAAAAGAGCGACTGACGAGAGAAATCGGAAAACTCGAGGCGGAAATGGAAACCGTCTTGAAGAAGCTCGGGAACGAGAGCTTTGTCGCGCGCGCGCCAGCCGCGATTGTTGCCGAACATCGTCAAAGAGAAAAGGATTTCGCGGCGAAACTCGTGCAACTCAGGGAACGCGTCGCGGGGCTTTGACCTGCAAATTCCTTCGATCAGACGGTCGAGCAAGATCAAAACCGGACCGAGAAAATTTTAGCATCTGCAATACTGGTTTTTCGTGTACTTTGCTTTTCTGCAGTAAATGTCCCAACATCTTGAGAAAATTCTGGCGCATGCGGAGCGCCAGTTAACATCAGAGGGGAGCAGGCGCTTACGGGAGCGTCTGGATCTTTACAAGAAATTTCTCAAGATAGAAGAACACCGGCTTCGATTGAAGCATTATTCCGGAGCGGGTGGCTTGGAAATAGTTCGGGACCGGGCGGCGTTGCTGGACATTGTCCTCCGTCATTTGTTCGAGGGAGCGGTGGAAGGGTCCGTCTTTGCTGACAAGACGCCGCCGGTAGCCCTTCTGGCGATCGGCGGTTATGGCCGGGGCGAATTGAGCCCTTACAGCGATGTCGACATTTTGTTTCTCCACGATAGCACCCGGATATCTGCCGATGCTGCGGAAGTTATTGAGCAGGTTTTGTACATGTTATGGGATGTCGGCTTTAAAGTAGGACACGCCACGCGATCCATCGATGAAGCCATCAGGCTGGCCAACTCGGACGTGCTGACCAAGACCTCGCTTTTGGAGTCGCGGTTCCTGGCCGGCGATCACAAGCGGCACTCTAAGTTCAGGCGTGATTTTTTCGAGCGCTGCGTCAGAGGGCAGGTGGAAAGTTATTTGAAGTGGCGCTTGGAAAATCAAGACGAACGCCACCGCAAATATGGCGGCTCCGTGTTCATGCAGGAACCAAATGTCAAGAATGCCTGCGGCGGGTTACGTGATTATCATAACATGCAGTGGATTTGCTACTTCCGCGATGGAGTGATGAGCACCGCCAAGTTGGTGGAACGCAAATATATCAGCGAGAGTGATCGCCGGGCGATCGATCGAGGCTACGATTTTCTTCAACGGGTTCGCACCGAGTTGCATTATCTCAGCAAGCGGCCTTCCGATTTGATGACGCTTTTTTATCAGGGGCAAATTGCCAATTCTTTCCACTATCCCCAGAAGAATGTGCTTCGACGCAGCGAGTCGTTCATGCGGGACTATTACCAGCATGCTCGGACCATCTATCTGACTGCCAAGCGCGTGACCGAAGGTTTTCTATTGCCGGGTGTCATTGAGAAAGAGGAAAAGCCGGTTTTTGGGTTTTTGGCTAAGCGCAAGCTGAAGACCGAGCAGTTTGACGGGTTTTACAGCCACGGCAGACTCATCTATTTCGAAAATCCTGAAGTTTTTCATGAAGATCCGTTTCGCCTGATTCGCGTTTTCCTCTACGCGCAGCAGCGAGAAATGGAACTTAGTCCGGAACTCCAGCAGTTGATTCGCCGGCGGACCAGGCTGGTCAATCGGACCTTCCAGTACGCGCGGTCGGCCCGCGAAACGTTCCAGGCCATCTTGTCAAGAAAGGGCCAGGTTGGACACATCCTCCGGATGATGCACGAGGTGGATTTTCTGGGCAAGTATCTACCGGAATTCGGGGAGCTGACTTGCCTTGTGCAACACGAGTTCTTTCATCGGTACACCGCGGACGAGCATACGCTGGTCTGCATCGAAAAGTTAGATTCGCTGATCGATACGGAGGATCCCAAACTGGCGCCTTACAGCTCCCTGTTTCTGAAATTGGAAGATCCTTACGTACTTTATCTGGCGCTCTTGCTTCACGATACCGGGAAGGCCTCGGGCGCCCGCCACCATGCGGAGGCGAGTGCGCTCAACGCGCAGAAAGTGGCGGCTCGGCTCCAGCTTTCTCCGGATAGGAGGCGGAAGCTGATTTTGCTGGTGGATCATCACATGACGCTGTCAGAGATCGCGCAACGCCGGAATCTGGAGGATTCGACAACGATCGCAGATTTCGCCGAAGTGGTACGAAATCCGGAGAACCTCGATGCGCTGATGTTGCTGACCTTGGCAGATGGCCAAGGGACAGGTGGCCAGAACTGGTCCGACTGGAAGGAAACCCTGGTCTGGCATCTGTATCATGCGACCTCCAGCTATCTACACGACGAACGCGAATTCTTCGCCGAACGGCTGATCGCTCGTGAAGACTTGCAAGAGGCCGTGGCCAAAAAAATGTCGAAGGATTCGGCCGAAGAGATCGAAGCGCATTTCAACTCAATGCCCGATCGTTATTTTCAGAGTCACAACGTGAACGAGATCGTCGGACATCTCCGTCTGTTCCGCAGCTTCGTTGAGTTGAGAGTACGAAATCCCAGCCTGGCGCTTTCCGCCGCGTTGAAATGGCACAGCAAACCGGATCAGGGTCATAGCGAGTTCTGGATTTGCACCTGGGACCGGGCAGCGTTAATGGCCAAAATCGCGGGTTCATTCGCGACGGCATCCATTAACATCCTCAGCGCGGATGTCTACACTCGCGTGGACAACCTGATGCTGGCCATCTTTCGGGTGTGCGATACTAGTTTTCGTCCTGTCTCCGACGAACGGGATCTGCAACAGGTGGAGTCGGTCTTGCAAGCGTCACTGGAGAAAATCGACTATGATTTCACGCCGCTCATGGAGAAGGCCAAGAAGCGGACTGCCTTTCATTTACCGATTGGACTGGAGTTACCGACGAAATTGATGATCTCCAACGAGATCAATTCAGGCTACACCGTCATTGATCTACAAACGGCAGATCGTCTCGGTCTTTTGTACGACGTTCTCATCTGCCTGTCGCGCGCAAAGGTCAATATCGCCTTATCGCGTATCGCGACAGAAAAAGGCGCTGCTTTTGACAGTTTTTACGTGACTGATCTGGAGGGCAGGAAAATTACGGACGCGGCGACGCTCAGGCGTCTCCAGACTTCGTTGCTGGCCGCCGCGACCGGCGGCGAATACAGCAAAAAATAATCCGACCGAAATTCTAAAGTGCGCTCTAGCGGAATGGGTGGTCGCCATCCGGAGCAATGGCTTGGCGAAGCTAACGTTAAATTCGCAAGTCGGTCAGCTTTGGAGGAAGTCATCGGCCGTCATAAGGAAGAATTCATACCGACGGAATAGCGCAAAATATATCACCAGTCTAACGTCTCAAAAATCCCTTGGGATCTAGTAGACGGTACATTAACGTCTGAGCTTGAGAGTTTTTCGGTTATTCTGTGCCACTTGCGGCACCGCCGGTAGTGTTCTATAGGGAGTTCCTCCTCCATGGAAGCTATTTACCTCAGATATCCCGACGGCCAGATGACCCAACGGTCCGAGCAAGAGGCTCGTCGTCTCTGGAAGGAGGGCCTGATGCCAAGCGGGACGATCTACTGGCAGGAGGGAATGCCGGCCTGGAAACCGGTCGTCCAATGGCTCGGAGAAAACGTAGTGGTCCCTGAAGAGCCCGTTCCGGGCAAACCGGAGGTCGAGAAGGTTTCGTACCATTTTCTGCTGGATCCCGGCGGACTCACCAAACTTCTACAGAGACTGCTTTGGCTCAGCGTGATCGTCGCCTGCGTTGCGCTGGTCGATGATGTTGTCGAATTTGCGCAGGTTCAGTTTGGTCAGCTAAGCCCTGACCAGGTGGCAAACAACGACCCGATTCAAGTCGTTGTCGGGCTGCTGCAATCCGGCCTGGGAATCGTGACAGGTATCGCCTTTTTGAAATGGATCTATCGGGCCTACAAGAATATCAAGGGGTTCGGTGCGGAAGGCTTGCGGTTCTCTCCAGGTTGGGCGGTGGGTTATTATTTCATCCCGATCCTGAGCTTGATTCGCCCGGTGCAGGTGATGGGCGAAATTTGGCGAGCCAGCGACGATCCCGGAAATTGGCGGCAAAAACCCGGTTCATGGCTGATTGCCGGCTGGTGGACCTTGTTTTTGTTCTACACCGCGGTCACGCAGATCTCGCTGGAGATCGCCTTCCAGGCCTCGACCAACGACCAATGGACCCTCGCCGCTGTCTTGGCGATTCTTGGAGATTTGTTCTCGATACCGCTATCGATTATTACACTGCGGCTTGTTACTGAGATTTATCGAAGGCAAGAGGCCCTCGTAGAGGGCGTCCATCCAGGCGATTAGTGCACCAACCTGCATCTCCCCATAGCGTCCTCGAGTGTCTTTTGAAGGTCAAAGAAGATTTTCTTGCCCGGCGATGCTGTCCTTCAGTTCGGCCAGGTGAAGACTAAGCGGAATTCAAGTGTTGTTTGACGTGCAACGTTCGAAAGCGGGTGGGTTGCATATCAAAGAAACGTCTGAAAACCTTGCGGAAATAATCTGAATCCTCGTAGCCGCAAGCGACAGCGATTTCATCGACGTTCATCGAGGTCAGAAGCAGCAGGTTCTTGGCGTGTTTCATCCTGGTCCGGTGAATTCCTTCCGTCGGATTGCAACCGTAGGTCTGGCGGTAAACGCGGCCGAGGTAGTCCGGGTTGCGATGGAGCTTTCGAGCGATCAGTGAGGTGGAAAGCGGTTCACTAAAGTTACGCGCAATGAGCGTCTGCGCCTGGGTTGCGAGATTTTGCGACCGCCTTTCTGCAGAGAAATGGGGGCTATTTTGCAACGCTACTTCAAGCAACATCAATTTAACCAGGGTTGAAGCGTAGCCTTTGCCAAGCCGTTGGCGTTCCTGGTCATCCAGGAAGCGAAGGAACAATTCCGTCAATCGAAGAGGCTCGGGTAGCCGGCAATGTTGCGGAATGGAGGCCCCTTCCTCGGTGGAGTCGGCTCCTCTGGATTCAAGATAAAAGTGCACCCAATAAAACGAAGTATTTGCCGCATAAGGCGCCACACCGCGATGAACTCGACCGGACCACAAGATGAGTGTGTCCCCCTGTTCAAGCGCGAAGATCTCTGTTTCCTCGCTCAACACCAAGGTGCCCGTTCGGACCAGGATTAGTTCATACGAGTCAATGATCCGTTCGGGATGGATCCCATGAGCCGGGGAAACAAAGAGTCCGGCATTGCAAGCTTCAAACTTTGATGCTTCTGAGAAACGCAGGTAGCTGATTCCATTGAGTTTGTCGCTCATGGGGGTGTTGGAAAAATAAGACTTTCTTCCGCATTTTTATCTCACGGATGCGGAGCGCAAGCATTCGCAATATGCGTGAAACGCAAAATACTGGCCCGTGTTCAGTGAATTGTGAAATAAATAAACCATGCGAAGAGATTTTGCAGCTATCATGGTCGGTTGCGGCGCGATGAGCGCAGAGTGGATTCGGAGCGCCCAAGAGATCGGGATACAGATCTCTGCACTGGTCGACTTAAACCTTGAACTCGCACGGGCACGCGCTACGGAGTTCCAATTGGAGGCCGATCTGTTTGATAATCTGGATGATGCGATCCGCAAGGTCAGGCCCCAGATGCTTTTCGATTGTACCATTCCGGCCGCCCATTTCGAAGTGAGTTCCAAGGGATTGATGAATGGTTTGCATGTCCTCGAAGAAAAGCCGCTTGCGATCAATCTGCCGGATGCTCATCGTCTGATCGATCTAGCAAAGAAAAATAACCTCGTTCATGCGGTCATCCAGAATCGCCGGTTTAATCCTGGCATCCGGAAAATCCGCCGGCTGTTAGATCAAGGCCTGATCGGAGAAATCACCACGGTGAACATTGACTTTTTCGTTCCGCCTCATTTTGGAGGGTTCCGCGAAAAGATGGATCACGTACTGCTCATGGATATGGCCATCCACCCGTTTGACGCTGCTCGCTATTTGACCGGTGCGAACGCGGAGTCGGTTTACTGTGAAGAATGGAATCCGAAAGGCTCCTGGTGGCAGGGCGGCGCGTCGGCGCATGCGATCTTTCAAATGAGCGGAGGTATTCGGTGCACCTTTCGTGGAAGCTGGTGTTCCGAAGGTTTGCGGACGCCTTGGGATAGTGTCTGGCGGATTATCGGCACCAAAGGAACGATCTGCTGGGACGGACTGGACGACATCCGAGGCGAATATGTGAAGAAAGCGGAAGGATTCCTTTACGAATGCCAGGCTTTTGGTCCGACCGAAGAGCCGGATCCCAGCGAGACTCGCGGCCACTTCAGCGCAATGTCGCAGTTTTTGCGGGACATTCAGGAGGGGATTCCTGCAGAGACGCGCAGCGTGGACAATATCCAGAGCCTGGCCATGGTGCTCGGAGCGATCGAAAGTGCGACGCAGGCGCGGCGCGTGCCGGTTCTGGTTTGAGAGGACCGCTTCCTGAACTGAGTTCTAGATCCCAAGTGAACCCTCTAATTGATAAAGGCGCCAAGCGCGTGAGCTATTTGCGTAGACTTCTCACGGTGGCGCTGACGCTGGGAATCCTGATTGCCACTTTTGATGTACTCAGCAAGGGTGAACATTTCTTTGTTCCCTTGGTCATGGCTGTACTAGCCGTCTATCTCGTTGATATCTTGAGCCGGTTCATCCGGAAAATTCTGATCGCCGGTCATTCCGTGCCCAACGCGATCTCTGTGATCCTGGCCTTCGCGATCATCTTCGGACTTGGTTTCGTGCTCTTCGAGATTGTCGCGCAGAACGCTCGCCATGTCGCCGCTGCGGCGCCGAAGTACCAGGCTCGCCTCCAGCAATTACAGGGAGAAATCTTTTCCCGAGTTGGAATTGAGGAGCCCCCGGAACTTAGTCAATTGGTCAAAACGATCGATCTCCGGTCGGTTTTCACCGCAGTCGCCAAGCAGGTGGCGTCGGCTCTGGAAGACGTCACGCTCGTCGTGATTTATGGCTTATTTATCATGCTTGAGCGACGATTCGGTCCGATCAAGGTCCAAGCCCTCTTTCCTGATCTGGAACGCCGGAAAAATGCGATTCGGATTATGCGCCGGATCGATCGCGACATTCACACCTACCTTGGGGTGAAAACGGCGGTCAGCTTTACCAGTGCAGCGTTGGCCTACACTTTAATGCGAATTGTCGGTTTGGATTTCGCGGAGTTCTGGGCCCTCCTCATTTTCGTTTTACATTTTATACCGACCATTGGGGTCATTTTTGCGACGATTATTCCGACGCTTCTGGCAGCCGTGCAATTCGATGATCTTGGCCCGTGTTTGGTGATCGGAATAGGAATTACCGCGATTGCTCAGCTGATGGGGAATGTCGTGGAACCGAACGTAATGGGAGAGACATTGAACCTGAGCCCTTTGACCGTGATCATCTCCTTGATCATCTGGGGCTCAATCTGGGGAATCGTCGGGGCCTTTCTCTGCGTGCCGCTCACCGTGATTCTGGTCATTATCCTGTCGAACTTCCGCGCCACGCGCTGGGTATGCATTCTTCTGTCGAAGACCGGCGAAATTCGTACCCTGGAGTGAGCCGGGTGCTTTCCGAGCAATTTAGCGCTAGCGCGATTGAATAGAAGGCGGTTGCCCAGCTATTCATTTCCGTATGGATGGCGATGTGGATGTTTTGGTTGTCGGCGGCGGCCCTGCTGGGCTAGCGGTTGCCGAACGGACAGCGCGCGCGGGGCGGACATTGGTTGTCCATCAAGACGCGGAAATCGGACGCCCTGTGCGAACGAGTGGCGGGAGCTGGAAGGCGCACTTGGTGGCGCTCGGGATTCCTGCACGTTTCTACCGAGAGATAGACCGCCTGACCATTGCCGCACCTGGTCGTCGGGTCGAGGTCTCATTTGGTGAAGACCGGCCGGTGATACTCGACGTCACGCCCACCTACCAATATCTTGCCAATCTGGCTGAGGTTGCTGGGGCCAGCATCGAATGTGCTGCCAAATTTCTTCGGATTGTGGATGAGGGCGGCAGCCTGCGGTGTACCGTGCGCCAAGAAGGCGTCGAGCACCAATTCTCCGCACGTTACGTTGTCGATGCGTCAGGCCATCATCGAGCCGTCCTCAGGCAGATCGGTCGAGGTCATCGACCCGAGCGGTTTGGACTCGGAGTTGAGGCGGAATTCGAGAACGCGGGCACAGAGACGAGCAGGGCCGTTTTATTCGTCGGTACCGAGTTCTGTCCGGCGGGCTACGGTTGGATTTTCCCGACTCCGACCGGATCGGTGCGCGTTGGCATCGGGATCATTCGTCCTGATACCAACCTCTCTGCGAGCGATCTACTGAACGCTTTTCTCTCTTCACCTTATGCGGATGGTCTTGGACTTCGCGTTGGAGCATTGATCGAGAAATATTTCGGAGTCATTCCTTCCGACGGTGCCGCCCCTGGTTTTCTGCACGGCCGCATCATTTCGGTCGGAGATGCGGCCGGCCAAGCGTTGGCGCTTGTTGGGGAAGGTATTCGTTACAGTGTGGAAGCAGGCCGAGAGGCGGGTGAGGCGATCGCCGCCGCTTTGCGCGACCCAACCCGCGCGGAGGAGTCTCTGCGTTCCTATCAGTCCTGGTGGGACGATAAATACCGGGCACGTTTCACCCTGGCGCAGCGCGCGAACGAGAAAATGGGGCGGTTTTCCGACCGCAGGTGGCATCAGGCCGCCGGACTGCTCAAAGGCTTGTCTGGTGACGAAATGGCGGTGTTGTTGCGGATGGAGTTCGGGCGTTGGCTGGCGCTCAAGCTCGTGATGCGCGGCGGTTATCGAGCCGGACGCTTCTTTTTCACCCGCTCGTTGCGATGACTCCGGCTGAAAGCTCGCAAAGAGATTCGCTGAGCGTGGCAATTGGCATCGTAAAACAGAAATGCACGCGAAATGCGATGCTCTTGGTCGGGCGGCGAGAATTTGAGGGAGTGGCGTTGTCGGTCGACGCCAAGTGAACCCCCCAGTTTGTGCCTTGAGGGACAGGTCAGCGTCAGGCTGCGAGATGCGTTGGAGGGGACAGGTCAACATCAGATCGCAAAAATTGATACACTTTTATTATGCGTTCGGTGCGTTGAGGAATTGAGGGACAGGTCAAGTGCATTAGTGCGTTGAGGGACAGGTCAACGTCAGGCCGCGAGAATGCGTTGCAGGGATGGGTCGATATCAGACCACAAAAATTGATACACTTTTATTATATGTTGTGTAATACTCGCCTTCGTTATGAGATTTCCGCGTGTCAAAGCCCAAGGTCGGAGTTTTTATCACTGCATTTCCAGATTCGTGCATGGCCTTTACATCTTCGGAACCTCCGGAGGCCGTTGTGCGGAGGCTGAGGAATTTCTCTCTCTGATGCGCCGCTGGGCGGCGTTCGGTGGGATCCGGATCGTGAAGTACGTGCTGATGGCCAATCACTTTCACATCCTGTGCGAAGTGGCTGAACCCAAGCCCTTGACCCAGAACGAAATGCTGGAGCGCATTAAGGAGGGCTACGGGCTCAAACGAGTGCAGACAGTGCGGAAGCAATTGGCGCGCTTTGCTCAGCAACCTGACGGGCTCGAGCAGAGCGAGCGCCTGCTGGAGACCTATCGCCAGCAGATGAATGACCTCTCATTCTTTATGAAACAGCTCAAAGGCTGTTTCGCCCAGCAGTACAACCGACGCCACAAGCGTTACGGGGCCCTGTGGTCGGAGCGCTTCAAGAGCGTTCTGCTGGAAGGAGGCGCTGCTGTGGCGGCGATCGCCGCCTACATCGATCTGAACCCGGTGCGAGCTGGACTGTGTGAGGATCCCAAGGATTACCGATACTGCGATTATGCGGAAGCGATTGCCAAGGGCTCCGCGACAGACCTTGAGGGGATGAGGACCATCCTGAACCTGCCGCCGAGTGCGAATCCGGAGGAAGTCCAAAGGGAGTATCGCAAACTCCTGTATTTGAAAGGCGCGACAGGCAGCAAGAACAATCCTCCAGCCTTTGACTTTGCGAAGGCGCAAAAGGTCGTCGAGCAAGAAAAGGGCGAACTCTCGCTGGGGGAACGTTTACGGTGCAAGATTCGCTACATGAGCGACGGAGTCATCCTGGGCAGCCGCGCCTTTGTGGAATTTCATTGCCAGCGGCTGAAGGAAAAGCTCGGCTACAAGCGCCAGAGCGTCCCCATCCCCTTAGAGATCCTGGGTCCAGGCGCGCTATGGGTTTTTCGCAAACTGCGAGTCCGGACCTTCGATTATCGATTAATCGAACGATTTCCCCATCGGGCTTCTAGCTCTCCAGCCAAGCAACGGCCGGAGACCCCAAGAATTTCGAGCGAGGCCGAGGGACATCAACGCTGACCGTCAAACGGTATCAGCGCATCCTCTGTTGCCCCTGCGCACTTGCTACTCTGCCGGGCACGGTGTTCTGGCTTGCCTCCCGCTTGAATGTCGCGCGACAGTTACAATTGGACGTTAGCGACAGTTATAATTCCCGATTTTGCGGGAGGCTGTAGAGGGCAATGAGCTGCCCGCACGGTACGGCAAATTATTGAGGCAGTATCCGTCGGAGAACCACATTGGCCGGGCCGCGATGATCACAGTGATCAGTGATGTCAACGGTCGTTCGGAATTGACCCACTTTCGGTCGTCAAAATGACCGCAGAGGGCGGAATGGAGAGGAAAGAAATAGGGGTTAGTTGATGGTTGTTTGGATCAATCATCTGTGATCTGTCCCCGTGTGAACCATTGCCCTGTCCTCACGGGCGTCTTTGGGTCAAGTGTTAAAGGAGGTAACAGGTCGTTGGATCGAAAGGATCAACCCCAGGGGAAAGGCTGACGTTTCTGAAGCCAAATCGTAACTCGGTCCGCAGATATCCGATCTATCTCCAATAGGCCCAATGGACTCTTGGAGGACAGGTCACTCTAAATTGTATTGGTTCTGGATTGGAGGATTGGAGAAGGTATTCGATAGTGCGTCGATTAGGGGACGGGTCACTGTCGATTTGTCGATTGGCTGGCATCGTGGTTTAGGGGACAGGTCACTCTCGAATGAAGGCTATTATAAAGCGCATCCGCAGACATCTGATCTGTCCCCAATAAGCACCCTTTGGACTTTGGGCAGGACGGGTCCCCTCTCGACTTACTCGATTGTGTCGGTTTTGAGTGGGGGAAGGTATTCGTTACCCGGTCGATTAGGGGACAGGTCATTTTCAACTCGACAGGTCACTTTCGACTCGATTTTGAGGGACAGGTCACTCTCGATTGCAGGTCACTCTCGATTGTGACGTGCAGCGGCTTTTGGGCAGAAAGCATGGCACGGAAGGTCGCAGAGGATGGGCGGAAAGGTTCGGCGGCTTCAAAGGCGAGAACAACGGCCATCAATTAGGTTCGAGTTGATGACGTTGTTCGGGGCCATTGGCATCGTAAAACAAATAGTGCGCGCGAAAATGCGATGCTCTCGGTCGGGCGGCGAGAATTCGTGGGGGTGACGTTGTCCACGAGGCCAAACGGGAAGCCTCGGTTCGGGCGGAGCCTTAGCTTACCGGGGGCTTCGCCTTACCTGCGCCGGCTTTCCGCTAAATAGTCTTCGCAAACGGGCTCTGCCTTCGAAATGAATTTAGGCTGGATTGCGTTCGCTGCTTGCCTCTAACTATCTGCTGTGAGTCTCCCTACGCGCTTTGATCATTGCGTGGTCCACGTGTCCAATTGGGAACGATCCAACACCTTTTATCGCGACATTATCGGAGTCGAGGTGATCGGCAAAGAGGGACGGTGGACCTATCGGTTTGAAAATGCTCAACTGAATTTGCACGGTCCGGGATTGGTGCCGAATCCGGTAGCCAGGATTCCAGTCCCGCCAGGCGGAAGCGATCTCTGCTTTGAATGGGCAGGGCCGATCGATGATGCCGTGGAACACCTCCAAAGGCATCATGTCGAGATAGAGCTTGGACCGATCCAACGGTTCGGGGCCCGTGGCGCAGGCATATCCGTTTATTTTCGGGATCCAGATGGATCGCTTCTGGAGTTTATCTCCTATCTCTGAGTGACCAGGAAACTGGCGATCTCTTCCCACTCCACGGCGGTCTGGCGTCCTTCGTCAAACTGGCGGAGCATCCATTCATGAGCGGTCCGAATATCCGGATCTTCTTTACTGAACTCCCGGTGAAGATGCTGACGTGCTACGAAGATTAAGCCGGCGATTCCCGAGTCTTTAGTCAGGGAGACTTCCAGCGGCCGCCCGATCAGCTTTGGCACGTCAAAGGGTGCATACATCCACCAGAACTTGTTCAACCCGTCCGCATGAATGCCGGCCCGCGTCCGATGCGCGTCGCGACCATAGAGGGGATATTTGTCTGGCAGCGGCTGTCCCATTCGGGCGTACAGCTCTCCAAGCTCGTTGAGGATGGTGAAATCCGGCTGGCAGCCGGCGAAGCAGCCCATTCCAATCAGGTGTAACAGGATTAATTCTAACGGTGCATTGCCTGTTCGTTCTCCTTTTCCCAGACAGGTCCCGTTGATCACGGAACATCCGTTTCGGATGGCGGCCAGGGAGTTTGCGACGATCAGCCCGGTATCGTTGTGCGGGTGAAACTCAAGGTCAGACGGCCTCAAGCCTTCGGACCGAAGAGCTTGGAACAACTTCGGTACCCCGCGCGGAAGGGGAGCGTCGTCGTCCGGAAGTGCGACCCCGAGGGTGTCGCAGATCCGAAATTTCGGGCGCAGGGAATCCGGGTAAAGGGCTGCCTTTGCGAGAACGGCTCTCACAAAATAACGAATAAAATCGATCGACGCCCGGGACGCATCCTCCAGATGAAGCCGGGGACGGATCCCCGCATCGAAGGCTAGCTGCACGGCGTCCAAATAGATCTGCGCAGCTTGCATCCGGCCGCCCGGGTGGAATTTGTGAAAGACGTGAAAATCGGATATAGAGGCCAGGAGGCCTGATTCCCGGACGCCCAGTGATTGGATCAACTTGACATCCTTCACCGCCGCCCGGATCCAGGTGGTTGGCTCAATCGGGGCCCCGGCGGCATGTCTTTCCTGGGCAATTTTAAAACCGTCCAGATCCTGTTTTCGATAGACGAAAAACTCCGCCTGCCGGATGGCGCCGGATTTTCCCGTGAACCGGCAGAGCAAATCATAAATTTGCACGCTTTGTTCGGTGGTCAGAGGCAATCCACCCTGCTGTCCGTCGCGGTGAGTGGTCTCGGTCGTCCAGACGGCGTCCGGAAAATTCGCCGGGCGCTGGATCCAGCCGTAGCTGGGGAAACGGCCTTCAGGAAATTGGGCCGGGAAATAGTCTGGGGTTTCAGGAAGGGCAGCGGATTCGAAGGAGTGCGGCATAAGAAAACAAAGGCCAAAAAAAGGATCAGTCAATATTGATTCATAAATCAATATATGGCTCACTGAATCGATGGATGTTTATCTTTCCGCCAACGAGGCGGCAGCGTTCTTAGGGGTCGCGAAACCGAGTCTGTATGCGTATGTCAGTCGCGGCCTGGTCCGATCGCAGCCGGGTGCCAATTCACGGGCCCGCACTTACAATCGGCTCGATCTGGAGCAACTTCAGGCCCGGAAACGGATCAGGATCAGGCCTCAGGCCGAGGTGGCTGCCGCGCTGCACTGGGGTGCGCCGCTCTTGGACTCCTCGCTTACCTTGATCACTGAGGGATGGTCTCTATTACCGGGGCTCAAGTGCGCTCGAGTTGGCTTTGAACCGGTCATTCTGGGAAGTCGCGCGTTGGTTCTGGAGCGGCCATTGGGAGGTGCCTCCTCCCGCTCCAGACCGTTCCCGGGTTGGGCGTCCAAAACGCAACTCGGATCCCTTTCACCTCCAGCAAAGCTGGTTAATTGAGCGCTCACATACCGATTCTCTTGGCTACCAATGGGCAATGCCTTTTGCAGGTGAGACCGGCACGGCCATCGTTCGGCAATTCCTCGCCTTTCTCACCGGCGCTCCGAATCCATCGATCGATCACGCGGCATCTGAATTAGCAACCTGCTGGTGCCGGCGAGAGGGACGCGCGGAACGTCTCTTGAACGCGGTCTTGATCTTGACGCTCGATCACGAAATCAATGTTTCTTCCTTCACCGCCCGGGTGGTAGCCTCAGCCGGATCTAATCTTTACGAAGTCGTTAATGCCGCGATGTGCGCATTTTCCGGGTCCCGTCACGGCCGCACTTCGGAAAGGGCGGAGCAGTTTATCAGGGAACTGGAGGTCGCCAGGAGCGCTGGGGAGTTGATTCATGCGCGCCTCCGTGCAGGAGAAGAGATTCCGGGATTTGGTCACCCGCTTTATCCTGACGGTGATCCGCGGGCGAGGCTGATTCTGCGACTCCTGGCGGAAGAATTTCCCGGCGGAGTTCGCAAAAATTCAAAGGAAAATCAACGATTCGGAAGGCGCGCTTCACCAAGCGGTCAACCTGGACCTGGCGGTGGCGGTTGTCAGCAAGGTCCTGGGGCTTCCGGTGCACTCCGGATTCCACCTCTTTGCTTTAGGACGGACGGTTGGTTGGATCGCGCATGCCGTCGAGCAGCATCAAAGCGGGGAGTTTATCCGACCGCGGGCCCGGTATACCGGGGTGATGCCGGGGGGGTGAGCGTGGGGAGAGACGTGTCGGGTTGGGGCGTGTGGGCGTGTGGGCGTTTCGAGAAAGTCGCTTAGGGATCTTTGCTCCGCGATTTCAGCTCTTTTTGGCCCTAATTACGATCTCCACGCGGCGATTGAGTTGTTGCTCGTCTACCGACTTGTCGGCCGGCACGATCAGGCGCGTCTTACCGAACCCCTGGGTCTGGATTCGATTGGGATCGATGTTCATGTTTCCGACTACCCAGTCTTTCACCGTTTCGGCTCGGCGCTGGCTGAGGTCCATGTTGTATTGGTCGCCGCCGAACGAATCAGTGTGCCCTTCCACCCTGAAGACTGCCTGAGGGTTGCGTTCAATCAGGCGACCTAATTTCTGAAGACTGGCAGTTGCTCCCGGGCGCAGGACGGCCGAGTCGTAGTCAAACAGAAGGTCGGTCGGCATCAGGATGGGTGCCGTGCCACCGCTGAGATGACCCGGTCCGGAAAGGAGTTCATCGAGATTGCTGAACCCAGCTGGAACGCCGGCGTTTCCGGTGATGGTGTCGGCGGCATCTGGATTGTCGGTTTTGCCCGGAGTCTTCCTGTTTCCGATTGCGATTTTGGGTCGGGAAGGCATATCCGGCTTATCGGAAAGCAGTTGCTGCCGCACTTCACTCAGTTCCTTTTCCATCGACGCTGCGCTCTCCGCTTTTGCCTTGGCTGCCGCGGCCTGCGCGGATTGCGTGTCGATGCTAGGTTTTTCCTTGAGTTGGGGGACTTCGGTGGTATTGACCTCGGGCGTCGCCCGCAACTCCTGCATATCCTTTTCGAACGATCCATCAAATTGGGCCAGATTATTGATGGTGCCTAAGTCTCCGGCCGGCTTGCCAGGCTCTTTGGTGGGCTTGGAGTCGCTTTCCAGCAGCTTCTGGTCAACTTGCAAACGGCTGATGTTAAAGGTCCTCGGAACGAGCCGCGGCGTGTCGGCGGGCACGAACCGATCGAGGGTTTTCTGGCCGAAAAGGTAAAGCAGGCCACAGTGAATCAAAAAAGAGAGGACGATTGCGGGCAGCAGCCAACGCCTGAGCGACACCGCGCTGTCCGCCATCAAGTTCTCAGAGTAGTGCGCCATAAAACGGGAAAAGTATACTACTGATCGGAGCGAAGGACAACGGGGCGGAGCCAGGAGTCAGGAGCCAGGAGCCAGGAGTTCAGGAGGCAGATGCGTCGTGAGTTCACCCGGTTGGATCTCCTGAATCCTGTTTCCTGAATCCTGACTCCTTCTTTTTTCATTGACGTTCGCTGGCATTCGCTGATTTTCGGTCTCTTCCCTATGGCTCAAGATAAATCCGCATCAGAACGAATGGAGAAAATTGTCAGCCTGTGCAAACGGCGCGGGTTCATTTTTCAATCCGGCGAAATCTATGGCGGGTTGAACGGATTTTGGGATTACGGGCCGCTGGGGACTGAGTTGAAGCGCAACCTGAAAGATTTTTGGTGGCGCCGAATGGTCCGGGAGCGCGACGATGTCGTTGGGATGGATGGTTCGATTCTCATGAATCGCCAGGTCTGGGTGGCCAGTGGCCACGAGGAAACTTTTAGCGACCCGATGGTCGATTGTCGAATCTGCCAGTCCCGGCTTCGTGCAGATCAACTGCAGGAAAAGGGCGGTCGCAAACAATGCTCGGTCTGCGGAAGCTTTGATTTGACCGAACCTCGAGCCTTTAACCTGATGTTTAAAACCTACGTCGGGGCGACGGAAGACGAGTCAGCCGTCACTTACCTGCGTCCGGAAACGGCTCAGGCTATTTTTGTTCAGTTCAAAAACATCCTGGAAGTCTCACGGAAAAAACTGCCGTTCGGGATTGCGCAAGTGGGGAAGGCGTTCCGCAACGAGATCAATCCACGCAATTTTACTTTTCGTTCCCGTGAATTCGAACAGATGGAGCTGGAATATTTTTGCCGGCCTGAGGAGGGACCGCAGCTTCTGGAATACTGGTTGAACGAGCGGCTGAAATTCTATGCGGATATCGGGATTGCCTCGGATCTTTTACATGTGCACAAGATCCCGCCCGAAGAATGCGCCCATTATTCCAAAGGGACCTACGATATCGAGTTTGCCTTCCCGTTCGGAGTTCAGGAGCTGGAAGGCGTGGCCTATCGGACGGACTACGACTTGACCCAGCATCAAAATGCCAGCGGCAAATCCCTGGAATATTTCGATGAAGAATCAAAACAGCGTTATATCCCACACGTTGTGGAGCCCAGTGCGGGTGTTGATCGGACGACGCTGGCGTTGATTTGTGCAGCCTTCGACGAGGAGCAGGTGACCGATGAAAAGGGCAAGGTGGAGACGCGTACGGTGCTGCGGTTTCATCCCCGGATGGCTCCGATCAAGTGCGGGGTTTTCCCGTTGCTGAAGAACAATGACCGGCTGGTCCGGCAGGCGCGCGAGATCGTGGAGCTGCTTCGACCGCATCTGATGGTTTTTTATGATGAATCTGGAGCGATCGGCCGACGCTATCGTCGCCAGGACGAGGCGGGTACTCCATTTGGCGTGACGGTGGATTTCGATACGATCGGGGAAAACGGGCCTGCGAACCAAGGCACCGTGACCATTCGCGAACGAGACTCGATGAAGCAGCACCGGATTGGGATTGCCGAAATAAAATCGTTTCTCATGGAAAAGATCAGCTGAGACAGGAGACAGGAGCCAGAATTCAGAATTCAGGATTCAGGATTCAGAATTCAGGAGCGCCACATCGGCCGACGCGCGTGAAGAAATTGAGAACCGGCGCGGCTCCTGGCTCCTGCCTCCTGGCTCCTGACTTCTAGCTTTGCAATGTAAGCTGAGATCGGATGAGATTGGGCGGTCAATGGCGAAACCATTGCCAAAACCTTCTCACCGGAGGGCTCCGGTGAGTGAAGGCGTCCGCGCATCCAGGACGCCGAACGGTGTCTGGGTGATCGTTGGCATGGCCGTCTTCTTTGTCATCGGAGGATTTAGGCATCAGCGCTTTCGTCGTCTGGAAATCGATTGGCAATCAGGCTCCGGTGCGGGTGGTGCACGAATCCGCCGTCGAAACAGTTCACCCGGTGTCGAGTTCTTCCGCCTCGGCTGCCGGGGAGGTCGGAGTGGAACATCCGAGCGCGAATCCAATGATCGATGAGGCCGGCGCGGCTCCGCGCGTCGTGAACGATCGTGCCGAAGAAGACCGGATGCGCCAAGAGGTATTGAAACGGATCGATTTAATGAGAGCGCTGACCGATGGCGAGAAAGACAAATTGTATGTGCAAGTGGAGCGGGCCCGGGGTTTTACCAAGATAGCCATCCTCCCTTTCACCCAAAATAGGACGAATGCTGGAGCGGCTCAGGTCGATGCGTTAACCAAAAGTCTGAACCGGCCGGATTTACGGAAGCTTCTCGCAGACCCAACTGTCGTTTTGATCGTGGTCGGGTATGCCGACAAGAACGGGGACGAGGCTAAGAATTTGGATGTCTCACGAAGCAGGGCGGAGAGCGTGGTGAAAGCACTGAGAGAAAAGACGGAGCTGGTGAACCTGATGCACGCAGTAGGGATGGGCGGCCAGCAACTTTTCGATCAATCGGATCTTGAAAAAAATCGGGTCGTCGAAGTATGGGCGGTGCAGCCCTGATTTCTTCTCAAAGGCGACGGGTACTGGCGGCCGCTCCGGTTTTTGCCTAATTCGGGCCTAATCGAGAAGAAATCTCCTGGCGACTACTTCGCGATGGCCGGAAGCCAGGGAACAGGCCATGAGATTCACCCGTGAAATATTGAGGCGAATTCGATCAATGTAACGGTTTCTGCCGTGCGGATCATCCATGATTCTGTAAATACCCTTCCATTCCTGGTCGAGCATACGGGTGACGTATCCAGTATAAAACCTCTCAGTCCCTTGCAGGAGATCGAGAAGATTCTTGTGGACCGCAAAACTCGCTTTTTGAAGCCGGGAAAAGAGTGTTGCTTCGCGAAATTCCAGATACAATCCAGCCAGCCGTTCCGGGTAATCTTCGGCAGCCATCTGCCCAAGCATGTCGCCCGTGGCAACCAAGGCGCCGATCAACCACTCTCTGGGTTCGCGAAACGGGAGTTCCTCCATACGGACGGCGATGGCGGTAGCGCAGATAGCGTTTTGGATTTGCCGAAGCTCGTCAGGAGTGAAGCCAAACGGAGGCAAGAGATCCCAGGCGTGAAAACAACTGCGGCCCACATGGATCGCAGAGTACTTTGCTCCGGAGCCGTCGTCGTCAGCGCGGCGTTTCAGGTAGCCGGTATCATGGAGAAGCACGGCCGCGATTGCCAACTCCCAATCACGTTGTTTGAGAGGCGCAACGGCAGAGTTTTGCCGGTGGGCCGCTAGCAGATCAGCGACCGCAGCCGTCGCCTGCATCGTATGATCAAAGTCGTGGAATGCTGTATCACACGGCTGGAACTCCGGGTTTTTGCCGTGAAACAGGTCGAACGAAAAGGTGACTAATTCGTGGCAAACGCTTCTTTTCGATTCGCCGAAAGCTTGACGCAAAACCCGGTCAATGAGTTCCGTTGTGGCAAGATAGCTCTGGGGATGGAACATCTTATTGGACGATGATCAAGGGTTCATCTTAGGCGAAAGGAGAGCAACACAAAAGTGCGATCGCCAACCAATATCCAGCCATTCTGACCGGTATGAAGATTTGATCGTTGGGAGGTCGAATTCACCGATTTAATGAAAATGTCGAAAAAAATCAGTTGATGAAGAGTCAACCACTGAATATGGTTTTCGAACCAGCTCGATTGGCCCCCAGAACGTGTTCCCCCTCTGATCGAGCTGGTTTTGTTTTTTCCCCATCGAACCCGGATATTGGCTGCCGAAACCTCCTTTTTGATCCGCCCGAAATCGTTGCTGGTCGCCAGCTTGAAAGGCAAACGCAGGATGACGGATGCCCTCAGCTTCGGCGGAGCTTTCCGTTCGGAGTGCGGGGAAGATGCTCTACAATTTGAAAGCGTCTTGGTACCTTGCGCGAATCGATCCTTTGAAGAAGCAATTCGGTAAGCTGCTCTGTTGGGCCGGGCGAACCCACCACCTCGGCCGAGAGAGTTTGTGAGGTGGGGTCCAGGAAAACACGACTTTCCTCAACACCTGGCAAAGTGTTGAGAATCGATTCAACCTCTTCGCAAAAGAATTGGACACCGCTGATCTGCAGGCGGTTCTTTTCTCGGCCGGCGAGAAAGAGGTAACCATCTGGATCGACCCAGGCAAAATCACCGGTTGGATAGCCGTATGGTTTTAGGAGCAGCTTAACCGGCCGCCAGGGTGCCAAATAAGCATTCAACAAGCCAGGGCCTTCGACCTGGAGTTCGCCAACCTCACCCGGCTTGACCGGCTTGCCGTCTTCCTCGACCAAGGTGACGGAATAAGCGGGCATCGGAAGCCCGACTGAACCGATCTTGTCCGGTCTGGTGTTGATGGTCAGAAGGCCGACTTCAATAACACCCAAAGCGGGGTTCAGATTTTTATTGAAACGGCGCGCAAAATTGACCGCAAGCTGGGATGGGAGAGGGGCTGTCGTGGAGATTGCTAGCCGCAGAGAATCGAGCGTCCCGACGTCTGAGTCGGTCAGCGCCTGGTAGAAATCGGGAGAGCCGTAGGTCACGGTAGGTCGATAACGCTGGGCGGTGGTGCGCCAGTTCTCACGCTTTGGAAGCCCGAGCACCGTCGCGCCGCGGGAAAGGTAAAGGAGTATAGAGACGATAAAATGGTCGGCCATCGGGAGGGCAAACCAGATCCGGTCCGTGGAATCGATCTGCAATACGGTATTCGCGGAGTTTAAACGATCGATGATCGCTTCCTGCCCTAAAAGGATACCTTTGCGCCGCCCTGTGGTTCCAGAGGTGAAACGGATATACGCGGGATTGCAGGCCCGAAATTCTTCGTCGTCCTGACCATCCACCGGTTGAGCAAACGGGAGCCGAAACAATCCACCGTCTCGCTGAAACAACCAATGGAGCCCGGCTGCTTTGATCACGAAATCTTTCTCTTCGTCGGGTAGGAAAGTCGCGATCGGGACGAGGCAAAGGCCCGCTGCCAAGATGCCTAAGGCCGAGACCAGGAATTCAGCGCCATCGGCCATGATCAGCCCGCATCTTTCGCTTTTCCGGCATCCTCGTTGGTGCAAGCCGGCGGCCACTTTGTCCGCGCGAGCCACGAGCTCCCGGTAGGTGATGCTGTCGCCTTTCCCGGTGCCTGAAAAGGCCGTCTGGCCGGGTTGGGTTTCGGATTTTTGGCGAATAATGGTTAAAATATCCACTCGGCTTCCTTCATTTATCTATCAGCTGGCACTGGCATTCTGGTCAACTCGTGACGATATATACGGGCTTTGTATGTCGGATAAGAGGAAGCGTATTGTTATTAAATTCGGTACCGGAATCCTCACGAAACCTTCCGGGAACGCGTTGAATCCCAGTCAGCTGCGCCGTTTGACCCGCGAAGTGGCCGAGGTGGTGCAGGCTGGTCACCAATGCCTTCTGGTCAGCAGTGGAGCGGTCGGCGCCGGATTGATGTTGATGGGTCTCGCGGAGAGACCGAAGGATCTTCCGTCGATTCAGGCCTGCGCGGCGATTGGACAATCTCGACTGATGCGGCTCTATGAGACACTGTTTCAACGGCACGGACTTCATGTGGCCCAATTATTGTTAAGCCATCAGGATATCGATAGCCGTACCAGGTACCAGAACGCAAGGAACACCTTGGAACGGCTGCTTCGCTTCGGAAATGTCGTGCCGATCATCAATGAAAACGATTCTGTGGCGGTCGAAGAACTTAGATTTGGGGACAACGATCGACTTTCTGCGGAGGTGGCGATCCTTGCGCATGCGGATTTGCTCCTGATTCTGACCAGCGTCAATGGTTTGATGGATGATCAGAGCAGAGTGATTGCAAAGGTCACCGATATCGACGCGGTCACCCATCTGGCGAGCGAAAAGATCGGCACTTACTCGACGGGCGGAATGGTGACCAAGCTGCAGGCTGCAAAGATCACTTTTGAAGCCGGAATACCCAGCGTTATCGCGAGCGGGTTTGAGCCCGGAATTATTTCCGCTGCGGTGGCGGGAAAGCCGGCAGGCACCCAAATATTGGTAAGCAAATGACATTGAGCCTTTCAGAAGTGCTTGAACAGATAGGGCAACGGGCGGCGGCGGCGAGCCGCATCCTCTCCCAGACGACGACGGCAGAGAAAAACAAAGCTTTGCTGGCGATCGCCCGTCGCATTGAGCAGGAAACAGAAACCATCCTCACCGCCAATGAGGCCGATTTAAGAGCGGGCTCTGGGCGCGGCTTGAGTGCGGCGATGCTGGATCGGGCCCGTCTGGATCCCAAGAGGATTCGCACCATCGCAAACAGTGTCCGTGAAGTAGTTGATCTGACCGATCCGACCGGTGAGGTGTTGAAAGAGTGGGGCTCGCCCGAACGGTCTGAAGATTTCGAAAAGACGAGTGCCGATCGGGGTTATTGGGATTATTTACGAATCTCGGCCAAACGTTACCAGCGACGCAGCCTCCCTTTGTCTCAAGACGGGCAATGCGGTGATATTGCGAGGCGGGTCCGAGACGATCCGGTCAAACTTGGCTCTGGTGGAAGCAATCAGCGAAGGGTGCAAGGAAGTTGGCCTGCCGGAATACTCGGTCCAGTTGGTCCCGAGCACTGAAAGGGCCGCCGTCACCCTGATGGCTCAACTCGATCGATACATTCACCTGATCATTCCCAGAGGTGGCAGATCTTTGATCGAGGCGGTGACTTCCGCAGCGCGGATGCCGGTGATCAAGCATTTTGACGGTGTTTGTGCGGCCTATGTGGATCGAGCGGCAGATCTTCGGATGGCGGAGCAAATTGTGGTCAACGCGAAATGCCAGCGACCAGGTGTCTGCAACGCGATCGAAACCATGCTGGTCCACGAAGCGATCGCTCGGGATTTTCTTCCAGCTTGCGCCAATGCCCTTTGGGAACGGGGCGTCGAACTACGAGGCGATTTGTTGACTCAGGAAATCCTGGGTTCGAAAGTGGTCCCCGCGACTGAAGAAGATTGGCGAACGGAGTATCTCGACTTGATCCTTGCGGTTAAGACGGTGGGCAGCCTCGAGGAAGCGGTCGAACACATTGAGACTTATGGTTCGCATCATAGCGATGTGATTATCACCGAGGATGCGGTTATCGCTCAGAAATTCTTGAACCAGGTCGATTCTGCGGCCGTTTTCTGGAACGCGTCGACGAGGTTCAATGACGGTGCAGAGTTTGGTTTTGGAGCTGAGATCGGAATCAGCACAGATCGGCTGCACGCCCGCGGGCCGATGGGTCTGGAGGAACTGACCAGCTACAAGTACCTGGTCGAGGGTAAGGGCCAGATCCGGGGCTAGGGCGGGTCAGTACCCGCTCTTCAATCGTGCTCGTTATCGTTATCGTCCTCGACTCTCCGGCTCTTTTTTGCGCTGGCCACGATCAAAGCTCGATAACGAGAACGAGCACGAGTACGAGTACGATTGGAGGAGACGAGACGGACCCTCCTTGTCATTCTTCCACCTGATCGAGAGTGTGGCCACTGCAAGGGATTGGATCGTCCCTACCAATCGTGCTCGTCATTCGCTTATCGGCGGTCGACATCGAAGCTATCGCCGGCCGCTAAAGATTAGTACGGCACAAGCGAGCGCGATTGGAGAGCGACCTGAAAACCCTGGCTCAGGCGGAACTTCCGCTCTACCTCCGCCGATACGCCGATGCTCTACGCGAAACGGTCATCAGCTCGCAGTCCTGGCCGATACGCCGATGCGCTCTGCCACCGCCGACACGCTTTCTCACGGTTGACAATTCATCCACCGGAAGGCCGGGAACTGCGGTGGATTGGCCCTCGGGAGACAGGGCAAGCAAATATTTGGATTTTATTGCGAATTACGTTGACCTAAATGGGGGCTGGTGGTTAAAAGTGGGGCACTGTGGAGTGAAATGGTTTACCTGCCCATGGTTTTTGTATGGAATCGCCGCAGAGTGCGCAGCCGATATATGCCGGAGAGTTCCGGCACGCGATGGACGCGAAAAATCGCGTCACCATCCCGTCTCGGTGGCGACGAGGCGAGGTAGACGAGTTCTTTGTTATCCCGAATTTGAAGGGCGGATTTATGATGGTCATACCACCCGCGGAATTCACGCGTCTGGCTGAAAAGGTGGAGCATGACCAGAATTTAAAGCCGGAAGAGCGCAGCAGGTTTATGCGCCAATTTTCTTCCCGGGCGCAGCACCTGATCGGAGATAAACAGGGTCGGATCGTTCTTCCGGATGAGCAATGCAAACTGCTCAACCTGCGAAGTGAGGTGGTGCTGGTTGGGAGCTACTACAGATTCGAAATCTGGGGCCCGGAGGCCTGGCAGAAAACCGCCGAAGAGGACGGGCAGATGTTTGGTTACATGCTGGATCGAATCGGCATTTAGCGAGATAGCGGAGCTTACAATATTGTTGAGGGCGACCGGTTTAACCGAAAAGGAAGATGATTGCGTTAGCAGACGAAGAATACATGGCTGGCGAAACAGAGCGCACTGGAGGTTGTTTTCATGTGCCGGTTTTGCTGCGCGAGACGATGTGGGCGCTGCAGCCGGCGCCGGGCAAAATTTTTCTGGACGGAACTGTGGGAGGTGGCGGCCACGCGTTGGCCTTGGTGGAAGCGGGCGCGTCGGTGATCGCTTGCGATCAGGATGCTGAGGCGCTGCAAGAAGCTGCCGGGCGGCTGGCGGGTTATTCGAGCCAAGTGCGTCTGGTGGAATCGAATTTTGCGGATATCGCCGATCGACTGTCTGGATTGGGCGTCAAGGAATTGGACGGCGTTCTGCTCGATCTCGGCGTTTCGTCGCATCAGGTCGATACTCCATCGCGTGGCTTCAGTTTTTTGGGGAACGGGCCGCTGGACATGCGAATGGGGTCGCGTGTCCAGCGGACAGCAGCCGATATCGTGAATCAGAGTTCCCAGGAGGAGTTGGCGAGGATTTTTTTTGAATTTGGAGAGGAACCGGCCGGGAGACGCTTAGCGGCGCATCTGGTGAAAGTGCGCGGCAGAGCACCAATTCGGACGACTCACGACCTCGTAAAGGCGGTCGAATCGGTAATCCCAAAGCGAGGACCAAGAAATCCGGCCACCCGAGTATTTCAAGCGCTCCGGATTGCCGTGAACGACGAGCTGGCCGTGCTCGAACGGGCACTCCGCGACTTAAGCGTTTGGGTCAAGGGTGGAGGGCGGATGGTGGTGATTACCTTCCACTCTTTGGAGGATCGGATCGTAAAACGTTATTTCAAGGAGATTAGTCAAGAATGGATCGACAGACCGGAGTGGCCCGCGCCGCAGAGAAATCCTGTGTACGCCTTTCGGTTAGTCACCGCTCGTCCGATTGGGCCGAGTGAGGAAGAAGTCAGTCAGAACGCACGCGCTCGTAGTGCGAAACTTCGGGTTATTGAAAGGATCATATGAATCGTAACGGCAGGAACATCACACATTCTATCAAAGTTGCTTCTATCTTTAAGGTAGTTGTTAGCACGGCAATTCTGGCGATCGCCGGGTTGTCTTATGTTTATTTGAAGAATCAACTCCAGCAGTACGGAGAGATTCAACGTCGATTGGAGCACGAACTCACTGAAATCCGAACTGCCAGCGAGGCGGTCCGCGTGCAAATTACCCAGCTTAGTTCTCGGGCGGTTCTGGAGAAGAAGCTGGCTAAGAATTCGCTAGGCCTCGTGCAGATTGCGAGTGATCAAATTGTTCGCCTTAACCAGCGCCCTGATGGCATCGGTGATGAGCTGAGAGTCGTCTCCAATCGCGGTTTTAACCAATGAGGTGGAATGCGCAAGCACGCGCCGTCACGGTCTGTTTTGGATTGGTCGGCCTGTTCAGTGTTTTCTCGGTGCGCCTGATCGACCTGCAGATCTTGGAGCACGAGAAGTTCACGACGCTTGCGGCGGAGAAACACAACCACAAACAAATCATCTATGCCAGACGGGGAATCATTCGAGACGCCCACAACGAGCCTCTTGCCGAAAATATCCCGGTTAAGACCGTCGTCGCGGACGCGTCGCATATTCGGGATCCGGGGGCTGTGGCAGCGGCAATCGCGGATAAGCTTGAAATGGATCCGCGCGACCTCGCGGATAAGCTGAGCCAGAGCGGAAAGGGCAGCAAACATCTTGTCCTGAGGACGCAAATCCCGGAACAAACGGCCTTACAGATCAGAGAAGCTCTGGCGGCGGCAAACCTGCGCGGAATTTATTTCGACCAGGATTTTGTGCGGGTTTATCCAAATGGGCAGATGCTCTCGCAGGTGATTGGATTTGTGGATCACGATCACAAGGGAACGATGGGGGTCGAACGAACCATGCAGGATTTTCTCCAAGGGACGGATGGGTTTCGTTATATCGAGACGGACCGAACCGGGAAAGAATTGGTGCCGTATCGTGGGCAGGAAAGTCCAGCCAAAGATGGTTGTGACGTCAAGCTGACCGTTGACCTCGGACTGCAGAATATCGTGGAAGCCGAACTGGACGTGGCTTGCGCGGAGTTTAAACCGAAAGACGCCACGGCGATCATGATGCGGCCGCAAACCGGGGAGATTCTTGCGATGGCCAGCCGCCCTTCGTTCGACCCGAACAAAGCAGGGGAGGCCTCTCCGGATCAGGAAAAGAATCGATCGGTCGTGGACATGATCGAGCCTGGCTCGACCTTCAAGATTGTAACCACCTCGGCTGTCATCGAAGAAAAACTGGTGACACCGGATACGACGGTTTACTGCGAAAATGGACATTTTCAATATGCCGGCCGGGTGTTGCGGGATGCGCATCCGATGGGGGTATTGACCGTGCACCAGGTCTTGATGAAATCGAGCAACATCGGCGTCGCCAAACTGGCTCTGCAGCTCGGGGAAACAAAGTTGTACGAGTACATCCGACGGTTCGGGTTTGGCCAAAAAACCGGCGTCACGTTAAGCGGCGAAATTTCTGGCCTGATCAATCCACCTTACCGTTGGAGCAAGCTCGACATCACCCGAATTCCGATGGGCCAATCGGTCGCGGTGACTCCGTTACAGCTGGTGACAGCGATGTCGTGTATCGCCAACGGAGGCAAGCTGGTGAAACCGATGATCGTTTCGGATATCACCGATCAGAATGAGCGGCCGGTGGCGAACTTCACTCCAGAGACGGTGCGGCAGGTCGTTTCTCCAGAAACTGCCCGGAAGATCACCTCAGCGCTCAAAGATGTGGTCAGCAAGCAGGGAACAGCTCAAAAAGCAGCGGTACCCGGGTTTCGGGTTGCCGGAAAAACGGGAACCGCACAAAAGGTGGATCCGCGGGGCGGCTACCTGTCGGGCCGGTATGTCACCTCCTTCGTCGGGTTCATGCCGGCTGACGATCCGAAGTTCACGTTATTGGTGCTGCTGGACGATCCGACGATGAAAGAAGGGGAGGCTTTTGGCGGAGTTGTAGCAGGCCCGGTTTTTTCGAGAATCGCCGAAAGAGCAGCGCGCTACCTTGATTTGCGTCCCACAGAGGAGATTCCTCCCCAGCCAGGTGCCAATGGATTGAAAAAAGTGGCGTTATCCACCAGGAGTCGCGAATAGTCCAAGCACCATGCAACTGGCAGATCTCATACAACGGCTGAAGGCGAAATCGGTTCAAGGATCGGTGGATAGAGAGATAACCGGTGTACGGTACGATTCACGCCGGGTAATGCCCGGCAATCTTTTTGTCGCGGTGCGGGGCGGAACTTTCGATGGGCATTCGTTCATCGAACAAGCTGTCGAGAAGGGCGCTGTGGCAGTGGTCGGGGAGCAGCCAGCTCTTTCGCAGCGTGCGACCGTTATCGTGGTTCAAGATTCACGTGATGCGCTCGCGCAATTGGCCGCGACCTTTTTCGGTTATCCGTCGCGCAAAATGAAAATGATTGGTGTGACGGGCACCAACGGCAAGAGTACCACCACTTTTCTAATCAAGCACCTGCTGGAGCGTGCGGGCCAATCGACAGGCTTAATCGGGACGGTTCAATACGAGATTGGCGAACGGCGCTTACCCGCCCCCCGGACGACGCCGGAGTCGTCTGATCTGCAGGAACTGCTGAGTCAGTGCGTCGAGACCGGGTGTCGTAACGTCGTGATCGAGGTTTCTTCTCACGCCTTAAGTCTGGGTCGGTCCAGGGAGATCGAGTTTACCGTCGGAGTCTTCACTAATCTTACACGGGATCACCTGGATTTTCATCGCGGAATGAAGGATTACTTCGAAGCCAAAGCGCTGCTGTTTGAAGGCGTACGGCAAAGCAGGAGCAAGGATCGAAAAGCGATCATCAACGTCGATGACCCGTACGGTCAGCAGTTGGTCGCGCGATTTGGGAGGGACCTTCCAATCATTACCTACGGGATGGGTGCGAGAGCGGAATTTCGGGCCAGTGATTTCAAGGTTGAAATGAGTGGGACTTCCTACCGATTGGACGCCAACGACAAGAGTTACCTGGTCCGTCTTCCCTTGATCGGCAGGTTCAATATTTACAACTCTTTGGCCGCATTGGCGGCAGCGCACGCGGTAGGTCTGGATGTACGGAATGCGGTGCTAGGGCTCGCTAAAGCCCCACAGATTCCCGGACGCCTGGAAGCGGTGCAGGCAAAAAGGAAGTTCCATGTGTTTGTCGATTATGCTCACACCGACGATGCGTTGCTCAATGTCGTCAAAACCTGCCGTGATCTGAATCCAAACCGCCTGATTCTCGTCTTTGGCTGCGGCGGAGACAGGGACAGAACCAAGCGCCCGCTGATGGGAGCTGTGGCAGACCAATACGCTGACTTCGCGTTCATCACTTCAGACAACCCTCGAAAGGAGGATCCGGAAGCGATCATTCGCGACATTGAAGCCGGATTCACGCATAAAAATTACGAGAAAATAGTCGATCGGAAAGGAGCGATTGCACGGGCGATCGCGATGGCTCAGCCCAGAGACATCGTTTTGATTGCTGGGAAGGGACACGAGAAGTATCAGGAATTTCGCGATCATACCATTCCGTTCGATGACGTTGAAATCGCCGGGCGGGCTTTAGAGGAACATCCGGTGGAGTTATCGGGGCATGGATCCTAAAACGTTCGAACAGGTTGCGGCGTGGGTGGGCGGGAAACTCCACGGAGTTAACCCCGAGAAAGTGACCAAAGTGGTCACCGATTCGCGTTTGATTCGCGCGGGCGATTTTTTTGTGGCTTTGCGCGGCGAGCAATTTGACGGCCATGCTTTCCTGCCCGCAGTCAAAGAGGCGTCCGCAAGCGGTGCGTTGGTGAGCGAGGTGAATTTCCAACTGAACGGCTTCACTCAGATCGAAGTCCCGGAGACTCATTCCGCGCTACAGCGGCTTGCCCGCGCGTATCGAAATCAGCTTCGGCTGGAGGCCATCGGGGTGACCGGCAGCAGCGGAAAAACCAGCACCAAGGAGATGATTGCTTCGGTGCTTGGGGAACGATTCTCCGTTCATAAGACAATCGGTAATTATAATAATCACATTGGACTGCCGCTAACGGTGCTCGGAGCCAGCGGCGCAGATGATTTCGGCGTTTTCGAAATGGGAATGAATCACGCAGGCGAACTGGCGCCGCTTTGTGAAATTGCTCGTCCGGACGCTTCAGTGATTACCAACATTGGCACCGCTCATATCGGACATCTTGAAACACGGGAAGCCATTGCTGCGGAAAAGGCGGTGGTTGCGGAGGCCGTTCCAGCAGAAGGGTTTGTCGTCCTCAATGCGAACGATGATTTCACGGACTGGATAGCGGCTCGCTGCAAAGGGCGGGTTATTCGAGCGGGGCTGGATCAGGGAGATGTGATGGCGCAGAACATTGAGCAATGCGTTAAGGGTTCGAAGTTCAGGTTGTCCTATGGCGCGCGGACTACGCAGGTCTGGCTTCCGGTGCATGGTGAACACATGGTCATCAACGCATGTCTGGCGGCAGCGGTGGGACTCGAGGTTGGCCTGACACTTGAAGAATGTGCAGCCGGCCTGGCCAGGACCACGATCCCAGGAAATCGTCTCAAGATTCAAAATCTTGGTCCGGTCCTGGTGATCAACGACGCATACAACGCAAATCCCGATTCGATGGTGGCGGCGCTGAAGACCGCAACACAGCTAATGGTCAAAGGCCGCCGGGTGGCGGCTCTCGGCCGGATGGGAGAACTCGGAAGAGAGTCCGAATCGGCCCATCGACGGGTGGGAAGAGCAGTCGCGGAGTTCGAATTCGACTATCTGATTACTGTCGGGGAGGAAGCCCGTTTGATGGCGGAAGCCGCGAGCTCGGCGGGTTTGAAATCTGCCGACCGGGCAGACACCCACGAAGAGGCGATCGAAGCGCTGCTCGACTACCTGGAACCCGGTGATCTTCTTCTAGTGAAAGGGAGTCTATCGTCCGCGATGGACCGTGTCGTCCACGGGCTTGAGGCCGTTTTCGATCAAGCGAGGTGGAGATCGCCATGATGTTTTATCTCTACTATTTGAGCCAGGGTCCAAACGCCCTGGCGGGGGGATTCAACGTTTTCCAGTATGTCTCGTTTCGGGCGGTGTGCGCCGCGATCACAGCCTTTCTGCTTTGTCTTGTTTGTGGGAATTGGGTGATTCGCAAATTGACCTCCCTTAAATTCGGGCAGCCGATTCGAACAGCGGACGAAGTCCACCGCCTTTTTGAACTTCACGGCGCCAAGAAGGGAACACCCACGATGGGCGGTGTGTTTTTTATGGGTTCGGTGGTCGTTTCCACGATTATCTGGGCGCGACCGGATAATGCCTTTGTCTGGCTCTGTCTGTTTACGATTATTTTTACCGCCGGTCTTGGGTTCGTAGATGACTATATCAAAGTCACCAGAAGAAAGTCAGACGGCGTCCCGGGCAGGGTTAAACTGATTTGCCAATTTTTTCTAGCGGCCGTTGTGACCGCGTTTTTTCTGCTGAATCCCGCATTGGAAGTCCAGGCGAAAGAGCTTTACATCCCATTTTTCAAAGAGCCGATCATCTCCAATCTGGGGTGGTTCACGCTGCTGTTTTTTGCGATCGTCATTGTGGGCACTTCCAACGCGGTGAATCTGACCGACGGCCTCGATGGTCTTGCGACAGGGTGCACCATAACGGTGGCCTCGACCTATGCGATCCTGGCTTATGCCGCCGGCAACATCCCGGTCGCAACTTACCTGGACCTCCCTTTCTATCGTCAGAGCGAGGAGCTAACAATCCTCTGCACCGCATTAGCGGGCGCAGGTCTCGGCTTTCTCTGGTTTAACTGTCACCCTGCCAAAGTGTTCATGGGCGATACCGGCTCGCTCTCGATTGGCGGGACTCTCGGTGTCGTCGCGATCTGCTGTAAGCAGGAGCTACTTTTAATCGTGATCGGAGGGATTTTTGTCATCGAGGCGCTCTCGGTGATTCTCCAAGTGCTCAGCTTTAAGCTCACCGGTAAACGGATCCTCCTGATGTCTCCGCTGCACCATCATTTCGAACTGAAGGGCTGGAAAGAAAATACGGTCATTGTCCGGTTCTGGATCATGTCGCTGATGTTCGCGCTCCTGGGGCTTGCCACTTTGAAACTAAGATGAAGCTCGATCGTGTACGAACAGCCGTTCTAGGTTTAGGGACCAGTGGAGAAGCCGCGGCCAAGTTGCTTCACCGGAGAGGCGCCAGCGTCACGGTCTTTGATAGCGGGAAGCCGGATCCCAAAAAAATTCGGACACTGCAAGATCTTGGAATTTCGATCGTCACCGGCGAAGCCGCAGACACGGCAAAGGCCGACTTTGACCTGACGATATTGAGTCCCGGGATTGATCCCATCGTTCCACTGGTCGAAAACTTTCGCCGGCAGGGCGCGGCATTCGTCGGAGAACTCGAGCTGGCATTCCGCTTTTGTGAAAGACCGGTAATCGCCATCACCGGCACCAACGGTAAAACGACGACCACCCAGTTGATTGAGTCGATGTTAAACTCGGCCGGCCATCGCACCGTGGCCTGCGGAAACATCGGAATGCCGTTTGCCGAAGCCGTCCAACGCCAAGGGGAATTTGATATCTTCACGGTCGAGGTCAGCTCCTTCCAATTGGAGACGATTTCGACGTTTCGTCCGGATGTAGCGGTCTGGCTGAACTTGACTCCGGATCATCTGGATCGCTACTCGAACATGTCGGAGTACAGGACGGCAAAACTGCGAATCTTTGAGAATCAAAAATCAAGTGATTATGCAGTGACGAACTATTCGGACAATTTACCCGGCCTTGTCGCCAAGCAAATAACCTTCAGCGCGTACTCGCCGGAAGCTGATTTCATTCTGCAGGGAGACACCGTTTATTTTCGGGGCGAACCGGTCCTGGGAATTAGAGAAACGCATCTGACCGGGATTCATAACGCCGAGAATCTCATGGCGGCGTTGGGTACCGCGCATGCCATCCAGATCCCCTGGGGAAAAGCGAAGAGCGGGCTGGCCAAGTACCGGCTGCTCCCGCATCGCTGCGAGATAGTTGGAGAGATCGAAGGCGTGAGTTTTATCAACGACTCCAAAGCCACCAATCTGGATGCCCTGGTCAAAGCGCTGGAATCGCAGCCGAAACCGGTCGTCTTAATTGCGGGCGGAAAAGACAAAGGTTTTGAATTCGATGCGATCGCCGGTCTGGTTCACGACAAGGCGAAACACGCCGTTTTGATCGGGGAAATGGCGGACCGGATATTTCAAAGTTGGAGGAAGGTGGTGCCATGTTCGCGTGCCAGGACGCTGCCAGCCGCGATCGACGAGGCTCGGCAGCACAGCCTTCCGGGAGATGTGGTGCTTTTCTCGCCGGGGACATCTTCATTCGACATGTTCAAAAACTATGCCGATCGCGGTGATCAATTCCGCGAAATTATCCAGGAGCTAGCAAGGTGAGAATCATCAGAAAGCCTCTCAAGGTAACTCCAAGAAAAAAGCTTCGGTCCGCAGCGCAGCGAGCTGCGAAATACGCGGAAGAAGACGCTGCTGAGGAGCCAAACGTCAAACTATCGCGGGCCTTCGTCGTCGTTCTGTTGCTTCACGTTGTCGCAGTGGGCGGAATTTTTGCCTTCAGTGCGCTCAAGGATCATCAAACCAGTGGTGCGACGAGTCAAGGCGGAAACTACCAATCAAAAAGGGTACCGTGGCACAGGGGAACGGGGCGCGAGGATCAGGGACGGCAGATAAATCTGGTGGGAAAACGGTTCCTGCAGATGTGCAAAAACTGGTGGAAGCATCACACGCCTCAGGAGGCAGCGGGGCGAAATCTCAGAATAATCTCGCGGCGGAAGGGTCCGGCGACGCCGTGAAGACCTACGTGGTCCAAAAAGGAGATAGTCCCGCCGGGATCGCCAAAAAGTTCAAAGTTAGTTATGCGGACTTATTAAGGACGAACAACATCGAAGATCCGAAGAAACTGCAGATAGGTCAAAAGTTATTGATTCCGTGAACCATGGGTAGTTTTTAAAAGCGATAACGCGGCGAATGCATAAACAGAGCGCATATATCCTGGTCTTGGCGGTTGCGGTGTTAGTCACTCTGGGGCTGGTAATGCTTTACAGCACGGGAGCTTTCGCTCCCGACAGTCACGGTGACCAATTTAACTTTCTGAAGAAACAAAGCTTCTGGCTGGGCGTGGGATTCATCTTTTCCATTTTATTTGCGCTGCTCGATTATCATCGACTGGAACGGGCCTGGTACGTGTTGTTTCCGATCGCGCTGACGTTGTTAGCTCTCTGCTTCATTCGTCCGGTTGGAATGCGAATCAATGGTTCCTGGCGATGGATTCATGCGGGACCGGTGACGTTTCAACCCTCGGAATTGGCCAAGCTGGTGGCGATCATTTTTGCCGCTTGGTGGTTTTCCAAATTTGAGGCCAAATGCAAAGGTCTTCTGATGGGCTTGATCTACCCGGTGGGCGTGGTGGTGACGCTTCTTGTCCCGATCCTACTGGAGACCGACCTCGGAACGACGCTCCTGATCAGCGGAACGGTTCTGCTCATAATGTTCGTCGCAGGAGCCAGTCCGAAATTTTTGGGGCCGCTGGTGGTCGTCGGCCTCGCGGCGCTTCTGGCCATCGCCTGGCATATCTCTGAACGGCAAGGGCGGCTGATGGCCTTTCTCCATCCCGATCAATACCAGGAGAAGGAAGGTCATCAACAGTGGATGGGGTTAATCGCTTTCGGTTCCGGCGGAGTGGAAGGTCTAGGTCTGGGGAATGGACGACAAAAAATGCTCTATCTTCCGTACGCGCACACCGATTTCATCTTTCCGGTAATTGGCGAAGAGCTCGGGTTGCGAGTCACGCTCGCCATAGTGTTTTGTTATCTCTTAATTTTCACTTCCGGAATTCTGATTTCGCTGAACGCCAAGGATCGATTTGGCTCGTTGCTTGGATTTGGTTGTACCGCCATCCTGGGTTTGCAAGCGGCGATTAATATTGGAGTGACCACGTCGCTGTTGCCGAATAAAGGGCTTCCGCTGCCGTTTATCAGCTACGGAGGTTCCAATTTATTTTTTTGCCTCATTTGCATTGGAATTCTCATTAACATTTACAGGCAAGGTAAAGAGGATAAAACGACCGCAAACACCGAAACGATGGTTCGGGTCAGGCATGTTTCCCGAATATAGTCGTTCCTTCTGATGAAAGTCGCGATCGCATGTGGAGGAACAGGCGGCCACCTGTTTCCTGGACTAGCCGTTGCCGAGGTCTTGAAAAACCGAGGACATGAGGTTCTTCTGCTGATCTCCGAAAAGCAGATCGATACGATTGCGGTCGGGAACCGCAAAGAATTTCGCGTCCAGAAGATTCCCTCTGTTGGCCTGACTAAACTGGTTTCGATGCAGTTTTTTTCATTTGTTGCCAAGTTCATGAACGGATTGCTAGCCTGCTTGCGGCTCTATCGCTCGTTCAAGCCGGACGCAGTTCTCGGAATGGGCGGATTTACGTCGACTGGGCCCATACTGGCTGGCCGAATAACCGGTCTGCCGACCTTCATCCATGAATCAAACGCCATCCCGGGTAAAGCCAATCGGCTGAATGCGATTCTTTCCCAAAAGGTCCTCCTCGGCTTCGAGGAGTGCGCACGCTATTTCCCTGGTAAGGTTGTCGAAGTGACCGGCACCCCAATCCGCGACAGCTTGCGAAGTCCGGTTGATCGCAGCCAGGCCCTCAAGAATCTGAGCTTGCAGAGCGGCTTACGAACCGTCCTGGTGATGGGTGGAAGCCAGGGCGCCCATGGCATCAACGAAGCTGTCTTAGCGGTTCTGCGCCGGTTCGCAAAGAAAGAGGTGCAGTTTGTCCATTTGACCGGAACCGAAGATGAGACCCATGTTTACGAATGTTATCAAAAGGAAGGAATTCCCGCCTTCGTTAGTGCCTTTTATGATCGAATGGAGGAAGCCTATACCGTGGCGGATCTCGCGGTCGCCAGGTCCGGTGCGGCCAGCCTGACCGAGCTCTCCTACTTCGGTTTACCGACGATCTTGATTCCGTATCCGTTTGCGGCGGAAAATCATCAATTTTTCAATGCGGAAATATTTGCGAGACATGGTGTGGCTAAAGTATTAGAAGAGTCGCGTGTCAACGGAGACACATTGGGCTCATTGATAGATTACTTTTTGAAGAATGGAGCGATAGTGCGCCGTGCTACCGGGCAACCTCGCGCACTGGGACCGGAAACCGCTGCCAATCGAATTGTAGAAATCATCGAGAAATCCCGCTAATGATGATCGACCTGCCAAAGAAACTTGCTGAATTTCTTCTGAAAAATCCGCAGCGGATTCATTTGATAGGCGTCGCTGGGTCCGGAATGAGCGGGATCGCTGGTCTATTGTTAGCGCTCGGACATCGGGTGAGTGGATGTGATCGAGTCAGTACCCTTGAAACCAGGCGGCTGGAGACGCTCGGGTTGAAATTTTATCTTCCCCAGACAGAGGAGACGGTTCGCGGGGCAGAACTGATCGTCTATTCTTCTGCGATCAGAATTGGAAATCCCGCCTTCGATGAAGCGGTTCGGTTGGGACTTCCGATGGTACGGCGTGCGGAAGCATTGGCCGCGCTGATGCAAATTAAAAAAGGGATCGTGATCGCTGGAATGCATGGAAAGACCACGACCTCTGCGATGACCGCACATGTACTGCGGGTTGGGGGCTTGAACCCTTCGCATTATGTGGGCGCCGAGATCCCCATCCTCGGTACCAATGCGCACTGGGAGCCGAACGGCGGTTATCTTGTCGCGGAAGGAGACGAGAGTGACGGCACCCTGCGTATTTATCATTCGGAGCACGCCATCATCCTTAATATTGAAGAGGAACATCTCGATTACTATTCCAACCTGGCGGCCATCGATGAGGTGTTTAACAGATTCTTAGACCAGGTCAGCGGCAAAGTTGTCTATTGTGCCGACGATCCGCACGCCGCGCGACTTTGTTCCGCCCGTCCAAATTCCATTTCCTACGGTAAAACCGAGAAGGCTCTCTATCGATATCGAAATTTCGAAGGTGGACCGTCCGGATCGCATTTCGAAGTTTGGAGAGCAGATCAGTGTCTCGGGAGATTGGCACTAGGAGTTCCGGGTGCTCACAACGTTAGTAATGCATTGGGAGTCGTGGCGCTGGCTATAGAGATTGGAGTTTCCTTTCAGAAGATTGTGGAAGCGCTCGAATCTTTCCGCGGAGCCAGGAGAAGGTTCGAGATCAGGCTGCAAACCGCCGACTACACCGTGGTGGACGATTACGGCCATCATCCCACCGAGATCAAAGCAACGCTTGAAACGGCGCGCTCGCTCAAATGCAAACGGGTGATCGTGATGTTTCAGCCGCATCGCTATTCCAGGACCAAGGCGTTCGAGAAGGAGTTTGGCGCATCGTTCGATTTGGCCGATCAGGTGTACGTCACGGATATTTACGCGGCGAGTGAGGCGCCGATCGCGGGGGTTTCAGGCGACACGATTGTCGCCGCCCTCAAGGCACACGACCATGGTGCGGCGGTCTATGTGCCGAAACGCAGCATTCTGCACCGGGTGATCGGACGAATCGCGGAGCCGGGAGATTTGATTCTGAGTCTTGGAGCTGGAGATATTCACGAAGAAGGCACCAAACTGGTTAGAGATCTCGAGATCTCGTTGCAGCTCCGAGAGGTGATGGGGGCGGGAGAAGTGAGGTTGTATGAGCCGCTTTCCAAGCACACCACGCTCCGGGTAGGTGGTCCGGCGCAATTTTGGATAGAACCGGAAACGCGCGGCGGGTTAGCCAACGTTTTAGAATTCTGTGCGGTGAGCCGTTTGCCGGTGTTGTTGATGGGTCGCGGTTCAAACCTTTTGGTGCGAGAAGGCGGGGTCGCCGGCGTCGTTATCCATTTGAACCGTGGAGACTTTGTCGAGCTAAAGGTCGAGGGGTCTGAAATCCATGTGGGTGCAGGTGTCCGCCTCAAGCAGGTCGCTGCGGCGGCGCGCAATGCCAGGATCGGCGGGTTCGAGTGGATGGAGGGGATTCCCGGCAGTGTAGGCGGCAGTCTGCGGATGAACGCCGGAGCCATGGGGTCGGAGACATTCGAAAAGGTGGTCAGTGTACAGGTGGTCAGTTCCCGCGGTGAGTTTGAGACGCTCCGACCGAGTGAGATGCAGGTCCAGTATCGCAACGTGCCAACGTTGAGGGATCATTACGCGGTTTCCGCCGTCTTTCGCGGAGAAGAAGCCAGTTTCGACGCGATCGATCGACGATTGATGGAATCGAGTCATAAAAGGAAAACAACGCAGCCCATCGCGGCCAGTGCAGGCTGCATTTTCAAGAATCCTCGCGAGAGCCCCGCGGGAAAGCTGGTCGAAGAATTGGGGTTGAAAAATCGGCGGGTCGGCGCAGCCCGCGTCTCGGAAGTGCACGGGAACTTCATCGTCAACGATGGCGGTGCGCGTTCGGAAGAAATTCTCCAGTTGATCGCGGAGATCCAACTCATAGCCAAGGAGCAGCGAGGGATCGAATTACAAACAGAAGTTCAGATTGTTGGAGTGGATAATGAATAGCTTTTTGCTCGGTAAGAAAATTGCAGTGTTGTGCGGTGGATCAAGCTCCGAACGCGAGGTTTCGCTTCGCTCCGGATCGGCAGTGGCAAATGCTCTGCGATCTTTGGGAACGGACGCCTTCGAGATCGACGTCCGAGACGGCGATTTTCATTTGCCAACGGGGACGGAATTGGCGTTTAACGCCTTGCACGGCACTTTCGGCGAGGATGGAACCGTTCAAGCCATCCTCGAAAGCAAGGGGATTCCTTATACCGGCGAAGGCGAAGAATCCAGCCGTCTGGCCTTTGACAAAATCGAGAGTAAAAAGCGTTTTATGGAGTACGGCGTACCGACTGCTCGATATGTGACGGTGCAAAAAGGAGAGGTCCCTGACCTGCCCCTTCCCTACGTGGTGAAAGTACCCTGCCAGGGATCAAGCGTGGGCGTTTACCTGGTCAAAGCAATGAGTGACCGCCAAGCCGCTTTGGAACAGGCGTTTGCGCAAGCCGATACCATTTTAGTCGAGGCGTTTGTCAGCGGCCGCGAACTCACCGTCGGGGTGTTGGGAGAGACCGTGTTGCCCATCATCGAGATTCGACCACGCGGCGGATTTTACAGTTACGAGAATAAGTATACCTGGACCAATCGGGGCGGTGCGGCCGAACACGAATGCCCTGCGCGGCTGAGCCGGACCGAGAAGGAGAGAGTCGAATCAGCGGCGCTGGCCGCGCACCGGTCTCTGGACTTGGAAATTTATTCGAGAGTGGATGTCATCTTGAACGCGGATCGCGAGCCTCAAGTCCTGGAAGTGAATACGATTCCTGGGATGACCGAGACGAGCCTGTTACCCGAGGCTGCCGCAGCGGCCGGAATTTCCATGTCGCAACTATGTGCAAGCATCGTGCGATTGTCTTTGGAAAGGAGGTTGGCCAACACGCGGTGATCATTCAAAAGAAACTGCGCAAACAGAATAAGCGTGCCTCCACCTCCAGGCAGCGCAAGCGCCAACATCTCCTGGATGTCAAGATCCGGGCGAAGAACGTGGCTGCTCGGCGCACCCAGAGCGTTTTGTTGACCGTGTGCGGCTTTATTTTGATCGCCACGGTGCTGGGCGGAGTCGCCTTTGGAGCGAAACGGATCGTGAATGCTCTCTTCTTCACAAATTCCGATTACGCCGTGAAATCAATCGAAGTGACGTCGGACGGCAATTTGACCCGCGAAGCGATCTTACGCGCAGCGGATGTCGCCGAGGGGAAGAATATTTATTCGATTAGTCTTCCCAAGGTACAGGAAAAACTCGCCGCGCTGCCTCAGGTCGAAGAGAGTCGCATCCAGCGCATTCTTCCTAACAAGCTTGCGATTTTCGTTCAGGAACGCCGCCCGGTAGCGTGGGTGGTGCCGCGCGACACCAATATTGCAGCATTCAACTTCGAAAACGCCTATCTGGTTGATCGGCGCGGAATCCTTTTGAAAACTAAATCGCTCCCGCCCGAATACCTTGGGCTGCCACTGATTGTGGGAGTCGACACGTCGAATTGCCAGGCCGGTCAACCGTTGGAACAGGATGATGTCAAAGCGGCACTCGATCTGATTCGCTCTTCGGGGGAAATCTTGCAGGGCCGATTCCAGATTCAAAGCATCGACGTTTCAAAGGGTTATTGCTTGACGGTGACGGACAGACAGCATGCGAGTGTCACGTTCAGCATGGAGGAGATCGAATCGCAGCTGCACCGGTTAAACACTGTGCTGAATTATTGCGACAAAAACAGTCGTGAACTTCAGACCGTGAATCTGATGGCGCAACGCAACGTGCCGGTGACCTTTGTGCAGGATGTTCCGGCGCCGGCCGTAACCTCAACCGCTGGATCGAATCCCGGGGAGGCTGCGAGCGCAGATGCCAAAGCAAAACCAGAATCGACGGTCCAGGGCGGGTCCCAGGCGTCGCCCCAGTCAAAGAGTACCTCGTCGGCGAACAGATCGAAATTGCAAGAAAAGAAAACCCAACAAAAACGGGAGCACGCCAAATTGAAGCCGTTTAAGGAGGGACGACCTTCGGGTCCTCCGCCTGCGGCAGCGGGAACAGACGAGAGGCAGTCTGCCCCTCCGGTTCGGCGAGCACTTCCGGTAGAGACGACTCGACTGAATGGCTAGAGACAATATCTTTGTAGGCCTTGAGATTGGCACTTCCAAAATCTGCGCGGTGGTCGCGGAAGCGCGGAGCGATGGAACGCTGAAGATTGTCGGGGTGGGAAGCGTTCCAGCGCGTGGGGTTCGCAAGGGTGAGATCGTTGATTTTGAAACTGCTAAGAGGTGTGTCCACGATGCGATCGTGGACGCGGAAGAGAAGAGCGATGTGGAAATCAGCGAAGTCTACCTGGGAATCACCGGGAGCCACATCCGAAGCTTCAATAATCGCGGGGTGGTCGTGCTCGAAGAAGGACGAGAGGAGATCGACGAGCAAGATCTTGATGATGTCCGGACCAACGCACGAGAAGTTAGTTTACCAATGGAGGATTGTATTCTCCATACCATCATTCAGCACTATTATGTGGACGGACAAGACGGCGTGCTTAACCCGGTCGGATTGTTAGGGAAAAAGCTAGAGGCGGATTTTCATATCGTCTATGGAATCCGCACTCGGATCCAGAACGCCATTCGTTGTGTGAAGGAACTGGAGCTTGAACCGGCCGATGTGATCATCAACTCTTTTGCCACTGCACAGGCGATCCTTGAGAAAAACCAAAAGCAATTGGGAGCAATTGTGATCGATATCGGCGGTGGAACGACTGATTTCGTCGTTTACGTCGATGGTGCCGTGAAGCAGAGCGGGGTACTGGCGATAGGCGGCGACCATATTACGAACGATATCTCCATTGGTCTGAAAATTCCCTCGGCCCGCGCTGAAAAGCTAAAGATCGACGAAGGACACGTGACGCTCGGAACGGCATTTCCAGGTGAAACGATCTTGCTGAAAGACGAAACCGGCTTTGCCGGAAGAGAGATCGAGAGAGAGTCCTTGAACCAGATCATTCATGAACGGCTTCATGAAGCTCTGGACATCGTCAAGCGCCAGATCGAGGCGGAACAAAATCTCCACTATGTTGGAGCAGGAGTATTTATTACGGGAGGCTGCAGCCAGATCCGTGGGCTGGAACATCTCGCTTCGGATATTTTTGGGATGCCGGTAACTATGGCGCATGCGCTGCCGATGGCCGGGGTAACCTCAGCCTTCGAGAATCCGCATTTCTCCACTGCGCTCGGCCTGGTGAAATACGCGCACCTGGTGCAGATGGACAGGCCCTCTTCCAGTGGGCTGATCCAGAACGCGTTTCAAAAAATCAAAGGAATTTTCCGTAACTAGTCAGCAATATGGTGCAGCTTAATCGGCAGTACGATCGAGAGAATAACTCGGGCGAACCAATCCATGTAAAAGTGGTTGGGGTGGGTGGCGCAGGCTCCAACATCCTTGACCGCGTGATGCTTGACGGCATCGAAGCGGCGGATTTGGTGGCAATTAACACGGATGTTCAGTCGCTCACGGCTTCGGTGGCTGCGCATAAAGTTCAACTTGGTCGAAACCTCACGCGCGGCCTTGGCTCCGGCGGCGATCCCGAATTGGGATATGCTGCGGCCGAGGAAGCAACCGACGAGATTCGATCCGTTCTCCAAGGTGGTACGGTCATTTTTCTGTGCACCGGCCTGGGCGGCGGGACCGGATCAGGGGCAGCGCCATTGGTCGCGCAAATTGCCAAGGAGGAAAATGCCCTGGTGCTGGCGTTTGTCGCTGTCCCTTTCAGCTTCGAGGGGCGCCGGCGATGCGCGCAAGCAGCGGAAAGTCTGACCCGGTTGCGCGCGGTTTGCGATGCAGTGGTTTGCTTTGAGAATGATCGCATGGCCGAAATCAATCTTCCGCGGATGGGAATTCATGAAGCGTTCGCGATCGCAGATCTCACCGTCTCGCAGAGCATTCGTTCCGTGGCCTCCTTTCTGCAACGGCCCGGACTTTTGCACATCGGGTTTGACGACGTTTGCGCCGTGTTGCGGAACGGAGATGCGCGCGCCCTTTTTGGGTTCGGGGAAGCAGACGGTGAAAACCGCGCCCATGACGCGCTGGCCAAGGCACTCAAGAACCCACTGATGAACCGGGGAGCGCTGCTGGAAGATACTTTTCACGCCATCGTTCACATCTGCGGCGGCGCGAACGTGACGTTGGGTGAAGTGCAAATCATCATGGAAGAGCTGAATCGGCATATTAACGATCAGACCCAACTTTTCATGGGAATCGGGATTGAGACGCGCATGGGTAACCGTCTTTCCGTTTCCATTTTAAGTTCCTTGGGCAGCAGCGCGGAGAAGCCTGCGGTTCAAGTCCGCCAGAGGACGGTCTTTCCTGTCGAACCTCAGCCGATGCCGGATGTCAAACCGCTTCCTTGGAAGCCGGTGGCAAATCCTGAACCTCCTCCGAAAGTGGTAACGCAGGAACATCCCCTTCTAAATGAACACACGCCCGAGCCGTCCCGCGAGCTGATGCTTCCTCGCTCTGAATCTGAATCCCACAAACCGGCGCTCGTTCGTCCCGTTGCCAACCTGGAATCAAAAACGCTATCGGCGGCTCAAAAGAAAGCTGAAGCGAAACAGGAAACCTTGCAGTTCGAGCCAATCTCACGCGGTCGATTTGAGAAAAGCGAACCGACGATCATCGATGGTCAGGACCTGGACATTCCGACCTTCCTGAGAAAGAAGTTAAAAATCAAGTAGAGGCGGGATCCCGCGCCAATTCACCCAAAGCGGTCTCCAATTCGGCGCGGATCCATTGTTTGAACCAGGCAACAAGATCAGCCTCTGTCATTTTACCTGCAGCCAACGATTCAATGACGATCACCACATCCTGGACGGGTGCGTCAAAGTCTAAGCCGTTCTTTCCGAGAAAAGTGTAAGCTGCCAAAAATCCCGTCCGTTTGTTGCCGTCGACGAAGGGATGATTTTTGACGATGCCAAAGGTATACGCAGCCGCTAGTTCGGCTGGCGTTGAATCGTGGCCGTAATGGTCTTTGTTTTGGGGGCGCTGCAAGGCGCTCTCCAATAGGTCGAGATTCACGCCGCTTGAGCCACCATGCGCCACAAGCTGTTCCTCGTGCATTGCCAAAACGGTTTCCGTTTTGATCCAACGCCAATTCATCGTCCTCTACCTCGCTAATTCGCGGAGCGCATCACGATATTTACGCATTCCCTTTCGCGCTATCGCCATTTCTTCCTCAAACTCGGGGTCATAAGCCGTGAGGCGATAGCCATCCGGACTTTTAGTCAGGAAAATCTTGTCGCCTTTTTGGACCTCCAGACGGTTTACTGCTTCTTTGGGTAGAAGGACGCCCAGAGAGTTCCCGACCGCAGTCACGGTAAGGGCCATCGTAGCGGGTGTGGTGATTTTTTGCATCGCGGTTTTACTAATGTTATAACGACACCGGGATCGTGCAAGTACTAAATCGCCGGTTGCTGTTGGGTCAGGCAATGGAACGCGCCCAGCCCCCAGATCAACTCCGTGCAATCGATCGGGATGATCCGCCGTTCCGGGAAACAAAGCTGGAGAATTTCGGAAGCACGCTGGTCCAGGGGTGAACCGAACGCCGGCAAAAGGACGACTTTGTTCGCGACGTAATAATTCGCGTAGCTCGCTGGGAGTCGTCGGCCTTCTCGATCGACTCGCGGCGGCATCGGTAGCGGGCGAACTTCCAGTGATGTCCCGTCCTCAGCTTTCATCGTTTTGAGGATCGCCAGGTTCGCCTGGAGCGGTTCGAAGTTTGGATCTTTCGGGTCCTCCTCAACAGCGGTCAGAACGGCTGCCCGACCAAAGAACCTGCTGATATCGTCGACGTGTCCATCCGTGTCATCGCCTTCAATCCCATCGCCTAACCAGAGGACATTGGTAACGCCCAAATAGGCGCGCAAGGTTTGTTCGATCTCGATTTTTGATTTTCCAGGGTTGCGATTGGGATTGAGCAAACAGGAGGTGGTGGTAAGCAGGCTCCCCGTGCCGTTCGCGTCAAACGAACCGCCCTCCATCACCAATCTTGGATAGAAAACAGGGAGATGAAGATGCTCTGCGATCCGGGTCGGTACCACCTCGTCGAGATCGAAGGGAGGGTATTTGTTGCCCCAGGCGTTGTAATCCCAATCGACTACGGCCAGCCGCGGGTCGCGATCACGTGTGAGGAAGATCGGGCCGTGATCGCGGCACCACGGTTCATTGGTAGGGATGTGGAAATACTCAACGTGACGGGTATCGATATCCTTTAACAACAGACGGACCTGCTGCTCGTGATCAGGGTCGCTGACATTGATTTTGACCGGTTCAGACTCGCGCAACGCGTCAATCATCCGGACGAAGACGGGTATCACGGCATCGTACGAATCGGGAAAACTGATCCCCTCGCGTCGCGGCCAGGAGAGCCAGGTGGCGGCGTGCGATTCCCACTCGGCCGGCATCCGATATCCCTGCGCCGCTGGACTTATTTCGTAATCAAGTCCGTCGAACATCACGCGCATAAACGGAAATTGTTTCGCATCAGGCTCCTGCTTCTCAGTCGATATACCGCTTGCTGATGTCAGCGTAGGCGTCGACTCGACGATCTCGAAGGAAGGGCCAGTGAATCCGCTGCTGTTCCAGTTGAGCCAGATCGATCTCGACCACCAACGCTTCTTCCCTGTCCACGGACGCCTTCCCGATGATCTCTCCGGACGGGTCCGCCACGAAGCTCTGTCCCCAGAATTCAATTCCGTCTCCCCCCGAAGGCGCTTCGTGGCCTGTTCTGTTCGGTACCGCAACAAAACAGCCGTTCGCGATCGCATGGGATCGTTGGATCGTCTCCCAGGAGGAATGTTGTCGCTGGCCATAGGATTGTTTTTCGCTTGGATGCCAGCCGATTGCAGTGGGATAAAAAAGGATTTCGGCGCCGCTCAGAGCGGTCAGTCGAGCGCCTTCTGGATACCATTGATCCCAACAAATCAGCACGCCGATCGTGGCAAACCTGGTTTTCCAGGACTTGAACCCAAGATCCCCAGGGGCGAAATAGAACTTCTCATAGAAAAGCGGGTCGTCCGGGATATGCATTTTCCGATACTTCCCGATGCACTGGCCGTCCGCATCGATGATTGCCGCTGAGTTATGGTAAAGCCCCGCCGCGCGTTTTTCGAATATGGGCGCGATCACGACCACGCCAAGTTCCTTGGCGATCTCTCCCTAAACGCACGGTAGTCGGCCCCGGTATCCCTTCCGCGAATCGGAAATATCCGTGGTCTTCGCTCTGGCAAAAGTAAATCGTTGAAAAAATCTCCTGCAGGCAAACGATATTGGCGCCCTTCGAAGCGGCGTGGCGGATCATGGTTTCCGCCTTATCGACATTTTCAAGCGGATTGATCGAACAACGCATCTGGATCAAGCCGAGTTTCAGCATGGAATGTATTAGGGTTAATCAACTCCCGGCGCAAAGCGCTTCTTGTAAATTCTTCTCAATAATTTCCTCTTGGATTCGCGACATTTGCAATGGAGGGTGAAATTCAAATGCTCAAAGATATTCGGATTGTCATTCACACGGCCAAAGGAGACATCGAAGCAACGACCTTTCCCGCCAAAGCTCCTGTTACGGCTGCAAATTTCCTGAATCTGGCATCCCGTAAGTTTTATGATGGACTTTCATTTCACCGGGTTGTCCCGCGTTTCGTCATCCAGGGTGGTGACCCTGAAGGAACCGGAAGGGGAGGACCTGGCTACAAATTTGAAAATGAAATAGATTCTTCTTTATCTCACGTCAACGTTGGTGCGCTGGCGATGGCCAACGCCGGTGCGCACACGAATGGCAGCCAGTTCTACGTGACGATCGAGTCACTCAGTCCTCAGCATGTCAAAATGCTGGATGGCAGTTACTCGATCTTTGGACAGGTGACCAAAGGCCTCGATGTCACCACCAAAATTGTTCAAGGAGATAAGATCCAATCCATCGATATTCTTGATTCCACCGACGAATTATTTGCGGAGCAAAAGACGCGGCTCAAAGACTGGAACAAAACGCTGGATCAAAAATTTGGGAAAAAGCTTTGAGAGCAGGAGGCAGGATTCAGAAGTCAGAAGTCAGGAGCCAGGAGCCAGAATGGATCCGCGGTTTCCGGCTTTTTGGTAACAGTTTGGTGCGTGCCTTTTGCGCTTGATTCCTCAATGTCCACGGGTTCACCTCCTGGCTTCTCTGAAACTAAGATGAGTTTTTTCTCAGATCTTCAGGCGCTTGCCCGTGGGTTGCTCCCGAATTCTGAATTCTGAATTCTGACTTCTGAAGTGAGGAAGCATGCGGACGGCAGATTACGACTATCAGCTTCCGGACGAGCTGATCGCCCGTTACCCGACCGAGCGGCGGGATGAATCGCGAATGATGCTCGTGGAGCGTCATAGCCAGCGGATCAGTCATTTGGATTTTCGCGATTTCGGCGCGTTAGTGCGACCCGAGGAGCTGGTTGTTCTCAACAACACCAAAGTCATTCCGGCTCGGATCCGGTTCCCTGGCCGCAACGCGGAAATGCTGTTTCTCGAACAGGTTGACCCGCTGACCTGGCGATGCCTGGTCCGGCCGGGCAAATCATTTTCCCTCGGTCGAACATTTTCGGTCCATGACCATATCGGGACAGTCTTGAAAGTGGGTGATGCAGGCGATCGAACGATCGGGTTCGATCGCCCGATTGATCTGAATGAAATCGGAGAAATACCGCTTCCTCCCTATATCGCCCGGGTGCCGGAGGCTATTGACCGTGAACGTTATCAAACCGTCTTTGCCTCGCAAACGGGGGCGATTGCGGCGCCAACCGCCGGGTTGCATTTTACGCCGGAGCTCCTGGAACGTATCCCGCACGAGTTTCTCACGCTGCACGTGGGCGTCGGAACGTTCAAACCGGTGAAGGCTGCGGATCTCACCCAGCATCAACTGCATCGTGAAGAATTCGAAGTGACCGCGGCTGCAGCGACCAGGATTCAGGAGGCCCGGGAAGTATTGGCGGTGGGGACAACGACGGTGCGGACCCTGGAAACTCTGATGCAGCGGTTTAACAAAGTGCAGCCGGGCAAAGGGGAGACCGATATTTTTATCTATCCGCCCTTTCAGTTTCGGCGGGTGAATTCATTGCTGACCAATTTTCATCTCCCGAAATCGACGCTCTTGATGCTGGTTGCCGCATTTGCCGATCGCCGAGTTCATCCTCGAAGCGTACCGGGAAGCGGTCAAGGAGCGCTACCGCTTTTTCAGCTACGGAGACTGCATGCTGATCCGGTAGGGAGCCCGGCGCAGGTAGGGCGAAGCTCCGCCTGAGCCGGGGCTTCCCGCGTGGCCCCGCCCGACAACACCTCCCGAGAATTCCCGTGCTCAGCGAAAAAGACGGAAAAACGAGGACGAGCCGAACGAGCTAAGACGATTGGGGGAGGCGGAGCCTCACCCTACCCCTCTCGCTTAGCCCGGAAGAACCGCTGGAGAACTTCTCGGCACTCCACTTCTCGCACCCCACGGGTGATCAGGCACTGGTGATTCAAAGGCGGCATTTGGAGCAGATTGATCATTCCGCCCGCCCCCCCGGTTTTCGGATCCGGGCAACCGTAGATCACCCTGCGGAGCCTGGCCTGGACGATCGCTCCCGCGCACATTGGGCACGGTTCTTTGGTGACATAGAGATCGCAGTCGTCGAGTCGCCAGTCGTCGACCACGCTTTCGGCTTGAGTGATCGCGAGCATCTCTGCGTGGGCGGTGGCATCCTTCAGGACTTCGACCTGGTTCCAGGCGCGCGCGATGATTTCTGCATCACGGACGATCACCGCGCCGATCGGAACTTCATCCTGCGATTCTGCTCTCCTTGCTTGCCGCAAAGCTTCGCCCATAAAATAGGTATCGCTCGAAAAATCCAGCAAATCGTCCATGATAAGGGCTAAAGAGAAGGAAGAATCGATGAACAGCAAACCGATTATTATTGCCCCCTCGGTACTCGCCTGTGATTTCAACCACCTTGGAACGGAATGCGAACGAATAGAGAAAGCCGGCGCAGATTGGCTGCATCTCGATGTGATGGACGGCCATTTTGTCGACAATATTTCGTTTGGACCGCCCGTGGTGGAGTCGATCGCCAAGATCGCCACTGTTCCGCTGGACATCTCACCTGATGGTCGAGCGGCCCGATCATTTCTTTCCGCGATTCATTCCGTACGCCAGCAACATCACGATTCACGTGGAGCCTAGTCACGATGTTGGAAACACTTTAAAAGGGATACGGGCCGCGGGCGCTACCTGCGGTTTGGCGATCAGCCCGCCGACTTCTTTCGAAAAGGTGGAGCCCTACCTTGACCAGATCGATTTGTTGCTGGTGATGACCGTCAATCCCGGATTTGGTGGGCAGAGTTTCATGGAGACCATGATGGCCAAGGTGAAGCGCGCAGCTCAGATTCGCGCTGAACGCGGACTGGATTTTCATATCGAAGTGGACGGAGGGATTTACCCAAATACCGCCGCGATTGCTCGCCATTCCGGCGCGAATGTGATGGTCGCAGGCACGGGCGTTTTTAAAGCTCAGGATGCGGCTCTGGCAATCAAGGAGTTGCGTGATTAAGTGAATAACGGACGATTTTTTGCGGTGATGCCGATGCTCCAATGGTCCGTTTGGCTTTTGATCGGACTGATGGTGTCAGGCGTTTGGGGCGCTCGCGGCCAGGATGTGACCGGCGGATCGCCGGGTCAGGTCATCGTTACCCAGCGGGCGATTCGCCATGTCGAGGAACGGCATTGGCCGGATAGCCCGGCCCAGGGTGCGGGCAAGTTTTCTCCCGGGATCACCGAAGAGTCCTTCCGACAACTCGTCGGCGAAGCCGTTGCCAACGGGCGCATTCGGCAGAATTCGCACGGGCGACCCGGCCAAATTTACGAATATGATTTTGGTCATCCGATCGGCATTAACATTGACGGAAGACCGGCGTACCGGCTTCGAGTCGTCGTGAACCAGCGCAATCAGCTTATTACGGCATTTCCATTTTAATTCGGCCGCCGATTTCAATTTCCTGAAAAGTTGGAACGGCGGCCAATCTGCGGCTAACACGAGCGAAACCTTTTATGCATTTCGATTACCGGCTATCCGAAGATTGGGACGAGAATTCCACCGACTTGGCGACTGCTGATGAGACAGATCTCCGCTATTATGCGGCAACCGGGGATATCATTTTCAGGACAGATCAGACAAACCTAAGCGCCAGATGGGGCTGGATACCTTTGATTGATTTCGCTTTGGCGATGCGGAAGATCGGTGAAGCATTGGCAGTCGGGGAGGGAAGCGAGACGTTCGAGTTTACCGAATCGGAAGCGAAGCTTCAGTTCGACCGGCAGGGGCCATGAAATGACGATCAGCGGCAGTTACGCACCCGGAGAGATTACTATCCCCTTCACCGCATTCGTTGAAAAGGCCAGGGATTTCGCGCAACGGTTGGATGCGGAGTTGCTGGCCAAGCGGCCAGAGCTCAGGCAGAATCCGGTCTATCAGGCTTTTAAGCTTTCCGGATTGAGCGCTTGAAGTTCCTTCGGGACGAAGAGCCCATCTTTCCGGACAAGCTTTTGGTCAAAGTAAATCTCGCCCCCGCCGTAATCCGATCGTTGGATGCAGACGAGATCCCAATGCACCTGGCTGCGGTTGCCATTGTCGGCACCCTCGTACGCTTGTCCTGGAGTGAAATGAAACGAACCGGCAATCTTTTCATCGAAAAGAATGTCGCGCATCGGCTCCCAGATATGAGGATTGAACCCAATCGCGAACTCGCCGATATAGCGAGCGCCTTCGTCTGAATTGAGGATGGCGTTCAGCCGTTCCGTGTTATTCGAAGTGGCATCGACCACTTTGCCGTTTTTAAAAGCGAGGCGAACCGAATCGAAAGCGGTACCCTGGTAGACGGTTGGGGCATTGAATTGGACGTGGCCCTCGACGGAATCTCGAACCGGACAGGTGAAAACTTCGCCATCAGGAATGTTATGCTGACCACCACACGTGATCGCAGGGATTCCTTTGATGCTGAAACGCAGATCGGTTCCGGGCCCAATGATATGAACCTGGTCCGTCTTTTCCATCAATGATTTCAGGGCCTCCATGCCAGGCTTCATTTTGGAGTAATCGAGCGTACAGACCTTGAAAAACAGATCCTCGAATGCTTCGGTGCTCATCCCGGCCATCTGCGCCATGGCCGGAGTCGGCCACCGCAAGACAACCCATTTGGTTTTGTTCACCCGCTGCTCAACCACCGGTTGGAGCATTTTCATCGCAAGCTGCATCCGCTCGGAAGCGACGTCCGAGAATTCGGTCATGTTGTGGCTTCCCCGAAGCGCAACGTAGGCGTCCATCACTTGCATCCGGGCCATTTCGAATTCGCGGAGGGTCCGATATTGTTCTTCTTCAGCGCCTCTGAGCAATTCTCTGGCGATCACATTCGATTGCAGATTGACGAACGGGAATGCGCCTTTGGAGCGCGTCGAGCGGATCAAAGCAATGACCATTTCCGGGGGTGCGTCGAAAGCATCGATGAGGACCCGCTCGCCTCTTTTTCAGCCTTGTGGAGAAACCGGTCAAAACCTCTGCCAGAACATCGAAACGCGGATCTATCATGGGAAATGAGTAGACTTAGTGAGTTAACCTGCTACTGCAACACAAAAAAGCGATGGGCGGCGTAACTAAGATTTTGGATACAGGAGCCGCTGCCGGGTTACGGAGCCGGCACCCGGGGCAAACGATTGTCTTCACGAACGGTTGTTTCGATATCCTGCATGCCGGACATGTGAGGTATCTGTCAGCGGCCAAACAACTCGGTGACATTCTGGTGGTTGGCCTGAATGGCGACGCTTCGGTTCGGGAATTGAAAGGTGAAGGTCGCCCACTGAATCCGCAAGAGGATCGAGCCGAAGTCATGGCGGCCCTTGAAGCCGTCGATTATGTGGTCATTTTTGGCGAAAAGCGAGTCGACACTCTTTTGCGACAGGTGAGGCCTCAAATCTATGTAAAAGGGGGGGATTACACCGTGACTAGCCTGGACAGGGACGAAGTCACCGCGCTGAGGGAGATCGGTGCAAAAATCGAGATTCTTCCGTTGGTCCCGGGCAAATCGACTACGAAACTGGTGGAGGCCATTCAGCGAAGATGAAACCTCCATTGCGACTGGGAGTCATGGGATCCGGCAAAGGATCGAATTTCCAGGCGATCATGGAACAGATCGTCAACGGTCGATTGAATGCGGAAGTGCGCATCGTCATATCCGATGTGAATCATTCCGGCATTATGAGCCTGGCTCACGATTTTCAGGTCCCCAGTTTATATGTTCAGCCGGGCCGTTTTCGCACCAGGATCGAGCCGGAAATTGAAGCAGATATCGTGCGGTTGTTGTTCGAAGCGGAGGTCGAACTCGTCGTGTTGGCCGGATTCATGCGCATTGTCAAAGAACCGCTGCTCAGCGCGTTTCCGCGAAAAATCATCAACATTCACCCTTCGTTGCTACCGAAGTTTCCTGGGTTGGAAGCTTGGAAGCAGGCTCTGGCGGCAGGCGAGAAAGTGACTGGATGCACCGTGCACTACGTCGATGCAGCTGTCGATGCGGGCGAGATTCTCGGCCAGGAAACCGTGCCAATCCTCCCGGGCGATACCCCGGAAAGTCTGCATGGGCGAATCCAGTTGGCGGAGCACCAGCTTTTGCCGGCGGTCATCGCCGGAATCGCCGAGAGATTTCCCCGACCCGGCTAAGGCCCTGTATAGGCCCCCCGAAGCGGCAAGAAAGCTTTAGCCCAGGGTTTGTACGTATTTAGCGCCAGTCCTATCCCCGAAGGGGCTTATATTATACACAACTCGGGGGAAACGGCGGATAGTTGGAAAACACCGCTCGGTGCAAAAGAACACAGGCTGGAAGCCTATGCTACATTGGTTTTCTGGACTTTTGAGCGATCTCTCAGAGCCATCCTGGTGGCTATCGCCGTGATCCCGCGCTGGCAACGCGACGGCTTAATGTAGCATAGGCTCCCAGCCTGTGTTCTGAAGGCCGCCGCTTCGGGCTTCGGCGCCTAACAGCTACCGAAATCTGGTCTGTTTCCTTGCCTTTTCATTGCGAGTAACTCAAGTTTGGGCGGTTATGAAGAAAATCGAGGCGATCATTAAGCCTTTTAAGATGGAGGACGTCAAAGAGGCATTGACAGAGATTGGAATCGAAGGAATGACCGTCAGCGAAGTAAAAGGCTTTGGACGGCAAAAAGGTCATACGGAAATCTATCGAGGCAGCGAATACACAGTCGATTTTCTTCCGAAGGTAAAATTTGAAATCGTGGTAGGAGACGATCGAGTTCGAAAAGCGGTTGAAACCATTGTTGAGGCGGCACGCACCGGGAAGATCGGTGACGGAAAGGTTTTTGTGGTGGCGATCGAACAAGTCATTCGAATTCGTACCGAAGAACGCGGTGAGGATGCCATCTGATCTTCCCGGGGTTCCAATCCGGGAGTTTGCCCAATGGTAACCCGGGGACCCACGACGGCGAAGGAGACTCCATGGGAGCAGACAATGTTCTTCCAGATCTCCAGGCGTCGATCGTATGCGAAGATGTTCGGCAGGAAGTGAACGGCCTGCAAACGCTGGTGGGAGTCGTTAACGTTCTCCCAACCCCGACGCTGCCGGTAGGTCTGTTAAAACTTTGTCTCTGGACGCGTTGGTGCGGAGGATTCGGCAAATTTCGCCAAACATCCCGGATCCTTGGGGTCGAGGAGGTGCAACTGGTGGCCGAGTCCCACATCGAATTTGAATTAAAGGAACTGGACGGACATGTGACCAACGTGAACGTATTCGCCGGCGTCCAATTCCAACAGTACGGTTTACATCATGTGGAGATACTTTTGGATAACGAGCTTATCATTCGGTATCCTCTTCCCGTTGTTAAAGTATGAACCGCGCCTGGTAGGTGGCATTTCCCGTTCTCCTTTTTGCTGAAGGAGTCTAGCAAAGAACCATTCGGATCCCCCCATGAGCAACAACATCGAATCGCACCTGATTGAGAATCGAGTCTTTAAGCCGAAGAAGGCCTTCTCAAAAAAGGCGCACATCTCAAGTTTGGCTGAGTATCGGGAGTTATATCGCAAATCGATCGAAAACCCGAAGAAATTCTGGGCGCAGCAAGCCTCAGAGACTCTCCTGTGGCAGAAAAAATGGAAGACGGTTCTTGAGTGGAAAGAACCCTTCGCAAAGTGGTTCGTGGGCGGCCAATTGAATGTCTCCGAAAACTGCATCGATCGCCATCTGTCCGGGGAGACCCGGAATAAAGCTGCCCTGATCTGGGAAGGTGAGCCCGGTGAAAAAGTGACTTTGACCTACCAGCAGCTTCATCGTGAGGTATGCAAGTTCGCCAACGTTCTGAAGCGGAATCGCATTCGAAAGGGAGATCGCGTTATTATCTACATGCCGATGTGTCCAGAGGCGGCGATCGCGATGTTGGCGTGCGCGAGAATCGGGGCGATTCATTCGGTCGTTTTCGGGGGGTTCAGCGCTGAATCCATCAGAGATCGAATCAAGGATTGTGAGGCCAAGATGGTGATTACCGCCGATGGCGGATATCGACGCGGGGCCATTGTGCCGCTGAAGAAAAATGTCGATGATGCCCTGAAGGACAATGAGCGGATTGAGCGGGTCATCGTTTTCCGTCGGGCCAACAACGAGATTCACATCAAAGAAGGCCGGGATGCCTGGTGGCACAGGGAATTGGAGTACGTCGACGCCAACTGCGCACCTGAGCCAATGGATTCCGAAGATCCACTTTTCATCCTTTACACCAGTGGCTCGACTGGGAAACCCAAAGGGATATTGCACACCATGGGCGGATATTTGTTAGGAGCCGCTTTAACGACCAAATACGTTTTCGATTTGAAGCCGGAGGATCTCTATTGGTGCACCGCAGATATTGGCTGGGTCACCGGGCACAGTTACACTGTTTACGGGCCGCTCTGCAACGGTGCGACGGTTTTGATGTACGAAGGCGCTCCCAACTGGCCGGAGCCGGATCGTTTTTGGGAGTTGATCGAGAAGTATCGGGTAACCTTGCTCTATACCGCCCCGACGGCGATTCGTGCCTTCATTCGCTGGGGCGACGAATATCCGAATCGTCATGATCTAACATCTCTCCGATTGCTGGGTACCGTCGGGGAACCAATTAACCCCGAGGCCTGGATGTGGTATCACACGGTGATTGGGGGCGGTCGTTGCCCGATAGTCGATACGTGGTGGCAAACTGAGACCGGAGCGATCATGATTACGCCGCTCCCTGGAGCCACGCCTCTCAAACCGGGTACCGCGACGCTTCCGTTTTTCGGGATCGATGCCGCTGTAGTGGACGACCAGGGGCAGGAAGTCCCGCCGAACGTTGGCGGCAAACTTGTCGTGCGCCAGCCGTGGCCGTCAATGTTGCGCTCGATCTGGGGCGACAAAGAACGATATAAAAAACAGTATTGGAGCGAGGTGAAAGGATGTTATTTCACCGGCGATGGTGCTCGGAGAGACAAGGATGGTTACTTCTGGATCGTCGGACGGATCGATGACGTGCTGAATGTCGCCGGACACCGCTTAGGTACGTCGGAGCTCGAAAGTGCATTGGTCAGCCATCCCAGCGTGGCCGAAGCTGCCGTGGTCGGTCGTCCAGATGAGATGAAGGGACAGGCGATTGTTGCGTTCGTGACTTTGAAAGAAAAAGACCATCCCACGCCCGAACTCCGAGAAAAACTGCGGCTACACGTCGCCAATGCAATCGGGGCGATTGCCAAGCCGGACGATATCCGTTTTGCGGAAGCACTGCCAAAGACCCGGAGCGGGAAAATAATGCGCCGCTTGCTGAAAGAAGTTGCAGCCGGGGGACAGATCACAGGAGACACCACGACGCTCGAGGATTTCGGGGTGCTGGCAAAATTGAAGGGGGGAGACGAATGATTCGACAGAATTCAGGGAGAATTCAGGATTCAGGAGTTGCAGAATTGAAGAGCGGATCGCGCGTGTGGTTAAGATTGACTCTTAAACTCCTGAACTACTGACTCCTGGCTTTTGACTTCTGTACTGGGCTAGCCCAATACCGGCTTCACCTTATGCCAGGCGGTGTTTTGTTCGTAGGCGTAAGCGACCTGGAGTAAAATGGATTCATTCAACTCCTTGCCCAGGATCTGCAGACCAACCGGGAGCTTCCTTCCTTCCTCTTCGAGAAAGCCGCACGGCACGCTGATCCCACAGATCCCGGCGATGTTCGCGGCCAAGGTAAAAATGTCGGCAAGATACATTTTAAGAGGATCGCTGGTGCGTTCACCGAGTTTGAACGCCGGCGTCGGAGAGGTCGGGCAGACAATGGCATCCACTTTTTCGAAAGCTGTTGCGAAATCCTGGCGGATCAGAGTTCGAACCTTCTGAGCCCGTAAATAATAGGCGTCGTAATAGCCCGAACTCAGCACGTAGGTTCCCAGGATAATGCGCCGTTTGACCTCCTGCCCGAATCCCTCTTCTCTTGTTTTCCCATAGTGATCTAACAAGCCGCTGGTGCCTTTGGCGCGGAAACCGTACCGCACTCCATCAAAGCGAGCGAGGTTGGCAGAAGCTTCCGCCGGAGCAATGATGTAGTAGGTGCTGAGTGCAAATTCGGTGTGTGGCAACGAAATCTCGATCACCTCGGCACCCAGACTCTCAAGATTTGCGATAGCCGCCCGCACGGTTTTCTCCACCTCAGGATCAAGACCTTCGACGAAATACTCTTTAGGGAGACCGAGCTTCAACCCCTTGACTCCCTTGTCGAGAGCTTCGGTGAAGTCCGGTACCTGATCAGCCAGGGAAGTCGAATCAAACTTGTCAGGGCCGGCAATGACATTCATCAGAAGAGCCGCGTCCCGCACATCTTTGGTAATAGGGCCGATCTGATCCAGGGAAGAGGCAAACGCGACTAAGCCGTAACGCGACACTCGGCCATAAGTCGGCTTTAGGCCGACCCGACCGCAGAGCGCTGCCGGTTGCCGGATCGAGCCGCCGGTATCCGACCCGAGGGCGGCGAATGCCTCATCGGCGGCGACCACGGCGGCGGATCCCCCGCTCGAACCGCCCGGAGTTCGGGTAACATCCCATGGATTGCGGGTAGGGCCGAACGCCGAATTCTCGGTGGAGGAGCCCATCGCGAACTCGTCCATGTTGACCCGTCCAAACGGTATGGCGCCGGCATTGCGAAGTTTCGAAATAACCGTTGCGTCGTACGGAGCGACGTATCCTTCGAGTATCTTCGAGGCACAACCGCAGGGATGACCTTTGACGCTGATGACATCCTTGATGGAAATCGGCACACCTCCCAGAGGAAGACGCACATCGACCTCCTCGGCCTCCGAAATGGCGCGTTTAAGATCGTGCGAGAGATAGCCGTGAATCCTTGGATCCACGTCGGCGATCCGCTGCCCCAATGCTTCAAGCACCTCTTTCGGCGAGATTTGTCTGGAGCGGATCAGCGCCTGAATCTCGTGAACGGCAAGTGACGTGATTTCCACGGCATTTACTCCACGACTTTCGTGACAATGAACAATCCCTGGGCTTGATGCGGCGCGTTCGAGAGAGCGGCTTCACGATCTAAACTCTCTCGTATTTCATCCTCTCGGAAAACGTTGTAAATAGGGAAGCTGTGAGCCATCGGTTCCACCTGCGAGACATCGATCTCATTGAGTTTGGCGACGTGTTCGAGCACCAGCCCCAACTGAGAATTGAATGTCTTGATCTCGTCGGGTGTCAATTGGATGCGAGCCAGTTCGGCCACGTATTCGACATCAAAGTTCTTCATTTGAGCAGTGTCAGTGCAGTGCCAGTGTCAGTTAGTTATCAGTTTAGTTTTCGGTGGAGAGTGGTGCCAGTTACGGCGGGTTCAAACGTATTTGGGCGATTTTTCCGTCCTGACACTGGCACTGGCACTGACACTTCTAGATCACATGTGATTGAACATCTGGATCGCCAGGAAGATAACGATGGCTACCAGAATGAGAACCGCCAAGCTTGAAATCAACAGGCGCAGGCGGGCTTGGCGCCGTTGGGCGCGTCTTTGCCGGCGTGGGCGCTCCGAAAACAAATCCTCGCCATGCCGCGAATCTTGCAGGATGTCCGGGGAATCAAGCGGGCTGCGCCTGGTGGTAGCGCGCTCGATTCTCTCCTGGCGCTGGCGTTCCTGTTCGGCCTGAGCCAGCTTCGGGGCTTCCTCGATCTTGCGCTGCAACTCTTCCATCTGGCGACGGAGCTCCTCCTCCTGTTTCGCGAGCTCGCCTTGTTTCGCCGAGATCGGAGAATCGTTAAATCGTCTACGTCCCATTACTCAACAGTGTCAGCCGTGCATCAAATAAAAAACCAGCAGCGCGCATAACCCAAGAATCAAAAGAGGGAGTGTAAAAGCGAAGCCGCGCTTGAGCCATACCACAAACTTCGAATCGTCTGCAGAGGAATAGTAGGTATCTTCGACGGTCGCATTCGGAATGATCACCTCGGCATCCGATTTCGCATTGATTTTCGTCAGCGATTTTGTGTATTCCGTGCGGGCGTCGTCCACCGCACTCAACGCTTTGCTCAGTTCCTTGTGCAGATCCGAATTATTCCAAGCTTTCGGATTGATCCTTTCCAAAGAATCAAGGTGTTGAGCGAAAGTCGCGTTGGTGAGCCGCAACTGCTCGACCCGTCTTTCTGCTTCGTACGTTTCCCGCTCGATGACCACGAGCGATCGGCTGAGTTTTTCGATCATCTCGCCGCGACCCTTCTCGAGATCCTCCTGCTTCCTGCTGAGTTCTTCGAGTTCGCGCTTTTGCTTCTCGATCTGTTCCTGCTGACGCTTCAGCTGCAGAAGCTGTTCCTGAGCGCGCTGGACCTGCGAATCAAGCATCTCAGGTGATCCAGATTGCTCCTCCGGGAGATCGAGTAACGGTTCTTTCATACTCTCGGACATTGAACCTCCATTGTCAGGCAAACCAACGCCGCCGCAATGAAAATCTGTGGTTTGGCGTCTGGAGAATGCGGAATTTCAATCTCGTGGCTTGGAACCGGAGTCGGTGGCGTAAAAGGCGGTCGATTCCATACCGATCTTCCCAATCGTGCTCGTGCTCGTTATCGTCCTAGTCCTCGACTTCCTCGGCCGGCAACCGTCTAAGATCGAGAACGATAACGAGCACGAGCACGAGGACGATTGAAGAGGCAACATCCTCACTGGCACTGACACTGCCCTCACCGCCCCGGCAGAACCTGAAGAAGGTAACCCTTCAGGTATTCGGTTTCTGGAATATGCGGAAGAACCGGGTGATCGAGTGGCTGCGACAGATATTTGACTATTCGGACGTAACGTTTGGCGTCCACGCTGGCATCCACAATCATCTCCAGGAACATTTCACGGGAAACGTGATGAGAGCAGGAGAACGTCGCCAGATAACCGTTAGGTGACAGCAATTGAAGGGCGCGTAGATGAATCTCCTTGTAACCTCGTCGCGCACTGTTCAGTGATTCCTTGGACTTCGTGAAAGAAGGAGGATCAAGGATGATTAAATCGAATTGGGCGTTCTCCCGAATCTGGCTCGAAAGATAGTCGAACACGTTCTCTTCTACCGTGGTGATTGTGACCCCATTCAATTGGGCATTCTCCTTTATCAGTTTCACCTGATGACCGCTGATTTCGACGGCTGTGACCGCTGACGCTCCGGCCTTGGCGCACGCGACCGCGAAGGCCCCTTGATTTGAGAAGCAATCCAGAACCCTCATTCCGCCAGCGAGTTCAGCCACCGTCTCGTAGTTGTCGAGCTGGTCGAGATAAAGGCCCGTTTTGTGCCCGGTCAGCAGATCGACGTGAAACCGGATTCCTTTCGCCTCCAGTTCGATCTGTTCCTGTTGCTCCCCAAAAAGGAAGCCAGTGACTAATTCGAGTCCTTCTGCTTTCCGAATGGGTGCGTCGTTTCTTTCGACGATAGAGGTGGGCGACAGCAGCTGTTTGGCAACTTCGGCAATCAACTCCTTTCTGCGATCCATCGCCAGGGTCAGGGTTTGCAGAACCAGATGCGATCCGTAGCGGTCAATAATCAATCCGGGTAATCCGTCGCTTTCGCTGGAAACGATGCGCCCGGGATTTCGCAGGATCCCTAGTTTTTCACGGGCAGCCAACGCCTGGCTGATTCTGCGCTCAAAAAATTCGCGGTCTAACTCCTGTTTGCGACGTGAAAATCGTCTGGCGATGATCTGCGAGTTCGGATTGTAAATGGCAGATCCCAATGATCGGTCTTGGCCGTCTTTGAGCGAGATGACATCGCCTGGCTCTGGGTTACCGAACGTCTTCAGAACCTCTGAGCCATAGACCCAGTCGTGTCCGTGAAAGATCCGCGCACGCGGCTTAACGACGATCCCGGCCATGGAGTATGTGTTTAGCGCTGCTCAGATGGCCCAAAGGGCCTGCCCCGAAGGGGCTTGAGGACTCAGCCCAGGGTTTCAACCCTGGGAACACCAAAATAAACGGCTCGCCCTCACAAGGCACATGAATGTGCGTTCCATGAATAACACCCGGTCCTCCGGGTTGAGATGCTGAAGGGGCGAGAGGAGCGAGCAATTAGGCATATTACAATCATACCTTTCTTTCGTAAGCTTAGTACGTTCGATCTGCCGCCCTTTCAGGGCGCGTCGCTTAGGGGTCAGTCCCAGGGTTGAAACCCTGGGCTGAGTCCTCAAGCCCCTTCGCGGCATAGCATGACTGGCGCTAAACACATACTATTCTTTAGGAATACAAATATTCGTCCTGGAAGTCCGAGTGAGATCCCGAACTTCTGGCCATCTCCAATTCAGGGTATTCGAAGATTTTTCCTTCGTAATTTCTAATCACGATTTTTTCGTGATCGTGATAGAGAATATAGCCCGGGTTAATTGGAACTTTACCCCCGCCCCCTGGTGCATCGATAACGAACTGGGGTACAGCGTAGCCGGTCGTGTGACCCCGGAGACCTTCGATGATCTCGATCCCTTTTGCCACGGAAGTCCGGAGGTGAGCCGAACCGTGGATCAGATCGCACTGGTAGATGTAGTATGGGCGCACGCGGCACATCACCAGCTTGTGGACTAATGCCCTCATCACCGTCAAATCATCGTTTACCCCTTTTAAGAGAACGCTTTGGTTCCCAAGCGGAATTCCGTGGTTGACGAGGCGTTCAAGAGCTGTTTTCACCTCTGTTGTCAGCTCACGAGGATGATTGACGTGAACACTCATCCAAAGGGGATGAAATTCCTGGAGCATCCGGCACAATTCCGGCGTCACGCGTTGTGGAAGGAAAATCGGGACCCGTGTTCCGATCCGGACAAACTCGATATGTTCGATCGCACGCAAACGCCGCAAAATTCCCCGCAGCTTATCGTCGGAAAGAAGCAGGGCGTCTCCCCCAGAAAGCAAAACGTCCCGGACTTCGGTGTGAGTTTCCAGATAACGGTAAGCTTCCTCAAAATTGGTGTGCAGCTCTTGTTCCCCGGCCCCGCTGACGACGCGACTGCGTGTGCAATACCGGCAATAGGAGGCGCAGCGGTCGGTGACTAAAAAGAGCACGCGATCCGGATACCGATGGACGAGGCCTGGGACCGGCATGTGGGAATCTTCGCCGCAGGGGTCGGCCATTTCGAGCGGAGAACGGTCGGCCTCTTCAACACGCGGGATCACTTGGCGACGAATCGGGCAATGAGGGTCTTCCGGGTCGATAAGGTTGAAGAAATGAGGTGTGATTGCCAACGCAAGCTTGTTTCCGGAGAGGATCACCCCAGCACGTTCTTCGGGAGAGAGTGCGATCCTCTCTTCAAGTTGCTGGAGGTTGGTGATCCGGTTTTTAAGCTGCCATTTCCAATCGTTCCAGAGTTCGGGAGCGACATTGGGCCAGAAACCTGGGGCGAAGGTAAGGAACCGCTTATCGGCGGTTTCGGCTAAACTGTGCATGTTTGAATTGACTGGTTGGTCAAACACTAAGGGCTCACTTTCGATTGTCAATCAGGGCGCCGCCTGACCGCTGCAGAGCAATGTTGCGTTCCCCTCATCGGTAGCGGAATATCCCGTGATTGAAACAGGCGGTAAATTCCTTCAGGTATTAGTCCATCAGTCTACTTGCATTATGAGCGTAATTGATCGTGCTTCGGCCCTTGCTCTCGGGGGATTTCTTCTACTCAGCCAACCGTTCAGTCAGCCACTTTTCGCCGAGGCAGCCGCCTCGGACGACGGGCAAGGATATTGCGCACCAACTAAACAATGCGTACACGGCGGTCTACGAAAAAGTGGCTCCGGCGGTCGTGGTGGTCGATGTCGAGAAAAGCGGACGTTCGGGAAACCCTTCTAACCCGATGGACGGTTTTGATTTCTTTTTCAAGGGTCCGCGCGATGAGAGCGAGCAACCCGATCAGAGCGAAGGATCGGGGTTTGTGGTGCGCTCGGACGGTTACATCGTCACGAACAATCATGTCATCGATGGCGAAGACAAGATCAATATCAAGCTTAAGGATGGGCGAACGTTCTCGGCCAAGGTCATCGGCTCTGATGAGCGAACCGACGTGGCAGTGGTAAAAATCGACGCCACCGATCTTCCGACGATTGATTTCGCGAACAGCGACGAAGTCAAAGTGGGTCAGATTGTGTGCGCGATCGGAACTCCTTACAAATTTGCCTACACCTTCACGATGGGCGTTGTGAGTGCTAAAGGCCGCAACGAACTGTTGCCGGATAAGTACGAGGATTACATCCAGACGGATGCAGCGATCAATCCTGGTAATAGCGGGGGTCCGCTCTGTGATATCGACGGTAAAGTCATTGGGATGAATACCCTGATCCATGGGCTGAACCGGGGACTTGGGTTTGCCATTTCGAGTAATCTCGCCAAGCAGGTGAGCGATCAACTCATCGCTTCGGGCAAAATTATCAGGCCTTGGCTTGGAATAATCATCGAGAGTCTCAATGATCAAAATCGAGCCGAAGTATTTAAAGGGGTGGATAAAGGAGTGGTGGTACGGACGATTCAAGCCGACACTCCGGCGGCGAAGAGCGACTTACGCCCTGCAGATGTGATCACCGACGTGGACGGCGTCTCAGTCTCCAGCGCCAGGGAGCTTCAGAACGAGATCTTGAAGAAAAAGATCGGGGCCCAAGTGAGTCTGGGTGTCTGGCGAAACGGCAAGAAGAATACGGTGGTTGTGACCACCGAAGAGTTGCCGACTGATACGAGCAAACTGGCGAGCAATCAGGGGACGCCACCGCAAGGAGAAAATGTGGCCTCCACCTTTGGAGTTCAAGTCCAGGAGGTAACTCCAGAGCTGAAACAGGAGCTTGGTTTGAAGTCGGATTCCGGGGTGGTGGTGACCGAGGTCACTCCCAATAGCCCGGCCGCCGTGGCCGATATTCAGACAGGCGACGTCATCACGGAAGTCGGGCGAAACCAGGTGACCGATACCGCGTCCTTTCAAAAAGCGTTAGCCGACCAGAAGGGCAAACCGAACCTATTGCTCTTGCTGGACCGCAAAGGAGTAAAGACTTATTCGATCGTAAAAGTCGGTAAGTAGCGCGCATTTTTGTGAAACGAATAAGTGAAGTGGGTCGTTCGCAAAGAATGCGGATCGTCAACACTTTGAAGAAAACCCAAGGGCTTTCTGTTAGGGAACTCGGTGAGCGGCTGAAGCTGAGTTACATGGGCGTGAAACAGCACTGCGACGAACTTGAACGGCGCGGCTATGTGGATACCTGGCGCCGTCCAAAACCGGTGGGACGTCCGGAAATGGTTTACCGGCTGACGCCCAAAGCGCACATTTTTTTCCCAAGCGCGACCAATGCCACGACGATTGAAATTCTGCATGCTGCAAATCGGCTCTATGGTCACGCGGCCGGTGAAAAACTGTTGTACTCGGTCTTCGCTTTAAAGACGGAGGAATATATGGGGAAGGTGCACGGAACGACGGTCTTGGAACTGGCGGAGACGTTTGCAAAAATCCGCGACCAGCAAGGTTACATGTCCGAACTTTCCAACGAAGATCCGGTCGCGATTGTGGAGTATCACTCGCCGATTTTTGATTTGCTCGAAGCTTTTCCGCTGGTCAGACGTCTCGAACGGGAAATGGCGGAGCGGATCCTGGGGGTGCGCGTTGAACGCGAGGAAGAGATGGCTTCCGGATTGTATCGGTGCAGGTTTGTCTTTCGGCCTTAATTCGCGACAATTTCCAGTTGCGAAGTGGATTCAAGAGTATAGGTTCCCGGCTCCCTATGCCAAAACCGATTGCCAGACGCAAAACGAAGAAAGCGGTGGCCAAACGCTTTAAGATAACAGCGACCGGCAAAGTGTTGCGAGGCCACGCGGGCCGCCGGCATTTGTTGGTGTCCAAAAGTGCGAAACGCAAGCGCCATCTCGCCAAGGGCGCAGTACTCGATTCGACCGACGAAGCGCGGATCAAAGAAAACCTGCCGTTCCACTGAGAAAGCGGCGAACGTCCTCCACCTGCTCCGAAAAAATTCGGAGCTGATGCGACAGGTGAGATCGGAGGACGAAATCTGAAAACAACAACCTGTGCGTGAGGATCTGGCGAAAGCCGGACGACAAGAATGCCAAGAGCAACCAACGCGCCTGCCAGCAGAGAGCGCCGCAAGAGAGTCCTCGACAAAGCCAAAGGATATCGAGGGCGTCGATCAAAGCTTTTTCGGTACGCCAAAGACGCCACCATGAAGGCGAAATATTGGGCTTACCGTGATCGCAAGACCCGGAAACGCAACTTTCGCAATTTGTGGATCCAGCGGATCAACGCTGCTTGCCGGCAATTTGGCACCACCTACAGCCGTTTTATGGAAGGGCTGGCTGCGGCCAAAATTGAGATCGACCGAAAGGTTTTGGCTGACCTGGCGGTAACAGACGAAGCGACATTCAAGGCCATTTTGGACAAGGCTGTCTCTGCGTTGGATCAAAAACGGGCGGCCTGATACGTAAGCGAACCGGCCGGGCTTGCCTGCTCCTAAGAGGCAATGCCAGGAGGCTTCGCTGACAACGGATGGACAACGATCTTCAAAAGTTGCAGGAAACGGCGCTGGTCGAGGTTCAGCAGGCAAACAGCAAGATCGCTCTCGAAAACGTTCGGGTGAAGTTTCTGGGGAAAGCCGGCGCAATCTCGCGGTTGAGCGAGAACATGCGCAACCTGCCGAAAGAGGATAGACCCCGTATCGGCAAACTCCTGAATGAAATCCGAAACGATGTCACTGCGGCCCTTGATAGCCGGCTTGACACCATCGAGTCCCTCGGCACGGCGCAGATTCTGAGCGATGTGGATGAAACTCTTCCGGGAAGAGAATTCCGTGTCGGCGGCCTGCATCCATTGACGCTTCTTCAGGATCAGGCAATCCGAATTCTGCGACGCCTGGGTTTTGCGCTGGCGGATGGGCCCGACATTGAAACGGAGTGGTATTGTTTTGACGCGCTCAATACCCCGGCAAATCATCCGGCGCGTAATGATACGGATACATTTTATCTGCCCGACGGAAGGTTGTTGCGGACGCATACCTCAAGCGTTCAAGTCCGGGCGATGGTCGCTCAGAAGCCTCCGGTGCGCGTCATTGGCCCTGGAGCGGCCTACCGGCGCGACGAAATTGATGCGACCCACTTGAACCAGTTCAACCAGTTGGAAGGGCTTTATGTCGATTCCAACGTCAGTGTCGCCGATCTGAAAGGAACGTTGGAATATTTTGTTCGCGAATTGTTGGGTCGCGAGGTGCAAACCCGGCTGCGGCCCCATTTTTTTCCATTCACCGAGCCGAGTTTTGAACTCGATATCCGCTTGCCCGGTATCCAGAGTGGAAAATGGATGGAGCTATTGGGGTGCGGAATGGTCAATCCCGCGGTCTTCGAATCGATCAACGCAAAACGCGGCGACAGTGCTTATGACCCTGAAGAGTGGACTGGATTCGCATTTGGAATGGGACTCGAACGTCTCGCGATGTCCCTGTTCGGTTTGCCCGATATCCGCCTCCTGATCGAGAACGACCAGCGGTTCCTAGCCCAGTTTGCCAGATGAAGCTGTCGCTCAATTGGCTGAAGGAACTGTTGCCCCTCTCGCAGTCGGTCCCCGAGATCGTCGAGACACTGACGTTTGCCGGAGTCGAGGTCGAAGGTGTCCAACAACGCGGCGCGGATTTTGACAAAGTCATCGTCGCGCAAATTGAATCGTTCGAGCCACATCCTAACGCGGACCGCCTGAGCGTCTGCCGTGTGAACGATGGTTCCGGATTGCCGCGCCAGGTGGTCTGTGGTGCAAAGAATTTTCGTTCCGGCGACAAGGTGCCATTGGCTTTGCCCGGCGCACTTCTACCGGGTGGCACAAAAATTAAGGCCAGCAAGCTGCGCGGTGTTGAATCCGAGGGGATGCTTTGCAGTGCGCGTGAATTGAATCTGGCGGAGGACGCCGCCGGCCTGTTGATTTTGCCCGCCGACGCACCCGTCGGAACTTCATTGTCCGACATTTATCCGCCGGATACCGTGCTCGAAGTCGAAGTCACGCCCAATCGGCCTGACTTGTTGAGTCACTATGGAATTGCTCGGGAAGTGGCTGCCTTGCTGAATCTTCCCGCGCCGAAGATTGCCGGAGATAAGCGCCGCTTTGGATCGAGTTCGCGAGGATGCCAGTGTTGTTCAGCTCGAAGCTCCTGATGGTTGTCCCTTTTATGCGGCCTGTTTAATCAGAGGCATCCGAGTGGGGCCGAGTCCAGGTTGGCTTCGGGAAAAACTAGAGGCCGCCGGGCTGCGCTCGATCAATAACGTTGTCGATGTCACGAATTACGTCCTGTTGGAGCTTGGCCAACCGCTTCACGCTTTCGACCTCGCCCAAATTAAAGCGGGTATCATTGTTCGAAAGGCTCGTTCCGGCGAGCGGCTGCTGGCCCTGGATGAGAAAGAGTATGAGCTGAATCCAGACGATCTTGTGATCGCGGACCACGAGCGCGCATTGGCTATTGCCGGCGTGATGGGTGGAGGGCAGAGCGGTGTCACGGCGACCACGACCGATGTTCTTTTGGAGGCGGCGTATTTCAATCCTGGCTTCGTTCGCCGAACCAGTCGACGCCTGGGGTTGATCTCGGAATCTAGTTTTCGGTTTGAGCGCGGCGTTGATCCGGAGGCAGTGTTGCTCGCTTCCTCCAGGGCGACCGATCTACTTTTAGCCGTTGGAGGAGGGAAAGCCGATGAAAGCGTGGTAATCGGCGGATCCGTTCCGAGCTTCAACCGCGTGGTCGAAATGCGTCCGGACCGTTGCGACAAAATCTTGGGCATGGAGGTTCCCGATTCCGCCCAGCTCCTGGCTCGGCTCGGGCTCAAACCGGCGGGTGGGATCCGATGGGAGGTGCCAAGCTATCGGCAGGATCTGGCTCGAGAGTCGGACCTGATCGAAGAAGTGTGCCGGATGGCCGGTATCCAGAAGATTCCGTCGCGCCTCTTTGCTTCGGCAACTGAAGGCTCGGCTTCCGACCGCGTCCATGATGATCTCATGCAACTCCGGCAAAGACTGGCGGGCCTCGGGCTTTTTGAAGCGAGAAGCCTTACCCTGGTGGACGAGCGCGCGTTGGATCATACTTTGGAGCCGGTGCCGAATGCTCTGGTCTTGCGAAATCCATTGACCGAGGATCAGCGAATCCTCAGGCCATCTTTGGTCCCGGGCCTGGTTCGAGCGGCTGAGCGAAATTTCAATCGTGGATCGAGTAGCGTGGCGATCTTTGAAATCGGCCGCGTCTTCAAGATCGCGGCCCAGGAGGAATCAGTTTCTCTTTCGGTACTCGTATCCGGGGAACGCCAAAGTAAGAGCTGGAATCAGGAAGCCGCCGCCTTTGATTTGTTCGATTTGAAAGGCATTCTGAAGACGGCGCTCTCCAAGGATTTGATATTCGTGCGAGAAGAGCCGACCAGTTTCGCTCCGCTCCTCTGTCGGATGATCGATCGGGACGGAGATCAGGTTGGAAAGATTGGGCAACTCCGTCCAGGACTGGCCAAAGAGATCGGCGCCCGCGATCCCGTTTTCGTGGCCGAGTTGACGCTGAAACCCGGAGAGAATTTTAAACGCTTCGTTTACAAAGCGCTGGATCGTTTCCCGGCCGTAACGCGAGACGTTGCGTTCCTCGCCGATAAGGAATTGAAATACCAGGCAGTGCTTGATACCTTTGCTTCCGCCAATGAACCCCTGCTGGTTGACGTTCGATTATTCGATCTCTTTGTGGATCCCAGCGGTCAAAAGGTGCCTCTCAACAAGAAATCGACCGCCTGCAGTTTGACTTATCGGGCAAGCGATCGAACTTTGACCCAGGAAGAAGCGAACGCGGCGCATAGCCGCTTGAAAGCACAGCTCGTGGATCGTCTGGGTGTCACGTTACGCGAGTAGTTCTTTGGAGAACGGAAAGATTTGAGAATTTGCCCTGCGGTGCTCGGGATTTAAGGCCAATGCCCCAGACCCGATATTACATTATCCCAGGAGGCTAGGCTGTGCGTGTGATAATGACAGGCCTTGATTGGAAGTCAAAGTTCACGTCAGCGGTTATCCGCTCTTAGTTGAGGGGAATGGGAGCTTCGCCTAAACGGCATCTGTGGGGCAAACTTCTTTTCAGTTGCCAGTAATCAGTGTCAGTTGCCAGTTGAAGAGCGCGGCTAGCGAGTCCATGGCGAGATTTTCGGCTGATTTAACTGAGAACTGACACTGACTACTGGCAACTTCTTGGCAACTATCCTGGTGGCCAGGCGAGCGGGCGTCCTCCGAGAAGGTGAACATGCAAGTGCGGAACTGTCTCTCCTCCGTTGCGCCCACTGTTGATGACCACGCGAAATCCGGTCTCCGATATGCCCAGCACCTTTGCCGTCTCCTGTGCTTTGAGCATCAGTTTGCCCAATATGATTGCGTCCTCGGCCGTTGCTTCAGCCAGACGCGGGATGGGTTTTTTCGGTACCAGTAGTACGTGAACCGGTGCCTGCGGGTTGACATCGTGGAAAACGATCAGGTCCTCATCTTCTGAGATGATCTTGGCCGGAATCTCGCGGGCCACGATTTTTTGGAACAATGTCATCGGATGGTAAGGAGGAGATCGGTTTTTGCCTTGGCCCGTTCAAGATGGGCACGAAGAAAATGGACAATCTCGTTTCGCAATTGCGAGCATTCGCGGCTCCAGGTCTTGACCGATTGTAAATGCCGCACGCACGATTGCAGACCGTAGATATCAAGATTTGCACCGCGATCGGATAAGGCTGGTTGAATGCGTTCTTCCAGCAGCCGGAAGAATGCCAGTTCATATCCAGGGCCTGCCTCTTCCGCCAGTTCGCTCAGAGAAAGTTCAAATGGTGGATCAACGGAGTCCAGGCGCAAGGCAACCTCGGCGTAGCCAATCGCCTGCAGAGCGGACAAGACGATTTCGCGCAGCTGTTGCGGCGTGATAACGCTACTTTCGTGTGTTCGAGAGAGATAACACAAGACACTCGCTGCGACGTGTTCCGCCAGCCACCAACGACTGTAACCTGCTTTCTCGGCAGCGCGACAAAGGCAGAAACAGAGCCAATCCTGGCGAATCGCACAAAGCTCGTTCTCGCCTTGTCGAAGAAGCGGTAGGAAATCGCGTAGCGCTATCACGGCACAAACAGATCCGGTTGCAGGGCGTTGCGTTTGATCTTGCGGCCCAGAGATTCGATCTCGTTAATGAATTCTCCAATATCTTGAAATTGCCTGTAGACGGATGCGTACCGGATGTACGCCACTTCATCCATGGAATGGAGCCGCTCCATCACCCGAATGCCGATCGCGTTGGTAGGCACCTCGTGGTCATACGCTTGCTCCAACTCCTGGATAATCTCTTCCACCGCGCGCTCCAGAGCATCGTAACCCACAGGGCGTTTTTCGCAGGCCTTGATCATTCCGCCTAGTAGCTTTTGCCGATCGAACGGTTCATGGCGTCCATCTCTTTTGATAACTCGCAAATCGCGCCGCTCGATTTCTTCGTAGGTCGTAAACCGATGCTGGCAAGCAAGGCACTCACGACGCCGACGAATCGCTGCGCCGGCCTTGGCCGCACGGGAATCGATAACCTTGTCCTCAAGGTTTCCGCATTTTGGGCATCGCATGGTTGAGTGGGTCGGAGCGCCGACCACAACATATTGTGTTCACCTCTTGCAAAAATACAAGAGCAGATTCGAGCCGCGTTGCGGGAAGCCCAGGCAGGGCGAGATTCCGGTGCGAGCAGCATAGGCCGCAGAGAGCGTTTGAGGTGCGGGCGAGGGCATCATAGCGCGAAACCACCGTCAAGAGGTAGGGCAACGCCAGTAATGAAGGATGCTTCCGGTGAACAGAGATAAAGAACCGCAGCAGCGACTTCTTCCGACCGACCGAAACGTCCGACCGGGTGACGAGCCATCAGAAAGGCACGGCTCTGCTCATCGTCTCTGATCTGTTTGGTCAAATCGGTCTCAATAATAGCAGGGCAAATCGCATTGATTCGCACGCCTTTAGGAGCGAACTCGAGGGCGCCCGATTTTGTTAGAGCGACTACGGCGGCTTTGCTGGCACTATAGATTGGTGAATTGGCGGCCGGGCGCAGCGCGAGTACCGAAGCGTTGTTCACGATGGCGCCGCCGCCTGATTGAAGAATGGCCGGAATCTGATGCTTCATCGAAAAAAAGACGCCGCGCACATTGATGTCCATGATGCGATTATAGATGTCAGACGTAGCGGTCATCGTGGCACGTCCTTCTCCCCCGACCCCAGCGTTGTTGAACGCGAAGTCCAGCTGGCCAAAACGCTCTAGAGTCTTGGCCACCAGCGCTTCAATCTCTGATTCCTCGCTCACATCACCGCGGACAAATAAACCTTGTCCGCCCGCTTTCTGAATTAGCGACAACGACTCAGCTCCCTCAGCCTCGCGTCGCCCAGAAATGACGACATTTGCGCCCTGTTCAGCAAAAGCGACTGCCGTCGCCCTGCCAATTCCAGAGGTTCCGCCCGTGATCAATGCAACTTTTTCAGCAAACAATGGGTTCATTGTGGTGGTCGATTTTTCAACTGGCCGACCTGCTAGCCCAGATGAGAGACCGTTTTCAGAAGCAGCGCCATGCCACAACGGTTCCCGTCGCCTTGACACGTAAGCAGATTGACCATTCGCAGCACAACTCAAAGATTTCCGATCAAAATTCCTGCTATGAACACAAGAACGCCACCCAGGACGACCTGAAAAATCGCCTGCAGCAGCGGAGTATCCATATAACGCTTCCTTATCCAGGCGATGCAGCCTAACTCGACTGCCACCACGGCTACCGCAACCCAAAGAGCAATGAAAAAGTCGGGCAGGAGAAACGGCAAAGTATGGCCGATGCCGCCTAAAGTTGTCATCAAACCGCAGACCCCGCCGCGCATCCAGGGTTGGCCTCTGCCGCTAAGGACTCCGTCGTCCGAAAGGGCTTCGGCAAATCCCATACTAATTCCGGCGCCAAGCGAAGCAGCCATCCCCACGAGGAAAGCCGTCCGAGAATTATGGGTGGCAAACGCTGCCGCAAAAACCGGCGCCAAGGTGGACACGGAACCGTCCATTAAGCCGGCAAGACCTGGTTGGACAATCTGCAGCACAAAAATTTTACGTTTTAACTCAATGTCAAAGCTTGATTTCGTCTCCAATCCCTTGGAATTTCCTTGTTCCTTTCCAGCGACTCCTGACGATGGATGCGGAGAGGGCGATGCTCCTTTGCCTGACGAGAAGCCATAAATGCACATTAGCTTGCGCAATTCAGATTGCTGGCGCTGGCGCAGGATTAACAAAAAAGAAGCGGCTTCGGGGCTCTCGGAGCGAATCTGGTCCGCCAACTCGGAATAGGCCCGGGCGTGCTCCTCCTGCAGTGCGATCGCCGCGGCAAACGGATCGGTCTTTGAAAATGATTCAAGTGAATATGGCATTGGTCCAATAGGTCTACGATTCTCCTGATTAATTATCGCCGACCGGACTATACTATTCCGACAAATCGCGCTGCGCTATCTCCGAATCGCTCTTCTCCAAAATTGATAATGATTATCACTTACAAAAGGCAGTGCCGGAGCCGCCTTAACAATCTTCAGAAGATCAAATTCACCGGTCGTCAGCTCCCTTGTCCTGTGAGCACTTTTTGTCAGTCGCCGCTTCGACAGATCGTTGGCTTTCTTGGTCGCGTCCACGTCCTTGGTTGACTACAGGCCGAACACCCGCAGGAGTTCCTGTCCGACCCTTATCCCGGTTGGTCTGATTACCAAGGAGAACGTCGATCGCTATGCTGGCCGGACGAAGTAAGCGGTGGGCGCCGGCGCAGGTATGGCGAAGCTTCGCCTGAGCCGGGGCTTCCCGCGTGGTCTCGCCAGAGAACGTAATCCCTCACAAATTCTCGCTCGGATTGCACATGCCGCGCGGCCATCCAGGAGCGTCGCGCTTCAGCGAAATTGTTTTGGCTCCGTCCTCTACGTACTTCCTTGTCCAACTGTAGAGCCGTGGAGAGTACTGGCTACGGAGCGCGGATTTGGCCGGTTTTGTTCCATATAGCCAAGATGCTCGCGTGTGAAAAATGGAAAGGACAACCGAATGGATCGAACATCACCAGCCGGATTCGCTCCATCTCACTTAGTGAGTTCGAGGAGAGACATCCTTATTGGATGAGTTAATTATCAGCCCCGAAGATTAAGATAGAGTCAAAGATGGCTTAAGATCCCGCCAGACAACTAAATTTATCGAAGTCCACTAAACAACCGAATCAATGGTTCGTTCCCCGTCACATGAGCCACACCCGAGGAGAGTTATGGTGATCAAAATCATCTTTTGTGCCGGTGGGATCGATCGACCCGAGCTCGAACAAAGATGAGTCAGATTGGCAAGCAAGCAGCCCATGAAGTTCCGCCATCTAGTAGTGCATCGTATGAGACGATGCACTAGAATACTTTGTAGTTGCGGCCGAGGAGACAGTGATCCCGATGGCAATTGCTCAATTGTAGCACCAGTGTCCGTGAGACCAATACCGATGGCGCCAGTAGGGTCGCGGGTAATATGCGTACCCATAAGGACCATAGTAATAGCCGCCTGGGTAATAGGCCGGTCCGTAAAAGACCGGAAGTGGGACCGGAATTGGCAAACCGAAACGGAAGAAGACCCCGGCTTGCGCCTTGGGTTGAGCCAGCAGGGCGATAGCAAAGATCATCGTCAGTACGACAATAAATTTTTTCATGTTGGTACAGACGAAAAAGTAGATCTCCGGTTACACCATGCAGCAAAAGGAGGGTCAGTGTTAGGCTCGGTGTAGGGCGAGGTACTTCGTATGACGAATTGCCATCCCAAATTGCCTCGTCGGGATGCTGCCGTCTTTTGACGCCAGTTGACTGTTATGGTGAACTCTAATTTAGCTTCTTCCTCCAGAGACCAGCCAAACATTGCAGAACAGTGCCGTAACGTAAGGAGTCTGTGACGGTGTTCTTGGGCTGAGGTCTATTTGGGGTATGCGTCTGGGTTCGTCCTACGCGAGCGAGACTCGCGCGAATTTGCTGCCGGCATCGTCGGCTTCACTACCGGGGAGCGCCTGGTGAAGAACATCTTTATGAGCTCGCCATCGCCGAGTCGCGCATTGAGTTCTTCGATCGACGTGTAGATCAGAAAGAGAACGAAGATCCAAATCTGGATAGCGGCGAAGCGGTGCCAAGTGAAGTGCATCGCCACGTACTCAGGAATTGCTCTGAGGGATCCTCCGGCGAAAAGGTACTCGATTAGCTTTTCCAGGAATCGGACCGTGAAAACGACCGCCCAATAGACCACGGTCTTAAACAGGATCGGCTGGATCATTGGAGCGGTGTCAAAGCGGCGCAAGTATGGCATTGCATTCGCGATCAGCACCGACTTCCCGACAACCAGCGCTGTTACGGTTGCGACCATGAAGCTCCCAAAGCTGACGAGGTAATCAGCGAGAATGAGGTCGGTGGTCAGGACGACGAGATTGAAGCCAATTGCGAAGAACACCGTCGGCGGCACGACTTCCTGGAGCTCTTTGATCAAGAATGTGAGAAGACGCGATTTGGGCATGAACGGATTCCTAAGCACCCCCAGCAGGATGAGGGGATCGACGGAAATTATCAATAAGGATATAGATGCTAATCAAGAGCACCCACAGCGGGAAGACCAGTAGAATCCAGTCAATATAGCGCCCGCTGAACAGGAGAAGTAGCGCGCAGGCAAAGCCGAGGAACGCAATCCAGCGCGGGGTGATTCCGGTGCGGATCGTGAGTGTGGACGTCGAAATCATGAACACCCCCGCCATTTTGACCGCGTAGAGGTTCATAGTTTCGTAGGTTACGGCGCGGGCGAAAGTGAAGGTCGCCGAATCGAGCAAGCCTTGAGGCCTGGCATCGTAGGCTATGATGATTCCGCCCGCCACCGCGGCTGACGCGAACAGCATGGCGAGGAACAAAAGCCCGCTGCCGAGAAAGACGGTGGCAAAAAAGCGATCTTCAAGCTCTCCCAGGCGGTCGCGCAGCACGCCGATGAACCACAAAAAGGCGATGCCGGCAAATGGAACCAGGTTCAACGCCAGAGCGACTTTGTGCGCACTGGTCTTAAGCCACGTCCCCGTCTCCAACGGATCGGCGCGGACAGAAAGCCGGAACAAGACAAGGCCGGTAATCAGGAGAAGCGAAAAGAGGATGCCAGCGATCGCGGCAGCGCGCGGCGTTTTCAGGCGGGCACGGATCAATGTTGCTTCCTGTTTCATCAGTTCCTTTCGAGGAAAATACTTAGTTAGAGCTCAATAGGCGTGAAGTGAACGTCCACTTAGTCAGGCGCGACCTACCTCCACAACAATTTCAACTCGCGGAGTTAGCTACCGGTGAGCCACACAATGGCGATATCGGGATCAAAAGGTCTCTCTCGTGAAAGAAGCTTATTCTTCCAAGTGAGCTTCTGACCCCGAGCCTCATTCAGTCTCTTTTGCTCCGCAGTCTCATTCAGGTTGCTCATAGTGAATCCTGGTAATTTACTCTCGATGCTCATCTGCTTAGTTCACGATTTCTTTCGGTGTGTCCTGGTCCCGAATTCATAGCTCTCAGTGTAACTTTGAATTCTCTCGATCGGAACTGGACTAGCGATTTAATAGCGAAGAGAAGTCCGAATATCTTTCACTAATTGGATCGGCTCGTCATTCGGCGGCACTGCATGACGAATCTCCGCAGGAGTGCCGACGGCAGCATTTTTAAAAAATTGAACTGCCATTTTCTCGGGTAATCGAATACTGCCAATGTGACGCTGGATAGCCGGGCAGATAACCGGCGTGCATCCCTATGCCTCCATGAATTCGGAGGAAGTATGGCATCGCTGCTCCCCGGAAGATTGTTCCCCGGGCCGGGGGTCCTTGTCGGACTCAACGTTCTGCAATTACGACCTACCCTCTCTGCTTGATTCATCAGGGCGGGTTGGCCGGTCGGTCATGCGAGGCATCGGGGCGCGGGATGAGCCCCGAAAAGAAAGCGAGCACCCGACCTTGAGGTGCTCGCTCGCTGACGCCAACTATTGGCCCTCGTGGGACTTGATCAGGGCTTCAACTTGCTTCTTCACCTCATCCAGGTTGAATGAGGCCGGGTCCTGCATCGGTGGATAGTCGATCGCCGTTTTGGCAAGTTCGGCCACCGTCTTTTGGACAAGGACAAAGCGCCAAAACTCCCGGGCATAGAAATCGTTCATATAACCACCGCCCAGATCATTCAGAGTTTCGCCGTTGATCGACGGAGTCCGCTCGAAAGGATCTTGGCGGATATTGTAGATCAGGGGCATATCGGTCATGACCTTTGGTCCCGGCCAGCCCAGCGGCTGTTGGTAGAACTGGTACTTAAAATCGTCCAGTCGAAGTGCGCCTAGCTTGGGACCACCAAAATACCATAGCTCGTGCCGCTTGGTAGGGCCCTCCCCGTTGAGGAGATCAATTTGGTCGTAGCCGTCAAGGTGGTTCTTGTACTCACGGTCTCCGAGTTTCACCCCCTTCAGAAGTTGGTCGGTGATGTCTGGGTTGCCAGCTGCGGCTACCAACGTTGGGAACCAGTCGAGTCCGGAGAAAAGACCGTTCTCAACGGTCCCGGGTTTGACATGCCCGGGCCAGCGAACAATGCAGGGTACTCGGAAGCCACCTTCAAAGATGGTGCCTTTGGTGGCTTTGAACGGTGTCATGCCGCCGTCGGGCCAGGTAAACACTTCCGCTCCGTTGTCGGTGCTAAAGATGACGATGGTATTTTCGGCCTCCCCGATATCCTCCAGGTGCTGCAGGATGGCCCCCACACTGTCATCCAATTGAGCCATACCGGCCTCCTCCAGGCCATAGTTGCTCTTAGTAATTCATGAGCGCCTGGTATTTCGGGGAGATGTAGGTAAAGACATGCATGCGCGTCGTGTTGTGCCAGATAAAGAAGGGTTTGCCATCCTTTTTGGCCTTATCCATAAATCTCTTGGTGTTCTCCACCAACACGTCATCGAAGGTTTCCATGTCGTATTTAGCCTTGCTACCTGCTTGCCAGTTTTGACGCCCTGCCATATTCGGGAACGGCGCCAAGGGACCCTCATCCACGATCTTCTGTTTCCCGACCTTGCCCCAGCGCGGCATCTCGGTTGGGTCATCTACGTCGGTCGCCCAACAGTGCACCAGATCGCGCGGTCCGTACTTGTCGATCCAATCCTGCGGGTAGTCGAACCAGTAGGGGTCCGACATGGCGTCCAGATGGTAGAGGTAGCCGAAAAACTCGTCGAAGCCATGCACCGTTGGCAGGTATTTGTTCAGGTCACCGAGATGGTTCTTGCCGAACTGGCCGGTGGCGTAGCCCTGCGCCTTCAGCGCCGTGGCAATGGTGCAGGCCTGATCCGGTAAGCCCACATCCGCACCGGCTTGACCCACGGTCGTCAGACCCGTACGCAGGGGAATCTCGCCGGTGATGAAGTTGGCCCGACCCGCCGTGCAGCTTGCCTCGGCGTAGTAGTCAGTAAACATCATGCCCTCTGCGGCGAGCTTGTCGAGGTTCGGTGTCTTGCCAGACATGATGCCGCGGTGATAGGCGCCGATGTTGAACCAGCCGATGTCGTCGCCCATGATGAACGAGGATATTGGGCTTCACATCAAGCCGCACGAGCTCGACCCGGCGGTTCAATGCCTGGCCTTCTGGTGTGTCGTTGCTGGCGACCGGCTGCTTCTCTCCCGTACCCAAGGTTTCTAGCCGCGAGGCGTCGATGCCGCGTTCAACCAGGGCCTTTTTGATGGCGTTGGCCCGATTCATGGACAGCTCTTCGTTGTACGCCGCATCGCCGGTTGAGTCGGTGTGGCCAGTGATCCTAAGCCGCCACTTCGGAAAGTGCTTCAGCGCTGTCGCGATATCATCAAGTAACGCATTGGAATCCGGCTGAATCACCGCCTTGTCGAAATCGAAATGGATTCCGTAAAGGTCATAGTGGTGCTTGGTGGAAGTGCCTGCTCCATGCCCTCCTTGCTGTAGGCTGTCGCCGCCTGGGCAAGGGCCATATCCGCAAAGCTGAAACACAGTGTCGTGAAGGCGACCGCGGACAGCAGCCGCCACCGCGTTCCCATACTTAGCGTCGATTGCTTCTTCCTCCTTGCGAGCGTGATTGCTGCAAATGCGTGTTTTTGCCATTTCATGTTTGGTGTCCTTTATTTTTGGGGTTCATTGGTCAGAAGATGTCGATTTTGCGAAAGCAGGCTCGCTTGCAGCCGAACGAGTAACTTGCAGTATTGTCTCCAGAGATCACGCATCGGAAACCCGTATGGGAGGAGCCCGTATCGGGCGGCGTTCCTCGACGTGCGCTCGGGCGATAACTCTCGCAGTAGGAAGGGTTGCAAAGAAAAGAACCTCCTTTGACTACGCGCTTGGGAGCGTAGGGGTCGCCTGGATCATAGCTCTCAGTCGGTCCACGAGGGTCGCGACAAACGTTTTTGCTAGCTGCCTCAATGTTAGCGTCTACCCGATACCAGTCGCTGCACCACTGCCAAACATTGCCAGCCATGTCGTATAAGTCCGTATCCATTGGCTGGAAAGGAGCCCACCGGCGAGGTGCCAACATACCCGTCTTCGGCAGTGTTGGTAACTGGAAATAGTCCCTGCCAAGTGTTCGCCATGTATTGGCCGCCCGGCTTGAATTCGTCACCCCAAACGTACCGCTTTGATTCCAGGCCGCCGCGGGCGGCGAATTCCCATTCAGCTTCGGTAGGTAGCCGTTTGCCGGCCCATTGAGCATAAGCCACCGCGTCATGCCAGGAGACTTGAACGACCGGATGATTTTCTCTGCCCAGGATAGAGCTCTCCGGACCTTCCGGATGGCGCCAGTTTGCGCCACGCACCCAACGCCACCAAGCCGACAAGTCATTGAGCGGGACTGGTCCGGCCGTAGGAGTAAACACCAGCGCTCCAGCTGCAAGTGCGCTTTCGTCCGGTTTCGGTGTGCCGGGTGGAACCTCCTTCTTTAGCTCCTCCCAATCAATCTTACGTTCCGCCGTCGTCACATAGCCGGTCGCTTCAACAAACTTGGAGAACTCCGCGTTAGTCACATCGTGTTCATCCATCCAAAAACCCCGGACCTGAACCAGATGGGCGGGCCGTTCGTTTGGAAAGCTCTCCTTGTCGTTGGTTCCCATCAGAAACGTGCCTTCCGGGATCCAGACCGTCCCCGGCGGCGCCTTCCTGTGAACTTGACCGCCGGACCGATCGTCCGGATTAGAAGCGTTAGCGTTGAAGCTCGCCATTGACCCGCTTAAAACGAGCAGTACGGAGGCGATCCCAAGAAGACCGCAAAACAACACTGCGAGTTGAGATCCTTTCGAAATCGTGGTCTGTTGCGCTTCGAGCGAGTTTCCGTCCTTTTATTTGCCAGAAATGCATGTGCGATCCAGGAAGCTTTATTGATTTGCCGGGGTTACAAGGCGCGCGTCGAGTGGACCACCAACTTTATAAGTCTGTAGCGGCCACCGCTATTGTACTTTTGGGCAAAAAAGAGGTATGCTAGCGATTCCGACCAAACACAAGGCGCCAGCCCGCTGGATACCTTATATCTAAGACAATCGAATGAATCGCTCGATTCCTACGAAAATCGATGTCATTACCATTGGACTAAAGTACAATAGGAAGAGCTGATTAAGCTTGATACACTTTCGCTTCGGATAGGAATCTCGTATTCATTGTAAAGTCTGTCGACGATCGGACGCCTAAGAAGAAAGCCCACATGATTCAGGAAGCCACCAGTCCCCAAAGCGGGATCCAGCGTCAGGGCGTGCCGATCATCTATTTAGTGGATGACGATCCATCTTTTCTTCGCGCCTTGTCCCGCCGCCTCCGGGCCGCAGATTACCAAGTCGAAACCTTTGGTTCGGCAGAGGAATTCCTCACCCGTCGCCGCTCAGATGCCGCTGGTTGCGCGGTGCTCGATCTGCAAATGCCGGGACCAGATGGGCTGGAGTTGCAGGAGGCGCTCGCCCAGGCGGAAGAACCACTGCCGGTGGTCTTCCTCACGGCCCATGGCGAGCTTTCTTCTGCGGTGCACGCGATGAAGCAAGGCGCGGTGGATTTCCTTATCAAACCGGTTCGAGGGGATGAGCTGCTCGATGCGGTGCGGCGGGCGCTAGCCCGAGGGGCCGCAACGCGGGGAATGCAGCGCCAGAAGCGGGAGTGGGGCGCCCGCTACGAAAGCCTGACGCCACGCGAGCGCGAGCTCTTTGCGCTCGTCGTGCGCGGCTTGGTCAATAAGCAAATCGCTGACGTGCTCGGCATCTGCGAACGCACGGTTAAAGCGCATCGCGGCCAAGTAATGCACAAAATGGGAGTGCAATCGCCGGCCGAACTGGGGCGAGCGGTTGAGTGGCTCGGCGAGATCTTCGAGGTGCATCCGCGCGGCAGACAGGGAGCGAATGAAAATGTGTACCGCAACCACCATGGGCCGAAATTGCCCATAAGTACAATACCGATTGAAAGGCGGATTTGCGATAATGCGGGTCGTGCATCCAGACACCCGCGAGCAAATCTATCATCGGCATTGTCGAGGACGACGAGAGCTTCAGACGGGCCTTGCAGCGACTGCTGGATGCGTCCGGGTTTGAGGCGCACACCTTTGCTTCCGCGGAGGAATTCCTCGGGAGCGCTGTGCCCGAGTCGCACGCGTGCCTGATACTCGATATTCGGCTCCCGGGGATGTCGGGTTTTGAGTTATTCGACCATCTCACCGCATCTGGCCCAGCCTCCGCCAGCGATCTTCATCACCGCGCAGGACGAGGATAGCGGGCGGCAACGAGCGTCCCGGATTCCCAACAGCGTCTATCTGGGCAAACCAGTTGTCGGCGCCGTGCTGCTAGAGGCCATCCGTTCGCTGCTCAGCCGATAGCAACTCCGGTGCGGAGCGCCGGATCATGAGGCTTGATGCGGTGTGTCCCATTTCCGCTGACGATGATGGCATGGGCATGAAAGAAGTCATGCGCCTTTACGAGCTTTCTTGTCCCAGGCGATTCATTCCTTTCCATTCACAGGCAGCGTGAAACGGAAGCACGCTCCGCCGCTGGAATTGTTTTCTGCCCAGATCCGCCCATCGTGGACTTCCACGATCGATCGGACAATTGATAACCCCAAACCCATTCCGTGCGTCTTCGTTGTAAAGAAGGAGTCGAAGAGCCGTGGCAGCTGCTCTGGTGGGATGCCAGGGCCTGAATCCTCCACCGCGACTTCTACATTGCCTTGGCCATCGTGCGACGTTCGCATCGTAAGCCGTCGATTCGATTCAGACGATTCGGACATCGCTTCCATGGCGTTGAGAACGAGGTTCAGTATCACTTGTTGGAGGTGGATCACGTCTCCGCGGACAACGGGAGAGTGTCGGCTAACTGCTTCTCGATCTCGACTCCGCGGCGGCGCGCCTCACCGTCGACCAGCCGAAGCACATCTGAAGTTACCGTGTTCAGGTCGATTAGCTTCAATTCCAATTCACATTTGCGCAGCAATTCCCTCATGCGTCGGATTACTTCACTCGCCCGCAGGTCGTCCTTCCGAATATCGGCAAGGATCTGTTGGACTTCCTCGATGCGAGGCTGTTTGGATTGGAGCAAGATCTCCGCAGTTTCAGCGTTGCTTAGGATTGCTCCTAGAGGTTGGCCAATTTCGTGCGCAATGGAAGCGGTGAGTTCACCTACCATTGTCAGGCGCGAAGCGTGCGCCAAATCCATCTGTTGCTGCTGCGCAACTATTTCGGCTCGGCGCCGCCGCGCCCTTTGAGAGAGCAACGCAGTGATGAGCACGCTCTGGGCAGCCACTGCCCCGCCGACTGCGATGATGTACCAGTGATAGTTTTCCCAAAGAGACGGTTGTCGAAACTCCAGGATGGTGCCCGGCGGGAGTCGATTCTCGTTGATGCCCCAACGTCGTAACTGCCGCCAATCAACCATTGGTGCCGATTGGTAGAATTCCGACCGAATGGCGGCCTGCGCGTCTTCACCAGCCAGGATGGGGACACCCAGCTGGGCGGCTTTCCGGCCAATCTGTTCGAACGTCACCATGGAGCCGCCGACAATCCCATGTCCGAGGTAGGTATCGAAGCAGCCGTAGATCGGAGCGCGGCTTGCCGGGGCGAACGCATCCAGCGCCTGGCGCGGGGTAAAGGCCTTGCCAGCAGCATCTTGAAAGATCGTGAGATAAAGCACAGCGGTGTGATCCGACACGCGCGATAACTCGCCACGTAATTCCTCCATCGAAAAATTGGTCAACCAGGTAAAGCCGACCCGGTTTCCGAAGGCAGCCATCTCTTGGCGGAAGTTATCGGCCATTTGTCGGTCCCTCGGCCCAGTGCCCGAGACTACCACCACCTGGCGGGTGTCGGGATGCAGGCGGAGCATCATCTCCAGGGTAGGGGCGATGCTATCGGGGACCGGGACTTCCACTATCCCGGCGTCTGAAAGGTGATCCGTATGCGGATCACCGGCGACCCGGACAATAAACGATCGGTACTCCCGCGAACAAGCCGGTCCGGTGTTTCGCGAGGAAAACCAAAGCGCCTCCACTGACCGCGATCACCAAGTCGGGCGGAGTTCCCAAATTGTTCCTCAAAAAAATCCCGCTGCCGCTGCTGCTGGTCTCGCCCGGAAAACGGGTACATCGAGAAACTCACTGTAAAACTCGAGGCGATTGCTGGTGCCGACTGCAAAGGTCGCACGGATGGCCTCATCCGCGATGATATTAGCCGGCAGCAGTCGCTCATCCGAATAGAGCACGAGCACGCGTTGGACTGGGCAAAGTCTGCCCGGCTGCTTTGGTGCCGGCCAGGTTAATAATCAGGAACACGGCGGTGCCCAGAATGAGAAGCCTCACCATCCACGTCGACGGCCTACCGTCGATCTTCACGAGAATTTCGCAAGGAAACATCATGTTTTCAGGTTAAGCGGCAGCGCCCCCACCGAAATTTTGTCAAAGCGGCGCAACCAACGACATCGCTTTCCCGAGAATGGGAGTATGCCTTTTACCATAGAGCGAATTCACGCGTTGGTCACCCACCCCAAACCAAGGATCCATGCGAAGCGGTGAACAACTAAACAGCTACTGATATGAAGCTCTAACTGTTTTAGTCGGAGGCTTATGCCTCTTTAGGCTCGTTCCGCTCAACTCCGCTCACCATCGTTGCTTGCAGAAGATACCGACGTTCGCCGGCATCACCTCGCGTGCCTCATCGGCCAAAGCCCGGCGTTCTCTGCTCAAAGAAGTACGGAGTGAGCTGTTTGCGAGCTTACCCAGAAACGAGCAAGTACATCTCATCTTATCAAAATCCGGGGCATGACGGACAAGGGCGGAAAATCGCTGAAAGGGGGCAAATCTATGAACATAATGTCTGGTGGGGAGTATGCAGTTGAGCGGTTTATATTTATGGTAAATAGTGTTTATATGGAATTTATCTTAATAGCTACCAGAAGCGTCTGAATACCCCTGAACTCGCAAACTTCCCTAGATCATGTTCCAGGGAGTTTATGATTGAATTGGATCACGCCCATTGCTTTCGTAAGTTGCCTGCTTTAGTAGCAGCCAGTTTGATGCTCCCGGCGCTGGCCTATGCCGATAAAAACGACCACGGGCGAGGTGACAATAACTCCCATCAGGAGAGGGGAAGCGAACATCGGGGAGATGCCGCGTGTTTCGTCCGTTCCGGAGCCAAACACAGCCTGGGTATTGATACCCTTTATGGGTGCGGTTCTGCTATTTGGCTCCATGAATCTTTGGCGTCGGCAAGAACGCCTCTGTTTAGCGGTTAATTCAGCCAAGGGGGGGGGGGGGGGGGGGGGGGGGGGGGGGGGGGGGGGGGGGGGGGGGGGGGGGGGGGGGGGGGGGGGGGGGGGGGGGGGGGGGGGGGGGGGGGGGGGGGGGGGGGGGGGGGGGGGGGGGGGGGGGGGGGGGGGGGGGGGGGGGGGGGGGGGGGGGGGGGGGTACTAGCCCAAGCTCCTTCTGCCCTTGGAACGTCAGCCGCGGAGCGATAAACCTCGCTCTGCGCCTTCTACTATGTTTATGCCTGAGCCACTCAGAAAATTTCAGCCATCAATCCTGCCCTTGGTTGTTTTTGGCGACCTTATGGTTCTTGCTCATTAAGAACCTTTCCCTCTATTGGGCCGCTGACCCCCAATATAGTTTCGGATGGTTTGGGCCCTTGCTCTGCGCCTACCTTTTTTTAACCAGTTGGCTAAGCCACCCGCAGACCGAACCAGCGTCTTGGGCCGGCGCAAATGGGTTTCTGGATTGCGGCCTTGGCATTTCTACCCACTTGGCTCGTGGAGCAGCCCAATCCCGACTGGCGAGGGCTCAGCTGGCTGTTGGCGCTGGAAATTGTCCTCTTAACTCTCTGCGCTATTTATTTTGTCGGAAGGAAGATCGTGGCTGCGCCATTTCGCGTTTAGTATCAGCTTTATTTTAACCACGTTGCCTTGGCCAGGGGGGTTCGAAACATTCCTGATCCAAGGCCTGATGCAGGTGGTTGCCTGGGTAACGGTGGGTTTACTAAATTTTTCTCATATTGCGGCGCTGCAGCACGGAAACTTGATCGAGGTTAAGACCGGCCTCCTGGGAATCGATGAAGCCTGCAGTGGCATCCGATCGCTCCAGGCCAGCGTCATGGTTTCGCTTCTTTTGGGCGAACTTTATCGAGCGAGTTTTCGGCGAAGGATCCTCTTCCTTTTTGCAGGAATTCTAATCGCCTTTTTTTGCAATATTGGGCGTACCTTCTTCCTCTCATGGACGGCCGCTCAGCAAGGAATTGAAGCGGTCCCGAAATGGCATGATAGGGCCGGGATAATCGAATTGGGTATTTGCTTTTTTGCCCTCTGGGGATGCGTGCATTTGATGTGCCGAAACTCTTCAAAGCTGCCGAAACTGCTGCCTGCTTCTTCGGGCATAGATCGAGTCCCAAGACCGTTTCCTCGGAAAATGGCGATTAGCCTTGGCGCGTGGCTAGCGCTGACCATTATCGGCACCGAGACCTGGTACCGCGCGCATGAGAACGGAGAACTCCTCCAGTGGTCTTTTCAAATGCCGGATTCCAAACCAAAGTTTCAAACCTTGTCGATACCCGATGTGCTGGGAGACGAACAGCGTGCGGCATCCTGGACCGAGAATGACGGAAGCCGTTGGACCGCGCTCTTTTTTAAATGGGCCGCGGGGCCGCCCCGTTCAAGGATTCTGGCCAGGCTTCATCGTCCGGAAAATTGTCTCCCGGCCGCTGGCTATAAACTTCAAAACGACCGGGGGATCATTAATGTGCGAGCCAAAGACCTGATGATCCCCTTCCACGCCATGGATTTCGCGTGCGAGGCCGGCCAGCATACGTTTTTTTCTGTCTTTGGCAGGATCGCTTAAAAGCCAGTCAACAACTCAGAATGCGAGATCATTGGGATGATCGCCTGGTGGACTCGAGTCCGTACTATTAGGTGAACGTAATCTTGCCCAACAGACACTGGAGATTGTCATGTTCGGTTATTCGTCGTCCCAGGAGGCGGAAAACGCCCTGCGCCGCCAGATGGAGAGCCTTATCCGGACTTAGTAGCAAGTCCTAAGAATGAGCTGCGATTCCTATGCGTCGTAGCAAAAATGAGGCTTGTCTGACTGCCTACCGCGAATGCCATTGGCCTGAACATTTTCTCCACACCGGCGACCGCCCCATTCTCGCTGATGTTCTCATAGACGTAGACGACCGGCGCAGAAATTCAGGCGAGGGGATGATGCGTGGAAGCACGAAGGGTGCGGCTTCCCGGATGCCGTGGCGAGGCCGGGGTTCCGGTGTGGAAAACAGAATTCCTTTCCGTGGCTATGCTAGTGCACCAAGTCAGTGACTGGGGTAGTGGCGTTGCGGCCAAAATGGGCCGCCGGCAAGGCGGTCCAAGCCGGACCGGCAGTAGGAAGGAGCATCTCTAGATCGATACGTGACTGAGGAGCAACGCAGCCGCCGGCCCATTTTTCATCGCCACCCTCCGGGCTGCGCGCCTTTTGTCCGGCTGCTTTGTCGCTCCTCGGTCAAAGACCACCGCGGGTACTCTCCCTCTTCGCTTCGCGCATCCAGTCAAAATTCGCAGCAGCGCCACTACCTTAGTCACTGACTTGGTGCACTAGGGCGTCCTCGTCTTGCTGGCAACGCGCGACGGCCAGTTCGAAAGTTTTAAATGGGCCGCCATCGAGTTGCTCCGATTTGCTGCTTCTCTTGTGGGTCCAGACCATGGCGTTGTAACCGTTCTCCTCGTCTCCTTCGACACCGTAGGAACGATCTCCTTTAATTCCCACGGCGTGCCATCCCACGGTTCTGAAAATCAACTTCATCCCCCTCTCTACGTTTCCGGTCCCCTTGCCGGTTGCTTTTGAGGCGCGTGATGTTCTGGAAAAACGGGTATGGGAACGCACTGCGCAACACAAGGCGACGAATTCAGACGTTTTGGATAGCAGTCCGTTGCGCTTCGGTTAACAGGCTAACTCCCGTTGGTGAAGGGAAGCCTGATCGTCCGTCGTCTCCTCATTCATGAGGACACCAAGCAAATTCTGGTTTACAGGTCGTCGGTGATTTCCTTCCCTTTCGGCCAGTCTACCGAGTAGCTGAATTCGATGACTTTTTTGACCTTAGGGGCAAGTCCGCTGTTCCAGGTGAGTTTACCGGTTTCTTTGTCGAAAGTGGTCGGCTTATCCGAAAACTGGCCCTGATTCACCACAATGTCCGCGGTTTTGGAGACTGGAAGCTCGATCGTAGACCAGGAGTCTGATCGGGTTGGGGCGAAAATTTTGGAGGGAGATTTGGTACGTTCGGTCCTCGACTGTTCTCTTGTTCAGAATGCCGCTTTCGGAGCGCTTGTGCACCGTCTCCTTGCGTTCGGCTTTGATGGAATCGTCCTGCCCGACGAATAGATCAAAGTCGGCGCCTGCTGGCAGCAGGTTTAATGGAGTAGTGCCAGTAAACTCCCCGTCGCGGAAAACGTTGACAGGGCCAGGTAAGAGCAAAGCAGGGCTTGTATTGACCAGGTGCAGCCGCAAGAATACTCCCGGGTCCAGCTTTGGGGTCGTCACATACTCTGGAGGGCCTTGGAGGTTGATTAATGTGACGTTCGTTCGATGCGGTTGGCCGTCAGCGGGAATGTTTACTGGTAGCTGGACGTCGTAGGCGACCGCGAGGCCGGTTGTTTGGACGGTGGCCTGGGCATCTGTGCTTCGCACTGAGAGGTTGTCCGCTTTGGACGGGGCCTCCGGTTGCATGGGGGCAGGCATTTTTGAAAGTCGGGCGGCAGCCATTGGCATCGGCGGCTCCGGTGCTTTGAAGTCCAGGAATGTGGGTTCCAGGTCTGGCATTTTTCCGTTGCGTCCGGGTTGAGCAGTTGAGAGAACAAGATGCACGTCGTTCCAGTCCTCGGTGGTTTGTTGCCGGACTAACGCGTTGTAGAGCAGTTCGACTTTACCGGTAGTTGAATCCACCCGGGCGTCGTAGCTGGGTGTCCAGGACGCGTTTCCAATCAGGTAAGAAACCGTAAACTCGGCTTTCACAGGTGCGGCGGCTTTGACACTTACGAGCACCGTGCGTTGGGATTTCTGCTGGCCGCTGCTAAGGGCCTCAAGCTCTCTTTTCACGCGGTCTGAATTCCGGTTCGAGTTTTGCCTGAGAGCGTTCAACCGAAAGAATATTGTCGGCGACACTGGAAAGCTCGTCGCCGTAGTAGATGTAGAGTTTTTTGATCTCGTCGACATTGACGGTTTCTTTTTCCCCTTTGTCCAAGCCGGCGGCCAGGTTTCGAAAAAAGGCCCGTTTTTCTTCGAGAACGCCTTGCGCGGAAGAAAACGATTTTTTCTGATCCTCCAAAGCCTGTAACTGAGATTGAAGCTCCTTCGTTTTTGGCAGCGCGCTTGTAGCCAGAAACTGGTTCTGGATATCAATTCCTTCGATTGTCAGGGTAGCGTCAGACTGGGCATCGGACAACCACGGAATCCTCCTCCAAGCCGTCCGGGAGGCCGGTAAATCGCAGAACGGTTGCTCCTTCCGGCAGAGTCGCGGTGCCGACTCTTGAGATGCCGGCGCGGTCGGGATAAACGGTTACTGCGTGAACCGTCGAGCTGACTGATGTCGGCTGCTGCGCATAGAGTGAACAGAGCATTCCGACCATTGAAAGGGCGAGGAGACAGGGCATTCTCATGATAATGTGGAGCTCTACTCACTTTACATCGAAAGATAGGGCGATTTGGCGAACCACCCGGATCACCGGTGTCCCCAGCGTACCATCTCGGTCCAACTTAGTTCTATTGCCTAGGAAAGTGGCCAGAACCTTTTGGACTAAGGATGAAAGTGTGCCAGTCCAACTCATCGAGGCTAGTTCCGCCGACAGCTAGGATTTGACCGGCGTCGTTCACCCCGAGAACTTGAAATAGCTGCATCGAAGGCGAGGGTGGCGAGACAAGGGTATTCGCATTATACATCGTCCCGTTGACGTAAACGAAGGGCCTCAGTACATTGGTGAACTGCTCCAGCTCGTAACCGACCACGGTGTCAAAATCGTTTATTCCTGTTGCTGCGTAATACTGGAGCCAGGGTGAATTTTCTGAGCCGGGTACTGGTGGGAGATTTATCGTCTTCGCTCCGACGTGCAAGATCGGCAGGCTGAGTACGGCCCGAAAAAAGCCGTGTTCAGCAGAAACAACTACGTAGTCCCCTAGGTTATTAACCTGGATATCACCGATTGCTAGGACCTTCCAAAGATTATGGGCGGTCGCGCAGGACCGAGGTTATAACGGCGCTGGCGCCCACGTTCCCGTAAACTCGTCCGTCTTCGGTGATTCCATTAACACTTTGGCCCAAAGTTCCGAAGGCCGGAAGCGTTATTACGGTTCCGTTGGGCTGAAGTAGAAAGGCCGACGTGTAGGTGGTAGAACCCAAGTTGTTCACGATAAAGCTTCCGGCAATCTGCCCGAGGTCGTTAAGTCCGCCGATAATGACGCTTCCTCCGTTCGGTAATTTCACAAATCGCCCGTTCCGATAAAGTATGGAATACTCGTTAAAATAATACCGGCGGGACAGGCATGAAGTAAGAGAGGGTTACCTCGCCTTGGATGTTGACAAAGGTGGCAATCAGTTCTTATGTCGGGATTGTAGAGCGCACCTAAATCGATTAGTTTTCCCCGTCGATAGACGAACGCGTGTTGTGAAAAGGTTCCGTTTGAAGAATTTGTGTAGCAATAACCGGCCACTTGGCCCAATAGTATTTATCGAACTTCCCCGAGGTTCCAGTAAATCCTGGTAAAACACCGATGTCGGTAAGGGAGTAGGAGGGAGCAGGTCGGAGTGATGGCGTAAGCCTCGATACAACCGAGGAGGACGAGCGCCGTAGTCAATAGTTTAGCTTTCATAAGGTCGCGCATTTTTAACATTCAACGTAGTGCAGATTCTGAAGACTTCTGTCCGTGGTTGGCAATTTCTACCTCGTCCCTTGCCCTAATGGCGGTGCCGAAAGTTGACGGTCACGAGCAAAAAAGCCAATTGCTCTACGGAGCGCGTCGGAGATCCTCTTCTTGAACTCGGTTCCAAAAAAATAGCTAACAGTCGTGAACAGCGCGACTAAGATATCTTTGGAAGTGACGAATTGCAGGGGCCTTGCACGTTTGAGATTCATGGAGTGATAGAGTTCCCCGTATTTCAATCAGATTTGTCGGGGAACTACAGTAATATTGTCAAAATTACTCCTTCCGGGTAATACAATTGACTCCAAAGTGCGTTTGCAACACCAACCAGGAGCGAATCCATGACGCCGATTTAGAGGACGACAAATTCCATCGGATCGAGGATTCAAGGCTAGGAGGTGTCGCTCTGAGATGCGCCGAACGTGGCTTACGGCACTAGCATCATTAAGACGCGATGATAAACTGACGGGATTCCTTCGGATGACGTTGACAGCAGAAAAATTGACGGAGAGAGTATTTCGTCGTTCCGCCTCCGCTCAACCACGACGTTCGGACCATCCAGCAACGCTGTTCGACGCGGTTACGGTTAATCGATGAAGACGTGGGTCACACACCAAAAGAAAACGAGCGTTCCTCCGGAAGTCGCTAAATTCCGAGCGGTTAGGGCTGTGGATCGCCAAAGGGCTTGGATGCTATCCTAGAACTTATGCCCAACGCGGACTCTTCTGCATCGGTCGTCGCTCCTTGCGGCTCGTGGCGTTCACCGATCATCTCCGACCTCATCGTGGCCGAATCCATCAACCTGGTGGACGTTTGGCTGGACGGAAAAGATGTTTATTGGTGCGAAGGCCGGCCGAAGGAAAACGGCCGTTGTGTCGTCGTACACCAGCGCACCGATGGCACGACCGTTGATCTGACGCCGCCGGGTTTCAACGCCCGGACGCGGGTGCACGAGTATGGTGGCGGCGCGGTGCTGATCCGCGATGGCGTAGTCTACTTCAGCAACTTCGACGACCAGAAACTTTACCGATTGCAGGTCGGTGCGGCGGTCCCGCAGCCGATCGGACAGTCGGCCAGTTGCCGTTATGCTGACGCTAATTTTGACCCAACCCGACAACGAATCGTTTGTGTGCGAGAAGACCACAGCGGATCCGGCGAGGCGGTCAACACGATCGTGGCATTGGCCGCCGGTGGTTCCAAGCAGGAGACGGTTTTGGTGTCCGGCAACGATTTCTATTCCAACCCGCGCCTGAGCCCGAATGGGCGATGGCTGGCGTGGCTGACTTGGAATCATCCGCACATGCCATGGATAAGCACGGAACTGTGGGTGGCGAAGCTCGACGATGCCGGCGCAGTCGTTGAAACGCCGCGCCGCGTCGCGGGTTCGGCTACGGAGTCGCTGTTCCAGCCCGAGTGGTCACCCGAAGGCGTGTTGCACTTCGTGTCCGACATTTCGGGCTGGTGGAATCTCTACCGTGAAGAGGTCCCAGGCCGGCTCGAGGCGCTTTTTCCCTTAAACGCCGAGTTCGGCCAACCTCAATGGAACTTTGGCCAGGCAACCTACGCGTTCGTCGGGGGCGGTCGACTGCTATGCACCTATAACGAAGGCGGCGAGAGCCGCTTGATGGTGATCGGTCCTGGCGGAACGCGTATGGCGCCGCTGACTTTGCCGTTCACCGAAATTTCGGTGGTGCGCGGGGGCGCGAATGAATTTGTGTTGCGCGGCGGCGCGCCAGACCAACCCGCGTCGATTGCGCGGGTCAGCCTCGAGCCTTTCGGGTGCCAGGTCCTACGCAGATCGACCTCACTCCTGGAACAGCAGCCTGCCCTCCGTAATTATCTTTCGCGGCCACAATTGATCGAGTTCGATACGACAAACGGGCGCAAGGCCTTCGCTTGGTATTATCCGGCGCACAATCCTGCCTTTAAGAAGCCCGACAACGAGCGACCGCCCTTGATCGTCAAGAGCCACGGCGGCCCGACCGCCTCCACCTCCAGCACGTTAGACCTGCGGACCCAGTTCTGGACTAGTCGGGGCTTTGCCATCGTCGACGTAGACTACGGCGGTAGCACAGGTTATGGGCGGGAGTACCGCGAGCGCCTGCATTTGCAATGGGGAATCGTCGATCTGGACGACTGCACAAATGCCGCCAGGCATCTCGCCTCGATCGGCGAGACTGACGGCGAGCGGGTGGCCATCACGGGCGGCAGCGCCGGCGGCTACACGACGCTCTGCGGCCTCGTCTTCGGCCAGGGATTCTTCAAGATCGGTGCAAGCTATTACGGCGTGGGCGATCTGGAAACCCTGGCGCGGGACACTCACAAATTCGAGTCGCGTTATCTGGACTGGCTGGTGGGCAAATACCCCGAGGAAAAGGCGATCTACGTGGAACGTTCACCCATTCACTTTACCGACCGATTGAGAGTGCCGGTCATCCTGTTCCAAGGGGAGGAGGACAAGGTCGTACCGCCCAACCAGGCGGAACTCTTTGCCGACGCAGTCCGCCGCAAAGGCCTGCCGCTGGGTTACCTCCTGTTCAAAGAGGAACAGCATGGGTTTCGCCGGGCGGAAAACATTAAACGCTCGCTCGACGCCGAGCTTGATTTTTACTCCGTTCTGCTGCTGCGCAGTGGGCTGCGTTTTTAAATTTCCTGGAAATCACGCCCTGCCAACAATCGTCTACGTTTTTGGCCGAAACGCTAGCCGAGATCTATGACCTATTGAACTCTAGACTCCAATGCGAAAATCAACCGGCTTTGCGGCAGACTGCGAGGCCATGAGTAAACGATTGCCGCCGCCAGTGGTCATGGTAACGGATCGAACGGATGGGCCTGGACGTTTGCTCAGATTTGATCAACCAAAGAGCCTTTTGGTGGCGATCCATCCCGAAGAGGTTGAAGACTGTCTTCATCAAGCCGACAAGGCGCTCGCCGAAGGGAACCATGTGGCCGGCTATATTTCATACGAAGCTGCGCTAGGCTTAGACCGGGCATTTGAGACCTCCCGGGCGTATCGCATGCCGCTGCTTTGGCTAGGTGTCTTTTCGGCGCCACTCTGCGCTGACGGCCCCGAGCCACACGTTTTGTCCCGCCCATTGGAATGGCGGGCAGAATTGACTCCCCAGGATTATGAGCCGCGGTTGATTCCATTCGGTCCCAGATTGCCGCTGGCTCAACCTATCAAGCCAATTTCACCTTTCGCTTGTCGTCATCTTACACCGGCGATCCGTGGGAGCTCTTCAGTTTCCTCTACCACAACCAGCCCTCGACCTGCTGCATCTATATCGACACCGGCCGGTGGTCGATATGTTCTGCAGCACCGGAACTCTTCTTTGCCTTGGATGGCTCGGCGCTAACTGTCCGACCGATGAAAGGTACTCTCCGACACGGCCGCTGGCCGGACGAAGATGAACGGTTGGCCGGGCAACTTGAATTATCCGGGAAAGATCGCGCGGAGAACTTGATGATCGTCGACATGATGCGGAACGATCTGGGGCGGATTTGCGACTTGGGCTCGGTGCAGGCGCGGCGGTTATTCGAAGTCGAACGGCACCCCACATTGTTCCAGATGACCTCGACGGTGACGGGATCTACGAACGCTCCCTTTTCCAGATCGTCTCCGCTTTATTTCCGTGTGCCTCGGTGACCGGAGCACCGAAGATCGAAACAATGCGAATCCTTGCCCGCACCGAGCGATCGCCACGGGAGGTTTACACCGGTGCGATGGGGTATCACCCCTGGACGACAGGCACGCTTCAATGTGGCGATCCGCACTATCATCGTCGACAAACAGGCCAACACCGCTCGATGCGGCATCGGTAGCGGCATCACCTGGGATTCGACATCTGAACAGGAATACCATGAGTGTTTGCTCAAGACTCGATTCACCGTACAGAGCCGGTCAACCTTTCAGCTCTTGGAAACGTTCAGATGGAGCCAGAGTCCGGCTTCGCCTTGCTCGGTCTCCACTTGACCAGACTCGAACAATCCGCCCGGTTCTTTGATTTTCGCTTCAGCCGCGACCAGGCTTTGTCCGCGCTCCATGCTGCTGTCCAAAATGTCGCTCGGCTAGCGATGAAAGTGCGGCTCTCGTTATCCATTTCTGGTCACTTTACAGTAAATGCCACTCCGTTAGAATCGGATCCGCTTCCAGTCCCGGCTCTGGTCAGAGTTGCCGATTCGCCAGTCGACCGGGAGGAGGTCAAACTGTTTCACAAGACAACGGACCGGGAGTTATACCCGCCATCTGCTTGGCTCCCTGCCCCATTGCTATGATCTCCTCCTCTGGAACGAAGAAGCCTTTGTTACAGAACTGACCCGATTCAACCTGCTCGCCTTTATCGACGGTGGATGGACAACGCCTCCCGTCGAGCATGGGCTTCTAGCCGGCACATTGCGCCAGGAGTTGCTGCGCTCCGGTTTAGTCGAGGAAGCGGCGCTTACTAAGGACGCCTCCCGAAAACCGAGCGGTTTCTAGCGGCCATCAACTCTGTTCGAGGGTTGTTGGGTTCTGAAGCCAAGCGGGGTTGATTCATGGCTTCTTGAACCGATGCCTGTGCGTCCTCCACCTGCGATCCCGTCTTCGGGCCCACTGATCCGCCACGTCCATGAGGTGATGGGTCGGCAGGGGAGTCCATCTTAGCAAGGTATCATTCAATCAGCCGTCCGAGTCTTCCGCGCGGCAGCCACCATATTCCTCAGGACTCCTCCACCTCGGGCCAACCACGTGTCTTAAGGCCGCAGTCGGGATTGACCCAGACCTGCTCCGCGGCAGGACCTGCAGCGCCTTCTCCAGAAGCCGCCCATTTCTTCCCCCGACGGCACGCGCGGCGAATGAATGTCCCAGATGCCCGGCCCAACTTCGTTCGGATAATTGAAGGTGCGAAATGCCTCCAGCAGCTCCATCTCCGAGCGCGAGCTCTCGATCGAGATCACGTCCGCATCCAGCTCCGCGATCGCCTCGATGATCTCGTTGAACTCGCAGTAGCACATGTGCGTGTGAATCTGAGTCGGGTCCGCCACGCCCGCCGTCGCAACCGGAACGCGTCGACCGACCAGCGCAGATACTCCGCCCAGTCGGCCCTGCGCAGGGCAGTCCCTCGCGCAACGCCGGCTCGTCCACCTGGATGACCGAAATGCCGGCCGCTTCCAGGTCCTGCACCTCGTCGCGGATGGCCAGCGCGATCTGCCGCGCCGTCTCGGCGCGGGCTTGGTCGTCGCGGACAAAACTCCATTGCAGGATGGTGATCGGCCCGGTGAGCATGCCCTTCATCGGCTTCTTGGTCTGCGCCTGCGCGAACTTCGACCAGCGCACCGTCATCGGCTCCGGCCGCGCGACATCGCCAAAAAGAATCGGCGGCTTGACGCACCGCGAGCCGTAGCTCTGCACCCAGCCGTTTTCGGTGAAGACGAAGCCGCTGAGCTGCTCGCCGAAATATTCGACCATGTCGGTGCGCTCGAACTCGCCATGCACGAGCACGTCGAGCCCGACTTCATCCTGCCAGCGGACCACTCGCGCCGTTTCCTTTTCCAGAAACGCCTCGTAATCCGCCTCGCTGATTTTCCCTTTTCGGTACTGGGCGCGCATCGCCCGGACTTCCTCCGTCTGGGGAAAGGAACCGATGGTTGTCGTGGGCAGTCGGGCAGGCGAAAATGTTCCCGTTGAGCCTGGCTCCGCACGGAAAAGGGCTCTGGCGCTTAGATCGGCCTCGCTGATCTTCCGCAGCGTGCCTTCACCTGCGGCGATGAATCAGCGTGCTGTTGGCACGCGCTTCGAGCAGCTCGCGGTTCCTGGCCACGATCGGTCTCGCCCTCGTACGCCTGGCGCAGTTCGGCCAGCTCGATCAGTTTTTCCTCGGCGAACGCCAGCCACGATTTGATCTCGGGATTGAGCTTCTGCTCGTACCGCAGCGAGAACGGCACATGCAGCAGCGAGCAGGACGGCGCGATCCAGACGCGCTCTTCACCGAGCGGGGACACGGCCTGCCGGATCGTCTCGAGCGATGCCGTAATTGTTGCGCCAGATGTTTCGTCCATGACGACCACCCGAGCGACAGAATTTTCTCCGGTCCGAGCTGGCAATAAGCTCCTTAAGTTCCCCTTCCGAGCGCGTGACGTCGATGTGCAGCGCGTGCACCGGAAGCTGCGCAAAGGTGGACAGGTTTTCGCCCAGTCATTGAAGTAGGTCGCGACAATAACTTCAACGTCGGGCAGCCGCCTGGCCAGATGGGAGTAGCTTGCAGAAGCAGCCTCGCTCCGCCGGGTCAGGTCGAGGGCGAAAGCCGGTTCGTCGAACTGCACCCATTCCGCTTTCGCGCTGGCCAATCGTCGCAGGACTTCGCGGTAAACCTCCAATCAACCCGGCAGCAACTCATAACGGTCCAAATCCTTGCCGTGGATCTTGCCCAGCTTAAGGAACGTAAACGGCCCGAGCAGCACCGGCTTGGTCTTGATGCCGAGCGCAAGCGCCTCCTGAAATTCGTCGATGGCCTTGGCGAAGCGCAGCCGAATTTTGGCCCTCGTGAAATTCGGCACGATGTAGTGATAATTCGTGTCGAACCACTTCGTCATTTCCATCGCATGGACGCCGGCATGCGTCGCGCCCGCAATCGTCGCTCGGCTTTTTCCTGCCGGTGGCCCTGCCGCTGCGCCATCGCAAAGTAGGTCGGCAGATCGATGCTTGCCCTTCCAGCCGAAACGCTCCGGCACCGCGCCGACCATCGCGGCGTGTCGAGAACGTGGTCGTAAAAGCTGAAATCGTTGGACGGAATCAGATCGATGCCGGCCTCCTTTTGCTGCAGCCAGTGTTCGCGGCGCAAGTCGGCGGCGGTTTTTGCAGATCGGCCTCGGTTCGGTGCCGCGCCAATAGGCTTCGAGCGATTTCTTGAGCTGGCGAAGGGCTCCCATGCGCGGGTAGCCCAGGTTATGAATGAGGATGCGAGATCCCATGCTGTCTCCTTGTCATTCTTGCGACGACGGTTGAGTTTCGGACGGTCGACGGAAAGAGATGTTCGGACTCCGAGCTTCCCGGCCTCATTAAGGGCCATCCTCGCCTCCGCCTTCACCGGTTGCCCGATTGGCTTTGCCGCATTCACTTCTGGACGAGAAGATGATTGCACAGAATCGCGCCACATTTGTCACTCCCACCGTTCAATGCCCGATAGTAACCTATCTCATGACTGCTAACAAAGGCGAATGGAAGATCGAGCGCGGGCACGAGTCAGTGCCTTTTATCTGGACGGCAGCTTCAAAGCCGCAATCGACCTTACT
>CAWBYX010000007.1:0-114573 GCA_963793135.1 uncultured Verrucomicrobiae bacterium
GGCTGGGCCGCGACTAGCGGACAGTGCTCGTTCGACTGACAAAAGGTTCGGTACGATATCTATATGGATTTAGCTTCGATAACGCTTATCAACGACGTCGTGGGCGTAATAGAACTGAGTTGGAAACCTGCCTGCTTAAGGAGCAACCTGTATTCCTCTTCAGTTCGCTCCATGCCGCCGGGAAGTATCATCATTAGCATATCCATTTGCTTGGTTACGGAGGGTCCGTTTCCGGTCGGCATTACAGCTTCAATGATTAAGAGTCTTCCGTTCTGAGGGATTACTTTTCGACAGTTATTTAGGATCTGGACCGATTGCTCATCATTCCAATCGTGAATGACATGGCGAAATAGGTAGGTATCTGCGCCGCCCGGTATGGATTCAAAAAAGTTTCCTTCGATCACCGAGCATCGGCCATCGAGGCCGCAAGCCTTCAAACTCTCTCGCGCTCGTCCGGCCACGTTGCCCAGTTCAAACAACAGGCCTCTGAGTTTGGGATAGCGTTGCAGGACGGCGCCGACCAATGATCCGGTGCCCCCGCCGACATCAGCTAAAAAGTGGACGCCGCTGAAATCATATGCCTCCAGCATAGCAGCGGTCTGGTGGACGTGGGATGCTGACATCGCGGCATCAAAGATCCGTGCAAGGTCGGGATGCGTCCCCAGATATTCGAAGAACGGTCGCCCAAAAATCTTGTTGAACCCGGATTCCCCCGTGATGGCAGAATGGTGTAAGCCGTCCCAGAAGGGGAATATTGGGTGCAGCACTCGCGCTGCTGGCCGGAATGAGCCCTCGGCATCACTCCTGAGACATTGTGAAAGTTGCGTGTGGTCAAACTGGTGGTTGCCTTTTTCCTCGAATATTTCATGACTGGCCAGGAAACGTAATATTCGATAGAGCGAACGCGCATGGGTTCCCGTCGCTTCGGCGAGCGATTCCACAGCTTGCGGTGAGCCTGGCTGGATCTGATCGGCAATACCGAGTTCGGCAATGGTGCAAACTGCTCGACTTAGGGCCGCACCACAGATTATCTCTGTCAGTCTTTCATTTTCTGCTCGCGCCATTTTTAACGCCGTTCTCGGGCTGCATGATTGCTATCGCTCGGTCGCCGCCGCAGCGGCGCCAGGATCATCAAAGCAACGGGGCTCCCGTGTATCCGGAGAGGAAGTTTTCGATTCGCTGGGACCCTTCCTCGGCTGTCTGCGTAGGATCAGCTCCGCTCAGTTGGCAAGCTTGGATGGCATCCGAAATTGCCTTATAGACCTCCGGTGGAACCCGAGGCTCACCTCTAGCGGTCGGGAATATCACGTCCTTAAATAACTTCATCTGGGTGCTGCTGTACCCTCCTTCGGTGGTCCCTTTCTCCAAAGCCGATTTTCGCGGCGAAACATGACTGTTCACCTTGGTACACCAGTCAACGACTCTTTGAATGCAATCGTCCTGCATGGAACCCACCGCCCAAACACAGAACTTTGCCGCTTCCTCGGGATTTTTGCCCTTCGCATTGGCGACGAAGGCCCATCCACCGAAAATATTTCTTTGCTGGCTGTTGGGAGGTATGGGATAAGGGAAGACGCCATATTGGAAATCCTTAGCGAATTCCCTTAATAAGCCGACTCCCTCGATACTCAGATTCTGCATGGCACAGAACCCTGAAGCCAAATTCGCTATGGGGTCCCAGCCACCGGTGCCCAGCATGTTGCGCGGTGCGACATTCTGCTGAACGGTGTCTTGCCAGAACTTCAGAGCCTGAACGGTGGCCGGCGATGCAAAGGCACTGTGTTTTCCGTCTGGCGTAGCGATATCACCACCTCCTTGCCACATAAACGGGTACCAGGTGAAATTCTGGTACATACCCGGTGCAGTTTCGAATAGACAGCCAAATCGGTCCCCTTTGGTCAGCTTGTGCGCGATTTCGAGGAACTGATCCCAGGTTTTCGGGATATCGCTCTCCGAAAGTCCAGCCTCCTCGAATGCCTTGAGGCTGTAATACATCGCCAGGGGTATGACATCCATTGGGACTCCATAGATCTTTTCATCAACGATCCGGGTTTCCATCACGCTTGGAAAAAAGTCCTTTTTCGCGGCGTCCTCCATGTAAGGAGTGAGGTCGACCAGAACGCCACCATTGTAGTAACGAAGAAAGTCCGCGGGGCTGATGATGAAAATATCAGGACCCTGACCCGAGGCGAAAGCGGTCTGTAGCTTGGATCCACCTATATATTCCTGAGCTGGGACCAGCTGCAGCTCGACCTTGACATCGTTGGTCGCATTCCAACCCTTGACACAGTCTTCAAACCATTTGCTTTCATTGCTGCTGCGGGGAGCATAGAACTGCCAGAATGAGAGTTTTTTTGTCGCGGCTGCTTTTCCAGTAAAAACAAACGGTGAGAACACCGATGATACCGCAGCAGCTGCGGCAACCTTTCCTCCCCTTTTCAGAAGTTCTCTTCGGCTAATGCCAGCAACAGGCTGAGCGTCACCTGAGGTCATATTCTCGAATCTGTTTTCTACCAAAGTGGCTGCGCGATGTAATGCTTTCACAGGATTCCTTTACATACTGGTGGAGCGGAGCTTGGAAGGTGACCAAGCCCGAATATTTGGTTCGATCGTGATATTTCCAGAATGCCGCTCGATCATATCGGGGTCGTGACGTCCATAGCGTTTGGTTTTGGCTTGCTAAGCGGCTCCGCCAACTCCGCCTTGCTATTCTCTACAAATCCATTTGGTCAGCCCGAGTGTCAGCGCTGATGGAAAAAAGTGTAAAATTCTCGCTGATCCGCTAATATTCATCTCTGCAAGCGGGTTCCCGATAACAGTGAGTGATAGCCTGGCGTCGTTTGACGACAAAGATCTTAACGCTCCATTCCCATCTCGTGAACTATTTCCGCTTGGCGCGTCGCCCAAAGATCGGGCATCATTCGATCTCTGGATTGGAACTTCGACCTCGGCACGGCTTGGAGAAGCTCCCACACTGACTTACGCTCCCCAGGCTGCATAACGGATTGACGCAACGCTGCCTTGTTGCGCGTGAAGACGTGCATCGAGTCCCGAGCCCGCGATAGGCTCACATACCAGCCTTTCGCGTCAGCGCCGTCCGGCAACGCAACCACCTGATCGACCGTACGGCATTGGCTTGCATGTGAGGTAATGCAGACGCCTTGATCGATGCGCGCACCGTCACGGCGGATTCGTCGATCATCATCCAGGACCAGCTCCGTTTTGGTGATTTCCCGCACCTTGGTAACATCATTGTTCTTGAACACGTTTTTCCCTTCCCTGAATCCTGCCGTAACTCGAATCTGATCTCCTACGCTGACCTGCATCGTTGAGGAAACGAACACGTCCCACTTACCCTTGGAAGATGGTTTGAAACTGACGGACCTTCCCATTGCTCTCCAGCGTCACGGTCTCGCAATTCGTTTCTCTCACGGTCCACTTCTCGCCGGGCCGAAACCCTCCCGCGGTCCGGCTGTGGAATGCTACTATCCGGCCGGGCGCATAATGTAAGAGATCCCGGCACGCTTCGGGCTCGAGATCCATGCGGTGCAGAACGGTGACCTCGTGATCCTCCGCGCCTATTGCGCCTTGCGCCTTGAGTTTTTTGCGTACAAGGGCAGCGACCTTGCGCGCCTCCTCGTGGCGAGGGGAAATCAGCAGCGACGTTTTGCCGGCACGGAGCGCCCCCAGATGTTGCTCGACCGCTCGCTGGTGCAATTCTACGTCATCGACGACCTCTTTGATGACTCCAAAGTGCTCCAGCTTCTCCCACCCGGCCTGGAGTCGGTCTGCTTTCAGATCCTCGATCGCCGCTTTCAGTGCCGGCACTTTCTGCCTCTGCGTCTGAAGTAACTCGACGTACCGGACGCTGGCAGACTGTTCAAGAATGCGCAGCGCATCCCCGCGTTCGACCGACCTGTGCTGAGCGCTATCGCCGACCAGGAGCACTCTGGAATCATTCTCACGCGCATGTTTCACGAGCCACAGCATTTGCGGTACGCTCAACATCGATGCCTCGTCAATTACAAGCACGTCCGCGCATGCCGGCCTGAGTTGGAATCCTTGAAACGTTCGTGCCTGGAATCCGGTTTTGCGTAAGTCCTTTACGCTGGCGTCCGTCGGAGAAAGGATGGCGACACTCTGGCCCACAGAGACCGCTCGCTCCACCTGCTTGAGCAGATGCGATTTCCCGGCTCCAGCAATCCCGGAAACATCCATGACCAGGTCCGTTGATGCCAGAATGTGCTCCAGCGCCCTGCGCTGCTCGTCGGTGAGTCCCCCTAAATCAAATCCGAAATCTCGCCCTATCGGTTCGCAGGTATCCCATCCGCCCCGCACGAGATCCAGGAGTTGTTCTTCCTCAAATTTCGCCTGCTCAGTGGTGACATGCGAACCACCGAGTTGGATGAACCGGTCGCCTTTGACGTACTGTTCAACTTCTCCAGGAGACAATTTACCGCAGGCCCGTTTAAGAATTTCCGCCGTTAGCACCCGGTCGCGCGCAACAGAATGCCTGGCGAAGTAGGCTTCGACCGCGAGTTCGCGCGGATCCATTGCAGCTCGAGTTGAGGCCCCTCTTTTGCTCGTTCTGGCGTCACCGAGTCCCACCGCTGCGCTCCCATTTGCTGACGCCAATTCTCAACCTCCGCCTTGCCGGAGAAGAGTTTGGTTGTCTTGCTATCACGCTCCTGATGAGCAATCCGCCTTTCTTCTTCTGGCGTCGATCCTCTCTCTTCTGACAGAGTGTCGATCAGCTCATGTCTCTTAGAGAATAATTCGATCTCCCGGTCTGTGATACACGCCATCTCCCACTGATGCCAACCCCGATCCGTTCGCCGGAGCCTGTACCCGGACTCCATCAATCTCTGGGCAAGCAGCGTATGAAAATATTCCTGGAAATAGCCTTTATCGGCTATGAGTCCCCTGAATTGGCCGGCTTTCCATCGCTCTTCGATCGGATCAAATGTCGCGTTGTGAAGGAAACAGTGGACGTGCCAATGTGGATCGCTCAGGCCGTTAATCGGTCGGGAATCCCGATGGAAGAACTTCGAATACAGTAGTTCGCCCGTTCTACGATCCTCGTACAGCCCTCCCTTCCGGACCTTGCACTGCATCTCGGATTCCATCGTGCCCATCGTTTCATCCACTGCCGACCTTGCGATATTCTCAACCACCTGATCGCCCGTGATCGCCAAATAGATGCTTAGCGACTTCGGCACTCCGAACACCAGCCCATAGCCAACCTGTCGGTTGCTGACCGTCTCCCCGTCTTCCTGTCGGCTTGTATTCATCCGGGCCGTTAGCCGTCTGCCCGTCGTCGGATTTTCGTTTCGCAATAACGCTACGAACTGCGAACGTTGTATTGGACCACGCAGTCCTAACCGTTCCGCTCCGCGTCCCGCCCATATCCCGGCCTCTTTCATCAAGTAGTCGCTCACCGCCAATTCACGATCGAAATACCGTTCCACCCCATCGGCGCTCCGGTTGACTTCAAAGTTTAGCATACTATCCCGTCACACTAACGTGGGCAGGTAAACGCTTGCGGCCTTACGCTTCGCCTAACGCCGGACGACTCCCTCCCGACGCTACGCGTCGACCTCCCTTCAAGGGAGGTCCAGAAGGTAACTGCGATAAGGTATTCAACGCGTTTCAAAGTTGCTAGTCTGAAGTGTTAACGTTGAAGGGTGTTGAGAGCCGTTTAGAACCGAGAAGAGTTACGGTCGCTCCAGGGCCGCGACGGGCCCATTGCGGCTTCAGTCAAACCGGTACGGCAATATGGATCCGCTTCGAATCAAAAGTGTTCACTCGACTCGTCAAAAACTTCGTGATCTTGCGAAAAGGCAAGCTTCGCCGGTTCGCCTTGCGGCAAGTGGGTTGGGCGGGCGAACATGGCGAAATGCGGCTGCCTGGTGTGAACCCGCCTAAGGACCTATGCTAGTTACAGATGTTCGTCTCAGGCCGATTGGGCGGCTCCGGTCAAACTGGATTCCATCCATCGTTCTACGTCAATTGGTCGGAAACGCAGAAGTCGATTGGAGAGTCTAACTGCGCGTAGACGTCCTCGATTTATTTCCAGTTCGAGAAACCGTTCGCTTACCCCTAGAAAACCAGCGAGTTCTTGCTTTGTTAGTGGTTTACTTGGTTGCTTCCACGCGAGCTCTTCGGAATTGTTAGTCAGAAATCGGCGCTGAGTTGATTGTTTTGCTTGCATGCGGGAAGATAGCATCGTCGTTTTTGACATCGGAGCGCCGCAAAATATTGTCCGATCTGTACTGATATGACCTAACCTGTACTGATATGAGCTGGTGGATGGCGTGGCAATTAGCCGAAAAAATGAGTGAGTCGTGTCAAACGGAAATTTTGTATTTTCTCGCGATGACGAGACCGTTGAACAGTAGGATTCCTTGTCGCATCGTTACAAATCCAATTGCGATAGCAAGTCTTCCACAGTGACATTGTGATGTCTGGCGATGTTCTGAAAAATGCGCGCCAGAGTGCCCACCTTGATTGGGCTGTGATTGGGGAAGATAGCACAGTCGGTTTCGTGATGCTTGTCCGTTAAGCTGGGTTGCGATACGAATGTGGCTACCCCGCTGATGGTCGATGGAATAACCGAGCACTCTCAGAGCTTTGATTAGCTGGTTTGCGCTGACATCGCGCGGCAGCTTCATAAAGACAAAACTTCGTCACGGACGAAATGCAGGCGGATGATTTTCGGCATTTGTTGCGCGTCGTGGAAATGGCATTGGACAGCATCTCTGACCATCTGGCGCAAATCAGTTAGCGTATCGGCTTCAGTGGTAATTCCATGACCAAGCGCGGAAGCGACAAAACCTCCATCGACAGGATCCTCTGTGACTTCAAAGATTATTTCCACGGGCAGACGATATCATAAATGGGACCACAGTGGCGGGAGTAATCTGCGGCCGAATATTCCAATATTCTGCCTCGTCTGGACGGACGAGTTCGCGATAGGCCTCAAATATCTCGCGCGTTGTTGTATGGCCCATCTTGCAACATCAGCGCAGCCGCGTCTTGATGAAAAGCCAGGTGGTAAGAGGCAAACGAATGCCGAAGGCCGTTATTCGGCCAGGGTCAGCGATATCGATGGAGGTCCTGAGGGCCTCGATTTCGGCATGATAATTTCGAGTCTTGGTTGAGTAAACCGGGCCGGACATTTGGGCATAAGGACGCAACCACTCGGCAAGATTCTGCGCGATTGAAATTAGCCGGCGCCGGGCTTGTCTTTGACTTATGAGCCGCTACGGTGACGAATCCGCGGACGAGATCGACGTCCGACCATTCCAGGCGCAGCACCTCTGCTGTTCGTAATCCGGCGAACGCTTGTAACGCGAGGGCTGGGAGCAGGGAAGGACCTGCGGCCGCCAACAAATTCGCCAGTTGCTCCGGCGTAAAAATTTCGGGAGCCTTGTCAACGAGCTTTACCTTGTCAATCGAGGTTACCTGGTTCTTTTCGACGAGTTCCCGTTTCAAAGCGTACTCGAAAAATGCGTGGACGATCGCCCTGTAGTTGTTGATTGACTGTGGCGAAAGTGCCAGGTGGTGCAACCAGGACTCGATCTCGCTGGCCACGATGCCTTTGATTGGTCTGTTGCCAAACGCTGCCACAAAGCGGCCGAGCCGGAGCCGTATGTCGTCCAGATGCGTCGCGGATAGCTTGGCCCGTTTTTTCGACTCCTGAAAATCTGCGGCGGCGACCGATACGAAAACTGAATCCTTCGTGCGTTCCAGGTGCTCGAGGTAGAACTCGGTGGCGTCCCATATGGTTTTGCTGAAGGGCTTCAGACGCTCCGAACACTTTGCCGCGAGCACCCGAAAATCGTGGCTGAGGGCGAGGGCATCCTCGCCTTCCTTGCGCGTCTTGTTTGTCAACTCTTTGAGCTTGGCCTTCGCGGACTTTTCGTCTTTGAAAAACAGACGTTGCCTCTTCGCGTTGACTTTCAGCCCATCGATATAATACTGGTAGGCCCGTTTGCCGGTGTACGGAAGTATGCGCAATTGACGCGTTCCCATGCGCTCAGGTTCGCATTCTACCCAGAAATTGGCAACAAGTGGCAACGCCAAAAATGCTGCCAAATGTTGCCAAAACGAAACCGGCAGGGAATCAAGTCTAGTAAAGGACTGGAGGGATGGCTGAGCGGTTTAAAGCACCGGTCTTGAAAACCGGGGATCCGCAAGGATCCGTGGGTTCGAATCCCACTCCCTCCGCCATGCTAAATCCTAGATTTAATTGGAACCCTGCGCTTTCTGGATGATAAGTTCGCGGTTTCCTCATTTCCACTGGAGTGGCGTCCCCAAAGGCAGGCGACGGACAGCTCGGGCGATGTCCCAATTGGTTAATCGGAACCCGCCGATGCTCTCCTCAATATCCATCTGGTCGGGAATGCTCGTTCCGGTCAGACCATACGGCAGGGGTTCTGTGGTGTTCGATTTTGACAGGTTGATCCAGAAGATTCCCACCGGATTCCTGGGACCTGCGGCGAGGTATTCTTTGGCGGCCGGTGCGGTTTCGGCGGGGGGTGGTGTAGGCTCCGGACTGATGATCGGTGCCGGCGAACTGGCTTTCAGGGGCACCACGTTCCGCGCTTTTTGGAAAGTCGCGAGTCGAGGGTGTGGGATCACGTCGAGAATCTGCCAGGAGTTGCGGCCGTGCAGCCCCGGCCGCGCGGGAGACATTGGCAGGACCGCCGCCAGCGCGCCGTCTTGGTAAATATTGAATTGCGAGAGCCCGATCACAGCGGCGGTTACCGGGTGTTTGGGATCGGCTTCGGGTTGGATGGGCGCCTCGAATGCTTTCTCGATTTCAAAGGGAAAAACATTTGGAACTCGGAATTCCGTGCCGATCGTCGGTGTCTCCGGTAGTTTGTCGTTAAGATTTCGCAAATAGGATTCCTGGCAGTGAAAGCGCTCAGAGACAAACTCCCACGGAGTTCGATAGGCCAACATCGGCATCGAAATCAGGTCCTGATAGGTGAGAGGTACTTTCTTCACGATAGCGTGCGAGCGGGCGGTCGGTTTTCCCGGGCGCGGACGCGCTTTGAGGGGAGTTGGCTTTGCCTCAACCGTCTCCGCTTTCGGGGGCGAGATGAAGCGGAAGTCTTCCGCTTTCAGTTTGTATTGAATGAAGACATTGGGAAGGGCCGCCTGAGCTTTTGCCCCGAGGGAGGCATCATCCTTCGCGTCTTCATGGGTGCTTTGATAAAGGAGCAGCACCTTCGTAAAAGGCGGACCCGGATCGAGGGCGATTGGCCCAGCGGAAAACAGTTCACGGTCCAGGAAAACCTGAAGCCTGAGCTTATCCAAGTCCGTTCCGCCCTCGAGAGTGGGCTTTCCTACAGAAGTTTCGGTCGACTTTGGCTTTTTCACGGGAGGAGCCATGGCCCTTACTTCAGCGACGGTTGGGATTTTCAACTTCTGCCCAACGCGAATGGTGTCGCCCTTCAACTGATTAAAGGATTTGAGCTGAGAAACGCTCAGGCCGAATTTTTTCCCGATGAGAACGAGGGCATCGCCGTGATTCACCTCATAAAGAGTGGGCCGATTTTCCGGGTTGGGGAGAGCGGCGACGGTCGGTGTTGGCGTCGGGGTTGGACTGGGAGCAGGAGGCACCCACTCCTCAGATGGTTCAACATGCCATTCCCATTTGACGGCATTCTCCAATCCAGGTTCGACCCGTTTAAGCACGGCAGGCTTTCCCGGGGTTGTCTGTGCGGATACGCCAACGGTAAAGATCCCGGAGATGATGACCATCAGCAGCGGCCTTGCGGCACCGAAAAGCATGATTTTGAGTTTTAGCCTGATTCCGTCTCCTGAGGCAAAGCTGAAAATAAACTTCTTCTCGCAACCTCCTACTTATGAGACGATGGCAGAAGTCTCCGCGAAATACCTGTTTTCAGGCACAGGACTTTATCCGGTAAAATACGGGTTGGCTTGGAGAGGACGTCCTAATGATGCATCAGAACTGGGAGACGCAAAATATCGTGGTTACTGGAGCGGCCTCGGGACTGGGCCGCGCTATCTGCACCCGTTTCATACAACTGGGTGCAAGCGTCCGCGGTATCGACATCAATGGGCTGGGATTAGAAGAGCTTGAGGCGGTTCTGGGAAAAGGCTTTATCCCTGCCAGGTGTGATGTATCGCTTTGGGTAGAAGTGGCCACAGTCTTCGGGCAGTTTCCGCCAGTCGACGTTTTGGTAAATTGCGCAGGGATTACGGGGCTAACCAACCTGCAAAGCCATGAAACGGATCCCGCAGATGTCGAACGGGTTTTCAGGATCAACTTCTTTGGTTCTTACCACACCTCCAAGGCCGTCTTACCGCAGATGGTAGCGCGTGGATACGGTCGATTGCTCCACATCGCTTCGATCGCGGGAAAAGAAGGAAATGCCGGCATGCTTGCCTATTCTTCCTCAAAAGCCGCCGTGATAGGAATGACAAAGGTTCAAGGCAAAGAGGTTGCCGGAACCGGAGTGACGGTGAACGCGATCGCTCCCGCGGTCATTCAGACGCCAATGGTGGACGCCATGCCAGAACAGCAAGTTAAATATATGACCGACAAGATACCAATGCGTCGTTGTTGCACCCTGGATGAGGTGGTGACTATGATCGAGTTCGTCGTTTCTCCGAGCTGTAGCTTTACGACTGGGTTTACGTTCGATCTAACCGGGGGCAGGGCAACCTATTGATTGGATCGGCGCACCCTTGAAAATCCCTTTAAAAAAAATCTGCAAAGAGGCCACGGGAAGCATGGCCCCATGGCCTCGTCGTGTAGGCAAAAACTCGTTCCCAATGTTGGATTCTCCCTGGGCCTGTCGCCCTTAAAGCCGTTCAATCATTTGTCTGACTTCTTCCTTCGATTTTCCCAGCTTCTTCTGCAGCCGCCCAACGAGTTCATCGTCCTTACCTTCGGCAAAGGCGAGGTCGTCATCCGTGAGGTTGCCGTAAGTCTGTTTAAGCTTTCCTTTAATTTCGTTCCACGAGCCCTTCATTTGTAATTTATTCATACTTAGTAGGACGCGGTTGCCTTCATTTCCGAGCCTATCCCTAGGCGCTGTTCAGGGTGAAACCTGACGGCGATCGGTATGAGTGAGAGAGAGTTTGCCTCTCTCTCTCACTGGCCTGATTGGACCAGCCCCTCACTCTTCTTGTTGCGCGACCCAGTCGATGGCGAACTTCACCATTTCTTCCGAGTCCTGAAGGCCAAGCTTTTCTTTGATATGCACCCGGTGGGTCTCAATCGTTTTCACACTGAGGTGAAGCGCCTCTGCAATGGACCGAGTGGAACCGCCCTTGCCGAGCAACTGCAGAACCTCCAGTTCGCGATCCGACAAGGCATCCACCGGTGAACCGCTCCCGGCTTCAGTCGACTGAACGGCCTTAAAAATCAGTTTCTCGGCGAATTCCGGGCTGACGTAGATTTTGCCCTGGAGCACTTTGGAGATGGCGGCCGCCACGTGATTCATGGCTTCGGCCTTCATCACGTAGCCAAGAGCGCCCGCCTTCAAGGCGCGCAGCCCGAAGACTGCTTCATTGTGCATCGAGATGACGAGAATCGGGAGGTCGGGATTTTCCGCTTTCATTAGTTTGATCAGCTCAATCCCATTTGTTCCGCGAAGGGATAGATCAACCAGAACCAGATCAGGTTTGAGGCGCCTCATCGCGTCCAAGGCGACCGGCGCAGAATCAGCATGACCACACACCTCGAGATGTGACTGCTCAGTGATCAAGCCGGCCAGTCCAAGTCGGAAAATGGGGTGATCATCCACGATCAACACCCTTTTCTTTTTGCTCTTGTTCTCCTCAGTCATTTCTGTGTCGGGATTGGTCATATGCCTTTTCTGGAAACCGTCACACTGTCACTGCGCAACTTCTCCTGAGCGGCCGGGAAGTGCTGATTCCCTCCGTCAAGTTTGATCCCGAGTGGAATGTACCAGTTTTTGTAACTCAATGACCGCTTCATTCACCAGATCGGCAAGATAGGAAGCCTCTTTACCAAGGTCCTCGCTAAAGGTCCCGACTTTTCCCGCCAGCAGTTTACAACCGAAAGCCGCTCCCAGAAGCTGCTGCGATACGTCTTTATGGAGTTCGTTCCGAATTCGGGTCCTTTCCAATTCTCGCCCCTTCGCTAGATGCGCGTTACAAACACGCTCGAAAATCGAATTTGTAAACGGAATGAAGAGACAAAGTATGGATCGAGCGAATTTTTTTTGACCAAGTGAGACAAAAGTGTGCATTTCATAGTCGACGGCGTGTCCATCAACAGACTTGATTGCCACCTGGACCTGGACGGGGGTTCGGTGTGCGAAAGCATCCTTCCAGCGACTCTGGTCCGCTCCATTGACATTTGGGAGGATACTTTTCACGAACGAATGCCGGTAATCAAGAGGTGTCGCTACCTTGACGAGTGACGTAAATAGTTCATTGAAATCGATGACCTCCGCAGTGCCGGGTCTGATTCGAACAGCAGGTAGGCCGATCTCCTGGAAAAGGGTATAAAGATCTTTACGCCACGCCGTCACGATTTACTCTCTTTCGTCCTGCTGGCTTCGCGCAGCAGCGTCTGCAGGGCTTCCGGCGTAAAAGGCTTGACTAAGTGGTGATTGTAGCCCACTTCCCGACTTCGCCGCTGGTCGTTGCCGGTCCCATATCCACTCATGGCAATTGCAAATTTTGGCCGATTCTCTCCCAGATGTTCCATCAGCTGCCAACCGTCGCCATCAGGCAGCCCTATGTCACTGATCAGTACGTCGCAATTCGAGTTCGGGATTTCCCGTAGCGCTGTGGTCATGTCGGCCGCGATGCAGACTTTGTAGTTCAGCTGTTCCAGGTACAACCGCATATACCGTGCGGTATCCTCATGATTCTCGACTAAAAAAACGCGTAACGAACTCATAGAGAAATAACTTCGCAGGCTTTCCGGTGTACTCGGCAGTCCCAAACCCTGAGGGTTCTCCGAGGAACAAAGTCGGTCAACTAGGGCTTTCGCCGAGGCATTTATCGTGGTTAGCACCGATTTTCAATTGGAATTGATCCTCTAAACTGATCCTGTGATAATTCAGCAAGAAAGAAACGAAGCGACGACGGCATCGGATGATCAATTAATGGTGGCAGTTGTCAAATGCCAAGGCGGTCCTGAAAGTCCATCGGCGTTCGAAGCCTCGAACCAGCTCGAGTTGCACGACTCGTCAAACCTTCTTAGACGAGTGCTTCAGGAATTGCCGAAGGCACAAAAAGAAGCCATCCACTTCGCCTCTAAGGGCATTAGTTGGCGTGAGATTGTCGCGAAAAAGGTTTCCGTAGGAACCGGGGCAACGCGGCAGCTTTTGGCTTAGTAGCGAAAAACGGGGAGGGGTTATCACGTGCCGGATCGGATTTCTGGAATACCAGATCTTTGTAGCCGTTATTTTTTGGAAGCCAGCCGATCATTCGGTGATACCGTCGAATGCCGTTTTTTCACGGTATCCCAGTTTGCTTACCCCGACAGCTGGGACTGCGGCCGGGATCAAAATAGATCTGTCAACATAGTCCGGGCAACAGCGTCGCGAGCGCAGCAAAATTTCGACCTGCGGCGCAGTTGGTAAATCCAGTCAAGTCAAACAGCACGCCCTGTGACGAGTCTGATTATCACAACAATTACGGCGATAACCAATATAATGTGGATTAATCCTCCGGCGACGTGGAACGAAAACCCGAGAAGCCAAAGGATGAATAAGATAACGGCAATAGTCCAAAGCATAAATAGTTCAATTTCGATGTTCACCATGCGCTCGCGCGCGTTGGTGTCGCCGGATGTCTAAAATATGGAATTCAAGGAGAATGTGAAAGAGACGCTGGAACACGGGTTGAATGATGTCCTCACCCGAAATATCCGAACTTTGCTAGACAAGAGAAGAAGCGAGGAAAAGAAGGCAAATGTTGAGCAAAGGGCGGTAGAGGCAATTACCCGCTTCTCTGGGAGCATGGCGTTTGTTTACTTTAACGCGATATTTTTCGGATCTTGGTTGTTCCTCAATCTGGGCTGGCTTGGCGTACGGCCCTTCGACCCAAGTTTCGTCGTACTAGCGGTGGTCGCTTCGGTCGAAGCGATTTTCCTTTCGACGTTCATCCTGATCTCCCAAAATCGAATGGGAAGGATTGCCGAGAGGAGGGCTGACTTAGATCTTCAGATCAGCCTTCTGGCGGAGCATGAGATCACTCAAAGCCTTCAGCTCCTTTGCCTGATTGCGGAACGACTGGGGATCAAGGAAGGCACCAGCGCCGAAATCTCAGAGCTGAAGAGACACGTGGCACCGGAGAAAGTCCTCGATCATATCGAACGGGAAACCGAGGCGCGCGATTGAGTTGGGCGAGGGCTTTCGGTGGACAGGGTGACTTTTTTGGGCGGGAAACGCGCGGATTGGGGTGAAGGCATCGCACAGAGGTCACGGAGAGGGATCGGCGTAGTGGACGCGAAAGGTTTCGGTGGAAAGGGTGGCTTCCAGCGGGAAACGCGCCGAGAAGGTCACGTCGGGGCTGTGCTCACCGTGCTGGCTAGTAAACTGTCAATGGTCGTCTGAAGGTGTTGAGGAGAGACTGGTTTGGTCAGATGGAGCTGGAATCCTGCCGCACGGCTTTTGGCGATGTCTTGCTCGGTTCCGTACCCACTGAGAGCGATACTGAGCAATTTGTGACCCTTGTCTTGCAGTTGCCGCATAAGATCGTCTCCGCTGCCATCGGGCAATCCGATGTCGCTGACTAACAGATCAAATTCCTTCTCGCAGGAGGCCCGGAGTGCAGCGGCAACGCTATGTGCGGTCGTTACTTGGTAACCGATGGTCTCGAGAAACAACTGCATAGGTCGGACACTGTCCACATGGTCGTCCACGAGGAGAATTCGCGGGCGGGAATTGGAGTTTTGCTTCACGCTGGGCGCGGAGGCTATGTCTGGGGGGAATGAAGTTTGTTCGGGGGCAGATGAAACCACGTTCGGAAGTTCAATGGCAAACATCGCGCCATGATCGGCGCCTGCGCTGGAGGCAAAGATTTTGCCTCCGTGCAGTTCGACGATCGCTTTGGAAATCGTTAATCCCAATCCAAGCCCTCCGAAGCCGGTGCCGCCGGCTTGCTCAAACGGGTCGAATATTTTCGCGAGAGCCTCCGAAGTGATGCCAATCCCGCTATCGATGACCTCCAAGCGAAACCAACTGCTTCGCGGATTTTCCGATCGCAGCGTGATTTGACCATCGGGCGGCGTGAATTTCACGGCATTCTGAATGAGATTCCAAAAGATTTGCTGGAGACGGGCACCGTCCGCTAAAATGCGGTGTTCGATTGCTTCAAGTTCAAGGCGTACCGTCAGGTTTTTTGCCGCGATTTCGCTGGAACAGATTCGAAGGGCGGAGTGGATCAGCTCACGCGCGTCGGCGGTTGCGAATTCCAGACTCAACTTCCCCTGGCTGATTCGGGTAACATCGAGCAGATCGTCGATCAACCGGGCCTCCAATTCGACATTCCGGGTAATGATTTTGAGCTCCTCGCGGATGCGATCCGGCACCGTGGGATCGTTGCTCAAGATCGATGAAGCAAAAAGGATGGGTGTTAAAGGGGTGCGCAACTCATGGCTGAGCATGGCAATAAAGCGATCTTTCGCCTTATTGGCCGATTCAGCCTCCGCTCGAGCGGCTTGTTCCCGGATCAACTGGAGCTGCATTTCGGCCTGCCGTTTGAGCTGCTCCGTTTTTCTGTGTAGCTCAATAAAGAAAGAGACTTTCGCCCTCAGAGTTTCGGGAACGATCGGCGCGGAAATATAATCGACTGCCCCCAGCGCATAGCCGCGCGACAAATCGACTTCAGAGTAGTTGATTGCGCTGATAAAGATAATAGGTGTCAGCTCCGAGCTGCTTCGCTGACGAATGAGCGATGCAGTCTCAAAGCCGTCCATTCCAGGCATGCTGACGTCGAGGACGATCAAGGCAAATTCCTGCTTTAGAAGATGCCGCAAAGCTTCCGTTCCAGAGTGCGCCAAGACCAGATGTTGCCCCAGACTGGCGAGGACGGTTTCCAGCGCCAGGAGCTTATCCGGGCGATCGTCGACCAGAAGGATATTGACGCGTTCGTCAGCCAATCCTGGTTCTTCCGATTCGACCATGGTAGAGCCCATCAACGATGCAACCAGAGGCGTAACACTGAAAGCAACTGTTCAATATCGACCGGCTTTGAAAGGTAGTCTGAACAGCCGGCTTCCAAACATTTTTCGCGATCACCTTTCATCGCTTTGGCCGTTAAGGCAATAATCGGCAAACTTTTGAATCGTTCTTGCTGACGAATGGCATGGGTGACTTTATAGCCATCCATCTCGGGCAACATGATATCCATCAGCACGATCTCAACTTCGGGATGAGCCTGGAGCTTTGCCAATGCTTCTGGCCCACTTTCGGCGGGGAGCACGGTCATCCCGTAGCGTTCCAGGACGCTGGTCATGGCAAAGACATTGCGCATATCATCGTCAACCAGCAGAACGTTTCGATCCGTCAGTAAACCTTGGTCGCTGTGCAGAGCTTTCAACAGTTCGAGTTGATGTTCAGAGAGGTCGGCGACGTGCGTGTGTAAACGGAGGGTTGCTTGATCGAGCAGTCGTTCGGGTGACCGAACATCCTTGAGCACAATGGACCGGGCCAATTGGTTCAGCCGGCTCTCCTCCTCTGCGGTCAAGACCTTGCCGGTAAAGACTACGGTGGCAAGATTCCGATAAACAGGCTGTCGCTGAATCTCTTCCAAAAGCTGATTGCCGGAGATGCGTCCCGGCAAGCGAAGATCGAGAATCAGGCAATCGAATGGCCGCTGCGCCAGCAACGCCAGAGCGTTTTCTGCATCTCCGGCGGCCGTGACTTGCACTTTAGGATTGCCAATCAGTTCTGCGATACTCATCTGCTGAGCCGGATCATCTTCGAGGACCAGAACTTCTCTCATCGAACGCTCAACATACCCATGCAAGTCTGCGACGATCTGATCAATTTCCTCGCGCGAAATCGGCTTCGTACAATATCGGAGAGAGCCCATCCTTAGCCCGCGCTGCGACTCGTCATTGGCAGAGACGATGGCGACCGGAATATGCCGGGTGCCCAGATCGGATTTCAGACGGTCTAAGAGCCGCCAACCATCCAGATGCGGCAAGCCAATATCCAGGAGGACGGCGTCGGGTTGAAACTCGACCACCAACGCCAGGGCACTATGCCCATCCTGTGCCCACAAGCATTTGAATCCGTGTTGGCGTGCGACTTCACAGACGAAGGCGCCAAAATCCAGATCATCTTCGGCAATCAACAGGGCTCGGTCGTCAGGCTGAATATGGTAACGATCGTCCGCGGTTTTGCCCATGATGGCTTGCGCAGCGGGAAGCTCTTTGGTCATCAGAATGCCGGGAGTGTAGGGCGGTGTGAAGGTCGGGCGCGCGTTGCTGATGGCTGTCTCGGCTGCGGCGGCCTGGATGGCGCCGGCTCCGTGCGGATCGACGGGTAAATGAAGAGTAAAAGTGCTGCCCCGACCCTGCTCGCTTTTAAGGGTGATTTCACCTCCCAGGAGCCGGGCAATTTCGCGGCTAATGGCCAGACCGAGGCCCGTGCCGCCGTACCGGCGGCTGGTCGATCCGTCGGCCTGCTGAAAAGCCTCAAACACGATGGCATGTTTCTCGGGCGGGATCCCGATCCCCGTATCGGTCACGCTAAAGGCCACCACATTGGACGCGTGACTGAGGGTTGGATGGTTCAGGCTCCACCCGGCCGTAGTGGGCGCGATCTTCAAGACGACTGATCCACGATCTGTAAACTTGCAGGCATTGGAGAGCAGGTTCTTGAGCACCTGCTCGAGCCGCTGAGCATCGGTCTGGAAAGCGACAGGCAGGCCCGGATGAAGGTCGATCGTAAAAGTGAGGTTTTTACTCTGCGCGACCGGACGGAAAGTGCGCTCCACGGAACTGCAGACTTCACGTAGCATCACTGGCCCGACATCCAGAGTAACGGTGCCGGATTCGATCTTGGAAAGATCCAGAATATCGTTAATCAGTCGGAGCAGTTCCTTGCCGGAACCATGAATCGTTTTGGCAAACTCGACTTGGCGCGTGGTGAGGTTGCCGTCGGGATTAACCGCCAATTGATCCGCTAAAATCAGCAGACTGTTGAGTGGCGTTCGCAGTTCGTGGCTCATATTGGCCAGAAATTCGCTCTTGAACCGACTAGTCGCGGCAAGCTGCTCTGCTTTTTCTTCAAGGGCTTGTCGCGCCTGTTCAACTTCGCTATTCTTCCGTTCGACTTCCGCGTTCTGTTCGACGAGTTGAGTCGCTTTTTCTTCGAGTTCAAGATTGGTTTTCTGCAGTTCGAGCTGACGACTTTGCAATTCGTTGGTCAGTGACTGGGATTGCTTGAGCAGATCTTCCGTCAGGGAATTTGCCTCGATGGTGTTCAATACGATGCCAATGCTTTCGGTGAGCTGGTTCAAAAAGGTCTGATGCGTGGAATTGAAGCGCTGAAAGCTGGCCAACTCGATAACGGCCTTGACCTGGTCTTCAAAAACAACCGGCAGGATAATAATGTTGGCCGGAGGGACTTCTGCCAGTCCGGAGGAGATGGTGACATACTGGCCGGGGATATCGGTTAAAAGGATTCGCCGTTTTTCGAGGACTGCTTGCCCGACTAAATCTTCGCCCAGCCGTAGCTTGGTATCCCCGTTGGCGCGCTCCCGATGGGCGTAGCCGGCGAGGAGTTTTATTTTCACGTCACCCTCGGAAGTTCCGCCGGCGGCGCTATGTTGGACGAGGTAGAAAACGCCTTGCTGAGCGCCCACCACAGAAGCGAGTTCTGAAAGAATCATCCTTCCTACTGCCATGAGGTCGCGTTGGCCCTGGAGCATGCGCGTAAAATTAGCGAGATTGGTCTTGAGCCAGTCTTGCTCGCTGTTTTTTAGCGTGGTGTCCCGCAGATTGCGGATCATTTCGTTGATCGTGTCTTTCAGCTGTGCGACTTCGCCTTGGGCCTCGACCGTGATCGAACGGGTCAAATCTCCTTTGGTGACGGCGGTGGCGACATCCGAGATCGCCCGCAGTTGCGTCGTCAAAGTGGCGGCGAGTTGGTTGACGTTACTGTTGAGATCGCGCCAGGTCCCGGCAGCTCCTGGTACATGGGATTGGCCCCCAAGCTTGCCTTCAGTGCCAACTTCGCGTGCCACAGTCGTCACCTGTTCGGCAAACGTCGCCAAGGTATCGATCATGTTGTTGATCGTATCGGCGAGTTCCGCGATTTCGCCTTTGGCTTCAACAAGGAGCTTACGCTTGAGATCGCCCTGGGCAACCGCCGTGACCACTTTGGCAATGCCACGAACCTGATTCGTCAAGTTGCTGGCCATGAAGTTCACGCTATCGGTCAAGTCTCGCCAGGTTCCCGAGACGCCTTCCACCTTGGCTTGGCCTCCAAGTTTGCCTTCGGTTCCGACCTCCCGTGCGACTCGGGTGACCTCGGAAGCAAACGAGTTCAACTGGTCCACCATGGTGTTGATCGTATTCTTTAATTCGAGGATCTCCCCTTTGACATCGACAGTGATCTTCTTGGATAGATCCCCGGTGGCGACCGCCGTCGTCACGGCAGCGATATTGCGTACCTGATTGGTGAGATTGCCGGCCATGAAATTGACGCTGTCCGTTAAGTCTTTCCAGGTGCCGGAGACGCCACGCACGTTTGCCTGGCCGCCTAGTCTCCCCTCGCTGCCGACCTCCCGGGCGACCCGGGTGACTTCAGAAGCGAACGAGCCGAGTTGATCCACCATGGTATTAATGGTGTTCTTGAGTTCGAGGATTTCTCCCCGAACATCGACGGTGATCTTGCGCGAGAGATCCCCTTTAGCCACGGCTGTCGTGACTTCCGCGATATTGCGCACCTGACCAGTCAAATTGCTGGCCATAAAGTTCACGTTATCGGTCAAGTCTTTCCAGGTCCCGGCTACCCCTCGTACTTGAGCCTGACCGCCCAGTTTGCCCTCGGTGCCGACCTCGCGCGCCACGCGTGTCACCTCCGAAGCAAAGGAGCTGAGCTGATCGACCATGGTGTTGATCGTGTTCTTCAGCTCGAGAATCTCACCTTTCACATCGACAGCAATTTTCTTCGAGAGATCTCCTTTAGCGACCGCCGTGGTCACTTCGGCAATGTTTCGGACTTGAGCAGTCAAATTCCCGGCCATCGAATTCACGCTGTCGGTCAGATCTTTCCAGGTGCCGGCGACCCCGCGGACATCCGCTTGACCGCCCAGTTTGCCTTCTGTACCGACCTCGCGCGCGACTCGGGTCACTTCGGAAGCGAAAGAGCTCAGCTGGTCGACCATGGTGTTGATCGTGTCTTTCAGCTCCAGGATCTCGCCGCGCACATCGACCGTGATCTTTTTTGATAGGTCACCCTTGGCGACTGCCGTGGTGACCGCGGCAATATTGCGGACCTGCGCGGTGAGATTACCGGCCATCAAGTTCACGTTGTCGGTGAGATCTTTCCAAGTGCCGGAGACTCCTTCCACTTTGGCCTGGCCTCCTAGTTTTCCTTCCGTCCCCACTTCACGGGCGACGCGAGTCACCTCGGAGGCAAAGGAACCAAGCTGGTCAACCATCGTGTTGATGGTGTCTTTCAATTCCAGGATCTCGCCGCGCACATCGACCGTGATTTTTTTCGCCAAATCGCCATTGGCCACGGCGGTGGTGACTTCCGCAATGTTGCGCACTTGAGCGGTCAGGTTGCCAGCCATGAAATTCACGCTATCGGTCAGATCTTTCCAGGTGCCGGCGACACCTTGCACGTTGGCCTGACCGCCCAGCTTTCCTTCGGTACCGACCTCACGCGCGACCCGGGTGACTTCCGAGGCGAATGAATTGAGCTGGTCCACCATGGTATTGATGGTGTTCTTGAGTTCCAGGATTTCGCCTCGGACATCGACGGTGATCTTTTTGGATAAGTCCCCATTGGCGACCGCGGTGGTGACGGCGGCAATATTGCGCATCTGGCTGGTGAGATTGCTAGCCATCGAATTAACGCCGTCCGTGAGATCTTTCCATGTTCCCGACACGCCTTCGACCTTGGCCTGGCCACCGAGTTTTCCTTCGGTACCGACCTCTCGCGCGACTCTGGTCACTTCGGAGGCAAACGAACGCAGCTGATCGACCATCGTATTGATGGTGTCTTTGAGTTCGAGAAACTCGCCTTTAACATCGACGGTAATCTTCTTGGCCAAATCGCCGTTGGCCACGGCCGTCGTGACGCCGGCAATATTACGGACCTGGCTGGTCAAGTTGCTGGCCATCAGGTTGACATTGTCGGTGAGATCCTTCCAAGTCCCCGCCACACCGCGGACGTCAGCTTGACCGCCCAACTTACCCTCTGTACCCACTTCCCGAGCGACTCGCGTAACCTCGGAAGCAAAGGAGCTTAACTGATTGACCATGGTGTTCACCGTGCGGGCGGTCCGGAGAAACTCCCCCTGAAGAGAACGACCCTCAATTTCGATCGCCATCGTTTGGGAGAGATCTCCAAGGGCGACAGCGCCAATGACCCTGGCCATCTCGCTGGTTGGCTGAACCAGGTCGGCAATCAGGTCGTTAATCAGCTCGACGGATTCTTTCCAGGCTCCTTCGACCTCGCCCAGTGAAGCGCGTTGATTGATTCGCCCCTCGCGGCCGACCGATTGCCGAAGTCGAACCAATTCTCCGGCCATACGCTGGTTCAGCGTGACAACTTCGTTGAAAGTGTCGGCCGTTTTACCAGCGATACCGACCCAATCCAGTGGCAAACGGACAGAGAAATCACCGTACTTTAGCGCCGTGAGGGCATTGAGCAGTACTTTGGTGTCGCCTGCCGTTTGCCGGAGTTGCACCAATTCCTGGGCCGCACGTTCGTTGGCGCTGACTATTTCATTAAAGGCATCAGCCACTTTCCCATCGACACCCGCCCAATGCAGCGGAAGTCGGACGGCAAAATCTCCGGACTTCAAGGCCGTGAACGCGCTCAAGAGAGCTCTTGAGTGGGAACTATCGTCGGACCAGGAGTCCGATTGGGATGCGCGCCGCCGTTTGTGCCGTGGTTTGGCAACGACTGAATTCTGATGAGCTGACAGAGGAACCGAGTTATCTGGAGTGTTCATGGAAAGCCGGGGGAATGGTACCTGCTGCGGTGGCAAATTGAAGGCCCGGAAAGGGGGATGATGCACGGATCAGGGATTTGCCTGATGTTCGGTTCAGGAGCCGGGAGTCAGGAGCCAGGAGCCAGGAGCCGGGAGCCAGGAGCGGAGCATGGAGTGGTGGAGTGGTGGAGTGGTGGAGTGGTGGAGCATTCGACTCTTTGACATATTTCCTCGAACGTACAGCTCGGTTGTAGTGCGGATTTGGTTCGGTTCCTTTTTGCTGGTTAAAAATTAGAGGAAAGAGAAGTGGGAGCGATGCCGGCAATAGAACAACAAAAAATCTGCGACATATATTGTCCAGACGTGCGCGAGAGGTTGTATTTCGAGCGCGAGAATGCCCGGCGAGAGAGGTGATCAGTCACTTGCCCGGGTCTGGAGAGTTGCAGAGCGAAGAGCCGAGGGGGGAAAGACGGAAAAGATGCGTCAGCGACGAAAACGAGGAGCGATCAGAGACAATCGGCGCCGCTGGAATACGCCGAAATGCGGAGGGCTAGCTGTTCGAGAAAGCGAAATTCGGCATGGGGAATTTTGCGTTAATTAGTTTCAAGACCTCTGTGCAAACTTCGTCCATCGAGATATCGAACACTTCGCTGATGGCATGCAATTCGGCGAGTTGATCAGGCGTCGCGGCAAGCAGGACTTCTTTGAGTTGTTGGTTGGAATATTTCATCATCGTCGACCGTTCCATTATAACGGAGTAAATCGGTTCAGGTAAGCCAAACTTAAGTCGGATTTCGGTAGATCGTGGGCTTCGGGAGGAGACGCGAGTTAGGTTAGAACATCTGCCAGCGCCCTTCGCAGGTCAGGGAAACGGAATCGAAAGCCGCTTTCCAGGGCTTTCTCCGGAACGATCCGTTGGCTGTCAAGGATAAGGGAAGCTTGGTTGGCCGGAAGCATCCGCAGTGCAAATTCCGGTGCTGCAAGGAATGTTGGGCGCCTGAGAAGGTCACCCATGATCTTGGTAAACTCTTCGTTTCGTGTTGGGTTCGGAGAAGCGCCGTTGACCGGACCAAGGATGGATTCAGTCTCGAGCACATGCATAAAGAGCGCGGAGATATCCGCGATATGGATCCACGACATCCATTGCTTACCGGATCCAAGTTTCCCTCCCAGCCCCATTTGAAAGGCGGTTTTCATCAGCGGTATGGCTCCGCCGGTCTTTCCGAGGACCAGGGCGATCCGGACCGGAACGTAGCGGACACCTGCAGCTTCAGCTTTCGATCCTTCTGCCTCCCAAACGGTGGCGACTTCAGCGAGGAAGCCGGCCGAAGTGACCGGGCTGCGCTCAGTCAAGATTTCTTCACCACGGTCTCCGTAGATGCCTGCCCCGGAGGCGCCGACGAGTACGGAAGGCTTGTTTTTTGTCCGCGCGATCGCATCGACAATCCAACGGGTTCCCTCGATCCGGCTGTGAAGGATCTTACTACGTTTCTGTTGTGTCCAGAGACCGAGAATAGACTCGCCTGCGAGATGAACAACGGCTTCGATCCCACTCAGGTCGATCTCCGGACCGAAAACCCGGGCTGTTTCGCTGCCTGGAGCCGAAGCTCCGGTCCGTCTCGAAAACGGAGTGACACGATGGCCGCGGGAAAGAGCGTCTTGAACGATTTGCTGCCCGAGAAAGCCAGAGGCGCCGGTGATTCCAATGTGCATCGCTTCTCTAATAGCCCGTCGGGAAGATGACCACAATCGTCGTCGCAAGCGTTTTTAGCGCGGGGTGGCTGGGGTGGTGGATTTCGTGGTCGTGGTCGTCGTTTCTGTAAGCGCGCCGCTTTTGACCGGCGACTACCACAAATCGAGGACGAGGACGAGCACGATTGGGGACCGAGAGAGATCAGTGGGGTTCACATCAGCGGCAGGAGAACGCGGGAAGCCACGGTTCGGGGCGGAGCCTCACCCTACCGCGAATAGAGAACGATAACGAGAACGAGGACGAGCACGATTGAAGAGGCTAGTCGGGGAAGGAACGGTGGAGCCAGTTGAGAGGGAAACGGTTTCCCGGGCAATCGGTGGGGCGAGGATTTATTTCTTTGTGTCCTCGTACGATCGAATATTTTCCGTCCACTTTGCCGACCCGGCGCCGCAGATAACGGATTAACTCATCGAGCGCTTCGTATTCCGCTTTAGTCGGCAGGTCCCGATTGAAATCCCCGACCAGGCAGATGCCGATGGAGATATAGTTGAGATAATCGCTGTGAACGTGTCCGCCGTTCAGCTGCCGGACCCAACGGTTGCCGATCTCGACCTGACCGTTCCCTGAAGAGGTACCGTTGCCGATAACAAAGTGATAGGCCAGACCGTTCGGCATCCTGCGCACAAAGCGGTGGTAATAATCAAAGATCCGGGCATTGCCCTGCCGAGTCCCGCTGTTATGCACAATAATGTATTTCCATCGGTTGCGGGCGACTCGCGCGTCGTCAATAGCCTTGCGGATTTGTGGCGTAAGGTACTGCCAGTGCACACCTCCAGATCCGGGGGCCTGGACGAGGTCTTTCTCTGCTTCGGCGCCGGATTTTTGGACAACGATCGAGTCATCATCGTCTTGTTTGCCAAAGAAGAACCAGTGCCTCTTCTTTTTGGCGATTGGTGTGGGTGACTGATTTTGGGCTGGAGTCGTTGATTCGGTTTGGGCCCTGACGGTCTCGGGTCGAGGGGAGGGCGTCGGGCTGGATTCTTCTTCGGCTTTGCTGGTGGAAGGATGCGCGCTGGGGCTTGGCTGCGGGGAGGCTTGCCTCAGCGGGGAAGGAGCGGCGCTTGGAGTTGGTTTTGCCGAGGGAGTCGGGCTCGCGACGATCTCCATCTTTTGGCGGTTTTTCAAGAAAAGCTCCCGCAATCGCTTTTCTTCGTCCGTTTGTTGCGTCACGCCATGATAAGAGCTGAGTGCCAACAAGATGAACACTGCGAGAAGAGGAATCTTCATCCTGCGCGCACGAGAACTGATTGTACGGAGATTAGCAAATTCCAATCGTTACTCCTTAAAAAACGGCCTACTGACCTCCGGCAAAATACATGTTGTTCGGGCAGAGGGCACTCGCGGCAGCGGTCTTCCAAATTCGCTGGCAGGGGTGGTGTGTATCGTTTAACCTCAACGCGTTATCGGTATATCTAAACAAACTAAGCCGCGGAAAGGCAACGGTCCGTAACTTTTTTCCAGATTGATGAAAAGAATCCTGATCTTTACGGCCGGCTTCGGTGAGGGACATAACACTGCGGCGCGCAATATTCGAGATGCTATTGAGCATATCTCGCTGGATCAAGCAACGGTGGAGGTGCTGGATCTTTTCGATATCTGTTACGGTAAGCTGAACGATTGGGTTCGAAAAGCCTACATCACGGCGATCAATCGAACTCCCCGCTTCTGGGGAAAGATCTACAACGTCATCGATGGGACTCAATTCGTGGAATCGAATATGGTGATGCTGGCAAAGATGAAGCGGGCGATGATCGACGTTCTGGCAGAGCGGGAACCGGACGCGGTGGTGTCAACCTACCCAATTTACAATTACGTTATCGACGCAATCTATGCGGACGGACAACCCAGAAGTTTCTCGCAGATTACGGTGGTCACTGATTCTATCACGGTGAACTCGATCTGGTACCGGAGCGCCAGTGATTATTTCCTGGTCGCTAACGAAGATACGGCGAAGGTCCTGCGTAATGCAGACGTTCCCCAAGAGCAGATACGAAATTTCGGGTTTCCTGTGACTTTTCGGTTCGCGGAGATGCCTGACAATCGGTATGCCAACGGTCGCTTTGGACCGCGACGAATCCTCTACCTTATCAATTCTGGTAAGAAAGAAGCTCCCGCGCTGGTGCGGCGCCTCTGCAAACGGGCCGACATCCAACTGACGATCACCGTCGGACGCGATCGAACGCTTCGTAAAGAGATTGAAAGCGAAATCAAAGCACCCGCGCATCCAGTGGAAATCCTCGGCTGGTCAAACCGGATGCCTGAGCTATTGATGAGTCATCATTTAGTCATCACGAAGGCGGGAGGCGCCACCATCCAGGAAGCGATAGCTGCGCGAACCCCAGTGATTATCAGCCAAGTGGTGCCCGGACAGGAGGAGGGAAATGCTCGCTTAATCGTTGATAACGATTGCGGCTGCCTGGCTCCGAATCCCGAAGCGATACTCGAAGCGCTCGACAGCGCGTTTGTGCAAGGCGAAAAACGGCTGAAGACTTGGGTCACCAATATTGGAAGATTGAGTAAGCCGGATGCGTCGCTCCAAATAGCACGATTCATCCTCGAATTGATTTCGGCGGAAAGTGGGCCTCCGGAGAAAATGCAGCATTTACTCCCGGCGGAGTCTGAAGGAAAGAATGTCCGATCTATCCTCCACTCGGATAGCATCTATTCACAGGGTATCTGAACCGTGCGCGCCGAATCCGCAAAGAATGGATCGCTTCCGGTTTATCGAATAAAGCTAACATGATGAGGATCGAGGCGCTGATCTTCGATATTGGGAATGTCCTGGTGCCCTTCGATTGGCAACCGTTTAAAAACCAGCTCCTGGCCGGTTCCGCTAACTTGACAGCGGAGGCAGAAATGAAATTCAGGGAGCTGGCGATCCGCTTTGACGTCGGAGAAATGAATGGGGAGATGTTTGCCCGGCTGGCCACTCGTTTGGTTGGATTTAAAGGAGGCGAGGCGGAGTTCATCACGATCTGGAACGGAATCTTTAGTTCAAATCCGCCGATGGAGCGAACAATTCTCAGCTTAAAGAAGCGATACCCTCTCTTTCTGCTTTCCAATACTTCAGATCTACATCTGGCGTATTTGATGCGAAATTTTGACGTATTGCAGCACTTTGCGGATGGCGTTTATTCGTTTCGGGCAAAGTGCGCGAAGCCGGAGCGGAGGATCTTTGAGATCGCAATCAAACAATTTGGGTTGCAAGCGGAGAAGACCGCCTACATCGATGACTTGGCAGCGAATATCCGTTCCGCTACAGAGGTGGGCCTGAAGACGATTCAATATGATTTAACTAAACATGCCGAGTTCGAGCACCGCCTCGCCGAAATAGGCGTGCAGATCTAGTGAATCGTCTCATAGGCAGCGAGTATGCAGTGGCGAGAGACTAACAGATGAATCTCGCACCTATCGTTGCGCAAAATAGCGTGGGCATTTGAGACGTGTACAATTGTACTCACGGTCGCGTTGTTAGTACGTTCGATCTGCCGCCCCTTCAGGGCGCGTCGCTCTGGGTGGCGGTTCCCAGGGTTGAAACCCTGGGCCTGCAGTTTGGACGTTTGCTGATCACTTCGCGTTGATTTATGCCCCGAAGGTGGCTACAGGACTCAGCCCAGGGTTGAATGGCGCTAACTAAGTTAAGGGCAGTTTGGAATGTTTTTTGGCCCGACGAAGGGTGTTACGAAATTGCTCGCGCGCTCCCTGGCTGGATGTCGTTGCGAAGCGTCTGCAAGCCCGTCCCGTAGGGACACACCGATCGTAGCCTGGCACGAAGTGCCTGGGAAAGTGTCCTCGAAAGAACCGTCCCGTAGGGTACGGTATGATCGGGCGCAGCTAATCTCAGAGTTATTTCTCGTCGAAATGTGCACCTTGCTTCTTTAGGAGGCTAAGTACTCTTCCTTGAAATCTTGAAAGGTCCGTGTCCGATGTTGTTCGAGCGGTTCGAGCTGCTGCTCAATGGGATGGACCGTTTCCTGAAGCTGCGAGATACAGAGATGGAGATGGTCTGAAACGCTGCCAAGGCATTGAGGGATCGTTCCATTCTGCTTAGCGAAGCCTCTCATGTAAGGCCAAAGACGTTCTCGATCGATTCGTGCGTACACCCGTACACCTGCAAGAATCACACCGTACCCTACGGGACGGATCTTTTGGGGTGGCGGCCTCCCAGGCACTTCGTGCCAGGCTACGATCGCATCGTCCCTCCGGGACATTTCAAACAAGCTTCAGCTAGGGAAGAGAAGAGAACCTAAAAATGAGCGGGATCTTGCCGCGAAGCCAGGGCAAAATAAATCACGCCTTCGGGGCAAAGACTGCCCGACCTGACTTTCTGTAAATGTCCAAACGCAGGCACCCAGGCACTTCGTGCCTGGCTACTATCAGCCTGTCCCTCCGGGACAAAAGCCATTCTCCCATCGAAGCGCCTCAGAATTATCTTATCTTAGCGCTTATGGGGTTCCCAGGGGTTGAAACCCTGGGCTGAGTCCTGTAGCCCCTCCGGGGCAAGGCTTATGCTTAAAAACGTTTTTTCCTACTAACTCACTGGGATGAGGCAAACGATTCTGTTAGCGGTTCTGGCTAGCAAACTGAGATAGTTCGTTGGCTTTTTTGTTCAGATAGTCGGCGAACCGTTGCTCCTCTTCGGCATTGAGTTCGCCGCCAAGCTGCGCACTTTTCGCTTTCAGTTCCAGGGCACGTCGAATCACGGACTGGTACCTGGGCACGTCACCGTCCTTCATCGCCTGATAGGCAGATTTAAAGTCGTTGATATAAGCGTCGTAACTCCGCAAATATTCGTTTGCCGGCTGGCTGCTTAAGGTCGGGCGATCTTCTGGACCGCCGGCCTGCGGAGAAGAGGTTGGGGAGGGCGAAGCACTGTCCGGTGTCGTGGAGGGAGAGGGTGCCGGGGACGGCGGCGTTTCAGAGGCCGACGTTGGGGTAGCCTGGGCCTCTGGAGTAGGAGCCGGCGTAATCAAAGGAGACACGGTTGGGACGGGGGTGGCCGCCAAAGAGGGTTGGGGTTCAGGAGTTGAGGTCGGCGCGGTTAGAGGGGATACGGTCGCTTCAGGGGACGCGGTGGGAGCAGGGGAAGGAGTATTGGCAGGCTGGGCAGAGGGCGCAGCGGGCTGCTGTTCACATGCACTGCCAGCCAAGCTGATCATGGCTATGAGAACTATGAGATATCTGTTCATGCCAACAAATACCGACGCATCACGGCGCGGGATATTCAAGCGGAGATGAAGAGGGGCTAAAATTCAAGCACTATGCACGATCAGAGGTGCTTTCTCGGGCGGTTTACCGCGAAAGATCGGTTTGGCTAAGGATTCTGAACCCCTCGCCAGCCAGGACCGACCACCCGCATTCCTGATCATCGAGGTGGAGTGCCATAGCCGATCGACCATGGGGCCGGATGAGGATCGGATAACAAACTTGGATATTGACCTCCGCCATGAGCAAGCTCTGCAGCATTCGCTTCAGATCGGTGGCGACTTCATTCATCTCGACGACCATAATCTCGGAGATGCTGTAGGCAATCTCGTGGAGATCGAACAAGCTTTCGACGGCTTCGGGATCGCTGGCGATGATTCGAACGATGGCTGAGTCGGTCGAATCCTGGGAATTCAAGGCCAGGACATGGACATCGTTTGCGTTGAGGAGCTTCACTATTTCGAGTAATGCTCCGACCTTATTGTGGAGGAAGACGGAGAACTGTTTAACCGTCGGTCCTGAAGTCTTTTCCTTAACCCTGGGCGCATCTGTTGGCATGAAGTTGGCCAGAAGATTTCATTTATAGGTGTAAATCAAGCAAAACGTGGCGGGTTGGCCTTCTTCTAACGCCACCTTCACGTAGTATAATCCACTAGCGTCGGGGCTAAAACCTGCGGCAGCCCGGGGTCCTGATTGGTACGGCATATAGCTGACCGGTTTTCCTGAATCGTCAAACAAGGATACTTTCAGTTTATCAAGCTTCTGCCCAGTCGAGGCGGTGAACCAATATGCATTACCGCTGTAGAGATTGACAGCGAGGATTTGGGAATGTTCCTTCGAGATCTGCCCGAGGAAATTGCCATCGCGAATCTTGAAGCCGTCGTTTTGAAAGGCTCCGGCCAGGTCGAGCACATCGCTGCGAGCGGTGACTTGATCGTCCGTTTCGGCACGGACCTGACCTGTTGCGACGAGGCAAGCGGCGATGATGGTGAGAAGATAGCGGCTCATTCCGGAGCTCCGATTTCTTTGGTGAGTTTTGAAGCCGCAAGATTCAAGTCCTTGACCTCTCCTTCGGTCGGAACATGGTCGGCCGGGAAAGAGACCATCTTTTGAATGTCATCGAGATCCTTGCTGACATTCTGGACGAGCGGATCTTTTTGAATTTTGCCGGGTAGATTGACTAGTTTGTCTTTGAGAAAGCTGACCAGCGCAGGTTGGCGCAATAGTTTGGCATCGTCCGCATTATAATTCTGGAGCACCAGACCGGTTACCACTTCCGTTCCGCGGATCCAACCTCCGATGCTGACCAGCGTGATAAGGTCCGTGTCGCGGTTCTCCTGCAGCGCTTTTTTAACCTCGTTCTGAGTCGCTTCCAATTCTTCGTTCAATTGATCCCACGCATCGTTTTCAGCAAACTGAGTGATGCTGGCGCTCCGGGCAAGGACACTCTGGGAAACGCTGAGTTTTTTCGCGAGCGCGAGAACATCCTTCCCGACGTTTTTGACCTGCTGGCCGTCGTGTGCTTCCACAGCGATATAACCGTCGGCAATCAACGTCCCAAGGTTGAGGGCCATCTTGGCACGATCGGTCGATTTGATCGAAACGGGCGGCCGATATTGGGAGGTCCAATTAGGTTTCCCTTCTTTTTCGATTGCTTTAAAAAATTCGCCGGGGGTGGGAACCGTCAGGGCATCCACTGAGGTAGCACTCTTCAATTCGTCGGCGGAGAGCGGAGCATCCGCGACCGCAGTATTATCTGCGGATTGTTGATCAGCCGACGCTGAGAAGGCTGACACCAATGCGATTACGCTCAATCCGAGCCATTTCCGCAATAGGGGCATATGCTGGCAGTTTACCGATTGGACCTGCCGTGTCCAGTCTGGCCTCTTGGAACTCAACCGGAGAGACAACAAATTTTAGCTTGTCGAAGCGAGATTGTCCCTCGATGGTGATGGCTCTCATGAAGGTGCACGTCGTCGTGATGCCAAAGCAGAGCGTTTTGGATCCTCAAGGGGTTGCGGTGAAGAATGCCTTGAAGGACGTTGGCCTCGATACGGTTGATTCGGTGCGCGTCGGCAAGTTCATGGAACTGGAATTCAAGACGGCTCCCGACGGATCGAAACTGGAGGAAGTGTGCCGAGATCTTCTCTCTAATCCGGTGATCGAAGACTACACGATCCGTTTCTCCTGACGGGCAGAGCAGGTATGAAGATCGCCGTCGTTCAGTTTCCCGGCTCAAATTGCGACCAGGACTGTTTGCGGGCATTGACGGATGGGCTTCATACCCAGGCTGCCTACCTCTGGCACAAACAAACCTCCGTCTCAGGCTTTGACGCGGTCGTCTTACCGGGTGGATTTTCCTACGGCGACTATCTCCGATGTGGAGCCATTGCCCGGTTTGCACCGATTATGAGAGCCGTCATCCGGGCTGCGAACGAAGGAATGCCGGTGATCGGTATCTGCAACGGGTTCCAGATCTTATGCGAAGCCGGGTTGCTGCCGGGAGCGTTGATCCGGAATCAATCGCTGCATTTCGTTTGTCAACCGGTCTGGCTAAGAGTTGAAACCTGCGAAACGGTGTTTACTGCGAACCTGGAGGGACGAAGGATTTTGCGAATGCCTGTTGCCCACGGGGAGGGTTCTTACTTTGCCGACCAATCAACCCTGGAAAAGCTCGAATCGAATAACCAGGTGGTCTTCCGTTATGTCGACGAGTATGGAAAAGTCACGCCGGAGTCGAATCCCAACGGATCGCTGCACAACATCGCAGGCATTTGCAATGAAGCCCGTAACGTTGTTGGGATGATGCCGCATCCGGACCGCGCCTGGGATCATAAGCTTGGGAGCGAAGACGGGAAATTACTCTTTGGTTCGCTGGTCGAAGCCTTGGAACCTGTTGTCTCCCGATAAATGCGCACTGAGTTGACTCCAGAGTTAGTCCGTGGCCACGGCATAACAGAGGAAGAGTACAGCCGAATCAAATTGATCCTGGGCCGGGAGCCGAATTTCACTGAGTTGGGAGTTTTCTCGGTGATGTGGAGCGAACATTGCTCCTACAAGAACACGCGCCTCGAACTCAAAAAATTTCCCACCACCGGACCGAAAGTCCTGGTCAAGGCTGGAGAAGAGAACGCCGGGGTGATCGATATTGGAGACGGCTGGGCTGTTGCTTTCAAGATGGAAAGTCACAATCATCCCAGTGCGATTGAGCCTTTCCAGGGTGCGGCAACTGGAGTGGGCGGGATTATCCGGGACATTTTCACGATGGGCGCGCGTCCTGTATTTCTTTTGGACTCTCTCCGGTTCGGTTCGATTGAGGGCAACACTCCCGCGGCCAAAAATAATCGGCGTCTCTTTTCGGAGGTGGTGGCCGGCATTTCACATTACGGAAATTGTGTTGGGATTCCGACGATCGGGGGTGAGGTCTATTTTGACGAGTCGTACGAAGGGAATCCGCTGGTGAACGTCTTGTGCCTGGGAATTCTCCAGCATGAACAGATTGCCCGGGGCGCGGCAAAAGGGGTTGGGAATCCAGTCTTCTACGTAGGCTCGGAAACCGGGCGAGATGGCTTGGCGGGAGCGGCTTTCGCCTCGCGCGATTTGACGGAGGAATCGAAGCAGGATCGACCAGCCGTCCAGGTAGGCGACCCATTCAAGGGCAAGCTCCTGCTGGAAGCGTGTCTTGAACTTCTGGCGAGCGGCTGCGTGGCCGGCATTCAGGACATGGGGGCGGCGGGCTTGACCTGCTCGACCTGCGAGACGGCGAGTCGCGGCGGCACAGGGGTTCAGATCGATTTGGCTCGGGTTCCTCAAAGAGAATCAGGAATGACGCCCTATGAGATTCTCCTTAGCGAATCGCAGGAACGAATGCTGATCATCGTGGAGCGTGGCCGGGAGGCGACGGTGAAGGAGATCTTTGATAAATGGGATTTGCCGTACGCCTGCGTGGGCGAAGTGACGGACGACGGTATGATGCGGGTGCTGAATCATGGCCTCACTGAGGTGGAAATTCCCGCAGACAAACTCGCCAATGACGCCCCGGTTTACGCGCGAGAGGTAATGGCAGATCTGCCCCAGCCTGAACTGCGCCTCGAAGACATTCCGATGGCCGATCCTCAGGAGAGCCTGGTCCGGTTGCTGGCCCATCCGACGATCGCCTCCAAGAATTGGGTTTACCGGCAATATGATCACACCGTTAGGGCCGGAACGGTTGTGCGGCCTGGGTCCGACGCGGCCGTCTTCTATGTTCGGGAAGCGGACAAATATCTTGCCGCCACCGCGGACTGCAACAGTCTCTACTGCAAACTGGATCCACGCGAAGGGGCTCGAATTGCGGTCGCCGAAGCTGCCAGGAATCTGGTTTGCTCGGGTGCGACGCCGTTGGCGGTCACGGATAACCTGAATTTCGGGAACCCCTATCACCCGGAGATATTTTGGCAGCTTCGTGAAGCAGTCGAAGGTTTGGCCGAAGCCTGCAGCAGGTTTGGTACGCCCGTTACCGGAGGCAACGTCAGCTTATACAACCAGAATCCGAGAGGCGCGATCGACCCTACTCCTACGGTCGGAATGATTGGTGTGGTCGGTCAGGAACGGTGGATAACCCGGCAGCATTTCCGGGATGCATTGGACGTCATTTACCTGATCGGTCCTGTTGGGCATGAACTGGGTGCGAGCCAATATCTGAAGATCATTCACGGCCAAAAGGCGTTTTTGCCGCCGCGATTGAGCTACGACCTGGAATTGGGGATGCAGGCCGTTCGTCCAGGCATTGATTCGTCAGGGATTGGTCAAAAGTGCCCATGATTGTTCAGAAGGCGGTTTTGGAGTTGCACTGGCGGAATGCTGTATTTCCGGCGAGCGAAGAATTGGTGCTTCGGTGGAGTTAGGTCATTGGCGGGAGCGTTTGGACCAGATCCTTTTCAATGAATCTCAATCAAGGGTGATTATCTCTGTCGGGCGGGAAGATTGTGGCGCGACGGAAGCGGCGTGTACGGCAGCTGAAATACCATTTAGTCGGGTCGGTGAGGTCGGCGGCTCCGACCTGGTCTTCGCACGCGGGAAGAAACGCTGCGGTGGGACGTAGCCGAACTTTATCAAGCGTGGTACGGTTCAATCGAGCGCGCCATGAGTTCTCAATGAAACGTGAATACTTCCGATAAGCCTCAACACGAGTGCGGTGTTTTCGGCGTCTATGGTCATCCGGATGCCGCTTTATTGACCTATTACGGGTTATTTGCGCTCCAGCATCGAGGCCAGGAGAGCGCTGGGATCGTATCCGCCGCAGGGTCAAATCAGCCATTTAATATTCACCGGGGCATGGGTCTGGTCGCCCAGGTTTTCCAGGAAAAGGATTTGCAGCAGTTGCGGATCGGGACCAGGGCGATCGGTCACGTCCGGTATTCGACAAGTGGGTCAAGCACACTGAAAAATGCGCAGCCTTTGGTGGTTGATTGCGCCCGGGGCCAGTTGGCGATCGCGCACAACGGGAACCTGGTGAACGCCGCCGTGCTGCGCGAGGAACTGGAATCGAATGGCTCGATTTTCCAGACAACCGTGGATAGCGAGATCATTCTCCATCTTCTCGCCCGGCCCACCGGGCGAAAGAACGTGCTGAGTGCCTTGAGGATGATCGAAGGTGCGTTTTCGTTCGTGTTGATGGGGGAACAAGAAATCATCGGCGTGCGGGATCCGTTCGGGTTTCGGCCGCTGGTACTGGGCAAATTGGATGACGCGTTTATCCTGGCCTCCGAAACCTGCGCTCTGGATCTCGTTCACGCAGATTACATTCGAGAAATTGAGCCTGGAGAGGTCGTCATTATCAATGATGACGGAATCCGGTCAGAGTGGCCGTTTAAGGAAGAGCGAAAAGCCTTTTGCATCTTCGAGTATGTCTACTTTGCCCGCCCGGACAGTCTGATCAACGACCGGAATGTAAGTAAGGCGCGAGTGGCGATGGGAGTTGAGCTCGCGAAGCTGCATCCGGTGGATGCAGATATCGTGGTGCCCGTTCCTGACTCCGGAAATTATGCGGCGCTCGGTTACAGCCAGCAGTTGAATATCCCGTACGAACACGCGTTTGTGCGAAATCACTATATCGGCCGCACCTTTCTTCAGCCGACCCAGCTCATTCGCGATTTCAATGTCCGAGTGAAGCTGAACCTGATTAAAGAATTGGTGAAGGGTAAGCGAGTGGTGGTGGTGGACGACTCTGTGGTTCGTGGTACCACGGCGAGAGCGCGCGTCGTCAACCTGCGCGAAGCCGGTGCTCAGGAGGTTCATTTGCGGATCAGTTGCCCGCCCCACAAATACGCATGCTATTACGGCATTGATTTCCCTGACCCGAAAAACCTGTTGGCTAACCAGTTCAAACCTGAAGAGATGGCCGAATATCTGGGAGTGGATTCGATCGGATATTTGGATATTGACGGGATGATCCGAGCGACCGGTTTGCCAAAGAATGAATACTGTCTGGCCTGCTTTAATGGTGAATATCCAGTTCCCATCGATCGAGAATTAGACAAATTCATCATTGAACGTCGCAGTGCCCGATCTCGTTCGCTCAGTGAACCCGCCGCGCATCCTGAGCTTTTGGCTGAAATGCCGGCTTGAAATGAGCAAAGTCGTGAAGCGGAAGGCGTATGCCGCGGCTGGTGTCGACATCGATCTGGGCAACCGCGTCAAGAAAGGGTTACAGGAAAAAGTGAGTGTCACCTTTGGTCCGGAAGTCCTCGGACGCATCGGTGGATTTGGAGGGCTTTTCAGGGCGGATTTCAAAGGGAATGAAAGAGCCGGTGCTGGTGTCGAGCATGGATGGGGTGGGAACGAAGCTAAAAATCGCGATCGCTCTTGGCCGGCATGCGACAGTTGCCCAGGATCTTGTTAACCATTGCATCGACGATATCGCCGTTACCGGTGCGCGCCCCTTGTTTTTTCTCGACTATATCGGGGCTGAACGTCTTGATCCGGGAGTTTTTAAGCAACTGATTTCCGGATTCACGAAAGCATGCAAAGAGGGCGGTTGCGCCTTGATCGGCGGCGAGACCGCACAACTCCCCGACCTCTATCAATCCGGGGAATACGATTTGGCCGGTTGCATCGTTGGCGTAGTGGAAAGGAGCGAGATATTGGATGGCAACCGGATCGTCCCGTCGGACGTGCTGATCGGCTTGCCATCAAACGGATTGCACACGAATGGGTACACTCTCGCCCGGAAGGTTCTATTGGATAAGATGCGACTCGATCTTCTCCAAAAGGTAGACGGTTTAGCGAAGCCGCTCGGCGAGGAGCTTCTCCGGGTTCACCGGAATTATCAGCCGGTCATGGCCTCAACTGCGCCGGGACGGATCAAGGGAGCCGCCCATATCACAGGAGGCGGCTTAGTTGACAATCTGCCTCGGATTCTTCCGGCAGCATGCGATGCTATGATCGATACATCCTCATGGAAGGTCCCGCCGATCTTTCAGCTTATCCAGGCGGGTGGCGACATTTCGCGCGAAGAGATGCACCAAGTATTCAACATGGGGATCGGCATGGTGCTGGTGGTCTCGAAATCGCACCAATCCGAAGTTCTTTCACAAACAAAAGGAAAGGTGATTGGACAAATTACTCCAGGTTCTGGCAAAGTCCTCCTGCAGTAAATGCTTATGCTGTTTTGAGGATGTGGAAACACCTGCTGGCTCGGGGGCGTCGGTTTTGGAGGGTGAGCGTCGGTGCAGGGCTTTTGGGGGCTATCGTTCTGACGTTGAGATACGCGTTAAGACCGAGTGCCAAGCCAAAGCTGCCGGACGCGATCTCACCTGCGATCTTTGCTACCCGGATCCTTTATACGAGTCGCGGCCAGATGGTCTATCACGAATCGGGGCAAGGCGCTCCCTTGGTTTTTCTGCATGGAATTTACGTGGGCGCGTCTTCCTACGAATGGTCAAAGGTCTATCCTCATTTTGCGGCAACACATCAGGTGTTGGCGGTGGACTTGTTGGGATTTGGAGAATCTGAGCGACCCGATGTCCTCTTTTCGGCGTCCGATCATGTCCGCGCGCTGGTGGAGTTTATTCGAGCGAAATCCGGCGGTGAACGGGCTTCGATTGTTGCCAGCGGCCTCGGTGCCGGGTTTGCCACAATTTTGGCCGCTCAGCACCCGGAAATGGTCCAACGATTGATTCTGATGATGCCGGTCGGACAAGTGGCATTCGGACGGCGCCGCTTGCCGAAGCGTTACAGCGTGTTCTCAAGAGTTCCGCTTTTCAGTCGAGGGTTTTACCGGCGCTATCTTTCCACGAGAATTCAGATCCGCGCCTGGTTAAAGAAATCCGCATTTGTGGACCCGGAAAAAATTACTGAAGAAACAGTCGAGGTACTCACCAACTGCGCCCAACAGTTCGGAGCCGAGAGAGCAATTATTCAATGGATGTCGGGACGATTTGATCTCGATCTGGAAAAGAGGCTGGCCGAATTGTCGCAACCGGTGACGTTGATCTGGGGGGAAAACGCGGCTGATCCGCCTCTCGAATCGGGCCACGGTCTGGAGTCGGTTGCCAAACAAAGCAACCTGGTTGTCCTGGCAAACGCGGGAGTGTTGGTAGCGCTTGAATCGCCCATGCCGGTCATCGAGGCTCTGGCTAAGGAATTGGATCCGACGATTCACGTCTATAAAACCGGTTAATTTTCGGGTGAAGTACTGATCGAACGCCAGGACGTACCAGCCGAGACCTCCGGAATCCGACATCGCCACGGGCGATTAGAGAGCGTTCCGTCGTTTCAATTCCCGAGTGAAGGTGCTGCGCGCATTCGTCACCAGCTTTCGAAGCCCTTCAGCGCTGATGCAGTTCCCTCCGAAGGCAATCGCGGTTTGCTGTTCGAGAAGATCGGAAGTGGCAACTGTGATTGAGTAAACTTTTCCGTACTTCGCGACCAGCCTTTCGATGATGTCATCCGCGGTATGTCCGGTATTTGAATAGAAAACTTGAATGCCGCCCGGATCGTTTTCTTGAGTGATCATCGGTCCTCGGCCATCGAACACCAGGACCACATTCGTCCCACTTAGATCCTGATATTCCGTTAGAATCCTGGTCAACCGGTCACGAGCCAAAGCCGTTTTATAGTCATGCAGCGCTCGCAGATCGGGCCACGCAAAGATGACGCTGTGGCCGTCGACGATCAGAATCTGGGCGCTCATTCGAAAGCAACTTACTCTGTTGCCGAAGGTTGAGCCAGGACGATCCCTCTTCCGGTATCGTCCTCATCTCATCACTCATCCTCATCTCATCGTGCTCGTGCTCGTGCTCGTCTGCTCGTCCTCGTCCTCGTCCTCGGAAGTGGCACCCGTGGACCCACCCATCTGCCTTTGGACGACCCGATATTTGACCTGTCCTCCAACGGATGACCCCGAATTTGACCTACCCAAAATGGACGAATGGATTGAAGTGATCATTGGTCCTCGGGTCCATCGCCTTCGAATCGGTTGGGGACAGGTGTCAGTTGAGAAGTTGAGAAGTTGAGAAGTTGAGACAGGTCAAGCTGCAGCAGTCGGAGGTATTGGGGAAAGGTCAGACTCGGGTTGGCTTTGGTCCTTTCGATTGATGCCGGTCACTACTTTGGACAGCCCAATATTTGACCTGTCCCCAACGGATGTCCCGAATTTGACCTGTTCCCAAATCGGACGAATGGATTGAAGTGTCATTGGACAGGCTGGAGTCATCGGATCCTGTCGGTCCATTCGAGATGCCGGAGAATCGGTGACAGTCCTCCGTCCAAGTTCCCCGCAGCAGGTCTAAAGATAATAGATGAGCGTCGCTCATTTCAGCAGGGACAGGTCAAAATGAGACCGGGTGACTCTGGCTCATCGAAGACGGCGTCATCGTGATCATCAATGATTCAGGCCCGAGGTAACAGGTCTCGGGTCAGATGACTTCGGTAGCCTTCTGCACTTGCCTGCAGCAACATGGGCGGTTCGCCTGGCCTTGGTCCTTTCGATTTTCGATTGTGCGCGTCACTCGACCTTTGGACGGTCAATATTTGACCTGTCCCCCGATCCCATTTGACCTGTCCCCAAATGGACGAATTCAATTGATCATCGGTCCTCGAGCATCGTTAGGCACGCAGCGGTCGACAGGTGTTGGGGACAGGTCAAGTTGCAGCAGGGTGCCGACGTCATCTGACCTGTCCCCATTCGAGTGGTCAACCGTTGCAGCAGGCTGTCGTATCGTCATCTGACCTGTCCCCATTCGAGATGCGGGCGATCGTGAATCGCCGTCCCTCCCAGTTCCCCGGGGACAGGTCAAAGGTCAAAAGGGCTAACTCTGTCTCGAAGGGTTGAGCCGGACCGATCCCTCTTTCGATATCGTTCTCGTCCTGATCGTGCCTCGCCCCTGTGAAGGCAGCGGCGGGAACGGTGATGTTGGTATAGCCAGGAAAGCTGATCGCCTTATCGGCTCTCGAAGACATCGAGCACGAGCACGAGCACGATTAAGAGGCGAAGAAGTAGTAGCGGGCTGCCCCGCTTTTTAAGCCGCCAGAACCTCGTTCGAGGGGATCCCTCGCAATTCGTAGACACGGAGAATTGTGTCTTCGATCAGGTTGTTTGGACACGAAGCGCCGGCGGTGATGCCGACGACCGTCGGACCGATCGGGAGCCAGTTTTCCGTCACTATTTCCCTCTTCTCATGGAGGTTGTAGTGGGTGATGCGGTCGACTGACTCCAGCTTGTTTGCGCTGCGAACGAAATAGGTTGGAAGTTTGCCTTCTCCCATTTCTGCAAGATGGGACGTATTGGAGCTGTTGTATCCACCGACCACCAACAACAGATCCATCCTTTCTTGCAAAAGGACATTCAGCGCATCCTGGCGCTCCTGCGTCGCGCCGCAGATGGTATCGAAAAATCGGAAGCTTTTGGAACCCTTTTCCGGGCCGTCCCGGTCGAGGATGGCAGCTCGAATCCGCCTTTGGACCTCCTCGGTCTCGCCGCGGAGCATGGTGGTCTGATTGGCAACTCCGACCGCTTCGAGATGAAAGTCCGGATCAAACCCGGGAGAGTAGGCGTCTTTGAAGTGCTCTAAAAACTCCTGCTTATTCCCACCATTCCGGATGTAGTCACAGACGTAATCGGTATCCTTGAGAGTTAAAACGATCAGATAATGACCGCGGCCAAGTCCAAGTGCCCGGGAGGCCGTGGCCTTTGTTTCTTCGTGCTCCGCTTTCCCGTGGATGATTGAAGTCACCTGTTCGACAGCATTCTGGCGAACCCGTTTCCAGACGCTCATGACATCGCCACAGGTGGTGTCGACGATCTGGCAACCGCGGTCATGAATCTTTTTCAAGGTGAGCAGGTCGGTACCGAAAGCGGGGACAATCACGATATCCTCGGCGGTCAGTTCGTCGATCTCGGCTTCCCGACCGTTACCGAGAAGATTTTTGATCCCCATCGCTGCGATCTGCTCGTTGACCAGGGGATTGTGAATGATCTCTCCCAGGATGAAAACGCGCTTCTCGGCGAAAACTTTCCGCGCCGCATACGCGAGATCGATAGCCCGCTCTACGCCGTAACAAAAGCCAAACTGCTTTGCCAACCGCACCGTCGTATCGCGAACGGCCAAAACACCTCCGTTCGCGCGGATGCGTTCGACGACGACACTGCGGTAATGGGACTCAACCTGCTCCTGCACCTTGGCCATGACATCAGGTGTTCGGAGATTGATCTTTTTCGGTTTGATGGGAGCAGGCGTAGAGATGGACTCTGCAGACATGTGACAGAATAGCCGAATCTTCGGTCGTGTAGTGATTATTATCGATCCAGGAGCAGCGGGCCTTGAGGTGGGGCGAACACCGCGTCGGAAACCATGTAGGTCGCCGGCGGGTCTGGATCCGAATAGTCCGAAGGACGCGGTGCGGTTTTGCCGATCGTCTCATCTTCGGGTTGCGTTTGAGCGATATAGACCGGTGTGCCTACGCGAACGAGCGCGAAAAACTTTGGGGCCGCGTTGGGATGTAAGCGGAGACATCCGTGGGAATGGGGGATTGGCCAGACGGCGCCTTGGTGGAAACCGTAAGCCGGTTTAAACTCCACCCAATACGCCATGGGATAGCCAACGTAGTGATAACCGCCACCTGGAGAATGGTCGCTGGTCCCTGGGCGAACGTCATTGCCCCTCGCCCAAAAGCCATATGTCATTGACCGCTTCCGGCGAATCTTGTCGCTCACGTGATAGGACCCAGTCGGTGTGGTGGCTCCGGCTTTTCCGATGGTGGTCGGTGTGACAAGTAAAGGTGTGTTCCCTTCCATCACGTAAACCATCCGGTTTTGCAGTGACACCTTGACACGAACGGCATCCGGATTGTGCGGTTTGTAGGCGTTTACTTCGTACTTCCTGGAGAAAGAAGTGGACAGCGTTTCACAGCCGGTAAGAAGAGCGAAGGCGATCGCTGTTCCGGCAAATAGGGCTCGGACGTAATAGATTCTCATACGGGCAGTCAATTAGGCGCGTCTATTTTACTTCATCGTGAAAAATTGCAAATAGGTAAAGCTAAACAGTTCAATCGGATGGAGAAGTGCGTGTCGGCGTAGGGCGTGTCGGCGTATGGGGCTCGCTTTCAATATTGTTTCAGTGGCTTTCGGTACATTTCCCGAAAGGGATGTTCGTCCAGCAAGTTGGGTTCGATGCCCCCGAATCTCTGACCATCGTAGATCTGAATGCCGACGTAGTAGTAAAGCGGACAAATGGGCGTTCCATGATTGAGAAGTAGATCTTCTGCTCGCTGAAAGATTTGTAAACGTTTGCTGTTATCTGGTTCCAAGGCGGCCGCGGCCACCAGATTGTCATACTCTTTGCTGCTCCAACCGGTTCGATTATTGCCGCCGCCCGACACGAAACAATCAAGGAAAGTATTGGGATCATCGTAGTCACCGACCCAACTCGACCTGGCGAAGTCGTAGTCGAGGCGACTCATTGAATTGAGGTACACCTTCCATTCTTGTTTTTGGAGTTCAATATGAACGCCCAGCGCTTCGGTCAGCATGTTCTGGATTTCGACCGCAATGTCTTCGTTCAACTTCTTGCTGTCGTAAAGATAAGTGACCGTGGGGAATCCTTTGCCGCCCGGGTACCCTGCTTCTGTCAATAGCTGACGGGCCTTTTCGATATTTCGACCAAACATTTTCGGCGGTTGGTATCCGCCAGCTGTTCCCGGTGGCGTAAAGGCGTAAGCGGGAGGTTCGCCAGCCTGAGTAATTTTCTCGACGATGCGATCGCGATCAATGGCCATTGCGAAGGCTTGGCGAACGCGCACGTCGGCAAACGGTTTTCTGGCGGCGTTGAATCGAATGAAATAGGTTCCGAGAAAAGGGGCGGCATGAAAATCAGGACGCGTTTTCAATTCCGGGATAAGGGAGGGCGGCGTGAGGCCCTTGTCGAGAATGAGATCCGCCACCTTTCGAGGCATAAAAATTGTAAGCCGTGATGGAGTTGTCAATCGGCAACGCATCGATCGTATTCAGAGCCACATGGGAGGCGTCCCAATAAAGCGGGTTTTTTTCTAACCTGATCCGGTAATTCAGCCGCCACTCTTTTAACAGAAATGGGCCGTTGTTCACCAGTTTGTCCGGCTTGATCCAATCGTCCCCGTACTTTTCTACAGTGGCGAGGTGCACCGGAAGAAGGGTTGCGAAGGCACAAAGGTCGAGAAAATAAGGGACCGGCGCTTCCAGCTCGACGCGAAATGTTCGATCATCGATCGCCTTAATTCCGACCTGGCCGAACTCTTTGAGCGTTCCCTCGTTGAACGGTTGCGCATTTTTGATGTGGTAAAGAAGGTAGGCATATTCCGAGGCGGTTTCCGGCAGTAGAACCCGTCTCCAGGATTGGACGAAATCATTTGCCGTGACCGGATCGCCATTGCTCCATTTGGCATTCGCGCGGAGGTGAAAGGTATAGGTTTTGCCGTCGCTCGAGAGATCCCAGCTCTCGGCTATGCCCGGCTGAGGTTTTCCGAAGCGATCGAAGTGGAGGAGTCCTTCGAAGATGGCATAGCAAATACGCCCCTCGAGTTGCCCGGTCACCACTGCAGGATCGATGGACTCCGGCTCGGCACCATTGAGAATGACAAGGTCCGCACGCTTACCGTCCGAACCACAGCCGGCTACGAGAAAGAGGAGTAGAAGAGCGAGCGCTCTTTGCATCTTACCCCGAACCGTCTATTGTTGCGGCGAAGCGGACGGTGGCGGAGACGCCTGCCCTACACTGGCGGAAGGGGCGGGTGAAGATTCGTTCGCGGCGGCGGTCGGAGAGGGGGCAGGGGAAGCTGCCGGAGACGGCGAGGTCGAAGTCTGCGGGCTAACGGAAGCCACAGGAGTGGCGGATGCTGCTGCATTTACAGATGGTGCCGGAGTGACGGATGCCGCGGGAATGGCAGAAGGGGCAACGCTGGCGGACGCCTGGGGCGAAACTGAAGCGGTCGGAGCGACTGCGGTTTTCGCGGTGGGCGGAACGGCTGCTTTGCGTACTTCGTTCTCGAGGACGCCGACCCGGCGCTCCGCGCTTTGCCTCGCCGTGAGTACGGTCAGGAGAAGGGTAACGCCAAAGAAAATGCAACCGAGATAAACTGTTGCCTTGGTCAGGACGGTCGCGGTCTGGGCGCCAAAAATGTTTTCCGTCATGCCGCTGCCGAAGGCCGCTCCCAGCCCTTCGTTTTTCGGCCGCTGCATCAGCACGACAAGTGTCAGCAAGATGCAGACGATCACCAGGATCGAAAGCAAAATCGGAATGATAATACTCAGCCACATAAGGGTGGGGAATATGGAGTGCGGAGTACCGGTTGTAAAGGTGTTGCGCAAGGAACCTGCCAGTAGGTCTGTTCCAACGCATTGCACTTACGGAAGTTCCGTGCTTTCGTTGGCGGCATGTTGCGCGCCCTACTGCTACTGGGATCGATCGTGACAGTGACTTTCTCGCAGCAGCTCGACTATCCGAAGGCCAAGAAAGGTGACGTGGTCGACGATTATTCCGGGACGAAAGTGCCGGATCCGTATCGCTGGCTGGAAGATACGGATTCACCGGAGACGGCGGCCTGGGTGAAAGCAGAGAACGTCCTGACCTCGGCTTATATGGAGAAGTTACCAGACCGCGCCTGGTTCCGGGAGAGGTTGACGAAGCTTTTGAATTATCCACGATACACCGTGCCGACCTGGAAGGGTCATCGCTATTTGTACCGAAGGAACGATGGGCTGCAGAATCAGAGTGTGATTTATACGCTGAAGGATCTGGGCGACGAGCCAAGCGTGTTGCTGGATCCCAATCAACTCTCGAGCGACGGCACAGTCGCGGTGACGAGTGCGGTCCTGAGCGACGACGGCCGCTACCTGTCTTACGGGGTCGCTGCCAGCGGGTCGGACTGGAACGATATCCGGGTTCGTGACATCCACACGGGCGAGGATCTTCCGGACCTTGTCCAATGGATCAAATTCTCTGATCCGAGCTGGACCAAGGACAGTAAAGGATTTTTTTATTCGAGGTTTCCTGAACCGCAGTCTTCTGGAAATCGGACTTTCGCCAAGCTCGCTTATCAGAAGCTCTGTTATCACCTGCTGGGAGATCCGGAGCAGAAGGATCGCGTGATCTACGAACGGCCGGATGATCCCGATCTGGGGTTTGCGGGCGAAGTCTCGCACGACGGCCGATTCCTCCTGATGCTGGTCAATAAGGGGACGGAGGAACGGGATTTGTTATACTTCAAGAATCTCGGCGACCCGATGGCGCCGAAGATCGACGCTCCTTTTCAACCGCTCGTCGATAAGTTCGAAGCGGAGTTCAAAGTGGTGGGGCTGGTTGGGAACCGGCTGTATGTCGTGACGGACCTCAACGCTGCGAGGTATAAAATTGTCGAGATTGATCTGACGAATCCCGGCCGGGATCAATGGAAAGAAATCGTTCCAGAGTCGAAGGACCTGTTGCAAGATGCCGCGCTGGTCGGCGGCATGCTAGTCGTCAAATATCTCGTGGACGCCAAAAATCAGCTTTTCGTCTTCGATCTGGATGGAAAGCGGGAAAACGAAATTGGCCTGCCGGAACCTGGAACGGTAGGGATGCTGTCCGGGAATCCTGATCGTCCCGAACTGTTTTATTCGTTCACGTCATTTCTTTATCCGATGACGATCTATCGCGCCGACGTGAGCACTGGCCAAAATAGCGTATTCCAAAAGCCGAACGTGGATTTTAACCCGGATCGATACGAGACAAAGCAGATCTTCTTTGCCTCAAAAGACGGTACCAAAGTGCCGATGTTCGTCGTCGGCAAAAAAGGGCTTAAATTAGACAGTAATAACCCAGTCTACCTGACCGGTTACGGCGGATTCAACATCTCGATGACACCTTTATTTGCGGCATCGTACGCGAGCTGGCTGGAAAGAGGCGGAGTCTTTGCTCTCCCTAATCTGCGAGGCGGCGGAGAGTATGGCCGGCAATGGCATGAAGCTGGGATCAAGCAACACAAGCAAAATGTGTTTGATGATTTCATCGCTGCCGCGCAGGCGCTGATTGATGCGAAATACACGAATGCCAGAAGGATCGCGATCGTCGGAGGCTCAAACGGCGGCTTGCTGGTGGCTGCGGCGCTCACGCAGCGTCCCGATCTGTTTGGAGCGGTGGTGGTGGAAGTTGGTGTTCTTGATATGCTGAGGTTCCACAAATTTACCATCGGATGGGCGTGGGAATCCGACTATGGGAGTTCTGACACTCCGGACGGGTTTCAGTATCTGATCAAGTATTCGCCGCTCCAAAATGTCAAAGAGGGAACCTGCTACCCTCCCACTTTGGTGACCACGGGGGATCATGATGACAGAGTTGTGCCTGGGCATTCGTTCAAGTTCGCCGCAACATTGCAGGCCGCCCAGGGATGCGCGAATCCGATCCTGATTCGAATTGAAACGAAGGCCGGACATGGGTCAGGCAAGCCGGTCAGTAAAATGATCGAGGAACAATCCGAAATTCTGGCATTTATGTGGAACGCGGTCGGAGTTCCCGGGGATTGATTTCAGATCCACGCAATCCGGATTTGGGTGACACGGTGGCTTCCAGTGCGAGAAGTGCGTGCTCGGCTGGACCTTTGCGTGCGGGGTTGGCGAGGGTCGGGAGAAAGCAGCGCACAGAGGTCACAGAGGCCACCGAGTGGGGAATCAGAGCGGAGAACTGGAGTTGCTCTTCTACTATCCGCTTGCAGCTTCAATAAAAACTCCGGATTTCCTGCAGCATCCTGCGGACATGCGCGTAGTCGCTACGCGGCTTCAGGACATGGTAGCTTTTCCATGGATCGCCCCATTCCAGAATCTGAATGGTGACGCGGCGAACTCCCCAATCGTTCATTTCGCCTCTGGTCGGACAGTAAAGGTCAATGGTGTTCCGGCCTGACAGAGCCCAGCCATAATCGTCCACCTCGTAAACCTGACCGGTGGAGAGGATCAGGAATTTGGTGCCGGCAGGCCACCTGGACCAGTCGGCGGCTGCACTCCGGACGGTCCCGGTTTCGAGAGTCGTGCCAATAGCGTTGGATTTGCCGTACCGCAAATGATCACCTTCCGTGTCGGTGTAAGCGGTGGTGCGTACTTTCATAAAGTTGCTTCGTGGCAATGGCGGCTCATATTCCGGAAGAGAGCGCTCAGCACAACCGGCGAAGAGGATCGACATAGTCGCGCAAGCGACCAGGCGAACAACTCGAAACTTCATGCGCGCCGATCATATCGGGATCGGGAAAAGAATGAACTCATTTTATTCTGAAATCCGCGACTATTGCGCGAAGCTCGAATCTGGAATAGAGAGCGCGAGTTATGCGGGAGCGTTGGATTTTGTTTTTGGTGCTTGGTTGGTGGATGGGACGGGTGATGTGTGAGACGGGTTGCGCTCACGATCTGGAGGTGCGCCGAGCTCTTCCGCCCGATACGCAGCCAACTGCGGCTACGGTGCCGGCGATTAGCTCCTCGACTCCGGCAGACGAATCCCGATCGGTTTCCGAGGTTGCGGTTGGGCGTACTTCGCCCGTCCAAGCGGCGTTACCCCTTTATCCGTCCGGTGCGCCGGTGACGATTGCGAGTTCTGCGATCATGATTGATGCGAAGGCCGGATCGGTCCTTTTTTTCAAGAACCCGGATGTGCAGCGGCCGGTCGCCAGCACTCAAAAGCTTCTCACCGCGCTGCTCGTTGCGGAACATGGGGGATTGGATAACAGCGTCCGGGTCGCCCCGGAGGATTGCGCGGTCGAGCCGACAAAGCTCGGGTTCAGGCCAGGAGAAATTTACCTGAAAAGACAGCTTCTGGCCGCCATGCTGGTTCATAGTTGCAACGACGCGGCGGTTTGCCTCGCCCGGAACGACGCCGGCAGTGTGGATTCTTTTGCAAGGTTGATGAACCTGAAGGCGGCGCAGTTGGGGGCGGACAACAGCCATTTCGTTAACCCAAATGGTCTGCCCAGGCCGGGCCAATTTTCGACTGCTCGAGACATGGCGCGGATCGCCTTTGCAGCCTATCACAATCCGACGCTTCGCCAGTTTATGCGGATGCCGGGCTTGCTTTTTACTTACAGCTCGGGGCGACAGCGCTTCCTGGAGCCGACCAACAGGTTGGTGACGCGTTCTCCCATTTTCACAGGGATGAAAACGGGTTACACCGAGATGAGCGGTCGATGCCTGGTCTCCAGCGCTTCCGCGGGCGGCAGGGATATCATCCTTGTTCAGCTTGGCGGCACGCACCACATGTTGTTCGATGACGCGCAAAGGCTTTTGCTGTGGGGGTTGGGGCAACGAGCAGGCAGTCAGCCGATCGTCCTCGATTCGGCTGAGGCACACGATCCGAAGTAGGCGAGGCTGTCCCGGGCTTTGCTTTCCGCCCAGCGACACAGCGAGGCGGCCATCGCTCAGTCTACCGAGAACCTCGAAGCGGCACGCGTCGCTCACCGATCGAAGATCGATCATGAGCACGATTTATCTTCCGGGGATGAAGATGCAAGGCGAGGGACGCTTCGGCCTACCTGAGCTCTAGCGCGGACGCTTCGCCTACTAAACCGGCCTGCCCACGACGGCGAAATCCATTCCGGCCGCTTTGGCGGCCTCAAAACCGGCGATACTGTCTTCGAGGACGAGACAGGCGGCGGGATCAACGCTCATCCGGTGAGCGGCTTCAAGGAACATGTCCGGAAACGGCTTGCCTCGTTTGACCTGTTCGGTGGTGACGATAACCGGGAAGAAGTCTTTGAAGCCGATCGTTTCCAAGGTCTTGGTGACGACGGGAAGGATCCCTCCAGAGGCTATCGCTACCTTCGCAAAGGTGGCAACTTGACGTGCGAATTCGGCGACTTCCGGAATCGGTTGCATCGTTGAAATGCGCTGGACATAAAGATGCTCCTTTTCATCGGCAACAATTTTCGGGACGAGCGAGGTACCGAACCGCTCATTCAAAAACTCGACCATTTTATCGCTTGGCCATCCGCCCAGCGCATAGAAAAGATCTTCCGGCATTTGTCCGCCGTGCTTTTCCACGGTATCTGCCCAGGCGCGGAAGTGCAGCGGCATCGAATTGGCCAGTGTGCCGTCACAGTCAAAGATGTATCCCGCATACCGCTTTTCGGGTGGTGTAAATACTGTCATAGCACGAGCCCGGGGATAGTTGCACGGGTTCAAAGAGATCACAACTGGTTCCGAGAAAAGTGTGACTTGCAGAATTTTGATTGATTTTGGGCGCTTTCCCGGGATGATTCCTATCCCTTATTATGCGTCACACGATTTCTGTTCTGGTTGAAAACAAGTTCGGCGTCCTGGCTCGGATTGCCGGCATGTTCAGCGGGCGCGGATTCAACATTGATAGCCTGAATGTTGCGCCGACTAACGATCCTTCCGCCTCCAGAATGACGATCGTAGTCCGCGGAGATGACACCGTGCTCGAGCAGGTCACCAAACAATTGAATAAGCTTGTGGATGTCATTGAGATTCAGGATTTTCAAGACGGAGACTACGTCGATCGTGAGTTGGTCATGCTCCGCGTGAATGCCGATTCCGCGAACCGGTCCGAAGTGATGCAGATCTGTGACATTTTCCGCGCAAAGATCGTGGATGTTCAGGCCAAGCGTCTAGCCATCGAAATCACTGGGAACGAGAGCAAGATCAACAAGTTTCTGAAGCTGATGGAGAACTTTGGTATCGGCGATCTGACGCGCACAGGAAAAGTCGCCATGGCCCGAGTGGAATAGTCCCCCCTTAAATCAAATTAATTATGCCAGCAAAAGTTTACACGGATAAGGACGCCGACCTCGCTCATCTGAACGGGAAAGTGTGTGGAGTGATCGGATTTGGATCCCAAGGTCATGCGCATGCGCTCAACCTTAAGGATAGCGGAGTGCAAGTGGTGGTCGGTTTATATCAAGGCAGCAAGTCTGCCCCGGTCGCCCAAGAACACGGTTTCCAGGTCTTGGAAGTGAGCGAATTGGCGAAGCAGGCAGACATCATTTTCTTTGCGACCCCCGATCTCAAGAGTGCTTCGATCTATGAAAACGAAGTCGCACCTCATCTTAAAGAAGGGAAAAGCACTTTTGTTCAGCCACGGGTTCGCGGTGCATTTCCAAACGGTGGTGCCTCCGAAGGAGGTGGATGTGATCATGGTGGCCCCAAAAGGCCCCGGGCACATCGTGCGGCGGCAGTACCTCGAGGGGAAAGGTGTCCCGGCGCTGATCGCGGTTTATCAGAATCCGTCCAAGCAAGCGAAAAAACTGGCTTTGGCTTGGGCGAAAGGAATTGGCGCAACCCGGGCGGGCGTGCTCGAGACCACCTTTAAAGAGGAAACAGAGACGGATCTTTTCGGGGAGCAAACGGTTTTATGCGGCGGTCTGACTTCACTGGTTCAAAACGGTTTCGAAACGCTGGTGGAAGCCGGTTATCAACCAGAGATGGCCTATTTCGAGTGCCTGCACGAATTGAAATTGATCGTCGATCTGATGTACGAGTCGGGAATTGCTGGAATGCGATTTTCGATCTCTGAAACAGCGAAGTGGGGGGATGTCTCGGTCGGACCGAACGTGATTGACAGTTCCGTAAAGAAGAAGATGCAGAAGGCCCTGAAGGATATCCAGAGCGGGAAGTTCGCCAAAGGCTGGATTGCGGAATATGCTGCCGGTTTACCGAACTACAAAAGATTGCTGAAGGAAGGCGAAAAGCATTCAATCGAAAAGACGGGTGAGCGACTCCGCGGACTCATGCCCTGGATCCCAAAGAAAAATCTTAAGGGCGCGCAGGCCGACTATTGATCAGAAGTCGAGGTGATTCCAGTAAGTCACCTTATCTTGATGGTTGGCGACGAATTTGACCGCGCCGTCCTGCGAAACCACAATGGCCAGGCAGTGGGCGTGTTCACGGCAGAGTCGGTAGGCTGTTCGGTGGCGGGTTCCAGCGCTTTCCATGGACTCCAGGACGCAGTCTGCCGCTTCGATATCGAGGGCGCGATAGACCATTTCGTCTTCAAAACTCGGCACCTGAATCTCAACGCCAAATCCGAATAGGGTGAATTTGTGGTCAAGGAGCAGGCAACCGTCGACCGCCGTGAGGTCCGACAGCCACAAAGCCAACTCTACAAAACGCTGGCTGTAGGTATAGGGAAACTCTTCGTACCATGTCAGATACTCGCGCCAGCCTGCCGACGATTTTCCTTTGATCAGGGCAAATTGGGCCAGGCGCCGTGTTACTTCATCTAAGATGAGGGCAAAGGGAGATGCCGTGCAGGTTTCTTCAATCCGGTACTTGGCCCGCAGGGGGCCGCCCGATTTGAGAAGGTTTTCCATCAAGAGTTTTGGTGCGAAGACGATGGTACCGCCGTGACGGGAATTTCGGATCTCCCGAATGACTCTACGCATGAAGGCGATCCCAATTTCCTCGGCGAGATCGTCGCGGATGACCACAGAATCCGGCAGATTACGTGTGATTTCGCCTGTAAACCCGCCCCCTTTCGTTCGATAGCGCCGCAGGAACCAGGAAGAGGCAAACAGATCGAATCCGTGACCTTCGACTCGGCCGTTGAGCAAAGTCACGATACGCTCAGAGCCGCGGTGAATGACCAGGTTTCCTGGGCCTCTGACATGGATAATCAACCAATCCGGGATTGGGTGATTGAGGGCGTCAATGGCGACGGTCAGGTCTCTGGACCAGGCGCCGGTATGGATCATTCCAGTAATCTGGAATCCGTCTTGGTCGGACCATTCGACCGCGATCATCGATCGATAAAATCCGGTCGCAGGTCCCAACCGGCGGATCTCCTGTTCCCCAAAATATCGGCGTTTCGCGAAGCGAACGGGGTGAAACCCGGTTTTCTCCAGACCGATGATCTCGAGATCGTGGAGTCCTATCAGCGCGATTCGGCATTCAACCGGGCGGCCCTCTTCGCGAAGAAGACTGGCCTGATAAGCGATGCTCAGGAACGCATTGAGCCTTTCGGCAGACTCGAGCAGGGTGTTTGTCCCACTGGCGCGCATCCAAAAATCCCAGATCTGCTCTGAGAGTTCGCGCGGATAAGAGTGGCTGATTATTTCAACGGTCGACAACGTCTTGGAACGTTCGGTTATGATGCCTTCCTTTGCATCCCTTTTTCTGCCAGCAATTCGCGCAACTGCCTTATCCTGGACTGGAATAGGCTCATGGCTTTCTCGATCGGCTCCGGAGATTGCATATCGACGCCAGCCTCGCGGAGGGTCTCGATCGGAAATTTGGTCCCGCCCGATTTAAGGAACCCGAGGTAAGCATTCACTTCTGCGACGCCCCCTTTCAGAACTCGATCCGCCAGGGACACCGATGCAGAAATCCCGGTAGCATATTTATAGACATAGAATGCCGTGTAGAAATGAGGGATTCTGAGGCACTCGATACTCAACTCATCGTCAATCGCAAAGCGCGGTCCGAAATAGGCTGCCAGCAAGTCGCGGTAGACTTTGCAGAACACATCGAGGGTGAGGGGGCCGCCGTTTTCTTCGATTTCGTGCACCTGTTTCTCGAACTCGGCGAACATCGTTTGCCGGAATAGGACCTGACGAATATCTTCGATCTGACGATCGATAAGATAAGCTCGCATCACCGGTTCCTGCGCCCGTTCGAGAAGGTGATGGGTGAGCAGTTCTTCGTTAAACGTCGAGGCTACTTCGGCCAGGAAAATTGGGTAATCGTAATCCTGAAAGAGTTGATGCTTCTGGGCAAACCAGGTGTGCATAGAATGCCCGGCTTCGTGGGCGAGAGTGAACACATCGGAAAAGACATCCGGTTTGTAGTTCATCAAAATATAGGGCGGGTTGCCGTAGCTGGAGGAGGAAAAGGCTCCGCTTCTTTTCCCCTTTGTTTCGTAGCGGTCGACCCATCGAGATCGCAGTCCATTGCGCAGTGTATCCACGTATTCGGCACCGAGAGGATGGAGAGCCTCGACGACTAAATCGATCGCCGCCTCGAAATCGACGTTGCTTTGAATCTTCGGGGCCAGTGGTACGAAGGTGTCGTATTGGTGAATGTCTTCCAGCTTCAGAAGTTCACGGCGGAGATCGTAATACTCGTGGAGGAGAGGGAGATTTTTCCGCACCGTCGCGATCAAGTTGTCGTAAACCGCGATGGGGATGTTGTCCCCGAACAAAGATGCATGGCGAGCGGATGGGTAATTCCGAATTTTGGCAGAGAAGACGTCGGCTCGGATCGAGGAAGCTAGCGCGGAGGCCAGGCTATACTTATGGTCGTTAAATTCCTGGTAGAACTGATGAAAGGCCCTGCGTCGAAGATCCCGGTCCTGTTTGTGCAGAAACGATAGATAGGTGCTCTGGGAGAGGGCCACTTCCTGCCCCTCTTCAGATGTGAGTGCCCCGAACTTCATGTCCACGTTCGTCAGCTGTGAAAATGTTTCCCCATGGCCGCGAATGACGGGGGCACCAAGAGTCAGGAGCCGTTCTTCAGGTTCGGAAAGCGTGTAGGGTTTGTATCGGCGAAGCCTGGAGAGTGAGATCTTCCAATCCGCGAGTTTGGGGTCGTCGGAAAAGCGTTGAAATTGATCGTCGGGAATCGCTTGGAGTTCCGGAGTGATGTACGAGGAGGCTTCACGGACTTTGGTCAGCAGGTTGGTCAATTCTGCGCGCCGCGAAAGATTGATATCATCCGAGCTGTCCTCGGATTTTTTGAGCGAGGAGTAGTGGCCGAGTCGTTCGGAGATTTGTTCGAGCCGGTTATCGAACTCCAGGCAGGCGAGCAGGGTGTCGGCCGACTCCCCGAGGTGACCTCTGAACTCCGCTATCTTGGAATAGCTCTCTCGCAGGTCAGAAAATGACTTTCGATATTCTTCTTCCGTTTTGAAGATTTGGGTGAGGTCCCAAGTATCTTGTTCGGGGATTTCGGATCGGGTTGGAATTTGTTGAGCGGCGGTCATAGTGCGAAAGAGTCTTTATCGGGTACGCTTTCAGGAGCGCGGATGCGCATCGTCATAGGCCTTCTTCACGCGCTCCATAGTAACATGCGTGTAAATTTGGGTCGTCGACAGGTTCGCGTGACCCAACAGCGTCTGAACGCTTCGCAAATCGGCACCGTTATCGAGAAGATGCGTCGCAAAACTATGGCGAAGCTTGTGGGGGCTGACGCGAAGCTGAATCGACGTCTGAGATAAATGTTTTCTCAGCATCAGCCAAATGGATCGCGCAGACATTCGCTTCTTTAGCTTGCTGAGGAACAACGGGCCGGCCTGTACGTTCGCCTCGAATCGGTATTGCTGTAGGGCCTTGAGCGCCACCTGTCCCACCGGAACGATGCGTTCTTTCCGGCCTTTTCCGAAGACCCGCACCGTTTCGCCGAAGGTATCGACATCCGCGACATTCAGAGCAGCCAGTTCGCTTAGACGAAGACCGCTACTGTAGAAAAGCTCGAGCATCGCTGCGTCGCGTGACGCTGCCCAGACGGGGGCTTGAGACTGGCGCTCAACCTTCTTCGGCACGGTCAACAGTTCATCGACCTGCAAAACCGAAAGAACAATCGGAAGTTTCTTTTCCATCTTAGGGAGCTGGACTTCCCTGAGCGGGTTGTCGCGGAATCCTTCTCGTTCAATCAAGTACTTATAGAAGCTGCGCAATGCGGCAAAAGTGAGCCGGACATACGATCTGGCCATGCCCTTTTTCATACAGTCGAGCAGAAAGCCCCGGAATTGTTGCGCCGTGCAGCTCTCCCACGAAACCTTGTCGGCCACGAATTCCATGAATTTGGCCAGAGCGTGTCGATAAGCAATGACTGTCCTTGGAGACGCATTGCGCTCGACATGAAGATATTTCAAGTAGCGCTCAAGCAGTTGGTCCTTTTTTGGGCGCGGCATTCCTGGAAGAGTACACTAAGCGTTCTGTACCAGAAAGCTGAGAAACAGCCGGCGATGCTCTCGTTCGTCGGAGAGCAGATCAATCACCATGTCCTGCGTCACAAAATCGAGTCCCTCTGTCAGGTTAATGATCTTTTGGTACTGACTGATGGTCGCTTCGTTTGTGCTGATCACTCCCCGGATTACGGCCATTACGTCTGTGTTTTCCAGCGGTGGTTGCAACGAATTTTGACTCCGTGGCAGCTCAAGCGAGCCTGGAACACGGCCGCCCAGCATATTGATTCGTTTCGCCAGGCGCCGCGCATGCCTCAACTTCAGGGTGATCTCTTCTTCGAGGGTTTCTCGGATCAGTTCTGCACCTGTTCCTTCCAAGTCGATCGAGTGGGCGAGGTAGTTCTGGATTGTTTCCAACTCGTTGGCGTAGGACCTTTTCAGCTCGGCAATAATTCCCTTCGCTTTATCCACACGAAAGAATCCGAGGTACCTTAGGTTGTTGCACCTGAAGAGTTACGAACTGAGAGCTAATGTGTCCCGCCCATCGGCGTTCCTAAATACTCGGGCTGGGTCGTAGCGCCAACATCTCCATACCGAGTGGTGTCTCTTCGCAGAAAGAGCACGGCTGACCTCGTTTCAACGCCGTCCGGTGAAACTGCGACAATCGGAATCTCAAAATCGTTGTCCGGAAATTTAAAGTGGTACCGAAACGATCCATCCGGTTGGAGTTGAACCGGTCTGCCCGCAATGGTGACTTTCGCTTCCGGATCGGTTCCGCCGTAAAAGATCACTTCCGCGTTGACGTGCATGAAAAACGCCCGCTCCGGCTGGCCGAATGGCTGCCCGCTCCAGCTTGCTCCGATCCCACTGTAAAGGCTGCTCTCGGAAACCAACTCGCTCCAGCTTGAAAGGCCGAACTCCAAGCCGCTCCAGCTCGCTGAGCCAAATTCTAAACCACCCCAACTGGAAAGATTCCAACTCGAGAGTTGTTCGGATCCAAAAGAAAACGAACTGACGTTGTACGACCCAAAGGCGGTTTCCCAGCTGGAGAGTATCTCGCTGCTTAGACCGTACGAGCTTAAGCCGTACGAACTCAGGCCATAGGAACCGACGCCGTAGGAACTCAGGCCGTAGGAACTCAGCAGAGTCTCCCAGCTCGAGGTAATCTCACTGAGACCGGTTTGCCAACTGGCCAGCATCTCGCTGCTCACACCATAGGAACTCAAGACCGATTCCCATTTCGCGAAAATCTCGCCGACACCGGTCTGCCAACTGGCGAATGTTTCGCTGCTCAGACCATACGAACTGACGGCGCTGCTGAAACTGGAAGCGATCTCGCCCAAGCCAGCGTGCCAGCTGGCCACCACTTCCCTGCCCAGTCCCAGCGAACTGAGAGCCTGCTCCCAACTCGACAGGATTGCTTTCACCCCTGCTTGCCAACTTGCCAGCGCTTCGCTTCCGCCAGCCAGGACCTCAGACGAGAGCCCGCCAACTTGTGAAGAGAGGCCCCCGAGTTGGGAAGAAAGTCCGCCAACTTCGGAACCACTGAAACTGCTGACTCCTCCGCTCGAAAGCTCCTGACGGACAAATTCCAGAATCGATGCGCTGAACAAGCTTGACTCGCCTGGCGCGAGCAAAGAAGCCAAACGACCTTTGGCCAGTAGTTCACTGGCCGATTCCGAATCCAGGCGTCCGCTGAGCTCGGTGTGGAGAAATTGGAGCACGTCCTGCGAACTCATGGAAAAGAGCCGATCGAGAAAATCTTTTCCGAGCAGTGTCTCCAGGACCTTGATTTGTTCGCTCCCCCAACTCGAACTGCCGCCCTGATCACCGATCGCCGCCTGTTGCAATCGGGCTAAAGTATCGGTTAGCGGTTGTCCTTCGGAACGAGAGGCCTTAACGACATCGAGTAGAAAATTGAAACTCAAATGGAAAGGCACCGTGGCAAACTGAGTATCCCAATTTGGACTGATTGATTCGGGCGGCGTTTGAGTTGGTCCCGCCTTGCCGACAACAGTCCAGCGGTCGTCGGTACCGCGGTAACCGAAGACGACATTGTACTCCGATGATGCTGACTGAACTGGGATATACCAGTTACGCGCGACGTCGTTTATTTCGATCGTCGATTCGAGTTCGTTGTTTCGATAGACCTCGATAAAGAGCTTTCGTGGGATCGGAAATTTCGCGTAGTCAAAATCCCAGTAAGTGAACAACCAATGTGGATCACGAGCGATCAAAAACATCTCGCCGTATCCGCTCGGCATTGGTCCCAAATCTTCAAACTTCAGCTTGTCAGCCGGTTCAACTGGAGCCTTATTTTTGGATCCCGGCCTCTGGGTCTTTTCGGACTGGACCGAATCAGGCGTTGCTCGTAAGCCACTCTTTTTTTTGGAAGATTCTTTGCTCATTTTTAAACCCTCAGGCGCGCGCCGGGGGCCTCGCACCTGCCAATGGTGGGCGAATTCTGATTAAATGCAAATTCTATTTCGGGGCTCTGCGACGCAGGTGAGCGAGGCCCTCGTGGCGCTCGGGTTGAGGCCCGGATTTCACCCCTGTGCCCTAGCGAAGTACTCCGGATTTATCAAGCGCTTCCCTCATGGAGGACTCGTTCGAGACGAGGCCCGCCAGATAACCGTTCTTCCGCTCTAGACGCACGAAGCCTGTAATGTTCGATGGGGTTTCGAGCCGCGAAAAAATAGCATGGGAAATCCGGGAGCGCGGTACGTCCTTGTATCCGTAACCGCCGGGTTTGTTGCTCGACCAGAAGCGAACCGTTTCGACACCGTTCACAGATCTTCGACTGATGAAAATCACGGAATGCCCGTGTTCTCGAGTGCCCACTGCGTCGGTCCAAAAGATCTTCATGAAATCGCCCGCCTTGGCTTCGTCGAACGAGGTGAAATTACGGCCTAGACTCAAATCATAGAAAAGGCAGGCGGTGCCGGGACCGTTGGCATTCCATCGACCCCAGATGCCGACTCCATCCGGTTGCCCTTTGATGGCCAGCGCTTCAGCGAGTCCCCCGCCGAACTGCGATCGAGGTAGCAACCTTTGAATTGCCTGGATAAAAACCAGGTAAGTGGCACCTGAACAGTACGTCGATCGAGCGGCAGCCGGCTTCACACTGAGGGTGCCCCCATAGACTTGCACCGCTGACTGGAGATCGCGTGTGGCGCCGGCCGTGGCCGAGTAGCCGCCGCCTTGAGGCATGCTGTTCAAGATTTGGAGGATCTGGCTATTCGGATCCCCTCCGGAGACCACGTCATCTTGCGCATGGAGCGGGGAATAGCACAAAACCAGGAGACCGAGAGTGACCAGAAGACGCATCATATAAACAAATCGAGACACTTGTGGGCCCGTTCAACCGGGTCGGAGAGTTCGCTGAAAGCAGCAAAGTCGCCTGCAATCTTCGATCATGAAATGCTGCTGGCAACTAAAAGCGTTCGGCGTTCGGCGTTCGGCGTTCGGGGACGTATGAGCGTATCGGCGGGTCGGCGGGTTGGCGTTCAGAGTTCAGCGTTCAGCGGCGTTCGGCGGAATTTGGCGTTCAAAGGAGTGCAGTCGATGCAGCCTTGTGTCTGCAAAGTCTAGCAGCCGACCGGTTCACTTTCGACCGCGACCGCTGCCCGTGAAACGCTGAACGCGAAAGCTGACCCTGATACGTTTCCCCCGGCGAACGCTGAACGCCGAACGCTTTTAGTTGCCAGCCTCTCCGTACCGGGCTAGTGTTCGACTGAACATCTATGGCTGAACTTACCGCTCGCCAGCAGGAGGTCCTCGATTTCATTCGGCGACAGCAACAACAAACCGGATTTCCGCCATCCAGTCGTGAAATTCAGGCGCATTTCGGATTTCAAAGTCAGACCGCCGCCATGAATCATTTGCGCGCCCTGGAACGAAAAGGCGCAATCAATCGAACGCCGGGTAAAGCTCGTTCGTCTGTCGATCTGAGTTTCCGCTTGCTGCAGGGGTTCCGGCCGATCCCGATTTTAGGCGAAATTCCGGCCGGCATGCCAACAGAGGCTTCAGAATCGAGCGGCTCAAAGCTAGGGGTCGATCTGGCAGCATTCGGGGTTGAAAGTCAGGCGGAAGTCTTTGCCGTCAGGGTCCGGGGAGACTCGATGATCGGTGCACAGATTGCCGACGGCGATACGGTGATTCTTCAGAAGCGGGTCCCGAAAAATGGGGAACTGGTGGCGGCGCTAATAGATGGTGAATCGACTCTCAAACGCTATCTGCTCGATCACGGCAAACCGTTCCTAAAGGCGGAGAACCCGCTCTATCCTGATCTGATTCCGGCGGCAGAGCTGGTCATTCAAGGAGTAATGATCGGCCTTTTGCGTAGGGTTCCGTAATCAGGAGTCGCAGAAGTCGGAGAAGTTGCAGGAGTTACAGAATGTTTGAGAACGCGATGCTGGGCTTCTCGCTAGATACTTTTCTCCGATTCGGCCGTTCCGACCAATAGCGGTGTCCACCAGAGATCGTTCGGCCTCAAAAGCATTTTGCGGGTTGACTTGAAGGAGATCGTGTGGCGATCGTCGGTGCGCGTATGAAAATTTTCACGGTGCTCCTCGTTCTGATTTTGGCGCGCACGGCGATCGCCCAAGAGGAGAGTGTATTTGGTTATCGGGATATAGTTCAAAAGGCCGAAGCTCTATCCAAGCAGCCCTTTGTGATCCAAAACCAGGAGCTTTCGCCCGCCTTGCAGAACCTGGACTATGATCTCTATCGCAGGATCCGTTTCCTGCCGGAGCGCTCGGTCTGGCGCGATTCACCTTATCACCTTGGATTTTTTCATCCAGGTTACTACTTCAAACGACGAGTCCTATTTACAGAGATCGAGAAAGATCGTCTGCGGGATATCCCGTTTTCTCCCGAATATTTCTATTACGATAAACCGCTCAGCTTTAGCGGGCACGAGACGTTTGTGGGTTTTAAGGCATTTGTCCCATCGAGTCAGCCGGGCATTCAGGACGAGTTTATGTCCTGCCTCGGGGCAAGCTATTTTCGCGCGATTGCCAAGGGTTTACATTGGGGTCTCTCTTCGCGGGGTTTGGCCGTCAACACCGGTATTAACGGGCCCGAGGAGTTCCCTGATTTTCGCGCATTCTGGATGCGAAAGCCGAATCCGACGGATGATTTTCTGGAGTTTTACGCGCTCCTCGATAGCGAAAGCGTGACCGGGGGCTACCAGTTCGTTGTTCGGTACGGGGCAATGACCACGATGGATATCAAGGCGACCATTTTTATGCGTAAAAAGGTGGAGGTGCTCGTCCTGGCCCCGTTAACGAGCATGTTTTATTTTGGCGGCAACACGGTGAGTAAACCGACGCTGAAGCCAGATTATCAACCAACAGGCAAAACCGAGTTTTCCATGAACAAGACCGACTTTCATCGGCGCGAGTTTCGGCCACAGGTCCACGACTCTGACGGACTGTTGCTTGATACTTCCTCTGGCGAAAGACTGTGGGCGCCGCTCAGTAACCCCCGGTCGGTGAGTGTACGCCTTTTCTCCAACGTGCTTTCTTATTCGCTGGTTCAAAGGGACCGGAATTTGAATGACTATCTCGATCGCGAAGCTGAATACCATCTGCGACCGACCGTCACGGTAATCCCCAAGAGCGATTTTGGGCCCGGTTTTCTCCGGCTTCTTGAGCTTCCAAGCAGTGATGAATATTCGGATAACATCGTGGCGGGCTGGCAGCCAGAGCATCCTCCGGAGCCGGGAGCGAGTTTGGAGTTTGCTTATCAGCTGAAATGGCGTGGCGACGAGCCGAATACCAACCAGTTCCGAGTGCTATCGACGACGGTCCGTCCAAGTCCGGGCTCCAACGAAACGCGGTTTGCCATCGAATATGGGAAACCGGAAGGGGTTGAAACGATTCCTGTGGCGGAGTTGCGTCCGTTAATTCTCGCGGGCGAGGGTGCCCAGGTGAAGGATGTCCAATTCACTCCGACTGACCGCGGTTGGTTGGTCGGCTTCACGATCTTCGATCCGGATAATTCCCGACCGTTGGATATAAGCTGTGTTATATTACGGCGCGACACGTTTTTCTCAGAGAAATGGCAATATCTCCTGAATATATAGCGCTCCTGCGGATCGGAATCGGCTCGTCCCCGGAATGGAAAGAGGCTTGGGAGCGCATCAACGATTACCTCGACGCGCTGAAAACCCCGGATACCGTGGACCGCGAGCTTATCCTGCTTTCGAGCTTTGAACGAGCGATTGCACGCAAGCGTCGGCAACCATCGATTCCGGCGACCGAGTTGGCCTTTGAAGAGGCTCAGAAAACCCTCGATTTCGCGCTTGGCCACTTAATCGACGAAGGGGTTTCAGAGGATCGCCGCTCCGTCGAGCAGCGGGTCCGACTTTATTTGACGGAGAACGTCGAGGGGAACTTCCTCGGCCGTGCCGATGAGATGTCAGAAGAAGTCCGCAACGCATTGCGCGAGGTCCGTCTCCAGGCGGCACCGAACCTTCAAGTGGCGAGCATCACGGCCCGCCCACTTGAGTTTTCGTCCGCTGGAAAAACGCTGATTTCATTGGCGGAAAAGCTTTCGCCTTTAGGTGCAAATCGCACTGTCGGTTGGATGATGGGGTTGGCTATCCTCGGGCTCCTTGTTTTTGCCAGCCTTTACAGATTGTGATTTTTCGACAACCGTTTTTTTGTCGCGCGCGAACAGGGATGGTGCGGCTTGAGCAAGTTAGCAGCAAGTCGGAGTTCTGATCAGGTATGAATGGAAATCAAAGGTCCGGAAAGCTTGTCGAATTGATCGGCGCTGAGACCGTCAAGGAAGCGTTTCACAAAAAGGTTGGGCAACGGCGTTGGGGAGTTGCTCTAGTGACTCTCGGCATCTCTTTACTCGGTTTGTGGCTGATGATTGACATTGTGGGCGCCAGAGGATGGACGCCTCTTGAGGTTCTGGAAGTGGGTTTGTTCGGTATCTTGTTCGCGAACCTGGCGTTTGGTTTTACCCAGGCTTTCCTGGGGTTTCTGGTTCTCGCGGAAGGCCACGAACCGCTCAAAATCACCAATACTCTGGACGAGAGCACCCCGCTCGCCTCTACGGCGATTGTGATGCCGGTCTATAACGAGGACGCCGAAACTGTGTTTGGCAATGTGCAGGCCCTCTATCAATCCCTTCAACAAAGACACGAACTCGATTTATACGACTTCTATATCTTGAGCGATTCGACCGATCCCGCGAAAGCCGTCGAAGAGGAGTTAGCCTGGTCGGATATTTGTCGGCAAACCAACGGATTTGGCAAAATTCATTATCGCCGTCGGAAACTTCCGGTGAATCGCAAGAGCGGAAACATCGCGGATTTCTGCCGCCGTTGGGGATATCGCCATCGGTACATGGTCGTGCTGGATGCTGACAGCCTGATGACCGGTGACGCGGTTTCGACTTTAGTCCGATTAATGGAGACCAATGCGCGAGCAGGTATTATTCAAACGATGCCAAGGTTGGTTAAGGCAGAAACGTTGTTTGGCCGGATTCAACAGTTCGCGTCGCGAGTTTACAGTCCGATCTTTGCGGCAGGATTGAACTTCTGGCAGCAGGGTGCAGGCAACTATTGGGGACACAACGCGATTATCCGGGTTTCGCCTTTTCTGGCCAGCTGCGCTCTTCCGGGTCTACCCGGCAAGGAACCGCTTGGCGGGAGGATCCTGAGCCATGATTTCGTGGAAGCGGCTCTGATGGGAAATGCCGGTTGGGAAGTCTGGTTCGCTTACGATCTGGAGGGAAGTTACGAAGGATTGCCTCCCAATCTCACTGAATACGTCAAGAGGGATCGCCGCTGGTGTCAGGGCAATTTGCAACATTTCTGGTTCCTCCTGGCCCAGAACATTCGAACGATCAGTCGGATTCACTTGATCCAGGGCATTCTGGCGTACGCTTCCGCTCCCTTGCTCGTGCTGTTCGTGCTTTTTGGTGGATTGCAAGCCGGCATTGACCGACTACAGCAGACGGGCGGGACGCTTGCGGCTGCTTCGGCGGGAGTGCTTTTGTTGATGACGGTCATCTTGTTGTTTGGGCCGAAGGTTCTTAGTTTGCTCCATCTTTTCGCGCGGCCAAAGGAGATCGCTTTATTCGGCGGTCCGGTACGGGTACTGCTGAGCGCTGTCTTGGAGACGTTATTTTCGATTCTGACGGCTCCGGTTCTAGTCTGGTTCCATACGAGGTTTGTTTTACGAAATATCGGCGGTCAAACAGTGTCTTGGCACACTCAGACGCGTGACGGCGGTGCGGGGCCACGCTGGACGGAAATCATCCGCGAGTATTGGCTATTGCCGATCGCTGGAGTTGGCCTCGGAGCGTTGGCGTGGTGGATCTCCCCCAGCTATCTGGCTTGGCTCTCACCGATGCTGATTGGGTTATTGCTCGCCATTCCCGTCGCGAAACTAAGCGCGCGTACCGATCTGTTTCGGAACTTGTTCCTGACCCCCGAAGAAATACAACCTCCGCAGGAACTCTCCGCCCGATTTAAGCTGCAGCTCCGTGACGGCGATCAGTTCGTCCACGCGGTCCTGGATCCTTTTTACAATGCGGTCCATGTCGCTCTTCAGCGCTCGCGCGATGGCGGCTCTCCGGCTGTCGACGGATATGTCGCGACCTTGGCAAGCAGACTATTCAAAGAGGGGCCGGAGTCTCTGACCTCTCAGGAAAAGAGGGCCTTGCTAGCGGACGGGGAGACCCTAGCCGCTATGCATCATCTGATCTGGAAGACCCCTTCGGAAATGATGAATCCAGCCTGGTCCATGGCGCTGGCGCAGTATCGTTCATCATTCCGCCGAGTTCGATCCAAGCCGAAACCGCCGGGAGAGACCTTAACGAAGCCGCAACCGGCCGTTACCTGACTTGGCAGCCGGGTCGCAATGAAACGACTCCTTGCCGGAGGGCTGTTTTTACTGCTGGTCGCCGTTGGGATTCTCCTTTGGAAACAAAACCGGAGATCTCTGACGGCGAGCCAGATCGCGCCGGCAGACTGCCTCGTCTACTTCGAGCTGCCGAATATCGCCCAGACCGCAAAGCGCTGGCCCGACACGGCTCTTAGCGGAATCTTATCCGAACCGTCGGTTGAACGATTTTTAAGGCAACCGCTCTCCAAGAACCTGGGGAATTACCAAACCGCCTGGGGGTCTTTCACGGCTTTGCAGTGCAGCTCGCTTTTCTTTGGAATGACAGAGCCAGATGGCGACCGATGGATTTGCGGTCTCCAGACCTCGGTGGATCAATCGGCTTGGCGGCGTGAGATCGCCGCTGTTTCCAAAGCTCTTTTTGGGCAGGATATCAAAGAAGTCGACGCCAATGATCTCGAACACCATGGGAGCGGTGTAGGAGAAGCCGGCGAAGTTGCGTCGCAGATCCGTTGCGTCCGGGCCGGGTCCTGGATTTTGCTGAGCCGGAGCACCGAATTGCTAAGTGAGGCTGTCCGGAATTCAAAGTTGGTTTCCGGAGGGCTGCAGTCGCAGAAATTATTCCAGGAATGCCGAGCAAACGTTCCGATCGGGTATGACCTTCTTTCTTTTGTACAAGGCAGACCCTTTCTCGATCCATCGGCAGAATTTCACTGGCATTTTCATGAACAGATAACCTCCGGAAATGCTCCTGCGGTGATCGCGGCGACGACGATCGTCGGTGCGCGGCTCCGAGACACTGTATTCACCTTGACCGGAACGCGCGCGAATGCCGAACCTGTCGAGCGAAAAGGATTGGCGTTGACCAGTCCTTCCACGATCGGGTATCTGGCTTCGCAAGTCGGATTATCGGAGATTTGGCGGTGGTGCGACCAATTATCGGATGAAACTCCGCTGGCGGAGACAATCCGGAATTACGTGACTCAGGTGAAATCGTTTGGTGTTGAGCCCCAAGACCTCGACAGCCTGATTTCTGGCGCAGAAATCATCCTTGATCGCGACCCAAAAACAGACTCGTTGAATGGCACCATATCGCTCCATCTCATTGATCCAGCGAAATTTCAGCGTTTGGTGGACAGGGTTATAACGGAAAAGTTTCCTGAAAGATGCAGAACTATCGAGATCGCATCGGTCCCGGCCTATTTACTGCAGGTGAACGAGAGAGTCTCGGTCGTTTTCGGATTGGTGGGTCGTCTGCTCCTGATTACTGGAAGCCAACCGAACTTTGCGGAGCTTGTGCATCGACTGCAAGGTCAGGCTCCGGGATTGGAATCCAACAATGAATTTAAAGCGATTGCCAAGCTGGTAGGTGAACCGACCGAACTTTTCGCTTACATGGATGCAAAGGCAGGGTTCGAGAGATTTTACGAGGCCTCCAGGCCGATGCTGGTTTTCGCTATTGCCCTGATGCCAACCCTCAATCGATATCTTGACGCGATGGCGCTTCCGAACACCGGCGATATCAGCAAACACTTGAGTTCAATCGTTCTTTCGAGACATCGCGTGGCCAACGGTGTCGTTGACGAATCGGTCGGACCGATCACCGCCTATGACGCCGCAGTCCTTTTTTTGGGAGGCGCGTTGGCAATGAGTCTCTGGGAACGATAATGACATTGTCAAAGCTTTGATTCGAAGATCCGCCATCCGACGCTAAACTCATCCATGGAGCCCGATATTGCTGAAAATCTGCGCTCTGTTCGAACGGACATCGCCGACTCTGAACTTAGATCGGGACGCCCAGTTGGAAGTGTTGAGCTGTTGGCCGTCAGCAAGACGCATCCACCCGAGGCGATCCGGCAGGCGGTTGAAGCAGGCCAATTATTGTTCGGCGAGAACAGGGTTCAGGAGGCGAAGGCGAAAATCGCGGACCTGCCGGCACGGCTCCGCTGGCATTTGATCGGACACCTGCAGAGCAACAAGATTCGCCAGGCATTGCCGCTTTTTGAGATGTTTCATGGCGTCGATTCAGTTGATCTGGTGGATGAGATTCAACGGATTGCCGGTGAGCTCGGCCTCTTTCCGCGAGTTTTGCTGCAGGTAAACGTGGCTGGGGAGTCTTCAAAATTTGGTTTTGCTCCGGAGAAATTATTGTCGCAAGTCGAACAGGTATCCGGCGCCGACCGAGTGCAGGTAGAAGGCCTTATGACTATTCCGCCGCTGGCGGCCAATCCGGAGAATTCGAGGAAGTATTTTGTTCGTTTGCGAGAGCTGCGTGACCAGTTGGAGAAGGAGTTTCGATTTTCTCTTCCTCACCTGTCGATGGGGATGAGTGGGGATTACCGGATCGCGATTGAAGAGGGTGCAACTTTCGTGCGAGTGGGTACCGCTATCTTTGGCGAGCGTCGAGCGAGATGACCATGAGCGATCGTACGGTCAAACGGGTTGCAGCTTTGATGGGCTTTTCCGGTGTTTTGTTGGGTGCCTTTGGTGCGCATTTTCTTCGTGGCGCGCTGGAAAAATCAGGGACGGCGCAAACCTGGCAAACCGGGGTACTCTATCATCTCTTGCACGCTGTGGTGCTCCTGGTCCTGAGCGGATGGCGTCCGGTACCGCGAATTGCTTTTAACCTGATCCTCGTCGGGATAATCATTTTCAGCGGCTCTCTCTACACTCTGGCGTTGACTAATGTGAAGTGGTTTGGGGCGATCACGCCGCTGGGCGGCCTCTTGATGTTAGGCGGCTGGTTAGTCCTGGCGCTGGGCAAACAAACGCACCTGAAGCGCAAGCAACCCGATTGGCTCGACCGCTGTTTTCAGGATGGCTTGGCGCTTAGGCGAGGCAAGCGAGATGCCCCCGTGGATCAACCGCCCGCGCCGGTAGCAGCGTGCCAAATACGACCCTTATTCGACGGAAAAATGCCAGAGTGACTGGCAAGTGGCAAGGCCGGCGCAGGTAGGGCGAGGCTCCGTCCGAGCCGGGGCTTCCCGGGTCGCCTCGCCTACAGCGTCAACCCCCATGGATCAACCGCCTGCGTCAGTCGCAGCGCACGACACATGACCATTTTCGACGGATAAATGCCAGAGTGACTGGCAAGACGCTTCATGCGCAAGTTCTTGGCTGCCCGAGTCAACTTCGCCCGATGTCTGGGGGTTGACGTTGCAGGGCAGGGCAACGCTGGAAGCCCCGGCTCGGACGGAGCCTCGCCCTACCTGAGCCTCGCCTTTACCTGCGCCTCGCCTTTACCTGCGCCCGTCGTGCGGGGACTGAGCGGGTCAGTCATGCTATTTCAATTTCTGTTCTGCTTCAGCGATGTACCGGCGATCCTCGGCATCGACGGGCTTGAGCTGTTTAACCTTTAGCCATTCGGCTCTCGCTTCCGCTGTCTTTCCCATCGAATCCAAAGCCTCTGCGAATTGGGCGTGTTGGATGATCCCATTCGGCGCGGCGGCAATCGACCTCTGAAAGTACTCAATAGCTTGTTCCTTTGAGGCTGGCGGAAGCTGACCGTACAACGTCTGGGCGATTACCTTAAGGACGGGATTCAACGTGGCCATCTCGAAATTCCACCGAGCGAGAATCAGAAGAGCCACATCGTTCCTCGGATTCAACTGGATTGCCCTCTCCGCCTCGGACTTCACCACCTTTGAATATTCCATTTTGGTTTTGTTATCGACGAAGTCGGTCATCTTCCCATAGGCGACGGAGAGACATACATGAGCGTCGGCATTGTCGGGTGCTACATGCACGGCTTTCTTGGCGTATTCCATGCACAACTTGGCAAAGGCCAATTTTTGCGACCTATCCTTCGCGTTATCGGTTCTGTCTGAATACTCTTGCGACAATTTGATGAGCACGTCGGGATTGTTCGGACTAATTTTTTCCGCCTGCTTGAGGGTTGCAATCGCGTCATCGGTCCGTTCTCGCGCATCGAGTTCATCGGCCTTCCGGATTAAGGTCGGAAGATCCTGACTCTGAGCGACCGGGGCGATCCAGATGGAGCAAATCGTCGCGGCGACGAATAAGGTTCGCATCCCCTATGATCGGGGTTGGATGTCTCTTTGCAAGGCGGGCTGATGGCGCAACTGGTCCAAGTTGTAGAATCCCGTTGACAGGGGGCCGGCTAACCCATAGGTTCCGGGCTCTTTTGCGAAGGCAATTCATGAAGACATTTTCAGCCAAGTCGAGTGGGATAGAGCGCAAATGGTATGTCGTTGACGCGAAAGACCGTCCGCTTGGTCGTGTCGCCGTGACAGTGGCGAATCTTCTTCGCGGGAAAGGTAAGACCATATTTACTCCGCACATTGATACCGGCGACTTTGTGGTCGTCATCAATGCGGAGAAAGTGCGTTTGACCGGCAAGAAGGAAAACCAAAAGATATTCACCAGTTTTTCCGGATATGTCGGTGGTCACAAATCAGAAACTGCTGAACGTCGTCGGCAACGAAGGCCAGAGCTCTTGATTGAACATGCGGTGAAAGGGATGATCCCGCACAACAGGCTTGGTCGGGCGCTTTACACCAAACTGAAAGTTTACAAAGGTGAGCAGCATCCGCATGAAGCGCAGCAGCCCATCCCGGTTCCCTAATCTTATTCTTATAATATGTCAGAGGTATTTGCCGCTACAGGTCGCCGCAAAACAGCGGTCGCCCAAGTTCGTGTTTCGCGCGGGTCTGGAAAAATAGAAGTGAACGGACGTCCGTTGGAAGAATATTTTGCGACTCCATCCCTGCAATTTACGGTGCTCAAGCCGTTCGAGGTGACCAAAACGAGCAACACGTTCGACGTCAAGGTGAAGACGACGGGCGGCGGTATTACCGGGCAAGCCGGGGCTATTCGTCTGGCGATTGCGCGGGCGCTGCTGGCCCATGATGCCGCAATGCGACCCGCCTTGAAAGAGGAGGGACTCCTTACCCGAGACCCCAGAATGAAAGAGCGCAAGAAATCGGGTCAACCCGGTGCGCGCAAGCGATTCCAGTTCTCGAAACGGTAAAATCAGAAGTTCAGGAGTTGCAGGAGTTCAGGAGTTGCAGAATCAGAGGGCTGATTCCCTTGCTCTTGTTGTCTCCAGCGCTGCTATGGGGAAAGGTGACCGTTCTCCGAGGAGACATTTCCAATTCTGTAACTCCTGAACTCCTGCAACTCCTGAACTTCTGACTATGGAATTTGATTTTCGTTCTCGAGTCGGTAGCTTGGCAAACGGATGTCCTGCTCGAAAATCGATCCTGCGTTGCATCAGTCGAAAAAACCCGAGTGGATTAAGGTCCGACTGCCGTCAAGTCCCGTTTTTTTCTCCACCAAGGCCCTGATTTCAGATCTTCGGCTTCACACGGTGTGCGAGTCGGCTCAGTGCCCAAATCGTTGGGAGTGTTGGAGCCAAGGGACCGCAACATTTATGATCGCCGGGGAGAGATGCACTCGGGCGTGTGGTTTTTGTGCCGTTTCGACGGCCAAACCGTTTGCCTTGGAGGCGGACGAACCCTCACGCGTTGCGGAAGCAATTCGGCGGATGAAACTGAAACATGTGGTGATCACCGCTGTTGCGCGCGACGACCTTTCCGATGGAGGAGCAAATCACTTTGCGGAAACCATCCGCGCAGTCCGGAACCTGGATCCGGATATTGTTATTGAAGTTCTAACCCCCGATTTTAACGGGAAAGAGAGTTCTCTCCGAGTCGTTTTAGAAGCGGAGCCCGACATCTTTAACCACAATTTGGAAACCGTCGAACGCCTGACGCCCCGTGTACGATCGCGGGCGAAGTATCGGCTGTCCCTGGAGGTGCTTCGACGCGCCAAAGAGTTGGACTCGGGCGCCGTTAGCAAAAGCGGAATCATGTTGGGGCTGGGGGAGACTGAACCGGAGCTCTTCCAGGCGATGGACGATCTGCGTGAAGCGCGCGTCCAGGTGCTGACTCTTGGCCAATATCTGAGACCGACTCCGGATCATCTGCCGGTTGTTGAATATATCCGCCCCGAACTGTTCTCCCTTTATAGGGAAGTCGCTGAACAAAAGGGCTTCGAGTACGTGGCATCCGGACCACTGGTTCGGAGTTCCTATCACGCCGCAGATTACCATCCGGCTCGGCGTCGGGCGCGGTAAATTCTGCGCGGTTCTTGGCCGATTCCAGAAATGAACGGCCGGATCGATCGTTCGATTGCAGGAGGCGGGAACCTCAATGAGCAGCCGCGCTGACCGGCGGCTTCAGATTGGAGAACTCCTTTTTCAGCATTTCGATGATGGCGGCGTTTCCAGCTTGGCGTTTCTCTTGATTATCATGTGCCAGCTGTTCTTCCAACCGGCGGCGTTCCTGCAGGTACCGCTTGCGAAATTGTGCACGCTGTTCGTCGCCGAGCTGCAACCCTGACTTCTGATAAGCTTCGTTGATTGAAGCCTCCTGCTTTTGCCGTTGTACGCGCTCTCTCTGGCGCAGGACTTCTCTCTCGTCCTGGCTCAGATCCTGCCAACGATGAAAATTCTGCAGGGTCCTCTCTTGCTGCTCAGGTGAAAGCTGCTCGAACAATTTGCGCAGCTGCTCAAAACGGCTGGCCGTCGTTGTCGTGGCCGTGGCCGGGGTGGTTTGCGGCGCCGCAGAGGAGGTGGCGGAGGAAACCGGTGTGGAGGATGCAACCTGCGCCTGACTCTCAGCGGCAGCGAAGCCCGCGAAAATCAATGCGACGAAGAATCTAACCATACGGAAGATTCCTCGGAGGAGAGCGCAGTATCCAGGTCGGCTATCAACTCGAGGTCGCTTGGCTCAGTCTGTGTGACAATCACCGGTTTGGACTCAATTTTTTGTTCGACGTGAACGCTAAAGACCGTTAAAAAAACGGCCAGCGCACCCGCCAACGCCCCGGGCAAACCGAATCGGAGCCAATTTGCCCAGAACACTCTGCGATCCTCTTTCAGCTTTCTGACAGAAGCAACGACCCTGGCTGCAAAAAAAGGTGAAGTCTCTTCGACCTTCGCCTTTCCAAGCAAGCACCAAAGCTCATCGCGTTCTGGATCGTTCATTGCGTTGAATTGAACACCACAGACTGCCTAAAGTTTCAATCGGACAAAGCGACTTGTTCTTTAATCCAAGGGCAGATAATAACTACAACGCTAGAGGGCCCTGCTCAAGGACGTTTTCGGTTGCGAAGCGAGGACGCTGCGCATAATTCTCGGAGGCAAAGCGGGACGCTTCGCTTACTACTGGGAGGCAAAGCGAGGACGCTTCGCTTACTACTCGCCCGCTTCGAGGAAGCCTTCGAGTTGCCGTATTCGGGTCGGATGGCGCATCTTGCGCAGCGCTTTGGCCTCGATTTGGCGAATACGCTCCCGGGTGACACGAAATTGTCGCCCAACTTCCTCGAGGGTCCGGCTGTAACCATCCACGAGGCCGAACCGCTGTTCAAGAACCTGCCGTTCGCGCTCGGTTAAAGTGTCGAGGACATCCCGGATTTTCTCCCGGAGCAAGACGATCGCAGTCATGTCACTGGGATTTTCGGCACCTTTATCCTCGATGAAATCACCGAAACTCGTGTCGTCGCTATCACCGACCGGGCTCTGAAGGGAGATCGGTTGCTGGGCCATCTTGAGGACGGCACGGACGCGCTCGACAGGTAACTGAATTTCTTCAGACACCTCTTCAGGGGTAGGCTCTCTTCCGTATTCCTGAACCAACTGCTTCTGCACGCGCATCAGCTTGTTGATTGTCTCGATCATGTGCACCGGAATGCGGATCGTCCGGGCTTGATCCGCGATCGATCGGGTAATCGCCTGGCGAATCCACCAAGTGGCGTAGGTCGAAAATTTGTAGCCCCGTCTATATTCGAATTTCTCGACGGCTTTCATCAGGCCCATATTTCCTTCCTGGATCAAGTCGAGAAAAGAGAGGCCGCGATTGGTATATTTCTTAGCAATTGAAATGACCAGCCTCAGATTGGCTTCTACCATCTCCGTCTTGGCGCGAAGGGCCCGTTTGAGCCAGTCTCTCAGATCGCCATGCTGACGGATGAAATCTTCGGGTTTCAGCCAGAGCTTGTATTCGAGCTCGCGCAAACGGTTCCGGTAGTCGGGCAACCGTTCTCGTGCTGCCGTTGATCCCTGCTCAGTCCGGATAATTTCATTCTGGAGGTTGTTCAGGATGCGCAGATAATCATCCGCCAGTTGCACAAACTCCTCGGTAACCTTCTGTTTGAAGTAGAATCTCGGGTAAAGTTTCATTAAGGCGCTGTGCGCCTTCTGAAACTCGGATTTTACCGGAGTTTCTTTCCCGGCTTCGCGAGCTTCCATTAGCGTGCGATAGAGCGCTGCGACCTCGCTGCTGCTCCGTTCGATTTGCGAACAGAGTTTCGGGAGCCCTTTCATGTAACGTTCGCGGCTCTCGATTTTCTTATCGAGAATGACTCGGTCAAACCGTTCGCGCCCCTCGATTAGCTTCTGCGCAAGGTCCAGGTGCGATTTCGAAGTAAAACCGAAGCGGTTAATGAACTTTTGCACCATCAGTTCAGCGTCTTCGATCCGCTTCGAGATTTCGACTTCCTGTTCTCGCGTCAGCAGGGGCACCTGGCCCATCTGCTTCAGATACATTCGAACCGGGTCATCAAGGATATCGAGCTTTTGATCTTTCTCCTCTTCCTCGTCGTCGATATCCTTTTTGCCATCCTTATAGCGATCGACTTCGGATGCATCGATGATGTCAACCTCCATCGACCGAAGACGGTTGATGAGCTGCTCCATTTCTTCCGGATCAGCCATGTTCTCCGGGAGAGCCTCGTTGATATCATCGTAGGTGACGTAGCCCTGCTCCTTGGCCAGTTTCACCATGTCCCGGACTCGCTCCTGGAGGTCGACTGCCGGATCGGAAGGCCCGAGTTTTGACAGTCCAGAATGCCCGTTCGTGGAAACTACGGAAACGTGCAGCTCCCGCGGATCCTCTGCGTGGCCCTGGTCTTCTGCCGCTGACTGAGAATTTTTCCTCGCGGCAAAGGCGGCTTTTTTACCGGGGCCCTTAGGTTTTTTCTCCTCCGTGGCGGCCTTCGCGTTGGCAGTCTTCAATTTGGATGAGTTTTGAGAAGTAAGCTTTGCCATATCCACCTACGAATACCTTTGATGCGGCTCCGACAGAGGTGGATAAGAAATGATAATAATCGGATTGATCCACTTTGTTTACGGTGCCCGGCTGGGAAGTCGCGAAATATCTGTGAACCGAGATTCTAGGTCAAGGACTTCTTTGAGTTCCTCCTTTGCCTGCTCTTGGGCTCCCGGATCGTCCCCGGCAAGCCGGATAACGTTCTCGATTTGCCGTTTTCTGCGTTGAAACTCCGCCGCCGCCAGCTGTGTCCAGAACAGGTACCCCATTTGTTCGTTCAGTTCTTTGTTGGCCAGGAGGAGCGATAAAACCGCAGCGTCCGATTTCGACAGCGACGCGAAGAACGCGGCCAGACCTGCGGGCTCTCCCGGTTCCAGTGCCGAATCGAAAATCTTCGAGATCAGTTCCGCACCCTCAACGTGTTGTAAGACGGATCTCCATGGCTGTTGTCGAATTTCTTTTAGGAGATCAGGAACGACAAGAGCGGCTTTGCAAATCACCGCCAAATCATGCCGCGGCATCGATAGTTGGGGCGTGACCACTTCTTCCGTCAACGTTCTTCCCTGGATTTGGGAACTGGATGAGCGGACCATCTGCTGCAGCGTTTCTCGTGGGATGGTGAGCCGAACCGACAGCCGGCTGATCAGAGTGTCCCGTAAAATGAGATCGGGCACGACGCTGATAAACTGAGACACTTTCCGCGCGAAGGCAACTCGGCCGGCGGTTGTTTTCGATTCCGTGGCGCTCAATTTGTGATTGACTTGGAAATCGAAGAAATCTTCGGCCGAATCCACCCGGGCCCGGAATGCGTCGCTGCCCGATTTGCGAATTAATGAGTCGGGATCCTCTCCCGGCGGCATTTCCCCCATTTTAACCTGGAGCCCTGCGGCGAAAAGAACTTCGAGCGCGCGCTCGGCTGCCTTCTGACCCGCTGCATCGGAGTCAAAGAAAAGAACCACTTCGTCCGCGAAGCGATGGAGTAAAGCGGCCTGCCGGGCGGTTAGCGCGGTGCCTTGCGGGGCCACCACGTTTTGGATGCCGGCTTCGAAGGTGGTGATGAGATCGAGTTGACCTTCCAGCACGACGGCTTGCCGGGCGTTCGCGATAAATCGCTTGGATTGGTGCAGTCCGAACAACAGGTTTCCCTTTGAAAACAGCGGCGTCTCCGGCGAATTCACATACTTGCCGCCCGAGGCATTCGGATCGAGGATCCGACCGCTGAACGCCACGACTTCGCCGAAATCATTGTGGATCGGGAACATTAGCCGATCCCGGAATCGATCATAGATGCGCGATCGGGGATTCCCTTCCTCGCGCGGCTTGGCTAGCCCGCTGGCCATCAGTTCCTCCCTGGTGAATCCCGAATCGGTTGCCCAGTGAACCAACGAGTCCCACGTTTTCGGCGCGTACCCGATTTGCCAACGCTTGGCGGTTTCAATGTTGACTCCGCGGCTCTGCAGATATGATCTTGCGTGCGTTGCTGCCTTGGTACGCAGCAAATTGCTATGGTACCAGGCCGAAGCTTCGAAGTGGAGTCGGAGTAAACGTTTGCGCAGACTTTGTTTGGCTTCTTCCTCCTGACTAAGTTCTTCCACGACGATGGCGATGCCGGCCCGCGAAGCCAAACGGCGTACCGCTTCCGGAAAATCGATGTTCTCGTACTGCATGAGAAACTGGAAGACCGCCCCTCCGGCACCACAGCCGTGACAGTAGTAGGATTGCTTGGATGGATTGACGAAAAACGAGGGTGTTTTCTCCTGATGAAATGGACAAAGGGCCCGAAACTCCGTCCCAGCCCGTTTGAGCGGGAAATAGCTGCTGATCACCGCCACGATGTCAGAAGCGGCCGCTACCTGTTCAACAGTTTCCTGAGCGAGCATTTAAACGAGGAGTTCAGGAGTTGCAGGAGTTCAGGAGTTACAGGAGGCAAATGACTAGACCGGGAAATTTCTAGATAATGTGCGTCGAATTATTCGGTGACCGAGCGGAAATCTTCTCCATTCTGCAACTCCTGAACTCCTGCAACTCCTGAACTCCTGATTTCAATCATCCTCCTCCGACCATGCGGACGATCTCAATGGTGTCATTCTCGCAGAGCGTGACGACGGGAAAGTCGGCGCGAGGGACGGCATCGCCATTCCGTTCCACCAGAACCAGTTTATCCGCCAGTTGCAGCGAAGCCAGGAGCTCCGAGAGAGTGGCGCCCATCGCCACCTCGCGCGCTTCTCCGTTGAGCGTTAGCTTCATGCCGAAAGGATTGCTGCATCCCAATCTTTCCAGACGGGCTCCAATCCATGCGCTCGAAGCGCTGCTGCCACTTCGCCGGGAGATCGGCTATCCTCCACTTCGAACTGGCCGCCTGCCTTCTGATCGCCGCCGGTTGTTTGGGTGGCTCTTCCTTTGACGGTCAAATGCAATGAATGCGTACCCTGCCCGGTGTAACCACCCGGCTCGGTGCGGCTTCCGGCGCTCATCATGGTGACACCAATAGGCATCAGAGCATCCCTGAAATCCGAGGATTCTCGCGTGCTCAGGACAATTCCCAGCTGTGGAAAGGTCGTCCGAAGCGCGCACAAGACCTGGATGAGATCCCGATCTGAAAACGAATAGCGGGGACGAAATCCGCCGGCCGCCGGCCGCAGCCGAGGTAAACTGACGGTCAATTGTGAGCGCCAGCAATTCTTGAGAAGATACTCAACGTGTTCCGCCAGCGCGATCGCCTCGGTCCGCCATTCTGCCAGCCCGAATAACGGAGCGATCCCGATTCGCCGGAAACCGGCCGCGTACGCACGTTCCGGAGTTTCCAATCGCCAATCAAAATCGCGTTTCGGACCGGCGGTGTGAACTGCGGCGTAAGCGGCCCGGTCGTACGTTTCCTGGTAGACGACCAAACCTTCCGCTCCGGCAGAAACCAGTGGCCGGTAATTGTCGACTTCCATCGGCGCAACTTCAATCGAGACCGATGGAACAAAGGCAACCAGTCTCTGGACGACGTCTAAGAGGTAGTCGGTCGAGACCAACTTCGGATGTTCGCCGGAGACCAGCAAAATATTGCGGAACCCTTGCTCTACCAGATATCTCGCTTCCGCTTCCACTTCGTCCGTGGAAAGAGTCACTCGCAGGATCGGGTTGTCTCGCGAAAATCCGCAATACTGGCAATTATTGACGCACTCGCTCGAAAGGTAAAGCGGAGCAAAAAGGCGCATCGTCCGTCCGAAGAGCCGGCGCGTGAGAGTCTGTGATTGTTGGACCAGTTGTGCCAATTGCGCGTCCTGAATCGGATCGAGCAACGCGATAAACTGAGAGATCGTTCGACTCCTCGAGCGGTCAGGCGAGCGAAATAGGCTGGCAAACGTCATTCTGAGAAGAGAGCACCGATGGCGTCGTTTGGAAACTACCCTCCTGATCATCTCCGCGTCGGATGTGCGATCGTTGCTACCCTGCGGTCGTACCCTTCATCGTGTAGTTCGGGAATCGGGTTTTCAGCTCCGAAAGAGTTTTTGTCGCTTGAGGTTCGTTGCCGGCCTTTTGAAATGCTTCGTAGGCGTGTTGCAAAGCGCGCGGGGTCACTTCTGGATCTTCGTACAGGACCGCTACGCTCATGTAGGAACGGGCTGCGTTTTCGTAGTTGCCTCGTGCAGACTCGATGTCTCCGAGTAACATTCTGCCCTCGGCATTTAACCGGCCTTCCGGCTGGAGCGTCAGGGTTTCTTCCGCCGATTTGGTGGCTGGATCCAGATCTTTGGCCCCCAGTTGAGCGCTGCTGAGCACGATGAAACCCTGCGCGCGTTCAGCCGGATCGGTTGCCGTTTCAAGATAATGGTTAACGGCGGCGACTGCGTCCTGATAATTTTTCAGCACGTTGAGCGATTTGGCATAGTTCAACCAAATACTCTTATCGACCTTGGCCGAATCCATGTTCTTGGTCATCAGCCCGAAGTATTTCGCCGCTGATTCAAAGTTGTTCTCACTGTAAAACTCGGAGCCAAGCCATCGGCAGACATCGAGGACCATTGAAATTCGCTGGGGATCTTTCTGGATAAAGTCGTCGACCTCTTTGGCGGTCTCCGCTTTCTTGTGCAGATTCTGATAACACAAGATCAGACGGAGTGTGGTTTTCTCGGCAAACTCGTCCGGATTAATTTCCCTTGCCTTGGAAAGCGGAGCGATCGCGTCCTCGTAATGTTTGGCTTCGAAAGCGGCCCAGCCGATCCAGTAATTGGCTTGAGCCGTTCCGGTGCCGTTCGGATATTCCTTCAGCAGTTGACGGAAGGCGGACGTCATTTGCTGGTAATCCGCCTGCTGCCCTAAGGTTAACCCCTTCTGAAGAAGTGCGGTTTCTTTTTCGGGTGAAGCTGGGTAATCAGCAATGATCTTGTTAAAATCGTTGACCGCGGCCGGGAGATTTTTCGCTTCCTGGAAAAGCAAGGCTCTCTTCAATAAAGCCTTTGAAGTCATCCGATGCTTCGGGAACTTATCGATCAAACCGGTGAACGCATGAATTGCCGACTGATTGTCGTTCAGCTGTAAAAATGCGAATCCGGCTGCGTAGTAACAATCGGCCTTGTAGGGATCGGCGAGCGACGAATTGGTGAGCTCGAGGTAAAGTCTTGCCGCCGGTTCAAACCTTCTCTGCTGGAAGAGGGTTTGTGCTTTCAGTAGTTTGGCCTTGTCGGACCGATCGCGGTTTGGACCTGTCGCGAGGTAGGAATCGATCTCCTGCACCAGGGTCGGATCCTTGAGGGCGTCGAGGGAGACCAGTCGCTGATAGCGTCCATCGTAAGCTTCAGGCGAGTTCGGATAGATGTGAATTAACTGGCTGTAGAGATCGAGCGCTTTCTGATGTTTTCCCAGCTGGCGGTAAGAGTTTGCCACCAAAAGCATGACGCTCGGTCTGGTCTCGTCTCCCATCGAGTTCGTGCTTTTCGCGTAGGAATCGAGAACTTGCGAGAACTTGTCCCCCTCGTATTGCTGCTTCATCTGCTCCAGCTCGGCAATCTGTTTCCATTTGCCTTCGGCATTCAAAGCGATGGCGGCTTTGAAAAGCTGGTCTGCCTTATCTTTTTGCTTGAGATCGGCGGCGAGAATTCCGGCACGCGTCAGAGCCTCGGCTTTCACTGCGGGCTTGACCGCATCGTCTCCGAGTTGGCTGAAAAGGTCCAAGGCCTGTTGTTTTTGACCGTTCTCGAGCGCAAAGTAGGCCAAGGATAAACGCGCAGCATCGCGGTATGGATTCTTGCCCGCAAACTTCGCAACGTCGTCGTAGGCTAAGCTCGCATCCGCCTTCTTGCCGCTCAATTCAAGGCACTTCGCTTGATAATATCTGGCCGTGAGTTTGATCTCCGGAGATTTCGCGTTCTGGTAGGCCTTCTCGTACAACCCAGCTGCTTCCCGAAAACTCCTCTTGTCAAACTCCCGGGAAGCTAGCCGGAATGCCGCGCTGCCGACAAATTCGCCGGTGCCTACTTCATCGATCAGCATGCGATAGGTGTTGAGCGCGGGTTCCTCCTGGCCAAGGTTTGCGTAGCAATCCGCCAAACGAAACATGGCGGAAGCCCGGCCCGAATCAGTCAAGAATTCGCCGAGGTATTTCTCATATTCGGGTACTGCCAGATCGTAGAGCTTGCGGATGTAGAGCCCGTCTGCAATGGCCAGCTCGGCTTTAGCCGGGTCGGCCGTCTGCGAGTCCGCTCCCTGGCTGGGTGCCAAACGGATCTCGTCCTGGTCCGCCTCGTCTCTGGTTTTTGCATCCGGCTCGGCGGGACTTCCGGCAGAGACCTTCACGTCTTGAGGCTCTTCGGCGGGGCGTCTGGACGGCGCGCTCTGCGGAGAGGGCATATTTTCGTCCAGGATGGACGGTTGGCCCGTTTGGTCGGGATACACCGGCAGCGCTCTGGGCGCCGCCGGTTGCGCGCGCGGAGCCGGTTCCGGCGTCGGCGCGACCGGGAGGGCGCGTCGAACTTCCTGGCTCTGGAGGTTCGACGCGATACAAATACAGCAGGTGAGTATTTGCCAAGGGTGCAATCTCATCGGTCAGGTTTACCTGTTGCAAAGGCAACGTTCCAAATGTCTGCCTGCCGGCAAATATCAAGGACTTCGACAATATGCTTGTATTCGACACCTTGATCACCGCGGACGATGGCTGCCTGATCTGGATAAAGTTGGGAAAGTTTTTTCAGCAGTTGGAGGAGTTCCGTTAGAGTCTTTGGCTGGCGGTTAACGATGATTGTTCCGTCGGCCTTGATATTGATCACGACCTGACCCACGTACGGCTGCGTTTCATTCGCTTTGGCGGCCGACGGCACTCGGACGTCCAGTTCATTCTCGCTGAGAGCAAAATTCCAAGTGACGATGAAAAACACCAGAACAACCAGGAGAATGTCTACCATCGGCGCGATCATAAACCCAAAAATCCTGGGCTCCGCCTGTTTGCGAAAATTCATTGAATGAGGTTACATCTCGTCACTCTCAAGTACCCGCGGCCGCTCGGGCCGGCGGATCTGCTGCTGAGACGTGATAATATTGACGATATGGGCCGTGGCCGACTCCAGATCCGAGATCATAGAGGCGACCTTGCCTCGAAAGATGGCATAGAATGCCATCGCGATGATGCCGATAACCAAACCCGAGGCAGTTGCTACCAGTGCTTCCGCTACACCGTGGGCAAGAAGCATCGGACGTGTCTGGGTCGTCTGCGTATTGCTTCCGAGAACCCCGAAAGAATTGATCATACCGAAGACAGTCCCAAGAAGACCAAGCATCGGCGAGAGCGTGGCAATATCGGCCAGATACACAATGCGGTGGTTGAGACTGGTCGAGACCCTGGAACCTTCGGTTTCTGCCACTTCGCGAATGGATTCCGGTGAGGCCGCAGGATTCTTCGTGGCAAAGTCCAGCGTGCGCGCGGTGATTCGTGCCACAGCTTCTGAGTGGCGATTGGAAACCGCGATCAACCCGAGGTAATCGCGCTTGCGGAGGAGTGCCTCCGCCGTTTCCATAAATCGGCGGGTGACAACGGTTCCTCGCCGCAGACTGAAGAGACAGGCAAAGATCAGAGAGAGCGTGATCAGCGAGGTTAAGATCAGCGGTATCATGACCCAGCCGCCTGACTTCAACAGCTGCAGCAACGTCGCCTGCGTGGAGCCTGGGCTCGGCGATGCTTCAACCGCCTGTGCCAGCAGCGGGACGATGAACAAAACAAACCAATTCATTCCTATTAGCTCCCTATTTAAATGCACCTCATGGCGAAGTGCAAACTCGTTCCATTGTTCCTGGAGATCGGGAGTGTTTTCGGCTATTGCCGTTTTTTTGGCGTTTATGGCTTGAACAGTGCTTACTAAAAGAACAGTACCCGCGTAAGAGAAAGCTCTGCCCGATATCAACTGGAGCTTTCGCGAACACCAGCGTACGGTGACCTCCATGGAGGGGCTCTTCCTCGGAGATAAGCCGGACCCGAACAAAAAGTTACGCGAAGTTCCACATAAACCGGGTGTCTACCTGATGCGGGACCGTCTGAAGCGTATAATTTACGTCGGCAAGGCGCGGGATCTCCGAAAACGGCTCGGACAGTACTTTATGCCGTCGCGCCGGATGACCGCAGATCTGAAGACGCGTGCTTTGCTCGATAGCACCTGGGATTTCGACGTTCATGTTGTTCGAAATGAGCCGGAGGCTCTGCTGCTTGAGGGCAAGCTGATCAAAGAATTCCGTCCGAAGTACAACATCACTTTTCGCGATGATAAGCGCTTTTTGTTGGTTAAGGTGAATCTCTCGGATGCAATTCCCCGTTTTCAATTTGCCCGGCTGAAGAAGGAAGATGGATATCGTTACTTCGGGCCATTTGCGCACGCCGGCGCACTCCGCACGACATTGAAGTGGATGAAGAAGCGGTTCGGTATTCGGTCCTGTCGGGTGTTAGAACCGGGGGAATCCGATTACAAGCGGTGCATGGATCACATCATCAAAAACTGCTCCGCACCCTGCATCCGGCGAGTGACTCTCGAGGACTACAAAGCGCGCGTCCTTGAAGCCTGCGAGTTTCTTGAGGGCCAAAGCCAGGAGATGCTGAAACAGATCGAGGAGCAGATGAAGAAGGCTGCCGGAAACCTGGAATTCGAAAAGGCCGCAGAGATGCGAAATATGCTGGACGATCTTCGCCGTACCACGAAGCCTGCTCGTCGTTTTACGCGCGGTTCTTTCCCGACATCCATCGATCCGAAGGCCGATCTGCAGGCCTTGGCGGATGCCCTCCTCCTGCCCGGTGCGCCCACAGTCATGGAATGCTTCGATATATCCAACATTTCCACCACGCATATTGTGGCATCCATGGTCAGCTTTCGTAACGGCGTTCCGGATAAATCGAACTATCGCCGGTATCGGATCAGAACTGTTGAAGGTCAGGATGACTTCGCGAGCATGGCGGAAGTGGTTCGCCGCCGCTATTCGCGCGTGCTTTTGGAGAGCAGAAATGGAGCTCCGGAATTGGCCGAGTTTAGTCAGGAGCCGGTGGACGAAGCAATCGCCCGAATCCAGCAAACCTCGCCCGAGCGTTTGGTGCGTCTGCCCGATCTGATCATTGTGGACGGTGGCAAAGGCCAGCTTAGTTCCGCCTGTAAGGAGCTTCAGCGTCTCGGACTTCAGAATGTTCCAATCATCGGCTTGGCGAAAGAGTTTGAGGAAGTCTACCGACCCGGCAGAGCGCTCCCCCTGCAATTACCCGATGATTCGGGTGCATTACAGATTCTTCAGCGGATCCGGGACGAGGCGCATCGGTTTGCGAACGGTTATCATCAACTTCTGATGAAGAAGCGGATTGCGGAAAGCATTTTAGACGATTGCCCCGGTGTCAGTGAAAATCGTAAACAGGCTTTGTTGAAGGAGTTCGGTTCCGTGGAACGTCTCCGGAAGGCGTCTGTGGCGGAGATAGGTGCGGTAGAGGGAATCAGTGCAAAGCTAGCCGAAGTTATTGTTCAGTTTCTACAAAGAGAAAAGGCGGGTGTCAGGAGCCAGGAACCAGGAGCCGGAAGCCAGGAGTTGTCGAATGACCATCGGCCTTTTGACCTTGAAGCTCCTGAACTCCTGGACTCCTGAGCTCCTGGCTCCTGGCTCCTGGCTCCTGGTTAAGTTTCCCCTTGCGCGTATCACGAGTGGGTGTTGGTTTAGCCTCTTCATGTTTAGCCGCTTGATACTTGGAACGTGCTGTGGGGTGTTCTGGTGGATTTCAAGCGCATGGTCGCAGGAGCCGACGCCCGCCAACCCAGCGAATCCAACGCATTTGACGCCGACTTGGGAGACGCAGCGCCAGGCTGCAACCTATGCCTTGAACATTCCGGCCCCGAGAGGTCAGATCACCGATAGAAATGGCGTTCCGCTGGCGCAAACGCGTGTCAGCTACAATCTGAGCGTCGTTTTCCCGACACCATTCGATTTTACGGACCAGCAGGTGGTCGACTTTGTCAATCGCGCTGTGACTTCGGCCCGCGGATTGACCAGCCGTCCGATTGGATTTACGGAAGAAGCTGCGGTCCAACACTATCGGAACCGGGGTGCCATTCCATTCGATATTGCCACTGATCTTTCGAATGACGAAGTGACGAAAGCGCAAGGTAAAGTGCCTCCAGGTATGACATTGCGGGCGATTTATGTGCGGACTTACCCGCAAGGCTCTCTGGCGGGTCAGGTCATCGGATATACCGGGCGCACTAGCCGGGAGAGCACAAGAATTCTGCAAAATAACGAGCCGCTCTGGCCGGAGAGCGAAGGTCGCGAGGGACTTGAGCAGACATTTGAGGACCAGCTCCGCGGAAAGCCAGGTCAACTCAATCTTACTTTTGACAAGGATGGAAATAAAACGGGCGAACGAATCGCCGTCCCGCCGGAACCCGGATACAACGTCGTCACGACCCTCGATATTGATATCCAGCGGCTGGCTGAAAAGATTCTCCAGAAAAGAGCGAAGCGGGGGGCCATCGTGGTGATGGATCCGAATACTGGGGAGGTTTTGGCGCTGGCTTCCTGGCCGACGATCGACCCAAACGATTTCGTCCCCACGATCTCGGAAGAAAAATTCAAAAAGATATCGAGCGATCCGAATATTCCGATGCTGCCGCGGGCGTACCGGTCCGCCTATCCGCCGGGATCAACGTTCAAAATGTTCGTCGGGGTAGCTGGGTTCGAGACGCACGCGATCGATCCTAACGAGGAATTCGATTGTGCCGCCGCTTTAGAAATCGGAAACACCGTTTTCAGGAACTGGAAAAAATCAGACGCCGGCGACCTCAATTTTCGGCAGGCGCTGACGCAGTCGTGCAATACCTGGTTTTACCAGGCTGGTCAAAAGATCGGTTCCCGCGCATTAGTGACTTGGGCTAAGCGGTTCGGGTTGGGTGCGCGCACCGGCATCCTTTTGAACGGGGAAGCCGAAGGCCGAATCCCGACGGACGATTACATGCAGGAAACCTACCATCGACATATTATGGGAGGCGACTTGGCGAATCTCTCAATCGGGCAGGGAGACACTTTGATTTCGCCGCTGCAAATGGCTCAGGCTATGGGTGCGCTGGCAAATGGCGGGATCGTTTACCAGGCTAGAATCGTGCGGCAGGTGCAGACGCTGAACAACGAAATCGTTTACGTCTACAGTCCGCGGGCCAAAGATATTCTAAAGCTCAGCTCCGTTACGATGGATCAACTGCGGAAGGGAATGATGGACGTGGTTTCAAGCGGTAATGGCACCGGCGGGGCGGCCGAACTCAAGAACGTCAAAGTGGCAGGGAAAACCGGAACTGCGCAATGGGGGCCGAAAAAAAAGGAACGAACCGCCGCCTGGTTCGCTGGATTTGCTCCCGCTGACACAACACCCAAATACGCCTTCGCGGCACTCTACGAAGGTGCTCCCGGCGAAACAGCGCACGGAGGAACGGTGGCTGCTCCGATGATTGGCGAATTGTTGCGCGAGGTTTTCAAGGGAGAACAGCCGGTGGCGAAGAAAACTCCGCAACAGGATGAGTCTGACGAGATGGACGACGACTCCTCCCACGGGCAGGATCAAAGCAACTAATTTCCAAGTGCACCAAGTCGGCGACTTGGTGCACCAACGCCGAAATAGCCTGCATCTCGGGAACAGGGCCCTGAAGAATTGGCAAAATGGAGCGTAGAGAAAGGAGGAATCATGGCTCGAGTGAGCTGCTTTTTGACTGCTCAAAAATGGGTTGCAGCCCGTTGCCTTTGCGTTGAGGCTGCACGCCACCCATGAAACGGATTCGAATTACTCTGGTGGCTCTATTGGTCTGCTCGGCATTTGCATCGTACGCCGAGGACGCCAAACCGAGTCCTTCCCCTTCAGACAGTCCTGCTACGACGTCGACTTTCAAGGACGAAAAGGACAAGGTCAGTTACAGCTTAGGCGTCGACATCGGGAGAACGTTGCAGAAATTTCAGCTCGATCTGAATGAAGCAGCACTCTCGCAAGGGATTGCGGACGTCCTGGAAAGCAAACCGATGGCCATGACTGACCAGGAGTTGCAAACGACGCTTCAGGCGTTTCAACAGAAGATGATGCAAAAGCAGCAGGAGGCGGTGTCCAAGAAGCAGGAGGAAATGAAGGGAGTGGCCGAGAAGAATGAGGCTGACGGCAAAAAATTTCTGGATGATAACGCCAAAAAGCCCGGTGTGAAAACGACCGCCAGCGGGCTTCAATACAAAGTCATTAAAGAGGGTTCCGGGGATAAACCCAAGGATACGGATGTTGTTGAGACCAATTATCGAGGCACCACAATTGACGGGAAGGAATTTGACAGTTCCGCGAAGCATGGCAGCACGGCGAGTTTCCCGGTTAACGGCGTGATCAAGGGCTGGTCAGAGGCGTTGAAATTGATGCCGGTTGGTGCGAAGTGGGAGCTCTACGTTCCTTCGGATCTTGCTTACGGAGTTGAAGGCTACGGGGACGACATCGCTCCGGGCTCAACGCTTGTTTTTGAGGTGGAGCTCCTGAACATCAAGAAAAATGCCGCAAGTACGCCTCCTGGTCCAAACGCCCAGCCTGAAAACGGCGCCGACAAGAAACCAGCGGGATCGTAGGAGAGGCGGTTCGGCGGATCGGCGTGTGGGCGGGTCGGCGTAGCAAAGCGTCCGCTTTGCCCGCCTTCCGTTGTTCCGAACGCTGAACGCCGTTGTTACTGCGGTTTGCGATTTTGGATATGAAGTTCCCGGAGTTGCTTCTCCGGAACTTCACTGGGCGCATCCATCATCAGATCGAAGCCGCGACTGTTCTTCGGGAAGGCGATGACTTCCCTGATGTTGGACGTCCCGGTGATCAACATCACTAAACGGTCGACGCCCAGTGCGATCCCGCCGTGAGGTGGGGCGCCAAAGGTAAAGGCTTTCAAGAGATGGCCAAATAGTTTCGTTTGTTCTTCGGGGGTGATGCCGAGTACCTGAAACATTTTAGCCTGCAGATCCTGTTCGTGGATTCGAATGCTTCCCCCGCCGATCTCGACGCCGTTCAGTACCACGTCGTACGCCTCAGCGCGCACTTTCGCATACTCACCGGCCTCGAGGAGAGGCAGATCTTCCTTTTTAGGCCGAGTGAACGGGTGATGCATCGCACTCCATTTGCTCTCCGCGGGGTCAAAACCTAGCAACGGAAAGTCGAAAACCCACAGGAATTTTAACTCGCTCGAATCCTTGATCAGTTTTTGAATCTCCGCGACCTTTGACCGTATCCGCCCGAGTACAGTGCACGCCACTTCCCAGCGGTCCGCGCCGAAGAGCAGCAGGTCGCCCTCCTCGACTTTCAGACGTTCTTTGAGAGTCTGGATTTCTGTTGCGTCGATGAATTTAACAATCGGTGATTTCCACTCCCCACCCTCCACCTTAATGAACGCGAGTCCTTTCGCGCCCGATTCTTTGGCCAGGTTGGTCAGATCTTCGATCTGACCGGTCGTAATTTTGGCGAACCCCTTCGCGTTGATGCATTTCACCACGCCGCCGTTTTCGATGGCTCCCCGGAATACTTTGAATCGAGATTCGGCAAAGACATCGCTCACGTCCGTGAGCTCCATGCCGAACCGCAAATCCGGTTTGTCGATGCCAAACCGGTCCATCGCTTCGTGATAGCTCAATCGAAGGAAAGGTGTCTGAACCTCGACGCCTCTGGTTGCGCGGAATATCTCTTTCAGCAGTCCTTCGATCAGCTGAACGATATCCTCTCGTTCGATGAAGGAAGCTTCGAGGTCGATTTGGGTTAGTTCGGTGATTCTGTCAGCTCGTGGATCCTCGTCCCGAAAACATTTAGCGATCTGAAAGTATCTTTCGATTCCACCCACCATCAGCAGTTGCTTATATTGCTGGGGTGATTGCGAGAGGGCGTAATAATGGTTCGGGATCAGGCGGCTCGGAACGAGAAACTCCCGCGCTCCCTCCGGCGTGCTTTTTGAGAGGATCGGAGTCTCGATCTCAAGAAACCCATTTCGGTCCAGATACTCTCGTGTAACTTTGGCCAAAAGATGGCGGGCCTTGAGATTCCGAACCAGAGAGGGTCTGCGCAAGTCAAGATAGCGGTGGGTTAGCCGGAGATCTTCGTTGCCAACCTCTGAGTCCAGTGGGAAAGGGAGGATTTCGGACCGGTTCAATATGCTTAAAAAGGAAGCCACCACCTCGATTTCACCGGTCGCAAGCTTCGGATTTTGCGTTCCTTCGACCCTGGGTGTGACCTTACCGGTGACCTGGATGACGTCTTCATTTCGCAGCGTGTGCGCAATGGCGGCAGCCTCTGGGCTTTCCTCGGGCCGGAAGACGACCTGGGTTCGCCCTTCCCGGTCTCTGAGATCAACGAAGATGACGCCTCCATGATCGCGGGCTGAATCGACCCAGCCCGCCAATGTGACTTCTCGATCGAGGTCAGAGATCCTGAGTTCGTTGCAATGATGAGTGCGGTACATGGTTCTAAATTGAAAAGCTCACCTGCTTCCCAGAAAACCGGAAAGATCCCCATTCGGCATGGTCGTTTCGGTTCGTTCGGCCAACAGTTTGACGCGTACTTGCGGCCATTCTTGACCGACTACAATAGCGTATTTGGCGCCACCTGCTTCCGCTTGCTGAAATTGGCGGCCGACTTTGGTCGGATGGAGACAATAGTCGGCTAAGATGCCTGATTGACGTAAAGTATGGGCGAGTCCCATCGCCTCAGGACGTCGCGTTTCATCGGCTACGACAATGAACGCGCCAAGGGGCGCTTTGAGTGCATCCTCGATCCGTTTGCGCGTGTGATCGAGTTCGTGCAACAGGTTGGTCAATGTCACATCCCCGACGGCAAAACCAGCGGCTGGAAAGTCCGTCTCGCCCTCGCTGATGGCTGAGACCAGGTTATTGTAGCGGCCGCCACCGGCCAGCGACCGATTTTCTTTTTTGCGATCAAAAATCTCGAAGACCAGACCGGTGTAGTAATCAAGACCGCGGACGATCGTCAGGTCCAGCTCGACAAATTTTTCCAGACCCCGCCATTGCAGCTCCCGGAAAAGGTCGCCGAAACCGGGCACCGATTCTGCCGGGGTCTCCAGGAATTCTCGAACGTCGGCCAGGCTGAGGTGAAAAGAATCGAGCTTGCGTGCGGTGACCTGCGAATCTTCACGCTCGAGTTTGTCGATAATCGTGAGAAACTCTGTCAACCGGTCAATTGGCTGCTGGTGCTTGATCAGGAACTCTGCCCACAGGTTACGATTGTTCACTCGAACGAAGATATCGTCATCGGTCAAACCGAAGACCTGGTGCAAGGCGATCGCCAGCCCGATCAGTTCCGCGTCCGCCGCTGGCGAGTCGTCCCCAAGAATGTCGCAATTAATTTGATAGAACTCCCGGAGCCGGCCCTTCTGTGGTTTCTCAAATCGAAAAAAGGGAGAAATGCTGAACCATTTGATTGGTTTTCGATAGTCCCGCGCGCGCGCCGCGACCAGACGAGCCAGAGTCGGAGTCATCTCCGGTTTCAGACAGACGTCTCGACCTCCCTGGTCGACGAAACGGAACAACTGTGTTTTGAGCTCTTCGCCGCTCTTTCTTTGATACAGTTCGGTCGGTTCCAATGTTGGCCCATCGTACTCCTGAAATCCAAATGACCTGGCAACGCGACGCCAGTTCGTGAAGAGGTAATTCCGGAAGGCGCATTCCTCTGGGTAAAAATCACGGAATCCAGGTAGCCGTTGCATAGAAAGAGTTCGAAAGGATGCATTCAACCCGGGGAAAAGCAAACACTTCGCACCGCCGCCAACCCGGAACCCTCCGAATCTTCAACTATCTTTTATCCACTAAAACTCTCCTTGGCACTGAATCGCTTTTAGTGCCATGTTGCCGGTCCCATGAGTCCTCCTTTCGTAAAGCTGGTCATTCTGGCAGAACGTCTTGCAGTATGTCGGCTGGATAGCCATGCCCCTATCCCAGAATGGGCTGCCGGTGAATCTTTCCTCTCGATCGGGCGCACCCGGGATGAGCTTTCAGTGATATGTGAGGATCACTTCGTCCCCCCCGGAGTCCAGGTAAGTCGAGGTTGGCGTGGATTCAAGATTGTCGGTCCGCTGGACTTGGATCTCGTCGGGAGCCTGGTTTCGGTCGCTGTGCCTTTGGCGCAGTCCAATATAGGTATTCTTCCCATCGGCACTTTCGAGACAGATTATGTCCTGGTTCGCGATCGGCAGTTGGGAGACGCCGTTAAAGCCCTGCGCTTCGCGGGATTCGAAGTGGCCGAAGAGGGTTGAAACAGAAGTTCAGGAGTTGCAATTCAGGAGTTCAGAAGTTGCAGGAGTTCAGGAGTTGCAGAATGTAGGCGAAGCGTCCCCGCTTTGCTTCTTCAACAGGCCAAGCGGCCCTCTAGTCCAACTTTGAAGAATCAAAGCGGGAACGCTTCGCATAATTGTCCGTTCAGGGCAGACAATCGCGCATTCTGCAACTCCTGAACTCCTGCAACTCCTGAACTCCTGTCTTTCTAGATTTTCTTTTCAAAACAAACCGCGGAGCGATCGTCTTCGAAAGGTGGGAAATTGGGGATTCGATAAAAACCCGCTTTGCCGTAGAGGGCAATGGACTCAGGCTGTTTGACGCCGGTCTCCAGGCGCATCGCGTCATAGTCAAATTCGCGGGCTAATCGTTCAAGCTCATCCAGGATCAGGGTGGCGATTCCAAGCCCGCGGGATTCCCGGGCGACGAACATTCGTTTGACCTCAACGGAGTATTCGTCGATCGGAACAAGCGCTCCGCATCCAACAGCATCTCCGTCTTGGCGTGCGACGAGGAACACGCTTCTCGGAACCGAAACCAGGTCAGGGTCGAAGATTCCGACATCGGCGGGAGGGGAATCGTAACGTTTCTTGACCTCATCGACGAATGCAGAAAGCAGTCGCGACACATCTGGGGAACTGGGGTCTTCTTTCGCTATCGTAATCATCTCAGCAATTCAGTCCACTCTTGCGCAATAATTACTCCCAAGGCGAAGCTAAATTTTGCGCGCAATCATTTTCCTATGAATCGTAAACAAAGCGAACGTTAAACTCCCCTGAGGACACGGATTCGCCCTTGTTCTCTGAGGGCGCTTCAGTCACTATTGACGGATGGGTGGACCTTCAAAACGAACGAAGATTGTGGCGACGATTGGACCGGCAAGCGATAGCGAGGAGATGCTGCGCCGTTTGATAGATTCAGGGATGGACGTGGCTCGATTGAATTTTTCCCACCGCTCGGCAGAGGTGGCCAAGCCGTTGGTGGATCGGATTCGTAAAGTGGCCGATGAAATGGGGGTATATATTGGTATCCTCGGGGATTTGCGCGGTCCAAGAATCCGAGTGGGAGAAATGGAGAACGGTAGTATCGAGCTGGAACGGGGAAAGAAAATCATCTTGAGTTCGGAGAACATCGTGGGGACGCCGGCCAAGATCGCTGTCAGTTTCAAAGGGCTCCACCGCGATGTGGCTGCCAATGCCATTCTCCTTCTGGACGACGGCAACATCGAATTGCAAGTGCTGGAGATCAAGGCAACGGGAGACGTGGTGTGCGAGATTGTTCGCGGGGCCGAGCTCAAGAGCAACAAAGGCGTGAACCTTAAGAATCGGTTGGTCTCGTTGCCTTCGCTGACCACCAAAGATTATCTTGATCTCGATTTTGCGGTATCCCAGGAACTCGACTTTCTGGCGCTCTCTTTCGTCCAGTCATCCTCAGATGTCCGGTTTCTCAAGCAAGCGCTGGCCGAACGCGGTGCCTCTATTCCGGTGATCGCGAAAATTGAGCGGAAGAACGCTCTCGACGACATAGAAAACATTGTTCGCGAGTGTTATGGGGTGATGGTCGCCCGAGGGGATCTGGCTCTGGAGATGAGTTTCGAGGATGTCCCGATCGCCCAGAAGCGGATCATCACCGTTTGTCGCGACGAAGGAGTGCCGGTGATTACTGCCACCCAGATGTTGGAATCGATGATCAGTTTTCATAAGCCTACCAGGGCGGAAGCTGCGGACATTGCCAATGCCATTCTGGATGGGAGCGACGCCGTCATGCTCTCGGCAGAATCGGCCGTTGGGCGTTTCCCAGTGGAAGCAGTTGCGACCATGGCCACCATTGCCGCGCGGGCTGAAGCTGCCTGGATCTCGGGAGAGCTGCCGATTCCTCCAGCAATTCCGGATCGCGCAGATCTGGAGGCTGCTGTCGCCCACGCGGCCCATGCGATTGCCAATTCCGTATCGGCCAAAGCGATTGTCTCGGCCACCGCCTCGGGAAGTACCCCTCGGCGAGTTGCGTCCCATCGTCCAAAAATGCCGATCCTGGCGCTCTGTTCTTCAAAGGAAGTGTGTCGCAGACTAGCTTTGAGCTGGGGCGTACGGCCAATGCTTTATGAACCGGTGGGCGGAACCGCCCACCTGGTGAAATTGAGCGTCGATGCAGCGACCAAGGTCCTTGGCGCGAAACCGGAGGATGTTCTCACGATCGTCGCTGGTACGCCATACAATATGCCTGGGAAGACGAACCTGATTAAAGTCGAAAAAATTTCCGACGCTTTGAGAGCTGAACAGGGAGAAAGCGGAGAATAACTCGACCGCTTCACGGTCGTTGCTCTGGGTAGCGTGGTTGCCTGGGTTGCGCCACTACGTCGCCGTGCCGGAATAACCAGGAGTATTAAGAGAACCCTCCGATTGCGTGTGAGAGAGAGGCCATTCATCGAATTTAATTTGCGAGAAGGGCTGCACGAGGAAATTCGTACCTTGAGAAGAATTGGTATTTACGTACTGGCAGGAATCTTGGGAGTGCTGATCATTTTTTCCGCCGGGTACTACTACTCCGTGGCCAGAAAAATTCCTTCGACGGGAGGACTTTATTTTTTCTCCAAACTTGTTCTGCCGGTCCAGCGATTCGCTCAAGACGATCCAAAGTGGGCGGATGACGAGTTAGGACCGACGCCCTCCACGATGGGACAGGAAGGCTGTGCCGTCAGCTCGGCGGCGATGATTCTGGCCTTTTACGGGCAAGACATCGATCCGGGCCGACTCAACAGCTTTCTCACAACCAGCGGCGGCTACACACCCCAAGGCTGGTTGTACTGGGAGAAGGCGGCCGACTATCATCCGGGCGGGGCGCGGCATGCCTACGAGAATTTACCCTCTTATTTTTTGATCGACTCGAATCTCTTGCGCGGCAACCCGGTGATCGTTCGCATCCATCTGCCGAATGGGGTAACGCACTTTGTGGTGGTGGTCGGCAAAGCCGGTTTTGACTACCTGATTCAGGACCCGGCGTCTGGCGGAATCAACGGAGTCTATCCGTTAAAAAAGCTGGCTTCCGAGATTGAAGCACTGAGATTCTATGAAAAACTCAGGACTTAGTGCATCGTCTTATAGGTGAGCTAGCAACTGAGATCATTCCTTTAATCCGAGCTTTCGGTGTCTTTTAAAGCCCATGCCCAAGCCCCGACCGAAAATCACGAGAACGCGGCCGACTAAAGAAGTCTCGGTTATGGCTTGGATCGAAGACGCGGATCAAAAGGTTCTATTGGTGCGCCAGGCTCTCGGATTGAGGCTTTGGACTCTCCGGGTGGCAAGGTGAAGCGAGGTGAATCGCTCGTCAAAGCCCTCAGGCGCGAACTGTACGAAGAAACTGGACTCCGCGCGCAAGTTGGTTCGCTGCTTGGGGTGCTGGATCGGCGTGATAAAGATGCGATCACGCTCCTGTTTGTTGCGGTGCCGAACAAAAATTCAATTAAGATCAAGCAGAACAACAAGGAAATAAAAAGTGCGGACTTTCAGGCATCCTTACCGAAGAAAGCTTCACCATCCGCCAAATATTTCTGGTCGGCCAGGAGAGGCCCGGTGAAGAAGGTTCCCAAGGTCCCGGCCTCAACGCATCAGTTCCCACCAATCGTGTAAATGAGACCGGCCTTTGCCATGGATTCAGAGGGCTTTCAAGGGGGTGACCCTTGGGTTAAACAACGGACAATTTCCTGTGCTGCGACCGCGTTATCGACCGAGGAATGTCGGGCGACGTTTCTCCAAGAATGCCGCCACACCCTCTCGAGCATCATGAGTTGGGACGATGCTGGCAAATGCAGCCTCCTCGATCGCCAGACCGTCGTCGATCGAAGCATCCATGCCGCGATGAATGGCCGCCAGCGCTGCCGCCACCGTAAGGGGCGGTTTCATAGCAAGCGTCTCCGCTAGTTTGACCGCCTCCTCGAGCAAGTCGAAGCCAGGCACAACGCGGTTGATCAAACCAAGGCTTGCCGCTTCGGTTGCGTCGAATGTCCTCCCGGTCAGGATGAGCTCGATGGCCGCTTTTCGACCGACGTTTCGAGGCAGACGCTGAGTGCCGCCGAACGTCGGGATAATTCCAATATTGATCTCGGCCTTCGAGAAAGAAGCTTTCTCGGCGGCGAGGGCGATGTGGGTGGCCTCGACCAATTCGCAGCCGCCACCGAATGCCAACCCGTTTACCGCGGCGATGATCGGTTTGGGAAACGATTCGACGCGTCGGGTCATCCGGTGGCCAGGTCTCATGAAGTGGGCCACTGCCTCGGCTGGACCGGTCTCAATGTAGCGTTGGAACGCAGCAATATCGGCTCCAGAGCTAAAGGCGCGGCCCGCCCCGGTGACGACGATAGCTTGGATGGCGTGATCGAGTTCGATGCCATCCAAAGCGTTCATGAGAGCAGAAACCAATTCGTTGTTCAGGGCGTTCAGTTTCTCCGGTCGGTTTAGGGTAAGGATCGATACGGCACCTCGATCCTCACGCAAGAGTACGGGCAGGGATTGCTTTTCGGTTCTTTCCATCGGTCCTCACTCCGTCAGGTTGAAGAAGCATTGACGGCGTGGAATTTCCCATTTCGCGAGGCACGACGACCGGAAACCGAAGAGCCCTTTGGCATTTCGGATCGGCCTCTTTGGTCCAATTCGAGTAAGACCAGGCTCGCAGCGCCTCGGGCCCACACTTCGTCTCCCCAATAATGGATCACTATCTCAAGATCCTTCTTCAATGGCGGGATTACCATCTGCTCGGCAACCGAGCGCAAACTCTCCTCAAAAAGATGAGCGCAGCGAATAGATCCCTGGCAGATGACAACCCGTTGCGGATTCAACAGATTCACCAGGTTGGCAATACCTAAACCTAAATAGCGCCCCATCTGTTCGAAAACCCGCTTCATCGACTTGTCACCTGCTTCCGCCCTCGCAACGATGGCCTGGATCAGGAGCGATCGCTCATTGTAATCGAGAGGTCGTTTTGGAACGCGAAAACCGGCTTTGGCGGCTTCATGTATTATGGCAAACGCCGCGGTATGCGTTTCCATGCAACCGCGCTCTCCACATTGGCAGAGCGGACCGTCAAACACGAGTTTAGTATGACCAAATTCCGCGGCCAATCCCTGAGCACCTCGATAGAGTTTACCGTTGAAAATAAAGCCGCTTCCGTTGCCGTGCTCGATCCTGGCCGTAATGACTACCGCATTCTCCAAGCCTTTTGCCATTCCAAACCAGTGTTCAGCCAGAGTGATGAGGTTAGCATCGTTTTCGACAAAAACCGGAATAGCAAATTTCATCTGGAGCAACTCGCGAAAATTAACACCAGGGTTTGCGAAGACAGGACTCCAGAATGCAATTCCGCGGCGAGAATCGATGAAGCCAGGCAAGCCGACACCGATGCCACTAACGTCGCCGATGGTTTTACCTGCCTTTTTCAGGCAAGCCCGGACACCGCGAACGACAAAGGCGATCAGTTGCGCTGGAGTCAATTTCAGGGCGTCCGCGGGAATGTTATCGGAAGCGGCCACGTTGCCGACAAAATCGGTGACCGAAAAGTCGATCCGGTGAGTCGCAATCTTGACACCAACGACGTGGGTGTAATCCGGATTCAGTCGGAGCATCACTAGCGGCCGGCCACGGCCCTTCGCAGCAAGTCCGCGGGCGTCGTCTTCGATGAGGGCGCCTTCCTCAATCAAGTGCCCAACAATGCTCGAGATCGTCGCCTGACTCAGCCCGGTCATCTCGGCCAATTCGGAACGCGAAATCTGATTATCGTGCAGGCGAATCATTTGCAGAACATCAAACCGATTGATGTTGCGAATGATGGCTGGACCTCGCGCGGACATTACAGAGAATGAGACAACTTTCTCCTTATCTTCGAATTTTCTGGATTCGACAAGCTTGTACCGCATCTGAAGTCGAGAATAGTCCTAAACGCCCGCGCTGCCAGTTTCCCGTTACATTCCAAATCTTTCCCCTTTTCTTTGTATGCATGTACTGATTGCTCCTGACAAGTTTAAGGGCAGCCTCACGGCCGCCCAAGCCGCCACCGCATTGGCCGAGGGCTGGCGTGAGGGTTGGCCAGTGGATAAACCCCTGAAGATCGAATGTCTTCCGGTGGCTGATGGCGGCGAGGGAACAGCTGAAGCAATTCACGACGCTTTGGCAGGCCGATGGATCACTCTCGCCGTTCGCGATCCCATCGGGCGAATCGTGGAAGGCCGGTACGCTCTGGTTGAAAACGCTGGAGGTGAGCGGTTGGCAGTCTTGGAGATGAGCAGCGCCTCCGGCTTCAGCCTGGTCCAAGGAGATGATCGCGATCTACTGCGTGGAAACACCTTCGGGACCGGCCAACTGCTCGCTCACGCACTACGAAAGGGCGGTGCGGAGCGGGTTATCGTTGGGATCGGCGGCAGCGCAACCAACGACGGCGGTATCGGATTGGCGGCCGCGTTGGGTTTTCGTTTTCTCGATGCCGAACATTGCGAGCTGGAGCCGACGCCTCAGCATTTGCCGGAACTCGTGAGTATCGAGTTTCCCCCTCATCCGTTACCTCCTGTCCCAATCAACGTGGCCAGCGACGTAAAGAACCCATTGCTCGGGCCCCGTGGCGCGACCCGTGTTTATGGTCCTCAGAAAGGCTTGCGCGACGAGGCGCAAGCCAGGCAACTGGAGCTTGGTCTGACGCGGCTGGCCGATGTGGCGGCACGAACTTTCGGCCTGGATCGCCGTGACGTCCCTGGCGCGGGTGCCGCTGGCGGGCTAGGCTTCGGGCTAATGACCTTTTGCGGGGCGGAGCTGCTCCCTGGCTTTGACCTGGTGGCCAGCCGGCTTGGGCTGGAGGCAGCCGTGGCGCGTGCGGATTTGGTGCTCACCGGAGAGGGCAGTCTAGACGGGCAAACGTTGGAGGGTAAAGCTCCGGCCGGCGTCGCCGCCATGGCCCGGCGGCTCGGCCGACCGGTCATCGCGTTCGGCGGCCGGGTTCAAGAAGCGGCTCGTGTCGACCTGGGTAACTGCTTTGACGAAATCGTGGCGCTCTCCGACGTGGAGCCGGAGCTAACCCAGGAGCAACGGATGGCCCGTGGACCTGAGCTACTGCGCCGCCAGGCCGCTCGATTAGCCGAGCGCGTCGCAGCAGAAGGGTCGTGAATAAAAACAATCAACAAAACGGAACTGAAAGACAGGCATACAAAAAATGCAGAAGCGCAAACTTGGAAACAGCGACTTGGAAGTTTCGGCTGTCGGGCTTGGCTGCATGGGCATGAGTTACCATCGCGGTCCCGCCCCCGACAGGAACGCAATGATAGCGCTGATCCGCCAAGCAGTTGAGCTTGGCGTTACTTTTTTCGATACTGCAGAAGTCTATGGCCCATTCATCAACGAAGAACTTGTGGGCGAAGCGCTTTTTCCTTTCCGCAAGGAGGTGATCGTTGCCACAAAGTTTGGGTCCGACATTGAGAACGGAAAGTCGGTGGGTTTAAACAGCCGACCGGAGCATATCCGCCAAGTGGCCGAAGAATCTCTCAAGCGGCTCAAATCCGAAAGCATCGACCTCTTCTACCAGCACCGCCTTGACCCCAGCGTGCCAATCGAGGACGTAGCGGGTGCCGTGAAAGATTTGATTCGGCAGGGTAAGGTGAAGCATTTCGGTCTTTGTGAAAGATCAGCAGAAACTAGTTGGACACTGAAAACGGCAGAAAGCTGAGCTGAAGTCATAGCACTCAGTCATCAGATTTTGCAGGCACAAACGCTTCTCGCGCGGCCTCGAGTCGGCGAACTTCGACTCGCTTGCGCTGATCATCAGCGCGTTGGCCTAGTCTGGCGAAATCCATTTGACGCAAAGTTGGTATTTCTTCTGCGACGGCAAGTAGTGCGCCCCAGAGGGTTCGCTTCCCTTCAATTCCCAAAGCTAGCGCCTCAAGTTTTTCCAGTCGTGCCAGTTGACCGCCCGAGGGATTTTCCAGCAACAGTTTGATTCGCGCGAGCTTCTCGCTCAAGAAGGCTGTCGTATTGCGTATCGCACCCCCCTCGGCATCTAAATCGTGCAACAATCCGCGCAGTGCTTCTTGATCTTCAACAACCTCATCCCGCAAATGGGCAAAAAATTGTTCATCGGTCTTCCCCCGGTTAGACGAAATCAGGTGGTTGAGCAACTCTATGGCGGCCACTGAACCGGCGAAATGATCCTTCATGTAGTTCGTAAGATGCTGTGCATTCATTAAGTGTTGTTCGCTTTTCACCCGGCAGCCGAAAGATCTGCATCAGCGAGACCGGACAGGATCCCGAAGACATCCGTGACTGGAAATGGACGCCTTGAATCGGGTCATTCGACAAGGTTGCCTCTTTGGAAATTGGATAGCTCCAACCCAGAGCATGGAAGCGAATTCTTAAGATGCAAATTCGCACCAGCACCGTGGAAGAGGTTCCGTTTTGCCGATGAAAATAGTAGTGCTCAATGCCGGCTCCGGCAGCCAGAAGTGTTCGCTCTTTGAGCTACCGTTCGGCCCACTCTCCGATGAGCCGCACGATCCGATTTGGGAGGCGAAGCTCGATTCCACCGCACCCGATCAACCCGAAGGTAAACTGGTCATACGCATCTCTCGCCGTGGAGAAGACATCGAAGCCGGCTACATGGATGAAGAGGCGACAACGGCGCAACGGACCGAACGTTTGTTGCGTATGCTGTGGGAAGAGCCAGCCAAGATTGTAAGCCAAGCGAGCGAGATTGATGTAGTCGGCCATCGCGTGGTGCATGGTGGCGCAGAGCTTTGCGAAGCGGTGCGCGTAACCGCCGATGTTGAAGCAGCGATCGAACGCGGCGTCCATTTTGCCCCGTTGCACAACCCCAGCAACCTCACCGGTATTCGCGTGGCGCGGCAACTTTTTGGCGAGAAAAAACCGCAGTTCGCCATTTTCGACACAGCCTTTCACCGCACCCTCTCTGATGCTGCCGCGACCTACGCCGGACCGCACGAGTGGATTGATCAAGGAATTCGTCGGTACGGCTTCCACGGCACGAGCTTCCGCTACGCGAGCGGACGCGCGGGGCAACTGCTCGGGCGGATCAATGATCCGAAACTGAGGTTGATCCTGTGTCATCTCGGCGGGGGCTGCTCACTCTGCGCGACGGTTGGCGGGCGCAGCATTGACACGACGATGGGCTTTACTCCACTGGACGGGATCGCGATGTGCACACGTTCCGGCGCAGTGGATCCCGGTATCCTGCTCTATTTACTGCGGCAAGGTGTGAACACCGACGATCTGGAGAAGTTACTTAACAAACAAAGCGGTCTCAAAGGCCTGTCGGGACTGAGTGGTGATACGCGCGTGCTCCTTCCGGCCGCGACGCGCGGCGATGATCGCGCCCGGTTGGCGATCGACGTTTTTATTCATCGCCTTCAGGCCGGCATCGGCGCAATGCTCGCCTCCCTCGGTGATGCCCCGCACGCCCTGATCTTCACTGATGCGATTGGTGAAAGCGAGCCTTCGATTCGCGCCGCTGCCTGCGCGCCTTTCGCCTTTCTCGGCCTTGACCTCGACCTGCAAAAAAACGATGCCTCATCGCTCGACACCGATCTCGCGACCGAAAATAGCGTCATCCGGGTCCTGCTGATCAAATCCCGCGAAGCCTGGCAGATCGCCCGCGAATGCCATGCTGCTTCGTAGTTCAGTGCTGGTAATATTCAGCCCCTTTTGATATTTCTCGGCCGTGGCAGACATCAAAATGTTGGTCAATTCGATTGATCCGCTTCCTCCCTACAAAGTCTCGGATGATTTGGTACTCGAACTCGTAAGCATTACCGCCATTGTTGAGGAGGATCCGGAAGGCGCTGCTGCCGCCCCGTGCAGGGTTGAGATTGTAGAGCCGCATGCCTTGATCCTCCATCAACCTCCGGGCGGGTATATTCTCGGGAATCGCCAGGTTCATATGACATGCGCCAAGAGCAGCGGCGTTCGTCTGGGCGACGAAATAAAATTCAGGGTGGTTCCCCTAGCGGACTGATTAGAAAGGACGGCTTCCGTTCAAACCTTGGGAGGCATCGCCGGTGGCAGCCCTGTTCCTTCTTTCTTTGCTTCCTCTCCCTCCTCGATGTCAACGCCAAGGTCAAGGTCAGGCGGAACAAGTTGAGGTTCCTCGTCGTCGGGGCGATCGTTCTTCTCGGCTCTATTCGCTTTATCTTCTATTGATGACTTCATGCCATTTATCTCGCACTTGCGAACCGTCTCGGACGCATTGAGTCGCTGATGTCGGCCAGGATAAAGACGGAGGGTGAGCTCTAAGGTGTAGAAAACCTCTTTCACCTTGAGAAGCGAACATATAGGCTATGAGATTTACTGCATTAAAATTGAACTCTTTGCGAGATCTGTTTATCGAGGAATTGCGCGATTTGTACAGTGCTGAGACGCAGCTCCTGAGCGCCTTGCCAAAAATGGCCGAGGCGGCTGCCTCACAAGAGCTAGCATCTGCTTTTGAACACCACCTGGAGGAAACGCGAGGACACGTTTCCAGACTGGAAAGCATTTTCAACCAGATCGGTGAAAAATCTTCCGGCGAGACATGTGAAGCCATGAAGGGCCTCATTAAGGAAGGCGAAACTTTAGTGAAAGCCGAAGGAGATCCCGATGTTCGGGATGCTGGTCTGATTGGAGCTGCTCAGCGGGTTGAGCACTATGAAATGGCTGGTTACGGGACTGCTCGCAGCTTGGCTCAACGGCTGGGTGAAAATCAGACCGCCGAGATCTTACAGCAGACGTTAAATGAAGAAGGAGAAGCCAACAAGAAGCTGACTTCGATCGCTGAAAGCCAGGTCAATGTGGCTGCTACCTCGAGAGCATAAGTTCAACAAGTATCGGAATTTAGGAAACTGCCGCTGCCCGACGGAAGAAGGTTTCTCCGGGCAGTCGCACGGTGTTTTGTTAAAGGTTGCGAATTAGCAGAGTTGGAGCGGAACAAAGGCTGGAAGCCTATACTATGCGACATTAACACGATCGCGTCATCGCTTCAGGTGCACAGCGACAGCGCGATAGCTTCCGGCATGACTCACGGAGATCGTTCGTCAGTTCGGAAGGTCAGCGCAGCATAGGTTTCCAGCCTCTGTTCTGTTAGCACCGTCGAGGGGCGTTCTCCAAGTTAAACGGGTCGCCCAGGATGTGTACAAAGATCAGGGTTTCAACCCTATAAGCGCCAGCTTATCCGGCACGTTGACTGTCGACGCGGGAAGCCCATTGGCGGGGAGGTATGGGTTCGGGTAGCCGCGAACCGGGGCTTCCCGCGTGTTCTTGCCCAACAATGTCATCCCCACAATTCTCTGCCATCTTGTGTCCGTAAACTTATTGGCTGCGCGTATTGGGTCACGTTCTAGGCGATACGACGCGGGAAGCCCCGGTTCGGACGGAGCCTCACCCTACCAGGAGCTTCGCCCTACCTGCGCCGGCGAAGCCCGATCCTATCGTCGAATTATATCAACCCGCCTTTTTGGCGGCCTCTGCACCTTTCTTGCCTAACGCTGTTCGGGTTTTTGCCGGCAAATGGGAGATGGTCTTTTTAGATTTCGCCGCCGCGGCGGCTTTCTTGATGTTCTTCTTAGCTGCTGCGCGTTGTTTCTCTGTGCTCATTTGCCTCCAAAATTGCTGACTGATCCTAGCTTTGCTAGCTACGCTTTTTCAGCGGCGATCGGTCGCGCGGTTCTCCGGGTGAACAGCCGAACCAATCACCGGATTGGCGTTCGTTCCATCACAGACGGTCGGATGTACCAAAAGCGGGTGTGGCACCTTGAAAGAGAAAGGGAGGAGAATTAACAACTTACCTGGTCATCCGGCGCGAGAATCCGAAACGCTCTTCCGTTCTTTGGGAATCCAAAAAGTCATCGGGCGCCGAATGGCAATCTTTGGACGAGTTTAGTCCAGGAACTCACCGAGACGATATTAAAGCTCGGTAAACAGCCAGTTGTTCCATCGCGAGCGAACGGATTAGACATGAGCACCAAAGATCCAAGGAAACTTTACCCGCAGCCGCCCTATTCGGACAAGGAACAAGCTCCTCCGGGAAACGAAGAGGAAATGAGTCCTAAAGCGGATCACGGAGAGTCGAGCTATGAAGGCACAGGCCGGCTCAAGGGTCGCCACGCTCTCATTACGGGAGCAGATAGCGGTATTGGTCGCGCGGTTGCTCTTGCCTTTGCGCGGGAGGGAGCGGATGTGGCCATTTCTTATTTATCCGAAGAGAAGGACGCCAGGGAGACCGAACGACTCGTAACCAAAGCCGGATGCCGAGCGATTTTGATCCCCGGCGACATTGGCGACCCTTCAGAATGCAGAGCCGTGGCCCAAAAAGCTATCGATGCATTAGGCAATGTCGACATCCTCGTGAACAATGCCGCCTTTCAGCGGACCTACGAGAACTTCGAGGATATTTCTGATGATGAGTTCGAGGAAACGTATCGCGTCAATGTCTTCGCCATGTTTCGCCTCTGCAAGGCGCTCCTCCCACAAATGAAAGCAGGCGGATCCATTATTAACACTGGATCAATCCAGTCCTTCGACCCCAGTTCGAATCTTATCGCCTACGCCTCGACCAAAGCGGCAATCGTCAGCTTCACCCGGTCGCTTGCGAGCCTCGCGATCAAGCATGGCGTGCGGGTGAACGCCGTAGCCCCAGGTCCCGTTTGGACGCCCCTTATTCCATCCACTATGCCCAAAGAGAAGGTGAAAAAGTTCGGCTCTCAGACCGTGTTCGGGAGAGCGGCTCAGCCTGCCGAGCTCGCCCCTGTCTTCGTCTTCCTGGCCAGCGATCAAGCCAGCTATGTCACGGGCGAAGTTTACGGAGCGACCGGAGGTCAAATGCCGATCTGAGGTGCTTGCAAAAGCACTGCAAGAAAACCTCCTGAGCATGAGTTTGAACAAACCATTTGGATTAGCGTTGGCTTTATCGTCATTTGTGGTCGCACGAATGATGGCTCGGCAGGATTCGTTTGCCGGTAAAGTCGTTGTGATAACAGGAGGATCGCGAGGATTAGGGCTTGCCCTGGCCAGACGGTTAGCAAGAGAAAATGCGAAGCTCGCGATTTTCGCAAGAGATCAGCAGGAGCTCTTCCGGGCGAAAATCGATCTTGAAAAGTATGCTTCCACCGTAACCACGTGGGTGTGCGACGTGAAAAATGAATCGGATGTTCGCTCCACGATCGAGGAGGTCGCCGCTGTTCTGGGAGGGATTGATCTTTTAATCAACAATGCGGGAGAGATCGTCGTTGGTCCTCTCGAATGCCATGAAGCGTGAAGATTTTCAGAATGCCTTGGACATCCATTTTTGGGCGCCATTCAACGTTACGTTTGCCTCTTTACCTTTCTTGTCTAAAGAGCCGGTTCGCCCGAATCGTCAATATTGCCTCTTTCGGAGGGAAAGTGGCAGTTCCACATTTAGCTCCTTATTGCGTGAGCAAATTTGCGCTCGTCGGTTTGTCGGATGCCCTGCGGGCCGAACTTTCCTCAAAAAATATTTCCGTCACGACGGTGTCGCCAGGATTGCTAAGGACAGGATCTCACAAGAATGCCTTCTTTAAAGGACAACATCGGAAAGAGTTTGCCTGGTTTTCCTTGGGAGCGAGCAACCCGCTTGTCTCGATGGACGCCGATCGCGCTGCTTATCAGATTCTGGATGCGGTTCGCAAAAGACGGCCGGAGCTTACGATCACTTTCGCAGCACGGCTGGCTGCAATTTCACAAGCCCTGCTGCCGAATGTAACGGCAAACCTGATAAAGCTCACAGCCCGCTTTTTACCTCGAATGCCGGTTCGATCCAAGAACAAGACCTACACTGGTTGGGAAAGCGGATCGTCTTTCTCTCCTTCTTTGCTCACCCGAATTGCTGATCGAGCAACCGAGTTATACAACGGCCTGAGGGATCATTCTTCGTCACCGTAAGCCTTCTAGAATCTACTTACATCCGAAGCACTTACCCCAGCCGAAGTTCTTTCAGCATGCCTTCATTCCAGGACATCCTCATCATTAGCAGAGGCGGGCGTACGGGTCGGAGTTGATCCAGCAGAGATGAACTCTCCGACTCTGAGCTGCCGGTGCACATCGAAGAGGATGGTTTCCTGAGCGTATGAAGAATGGGAATTCAGATTCGCTTTTGCGCGAACAAATCGATGCCTTGGGCGACTGGTTTCACAATCTTGATCTTGCTGGGATTGCCACGGCTCCGAATCATTTTCTTGGAAACTATCCGCGCTGCAAATGGGAAGGTTTCGCTGATTCGTTGCCGGAAGATCTCTCTGGGCGCACTGTACTCGATCTCGGTTGCAACGCTGGATTTTATGCGTTTGAAATGAAGCGGCGTGGCGCCGAACGGGTACTTGCTGTCGATAGTGATCCACGCTATCTCGCTCAGGCCCGACTTGCGAGCAAAGTGCTGGATCTGGATATAGAACTGCGGCAGCTCTCGATCTATGAAATCCAGCGACTAAAGGAAAAATTCGATTTGGTTTTATTCTTGGGAGTGCTCTATCACCTCCGCCATCCGTTGCTGGCTCTCGACCTCATTCACGAACATGTTGCGCGTGATCTCCTGGTCTTTCAATCGATGCAGCGGGGCAGCGAAGAAGTTTCACCGGTTGGTGCGGATTATCCGTTCGGCGAAACAGGTATATTCGCGCACGCAAATTTTCCAGCCATGTATTTCATTGAGGAAAGTTACTCGGGAGATCCGACTAATTGGTGGATTCCCAACCGGGCTTGTGCGGAAGCGATGCTTCGAAGCGCCGGATTCGAAATCGTCGCCCATCCCGAAAGTGAAGTGTATGTCTGCCGCCGGCGCGCTGCTCCTCCTCTTGAATTACCCAAGGTCAATCTTCTCTGATTTATGCCTGTCGAAGCCGTGATGTTTTGGAACGAGCCCAACAACAAATCCCACTGGGATTTCGAGCTGGATCCCGATTGGGTAATGTTTGCCACCATGGTGAAAGCTGCTGCAATAGCCGTGGCGGAGGCGAATCCGACTCTTACCCGGGTGCTGGGTGGAATTTCACCGATCGATCCCGGGTTCATTCAGCGGCTGACCAGGCAAGGGGTGATCGCGGTGCTGGATGCGGTTGCTGTTCACGGCTTCCCACTGGATTGGAATCATTGGCAACTTCAGGAGTGGCCAGCGAAGCTGGAGGAAATTAGAAGGGTGACGCAATTGCCGGTGTGGGTCAGCGAAGTAGGTGTTTCTTCCTTCGGGGCCGAGGAGGTGCAGGAGTTCGGGCTCCAACGCACGGTAGAACTCCTGACGGGTCAAGCACCTCGGATTCACTGGTACAGCCTTTATGACCTGCCACGAACGTGGCCCGCCACGACTCGCCATCGCGAGGCGGAAGGCTCTTCCTATTACCGCCACTTTTACATGGGCTTGTTGCGCGAGGACGGCAGTCCAAAGCGGGCTTTGCGCTGTTTTGCGAACTATACGCCGGAGGTAGGAATCTGTCAGTGGTTCCACTTCGAAGATCACCGCTTGGAGGATGCTGTTCGCTGGTTACGCCAACTCAGGGTACGCCATCTGCGCACAGGATTGAGTTGGGCCGACAGCTTTCGGCCGAACGCGGAAGCGTGGTTTGACCGGCAGATGGAGGCATTGGCAGACTTTGATGTCACCCTAACCTTTTGCTTCACCCCAGAACATTGTGGGTTAGCGGCGCATCACACCAGTCCGCCATTGGTTCTCTCCGAATTTGCCGAATTCTGCGCACGGATGGTAGAGCGGTACGCCCCGCGATCAGTGCTCCAACTTATGCCCGTCTGACGATGACAAAGTTTCTCCTCATCCGCCACGCTGCGCATGATCTTTTGGGCAAAGTGTTAACCGGCCGGGCTCCGGGTTTGCACCTGAACGCTCAGGGCAAGCTGGAAGCAGAACGTCTCGCCGATCGGCTGGCCGTGTTTTCGATCAGCGGGATTTATACAGGACCTCTTGAGCGCGCGCGGGAAACTGCGGAGCCGTTATCAAATCGGCTGCACCTGGAGTTGTTCTTTGCACCGGCTTTTGACGAGATCGATTTCGGGTCCTGGACCATGCTTCCTTTTAGCGAGTTGGATCAGCGACCTGATTGGAAAGCATGGAATGAATTTCGAGACCGGTCCGCCCCACCTCAGGGTGAGCCCATCCTGGCAGTACAAAGTCGCACCTCGAAAGAGCTGGAACGCCTTGCCCAGACCAGTTACGGAGAGACGCTGGCGATCATAAGCCATGGAGAGGTTATTAAAAGCACTCTGATGCACTACCTGGGAATTCCGGTTGCGTTGCATTGGCGTCTGGATATCAGTCCGAGTTCCGTAAGCATTTTGACGATTCACGATGGCCAACCGCAAGTCCTGGGGGTTAATAGCATGGAGCCGAATGCTTAAATTCTTTCAATGGCTGCTAAGTATAGCCCTGTCCACGCCTGGGGGCGATCTGCACGGGGCATGGCCTGCCAGCCATTTTGTGGGTCTAACGCGAATTAGCATTCAGAGCGATTGCGATGACCAATTCCAGATAAATTAAACAGAATTTAAAACTATGCTTCCCGGAAAAGTCAGAGTTGCAATCATAGGCGTGGGCAATTGTGCTTCATCGCTCGTTCAAGGGGTTGAGTTTTACAAGGACGCGAAAACAAATGAACGGGTGCCGGGTTTGATGCACCCCGTCCTCGGCCCCTATCACGTGAAGGACATAGAATTCAGTGCTGGTTTCGATGTAAATCGAACCAAAGTGGGTAGACCTTTAGCGGAAGCAATCTTTGCGGATCCCAACAACACGCAACGTTTTGCGACCCCGCCAATGACCGATGCGAAAGTGTTCCGTGGTCCAACGCATGATGGGATAGGCAAGTATCTCACCCGAACTATCGAAGTGTCGTCCGAAGAGCCTGTGAATGTGGTTGAAGTTCTGAAGGAGACCGGGACAGAGGTCTTGGTTTCCTACCTGCCTGTCGGATCCGAGATAGCCACCAGGTGGTACGCAGAACAGGCTCTTGAAGCAGGCTGTGCATTCGTCAACTGTATTCCCGTGTTTATCGCCTCGGATAAGGATTGGCGAAAGCGGTTTGAAGCAAAAGGATTGCCCCTGATCGGTGATGATATCAAGAGCCAGGTCGGGGCAACAATCGTCCATCGGATGTTGACGAATCTTTTTCGGGAGCGCGGAGTCCGCTTGGACCGCACTTATCAACTCAATTTTGGTGGCAACACTGATTTTCTCAATATGCTCGAACGTGAGCGACTGGAGTCGAAAAAGATTTCCAAGACAGAGGCGGTAATGAGCCAATTGGACGAAGAGCGATTGGAGGATAAGAATGTGCACGTCGGACCAAGCGACTTTGTTCCTTGGTTGCAAGATCGCAAGATCTGCTACATCCGAATGGAAGGGACTACCTTCGGCGGCCAACCGCTCAACTGTGAACTAAAGCTTGAAGTCTGGGACTCACCTAATTCCGCCGGTGTGGTGATCGACGCGGTGCGCTGCGCGAAGTTAGCCTTGGATCGCGGAATAGGCGGAGCTTTGACAAGCGCTTCCAGTTATTTCATGAAAACTCCTCCACGCCAGTTCACCGACGACGAGGCCCGCCGCAAGACCGAAGATTTCATTCAGGGTGTGGAACCGAGATAGGTTGGGGGAGGAGTGGTGGATGGAGTGATGGAGTGATGGAGTTGTGGCTCTGTAAGAGCCATCTTGGGAGCTTCGCCGTGCACCTGGAGCGAGGACGCGACGGCGTTAATGTAGCATAGCATAGTAGACTTCCAGCCTGTGTTCCGTTCGCACGTTGAGCGATGCTTCGTTTAAGTTATATAACATCACTCAACGTGGGAAAAGAACACAGGCTGGAAGCCCATGCTACATTGGCTTTGCGGACTGTCGAGCGATCTTCTAGAGCCATCTCGGAAGCTTCGCCGTGCACCTGGAGCGAGGACGTGACGGCGTTAATGTAGCATAGGCTTCCAGCCTGTGTTCTGTCGCACCGAGCGATGCTTTCCAACTTAGGGCATTGGTGCCTGGCCTTGGCGCAATTCACTTCCTGCCAGCCTTGTCGCTCGGGATGGGAGAGACAAGCTCGGCGACGTAAGACTCAAGCTGCGCCGCCCGATGGTTTGGCGTGTGCTCTTTAAAGAAGCGGTCCCGTGCCGCTTTACCTACCTGAGCGCTTCGATCGTCAGACGTCGAACCGATGAGATCCAAGATATCGCTTGCCGATGTAGCCAGGAGAATCTCTTTGCCCGGTTCAAAGAAGTTCTCTACGCCTGCCCAGTAATCGCTGATCATTGCTGTTCCACAGGCGGCGGCTTCGAAAAGGCGTACGCTGGGCGAAAAGCCTGCTTTCACCATCGGTTCCCTGGTGAGATTCAAGGTGAATCGTTGCTGGTTGTAAAATGTTCGGTGGCGGATGAAAGGAAGATGTAAGATGTGGACTAGATTCGGTGGCCAATGGAGATCAGACGGGTACTGAGAACCTGCCACAATGAATCGGCCGGAAGGGTACTTATAAGCTGTCGCCAACAGCAGGCGTTCAAATTGCTGATGCCGATCCGCGCTGTAAGTGCCGATATAGCCCAGATCCCACAGCTTTTTGACAGTTTGAGGATAGTAGATGTCTGGATCGGCAGAACAGTAGAGAGGCCGAACCCGCCGGGCGCCAAACTGGGATGCCAGCCGGTCAAGGAGTGGTCCTCCCGTGAAGGAGAGGTAAATGTCAAAGCGCGGTATAAGATCGGGCGAGAGATACTCGTGGTCTCCCTTCTCCAGCTTGGCCAGAGTCACGGGTGTATCTATGTCGTAAAAAGCGGTTAATCCCTGCGCGTTTTGGGTGACCCAGTCTGCGACGGCGACTCCCTCGGCAACGTAGGAGCCGACAATGACCAGATCAGCTGATCGAACATCGGCTTCAAACCGACACTTAAGATCTGCCAATGTGCTGTAAAGACCCAATCGACAGAACGAAGGCTCCGCCATGTCCCGCTGGGTTGCGTACCACTCGACGTCACGTTCCAAGAACAGAATTTCGTGCTTTCTGGCTGCCAGCGCCCGAATCAGAGAACGATAAGTTGTCGCGTGGCCATTTCCCCAAGTGGAGGTAATCGAAAGCCCAAGAACAACGATTTTCATTTTCCAAAGGTTGACTTGAGTATGGATCCCAGCGTCTTTGCTCTTTCCGAGTAAGTATGATCCCGCATCGCTCGTTGGTAGGCGGCTTGACCGATCGACCGGGCACGCGCCGGTGTCAAAGAACGCAAAGTCTCCACAACTTCATTTCCGTTGTTTGTCAAAAGGATTTCTTTGTCCGGTTCGAAGAACTGTTCTATTCCGGTCCAGTAATCACTGATCAAACACGCGCCGGCACCGGCCGCTTCAAAAATTCGGGTCGCGGGTGAAAACCCGTACTTTGCCATGCTATCGCGGTTAACATTTAAAACGGCGAGCGAACTGCGATTAAAGGAGTTATGTGCGGAACAGTATAGATGGCCGAGATAGTTGATGTTATTAGGCTTTGGCTTGTCGCCCCATCCATTACCGGCCAAGAGAAACCGTTTTTCGGGTAAAGCAAAAGCCGGTTTAAAGAAAAAATCATCCGCTCGTGCTTCGCGGTCGGGCAATCGATTTCCAAGAAAACTGAGGTCATTGAGAAGGGATGATTCCGATTTGACGGGGTGATGAGTATCTGGATCGAAGCCGTTGTAGATCGGGTAGCAATTTTGGGCATGAAACCGTTTGTAAGCTTCCACTACTGGCTTACCCCCGCCATAGGTGAGTATCATGTCGAACTGCGGTATGAGCTTTGCGAAAGGTTCGTCGGGCTGGCTTTGCAGCCGATCCAAAGTTGCCGGTGCGTCCACATCCCAAAAGGAAATAATTTGCGAAGGGCGTCGCATCTCAAGCACTGCCCGTTCGAGTAAATCGTCAAATACTCCAACCCCGCTCGCTTTAATTACCCAGTCCGCATCCCCTGCCGCTTCTACCTGTTGTAAAGCGGCGGTCTCGGCATTCGGATAAACCACCACCTTAACCCAGGGTGGCGGATCCATATCTAGATGAGCCTGACGTTCAAATGCATCCGGCTCGTAGAAAATGATTGAATGTCCCATCCTGTTAAGGGCTCGGACGATACCACGATAATAAGTAGCGGCGCCGTTCCAATAGGCCGAAAGAATGCTTGACCCGAAGAAGGCGATTTTCATCGGGGATCATTCTCCTGTTGGGTGGATACCGTAAGCAGGTCACAATACATGTTAAAATAGCGTGTCCCGATCTCTTCAGGTCGCAGTTCCAGAGCGCGCTGCCGTGCTTTACGAGCAAGGTTGTTGCGAAGCTCACGATCCTCGCTAAGCCGGTTGAGGACAGCACACCATTGATCAGGATCTTCCGTCGAGATTAGGAGGGCAGCGCCGTCCCAGTTTTCCCGGAAACTGGGAATATCACTCAGGACCAATGAACATCCGGAAAGGGCGGCTTCCAAAACAGTCAAGCCGAATGGCTCGTAGAGGGCTGGAGCCACATAGATTGCAGCCATATTAAGGTATTCAGCCAACTTTAGATCACTTAAGTGACCCAGCAGACGAATATTTTTCATCGCCTGCTGGCAGCCGGGTGAACGCCTGTTTTCCCCTGCTGCGTGGATCGGCCATTTCAGCTTAGGGGCAATTCGCTCAAGCAACTGGATATTCTTCGCTTCGTCCCAAAGTCTTCCTGCCGTTAAAATCAGTTCAATCTTTTCAGCTGGAAGATGTCCGGAGCGAAAACATCCGTTAGAAATGACCTTTGTTGGAACTGAAAGATCATAATTCTGAACCATCGCGTCCATCATTGCGCTTGTTGGAGCAACCAGGAGATTCGCGCAGCGCAAGGCCGCTAACACTCGAAGGGTATATTCTGCAAATCCTTTTGGCATCGGCTCCGATTTCACAGCATTCCACCAAGATCTGAGGCAAGAATGTGCCACTACTACGACCGGAGCATCCCAGGCCAGCCCCGCATGCGAGAAGCCGTTCAGATGAACAAGGTCGGGCTGAAAATTCCGAGCCACCCCCAACAACCATATTCCGGCCGCATCAACGTCAGCCCAAGGTGAATCCATCCATTCAAGCTTGTAGTCGCTTTCGAACAGTTGGAGATTGGGAATTCGTGCTGCTTGCGCTCTCTGATCTTGAGATGGCCGCGGCCCCATTGTGGCAATGCCAACTTGCACGCCGAACAGCCCAAGCGCTCCGGCCAGATCGAGCGAGTAGTTCCAAACTCCTCCCACGCAATCAGAAGTCATCAGAATACGATTGGGAATTTGGACCAATCGCTGGAGTTCTCGTTGGTCAATTACTGGCGCGCCGCCAAATTGCAGCGCGGAAGTGATGCGTCCTTCCATTCTTCAGGCGGTGAGCCCACGTTCTGCCAACTCGCGCGTTGCCACTGAGGAGTGATCTTCCGCCGACTGGGTTGATAGCCATTCAACGAGCTCCGGCAGTCCCTGCTCGAGCCCATAGACCGGCTTGTAGCCAAGGATTGCTCGAGCTTTGGAGATGTCGGCAAAACAATTCCTGATATCCCCGAAGCGGTATTTGCCGGTGATCTCGGGTTCTATGTGGGATTTGTCTAAAGCTTTAGCCAGTTTTTCGGCCACTTCCAGGATAGTCGCAGCTCGACCGCTGCCCACGTTGAACACGTGTCCGCTAGCCTCCGGAATTGAGTAAGCGAGACTGCAAGCTTGAACAAGATCATTAATATAAACAAAATCCCGTCGCTGCAGGCCATCCTCATTCACCATCGGCGGCCGGTCGTTCAGAAGACGAGAAGCAAAAATCGCCAACACGCCCGTGTAGGGATTGGACAATGATTGGCGCGTTCCGAAAACGTTGAAAAAGCGTAAACCGACGCACGAAATGCCGTAGGTGGGAGCCACATTCATGCAGAGTCGTTCTTGATAATACTTTGACAATGCATAGACCGAAGGCAGGGCCGGGGCCTTTGTTTCCGGGGTGGCTATTGGCAGCAATATCTCTTCGTCGTCGCCGTATAGTTCCCATTGCCGCAATTTAAGCTGGTCAGGACTGCGCGCGGCATTCTCGATGGTTTCACCTGCCTCCGTCTTATACAATCCCTCTCCGTAAACGCTCATACTGGAGGCGACGACAAGTCGCTCTACGGGATGGTGGGCCAAAGCTTCCAGGAGCACCGCTGTCCCCAACGGCGTTTACGTCCGAATAACGATGGATTTGGTACATGCTCTGACCAACTCCGACTGTAGCGGCTAGATGGACGACCCCACTGACATCCTTCACCGCTCTTTGCACCGCGTTAGGATCCCGGATGTCACCCTGCATAAACTCCGCCTCACGCGACAGGTAAGATGGTCGGCGCGCACTGGAGCCGTGTACCTGAGGGACGAGCGTGTCCAGGATCCGAACTCTGTGACCCTGTGCAAGCAGACGGTCCGTTAAATGAGAGCCAATGAAGCCGGCCCCTCCTGTAATTAGAACTGTTGAAACCATAAGTGTTGTTGTAAGAGCGGGATCTTAGCGCCTGAGTTCGCAATCTGATCCTTCAATGCTTGTCAGGGAATTCCCTGTCCGACCCCTAGGGACCTCGATTGCTCAAAGTTGATGCTGAGGCCAGGTGAAATGGCCCACTTCGCGCGAAAAAAGACTCAAGGGTAGATCCAAGCGAGGTAATTACGACGAATGCTCACACGATGACTTGCCTTGGAAGGAAGGGAAATCCACATCGATGAGTACTCCAAGCAGCAGAAAATGTTGGCGGCGGTGTTGGTGCGCCCACGGGAATTTGAACTCAAAGAGCTGGAAATTCCCGAAGCTGCCGCTGACGAGGTGAGGATAAGGGTCGAATACTGTGGAATTTGTTCTTCTAATCTGGCTCCTTGGAAAGGTGCTCCCTGGTTTTCGTATCCATTTCCGCCTGGGGCTCCCGGACATGAATCAGTTGGCGTGGTAGATCAACTCGGGAAGGAGGTCACCGGACTGAAGGCCGGTCAGCATGTTTCGGTGCTTGGCAACAGTGGGTTTGCGGAGTTTGAACTGGCGAAAGCGAAAAGCGTCATCCCGATATCGGCGCAATCTGAACGAGATCCCTTTTTTGGGCGAGCCATTGGGTTGTGCGATCAACATTTTTCGGCGTTCTCAGATTAAGAAGGATGATTGGGTGGCAATCGTTGGAACAGGCTTTCTTGGTGCGATCCTGCTCCAGCTTGTCCGCAGAGAGAGGTGCCAAAACAATCGCAATTTCACGTCGCCCGTCGGCGCTGCGTCTGGCGGAGAGAATGGGCGCTCACCTAACGTTCTCGCTCGAGAATTGGGACCATCTTTTGGATGCGGTCTCGCAAGGCGACGGGGGAAGCATGTGTAATGTGGTCATTGAAGCCGCGGGTGTACAGGAAACATTGGATCTGGCCAGTGATTTGACCGGAACGAGAGGGCGACTGGTGATCGCGGGTTATCATCAGGATGGACCTAGGATGGTCAACATGCAGGAATGGAATTGGAGAGGGATCGATGTCATCAATGCACATGAACGAGACGAAGCAGTCTACATTGAGGGAATACGGGGAGCCGCAGAGGCGGTGGCTTCCTCGATAGAATTCGGCTTGGAGGAACTCGTTTCGCACTTTTTCCCGTTTGAGCGGATCGGCAAAGGGTTCCAAACCTTGGAGCAGCGCCCAGAGGGGTTCGTTAAAGCTGTGGTGAGTCTTTGATAGCTAATACCTGACCGAGATGGTGCATTAGGGGGTCTGGATTTCTGTGAAAATTGTTTCTTTTGTCATTCGCTGTTGTCCGATTGGAATCATGGAAATGCTCATTTTCTCCGGGGAATTTGTTCCGAGTTGTTAGGCGCGAGGGCATAATGTCACTGTTTATGAACCGGAGAATTCGTGGAGCTATCAGAATCTCATTGCCGATGGAGGCGAGCAATCTCTGGTCGAATTCAAGGCTAGCCTATCCGCATCTAAGGAGTATCGTTATCGGACGCTTAACTTAGAGGAGATCCTGGATGACGCTCGATCTTGCCATCGTTCACGAATGGAACTTCTCCAGAACTGATCGATGCAATCGGGCCATTCGTGCTCATCTTCCTTCGTTTCGGGTATTCTTCCACGACAGCCATCATCGAGCAGTGACCCAACCAGAAACGATAGCGAAACTCGATTTGAGCGGCTATGATGGGGTTCTTGCTTACGGGCGTCGCTGCGAGACATTTACTTAAAAAATGGCTGGGTGCGCCGGGCATGGGTTTGGCACGAAGCCGCCGATACCCGTGTCTTTCGGCCCACTTCAGATCGGAAAATGAGTACGATCTAGCCTGGATCGGAAACTGGGGAGATGATGAGCGGACGCAGCGAACTGCACGAGTTTTTGATCAAGCCGGTTCGTGATCTCCGGCTCAAAGCAATCGTCTACGGTGTTAGGTATCCTGAGATCGCTTTGCAGACTTTAGCTGAGGCTGGGATCGGATACGGCGGTTGGCTGCCAAACTTTCGCGTCCCCGAGGTCTTTGCACGAGGCCCGGGTCACCGTTCACATCCCGCGCAGACCTTACATGAACGCTTTCGCTGGAATACCGACGATTCGGCTCTTTGAGGCGCTTGCTTGCGGCATTCCGATGGTTTCGGCTCCTTGGCAAGATGCCGAGGGCTTATTTAGAGTTGGTGAAGACCTCCTTTTTGCCAAAAATGGAAAAGAGATGACGAGCAGGCTCGATGCAGTCCTGAGCGAGTTTAACCTGGCGAGAGGACTCGCGCAAAAAGGACTGCAGACGATTCGTGACCATCACACGTGCGCCCATAGGGTTGATGAGTTGTTCAATATTGTAGATAGCCTGGATCTCGATGAGGGATGATGCGTCATTCTAATCGTATCTGGAGGCTTAAGTGAATTGGATCTCAGACGAAGAGAAGACTGCTCAGCAATGGCTGGCGGCGGCGGTATCCGGCATTTTTCCTCGGCGTGGGCGGCGAGCGATCTGCTTCGGCAGATGAGAATTGATTATTCGAGGAGAGAGCGGTGGTGTCGTCCGCTTTGGGACGGCTCCTCGATGGATGATCGCAACGTGCTAATACGGTGCTGGCGTGGTTTGGGCGACGCCATTCAGTTCCTTCGTTATGCGCCCCTGGTTCGGCTGCGGGCGAGCAGCCTGACAGTCGAGGCGCCACGGGCACTCCTTCCTCTTTTCCAGACGATCAATGGCATTGACCGTCTTATCGAGCTCGATCATGGCGAGACTGAAACGAAGGATTACGTTGAAATTGAATCAACAGAACTTCCGTATGTCTTTCGCACCACATTGGACACCATACCCTGCACGATACCTTACCTCGATACCCCACTAGACTTTCCGCAAGTACGGGAAAAACAATTAACTGTTGGTCTCTGCTGGTGCGGCGGTTCTTACGATCTCCGGCGTTCTATTCGTTTGGCTCACCTTGAGCCGATCAGCGGATCGTCAAAATTTAGCTTTTTTCAGCTCCAGCGAGGAGTAGCGTTGCAGGAAATTGCCAAGTCACCCATTATTTTTAGAAATCCGGAAGAGCGTTCAATGGATCTCTGCATGACGGCATCGCTGATTAAATCGCTCGATATCATTGTTACAGTGGACACAATGGCGGCTCATCTCGCGGGAGCTCTTGGAAAAAAGGCCTTTTTGCTGTTGCATGCAGATGCGGATTGGCGCTGGTTACGTGATCGTGAGGATAGTCCGTGGTATCCGAGCATCAGACTTCTTCGGCAGTCAAAAGCCGGAAACTGGAAACCAGTTGTCGCCAGGTTAGCTAAATTGTTGACTGCACTCGAAAAACCCTAACCTAACCGCATTATTCTGGAGATAATCTACTGGCTCCACGTCCGATTGGCCGGGATTCGCGCTTTTGGCGTTTAAGAAAATGGGTTTTTTGATGGGCTGCTTTGCACATGCGTTCTATCTCCTTGCGAATCTGTAGGGACCGGTCGGCTCCAATTCCAGGGCGCCCTGCTATTTCTTCATTGATCCATCTATATAGCCCGATCCTATCGCACAAATTCAATTTTCGGATCTCGTCTTTGATCTGTTCGGAATTCATAAAAAGGTCCAGATTGAAGGCCCGGGACTATTCAAGGTGCCGAGAAGTTCTTGATCACTGGTTGCTTAAAGTCTCGCCTTTTCGGGTTTTCGCAGGCTGGCGGAAGAATCGCGTCTTGCTTCCGCACGCAGCCGAGTTTCAATGTCCAATAGAAGCCTAAAGAGACTCCGATGCGGTTGGTCATTACCTGGAGTTTCCGGCCTAACCGGCACAGATCCAGTAGGAGCTTCTGAACTGGGAGAATATTTCATCAGCTTGCTAGCCGCTCATTTTAACGGCAAACCTTAGTTGGCGCACTCAGGATTCGCCCTGAAAGATTTATCGGGTTTTGAAGCCGCCACGGCTCAACGGACATACCGGTTCTCCGTTTCTAAAGGGCATCCGCCTT
>CAWBYX010000008.1:0-104907 GCA_963793135.1 uncultured Verrucomicrobiae bacterium
GAGTTTTCTCATAATTGCTTCGCATACAGCCGCCCTCTGGCTGATAGTCTATATTGCGCAAAAGAAAAACCTGACTAGTGGAAAATCCGGCCACATCAAGATCGGCCACGGGCTGGGATCGCCTCACCGGCGGAAGTGAGATGGGAGCCCTCATACGGTCAATGGACTGGTCGAAAACGCCTATCGGTGACGTCGAGACCTGGTCGCCGGCCCTCCGGATGATGGTGAGGCTTGTTCTCGCTAACCGGTTTCCCCTCTTGCTCTGGTGGGGGCCGCGCTACTGCCAGCTATATAATGATGCATACCGGCCCTCGCTCGGAGACAAGCATCCCGCGTCCATGGGCCAGTCGGCGAGCGAATGCTTCCCTGAGATCTGGGACGTCATCGGGCCGCTCATCGATACGCCTTTCAGTGGCGGCTCCGCCACCTGGATGGACGACCTCCAGCTCGAGTACATCCGCTACGACCGGCTTGAGGAGGCCCACTTCACCGTCGCGTACAGTCCGGTCCCCGATGAAAGCATGCCAAGCGCGATCGGCGGCGTGCTCGCAACGATGTACGAGATCACCGAGCAGGTCGTCGGGGAGCGCCGGAGGTCAGCGCTACGTGACCTCGGCTCCCGGTCCGCGGAAGCGAAAACCGCCGAAGAAGCTTGCTCCATCGCGGCCAGGACACTCGCCCAGTATCCGGAAGACGTACCGTTTGCGCTGCTCTATTTGCATGATCCTCATCGAAAGCAGGCACGCCTTGCCGGCGCTGCCGGGATGGAGATGGGAAAGGCCGAGAGTCCCCGCGAAATCGATCTTACTGAGGAGCCCTCGCGCGAGGCGCCATGGCCTCTCGCCGAGACAGTTCGTACTGAAGCCATGCAGATCGTCGAAGACCTGCAAGGGAAGTTGTCGAGCGTGCCGCCCGGACCTTGGTCGAATCCGCCACAATCGGCGGTCGTGTTGCCGATTCGCTCTAACATCGCGCACCAGCTCGCCGGATTCCTGGTGCTCGGCCTAAGTTCACGCCTCCACTTCGACGAACGTTATTTGGACTTCTGCGAATTGGTCACGAGTCAGGTCACCACAGCCATCGCGACCGCCAGCGAATTGGTAGCCGAGCTGACGGCGATGAACCGTCTCCATCAACTGAGCACACGGTTGTTGCGTGAGGCCGAACTCCTGCCGCTGTTGGAGGAGGTCCTCAATGCCACCATCGCGCTGCAAAGCGCGGATTTCGGAAATCTTCAGCTCTACAATGAAAGAACTCAGGCGTTGGACATCGTAGCGCAACGCGGCTTCGGGCAGGATTTTCTCAACCATTTCAGCGCCGTGAACGAAATCGGCGCTGCCTGTGGTCGTGCTCTGAAGCGCGCCGAGCGGGTTATTATCGAAGATGTTCTGACCGATCCGGACTTTGCGCCACACCGTGCGATTGCCGCCTCCGCTGGCTATCGCGCGGTACAATCCACGCCTCTGTTCAGTCGCAGTGGCGAACCGCTCGGCATCGTTTCCACGCACTTTCGTCAACCGCATCGGCCGTCCGAGCGCGAACTGCGCTTGACCGATCTCTACGCCCGGCAGGCGGCAGAACTGATCGAGCGCAAACGCGCGGAGGACGCGCTGCGCCTCAGCGAGGAACGCTTCCGGCGTTACTTCGAGCTGGGGTTGATCGGCATGGCGATGACTTCACCGACCAAAAGAATTCTCGAAGTCAACGACGAGTTGTGCCGCATCCTGGGCTATCAGCGGAGCGAGTTAATGCAAACGACCTGGGCAGAGTTGACGCATCCGGATGACCTCGCCTCCGATGTCGCCCAGTTCAACCGAGTCATGGCGCGCCAGATCGAAGGCTATTCACTGGACAAACGGTGGATTCGCAAGGACGGGCGCGTCATTGACTCGATCATGGCGGCGAAATGCTTGCGGCGTGCGGACGGCTCGGTGGAATACTTAGTGGGGCTGGTGCTCGATACCACGGAGCGCAAACGCGCCGGGGAAAAACTCGGCGAGAGCGAACGTCGTTTCCGTTTGCTCGCCGAATCGATCCCTCACCACGTCTGGAGCTTTCGCCCGGACGGCTCGGGTGGTTATTGGAATCAACGGCTGATTGATTACACAGGCCTCACGGAGGAAGAACCGGGCTCAGGCGGCTGGCCGGCACTGCATCCCGACGACGTGGCGCGCGTCAAATCGGCTTGGGAGAAAGCTCGGACGCACGGGACGGCGTATGAAATGGAACAACGTATCCGCGGACGTGACGGTCGCTACCGGCGGTTTATGTGCCGCGCGCAGGCCTCCAGAGACGCGCAGGGCGGGCCCATCGAATGGTTTGGCACCAACACGGACGTCGAGGAGCGCCGGCAGGCCCAAGAAGCTTTGCACAAGGCGCAGGTGGACCTCGCCCACCTCACTCGAGTGACGACGATGGGCGAACTGGCGGCCTCGATTGCCCACGAAATGAACCAACCGCTCGGCGCAATTGTCAACAACGGCAACGTCTGTCTGCGACTCCTGTCCCAGGCGTCCTCTCGGAATGATGAAGCGCTCGAGGTCCTGTCAGACATCGTCAACGACGCCAACCGCGCCAGCTCCATCATCGGGCGCGTCCGGGCGATGACCCAACGCACGCTGCCGGAAGAGACTTCGCTCCAACTCCGTGATGTGATTGCCGACGTGCTCACTCTTGCCCATCGCGAACTCGCCGAGCACCGCATCGAAGTGCGAACAGGACTGCCCGAAGACCTGCCGCGCGTATCCGGCGACCGCGTCCAGCTCCAGCAGGTGCTGCTGAATCTGGTGATGAACGGCATCGAGGCGATGAGAGGCGTCGAAGACGAGCTGCGCATCCTAACGATTGCCGGCCAGCGCGACGAATCGGCCGGCCAGCCGTCGGTGCGGATCACAGTGCAGGATTTGGGCAGCGGCATCGAAGCGGAAAACATGGAACATCTCTTTGAGGCGTTCTATTCCACTAAACCGCATGGAATGGGGATGGGGCTTCGGATCAGCCGCTCCATCGTGGAAGCCCACGGTGGGCGTTTGTGGGTTGCGCCGAATGCTGGCCCAGGCGTGGCATTCCTTTTCGCTCTCCCGGCTGAAAGTTGAACGCCCGCTGAACTATTGAACCCAAGCGTTCGTGATAAAGCGGAATAGACTGCGAGGACTCCGAGACCGTGTGCTGAGCAAAACGCCTGCGCGCAGCCGCTGGAGCTGATGAGTATCACCGTCTTGACCTGTATGACACGGTGAAGGCGCTCCATGGTCTGGAGGATGCTGTGATTGAATTCCATAGAATGACATGGCATTCCATTCGCCGGTGCCGGATGAAACGCCAAAGATTTTTGTAAGTTTCATAAAAGTAGGGCAGAGCTGAAAAGCGCTCGGCGCTGATAAAGCGCGAGGTTAACACCGGCAGGTTCGCAGGAAAATCCTGTTCTGGCTATAGCGCAAGATGAGGGCTAAAGGAGGCAAAAAACGGTGAGCGGAACCAGGCAGAGTCGTCTAAGTTCGATAGTGTGCCTGGTCGGAAGCCGATCCCTCAACGATGAACCCCGAACCCAGGACTCCCGGTAAGTCAATTTCCTTTAGCACTTCTCCGGGATCCGCGATTTCATCCTGGATCCTCACAGGCATTGCCCTGTTTCTGGTGCTTAAGCTTCATTTGCTCTCTGCTTTGATGGCCGGCCTTCTGACATACGAGCTTGTTCGTCTCCTGACTCCTGTGGTGGAAAAAAGGCTGACAAGTAAAAGCAATCGTCTCGCTGCTTTGGCCGCGCTGTCGGTCCTCACAATCACTCTTCTGGTTTTGCTGACCATCGGAATATTTGCTTTCTTCAAGAGTGATACAGGAAATCGACAGGCGCTGCTTGATAAAACAAACCATATCCTCACTGAGGCGCGCACCAAGTTGCCGCTCTGGATTGTTGATAATTGGCCCAGTAATGTAGATGCCATCAAATCCTATGCCAGTGAATGGGTTGACGAACATTCCAAAGAGATCCAGCAGGCTGGAAAAGAAGTCGTTCATTTTTTTGTCCGTGGTCTGGTGGGCATGGTGATCGGCGCATTGATTTCTTTGCATCCACGGTCGCCAATGAGACAGATGCGTCCCTTGGCAGCTGCCCTTGCTTTGCGCGTCTCCCGGTTCGCCAATGCATTCCGGTTAATTATTTTTGCTCAGGTGAAAATCTCAGCTATTAACACGTTTTTCACTGGCATTTTTCTTGCCGGAGTTTTGCCCGCTTTCGGGGTTCACTTGCCTCTCACGAAGACACTCATTGCGATTTCTTTTCTTGCGGGCTTACTTCCGGTTGTAGGCAACCTGATTTCGAACACACTCATCTGCATCGTGGGCCTCTCGACTTCCATCTACGTCGCGATCGCGGCCCTGATCTTTTTGGTGGTGATTCACAAGCTGGAATACTTTCTCAACGCCAAAATAGTCGGCGCACAAATTCGATCTCGCGCATGGGAACTCTTGCTCGCGATGATTTTCCTGGAAGCGGCATTCGGTACAGCCGGGCTCATCGCTGCGCCACTTTACTACGCGTATATCAAGAACGAGTTTTCGGATGCAGGTCTAATTTAAGGCCGTTCGCATGGCGGATGTCTGTGTTTCCAAGCAGATCGCCTCCGCCGGAAAGTTCCGCTGCTTTTTAGAGAGGAGCGTTTAAAAGCAGTTTGTTTGAACTCCTTTATTCTAAAACATGCAAAAATCAGAGGCTACTTCACCGCTTTGCGTGGGCGATCACACTTGGTCAGACGTTTTTGACGGATAGCTATCCATACTGTTCAAGGTAGGAACACATTGCGATATAAAAGGTGTCACAGAATCCGGGACCGTAGTGAGCGATGGATAATCGGTGTAGCCCTTCTCGGCTCCACCATATAGGGTGGCCTGATCAATTTGCGATAGCGGCGCGTCGAGCAGAAAACGGGTTACCAGGTCCGGATTGGCAATAAACGGTTTACCGAACGCGATGGCATCGGCTTTTTGTTGAGCGAGCGCCGCCTCCGCGCGCGACTTATCGTAGCCATTATTAGCAATGTAAAGCCCTCCGAAGAGACTCTTAATTCTTGCATAGTCAAATGGCGGCACAGGCTTGCCGGTTAAGTCGCCCTCAACTACATGCAGATAGGCAAGACCCTTGTCTGAGAGGCTCGTCGAAACGTAATTAAAAAGCGCGTGCGGATTGCTATCATCAATATCGTTAAAAGTGTTCTGCGGCGATATACGTAAACCAGTGCGATCCGCTCCGATGGCGTCGATCACTGCATCAACCACTTCCAGGAGGAAGCGGCTACGCTTCTCGATACTGCCGCCGTACCAATCGGTGCGCTTGTTCGTCTTGTCGCGCAGAAATTGGTCGATCAGATACCCATTCGCCCCATGTAATTCAACACCGTCGAAGCACGCTTGCATAGCATTAATGGCCGCCTGACGGAAATCGGCGACTCTGCCCGGAATCTCACTGGTTTCCAAGGCACGTGGCGTTACCAGTGGCTGGAAACCCTCTGCGGTGTAGGTCTGGCCTTCGGCTTTAATGCCAGAAGGGGCGACTGGCGGCGCCCCGTTCGGCTGGAACGACGGGCGCGAAATCCGGCCGACATGCCACAGCTGAAGGAAGATATGCCCGCCAGCACAGTGGACTGCAGTGGTGACTCGCTTCCAGCCTTCGACCTGCTCGGCGGTATGAATGCCGGGGGTCGAGATATATCCTTGTGCCTCGGGCGAAACCTGGGTTGCTTCCGCAATGATCAAGCCGGCGCTGGCGCGCTGAGCGTAGTACAGGGCGTTCAATACTTGCGGCGCGTTCCCTTTCCCAGCCCGGCTACGCGTGAGCGGCGGCATGAAAATACGGTTCTTGAGCGCACAAGCGCCGAGTTCGAGCGGGCTAAAGAGATTCGCAATCATCGTGAGGAAAGAGTTGCACCTAGCATGGCGCCAAAGACATCGCCCATCAATCAACCAAAAGGTACACATCCGTTTCCAACTTTTGTCTGAGTTCCTCTGTCCTTTTGGTAGTCATTCTAGTGCACCGTCTCAAAAACGCAGCCAGATCATCCCAGATACGAGGCAGTACATAGATACCAGACAAAATGAAAGCTGGAATCAAACAGTTGTCCTTTTATTCGGTCGAAAGAGAGATGAAAAGGTAAACTTTATTTGCCGTGTTTAGTCCGTGTAGGTGACCTATCCTAAATTTGAAAAGCAGCAGAAACTGTTAAGCAAATACATAGAAAGGATTAACCAGTTAAAATGCAAACACGAAGTGATGATTCAATTCGCAGCGACGTATTATTTGAGCTGAAGTGGGATCCGAAAATAGGGTCGAGCAGCGACATTGCGGTAGCAGTCAGAGATGCCGTAGTCACGCTTTCTGGATTCGTGCACAGCTTTTGGGACAAAGATGCGGCCGAGCAAGCGGCGAAACGTGTCTACGGGGTCAGGGGAGTCGCCAATGATATCGAAGTCAAACCCAGCACGGCCAGAACCGACCCAGAAATCGCGCGGGATGCCATTCATGAGCTGGAAAGCCACGTTAGCATACCAGCCGATAAGATTAAGGTGTCAGTTAAGAATGGGTGGGTAACCCTGGAAGGGACGGTTGATTGGCAATTTCAAAAAGCGCTGGCTGAGTCAGCCCTGAAAAAGCTGAGAGGAGTGACCGGCATCTTTAATAAGATAGAGGTTAAGCCGAAAGTCACTCCGACAGAGGTAAGAAGTAAAATTGAGGAAGCACTGCGGCGAAGTGCGGAGCTTGATGCCCGCCGTATCAGGGTGGAGGTGGAGGGCAGCAAGGTAAGTCTGTACGGGAGTGTTCGTTCATGGGCCGAGAAGGAAGAAGCCGAGAGGGCGGCCTGGTCCGCACCTGGAACCAGCTCGGTTGAGAGCCATCTCACGATAAACCCGTAGTAGTTCTGTATCGTTGGGCGCGGTTGGCTTGGACCTCTTTTGGGAGGCTGAACGCCAACTGCGTCCGTCTTATGTGGTGGCTACGAGATAACAGGAAAGCGGATCAATATCTTGAAGACGGTTCCCTGTTCTTACGGGTTGCCCCTTTGCCTCTTCAACTCTGGGCAGCCGTGCTTTGGCGTTTGGTTGCTGGTCAACAGCACGGTTAACCGGGGCTTGAGTCTATCAGAAATCAGGTAGGAGCCAGAGCAGCAAGCAACGGACCGTACGCGTGCGGGCTGTCGTAAAGTTTGCCTGTTTCCGAGACTTTGCTGAACCGCCTTAACGACCCGATAAGCTTGCCCGCACGCGGGACATTCATAGTCGCCAAATTCAAGAAGGCTGATCGGAGCATCGATAAGCCCTTGGATGTGGTCACGGCTGCCGACCGGGATGGTGAGTTTGTTGGGCGAAGTGATTCCGGGAATAACCTGATTCATAGCCATATCTTTGTCTCCTCCTCCTTGATTTTATATAGGTTTTAAGGATCCAGGAGTTGGTGGTGCCGAGGTCAATCCCTAGAGTCTTAGGCATATGAAATGTATTCCAAAGTCGCTGGAGAGAACACAGGAATTAAGTTTAATGGACAGAGCGGTCTTTTGATGTAGGAGAGGGTAAACTAATGCGACGGAACACTGGGAGCGCGCGCTTCAAATGTTCGATCAACTGCTGTAGCCGTTCGGAAAGCAGACGAGTCCGCCGCACCGGTATTTACCTACTGGCACGTGATCTTGCTCCGTTGAGAAAGGCAAATCATGGCGACTACTACGCAAGCGACGACTGACGATTCCGTCCGGGAGGACGTTCTGAGTGAGCTAAAATGGGATCCGATGATAAGCTCGGAGAACGATATCGCCGTTGCAGTCAAAGACAAAGTGGTGACACTTTCCGGTTTCGTTCCTACCTTTTGGGATAAGGATGCAGCCGAAAGGGCGGCTAAGCGTGTCTACGGAGTGAAAGCGGTGGCCAACGACATTTCGGTGAAACCACTCTGGCAGCGAACTGATCCGGAAATTGCCAGGGATACCATTCAGCAACTCGAACGCCACATTAGCATTCCCTACGACAAAATTAAGGTCAGTGTTAAGAACGGATGGGTAACGCTGGAGGGGACGGTTGACCGCGAGCTTCAGAAGAAACTTGCCCATTCCGCGGTGAAAAACCTCAAAGGAGTAACCGGCATCACCAATAACATAACTATTAAACCTAAGATTACTCCGGAGGAGGTAAAGGACAAGATCGAGGATGCACTTCGCCGAAGCGCGGAGCTCGATGCCCGCCGTATCAGAGTCGAGGTGAAGCACGGCACGGTCACGCTGCACGGCAGGGTACGATGATGGGCCGAGCGCGAAGAGGCTGAACGGGCAGCGTGGTCTTCTCCCGGCACCACCGTAGTGGAGAACGAAATCGTTGTGGAACCGTAGCCTTGGCGCTTGCTTTCTCCTTCAGTTGTTCAGCGGCGCGTTGATGTTGGCGGGTCCGACGGCGGTCGGCGGTATCGCATTTTGGGCACACGTCGGCGGATTTACGGAAGGGCTGCTTTGCCCATTGTTTGTCCGACGGCGCCGCACGGCGGTTGCAGACTGACGAGTATGGTCTCGAATGGTCATGGCAGCCGCGGAGACGTTGACACCTACAGATATCAGCTAATCGAAATGGCTCATGATACTTGAAACCTTTCAGCGCGGTTATCGCCGCGACAACGAAGTTTTTCGCCCCGCTAAAGTAGTTGCTAACGGTCTAGCACAAACCGACGACGGCATCGGCCCGGATGAGCTCGAATCTTCGAAACGATGACCACCATTGAACCAATGACTGGCAGCACCGCATACGGCAGAGCGGCGAGATTTTAATTTGCCCCAGTCGTTCGCGCATGCCCTCGATTCATTGGAAGTTTATTCGCCACTAAACTTTCGATAGACGCAAAGATCCTTACTTTGCGGAATTTCTTTTTAATTTCGGGATATTAGGTTTAATGCAGTTCCAGCCACTCTGCACACACGGAGAAGGAGGATAGAACACCTATGACAACCGCTACCGCAACTCCAACGACAACAAGTGCGGCGCCGCAGGCGCCTACGAAATCTATGAATTCGGTCGTGGCGGTCTATCGCCATCACGCCGACGCCGAAGATGCTGTTCATCGCCTCGAACAAGCGGGCATTCCTATCCAGAAGGTCTCGATAATAGGTCGAAACTTTGAACTGCGTGAGGACGTCCAAGGCTATTATCGACCGAGCGACGCCGCTCTGGAAGGTGCTGGCTTTGGTGCATGGATGGGCGGCCTTTTTGGCCTGCTGATGGGCTTTGGGATGTTTGTCTTTCCTGTCGCCGGCACTCTCATCGTGCTCGGTCCGTTAGCCGGCATGATTGCAGGCGCAGTCAGCGGTGCTGGTATGGGTGCACTCGTTAACGGTCTCATGGCTTTGGGCATCCCAAAGGACAAGGCCCTGAAGTACCAGTCGCAACTGCAAGCCGGCGAGTTTCTGGTCACCGTCACGGGAAATCCTGAGGAGGTGAACCGGGCCAAGGAAGTACTTCAAAACAGTGGTGAGATCGAGCTCGAAACGCACGGAGCCGCCTAGGCTGCGAGTCTCTTCTGAGTCTATGGAGGGAGTCGATTCCGATTCCCGTGACCCCGGTCGAAAGCAGCTTTATCATGACCCGTTCGAACGGCTCCGGGCAGTCGATTGGAAATAGCAATGCAGCAGCGTTACCGAGGAATTCGCCTTTCACCTCCTCCCCATAGCCGATTAGAAGAGATATCCCTCCTCCTGGTCGTTTCAGACGTTTGTCCCGTCGGCTAGTGAAATATTTGATCGGCTGTGGGGCAACTTCGAACTCGTGACCCGGCCAAAAGCAGAGCGCCTGGAAAGTCTGACCGTGGAGGTGACTTTGGCGCCCAAACAGGTCTTAAAGGGGGGGCAGATACGCATTCTGGTGCCGGCCCGAGTGAAGTGTCCGGCTTGCCGTGGCCGAGGTCGTGTGGGGACATACCGATGCTGGCGTTGTGAAGGGCATGGAGCATTGACAGGTGAATATCCGGTAAACGTGAGTTATCCTGCCGGGTTGGAGCAAGACTACATAGTGCGGTTATCACTTGATCGTTTCGGTATCGAGAATTTTTATCTCACCGTTTGGATACGACCCAGCGAGGCAATTTAGTCATTAGCCGAGTCGTTTCGGGATCAGCTTTGCCATAAATCGGCAGAAGCGTAAGCGAAGGCTCCAGCCTTTGCCCATAGAGCGTGATTCCTGCGGGTTATAGAACAAGATCAGAAGATAGTTGGCCAAATTCAGCCGAGCGGCTCTGGCGCCCGTGACTATGCTTGGGTTGGAATTGAAAGGACATAACTAAATATGAACGCATTCACACGCTGGGATCCGCTCAAGGAAATAGAAGAAGTGCAAAACCGTCTCTCTAATCTTTTTGGCCGCACACCGGCGCGGCTGGGGGATGCGAAGGAAGAATCCATCACCGTGGCGGAATGGGCGCCGTTGGTGGACATCACCGAGGACGACAAGGAGTATGTCATCAAAACCGAGTTACCCGAGATCAAGAAGGAGGATGTGAAGGTCGCGGTCGAGAACGGCCTGCTAACCATCGTTGGCGAACGCAAGTTCGAGAAGGAGGAGAACAAAAAGTATCACCGCGTTGAGCGCGCGTATGGCAGATTTGTCAGGAGTTTTGTTCTTCCCGACGGCGCGGATGCCGAGAAAGTGAACGCTGAGTTCAAGGACGGCGTGCTAAAAGTCCATCTGCCCAAGAGCGAGAAAACAAAGCCTAAGCAAATCGAAGTCAAAGTCGCCTGAAAACCAAGCTACCAGTCGTGGCGATGGTGCTGCATCGCCGCGACACGGGTCGCGCAGACGAAAAAGCCCGACATCAAACACACGGCGGAGAGTTGCCTGCATGCCGAGGTCGGGCAGAAGGAACTGCTTGATCAATTCCTAAATGCGAACGCTTTCATAATATGAATGCGGATCAGGACGCATCCGAAATGGAGTCGGCCAGCGACGCCGGAGCGAATGCCGTTGCCGCGCCTGACATTGGCGCGCTGCAAACAGAGTTGGCCGTTCAGAGGGACCGCTACCTGCGCCTGTCGGCCGATTTTGACAACTTCCGCAAGCGAACCGCGCGGGAAACCGAGCGGAGTGCGGCATCGCAAAAGGAAGCTTTCATCCGTGAATTGCTGCCGGTCATTGACAACCTCGAACGCGCGCTCGGCAGCGACGTTTCTACTTCACCCGAGCAACTCCGGCAGGGCGTCCAGATGACCCTCCAACAACTCACCCAACTGCTGCGTCGCCATGGCATCGAAGCTGACGAGAGCCTTGGCCGGCCATTCGATCCGCACTATCACGAAGCCGTCAGCGTCCGCCACGACCCATCTCAACCCGACCACATCATACTTGACACCTTCCAGCGTGGCTATCGCAGCGGCAACGAAGTCTTTCGGCCGGCCAAAGTGGTTGTCAACGATCTAAGTCACGCCGAAGCGGGTCGTCCTGCCGATTGAGCGTAAAATTTACCGAACCATGACCACGATCAAATCCGATGACCGCGGCTTACTGTTGCCCTGCCCACAATGCGGTCAGCGTAATCGCCTGATCTACGAACGGCTCGGGCAGATCTTCCGCTGCGGCAAGTGTCAAGCCGAGCTCCGACCCCCTGGCGAACCGATTGAGATGAAAAGCGAAGCACTCTTCAACGCCTTAACTGGCCACTCCTCGCTCCCCGTGCTGGTTGAGTTCTGGGCTCCGTGGTGCGGACCGTGCAAAATGGTCGCGCCCGAATTGATCAAGGTCGCTGCCGAGGGTCGGGGCCGATGGCTTGTGACCAAGGTGAATACCGAAGAATTGCCTGTCCTTGCGCAACGGTTTAGCGTTAATTCTATCCCCGCGTTCGCACTGCTCAAATCCGGGCGCGACGTGGCTCGGCAAGCCGGCGCTATGCCGGCTCTGGCGATTCGGCAGTTTATCGAGCAAGGCGGCCAGACCGAATGAGGTAAATGCCGAAGATCCGTGGCAGCAGGGTCAGCGTTCCGGATCACGCGGAACTTCGCATGCAAAGGAACCGCTTGAGTATGCACCCCAACGAAGCGACCTTGCCGCGTATTCGTATCTGCGCGCGGCGTGCCTCCGCGGTCCTCAAGTAACTGAGAAGCGACGCATTTTCCCCGGCAGACAAGTGGCTTGTTTCCAGCGGTTCCTGGCTAAGAGCGAAGCCGGCGACCTGCTCTACAAGTGGGCATGAGGCATGAAGATTACAAGGATTGAGAAAGTAACTCGGGACTTCGGGTGGGACCTTTGACCGCGAAGGAGTCCGTTGGACATCATCAACGACGCTAATCGCCTTCTCTGCGGAAGGCAAAGGTGAGGCATGGTTGATCCCAATCCCATCGTAATCGTCATCGACGACGATGCGGCGTTCCGCCGTTCCACCGAGCGTCTGATTCTGTCGGTGGGGTATAAGGTCCAGACATTCGCGGCGGCTGGAGAATTTCTGCGCAACCCGCGTCCGGAAGCACCCGCGTGCGTACTGCTCGACGTGCGTTTGCCCGGGTTGAGTGGCCTCGATCTGCAGCGGGAGTTGGTCACAGCCGGCATTCAGATTCCGATCATCTTCATTACGGGTCACGGCGATATCCCGATGTCGGTGCAGGCGATGAAAGCCGGTGCGGTCGAGTTTCTTACCAAACCTTTTCGCCAGCAGGATCTGCTCGACGCCATCCAACAGGCGATTGGGCGCGATCGCGCTGCGCGCGACCTGGAGGCTAAGCTGGCGGGTTTGCGTGCGCGTTACGAATTGCTTACGCCGCGTGAGCGCGAAGTGACGGCGTGTGTCGTTTCGGGAATGCTCAATAAACAGATCGCCGCGAAACTGGGAACCACTGAGAAAACTATCAAGTTTCATCGCGGTCACATCATGCACAAAATGATGGCGAAATCTCTGGCTGATCTGGTCCGCATGGCCGAGCACCTGGGACTCCCAGGCCAAAGGTCGTGATTGCCCTGGTCGAAGGTCCAGTAGAATGCTCTCCGCCTCGGGTGCTAGGATGTCAGGCCCGATGAACGTGAAAGGAAGCGCGGCTGAAAATCCTCTCGTCTCGATTGTCGATGACGACGCCTCGATGCGGAAGTCGGCGCAAAGGCTCATCAGTTCGTTCGGCTTCAGAGCCGAGGTATTCGCATCTGCCCAGGAGTTTCTGAAGTCAGGCCGCGTCAGGGAAACGGGGTGCCTCATCCTAGATATGCGGATGCCGGAGATGGACGGTTTGGAACTACAAGATCTCCTGGTAAGCAACAATTATCGGATTCCAATCATTTTCGTCACCGCCCACGCGAGTGATGATCAGCAAAGACGGGCGACGCAGGCGGGCGCGGCGGCCTTTCTGCGCAAGCCCGTCAGCGAACAAGCGCTTATCAGCGCAATCCAGGCGGTATTGCGGCAAGGCCGTCGGGATGAAATGAACACCGCGACCCCTAAATCTAATAGACCGCACTAATCACCCCCCCTTTAGCGAGATTGTCCCGAAAGGAATGCCTTATGTTGCAAGAAGCAGAGCTTGTAGATCGGCTTTGCCGCTCGACCGTGTACCAAGATTTCGAACGGTCGTTCTGCGAGGTTACTCAATTTCCGCTCCGTTTGTCGCCGCCAGAAAATCGGAGCTTAGCCGGCAATGGTCAGGTGGATGGTCAACAGTTCTCATCTGCCACAAATGTTCCGGTGCGTCTTGGAGATAAAATCATCGGATTGCTCCAACTGGGCCGCCCCGCTCTTGAAGCGAGGGTTGAGCATTTCAAAGCCTCGGAAAACCCCAACGCCTATATAGATTCCGCTGGTTTCTCCCGATCGCGCTACGGTTCGATGGTGCGTCTATTAGAATTGTTTGCAAATCAACTCGCCTTCCTTGCTAACGAAATTCTGATTCAACAAGCCGAACGGGAACCGTACCGCGTGCGCATGGCCAGAGCTTATATATCAAGGCGTCAAACCGAGGATTTCAGTTTATCCGATGTGGCCAGGGCGATCCATGTCAGCCCTTTTTACCTCTGCAAAATTTTCAAAAAAGCGACTGGACTCACCTTCATAGAGTTTCGGAATCGGCTTAGAATACAATCAGCAATGAAATTACTGGCGAACCCGAACCAAAGCGTAAGCGAAATTGCCTATAGCGTGGGATTTCAATCGCTGACCCAATTCAACCGACTTTTCCGGCGTCTCGTGGGGCAATCACCGACTACATTTCGATGCAGTTTGAGAGAGGCCTGTAGTCCACCGAATAGGAATGGGGCCGCAGTCGCCGTCGACGGCGAGCTGCCTCACCACGCCTCGCACTGCATTGGCACGATGGCCCGTACCGTAGCGCCGCGTTCGCTGGACTCGATCTCCAGCTGTCCCCCGACTCGCCACAGTCGTTCGCGCATGCCGGCGATGCCGACGCCGAAGGTCATCTCCTTGATGCCTAAGTGGGAGGCAACGAACACCATATGACAACCCATACCGCAACTTCAACAACTGTGGCATGTGGCGGCGGGGCAAGACGGTTCAGGAAAGCCTCGGAACTCATTCATTCGGTATCTATATTTCGAGCACGATAAGTGGCACCCATTTGAATCCCGCGGTGACGATCGCCCTAGCCGCGACAGAGCGAATGCCGTGGAGAAAAGTCCCGCATTACATCCTCGCCCGGTTCCTCGGTGCATTCTGCTCCGCGGCGCTCGTCTTCGCTGTCTATTATCCGAAGTGGACCATGATGGACGCGAAATTCGACCATACGGCGAATGTCCTCTGCACCTTTCCAGCGGTGCCTGGTTTTCTGGCCGGCTTTTTTTGACCAAGTGAACCGACACCCACCTGACCGGGCGCAGGGCATTGTGCCGAGCATAGCGAGAACACCGTGGAGAAAGAGTTGACTGCTCAACTCGGTAATGATTGCGAAAGTCAATGCTCTCGCGAATTGGAAAAAAGACTTCCTTGTTTAGTCCATTACCCGGATGCCTAAAATCTCCTCCTGCTCTTGAAGAGTTTCTCCCCAAACTTTTTTTACCACCTGGCCGAACCTGCAAATTTGGAGTCTATCCGCCTTCACGGTTTACTGAGCGCGGAACAATTGATGAGGCTTGCTCTGATCGAGGGCAGAGAGCTGAAAGAAGCGCTGGGCCGACACCGGACAGACAATGTGGTCCTGCCCAATGGGGTCATCATTCGCGATCAGTCGCCCATGCCGCCCCGATTACTCGCCCCAGCCCTCCCACCCTGCGTTGTCCCATCGGACTGGTATCGGTTCTTAAATGGGTTTGTTTTTTTATGGGCAACCGAGGAAAGGCTAAGTCGACACCTAGCTGCCTTTCGAAAGCGATCTCAGACACTTCTCGTATTCGATGCCGTGCGACTGATTAAGGAAAGGGGAGATGATTTGCTCCTCTCCCCCATCAATAGTGGAAATGCGATGCGTCACGCGGCGCCCAGATCATACGAACTTTTTGTGCCTTATCCTGAGTGGCGCGAAAAAGGCTGGCCAGTGATCGGCGGGCAGGTTCGATCAAAATCCACTGTACCGGCTGAAATAGCGATCAGAAAGTATTTACCTCTGACGCCGTACTTGTTGGAGGTCCGAGAGTGTTAATGTTGCGCTTAATCGCAGAGAATTGGGAAGGCATAACTGGTCTCGTATGCGGCAAGATCCGAACAATTCGCGTGAGACCTTCCTTGAAAGTTTTGACCGGCATTTCGCGTCCGATTGCGCAATTGTATAACTCGGTTTTTCCACCTGCCAACCGCGCCCGATTTTGAAGGGTGTTGGCCGCACGTTACTGCAGTGCTACACTGATGGTGTGGGTACACTGACCGAAATCGAAGCTGCTGCAGATGCGTTACCGGATGAGCAAAAGGAACAGCTCCTTGCGTTCCTGGCCGCCAAACTCGGGCGGACCATGCAGTATATTGAGCCGCAACATCAAGCTTCGCCGCGCTGCGCGGGTCTGCATGCGGGAGCATGGGAATTGGCGGACGATTTCGATGCGCCGCTTCCGGACGAGATTTGGCTTGGTCACGACGCGTGAGGCTCTTATTCGATACCCACGCATTCATTTGGTGGGACGGCGAGCAGTCGAAGCTATCTGGAGTGGTTCTGGACGTGTGCCAGTCGTCGACGAACAGCTTACATTTGAGCCTCGCCAGCGTCTGGGAACTGCAAATAAAGATGCAGCTTGGCAAGCTTGCTCTACGGCTCCCGCTTGCCGACGTGCTTCGTGACCAGCAGCAACAGAATGGACTAGTGCTGGAATCGTTAACGCTCGAAGACATTCTCGCGCTGTCGCAGCTCCCGTCGTTCCATCGCGACCCGTTCGATCGCCTCATAATCGCCCAGGCAAATCGGCGACGGTTTCATGTCGTCACTCACGATCCCAAATTCGCACGCTATCAGGTGGCAGTTCTTTGGTAGTTAAGTGAATTGATCAACTGATCATGTGCAACAGGCGAAAAATGCACAGCAGGTTGCCGCGCGTGCGCCCAGTTTTTGGCACCCAGCTTATTGTTGCCATTTGACTGGCAACAAACCGCAACCCGAAATTCTATTGCCAAATTGTTGCCAATTTAGGGTTTGTAATCATTCGTTTTCGTTCGCTTTGGTGCGTAACCTCCCGAGGGAGAATCATTTTCGCCTAGGGACCAAATCGGTTTTGCAGACCGCCGTCTTGGGGATACCTGCACCGCCGTCGCGGGTCACGCTAGTGCCAAGTTCAGCGTCCGAATTTGCCAAAGCCCTATCTTACGCAAGTCGCTTACAATTAACAGCGAGCTCGATAAGGGAATCGAGCCAGCGGCATCGTAGGCGACGCTCGGAGATGTTCTTGGAGCTGAAGCTCCCGGTGCAGCTCAAGGCATGTATGGACAGGAGCGGACAGACCGGGAAGGAGAGGGAAAAAGTGTTAGGAAATCCACAAAACTACCTCCACACTTGCATAAGTTGTTGATTTCCAAGGATGGAGCGGGCAACGAGAATCGAACTCGCATAGCCAGCTTGGAAGGCTGGAGCTTTACCATTAAGCTATGCCCGCGGGTCACGAACGGAAAAAACGCTGCCACGGAGTTGCAAAATCGCAAGTCGTTTTTCCCGTCTTGCTCCTGGAGAAAACGATCAAGATGTTCGGCAGACCGCTTTTCCTCTCGTTTCGCTGGGCAGACTCTCTACAGTTAGCGGCCAGTGGACATCGACTTTGCGGAGGCTATTGATTGTTTTATCCTTTATCTGGCCACCGAGCGCGGGTTGTCGGAGAATTATCAACTGTCGACCAAGCGGTTCCTCGAAAAATTTGCGGATTGGGCGGAGAGACTCAAACGGCTTTCTTCTCCACGGGAGGTCGAACTGGCTGATTTGATTGAATTCCTGGCGACAGAGAAGGATAGAGGACTCGCCTCCGGTTCGATGAAGCTCGTGGTGGTGGCGCTCAAGATTTTTTTCCGATTTTTGAAGATGCGTCTGTTGATTGACCGCGATCCAGCGGAGCTACTTCCGTTGCCCCGGATTTCGCGGTTTTTGCCGGAGACTTTGAACGAGGTGCAGGTCAATCATCTGCTGGAAATCAATCTCCAAGGCCGGCCGTTCCCCTTGCGTGACCGGGCGATCCTGGAACTTTTCTACGCATCGGGTTTGCGGATCAGCGAACTGGCTGGTGCCCGCCTGGAAAACTTAAACCTGCAAGAACGGATCATTCGGGTGATCGGCAAAGGTTCGAAAACAAGGCTAGTCCCGGTTGGGCGGATCGCTTGTGAGGCAATCGAACAATACCTGAAGCAGGAACGAGTCCATTTGATTGGACGCAAGACCGGAAACGAGGTCTTTTTGTCCAGACACGGGAAGAAGCTGACAACTCAACGGATCTGGCAAATCCTGAAAGAGATCGCAGCCACTGGCGGATTTGAAATGAACATTTATCCGCATCTTTTACGGCACTCTTTTGCCACTCATCTTCTGGCGAACGGGGCCGATCTGCGGATCATCCAGGAACTGCTGGGACATGCGGATATTGCGACGACGCAGATCTACACGCATGTGGAGCAGAGTCGCTTGAAATCGATCCATAAGCAGTTTCATCCGAGAGGATGAGGGGGAAACGTGTCGGCGGGTCGGCGAGGGGCGTATCGGCGTGGCGTCACGAGGCGAAATGCATACGAGCCGTTCCGGGCTTTGCAGCGAATTTAGAAAGAGCCCCGATGGTACCCCAACGCCCCCACGCCGATACGCCCCAACGCCGACCCGCCGATACGAGTTCCCCTGCGCCGATCCGCCGATACGAGTATGCCCCCGCCAATCCGGTTGTTTTTGGATTGAGGTCCCTCTCGGCTGGAGCTTAGCTCAAGGCTGAAATGAGTGACTTTCGGCTGAAGCAGGCGGATGTTTTCGATTACTTGGTCTACCTTGTTTACCGCGGGATGGGGTGGGCACTCGGATGTTTGCCTTTGCGCTGGGTGTTTGGTCTGGGTCAATTAATTGGGTGGCTGGGATACCTCTTGCTCGGCGGTTACCGTCGTCTGGCGATGGCGAACATCCGAATCGCCTTTCCCGATTGGTCGCACGAAGAGGTAAAGCGCTGTTCCCAGCGCCATTTTAAGGATCTGGTGGCGAACTTGCTCTGTTCCTTTGTGCTGCTGGAAAAGCCCTGGGAAGAAGTGCGGAAGCATCTGGATGTCTCAAACTTTGAGCGGGCAACCGAACGAATCAACGGGGCCAGGAGCGTCCTTTGGACGATCAATCACATCGGGAACTGGGAGATCTTCATATTCTGCGCTGCGTTAGTCCGATCTGGCAAGCACGCGGTCCTTTACCGTGCGTTGCCGAACCGATTTATCGACGCACATGTCCGCCGGGCACGAGGAAGCACCGGGTTGGAGATGATCGAGCGCAAGCATGGACTGGCACGAAGTACGAGCGTCCTGAAGGCAGGTGGAATGTTAGCCATTCTGGTGGATCAGCATGCCGGGGACAAAGGTATTTGGACACCGTTTTTCAATCGGCTGGCATCTACGACCCCTTTGCCGGCGATCCTGGCAATGAAGACGGGCGCAGAAATTCTTCCAGTGGCAATCTTTACGGTCGGTCCCGGGAAGTGGCGCCTGGAAGTCAGCGAGTTTGTTCCGAAGCGCGGCGCGTCGGTGGAGGAATTGACTTATCGAATCAACCGCGCCCTGGAGTTGTTGATCATTCGACGGCCGAGCGATTGGTTCTGGCTGCATCAGCGTTGGAAGACTCCGTCTCCTAAATTTTTGCTCCGTGATTACAAACGAGGTGTTTATGTTCCAAAAAACAGCGGTCTGCTGGTGCCGTTTCGCATCCTGGTGCGGTCCAGCAATTGGCTAGGGGACGCGGTGATGAGCGCGCCGGCAGTCCGTCGACTCAAGCGCGGCAGACCGGATGTCCGACTGACGGTACTGACCCGAGCGAAGTTGGCGGATTTCTGGCGGCTGGTACCGGAGGTCGACGAAATAATCACGATCGAACCGGGCGATTCCGTTTTTCGCGTTGCCTCAAAGATCCGGCGGGATTTCGAGGTGGCGATTCTATTTCCCAATTCTGTCAGAAGTGCGATCGAAGTCTGGTTAGCCGGCATACCGCGCCGGGTGGGTTACTCTCGGCCATGGCGCGACTATTTTCTGAATCAATTCATCCCGGAACCGCTGTTTCCAGCTCCTTTGCAACACCAGAAAGGGCAATACCTGCGCATCCTGGATAGAATCGGGGCGAATTTGGACGAAGTGTTTGAGCAGCGAGGCAGCAGGTTGGCTGAGCCTGGGTTGGCTGGACTTTGCCCGGGTGCGGAGTATGGGCCGGCTAAACGGTGGACAGAGTTCGCTCCGGCGGCTCAGCAGCTGTCGGAACGCCATGGACTGCATTGGCTGATTTTTGGCACTGCCAATGAGAAACCGCTAGCGGCCGAAATCATGAAATTGCTGGGTAGAAGCGCAACCGATTTGACCGGTCGCACTTCTCTACTGGAACTGGCGCAGCAGCTTCGACGGTGCAGACTCTTGCTGACCAACGATACTGGAACGATGCATTTAGCAGCATTTTTGCAGGTGCCGACCGTGGCGATTTTCGGTTCGACCGAGCCGCAGCTAACGGGGCCGATGGGAGAAGGTCACGTGGTGATCCGCCATCACGTGGAGTGTAGTCCATGTTTTCTCCGGGAATGCCCCTTGGATTTTCGTTGTATGAAAGCGGTGACGGTGGGAGAAGCAGTGCGCGCAGTCGAGAGAGTGATGGAGGGGGACGGATGGAGATGGAGGGGTGGAGGGGTGGAGGGGTGGAGCGGTGGAGTGGTGGAGTGGTGGAGGGGTGGAGTGGTGGAGGGTGGAGTGTGGAGTGGTGGAGTGGTGGAGGGGTGGAGTGGTGGAGGGGTGGAGTGGTGGAGTGGTGGACGTGGTGGACGTGGTGGACGTGGGAGCGGTTTTCGGCGGGGGCGCTCCGTTTTTGCTGGCGGTGTTGAAGGATCGAGGACGAGGACGAGAACGAGCACGAGGAGGAGGAGCACGAGGAGGAGGAATGGGGGATTGGGAGGCAAGGAGGGGATGCTTTGCCTACGACTTGCAAGGTCGAGCGGTATAACGTAGTTGAATCTGCCCTTTTGCCGGCCAACGAATTTGTCTATTGAATGAAATCTCCCGCACGGTCTGGACTGTCGTTCTTTGCTGCCAAGATCACAGAGTTTTTAGCCAGCGTCATTGCTCACCGAACCAAGACACTGATCGTTGCTGCCCTGGCAATCGCGGCTCTTTCGATCTTTATCGTCGTCAAGCGAAGGAACTTCGACTCGGAAGTCCTGAATTTGTTGCCGTCGAAGTTCGAGTCGGTGGTCGGCCTGAAGGAGTTCAATAACCAGTTTGCACAGGCGCGGCAATTGGTCTTTGGCTTCCTTGGTGAGGAAGGTCACGCGGAGGATTTGGATGCCTTCAAGACGCATTTCATCGAGGAACTCGCCAAAGAGCCCTGGGTTCTACGGACCTTTGACCGGATTCCCTTAGAGACGCAGGAGGGACTCAACGAAATTCAGGGCATCTTGCCGTCGCTTTTACTGAATTTGCCTCCGGACGAATTCAAGGAGGCGATGGCTCAGCTCGAGCCAGCGGCCATCGATGACCGGCTGACCCGGATCCGGGACACGATCACCGGCGATTCCATCCGATCGCAACTGGAAGCTACGCTTGACCCTCTGGGTCTGTTTGCCCGGGCCATGAAACCATTTGGTTCAAGTTCATCGATGGACCAGGGGAGCGCCCTGGCTTCGCAGGACGGACTTTTCGAAATTGCGTTGATTATCACGAATCAGCCTGGTCTGGATGCGCGCTCCTGTCAGGCTGTCATGGAAAAAGTGAACCGGTTCACGGACCGGATGTTGAATGAATGGACCGGGTACCGGCCCAAAGTTTACGTCACCGGACGAACGGCCTTTGTGGCTCAGATTTCGCATAGTATGGAGGGAGACATCTCGCTGAGTGCGATCCTCTCCATCGGAATCGTCAGCGGGTTATTTTATGTGGCTTTTCGCCGGTTTCTGCCATTGATCGGCATCGTTTTGATTCTCTGTCTGTCTGCCCTGGTAGCACTGGCTCTCGGGATGCTGATCTTCCACGAGCTTAACGTGGTGGCGATAGGATTTTTCTCCATTCTGGCTGGCGTTGGAGTGGATTTCAGCCTTCTGCTTTTTGGTCGCTATCAGCAGGCGCGGCGGGCGGGCCATTCGCATGAGGAGGCAGTCTTTGTCTCGGTTCGGGACATTGGGGCGGCGATTTTTTACGTGATTGTTACCACGGCGATCGGTTTTCTGGTCCTGAAGTTCAGCCAAAGTTCCGGGTTCGGGCAGTTAGGGACGCTCGTCGCACTCGGCGTGGGATTCGCAGGCTTGTTCATGGTGCTTTTCCTGTTCATGTTTTTCAAGCACGCCAAGCCGCCGACAACCACGGACTTCATATTGAGGGGTTCAACGCGATTTGTGGATGCCATGTTTCGCGAACCGCGTCCAGTGCTGGCCGTCTCTCTCGGGGTGCTGATTCGTTGCTGCGTTGATTGCTGTCGCCCCTGTTGTTCCGCTGGAATTCGATACCAACCCGGTATCGCTGCAACCAAAGAAAATACCTGCGTCGATCGCTTTACAGGTGCTTTCGGACCAGATGAAACAGCAGTCCGATCCAGTCACCATCCTGGTCAAAGCGAAAGATCAGGAGGATTTCCATGATCGCTGGGAGCGTCTTTCAAACAGGCTGGAAGAGGCTCAAAAAGCGGGGCAGCTGAAGTCGGTCAGTACGCCGGTGGCACTGGCGCTCTCTCCCGCACGAATCAAAGAAAACCGGGAAGCATTGAAGAGGTTGGACTTTGAAAAGATCAAGACACTGGTCCGAGAGAGTCTTCAACGAAATGGATTTGAGCTGGATTCGTTTAAGAACGCCTTTGAACTGCTCGACCGTTTACAATCGGAGCAGTCGCAAACCGGTTTGCCAGATTGGTCGAAACTATTTCCGCCCAAGTCCAGCTGGTGGTTTCTGATCGACCGATATTTTGCGACCAATCCGACTATCGCGGTGGGTTACGCGCAACCGATTCATCCGATTCATTCGCAGTCGGAGCAGAAAGAGATTGGAGCGCTGATTCATAGCGCTGATCCTCATGCCATGGTGACCGGCTGGTCCTACACGTTATGGGATCTGATTCCGTGGGCCAAAGGGGAACTGGTTGAGTTTACGACCATTGTTGGGCTCTTGATTCTCACCTTGCTCTGGATTGTCTATCGGAAATTCTCGCTTTGGCTCGTGCATGCCTCGGCTTTGGCGATGTCGATGCTGGGGTTGGTAGCGACGCTGAAACTGTTTCACGTTTCGGTCAATTTGCTGAATACGCTGGCGTTCCCCCTGGTCCTGGCGATCGGTGTCGATTACGGCATCCAGTTTTTGGTGGTGAGCCGGCGGGAAGGAGATTTGAAAGAGAATCTGGCCAACGTTTTGAAGCCACTTTCCATTTGCGGCCTGACCACATTTTCGGGTTTTGCGGTGCTTATTCCGGCGCAGAACCCGGCGCTGAGCGGCCTTGGTATCGTTTGCGCGATTGGAGTTTTCTGGTGTTTGCTGACCACGTTTTTCTACATGGTGCCTGCTTTTGCCTTCCTGCAGCGTCGCCCGGTTCCAACCGTGATCGGGAACCAGACGACTGAAACGATCGTTAAATAGGCGGATTAAACGGCAGATTCTTGACAATCCAAGGGGGATCTGGGTTTAAGAGACGGCAACATCGGCCAAATAAAGCCGGTGCACTCTAATCCTTTGTATGAGCTATATGTATCTCCGATCTTGCGTAGGCACTTTGTGCACTGTCTTAGTCGCTCTGTCGTTTGCGGGTTGCGCCACGAGTTTTCAAACGGGAAGCGAACTATCGCCTGGCGCCAGTCTTGCCAAACGCTCCACGTTTCGTTTTGTGCCGGACAAGAGTCACGGGGCCGCCGAAGCGGTGGCAAGCGGTCCTGATTGGCGGGCTATCATTGGACAAGATATTCTCGCGGAGTTGAATGCGAAGGGGTATCGGTTTTTTCCGAATCGCGCGACAGATCTTTTGGTGGCTTTCCATATCGTGCTGGTGGATAACGAGAGCGTGACGACCCTGGACAACTATCTGGGCTATCCATTGACGGCAGGCCAAGCGGCCCAGGCGGATCTATCGCGCTTTCAGGATCCGAATCACCCGGGGCAAGCATCCAAAGGCACCCTGATTATCGATTTCATCGATCCTAAGAAGAAGGTGCTGCTTTGGCGAGGCTGGGCGAAGACCAATGTTGACCTTAAGCAATCGGGTGACAAACTCCAGGCCTTGGCCAAAGAGGCGGTGAAACAGATTCTGGCCAAGTTTCCCACCAGATAGGGGCTGAGGCTTCGGCGTTCGGCGTTCGGCGGGCGCAGTCAGGACATCGGTAACACTTGTGGGTCAGGACATCGGTGACGCTCATTCTGGCGGCATTAGCTCAGGGTATACCCGCAAATCCTGGGCACCCTCCTCGAAAGATTCTCGGGACCGCGAGTTATCTCGACCCTCCGGATCGCGCTGAACGGTAAAGCCGAACGCCGAACGCCGAACCGCTCACCCGTGCCGGCGGTTGAATGCAGACATGGCGCGATCGGTTTCTCTTTTGACAGCCTTCTCCTTGAGGTCGTGCCGTTTGTCGATTGTCGATTTTCCTTTTCCTATGCCGATTTCCACTTTCACCCGGCTGTTCTTCCAGTAGAGCCGGAGCGCGACAATCGTCTGACCCTCGATCGAGCTGAGGGAAAAGAGTTTCGCAATCTCCGTTTTGTGGAGCAAAAGTTTCCGGCGACGTTTTGGTTCGTGCTGGCTGTGACTGGCACGTTCGTACGGCTGGATATCTGCGTCGTAAAGGTAGACTTCGTTATTCTCGACTCGCGCGAAGGCGTTATTAAGGTTCGCGAACCCGGCGCGGATGGATTTGACCTCCGTGCCCTGCAGTTCGATACCAGCCTCTATCTTTTCTAGAATCTGATAGTTATGGAACGCACGGCGATTGGATGCGATCTCGGCGGACATAAGTCACTACCGCTTCAGGTTGAAGGGTTCTCTAAACCTTGGCGACCGGTTCCGGCTGAAACTCGAAGGTGAGTTTGCCGTCGATAATCTCCTTTAAGGCGACATCGGCGTTGGACATGCGCGGTCCCACTTCGACGAGGGGGCGGTGCCCCATGGTCAACTGCCGCACGCGCTTGGACACGAGATTGACGAGGAGTGCGGTGTTCGGAATGATTTTCGACGCTTCCTCAAGAAGTTGGCTGGACATAAGTAGGCTTTCCTCGGCCCGGCAGAACACCGAGGGCGAGGGGAGGAGGAAGGTGGGGAGAGAACGTCTGTTTGTCAAGTTGTTTTAAGTGGGAAAGGGAGACAAGAGGGGAACCGAGTACGAGAACGCGAGGACGATAACGATTTCGGCCCGACGGGCCTCACTGACCACTGGCAACTGGCACTGACAACAAATTAGGGCTTACGTATTCGCCGCGAGGAAGTCCACTTGGTTCGGACTAAGAGTTACTTCGGCCGCGTGAAGGGATTCCTCAAGATCAGCCACTCTTTTAGGACCGACAATCGGAAAAACGGGAAACGCTTGGCCCAACAAGTAGCCTAACACCAGCTGTGCCACGCTGAAACCCGTTTCGGCTTGCAGGGTCTTGATGCGTTTGTACCGGGTTTCGTTTTGAGGGTGGTGAAAAAGGCCTTTCACGAGATCAGAAGCTTGAGCAATGCTGCCGTTATCCAACCGGCGGAAATACCCGTTTGCTTGAGGGGTGTAAGGAAAGGCTGCAAAGCCGTAAAGGGCATGCCATTTGGCAAACGAATCATCGATGTAGGCCCAGGTTGGATCACCTTTGGCGGCATCCGCTTTCGCCAGGCTCCATTGATTTTGACTTCCGATGAAACCTGCAACACCCAGCTTTTCCGCGGCCAACCTAGCCTCTTCTGCGCGCGCTTGTGTCCAATTTGAAAATCCTGCGTACCTGATTTTTCCAGCCTTCCGAAATTCCTCCAGCGTCAGAAGTATTTCTTCCGCCGGGGTACCGGGATCATCACGGTGAAGCCAGTAAAGATCGACATGATCGACGCCAAGTCGCTGGAGGCTCGAATTCAGGTCGGACTCAACCTCCTTTTTGGACATGCGCGGCTTGTCCATCGAATCGAGTCTGGGATGGGCCCCCTTGGTAGAAAGAATGAGGCCATCCCGGCTTTTGCGTTTCCGGAGCCAGCGGCCGAGAAATTCTTCGCTTCGATGACTTCCGCCAGGGACCCATTCGGCATATACCTCGGCGGTGTCCAGGACGTTGCCTCCCGCATCGATGTAGCGGTCGATAATTGCCTCGGACAATGAGTCTTCCACCACGGAACCAAACTCCGCTGTTCCAAGGCAGAGTACTGAAGCTTCCAAACTCGTGCGGGGGATTAAATGTCTTCTCATTGGCTGCTCTTTCTGTGGAGTTTTCTTGTGGGTGAAGGGGTTGCCGATTCGGCCGGCTTCTTGTCGTTTTCTGATTGGGTTTCCGCGGGAGTTGCGGTACCTGATTGGCTGTCTTTCTGCTTCAATTCGTTGAAGACTTTAAGGTAATCGTAGGTAAGATAGAACTCCGTTCGGAATCCTCCCCAAACGCCACGTTCGAATGCCAGATTGACTTCTCGGAGTTTATCAGGTGGGAAACGGAGGGTCATGATGTGCCCGACGCCCATGACAATGTTGTAGGAGACAATTTCGACGCCCTCCGGAGGGAAATTCTTTCGGAACCCGGTCTTTTCCAGGTGATCATTAATTTCATCGATTGTCATTGACTGGTCGTGACGCAAGAAGACCGTGAGCATGATTTTGCCATCTGCACCCGGTTCCTGGGCGCGCAGGTTCGGAGTAAAAAGGATCAATAAGAGCGACAAGATTCTCGCGAGGTTGCCAGTGCCAGTTGTCCGTTGTCCGTGGAGATAGGTGGGCATGATCTTAAGGGTCGGGGGTGTGTCGAACGTAGTTGGCGACGAACCGTTCACGAAACGAGGGAAATGAGCCTTCGTCAAGCGACGCTCTGATTCGTCGCATGAGGTTCAGGTAAAAATGGAGGTTATGAACCGTGATCAGACGAAGACCGAGAATCTCTTCGGCTTTGACCAGGTGCCGAATGTATCCGCGCGTGAAGGTCCGGCAAGTGGCGCAGGCACATTCTTCCTCAATCGGGCGGTCGTCGAGGCGGTAAGGATTGTTTTTCAGATTAATCGTTCCGATCTCGGTAAAAGCGGTGCCGTTCCGGGCAAGTCGCGTGGGGAGCACACAGTCAAACATGTCGATTCCGCGGGCGACCATTTCGACGATCTGGGCAGGCGTTCCGAGGCCCATGGCGTAGCGCGGTCGATCAGAGGGCAGGAACGGTTCGCTAAACTCCACCGCACGCATCATTTCGGATTCGGGTTCGCCGACGCTCACGCCGCCGACGGCATATCCATCGAATTCCATTTCCACCAGTGCGCGAGCGCTCTTTTCGCGCAGATTGCGGTCTGTCGCTCCTTGAACGATTCCAAAAAGGAGCGGACGATTTTCAGGGCTCTGGTTCATGTTCGAGGACCGACAACGCTGAGCCCACCGCAAGGTGCGTTCCAGACTGGCAGCCGCATATTCCAACTCGCATGGATAAGGCAGGCACTCGTCGAAAGCCATGGCCACGTCTGATCCGAGAGTGGCCTGTATCTCGATGGAGATTTCCGGACTAAGAAAACAGGGGGATCCATCAATGTGGTTATTGAAGTGGACGCCTTCTTCCGTAATTCGTCGGAGTTTTGCGAGGGAGAATACCTGGAATCCACCACTGTCGGTGAGGATAGGGCGGTTCCAGCACATAAATCGATGAAGTCCGCCAAAGTGTTTGATCACCTCAAGACCCGGCCGCAAGAAGAGATGATAGGTGTTGCCGAGAATAATTTGTGCGCCCACAGAACAAAGCTCCTCCGGGGTCATCGCCTTAACAGTACCCTGGGTGCCAACCGGCATGAAGATCGGCGTTTCGACCGGCCCATGTTTGGTGAGCAACCGACCCCGGCGAGCCCGGGACGAAGAATCAGTCTTGAGTATTTCGAACGACATCGTTTTTTCAGGAGTCGCAGGAGTTCAGCGCAACCAGGTAGGTCTGGCAAGAACTCCTCTTCACATGCAAGCGGGCGAATTGCCAGCCGCAGACTGCAAATCCGATTTCAATTCTGCAACTCCTGAACTCCTGGAACTCCTGAACTCCTGGAAGTGAGATTTGAGTTGCCAAGTGTTCTCGTGACTCCAAGTTTCTGGCATGAGCGCAAAAACACCGGATGAGCCCCGTCTACCAGACGATCGAGATGCTGAAGAAGAAGCGGCCGAATTTGAAGTGGAAGAAGCGGGTGAAGAATCGTTCCCGGCCAGTGATCCGCCCGGTTGGACGCGGGGCCGGGATCTCGAACAAGAGCACAAGGAGACCGAGGATGAATAGCGACGAAGAAGGGCGAGGAAGAAGAAATCCAGAACGAGCACGATAACGAGGACGAGGGCGGAAAGGCAGAGTTACCCAGCGAGACGGGTGAAGGCTTCTTGATACTTGCGGGCAGTCTTTTCGATGATCTCCGGCGGGAGAGTGGGCGCGGGCGGGGTCTTATCCCACTCAAGCGTCTCGAGATAGTCGCGCACAAATTGCTTGTCGAAGCTGAATGGGCTGGCACCGAGCTCGTAAGAGTCGGCCGGCCAAAACCGTGAGGAGTCGGGAGTCAGACATTCGTCGATTAAAAGTATTTCGTTGTTGTGCAGCCCGAATTCAAACTTGGTATCCGCAATGATGATGCCGCGGGAGGCGGCATGCGAGCTACCTTGGCTATAAATCGCGAGACTGCGATCCCGCAGGGTTGTCGCATTCTCAGGTCCGAGGATCTCGCAGCACCTTGTCCAAGAAATGTTTTCGTCGTGACCGGATTCCGCTTTGGTCGCCGGGGTGAAGATTGGTTCGGGCAACCGAGCGGCTTGTTTGAGGCCGGCAGGTAGATTGATGCCACACACCGTACCGGATTCCCGGTATTCGTTCCAACCCGATCCGGCGAGATAACCTCGAACAACGCACTCGATGGGAAGCGGAATCGATTTCCGGACGAGCATCGAGCGACCGCCAAGCGATTTTGCGTAGGGCTGGAGGCTTTTCGGGAATTCCTCGGAATCACCCGTGATGAAGTGGTTGGGAATCTGGTGGAATTTTCGAAACCAAAATGCTGACAACTGGGTCAGGACCTCGCCTTTTCCGGGAATGGGTTCGGGGAGAATGCAATCGAACGCGGAAATGCGGTCGGTCGCGACGATCAGGAGAGTTTCCCCGAGATCGAACACTTCGCGAACTTTCCCGCTGCGGATCTTCCGGAGACCCGGGAGATCGACCGACATCATACCATTCATCGTGAAAAGGTGTCCAGAAGCTGCATGACCTTAAGTTCTATCTCGGGCAACGCCTCAGTCGAGGAGCGGAAAGGGATGTCAGAGACATCCCAATAGTCTATCTGGTCGACCCAGGTCGGGAATTGCGTCAGCATCATTTGGAAATGCTCTGAGCGATCCATCGCGATGCGATGATTTGCCTGAAGGAGATCACCTTCGGAGAGCCCAATTCGCCGCGGGCCGGTGTGGCGAAGTTCGATTTCCCGGGTCCGCAGCGCCTCGCTTGTGAAGGTTGATAGATAGCCTTCTACCAGGTGCACGGCCAATCCGCGCGAAAAAGCGGTCCATGGGATCCGTCGCTGCTCGGCGTGGTGGTTGAAAATGGCTTCAGCGAAGCGGCTGCGGTAATAATTCCCGGTACAGATAAAAAGAACCCGCCGGTGCGCAGCATCAACGGACGTCGAGGGTTCGGAGCGCGGATCCACAAAGAGTAGGGTAGAAATGGTTTTGAATCGTTTGCGATGGGTGGAATGGCTATTCGTTCTGCCTCGAAACATCTCCGGCAACTCCCGTGCCCGTGCAACTTCAGAATTTCCGCCTTCTCGAAGGATTTGCTTATTTCAGGGAATGCCCGTTAATTGAAGGGCTAAATGAGTTTTCAGGACCTAGGGGTGCAAGAAGCGGTGGTGCATGGCGTGCAATCCCTGGGCTTTACCGAGCCAACACCAATCCAGGAGAGATGCATCCCGTTAATTCTGCAGGGAAAAGATGTCGTCGGGTCGGCGCAGACCGGGACGGGAAAGACGGCGGCATTTGCGCTTCCGGTGCTGACGCTGCTTGGGAAACGAGGGAGGCCTAGATGCCTGGTTCTGGAGCCGACGCGAGAACTTGCGATCCAGGTCGAGACGGCTTTTCAATATTACGCGCGTTTCACTGAGATTGAGATCGGCGTCTTTTACGGCGGGGTGGGCTACGACCGGCAAAAGAGTCTCCTGAGTTATGGGATTGACGTGATAGTGGCAACCCCGGGCCGGTTGTTGGATCTGCAGGAGCAGGGCGTGCTCAAGCTGGATTCGATTGAGATTCTTATCCTCGACGAGGTGGATCGAATGGTGGACATGGGATTTTTGCCGGACGTTCGTAAGATCGTTCAACTTTGCCCAAAATCGCGGCAGACACTGCTGTTTTCAGCGACGATTCCGCCTGAAATTGAAAGTCTGTGCTCCTGGGTTTTAAAAGATCCCGAGATTGTCGAAATCGGGGAACGCCGGGCTGTGGCTGAGAACGTGACGCACGCTTTTTTCCCGGTGGCTTCCGCACAGAAGTTTGATCTGCTGGTGTCGTTGCTGGAAGGGACGGAATATAAAAGCGTGCTGGTCTTTACGCGGACCAAACAGGCTGCCGACAATATTTTGGATCGACTTAAGAGGTTGAATCACTCGGTGGCTGTACTGCATTCGGACCGCACTCAGAAAGACCGGATCATGGCGCTGGAGGGATTCAAGTCCGGTAAGTATGAAGTGCTAGTGGCGACTGACATTGCCGCTCGCGGACTGGACGTTGCTGGTGTCACCCACGTGATCAATTACGATATTCCATTGCATCCAGAGGACTACGTTCACCGGATAGGGCGAACCGGGCGAGCCGAACAGGTCGGAGACGCTCTCACTTTGGTGATCGCCGAAGAACTGAAAGCAATGCTGGACATCGAAAGATATGTCGGTCAGAAAATCCCGCGGCAGAAGCTGGATGGCTTCAAGTACGTCTACACGGCTCTTTTCGAGGAGGGCAAAGGCCCGGTCAAGCCGGTAAAAGGTTTTCGTACCAGCAAAGGATATTCCTTCGGGCGCTACGGGCGCTAGGGGCGCCGGATCATTTGTTTTTAGTCGGCTCAGGGAGGGCGAAGCTCCGTCTGAGCCGGGGCTTACCGGGTTACCTCGCCTGTGTGCCAACCCCCCGAAAAATGGATTGCTCGAGGCGGCTACGGCGCGCGTCCGCGTTAGAATTTAAAAGACGCGGAATCCGCGCGATGGAGGCATCATGACCACGTTGCCCAGGCGAATCGATAGTCGCCCATAGAAATGGGGTGAAGCCGCAAGAGAAGGTTCACGTTGGAAGCCCCGGCTCAGGCGGACTTCGCCCTACCTGCCGCCGTCTACCCTGAGATCTGCCAAGATCTTTTCGGTGGCTGTGGAGATCCGATCTGCATGGCTCAATTTGAGTCTCCATGCTTTTGGGATCGCGGCGATACCGAGATGTGCTCCCAGCCAAGCGCCGACCATTGAAGCTCGTCCAGCATTGTCGCCACCCGCGCGAAGCGTAGCCAGGATCGCGCTCTCGAAATCATCTGGATGCTTAAGCAAAACGTGGATCGAAGATGGGAAGCTTTTTGGTAGCGGGCAAGCCTGGCCGAAGCGTCAAAGTCGTTTCGATAACGGCGTTTCGAGTTTGCTCCAGAGCTTCCCGTGTTTTGCGACGGATTTCCTGACTGAGTTGCGGTTCGACGACAACGATTTGCTCTTCCGCTCGATGGAGCGCGGTCTTGACGTCGTGCCCGTCGAAGAGTTCTGAGAGCAGCAGCGCGTTGAACTTCATGTACGCGACCGTTTGGTTGTTGTTCTGGCAGACCCGGGTCATTCGTTCGACCACCTTCAACAGCTCAGGGTCATTGTTATATCGAACGGTTAAGGCTGCCAAGCGGGAGGCGGCGGCCAGCTGATCATCGTCTGCACCGTGTTGAAAATCGAAATCATCCGCCGAATTAGATTTTGCGAAGGCTTGAAAATTTTCGACCGTTCCTTTGGTAGCCTTGTCGATGTAGCCGGAGTAAGTACCAGGTCGAAAAATCTCCACAAACCTTCGTCCAAACGCTCTTTCGTCGAACTTGCCCTCCCTAGCCAGCGATTCGAGAAGAACCAGCGCACCATCACCGTAATGGGTTTGGTCCCCGGGCTGCTTGCCGAAGTGATAGTGACCTTCTTTAGGAGCTTCAAACCCGTGAACGCTATGGGGATAAAGTTGTTGGAGTTCGGCGAGATCGTAAATCCAGTGGGTCCCCAGAGCGGCAGCGTCTCCCACAAACTGACCCCAGATGGCTCCGCGGAACCGGTCTTCTTTGCTGATATTTTTGAGTGAGTCGGTCAGCATCATCGGCAGTAGATTATAACAGTTAAGGTGCTGGTTGAATACGAAGAATCATGGAGGAACAATTCATGATTGGCTTTCGCTTGAGACCCGGGTCACACTGGCCGATATAGTTCGACCCAACTGAACGAATGTCGATGCGCAAGGCGAAGATTTTTAGTGCGTTCTTACTCCTGTTCTGTCTCGCCAACAACGCCGTTCCGGCAGAATCCTCCACTGGGTCAAAGCACAAGACTTCGAGCAAACACACGGCCTCGAAACATCCGACATCGAAGAAACATTCCACTACCAAAGGCGGAAGTTCGAAACATCATTATTACACGAGGCGTCATCGAGCGAACAGGTCTCAAGGACCGACTGTCGAGCAGGTTCCTCAGGAGATATTCCCGCCCGGGCATAAATTTACTCCGGAAGAAAAAGCAGAGGCCAGCCAGATTGGGGCGATGGTCGAGAACCGGTTGTGGAAAGACGCGTTTAAAGCCGCCACCTCCGCTGGGAAACAACATCCGGAGAGATGGTGGTTGCAGGCGGCTCGGGCGGTTGCTGCTTCGAATTTGAATCGGCCTAAGGACACCATAGAGGCCGTCAACGCAGCGATCCAGAACAATGGAGGAGACGCAAATCGGCTGAATCTGGCGCAACTCTATACGCTTCGAGCGAACGCTTATAGCCGACTGGGTCGCAAGGCCGATGCTTTGAACGATTTCCGGAGCGCCATTAGTCTATCGAAAACCGATCCGATTTGTCGTGCAGGTGCCGCATGGCTGTACGCAACCACTTCAGACGCACAGTTGCGGAACGGAGCCATCGCGGTGGCGCTGGCGACAGAAGCGGCAAAACTAACTCAGTGGAAAGATGATACGGTGCTCGACGTTTTAGCCGCCGCCTACGCCGAAGGCGGGGATTTCCGTTCTGCGCAGAAATGGGAGGAGAAGGCGATTCTACTCGGGTCGCAACAGGATATTCCCTACTACCAGCGTCGCCTGCTTTTTTACCAATCGGGCAAGGCATGGAGGGAGAACTCGGCGTAGGGAGAAGGGGGAACCGTGTCGGCGGGTCGGCGGCAGGGGCGTATCGGCGTAAGCGAAGCGGCGCGGTTTTCCGTCCTTTGGCAGCCAGCACTACAGATCGAGGACGAGCAGAGAGATAACGAGCACGATTGAAGAGGCGGCTTTGCCCCCACGCCGACACGGTTCCCGGGGCGTATCGGCGTAAGCGAAGCGGCGCGGTTTTCCGTCCTTTGCCAGCCGGCACTACAGATCGAGGACGAGCACGATTGAAGAGGGGTCATCCCCCCACGCCGACACGCCCTACGCCGACCCGCCGACCCGGTTTTCCGCCCGCCCTACCGCCATTCGTGCTTTGGGTATTTGCGTTGTAATTCCTGTTTGATCTTTGGATAAGCCTCTTTCCAGAAGGTAGCCAAATTCTGGGTGGTTTGGATCGGGCGATGGTTGGGGGCGAGGATCTGCAGAAGAATCGGGACGCGGCCGTCGCAGATGGTCAACGAGCCGTCCACTCCATACAGATCCTGGATTCGCGCGGCCAGGAGAGGCGACTGGTTTTCTCCATATACGAGCTTGGCGTGACGACCGGTTGGCAATTCGTATCGAGCAGGCGCAAACTGATCGAGGGCCTGCTGCTGGAGCGGCGACAACCACGATTTGACGACCGGCCAAACAGGCCGATCCTTGATTTCTTTATAGCTTACCGCCCCGTGGCATATTTGCTGTACCAAATGGAATCGAGCTTCGGCGTCGATGATCGGCAATCCCAGTTCAGGATACCATTGGGATAAGGAATTGAGTCGAATGACCCATTGCTCGACCTCGTGAGACCAGTTTGCCAGCGGGCACCGGCCGGCAATTACTTCATTGGCCAGGAGTTCGGATGCCCTTTCACCGGGAGGCGCTTCGAGCTTGGTGCTTTGCAGAACAAGGTCCCTGAAGAGGAGATCTTTTTTCTGCTGAACGCGCCGGGTGACGGGATCAAAAAAAGTCTGATCCAACGCCCGGAAATCCTGGGGGAAAAGTTCGCGCAGCCACTCTTCCCGGACGCCCGTGACTTGAGAGAGAAGGACGATCAGTTCGTCATTCCGTCCCTGAATTTCGCGAATCTCGCCGGCCACGAACAGAGGGCTCTTTTGCACGACGCTTTCCCGAGCGAGGACCCCATGTCTGCGATGGACAAGATCGCAGCGGAGCGTCCCGGCATCGAGGCGTTTGGCCAAATGATCCGAAAATCCAACCAGCATGCATTTTCCAAGTGCTTCGGCGTCGAATTCATTGACTTTCTTGTCGACGTTCAAGCCCTGGCTTCGGGCGATTTCGACGAACTGCTCGAAGACCGGAGCGATTTGCTGGGTAATGGCGTGGCGAATGCCAAGCCGGCGTGCTTTGTCCGCGCCATGTTGTTGAGCGTACAGCCAGGCGCGGATTAAGACGAAGAAATCCGACTCAACCTCTTTTCCGAGCAACAACTCACGGTCATGCTCCATCTGGTTGTTTTCGCTGCGCCGGAGCAAGTGCCGCTCCTGAGTGATCGCGGCGACCAGGGCGATCGTCGCCACACAACCGAGTTGGTCGGCAATCAAGAACATGCGGGAATAGCGCGGGTGAACCGGAAACGAGAGCATGCGATGTCCGATCGAGGTGATTTCTCCATTTTGGCGATCCAAAGCCCCGAGATCTTCCAACAACTCGATTGCCCGGCGCAACGAATTCGGGTCAGGCGTCTCAATCCAGCCGAAGCGTTCAAGATCCGTGACGCCAGCCGCCTTCAGGTTGAGCAGGACTTCGGCGAGATCAAGGCGTTTAACTTCCGGGAGGTCCTGAGGGCGCCGCCCGGATTGATCGCGCTCTGACCAAAGCCGGACACAACGTCCAGCAGCCGTCCGCCCCGCTCGACCTGCTCGCTGGTCGGCGGAGGCGCGACTGATCTTTTCCGTGATGAGAGTGTTGATGCCCCGATGCGGATCATATTTAGCGATCTTGGCCAAGCCGCTATCGATGACCAGAGTCACCCCATCAATGGTCAACGAGGTTTCGGCCACGTTGGTCGAGACCACGATCTTCCTTTCGGGGTAGGTGGCGATCGCGGCATCCTGCGCTCTTGGGGAGAGGTCGCCGTGCAGGGGCAAAACGATTCCTTTGAAATCGGAGTGTTTAAGTTCCTGAATGGTGCGTCCAATCTCAAAGGCGCCGGGCATAAAGATCAGAACATCTCCACCGTCATCCGGAGCCTGGGCCAAGGCGTCCGCGGCAACTTCCCAGGGAGGCTCATCGATTGTCTCACGTTTCAGGTATTCGATCTCGACGGGAAAGGTTCGCCCTTGTGAGGTGAGAAGATTGCAGGGGCGCAGATGGCCCTCGAGCATATCGGTGTCCAGGGTTGCCGACATGACGACGATTCGCAGGTCGGGACGAATCGAGGCCTGAATCTCGAGCGCGCGAGCCAGCGCTATATCGCCATAAAGATGGCGTTCGTGAAATTCATCAAAGATAAGCACCGACACACCGGCCAGACGTGGATCGCCGACCATCTGGCGTAACAGAATTCCCTCGGTAACGAAACGGATGCGGGTTTTTGCCGTGGAAACATTGTCGAGCCGGATCTGATAACCCACCTCCTCGCCCAAGCGGACATTTCTTTCGTGGGCAACGCGGGCCGCTAACATCCGGGTTGGTAACCGGCGTGGTTGCAAAATGATAATCTGACCATCTTTTGCCAGCCCATGGTCCAGGAGCATTTGCGGGACCTGAGTTGACTTGCCAGAACCCGTGGGCGCCTGGAGGATCAGGCGAGGTAAGGATTGGAGGGATTCAACGATGCGGGTTCGAAGCTCGTAGATCGGAAGATGGGACTGCACGGTCAAGGGTACTAATGGAAGGGAGGAATTCAAGGGAGTGCTCGCCGCCTCTGCGGGCGAGCAAAGGCCGTTCGAGGAAAACCTGGCCGGCCAGATAACGATAAGACGATTGGGGATGGGAGAGGGGATTAGGTAGGGTGAGGGTCCGTCCGAACCGGGGCCTGCCGGGTTGCCCTGCCCTATGACGTCATCCCCTCTAAGTCAGCCGCCTGAGCGAATCGAAAGGCGGTGACTGGCATTGATCGGAACGCCAACAGCATTCACTGGGGACAGGTCAATTTGTGACATCCATTGGGGACAGGTCAGATATTGGCCCGTCCGAGGTCTAAAGGCAGTAACTCTCGCCACTGCCCCCGAAGGAGATCTTTTATTTTTTTGTAATGACAAGGTGCAGGACCTTGTCAATCCATCGCAGAAGGGCGGTCAATAGCCAACACCGGCTTGAGTAGACCGATTCCAGGCGAGCATCGGTGCGAGCCAATTTCCTTCGTTTTGAAGAGCGCCGGCCAGCTCTTTGTCTGCTCCTGCTTGGTCGCGAAGCGATTTAACCTCAGCCTCAAGGGAGAGCGCGTACTCCTCCGCCGTCTTTGAGTGTTTCTCAGCGGGTTTAACTGGAACTAAACATCTCCTCATCTTCCCGGTTGCTTCAATCGATGGTAGCGTTCCGGGAGGAAAGGGCGGTTGATGCAAACGATTCTACGAGTCTTCAAATATATTCGACGATATCCAAGGTTGGCGACTGGAACTGTCGGGTTCGCCGTTCTGGCGACCTTGATGGTGATTGTGTTTCCGACGATTACCCAGCGAGTGATCGATGACGCGATTCGGGGCCGGAAACCGGAGTTGATCCCGCCACTCGCACTGCTGGCGATCGGTGCATTTTTCGTTCAGAGCGTTTCCAACGGGATCCGGATCGTTCTCAACAATACGTTTGAGCAAAAGGTCATTTTCGATTTTCGCAGCGATCTCTACGATCATATCCAGAAATTGCCTCTCCGGTGGTTTGACTACCGGGCGACGGGCGACATCATGACGCGCGTCCTGGAGGATGTAAATTCGGTCGAGCGTGTTTTGATTGATGGCGTCGAACAGGGAACAGTCGCGATTCTTCAGGTGTTGATCGTGGGGGTGTTGCTTTTCGTGCGCCAACCGTGGCTGGCGACGTTGACGATGCTCCCGGTCCCTTTTCTGATTGGAGGCGCGTTGGTTTATACGATCACGGCGAAATCCCGCTACCGTTCGCAACGGCAGGCTGCTTCCGCGATGAATTCGCTGTTGCATGATAACCTGTCTGGAGTCCGCCAAATCAAGGCCTACGTGCGCGAAGGCCAGGAACACGGAAGGTTTAACAAGGCCAGTCGCAGGTTGAAAGAGGCGACGCTGGTGGTAATGCGAGCGTGGGCCATCTACGATCCATCCATGGATTTCGTGACTTCCTGCGGGCTGGTGATTGTCACCGGGTTTGGGGGAATGGCCGTGCTGCAGGGCCGAATGGGGATTGGCGAGTTGGTGGCCTTTCTGATTCTGGTGCGCTTCCTTTATGAGCCGATTGGACGATTGCACCAACTTAATCAGATGCTGCAGGGCGCCCGGGCAGCTGCGGAACGGGTCTTCGAAATCCTGGATGAACCAGCCGAGATTGACCTTCAGGAAGGTCAACCCTTTGAACCGGTGGGCCGGATTGAATATCGCAATGTCTCCTATTCCTACAGCGATGACCAACCTATATTAAAAGATGTTTCGTTTGTCGCTGAACCCGGCCAAACGATCGCCTTGGTGGGTGAGACCGGCGCAGGAAAATCGACTTTGGTAAATCTCTTGCTTCGGTTCTATGAGTTGAGTCCAACAGGCGGCGACATTTTAATTGATGGCCGATCGATTCGCAGCCTTTCCAAGCACGCCATTCGCAACGCGACGGGTTTTGTCAGTCAGGAAAGTTTTTTATTTAATGGAACGATCCGTGAGAATCTGTTGTTCGGAAAACCCGATGCGAACGAGGCGGAAATATGGGAAGCACTTCGAGCGGCGAATGCCAGCGAGTTTGTCTCGCGCCTGCCGGATGGCCTGGACGCCGGAGTGGGGGAACGCGGTATACGGCAGAGCGTCGGTGAAAAGCAGCGGATATCCATTGCGCGTGCGATCTTGAAGGATCCGCCGCTGTTGATTCTGGATGAGGCGACGGCGAGCGTGGATACTGAAACGGAACGCCAAATCCAGGAGGCTCTGAACCGGTTATTGCTGGGTCGGACAAGTTTCGTGATCGCACACCGGCTTTCGACCGTCCGGCATGCCGACCTGATCCTTGTCCTGGAACGGGGTGAAATTATTGAGCGCGGCGATCACGAACAGTTGCTGGCGTTAGATGGTAAATACGCGAAGCTTTGCCAGAGCGGTTTGTTTTTCGTGGAGGGGGAAGAGAGTGTCAGTGTCAGTGACAGTGTCAGTGAGGCTGAAGGCGACTGGCACTGAATCTCTATAGCCGACGGAAAAGCGGGACAACGGTCCGAAGGACGAGCACGAACACGATTATTTGGGGTGACGGTTTTGAAGCAAGGCAACCCGGAAAGCCACGGTTCGGGCGGAGCCTCACTCTACCTGAACGAATCGAGACCGACAGTCCCCCTGACACTGACACTATTTTCCCTTGCCTCTGGCGGAACGAAGCCTGATTAATACGCGTTGCTTTACAGGATTGGCTATCTAACGCGACTTACCCTCGAGCACATCGGGAGCATTTTCTGGCTCTTTCTCAATACGCTGGAAGAAACCGGAGATAACATTCGCCGCGGAAGGTTGCCATTCCGTTGGTCGATGCTCTTCGCGCAAACAGACCGGACCGGCGTCGGGTCTATCCCGCTGGTTTTGATGGTCTCTTTTTTTCTGGGGCTGACGATGGCTTTGTTGACAGGTTACCAGCTCCAGAAGTTTGGAACGGAGCGGCTGGTCCCGACGCTTATCTCGATTGCTTTTACGCGCGAACTTGGGCCCTTGCTGACCGGTATCGTCCTGGCGGCCAGGATTGGTGCAGCTTACACAGCGGAACTCGGTACCATGCAAGTCTCTGAAGAAGTGGAAGCCATTGAGGCGATGGGTATAGGTCCGTTGCGTTTTCTGGTAGCCCCGCGACTGGTGGCGATTGCTTTCCTGATGCCATGCCTGTCAGTGCTGTCGGTTGTGGCGGCGCTTATCGGTTCAGCGTTGATCTCCTGGGTTGCATTCAACCTGGTTCCCGACGCTTATTTCGATGCCGTGGTGACGAGCTTGGTTGTCAGTGATATCATCATCGGGTTGTTTAAGGCGATGTTCTTCGGGCTTCTGATCGGATTGATTGCGTGTTACCAGGGGCTCACGGTGACGGGTGGAGCCGAAGGTGTGGGGAAAGCAACAACGGATAGCGTGGTGATTTCCATCACAACCGTTATCGGGTTTGATACGTTGTTCAATATTATGGTCACAAGGATTACCGGATGAGCGAAACGCCACTGGTGCATCTCGAGAACATCAAACTGCGATTTGGGGATAAAACGGTGTTGGATGGGATGGATTTGAAGATATTCAGCGGGGATCGCCTGGCGATCCTTGGCCAGAGCGGTGGGGGCAAGAGCACGATGCTACGTCTCATCCTGGGGATTCTGAAACCGACGTCCGGCGTGGTGCGATACCGGCATCTTCAAGTTCAGAGATTGAGCCGAAGTAAATTGAACCTGCTTCGGAGCCGGATCGGGATGGTTTACCAGTATTCGGCCCTGATTAGCTCGATGACCGTGCGAGAGAATCTTGCTTTGCCGGTCGAGGAATTGGGCCGCAAGCCGAGAAAGGAAGTAGATGAATTGATCAAGGAAAATCTCGCAATTGTCGGGATGAGCGGGACAGAGGAGAAGTTGCCCTCCGAGCTGAGCGGCGGGATGCGCAAGCGCGTGAGCCTCGCCCGGGCGCTGATGATGCAGCCGGAATTGATTTTGTTCGACGAGCCGTCGGCTGGACTTGATCCGGTGATCAGTTCGGTGATCGACGAATTAATTATCAGTTTGACCGAGAAAACCAATACCACCTCGATCATCGTCACGCACGAAATGGAGAGCGCTTTCAAGATCGCTACCCGGATGGCGATGCTTTATCAGGGAAAGATAATTGAAGACGCTGCGCCGGAACGGTTCCGTGCCTCAGCGAATCCGGTTGTTCACCAGTTTGTCAACGGAACAACGGAAGGACCGATTACGGAGACGGCATCGCATGCAGATCCTTCGGAATGAAATTCGCACCGGACTGATGGTCATTTTGACACTTGGCTTGGTGGTCGCCGTCGTTTTGTACATTTCATCTCCCGGGCTATTCAGACCGCTCAAAAGCTTTCGGGTTTATTTCGACAATGCCGCCGGCATCAAACCTGGGGCAACCGTCATGCTGGCCGGACGCAAGATCGGAACGGTAGCTGAAATACAATCCCCAGTGGCGCTCAATGATCGACCTGAGCACAATCTGAATTATGAAGCGATGGTGCGTGTCCAGGTGGCCGAGGATTCACAGATTTATAAAGAGGCCAACGTCTCGATGCGAAGTTACGGATTGCTGGCAGAACTCGTCGTCGATTTCACGAACGGCAATCCGGACTCCGGCCTTGCCGAACCGAATGCCAAATTCGTCGGCGCACGTTCGCCTGATCTTGCCGAGGTTGGGCCTCTGATCATCCAGAAGCTGGAGCCGGCTCTGAAACAATCGGAAGCTACGTTAGCCGAACTGCAGAGAACCTCCCACAATCTGACCCTCCTGACCGCTCAGGAGTCGGCTTTAACAGGTACACTCAAAAATTTTCAAGCGGTCGGAGCGAACCTGAAAATCATCACGGAAAAAGGTGGGTCGGTTGACTCTGCCCTGGTCAGCGTCCATGAAGTGCTGGCCAACGCGAAAAACGTCACCGGCCAACTGCAGAAAGACAACAACATCGAGAAATCGTTGGCCAACTTCAAAGACTCCTCAGGTAAGCTCAAGACTATTCTGAATTCCTTAGATGAGACCATGGGCTCGCTGTTGCCGAAGTTGGATCTGATAGTCGGCGATCTCAGTCAATTGACCGGAAAACTAAAACAGCAACCTTGGCGCGTTATTTGGCCAAGCACGATCAAATATCCGGAAGGTCAGCAAGCGGCTGAAGAAGCGCCGCGCCCTCCGAAAAAGAAGAGGCAGAAGAATTAGGAGGCAGGAGTTGCAGGAGTTCAGGAGTTGCAGAAAAGAGCGGGTACGGAGGAAGGAGCCAGGGCCTGTGCCCCCCCAATCGTGCTCGTTATCGTCCTCACTTTTCTTCCTTTTCACCAACCACCTTCAAGATCGAGGACGAGCACGAGCACGCGAGCACGATTTAGACGAGGACGAGCGCGACGGGAAGATGGATCCTCCTTCAGGACGATTAGGGGAGGAGGGATTTCCTAGTCGTTGGTCGCCCTCGGTTGCGGATGATTCTTACCAAAGTTCTGCTTGTCGATTGGACGGGAACGGGACGCCCATCTTTTCGTAGGCTTTTGGCATGGCCACCCGGCCCTGCCCGGTTCGTTTGATGAAACCTTCCTGAATCAGAAACGGCTCATTAACCTCCTCGACGGTTCCGGAATCTTCTCCAACCGAAACCGCCAGGGAGCCAAGTCCGACCGGTCCGCCTTGGAAACGAACGACGAGCGCCTCGAGCAGTCTCTTGTCCATTTCGTCAAGGCCATCGCGGTCGATATCCAGCATTTCAAGGGCTTTGTCGGCAATCGTTTTGGTGATAAACCCGTCGGATTTGACCTGTGCATAGTCGCGAACCCAGCGCAGAAGATTGTTCGCCACGCGCGGGGTGCCTCTGGCCCGCGAAGCAATCTCGTTGCAGCCTATTTGATCGATGCCGACGCCGATTAATCCGGCGCTGCGCTCGACAATGTGGCTGAGGTCCGCAATTCCATAATAATCGAGCCGGCTGTTCATTCCGAAACGAGAACGAAGCGGGGCACTGATCAGACCCGAGCGGGTAGTGGCACCGATCATGGTGAATTTTGGCAAATTGAGTCGCACGCTTCGAGCGTTGGGACCTTGATCAATAATGATATCGAGGCGGAAATCTTCCATTGCGGGATAGAGATATTCTTCGATTGCGACCTGAAGGCGGTGAATTTCGTCAATAAAGAGAATATCCCCGCGTTCGAGAGTCGTCAGGATGCCGGCCAGATCTCCGGCCCTTTCGATCATCGGACCGCTGGTCGTCCTGATATTGACTTCCATGGAGTTGGCAAGGATATAGGCGAGGGTTGTCTTTCCGAGTCCCGGTGGTCCACTGAGCAAAATATGTTCGAGAACGTCGCCGCGTTGCTTTGCGGCCTGAACCATCAATTCCAACCGCTCGCGGACGCGCGCTTGTCCCTGGAACTCGCTGAAGAGCGGAGGACGCAGTGAAAGATCGAAGGCGGTCTTCGGAGCTTCTACGGTTTCCTGGTAAAAATTTTCCGCCACAAAGGATTTACATTCAGATGTCTGGCCGTCAAATCAACCAGATGTCGGGGAGTTTAAGCAATTAAAACTGTGTCGTTGAAGAGCATTCAGATTCAGATTCAGGAGCCAGGAGCCAGGAGTCTCAGAAGCCGGAGGAGGAATCCGGAGCCGGATGGCGATGCCTCGAATTCGGGAGATCTTCATCCACTGGTAAGCGAAGACGAATCAAGGCGCCGAACGGTGGTTTTCTCTGAACTCCTGGCTCCTGAATCCTGAATCCTGGCTCCTTCTAAAACGTACCTGTCGTTGAGGGGGGCACGAAAATAGGTAATGTAGGAATCGCTCATGAACGTAACGATGTGGGATAGCCGGGTAGTTGAAAAGGTATTGGATGGTGAACGGATCACGTCCGAGGATGCCATGGAACTTTATCGGTTGCCATTAGCTGAGCTCGGGCAATTGGCAGACCGACGGAGGCAACTGGCCAAAGCCGAGGCGTTCCATGGAAGGGGCAACGAGATCGTCACGTATATTGTCGATCGCAACATCAATTACACAAACGTCTGCAACGTTTATTGCAAATTCTGCGCTTTCTACCGGACGGAGAGGGACGCCGATCATTACGTCTTGAGCCATGAGGAGATCGACCAGAAGATCGATGAACTGCTGTCCATCGGCGGGATCCAGATCCTGATGCAGGGCGGTCATCACCCGAAACTTGGGATCGATTATTATCTGAATTTGCTCAATCACATCCGGGAGAAATACCCGCAGATTAATATCCACGCCTTCAGCCCGCCTGAGTTTAATCATTTTGCCGAAGTGTTTCGGATGCCGTTGGTGGAAATAATCCAGAAGTTTAAGGAAGCAGGGCTGGGATCGATTCCGGGAGGCGGTGGCGAGATTCTGGTGGACCGTGTGCGCAACCGGATTTCGCCTCTCAAGTGCAATACGAAGCAGTGGCTGGAAGTGATGCAAATCGCGCATGAACTTGGTTTGAATAGCAGTGCGACGATGATGTTCGGCCATGTGGAGGCGGTGGCGGACCGGATTGAACATCTCGAGAGGCTACGCGAAGTCCAAGATCAAACGGGTGGTTTTACCGCCTTCATTTGTTGGACCTTTCAACCGGAGAACGTCGTTTTAAAGGCGACGCCGGTGGGGTCGGCCGAGTACTTGAGAATGCAGGCGCTGGCTCGCATTTATCTGGACAACATCGAAAATATCCAGAGCTCCTGGGTAACTCAGGGCCCGAAGATCGGTCAGATTGCCCTTCGGTACGGAGCGAACGATTTCGGGTCGGTGATGATGGAAGAAAACGTGGTCAGTAAAGCCGGAACGTCGTTCCGGGTTACCCGGGCAGAAATTGAAGATTTAATCATCGAAGCCGGTTATGAACCGCGGACACGGAATAATTGGTACGAGCTGACGGAGAATTAAATCTTCAATGCAGCGGAAAAGGCGGTTGGCTCGCCGAGACGCTGCAGCATTGGAGGATCGAAATTGTTGGGCTGTCGAATTCCGGGCAGTCGTTTTTCTGTTGACGTTTTGGACGTCATCGTCATGAATTACGCCCATTCTCTCTGATCTGCCGTTGTTTGCCACGATTATGAATTTTTTGAGTTCCCTTTGCCGCACCTGGATCTTCGCAGCGATCATTGTGGGCTCGCTGAGTCCGGGTGCGATAGCCCAGCAGCCGACTGGACAAGCTCCTCCCCAGTCGCCGGCCGGACAACCTCCGCTGCCGCCAGTCGAGCCAAAATACCCCAGCACCCGGACAGGAAGGACAGCCTCCGCAACCTGCGCAACGCACGTCGCCCATCGTCCGGCAGATCGAGATTCAGTATGCCGGTCCCGCTACGTTGAGCCGTCAGAGAATCTTGTCGAACATGAAGACCACGGTCGGCCAGCCGTATTCTGAGCAGACGGTCGAGGACGATGTGCGTTCACTCTATGCGACCGGCTTGGTTACTAACGTCCGAATTTATGGTGAACCGCTGCCGGATGGCGTGAAGGTGATTGTGGTGGTGCAGACACGCGTCACGCTCACCGAGGTGGTGATTCAGGGAAACCAGATTGTCAAAGCAAAGCGGATCAGGCGCGAGCTGAATCTGAAGACTGGTTCGCCGCTGGATGAGCAGACTCTGGAAACGGCCCGTCAAAAGGTGGTCGAGCTTTACCAGAAGCGCGGTTATCCTGACACCGATGTTCAGTACAAGGTGGACGTCAACGAGGATCGGGGAACTGCCAAGGTCACTTTTGCGATTAGTGAGGGTCAGAGATCGGTCGTTAAGACAATCCGGTTTGTCGGGAACACTGCCATCACCTCGAAAAGGCTCCGAAGGGAGATGAAGACTAAGCAAAACAATTTGCTCGGCTTTATCACGGGAGCGGGCCGGCTGAACAATCAGCAATTGGACGGAGACGTTCAGAAGATCAAAGAGCTTTTCCAGGATAGCGGCTACGCTGACGTTCAGGTTACCGATGTCAGGATCGATCGGCTGGACAGAAAAAATGTCGCCATCACGATCTACATTAACGAGGGTCCGCAATACCACGTGGGTAGTTTGACGATCGAAGGCCTCCATGTAGTGACGGAAGCGAATTTCCGGAAAGTCATCAAGGTGACTGAAGGCAAAGTCTTTTCGCCGCAAAAGCTACAGAAGGACATCAAATCGGTTGAAGATGCCTATGGTGTTGCCGGATATGCCGACGCCAAGGTGAACGTGCAAACGACCCCGGCGGGACCTGCGGTGGTCAACCTGAGCTACAAGGTGGACGAAGGGATCCAGTCGTTCGTTGAACATATCAATATCAGTGGTAACACCCGAACCAAGGACAAAGTTCTGCGTCGGGAAATTGTGCTGTCGCCCGGTGACGTTTTTGACACGGTGCGCGTGGAGATCAGCAAGAAGCGCCTCGAAGGGCTGCAGTATTTCGAGCGAGTGGATACCTACGCGAGCGATACCTCAGTGCCGGGCCGCAAGGATTTGAACGTTGCCGTGCAGGAAAAGCGGACGGGCAACTTGAATTTTGGATTGGGCTTCAGCACGACCGACGGGCTTTTGGGGTTTGCGGAGTTGGCACAGGGCAATTTCGATGTCACGAACTGGAGAACGTTTACGGGCGCGGGACAAAAGTTCAGGGCAAGGGTTCAGCTCGGCACCCAGACGAAGAACGCGGTCATCGAGCTAAGTGAGCCTTACTTTTTGGATCAACGATTGGCGTTGGGTGGGCGCTTGTTCTTTGACCAATACAACTACTTCAGTAACGAGTACAACCAGGAGGATTACGGATTCGATATCTTCATGCGGAAGCCGATCACCAATTTTCTCTCGGTGAAACTCGATTACACCATTCAAGAGATCCGGATTTATGACATCAACAGCGGCATTACGCCGGAACTGCTCGACCTCATCCGGCTAGGAGGTGAGAGCAATCTTGAGAGCCGGATGACGCTCGGCTTGACCTATGATACTCGCGATAGCGCGTTCCTGACCCGGAAAGGAACGCGGGTCGATCTGACAACCTATACGGCCGGCGGGTTCCTCGGAGGAAGCGTTCAAATTTACGGTTATGATCTTGACGCGGCCCAGTACTTCCATCTTCCCTACGACACGATTCTTCTCTTGAACGGTGAAATTGGCTCCGTCATCAACTGGAGCGGTGCGAATGACACCATCGTCCCTGTTTTTGACCGTCTTTATACCGGCGGCGCCAATACCTTGCGCGGGTTCAGATTCCGTGACGTGGGTCCCAAGGACTCCCAGGGTAATCCGATCGGCGGAAATACCCTGGTCCGGTGGACGATCGAGTACACCATCCCGGTGATCGAACGGGTGCGCTTCGCCATGTTTTACGATGGCGGTTTTGTTAATCTTGGCTCGGAGAGTTTTAGCCCGCAGAAGGTGCCGAGTGGCAACGGGAAAACCTCTGGAGGCTTGAATCAGGACATCGGTGTGGGAGTACGATTGGATTTGCCAATTGGACCGTTGCGGCTTGATTACGGTTACCCGGTCGAGTTGGACAGCTTTAGCAGCAAGAGCGGGCAATTCCAGTTTAGTGTCGGTTATCAATTTTGAACGAAAGCTCCCTCGCTCAGTCTCACCCACAATCGCTTCCGCCGATTCGTATCAGTTCGTCTACCTTATGAAGAATTCCTCATCGCTCACGATAATTGGTCTGCTGGCCCTAAGCTTAGGGTTTGCCTCTCAAGCGCAAGCTCAAATGAAGGTCGGAACCATCGACATGCAAAAGGTCTTTACGGCCTACTACAAGACCCATGACGCGGAAGATAAGCTTAAGGAGGCGCAGAGAGCTTACAAAGATGAGCTCGATCAACGGATGGACGCCTACAAAAAAAATCTCGACGTCATCAATAAGTTGAATGAAGAGATGAACAAGCCCGAACTGAGCGGAGCGTCCAAGGATCAAAAGGCCCAGGAACGCGATTCTAAAATCTCCGAGACGAAGGGTTTGGAAAAGGAAATATCAGACTTTCGCCAGACGCGCGAAAAGCAGATTCAGGATCAGCTGAAACGGATGCGGGACGGCATCGTGGACGAGATCATGAAAGTGGTCAATGACCAGGTGAGAACGTCGAACTACGACATGGTCTTTGACAGGTCTGGATTCAGCGCCAACAACATCGTTCCGGTATTGATTTACTCGAGGGACAACTACGACTTCAGCGATTCGGTTATTACCAAGCTGAATTCCAGCCGTCCGTCCGCCACGGCGCAACCGGGCGCCTCGCAAAAGCCGGCTGCTTCGACCAATACCCCGGCAACGACCGTCCGTCCGGCAACAGGGGATTTAGGCAAAAAGCCGCGCTAACGCAGAGATGGTAGGCTGAGGCTCCGCCCGAACCGGGGCTTCTCGGGTCGCCCTTGATTGCAACGTCATCGCTCCACGAGTGAATTGTTCGCGTCGTCATGATGTGCGCGGCCCTTGGTATAAGGGTATAAGGCAGAAAGGCGACACTCCTTGGAGGGCCGAAAAAATCGGGCAACTTTTGGGGAGTGACGCTGTCGGGCGAGGCCATGCGGAAAGCCCCGGCTCAGACGGAGCTTCGCCCTACCTGAGCCTGTCTTCGTCCGTCGCCCTTGAGCGAGACTTCAGCCTCTACAAATGAGTTTTCGAATCGATATGAGGTGCGCGGCGGTTGGTATCATGAGGCAGAAAGGCGACGCTCATAATCGGGCGGATTTGTAGGGGATGGCGCTGTCGGCGAGACCAGGCGGAAAGCCCGGCTCAGGCGGAGATTCGCCCTATCTTAAATGAGAGCCACGGCGGGGTTAGCGCAGAAACCGGTCAAGATTTTCATCTTCCCAGCGCCGGGCTCTGTAGTAGCAGTGAAATTTACGTTCCCGGCGATAGAACTCGCGGGTGTGCACTCTTCTTCGCCCGTGTTCATCGATCTCCTCCGGTACCACAGCGTGGAGCATTTCGTGGTAAACGACGTACTCAAGGAACCAGGTTGGAACGAAAGGCGCATCCAACAGCGGATGAATCCGGATCATTTTGTCCTCCTCCTGGATCGTTCCAAAGACGAAGTACTCTTTTGGAGGGCGCTTCCGTTTGCGGCCCCACGTGATGGCGTAACCTTTCAGGGCGTTACCAAAATATTCGGCATTTAATTTGTCGAACAACGTTTTCAGGTCGAAATACTCGCCCTCAGTCGGAAACTGGAGCTGCCGTAGAACGGGAAGCTTCTTAAATGAGAGTTTTCTCTTTCGATTTCCCATAAGAGAAGTGCCAATAGTCTAGAGGCTAAAAATAGCGTCGCAACCACAAAGAGATAAGTTAGGAACAAATTTTCGGGGCGAACGTTTGCAGTTTTTCGCAGTGCATTTGCGTTCAGCGTTTAGCGTTCTGCGTTCAACGTTCCCCGCAGGATGCGGCTCTCGTTTTGTCTCTCAAAAAGGGACAGCCGTCAATGATTTAGCGCTCTCAGCTGAACGCCCAACGCCGAACACTGAACGCTGAACGCTGCCCTAATTGACAGGCTTATTTTGAAGGATTTGCTCGATTTTTTCCAGGACGTCGGGAGTCAGCCTTTCCGCCGCTTCCGATGCCGTGAGCGTCTCGCTAAGCTGGCTTTCCTTAGAGGCGCCTAAAATGACAGTGCTCACGTGTGGATTTTTGAGACACCAGGCAATTGCCAGGACCGCTTGAGAGATTCCGAGGTCAGCCGCTACGGCCGCCAGCGCCTTTACTTTTGCGATCTTTTCATCGCTGATGACATATTCCCGGAGCCATTCGTTCGACTCAAAACCGAGCCGCGTCTCCTTAGGAATCCCGTCGTTATATTTCCCCGTCAGCAAACCGCTTGCCAAGGGAGACCAGATTGTCGTTCCGAGGCCGATTTCCGAGTAGAGACGAGCATATTCTTTTTCGACGCGTTCGCGGACCAGCAGGCTGTATTGCGGCTGCTCCATCGTTGGGGGAACGAGATTGTATTGTCTGGCAATGGTCACGGCTTGCATAATTTCCTGGGCGCTCCATTCGCTGGTACCCCAATAGAGAACCTTGCCCTGGGCGATCAGATCGCTCATGACGCGGACGGTTTCCTCGATCGGAGTCTCGGGATCGGGCCGGTGACAAAAGAAGAGGTCGAGATAGTCGACCCGCAACCGGCGTAGGGCAGCGTGACATGCTTCGAAAACGTGCTTCCGGCTCAGCCCATACTGATTCGGCTTCTGCGGCTCTTCTGCCGCGCCAAAAAATACTTTGCTCGAGACCAGCCAGGTGTCTCGAGGCCATCCAACTTTCTCCAGGATTTTGCCCATCACCAGCTCGGAGCGCCCTCGTGCATAGCCCTCGGCATTGTCGAAAAAGTTAACGCCGTTCTCGTAGCATTTGCGCATCAAGTCCTCTGCGAGTTCGTCGGAGATCTGGTTACCGAAGGTGAGCCATGAACCAAAAGAAAGTTCGCTCACTTTCAATCCTGCGTTGCCAAGTCTGCGATATTTCATCGCAGCCAAATTCATCGAACCGGCGAGAAGGTCAAATTTTCAGGAGACAGGAGCCAGGAGCCAGGAGCCGGGAGGCGGGACGGAGTGATTGGAGTGATGGAGTGATGGAGTGATGGAGTGATGGAGTGATGGAGTGATGGAGTGATGGAGTGTTGGAGTGTTGGAGTGTTGGAGTGTTGGAGTGATGGAGTGTTGGAGTGATGGAGTGTTGGAGTGTTGGAGTGATGGAGGATGGAGTGTTGGAGTGATGGAGTGTTGCCGGTCTGGAAATATCAATCCATCCTGGATCGGCGACGGTTTTTGCGGGTTCGCAGCTAAAATCGCGCGGAGGAGCGCGAAACATCCGGGAATGTTGAGGCGCGGTGGCTACTGGAAACGCTTACTGTGGCACGTTATGCAATGCGCACGGGCAAATGCGTTGTCACCTGGTATAGGCACTCAAGGGCGATGAGTCGGCTCTCGGGGAGGGATTGTCAATCGATAGAATCAAGGCCGGTCGAACCGGTTCTGAACTCCTGCAACTCCCGAACTCCTGACTCCTGGTTCTTACGTCTCCTCCTCAACCTCTACTTCTTCCTGGGAGACAACGGGTGCGATATCTTGAAGAGTCTCATTCTCACGAAGATCCATTAGTTTCACGCCCATGGTGTTGCGGCCGGTTTCGCGTACCTCGCTGACCCTTATCCGGACCATTTGTCCGCCAGTCGTGATGAGCATTAATTCGTCGGAATCGCGTACGGTCAATGCACCCACCACGTCGCCCGTGCGTTCGCCGGTTTTCATGGTAATGATGCCCTTTCCGCCGCGGGATTGAACGCGATATTCGTCGAACCCGGTCCGTTTCCCAATCCCGTTGGATCCGGCTACCAAGAGTTGCGCTTCCGGAATAATCTTGGCTATTCCGACGACTTCATCCCCCGCATCTGGCCGGATACCCCAGACGCCGACAGCATTTCGTCCCATATCCCGAACATCGCCCTCATGGAAACGGATGCTGATACCCTGACGCGTGATGAGGACAACTTCATCCATTCCGTTGGTCAGCAGCGCATCGATCAACTCATCTCCCTCCTCGATCTGGATCGCGATGATACCGCCTTTCCGGACGTTGCTGAAGTCTGCCAAATTCGTCTTTTTCACAATTCCGGACCGGGCAGCAAACATGACGTGGAGTGCTGGATTCCATGTCCCCTCGTCGCCTCCGGCGTTGCCGGTCTGATCGACGGCCTCGATCCGCAACGTTGCGGCGATTTTTTCTTCTGGCCGCAGCTCCAGCAGATTGGCGATCGAACGGCCCTTGGAAGCGCGGCCCATTTCAGGGATTTCATAGACTTTTTCCACGTAGCAACGGCCTGCTTGGGTGAAGAACATGAGGGAATCATGGGTGCTGGCCGTGAAAAGGTGTTCCACGAAATCGCCCTGATCCCCGCTGACCTGCGCTTCACGGGTAGTCATCCCAATGACACCCCGACCGCCGCGTCTTTGGGCACGAAATTCGCTTTCCGCTGTCCGTTTAATGTAGCCGCCGTGGGTAATGGTAATGATGCATCCCTCGTTGGCGATCAGATCCTCATAGGCAATATCTCCCTGTCCCGGGAGGATCGCGGTAAGCCGTTCGGAACCGTACTTATCCCTGATCCGAAGCAATTCCTCCTTGATAATCGTCATCACCCGATCGGCGCGATGGAGAATGTCGAGGAGATCGTCAATCTTCCGGATGATTTCGCCGTATTCGTCGATAATCTTTTCACGTTCAAGTCCGGTGAGCTGGTAAAGGCGCAGATCGAGAATCTGATCCGCCTGGTGTTCGCTGAAGACATATCGACCATCTACTAAGCGACTTTCGCTCCTGATCCGAACACCGATCTGTTCGACCGTTTCCCGGCTGAATTCGTAGGCGAGAAGCTTGATCCTGGCTTCGTCGCGATTTGCGGAGCGGCGAATGATGTCGATAAAATCATCCAGGTTCGCAAGTGCGATGAGATAGCCTTCAAGGGTTTCAGCTCTGGCTTCGGCTTGACGCAGGAGAAAACGGGTCCGCCTGAGAACCACCTCCCGGCGATGTTCAATGTAGCAAAGGAGCGCTTCCTTGAGTGAAAGCAGTTTGGGGCGGCCATGGTCGATGGCGAGCATGTTTACGGCGAAGGAGCTCTCCATCGCGGTGTACATGTAGAGGTTGTTCAGGACGACCTTGGAGTTTGCGTCCCGCTTAAGCTCCAGTTCGATCCTGGTCTTTTCGTCTGACAGATCCCTCAGGTCACTAATGTCGGTAATGACCTTTTCCTGAATCAGGCCCGCAATGCGTTTGATCAGTTCAGCGCGATTGACGTTGTACGGGATTTCGCTGATGACGATCTGTTCGCGTCCATTTTTCGTCTCTTCGATCGTGGCCGTGCCGCGCACCTTCAGGCTGCCTCGGCCAGTTTCAAAATATTGGCGAATCCCTGTCGTTCCGTAGATCGTGCATCCGGTCGGGAAATCGGGTCCTTTAATGTACCCGAGCAATTGATCGGTGCCGATATCGGGCTGATCGATGAGAGCGCAAATCCCATCAACAACCTCAACCAGATTATGGGGAGGCATGTTCGTCGCCATCCCGACAGCGATGCCGGTTCCCCCGTTGACCAGGAGATTGGGAAAGGCCGCGGGAAAAACGACCGGTTCAGTCGTCGTCTCATCGTAGTTCGGGACGAAGTTGACCGTATCCTTCTCCATGTCCTCCATGAGGATCGCGCCGAGATGAGTGAGGCGCGCTTCCGTGTACCGCATCGAGGCCGGAGGATCGCCATCCATGGATCCGAAGTTCCCCTGACCTTCGATCAGGGTGTCTCGCATGGCCCATGGTTGGGCCATGTGCACCAGCGTGGGGTAAATAGCCATGTCCCCATGCGGATGGTAGTTACCCATCGTTTCACCGACGATCTTGGCGCATTTGCTGTGTTTGCGGTTCGGTTGGAGCCCGAGACCGTTCATGGCATAAAGAATTCGCCGCTGAGAAGGCTTTAGCCCGTCTCTGGCATCCGGTAGCGCCCGCGAAATGATGACTGACATCGAGTAGTCGAGAAACGACTTCGACATCTCTTCGGCGACATTGATCGGCTCTATTTTTTCACTCGGAAGAATCGGCATGGAGGGGAGGCGTGAGGCTCAGCGTTCAGCATTCGGTGTTCGTCAATGTATGCGTAAGCGTGCCGCGTTTGCCGTCTTCGGATTCCGGCGCTAAACGGCGGGGAGGCGAGTGTCTGCTGTGCTCAGCAAATCGCGTAAATCGGAAGGCCGGACATACGCCGCTAGCGACGCTTGAAGAAGCAAAGCGGAACGTTCGAATACCGAACGCTGAACGTTTTCAAATGTCGAGGTTTCTGACATTGAGCGCGTTGTCTTCGATAAAAGCGCGGCGCGGTTCGACGACGTCGCCCATCAAAATGGTAAACATCTTATCCGCCTCGCTGGCGTTGTTCTCGTTCAGGTCAACCCGGAGTAGCTTGCGGCGAACCGGATCCATCGTGGTGGAAAAGAGTTCCTTTGCGTTCATCTCTCCGAGACCTTTGAATCGTTTGATCTGGACGCCGCGCCGACCAATTTCTTTGATGGCATCCAGGATCCTCGGAATCGAGAAAAGCGGAGTGACTGTCGTTCGTTCACCTTCGCCTTCGATCAGCTCGAAAATCGGCTGATCGCTCGCCGAATAGTGGTCGATTGTCATGCCTCGATTTGCGAGCTCCTGAAACACCTTTGCAACCGAGTGCGACTCGTGGAGTTCAACTCGCCGGGCTCTTCGCCGCATATAAGAGGCGACCGGGGGATTTCCGTTGCCATTGGCCGGGGGAGTCATCGGTGCCAAAGCGCCGTCACCGTTTTCGCCGACGGGCTCTTCTTCGTAGAGATTGAGATCGAGGTTCTGAGTCGCGAAATCACGAAGCGGTCCCTCGTCGTGAAAATATTTCACGTACTCGTTATTTCCTTCCCGCACGATCACCAGGTACTCTGGCAACTTTCCGGAAATCGGTTCCCGGTTCGACAGATACTCTTCAAAGTCGCCACCATGCCGGCGAATGGAGTCGCTCAGTTTAGAGAGTCTTTCGAGCAAATCGAGAACTTCGCCCAACTGCTCCTTGGTGAACTCCCGGCCGTCGACCAGGTGTTTGAGCTGTACTTCCTCGGCTCCGAGGGAAATCAGGATCTTGTTCAACTGGTAGTCGTCGTCGACATATTCTTCGCGCTTTTTTCGTTTGATCTGGTAAAGGGGCGGCTGCGCGATATAGATGTGCCCGCGTCGTACCAACTCGGGCATCTGCCGATAAAAAAAGGTCAGAAGGAGCGTTCGGATATGCGATCCATCCACGTCCGCATCGGTCATGATAATGATCCGGCCGTACCTCAGTTTCTCCAGGTTGAAGGATCCTTCGCCGTCACCGTCTCCGATTCCGGTGCCAATCGCGGTGATCATCGTTTGAATTTCCAGATTCTGCAGGACCTTATCCAGACGGGCTTTCTCGACGTTGATAAGTTTCCCGCGGATCGGAAGGATTGCCTGAAATCTTCGGTCACGGCCCTGCTTGGCGGATCCGCCAGCGGAATCGCCTTCCACGATGTAGAGTTCGGTCAGGTTGGCATCGCGTTCTGAACAGTCGGCCAGTTTGCCCGGCAGACCGCCTCCAGTCAGCGCGGTCTTTCGCACTGCTTCCCTGGCCTTTCTGGCCGCTTCGCGGGCACGGGCTGCCATCAAACATTTGTCGATGACTTTTTTGGCGACCGCCGGATTCTCCTCACAATATCGGCTAACGCCTTCATAGGTGATGGATTGGACCAAAGGCTTGATCTCGTTGTTGACCAGCTTCCCTTTGGTCTGCGAGCTGAAGCGAGGATTGGTCAATTTCACGCTCAAAACGCAGACCAGACCTTCCCGCAGATCGTCTCCGGTCAGGTCAGGGTCCTTTTCCTTCAGCAGGTTGTTGGCTTTCGCGTAGTTCTTGATCGCGTTGGTCAATCCCGCCTTGAAGCCTTCCAGGTGCATCCCGCCGTCGCTGTTAGGGATCGAATTGGCAAAACACTGAATGTATTCGGAATAAGCGTCCGTGTACTGGAGGACCACGTCGACGTAACAAAGCTCCGCTTTATCGTCGACCAGGAATTCTCGCATCCCGCTGACGATGATGGGTGCCGGATGGATTAACTGCTTCGTTTCGCCAAGCTCTTTGACATACTCGCGAATCCCTTCTTTATAAACGAAGGTCTCTTTGCGATGAGGTTCGGTGCGCTCATCGGTCAGATGGATTTCCAGACCGCTGTTGAGAAACGCGAGCTCGCGCATCCGATTCGCCAGGATATCGAACTTGAACTCCGTGGTGATGGTAAATATTTCGGGATCCGGCAAAAAGGTGATGAAGGTGCCGGAATGCTTCTTGTTCTGGACTTCCCCGATGATTTCGAGCTTCCGGCTCGTTTTGCCGCGCGCGAAAGCGATGAGATAGACGTTGCCGTTCCGGGTCACCTCGGCTTTAAACCATTCTGAGAGGGCATTGACGCACTTCGCACCGACGCCGTGCAGGCCGCCAGAGAATTTATAGGCACCCTGTCCGAACTTACCACCGGCATGCAAGTTGGTGAGCACCAGCTCAATGGCCGGCATCTTAAATTTTTCGTGCGTGTCGACCGGAATTCCGCGCCCGTTGTCGCGCACGGAAACGGAGCCGTCGATGTGAATGATCACATCGATCCTGGTACAAAACCCAGCCAGATGTTCGTCAATTGAGTTGTCAAGGACTTCGAAGACGCAATGATGCAGTCCTCGTTCATCGGGATCGCCGATATACATCCCGGGCCGTTTCCGAACCGCTTCTAAACCTTCAAGTTTGTCAATCTGCGCAGCGCCGTAAGTCGAAATGTCAGACATATCCGAGAGACAGGCCTGAACTAAGAAGACGAGACCTGATGAACGATAAGTTAAGCCGTAATATTAGGGCGGCTAGCCACCATTTGCAAGCAATGAACGAACCCAATTTGTTGTGGATAAGAATCCTACAATACCCAAGATTTGGTGGTTTGTCAGTCAAAACTGCGCTTTTTGGCGACTTTTCCAGGACGATTGGAGGGGATGCATGGGCGAGACTCCGGATAGGGTGAGGCTCCGCCCGAACCTGGGCTTCCCCGCGTTGCCCAACGTGCGACGTCACTCTCTCTAAATTACAAAGGGAGAAGCCCAGGTTTCCGGCGAGTCTCACCCCTACACGGAGACCCGAATTTGGGAAATTGCGGATCCTATTGTAGGTTCCCTCCAGATGGAGAAATTCGACTTTGTGGTTATCGGCGGAGGTAGCGCTGGCTATGCTGCGGCACGATTGGCGGCACGGTCTGGGCTGAAGTCCGTTTGCATTGAAGGCGGGGAAGAAGTGGGGGGACTCTGTATTCTAGGCGGCTGCATGCCGAGCAAGGCCATCATTGAATCGGCCAATCGCTTTCTGACACTGCGTCGAGCGAAAGAATTCGGCTTAAGCACTGGCCACCTCGCTTTCGATTCCCGGGCAATTATTCAGCGGAAGCGGGATTTGGCCGGTGTGTTCTTGAAACACCGGGTGCACCAGTTGACCGAAGGGGAGTTCGAGTTCATTCGGGGCCGGGCGGAATTTACTGATTCGCATCACCTGAAGGTGAGGCTGTTGAGCGGGGGTGAAGAAGAGATTGAGGGGAAGACGTTTTTGATATCGACCGGATCGGTCCTTAATAAAGTTAGCGTGGAGGGCCTGGATGAGACAGGATTTCTGGATAGCAGCACGGCACTCGATTCGGAGCGTTTTCCGCGATCGGTGGTCGTTTTGGGGGGTGGAGCGATAGCGCTTGAATTCGCACATTTTTACAACGCGCTCGGCCTCGAGGTGACCGTCCTGCAAAGGGGCAATCAAGTCATCAAGGAAGCCGATTCCGACGTTGCTGAGGCGCTGGTAGCGGCTTTTCGGAAGCGTGGAATAAAAGTGATCTGTGGTACCAGATTAACTCGCGTCGAACGAACAGCCACCGGGAAGCGTGTCTGGTTCCAACGGAATGGCGAAGAACAGGCGGCTGAGGGAGAAGAGATTTTGTACGCCCTCGGGCGCAAGCCAGCGGTCGAGGGATTGGGGCTGGACAAAGCCGGAGTGGAAACCAATAAAAAGAAAGCGTTAATCGTCAACAGCAGCCTGCAAACGTCGCAGCCGCATATCTTTGCCGCCGGGGACGCCACCGGACTCTTTGAAGTTGTGCACATCGCAGTTCAACAAGGAGAGGTGGCAGCCCGGAACGCGCAGAAATTGCTGGAGGGCCAGGCCTTAGAGGCGATCGATTATCGTTTGCAAATGTTCATCATGTTTCCCGAACCACAGATCGCTTCGGTCGGGATCACTGAACGAGAAGCTGCAGAGCAGGGGCTGGAGGTTCGAGTCGCCAGACACCCTTTTCACGATCACGGAAAATCGATAGTTCACGGTGAAGTCGAAGGCTTTGTCAAATTGATCGTGAATGCGAAGAGCGGCGAGATCCTGGGAGGCTCAGTGGTTGGACCGGACGCTTCGGAACTGATCCAGGAGATCACGGTGGCGATGCATTTTCATTCTACCGCGGCAACGCTTGCATCCATCCCGCATTACCATCCGACGTTGAGCGAAATCTGGACCTATCCGGCGGAAGAGCTCGCGCAAGTTGGCGTTAGTGTCCTGTCCCCGAAATAGCCTGCTATTTCGGGGACAGGACACTAGAAGTCATTGACACTCCTTTTGCTGCCCTTCATAGTTGCGGACGTGCTGAAGAAGTTTATCCCCCAAAAGCCTGGACAGACGGCACCTGCGGAAGACGCTGGGTCTGGGGAGAGTTCTCCAACTCCGCCGGCCGCTAAACCGTTCACTGTAACACAACCAACACCCGTTATGGCAGATACACCACCTAATAAGAATAGTCTCGCGAAGGACGTCGAAATTAAAGGCTCGATCAAATTTGTCAATGAATTCGTCTTTGATGGAAATCTGGAAGGCGAGATTTCCTCTGTCGATGGTGTTTTGACAGTTGGGGAAAATGCAGATGTCCGCGGCGAAGTGAAAAGCAAGACCGTGATTGTGAAAGGCAAAGTGCATGGAAATATTACGGTCCAGGAACGTTGTGAACTTCATTCCCGGTCTCAGCTGATCGGGGACTTGAAAGCAGCGCGTCTAATCATTGAGGAAGGCGCTACCTTTGTTGGAAAGTCTGAAGTCACACCGAACAAGAATATCGTGAAAGAATTGAGCGGCCCTCCTCCACACAAAGAAGAGCTGCAGAAAGTCGGTGCTCCCCGTTAAGGAGTTCTGGTGGCTGCTAAAGGACGGATCGAAGTTCAATGTCCCCATTGCGGTAATATTCAGTTAGAGCCTGAGCTTGCGAAATCGACCTACTGCCGGAAATGCAGCGGTTACGTTCAGCTAGGCAAAGGTCGGAAATCGATTGAACCGCCGGAGGCAGAGAAGCAACCTTCAGTCTTCCATAAGTTGGAAGGCCTGTTGGGTGCGCACAGGACAGTCGTTGCCCGATGCTTCGAATGTGTTGGAAAACGGGAGGTTCCAAAGAGTGCAACTTCGACGATCTGTCCGCTGTGTGGAGCCTACATTGATATGCAGGATTACCGGATCACCAGCAACTATAGCCGGTCGATCCGGACTCGCGGTCGTCTGATCATCACCAACAAAGGCGATCTGAACAGCAACCGGGCCATTTGCGATTACGCTGAAATTCAGGGGACCATGCGCGGCAATCTCATTTGCAGCGGCGAAGTTCACATTCGCCTAAAGGGAAAGCTCAGCGGCAGCATCGAGGCCAAAAGCGTTCATATTGACAAAAAATGTGAAGCTGACTTTGTGCGACCTATCCGGGCGGAATTGGTTGACATCGAGGGCATTATTTCAGCGAGGATTATTTCCACCGGTAAGGTTGTGATTCAAAAAACCGGACGGTTAACCGGTGCTGTCTTTGGGCGCGGATTCACGGTCGAAAAGGGAGGAGAATTCTTTGGCGAACTTTCGATCGGAAAGGTGGAGATGACGCAAGGCGAACTGCTGGATACGCATGAGGAGAATCGTGTCGGCGTATCAGCGTGAGGGGAATCGTATCGGCGGATCGGCGTAGGGCGTGTCGGCGTAAGCAAGTCTGCGCATCGTCATATGCGGGTCGTCGGTGAGGGTGGCTGTAGGGCTTTATTTTGCCTAACTGACGAGCAACGCAGCCGCCGCCTATTTATTCAACGCAACTCTCCGGGGCGCGGCAGGGTGTGGTCAGAGCGAAATTCCCAGTGATCCAACGCCAAGAGGGGAAGCATCGCGCGGAGGTAAAAGATAGATTTGGAAGCGGCTCACGCCGATACGCCGACACGCCCCTCGCCGACACGTGTCCCCTACGGCTCTGGTGACTTGGCTGCTTGTCGGGGAAGACGAACTCTGGGCCGACGGAGCCGGCTTGGGAGACTCCTCGGAGAGTCGATCGGCCAGTCTGCCTGCTCTGCGCCCCGCCTCTCCGGAAAACGTACTTTCCGGATAACGCCGCACGATACTCTCGAACAATTGCTGAGCGTCTTTCAATTGTCCCTTTGCCTCGAGGAGTCGCGCTTGCTGGAACAGGGCCATCGGCGCCATGTACGTGCTGCTGAATTGAGTCGCCACCTCCTTATACTCGTCGAGCGCCTTATCCGGGTGATTTTCTAGTTCTGCGTTGGCGGCCAAGCCCATGTACCCAGTGACCAGCAAAGGGTGCTTGGGAAAGTGCTGGACGAAAGATTCATAGGCGGTATCAGACTCCGGATACTTGCCGTCCTCTCTCAGTTTTGATCCGATTCTCAGATAGGAGTTGCCAGCCGCGATCGAGTTCGGAAATTCGCGGATCACAGACTGCCATCCTTCGATGGAATCGGCTGAGGCGTAGGCGGCTTCGGCCTTCTGGGCCTTAACCGCCTGAAGCCCTAAATAGACGCTCCCTCCAAGCAGCGCGACGATCAGCACAGAAACCCCAATCAGAATCTTCTGTTTGTGAAGTGCCCAAAATATCTCCGCATCAAATGTAGAGAGGGGCTGAGATGGCTGAGACGGTTGCGCCTCGGGTTGACTAGTCATGAGATCAATTCAGGCATGAGAATGGAAGCTAACCGCCCACTTCCGCTCTGGCTTCGTCCGCTAGCGCAGTGCTGAGATAGCGCTCCCCGGTCGAGCAGGCAACTGTGACAATGAGCTTCCCTTTGTTTTCCGGGCGTTTCGCTACTTCGATAGCCGCGTGAACGTTCGCGCCGGAGCTGATCCCAGCGAGGATTCCTTCTTCCTTGGCCAGACGACGTGCCATAATGAACGCGTCCTCGTTAGAAACCGAGATCACTTCATCGACGATCTTCAAATGAAGATTGTTTGGAACGAAACCCGCTCCGGTGCCCTGTATCTTGTGCGGGCCGGGCTTCAATGGCTGGCCTTTCAAGGTTTGCATTATGACCGGCGAATCTTTCGGCTCGACGGCGATTGCCTTGAATTCCGGTTTGCGTTTTTTAATGACTTCAGCGACTCCGGTGATGGTGCCCCCAGTGCCCACGGCGGCGACCAGAATGTCGACCTTGCCATCGGTATCGGCCCAAATCTCTTCGGCGGTGGTCTCCTGGTGAATGGCGGGGTTTGCCGGATTATTGAACTGCTGCGGCATCCAAGCGTTCGGGGTTGTTTTCAGGAGTTCTTCCGCTCGTGCGATGGCGCCTTTCATTCCCTCGGAACCGGGTGTGAGGACCAATTGCGCTCCGAGCATTGCCAGAAGGGTGCGGCGTTCGATGCTCATTGTCTCGGGCATGGTCAAAATGAGCTTGTAGCCTTTGGCAGCGCAGACGAAGGCCAAAGCGATCCCGGTGTTGCCGCTGGTAGGTTCGACGATCACCGTGTCGGACTTAATGATTCCGTCCTTCTCAGCAGCGGCAATCATTGACATACCAATCCTGTCCTTCACGCTGCCGAGCGGGTTAAAAAATTCGCATTTAAGCGCTATGGTCGCATCAATGCCACGGGTCACGCGGTTGAGCTTGACCAGCGGAGTTCGGCCGACTGTTTCGACTATGTTATTATAGAGTATACCGTTCGTTTGCATTGCCTGGTGGGGTTATGCCGTCTTGGTTATAATTTAGGAACAGGCGGGAACTGCTTACATACACAAACCCGGGGTGGGATCAAGTCAACAGTGGCAGTTGCCAGTGTCAGTAGCCAGTTGCAGTGGCGGAAGCAGAACGTTCGTTCGGAATCTTTGTCTTCAGCCCTTTGTTTCTCCTTTTCGGGACGCGCTTTTGCGAATGCGGCGTGTCGTCATCGACAAGCACAACCGGGAGGATTTTCCGACACTGACAACTGGCAACTGTCCCAACCACCAAAGGGTCGAGACCCGTGCCGGATAACCCGGACGGGCCTCGCCTTTCGTGGTATAAGCCGAATTCTGTTTCCGCTTTCGCGCGATGGCGATCATTTGTCTCACTCGGTTTCCTGAGTGCCCGGTACCGTGGTACCGGATGCGACTATTACCCGAGGGTTCCTTCCCGGTTTCCCGGGAAAACGAGCGGGCAACCCTTCCCCTCTGCTTTGTCTTGCACCACATGGGGTTTTTCGTGCGATCCTGCTTACGCTAAGATCCGGTGGGCTCTTACCCCGCCTTTTCACCCTTACCCACCACCACCAGTTGGCAGTTGCCAGCTCAGTTACCAGTTGCCAGTGTCAGTTGTCAGTGAATGCCTTCTGCTCTGAACTGACAACTGACTACTGGTAACTGAACGACTGACACTGGCAACTGCCAACTGATGGTGCTGGGCGGTTTATTTTCTGTGACACTTTCCGTTACCTGAGACTTAGACCCAGGTACCCTCGCTTTCACGAGGCATGCCACCCTTCGGTGTTCGGACTTTCCTCTGGCGAGAAAATTCAAGCCAGCGATCGCCTGCCACGTCGAGCAAAGTACCACGACCGGGAATCGAGATCCAGCGGCACACCAGGGTTGCTCAATCGGACGATGTTTTAGGATGAAACCAGTAAAATGTGTGTTACTGTTTCTGGTCCATTTCCCCGGGGATTTCCGGTGAAGGGCGTTGAGGAAAAATCTCTTGCGCGGCGTGGGAAAACTAATATAGTCCCCGCTCCCCCGCGTCTGGCGGAATAGAGGTCCTGACTGCCAGAGCGGTTTTTTTAATCTCCGAACGATTTGGACTAAATTAAATTTGTGACATGCCAACGATCAACCAGCTCGTAAGAAAGGGTCGCAGGAAGATGGCGGTGAAATCAAAATCACCGGCCCTCGCCGATTGCCCGCAAAGGCGCGGGGTTTGCGTGCAGGTGATGACTCGCACGCCCAAAAAACCGAATTCGGCGTTGCGGAAGGTGGCAAAGGTGCGTCTGACCAACGGGTATGAAGTGATCGCCTATATCCCGGGAGAGGGGCACAACCTGCAGGAGCATTCGATCGTCATGGTGCGTGGTGGTCGAGTCAAAGATTTGCCTGGCGTCCGGTATCATATCGTTCGGGGAACGCTTGATAGCCTGGGGGTGGAAGGCCGTCGCCGCAGCCGGTCGAAGTATGGTGCGAAACGTCCCAAATCAGGTGCAGAAGCGGCCGCAGCTGCAAAAGGCAAGAGCAAGAAGAAGTAAAATTTGGCGGTGATTGGGCAACGGCCCAATTCCGCGGCGAAAGAAACTATGTCACGTCGGCACAGAGTCATTCATAAGATTGAGTCCTTGGACAGCAGGTACGGCAGCCCGGTGGTGGCGCGTCTGATCAGCACTGTCATGCGGAGCGGCAAAAAGTCGGTTGCCGAGCGGATCGTGTATGAGGCGATTGAACGCAGTCGGGAAGGATCGGATTCTGTCGATCCGCTCGATACGCTGCATAAGGCCTTGGAGAATGCCAAGCCTCGACTCGAGGTGAAATCCCGCCGGGTCGGTGGCGCAACCTACCAGGTCCCGATCGAAGTTCCCCAGGAACGTCAGGTTTCCTTGGCCATGCGGTGGCTGGTGAATTTTGCCAAAAAGCGGCGAGGGACGATGACGGCCAGTTTGGCGGCCGAGATCAAGGATGCCGCGTCCGGTCAAGGCAACGCGATCAAGAAGCGTGACGACACGCATAAAATGGCTCAGGCCAACCGGGCCTTTGCACACTTCAGGTGGTAACGAGATGTCTGCTTCTATTCTAGAAAGAGAGAAGTCGAGTGTTATGACAACAAACCCTAATTCTCCCAATCGTGCTTACCCCCTGGAACGTACTCGGAACATTGGTATCAGCGCCCATATTGATGCTGGTAAAACAACCTTGACTGAGCGGATCCTCTTTTACACTGGAATGATCCACCGGATCGGCGACGTGGATGACGGAAACACGGTGACCGACTGGATGGAGCAGGAAAGAGAGCGCGGCATTACGATTACCTCTGCCGCGACGACCTGTTTTTGGAATCAGCGCAAGGAGGATGGGGTTTTTAAACTGTACGAGAGCCAGCCGCAGCGGGTGAACATCATTGACACGCCCGGTCACGTCGATTTTACGGCGGAAGTGGAGCGTTCCTTGCGCGTGCTGGACGGCGCAATCCTGGTTTTTGACAGCGTCGCCGGCGTCCAACCGCAGACCGAAACAGTCTGGCGCCAGGCGAATAAGTACAACGTTCCCCGTATCTGTTTTGTTAACAAAATGGATAAGGTGGGTGCCAATTTCGACAATGTGATCAAAGAGATCCGGACCAAGCTCGGCGCGAATGCCTGGCCGGTCTTGATTCCGCTGGGAAGAGAAGACTATCTCAAGGGTCAACTTGATGTCATTAACAAGAAGGCGATCATCTACTCCGACAGCGATTCCTTGGGATCTGTCTATGAGGTGATGCCCATCCCGGATGACCATAAGGAACTGGTCGACCGGGCCTATAACGACTTGGTCGAACAGGTAGCCAACCTGGACGACGAAGTCGGAACTCTCTTCCTCGAAGAAAAGCCGGTAACGCCCAAAGAACTGAAAGCGGGAATCCGCCGGCTGACCATTGCCAATCAATTTATCCCGGTCGCCGGCGGTTCGGCTTTTAAAAATAAGGGCGTCCAATATCTGGTCGATGCGGTGGTCGACTATCTTCCGAGCCCGCTTGATATTCCCCCGGCTAAAGGAATTGACCCTGATACGCACGCCGAGAAACTCGCGCCCACCGATGATAATGCGACATTCTGTTCGCTGGCGTTCAAGCTTTGGAGTGACCCCTTTGTCGGCAAGCTGGTCTTTTTCCGTGTTTACTCAGGGAAACTGTCGAAAGGCGACACGGTCTACAACCCGCGGACGAATAAGCGCGAACGGATCAGTCGTCTGATCCAGATCCAGGCGGATAAGCGTGAAGACGTCGACATCTGTTACTCCGGTGACATCGCGGCCATTGTTGGAATCAAGAATATCACGACAGGGGACACGCTTTGCGACGAATCCGCCCAGATTCTTCTGGAGCCCCCATCCTTCCCTGAGCCAGTGATCTCGATGGCAATCGAGCCGAAAACGAAGCTCGACCAGGAAAAAATGGGGACTGCGCTTCAGCGTTTGTCGGAAGAAGACCCGACCTTCCGCGTTTTTACCCACGAAGATACCGGGCAAACGATCATTGCCGGGATGGGCGAGCTTCACCTGGAAATTATTCGTGACCGGATGCTGCGGGAGTTCAAGGTCGATGCGAACGCCGGGAAACCGCAGATTGCCTACCGTGAAACAATCACCAAAAATGCGACGGGCGAAGGGAAGCTGATCAAGCAGTCCGGCGGCCGCGGTCAATACGGACATGTGGTTGTGAAAGTCGAACCGCGCCAACGCGGGATGGGAGTGACGATTGAGAACAAGATCGTCGGCGGTGCGATTCCCAAAGAATACATTCCTGCCGTCAAAAAAGGGATTGAAGAATCGGTCGGAAATGGGGTCATCGGTGGATACCAGGTCATCGATTTCTATGTGGAAATCGTCGATGGCTCGTATCATGACGTCGATTCGAATGAGTTGGCATTCAAACTTGCCGCCATCTTCGCAATGAAGGATGCCTTCAAAAAGGGGCACTCGATTCTTCTCGAGCCGATCATGAAGGTGGAGTGTGTCACGCCCGATGAATATCAAGGCGATATCATGGGGGATTTAAATCGGCGACGGGGCCGGATCATGAACATGGAGGCAAAAAATTTCGCCACCATCATCCACGCAGAAGTACCACTGGCCGAAATGTTCGGTTACGCGACTGCTATCCGGTCCCTTTCGAAAGGGCGCGCATCCTATTCCATGGAGCCGTCTCATTTTGAACCGGTACCTGCGCAGATCGTCGCGGCGGTCTTGGATCAAAAAGGAGTATAAATTATGGCAAACGGTCAACGAATTCGCATCAGGCTGAAGGGTTTTGACTACCGCATGCTGGATCAGTCTGCGGTCGAAATTGTCGAAACGGCGAAGCGTACCGGTGCCAAAGTGGCTGGTCCGATCCCGTTACCGACGAAGATTGAAAAATTTACGGTGAATCGGTCGCCGCACGTGGACAAAAAGTCGATGGACCAATTCGAAATGCGCACTCACAAGCGGTTGCTCGATATTATAGAGCCGACTGCAAAGACGGTGGACGAGTTGCGCAAGCTAAATCTCCCTGCGGGTGTCGACATCACCATCAAGATCTAACGGTTGTTCCATCAGAGAATGAAAATTGGACTTTTAGGCCGCAAAATCGGGATGACGCGCGTTTACGACGCGAAAGGGAATGCTACGCCTGTGACTGTAATTGAAGCGGGCGACAACACCGTCGTCCAGGTCAAGAGCCCGGAGACGGATGGCTATAGCGCAGTGCAGGTGGGTTTTGATTCGCAGAAAGAATCGCGGGTAACCAAGCCGTTGATCGGTCATTTCAAGAAAGCGAACTCCGACCCGAAAAAATTCGTGAGAGAATTTCGACTGCCGGATGGAACGAAATTGGACGGAGATTTGAACGTCGGCGTGAACCAGTTTCAGCCGGGGGAGTTTGTCGATGTGATCGGTCGTTCAAAAGGAAAAGGGTTTCAGGGCGTGGTGAAAAAGCACGGATTTGCAGGTCAAGGGGCTGCCCACGGGTCCAAAACACATCGCCGCAACGGTGCGGTCGGCAATCGTTCCACACCCGGACGGATCTGGAAAAATATGGGAATGCCGGGGCACATGGGGGACGAGCGGGTCACCGTCCAAAACCTGCGGATCGTGCAAGTACGTCCGGAAGAAAACGTCATTTTGGTCTGCGGAGCCGTTCCCGGGTCAAATGGAAGCTATGTCGTGGTGCGACCCGCGAAGAAGAAACAGGATGCCGACGGAGGGAAAGCCGAATGAGTGCGACCGTATTGACCATAGCTGCTGCCAAAGAGGCGAAGATTGAGGTAATCGAGAACGGGCGCGGCTCCCAAGCCCTCCATGACGTCGTGATCGCTCTCCGGGCCAACCGTAGAAGCGGAAGCGCAAACACCAAGACCAAGGCTGAAGTTGCCTATTCCGGCAAAAAACCGTGGCGCCAAAAAGGTACAGGGCGCGCGCGCGCCGGCTACGCCTCATCGCCGGTCTGGTCTGGTGGTGGTGTGGCTTTCGGTCCGAAACCGCGAGATTATTCAAAGAGAGTTCCTAAGAGTGTCAAGCGTTTGGCTTTGCTGAAGGCGCTCAGTTCCAGGATCGTTGCGGGGGATGTACTGATTGCCGAAGAAATTAAGGTGGCTGCACCGAAAACGAAGGATTTCATTTCTTTTCTGAAGTCGCAGACCGAAGCACGCAAGGTTCTGGTGATCTCCACGCAGTTTGATGAGATCACCTACAAAGCGGCGCGGAATATTCAGCCGGTCCTTTTGAACACTGCGGCCGAAGTGAATACGGAACAGTTGCTGGCGTTCCAAAAAATCATCGTGACCAACGAAGCGTTGGCCAAATTGGCGGAGAGATTGGCATGAACGAACCAACGAATCTTATTCACAATATTCGCCTGACTGAGAAGGCCAGTCTGCTGGGAGAAAAGAATAACCAATACGTTTTTCGGGTCGATCCCCGCGCTAACAAAGTTCAGATCAAGCAGGCGATCCAGGAGCTTTTTGGGAAGAAAGTGATCCGTGTCAACACTGCCCAATACGCCGGGAAAAAGAAACGGGAACGCCGGGCTGATTTCGGCAGGCGTGCACACTGGAAGAAGGCGATCGTCACCCTCGCCCAAGGGGAAAAGATTGATCTCGTTTAGCAGGAAGCCGATACCATGGCACTAAAGAATTTCAGACCACTCACTCCGACTCAGCGCTTCAAGCAAACGCCGGGTTTCGAAGAGATCACTAAGGATAAGCCGGAGAAATCCCTGCTCGAGCCACGGAAACGCTCCGGCGGACGGAATAACACCGGACGCTTGACTTCGCGCCACATCGGAGGCGGCCACAAGCAAAAATATCGGCTGATCGATTTCAAGCGAAAGCTTCGTGATGTCGCGGCGACGGTGGAGGCGATTGAATATGATCCGAACCGTTCGGCCCGAATTGCTCTTCTGCAATATCCTGGGGGCGAGAAAACCTATATCCTGGCGCCGGCCGGCCTGAAGGTCGGTGCGAAAGTAATCGCCGGTGATAAGGTGGCCCCGGATCTTGGGAATGCTCTGCCCCTGAAGTCGATTCCGTTAGGGACTGCGGTCCATAACGTTGAAATTATTCCAGGCAGAGGCGGCCAGGTGGCTCGGAGCGCCGGTCAGCAGGCCATTCTGAGCAATCGCGAAGCGGGCTATGCGCTGGTCCGGATGCCGTCGGGCGAGATTCGGCGGATTCATGAGAACGCCTACGCGACGATCGGACAGGTCGGCAATGCGGAGCATATGAATGTCTCGAGCGGCAAAGCGGGACGCAGTCGTTGGTTGGGCCGGCGATCGCATGTTCGCGGTATGGCGATGAACCCGATCGACCACCCGATGGGTGGCGGCCAGGGAAAGAGCAAGGGTGGCGGTGGTCGACATCATCCGGTGAGCCCCTGGGGTCAGTTGTCCAAAGGATTTAAAACTCGCCGTAAACATAAGCCAAGTGACTCGGTCATCGTGGAGCGACGGAAGAGCAGGAAAAAGACGAAGTAATTTATGTCCAGATCGTTAAAAAAAGGTCCATTCGTGGACGTCAAGCTTCTCGAAAAGGTCGAGAAGATGAGCGCTGCCACAGGCGCAAAGAGACCGATCAAGACCTGGTCGCGCCGGTCAATGATTACCCCTGATTTCGTGGGTCATACTTTCCTGGTGCATAACGGCAAGATTTTTAACTCGGTGTTTGTGACTGAAAATATGGTCGGGCATAAGCTAGGCGAATTTTCGCCGACCCGAACCTTCAAGAAACATGGTGCCCATACCGCCAAGGTGGCGAAGTAAGGAGCGTCTGGTTCGGACGTCAAAGAAATGCAGGTAACATCCACATATCGATTTGCGCGAATCTCGGCGTTCAAGGCGCGTGAAGTGACGAGGGAGATCCAGGGTCATTCGGCATCGGAGGCGCTGGACCTCTTGGCGTTCAGTCCGAAAAAGGCGGCCCTCCTGGTGAAGAAAACGCTGAAAAGCGCGATCGCCAACGCCGAAAATAATGCCGAACTCAAGGTGGACACGCTGCTCGTCAAGGAGGCGGTGGTCGGAGAAGGCCCAACCTTTAAGCGATTTCGCGCCCGAGCTCGAGGTGGCGCGAGTCCGCTTCGGAAACGCACGAGCCATATTCGGATCGTGTTGAGCGATGATCTGGTGCCGCAGGCCCCGGTTAAGCGTAAGAAGCAACGTGCGACCGGTCGCGAAGGCTTAGCCGGCAAGAACCCGAGAGCGAAAGCTGAATCTGGTAAGCAGCGGCCTGACGGAAAAGCGGCTTTGAGTGCAACCAAAGAAGTCGGCGAACCTGCAAGTTCCGTTCAACCAACCAGCGAGACCAAGCCTCAAGAAGAGAAAGAGTAAGTATGGGACAAAAAGTTAATCCGATTGGATTTCGACTCGCGCTGAACAAAGATTGGCGCTCGCGCTGGTATGCGTCCACGAAGGAGTTTCCGGAGTTTCTGCACGCCGATCTGAAGATCCGTCGTTTTGTGAAGCAGAAGCTCTCCATGGCGGCGGTCTCGAAGATTGTGATCGAACGCGCATGGAACAGTATCCGGGTCACTATTTTCACGGCTCGCCCAGGTATCGTGATCGGCCGTAAGGGCGCTGAAATCGAGAAGATGACCGAAGAGATCACTCGGATGTCAGGCGGGAAACAAGTCAAAATCGATATTCAGGAAATCAAGACGCCGGAACTGGACGCGCAGTTGGTGACCGAGAATGTCGCGTTGCAGATTGAACGTCGTATTTCGTTCCGCCGGGCGATGAAGAAGGCGGTGCAAACGACGATGGATTTCGGTGCTTTGGGAATGAAAATCCGTTGTTCCGGCCGGCTGGGCGGTGCGGAGATTTCGCGTGCTGAATGGTATCGCGAAGGGAAAATACCGTTGCACACCTTGCGTACCCCGATCGACTACGGTTTTGCTGAAGCAAACACGGTGTACGGCAAAATCGGAGTGAAATGCTGGATCTGTAAACCGGAACCGGTAGTCGATCAGCAGTCGCAGAAAAGAGAGGGTTCACATGAACCAGCCTCAGCGTCCAGATAGTTTTTACCAGGGAGATATCGTATGCCATTGATGCCGAAGAGAGTGAAGTACCGTAAGACGCAGCGAGGCAGTCGCACCGGCAACGCCACGCGGAATATCTCGATCGCCTTTGGTGAATACGCTTTGCAAACGCTTGATCGGGCCTGGATCACGAACACCCAGATCGAAGCGGCGCGGGTGGCGTTAACCCGAAACATGAAGAGAAAAGGGAAACTTTGGATCAAAATTTTTCCAGATAAATCGGTCACCAAGCGGCCGCCGGAAACTCGAATGGGAAAGGGCAAAGGCAATCCCGAGTTCTGGGTGGCCACGGTGCGGCCCGGCAATATTCTTTTTGAATTGGACGGTGTAACGGAATCGGTTGCTCGAGAATCGTTGCGGCTCGCCGCGACCAAGCTCCCGATCAAGACGCGATTTATCAGCCGAGCGCGTTCGATCGTTTCGTAGCGGTCCGGAGAGTTGAGTCATGAAAATTAAGGAATTACGCGAAATGAGTAACGAAGAGCTGGTGGCTCGCCGTTACGAGCTGCGAAAGGACGCTTTTAATCTCCGCCTGCAACAACAGACGGGCGCGACGGAGAAGCCAAGCGTGATCCGGATTAGTCGCAGAGAGGTCGCTCGGATCGAAACGATACTGTCGGAGCGCGCTGGGAAATCGGACCGCTGAACCGGTCACGGCCGGCTCCGGCATGGTCTGCAGAAATTTTAGAAAGTAAAAATGAGTGAAGAGACTGTCAAAGCTGAAGGTACTGCCACGGCGGCTGAGGGCGCCGGTTTGTCCGATGATCGCACGGCGACAATCGGAACGCCGGCCGACTCACCGCAGCAGTCTGCCATTCCGAAGCGGCATCTTCGGAAGACCCGCGTGGGTGAGGTCGTTTCCAATAAAATGGAGAAAACGATCGTAGTCGCTGTGGTTCGCCGAGTCCCGCACGCGAAGTTCGGGAAGATCGTTAAACGAACCAAGAAGTTGTACGCGCATGATGAGAAAAACCAGTGTGCGATTGGGGATCTGGTGCGTGTGGAAGAAACCCGACCTTTGAGTCGCTTGAAACGCTGGCAACTGGTCGAAGTATTGAAGCACTAGTTTTGGGAAGGCTTAGACCATGATCCAGATTCGTTCCAGGTTAGATGTGGCCGACAATACCGGTGCGCGAATGGCCACCATGATAGGGGTCATTGGCAAACAGACTGCCTTTGCTTCCATTGGTGATGTGATCACCTGTAACGTCAAGGAAGCGTCGGCAAACGGCACGGTTAAAAAAGGAGAGGTCGTCCGCGCAGTGGTGGTCCGGACGAAGCAACCGGTCAAGCGCAGTGACGGTTCCTATCTGCGTTTTGATAACAACGCGATTGTCATTATCGATAAGGATTTGAACCCGAGAGGTACACGGATCTTTGGGCCGGTGGCCCGTGAATTACGCGAGAAGAACTTCATGAAGATTATTTCGCTCGCTCCGGAGGTGTTATGAGTAAGTTGCGATTTCACGTGAAAAAAGGGGACGAAGTGAAAGTGATCTCCGGCAACCATCAAGGAGCGGCCGGGAAGGTCTTGCAGGTTTTGCCCAAGAAACAGCAGGTGTTAATCGAGGGAGTGCGCATGATCAAAAAGACCCAGCGCAAATCTCAGGATAGTCCGAATGGAGCGATTATTACCCGGGAAGGTCCGATTCACATTTCGAACGTGAAACTGATCGAAACTCAAGTGGCCAAGCCCGCAAAAAAGGTTCGGGGACAGTAGAAGATGCAAGCAGAACTGTATAAGGAGTACCAAGCCAAGGTGATACCGGCCCTGAGCAAGAGCCTGGGCTATAAGAATGTCTTTCAAGTGCCGAAAGTCGACAAGGTGGTGGTGAACACTTGCATCCCGGCCCAAGGCAGTGATCTCAAACAGGCTCTGGAAGACGCTAAGAAGGAGCTGGCGGTCATTACGGGGCAGAAGCCGGCCGAGACGAAGTCGAAAAAGAGCATTTCCAATTTCAAACTTCGAAAAGGACAAGCCATTGGGGCGAAAGTAACTTTGCGCGGAGACCGGATGTATGAATTCCTGGAGCGCCTCATTAAGATGGCCTTACCGCGGATTCGAGATTTTCGGGGCATCTCGCCCAAAGCATTTGATGGCAACGGCAATTACACGCTGGGTGTCCCGGATCAGTCGATTTTTCCGGAAGTGGATCTCGACAAAATCAAGCGCAACGTCGGGTTTGACATCACGATAGTCACGACCGCAAGAACGAATGAGGAGGCCAAGGCGCTTCTGACTGAGCTGGGAATTCCATTCAGTGACAAGAAGCAGCCGACGAAGGCTTCGTCCCAGGAGAACAATTGATGAGTAACCTTTCAGACCCGATCGCAGATTTTTTGACGCGCCTCCGCAACGCTGCTCGCGCTAACCGGGGCGACGTAACGGCGCCTTATTCCCGAATGAAAGAGGAGATCGCCCGAATCTTAAAGCGGGAAGGATACATTTCCGAATTTGAAGTCGATACCCAAAGTAAGCCGGCTCAAATTAAGGTAACCATGAGGTTCGTGAATCGAACCCCGGCGTTGACCGGTCTCAAACGGGTCAGCAAGCCTGGGCTGCGAAAGTATGTCGGTTCGGCCGATATTCCACGCGTCCTCGGCGGTATGGGGGTGGCGATCCTTTCCACGTCGCGAGGAATTATCACAGGCCGCGAGGCTCGTAAAGAACGGATCGGCGGCGAATTGTTGGCTCTGGTTTGGTAAGGAGGTTTGGCATGTCTCGTATCGGCAAAAAATCGATCGAAATTCCTGAGAAGGTCAAACTGGCCGTTTCGGACAGCGGTTCGATTAAGGTGGAAGGTCCTAAGGGAAAGCTGGAGTGGATTCTGCCTGATTCGATCAAGCTTCGAGTGGAGGGTAAGCAAGCGCTTCTGGACCGGGATACCGAGACCAGAGCGGTCAAGGCGCTTCACGGGCTTTCCCGCAGTTTGGTTTTTAACATGGTTGTAGGTGTGAGCCAGGGCTTTCAGAAGAGTCTGGAAATCCACGGGGTTGGCTTTCGTGCCCAGGTACAGGGCAAGAACTTGAACCTGAGTATCGGGTTCTCGCATCCAATCGTGTTTCCGATTCCGGATGGGATCAAAATCACCGTCCAGGAGAACACCAAACTTTTAATCGAGGGAATTGACAAACAAGTGGTGGGCCAGGTAGCGGCCGACATCCGGTCTTACTATCCTCCGGAACCTTACAAAGGGAAGGGAATCCGGTACGCCGGCGAACAGATTCTCCGTAAGGAGGGCAAGACGGTTCAGTAAAAACCATGCAGGCGCGAGAAGAGCATTGCCCTGTCTTTTGAGAGTAAAATGGAAACGATTGATCGCATTCAGATTCGACATAAACGTATTCGCCGGCGAGTAACCGGGACTGCAGCACGCCCGCGCCTCGCGGTGCATTTCTCCGGCCAGCATATTTATGTACAAGTGATCGATGACTCCTCGGGCCAGACTGTGGCGGCCGCTTCGACCGTGGAAGCGGGCCTGAAGGGGAAACGCAGGACGAACGCTAATGTGGCGACGGCCGTCAAAATCGGCGCCTTGGTCGCTGAAAGAAGTCTGCAGAAAAACATCAAAGCTGTGGTATTTGACCGGGGAGGTTTTAGCTACCACGGGAAAGTAAAGGCGCTGGCCGATGCGGCTCGCGAAGGTGGTTTGGAATTCTAGCGCGATTTTGGTGGGAATCGGATCGGGACCTACTCCCTCCCCACCGCAGAAATATATATGGCAAATGACGGAAGAAATCGTCGAAACGACAATTCGGATCGAGGGCAAAAAGGCGACACCACCGAGAAGGTGGTGTTCATCAACCGTTGCGCGAAAGTGGTCAAGGGTGGGCGCCGTTTCAGTTTCAGCGCCTTGATCGTCGCCGGCGACCATAAGGGACGCGTGGGATATGGCTTTGGCAAAGCAAACGAGGTTTCGGAAGCCATACGCAAAGCATCCGAATCTGCCCGGAAATCAATGGTTGCTGTCGCGGTTTACGAAAACACCATTCCCCATGAGGTGATCGGCGAATTCGGCGGGGGTCGAGTTCTCTTGAGACCCGCTTCTCCTGGTACCGGCGTGATTGCCGGCGGAGGTGTACGGGCTGTGGTGGAAGCGGCGGGAATCAAAGATGTTCTGGCCAAATCGTTGGGGTCCAGTAATCACGCGAATGTTGTGAAGGCCACCATCGAAGCTTTGCGAGGGCTCCGGCGCCGTCAGGATGTTCTTAAGCTTCGCGGAGTGGAGATAAGGTAGGAACGCGCTCCTGCCACTTCGACGACAAGCGACTATCACAATTTTGGACGCGCAAGAGCGCGTCCCTACCGAGGATTGACTAATTTTATGCGGTTACACGAATTAAAAACTCGCCCGGGATCAAAGCACCGCGTTAAACGGCTTGGGTGCGGCGAAAGTTCTGGTCACGGAAAAACCAGCGGCAAAGGGCATAAAGGGCAAAAGGCGCGTTCAGGAGGAAGCATCCGGCTTGGTTTCGAAGGCGGTCAGATGCCGCTGATCCGAAGGTTGCCAAAGCGGGGATTTAATAACGCCCAGTTCAAGACTTCTTACGGGCTGGTGAACCTGGGCGACCTCGAGCAGTTCGAAGACGGTGCGCATGTCACGGAGCAACTCCTGCGCGAAAAGGGACTGGTGAACGGAAAGTTCGACGGGTTGAAGATCCTGGGGCGCGGCCAACTCACGAAGAAATTGACGGTCGAAGCTGACAAATTCAGCGAAACCGCGCGTCAGGGCATCGAAAAGGCCGGGGGAACGGTAGTTATTCGAGGTTAATTTTCGAGTCGTTCGCCCCTCCATGATTTCCGCATTCACGAATATCTTCAAAATCCCGGAGCTGCGGCAACGGATTCTTTTTACGGTCGCGATGCTGGTCATCGTTCGGGCCGGAGCGGCCATCACGATTCCCGGGGTTAATGCTCACGTTTTGAACGAGTGGTTTCAAACCTCGATGGCGAAGTCTGCCGGCGGGGGTGTAGCGGCTCTTTTCAACATTTTTGCCGGTGGCGCGCTTGAGCACTGCGCCATCTTTTCTCTTGGGATCATGCCCTACATCAGCGCATCAATCATGATGCAGTTGCTGACCGCGGTGATACCACGGCTGAATAAGCTCGCTCGTGAAGATGGCGGCCGGCAGAAGATCACTCAATACACCCGCTACGTGACTCTGGCCCTTTGTATTTTTCAGGGCTATCTGTTGGCGGTCTCAATGCAGAATCCTTCCTCGAATCCTTTCTTGCAGGGGATCGAAGCGGTGACGGCCCGACTTGGGCCCTTGGTGGAAAATCCCGGATTCGGCTTTCAGGTTATCGCCACGATGACATTAAGTGCGGGAACGATGTTCCTGATGTGGGTGGGCGATCAGATTACCGATCGTGGCATTGGCAACGGGACCTCCTTGATCATCACCGTAGGGATTGTGGCTTCGCTACCCGGGGCTTTGGTACAGGTCTGGAACACCTTTGTGCCGACCGGCGGCGCTCCCAGCCGAGTCAGCCCAATCGTCCTTGTTCTGATGATCGCGTTTCTGGTTTTGGTGGTTGCATCGGTCATTGCACTGACCCAGGGACAGCGGAAGGTCAGCATCCAATACGCCAAGCGGGTGGTGGGACGGAAAGTCTATGGTGGGCAGACACAGTACCTGCCACTGAAGGTCAACTCAGTTGGGGTCATGCCCTTGATCTTTGCCCAGGCGATCTTGCTCTTTCCCTCCACGATCCTGAGCATGGCATTCCGAAATCAAGAATGGGCCGTTACGCTTTCCAACGCTCTGGCAGTAGGTTTCTGGCATTATGCTTTAACCGCGGCTCTGATTTTTTTCTTCAGTTATTTCTGGGTAGCGATTCAGTTTCAGCCGACTCAGATCGCGGACGATCTTAAGAAATACAACGGATACATCCCGGGGTATCGGCCAGGGAAACCGACCGCAGAATTTCTGGAGTATACTTTGACTCGCCTGACTTTCGCCGGCGCACTCTTCCTGACAGTCATCGCGGTGATCCCGGAGACGATGATCACCTGGCTTGGAGTCCCGCGGATGACTGCGCGTTTTTTTGGCGGAACGAGCCTTCTGATCATTGTCGGCGTTCTCCTGGACACGATGCGGCAGGTCGAGACACACCTTATCCAGCGGCATTACGACGGTTTCTTGCGCAAAGGACGGATCCGAGGCCGCTTTGAGCGGGCAGTTGGAGGAACGGGTAAAGTCGTGAAAGAAGGGGTTCTTTTGTGGATGTGGCTCGCCTTCGCTCTGTTGGCTGTCGCGGGCGTGGCCGTCTCCATTTTTGTAAACCAGCGATAGTTGGCAAGGGTGAAGAGGCTTATCGTTCTTCGTGATCCCAATTAAGACACCGCAGGAAATCGAAAAGATGCGTGCCGCTTGCAAGTTGGCGAGCGCGATCTTGAAGGAACTTTCGGCGATGCTCTGCCCGGGGATCACCACCAAAGAGGTGGATCAGGCCGGTGCGAAGCTGATGGAAGATGCCGGCTGCCGGAGCGCTTTCCTGGGGTACAGGCGGTTTCCGGGTCATATCTGCATTTCGGTGAACGAAGAAGTGGTTCACGGAATCGGTGGCTCCCGACGGATACAATACGGGGATGTCGTGAAACTGGATATCGGCGTTGTCTTGGACGGATTCGTCGGGGACACGGCAGCCACCATCCCGATCGGATTAGTGAGCGAAGATGTGCAGCGACTGCTGAGTGTGACCGAAGACGCGCTGAAGAAAGGCATCGGAAAAGTCCGCGAAGGCCGGCGGCTGAACGAGGTCTGCGCCGCGATCCAGGATGAAGTGGAATCCAGTGGATTCAGCGTGGTCAAAGAGTTCGTGGGTCACGGCGTCGGACGGCACCTGCACGAGGAACCGCAGATCCCGAATTATCGAACCCCTGGTGCTACGGCCAAGCTAAGGGCTGGAATGACTCTGGCAATCGAACCGATGGTCAATATGGGCCGCGCGGCGGTCAAGGTCCTGGATGACGACTGGACCGTTGTCACGGCAGATCATTTGCCTTCCGCGCACTTTGAACACACTGTTTTGGTGACGAAAGGTGAACCGGAAATATTGACATGGCGCGAAGAGACGTCATCGAAGTTGAGGGTAAGGTAGCCGAGTGCCTGCCAAATACGTTGTTCCAAGTGGAGTTGCCCAACGGACATCGGATTCTGGCGCATGTCTCCGGGAAAATGCGATTGCATTTCATTCGGATCTTGCCAGGAGATAAAGTTATGGTAGAGGTGTCACCTTACGACCTGACGAAAGGGCGAATAACCTTCCGGCAAAGGTAAGTTTGTTTTGAAAGAGAAACGCTCCTGAGAGAGTAGCTCCTCGGGTTGCGTTTTTTTGTCCCCTGAGGACGATTTTTGATGAAAGTGCGACCTTCTGTAAAGCGGCTCTGTGAGAGCTGCAGAATTATAAAAAGAAAGAATGTGGTCCGTGTGGTTTGTAAAAATCCACGGCACAAACAGCGACAGGGTTAAGCCGCATGGATTATCCGGTCCCCACTGAATACACTATGGGCCAGTCCCATTAATTGGATATGCCTCGATTACTTGGAGTAGATATACCTGGAGATAAACGGATCGAAGCTTCGTTGCCTTACATTTATGGCATCGGGCCCAAAACCGCCAAGAAGATCCTTGAAAACGCGAACATCGACCCCAACGTGCGCGCCAAAAGCCTGACGCCGGAACAGTTGGGCGAAATTGTGCACGCCATTAATGCGAGTGGATTACTGATCGAAGGCGATCTGCGTCGGGATATTCAGGGGAACCTGAAGCGTTTGCAGGCGATTCGATGCTATCGAGGAACCCGCCACATTCGTGGGCTTCCGGTGCGTGGCCAAAGAACTTCAACGAACGCTCGCACCCGGAAAGGTCCTCGCAAGACAGTCGGCGTGCAGAGAAACAAAGACGCTAAGGCAGGTAAAGTCTAATCCTGGGGAACCAAGGAATGCCCAACGAAACACCCACACCCGCACCGGCGCCCAAAAATGAATCCGGATCCGCCGCTCCACCGGCGACTTCTTCGGACGCACCGGCACCTGTAACTCCTGCGCCCGCTCCAGCCACTCCGGGGGTCGCAGCGCCGGCGGCTGATCCCGCCAAGGCGATACGCACCACTAAGCCGAAGACCAAGAAGGAGAGCGCGCCCGGTGAAGGCCCGCCCAAAGTGAGCCTATCACTAGACGGGGGAGATGCTGAGAAGCCGAAGATCGTTAAAGCAAAAGGGAGTAAAAACGTTTCCGCAGGAGTTGCTCATATCCTCGCGACCTTTAACAATACGATCGTTTCGATCACCGATCTGACGGGCAATGTCATTGGTTGGTCCAGTGCGGGGAAAGTCGGTTTCAAGGGATCCCGTAAAAGCACGGCTTACGCTGCTCAGTTGGTGGCCCAGGACGCTTGCCGGCAAGCCATGGGACATGGCCTGAAGGAGGTTGAAGTGTTGGTCAAAGGCCCCGGCGCCGGACGCGAATCCGCCGTTCGCGCGATTCAGGCCATTGGCCTCGACATTTCGGTCATTCGGGACGTCACCCCTGTTCCTCATAACGGTTGCCGTCCGCCTAAACAACGCCGCGTCTGATTCGAAAGAAAGAATTTAATCATGGCTCGTTACACTGGTCCAAAATCGAAAATCAGCCGTCGTTACGGAATTGCTCTCTTCGGTCCGAGCAAAGCGCTGGAAAGGAAGAACTACCCGCCCGGAATGCACGGACCAAAAGGTTCCCGCCGCAAGCAATCAGAGTACGCGATTGCGCTCGGCGAGAAACAAAAACTGCGACATATGTACGGTCTGATGGAACGGCAGTTCCGCCGTTATTTTGAAACCGCTCTTCGTAAGCGTGGCGTCACTGGCGAGACCTTGCTGCAAATGCTGGAAACCAGGCTCGACAACGTGGTCTACCGTCTCGGGTTTGCCAATTCAAGGAGCTCCGCCCGTCAGTTGGTCTCTCATGGTCATGTGACGGTGAATAGTCGCAAGGTAAATGTCTCGTCTTATAATTTGAAGCCGGGGGATGCCGTTGCCATCAAAGAGAGGCCAGGTTCCCGGCGACTGGTCACTCGAAATCTTGAGTTGACTCAAATCCAGCCCGTTCCGGATTGGCTGGTGGCGGATAAGGACCAATTTCAAGGGAAAATGATGCGAATCCCTTCGCGCGAAGAGATTGCTCCGGTGGTCAACGAACAACTCGTGGTCGAGCTGTATTCGCGGTAAGCTTTGGTCGTTTTTTGCGACCCAAGGGCCGGTGGGTAGGGTGAGGCTCCGTCCGAACCGGGGCTTCCCGCTCGACCTCGCTTGACGACTGAACCCCCACAAATTCAGGCTCGGATTTATTCCATCCGCGTGGCGCATTTCCGTGTTTCGATTCCAATTCGAGATGCGCGGATCGTGATCATCTCGAACGACTGATTATCGGGGGTCACGTCTCAGACGCAGGTGACGCGGGAAGCCCCGGTTCGGACGGAGCCTCACCCTACCTGCGCCGGGAGGCTACTTTCTAAATACTCGAAAGAACTGTTCTTCGATCTCTGCCTGGGACATCTCCATGTAGGCTTCAACAGCCCCATGGATCGAGAATTTGCCTTCTCGGAGGCGCGTTCCGAACAGGTATTCAAACGGCGTGAGATGCGGACGGGCTGATTCCAGCTCACGGCGAATCAAATGGGAGAGGGGACCGGCCCCCTGATAGAAGTTCACTCTCTCAAATTCCTCGAGGACCTTCTCCACGGCGTACTCGATCCGCCGAATCTCGACTTCCCATTGATCCCGGCCCCAGGTAATCAGTGCGAAACTCGCGCGTCGATCGCCATCGAAGGGAAATCCGACGGCTCCGACATTGACTAAGAGCGTGGTATTGACCTGCCGGACAAAAGGGAGGTGAGAATGGCCAACGCAGAGCAGGGCGGGAGGATCGTTGCCGATCATTTCTCTGGCCTTTGCTTCGGTCGTAGTAGGGAAAAATCCTTCGTTGTTCGATCTCGGGGAACCGTGAGCGATGGTGATTGAAAGCTTGTCCGGGCCGATCAACGTTGTCGCAATGGGCAACTGTTTGATTGCTTCGACAAAATCGCTGGTCAAGTCGGCAGTCCACCGGGCCGGCAGCCAATTGTAGTAATCGGCGAAATCGATGGTTCGTGATTGCAGGCTCTGCCGGATCACATAATCTTCGTGGTTTCCTCGCAGAAGCGTCCAGCCGGATTTTGCCACAAATTCCGTCACTTCCCGTGGGTTAGGTCCACGGTTCTGAAAGTCTCCGGCCACGAAGACGAGGTCAGGATGGAGTCGATCGACGTCGGCTGCCACCGCTTCCAAAGCCGGCAGATTACCGTGGATGTCCGCGAGCACGGCGATTTGCATCGGACGGTCAACCTAACGGAGATAACGCTCTTGAACAAATTCGAGCGCCTTACTCAGGCTCATCCGGCCGAGATAGTGAATCAGCATCGGATCGGTGTCGGCCGGCAATCGACTTCTGAGTTCTTCAATTCGTTCGGATGCCTGCTGCAGTCTCGTCAAGTGAGCGGTTGGATTCTGATCTCGAAGCTGATGATCGGCGATCACGGCCAGCCGATCCCGCAACGCCTCCGCGAGTAGAACGTAGTACTGATCCATGGGTGATAAAGTCTCGCTCGGACGTGAGTGCATTCAAGGGGTTTCCAAAGAGGCTGAGCGCCGCCCGGCCAGCAACTCCTTAGGCTTGGGAAGAACCAGGCTGAATTTTTCTACGGTAAGCTCTTGCAACAACTGATCCAAGGCCTGGAGGCAGACTTTGGGCTGACGGCCTTCGTGAAACAAGATGATGGCGCCGGAAACGATCGATCGTTTGATCCGCTCAACGATGATGCTGGAATCATTGATCTGGGTATCAAAGGCCCTGGCGCTCCAGCCGACCAGTTGCAGACCACGAGCGGCCAGAATCGGATGCAGAAACGGATTCTTCAACCCGGCCGGGGCGCGAAACCAGATCGGAGCGGCCATACCAATCGAGGAGAGGGTGGCCTCGAATTCGTCGATTTCCCGCGCGAGAGCTCTCGGGCCGAGTCGCCAGAAGCTGAATTTTGGATGGGTCTGAGTATGATTTCCGATGGTATGGCCTGCATCCACGATCATCCGGGTAAGCTCCGGATGGTTAGCCGCTTTGGCACCGATCAAAAAAAATGTCGCGCGGGCGCGGTATTTTTCCAGGAGCGCAAGAACTTGCGGTGTGGTGTCAGGGTCAGGTCCGTCGTCGATGGTTAGCCAGGCCGTTTTGGCGCTGGTTAAATATTTCGTGAGGACGGGTCCGAACCCCTGCAGCGATGGGACAAAGGTGATGCTCACCAGCAAAACGTGAGAGGCGAACAAGATGTAAAGCCCCCAGACCCACCCGCCTGCCAACGCGAAAAACGTTAAGAACGGTGCCAAGACGATAAACCAGATTGCTGCAGTTGGGCGAAAACGCACGGCGCTTAGAAACAAAACATGGAGTGTTCATAAGTCCACTGTTAGTATGCGAAGCGTCTCGCTTTGCCCAGCGCCGAGAGCCGGGGTTTCCTCACTGGCGGGGTGACGTCACAAGGCAGGGCAATGCGGGAAGCGCCGGTTCGGACGGAGCCTCACCCTACCTGCCACGCCGTCCTTAGCCACGGAATCAGGACGTTGCTCCCATCGCCGATACGCCGATACGTTTCCCCCTGCGCCATCCCTTTGCTCCTGGCCGGATTCGCGCTAGGATAGCCGAATGAACCGACGGCCGGAATTGCTCAGTCCCGCAGGCAATTGGGAATGCCTGCGTGCGGCCGTCGCAAATGGTGCCACCGCGATTTATTTCGGTCTCGAACGATTTAACGCGCGGATGCGGGCCGATAACTTCCGTTCGGAAGAGTTGCCGGAGATCATGGGATACCTTCAGCGCTATGGGGTCCGTGGCTTTGTCACCTTTAATACGCTGATATTCACCAACGAACTCCCCGAAGCAGAAGAAGTGCTGATCCGTTTGGCCGATGCAGGCGTCGATGCAATTATCGTGCAGGATCCCGGTCTGGCACGGCTCGCTCGCGAAGTTGCTCCGAAACTGGAATTGCACGCTTCCACCCAAATGACCATCACCTCTCCAGAGGGTCTGGAGCTGGCCAGAGAATTAGGCATTACTCGAGCGGTGCTCGCTCGCGAACTTTCGATGCGAGAGTTGAAGCGCTTTCCGACCGCCGAATTCCCTGTCGAGGTTTTCGTCCATGGCGCGCTTTGCGTTGCGTACTCGGGTCAGTGTTTGACCAGCGAGTCGCTGGGCCAGCGAAGCGCGAATCGGGGAGAATGCGCTCAAGCGTGCCGTCTGCCTTACCAGATGCTGGTGGACGGCCTACCTAAGGATCTTGGCGACAAAAGGTTCCTCCTCTCTCCTCAGGATCTCGCAGGCATCGAGGAGATCCCGGAACTGATTCGCCTCGGGGTAGCGAGTTTCAAAATCGAGGGACGCTTGAAATCTCCTGAATACGTGGCCGCGGTGACCCGAGTCTATCGCGATGCGATCGATCGCGCAGTGGCCGCAATCGGGCTGGAAAATAAGGCCGGCCGAATCCCGGAGGAAGATTTGTACAGTCTGGAAATGACTTTTTCACGCGGCTTGTTTTCCGGTTGGCTGCACGGGGTCAATCATCAGCGACTGGTCAACGGACGATGCGGCAAGAAGCGCGGAGCTTTTATCGGGTTCATCCAGAAAATCGGCAAAGACTTTGTCGAGGTGGATTCGGCTGTCGAGGTCAAAGCTGGAGATGGCGTAGTTTTTGACGCCGGGGCTGACACCGAGCAGGAGCAAGGCGGCCGGGTCTACGAGGTGCGACTGCGGCGATTCTATTTTCGAAACGGTCAAATCGATTTTCACCGGGTGCGAGTGGGCGACCGATTGTGGAAAACCGATGACCCGGCTCTCAACCGGCAGTTACGACAGACTTTCGCGCGTGAGCGTGACCCCGTTCGAAAGCCGCTTGATATGGAAGTATCAGGCGCAAAAGGCGGGCCACTCCGCTTGCGTGTGATTGCAGATGATCACGCCGTCGAAGCGGTTTCCGAAATTGATCTCAAACCGGCGAGAACTTCGGCGTTAAGCGGCGCCGTTTTGCGAGAGCAGCTTAGCCGCCTGGGGGAGACTCGTTACGTGCTGCGAAATCTCAAGATCAAGATCGAGGAGGATGTTTTTATTCCGATCGGTTTCATTAACCGTTTGCGTCGGGAGGCGATCGCCAGGTTGAATGCCGAAAAGGGGGGCGATGGCTCCCTGCGAGGCAAGCGACCAGGGGCGTCCTCTTCCTCTCACCTCACGAATCCGGAGGAACCCCAAACGTTGAATGGTGCGCATCGAAACTCGTCCGGATCGGTTCTGTCGGAACTCCTGGTCGAGGCTCCGATCTGCAGGACACCTTCGCGCGAATTGATCACTCTGTGCCGAACCTTCGATCAGATCGAGGCCGCTTTGGAACAAGAAATTGAGACGATCTACGTCGATTTTGAGGATGTCCGGCTCTACCCGCAGGCGGTTGAACGCATTGGCGATCGCGCCCACGCTTTTTTGGCGACCCCGCGCATCCAGAAATCGGGCGAACAGGGTTTTTTCCGGCTGATTGAAAACGCCCGACCCTATGGCGTCCTGATACGGAATCTTGGCTCGATCTCCTTTTTTCGAGGCAAGCGGTTCCGATTGCATGGAGACTTTTCACTGAATGTTGCCAATCCCTTAACGGCAGGCTTTTTTCTTCAACGCGGTCTTGATCAACTGACTATCTCTTACGATTTGAATATCAAGGAAGTGCTTTCGCTGCTCCGCTATGAGCCGGCAAATCGATTTGAGCTGACGATCCACCAGCACATGCCGATGTTTCATATGGAGCATTGTGTGTTTGCGGCATTTCTTTCGGAGGGTACCGACTACACAAACTGTGGCCGGCCCTGCGACCGGCACGAGGTGAAGTTACGCGACCGGGTCGGTTCCGAGCATTTGGTCAAAGCGGATGTGGGTTGCCGCAATACGGTATTCAACGCCCGCGCACAATCCGGCGCTCGGTACGTTCAAGCATTGCTTGCGGCTGGCTTGCAGCGGTTCAGAGTTGAATTTCTAAGTGAGAATCGTGCGGAAGCGTGCCACTTAATCCAAGTCTACCGGCAGTTGTTGAACGGAGATATTCCTGGGGAAGAAGTTTGGCACGATCTGAAGGTCCATCTTCAATTGGGGGTTACAAAAGGGTCACTGGAATGAAAGGGTCATCAATCACTTATCAGCCGTTGAGTGCGGGGTCAGGAGAAGTTTCGAGAGCATGAAGAAATCACCGCTAGCCAGTATACTGTCGATTGTCTTTATTGATCTGATCGGGTTCGGGATGATCATCCCGATTCTGCCTTTGTACGCGATGCGTTTCCAGGCGTCCGAATGGCAAATCGGAATCCTTCTGGCCTCCTATTCTTTCATGCAGTTTCTGGCCTCGCCGGTGCTGGGATGGTTTTCCGATCGGTACGGACGCAAGCCGGTCCTGCTCTGCAGCCTGATTGGGTCTGCCACGGGGTACATTCTAATGGCCAATGCCACTTCGCTGGCGATGTTATTTTTGGCGCGAATTCTGGCCGGCGTCGCGGGTGCCAGCGTTGGAACTGCCTCGGCGTACATCGCGGATATCACACCTCCCGAGAATCGCTCAAAACGGATCGGGCTGATTGGCGCCGCGTTTGGAATTGGGTTCGTTCTTGGTCCTGCGATTGGCGGGATCTTAAGTCAATGGTCTGTCATCGCCCCGTTTTGGTTCGCGGCCATACTGTCGATCTCCAACGCGGTGCTGATGTGGATCGTCCTTCCGGAACCAGACCGGCACGCTGCACGGCAACGTGGTCCGGTCAATTTGAAACAGACCTTCGAGGAAGCCGGGAGTTGGCGTCTTGGAGTCATTACGGTGATTTATTTTGTCGGGATCGCCGGGTTCGCGATCGTGACGGTGATCTTTCCCCAGGTGAGTCATCGACGATTCGCGCTCAATCAGAGCCAGATCAGCTTTATCTTTGTGATGGTCGGATTAATTGGCGCCGCGATCCAGGGAGGGGGAATCGGCAGACTCGTAAAGCGCTTCGGAGACGTCAACCTGGCCATCGCCGGTTTTGCCATCATGGCGATCAGCATGATGATTATGCCGCTAGCCGGATCCGTTCCTCTCTTCCTGTTATTCACGGCCGGTCTTGCCGTTGGCAACAGTTTGTCCCAACCGACCATCAACGCGATCGCTTCAAAAGGCGCCAGCGCCGCACTCCAAGGACGCGTGCTTGGAGTGGTCCAATCAGCCGGCAGTTTGGGGCGCGTCTTTGGTCCGGTACTCGCCGGATTTCTGCTCTCCGGCGACCATACCCGTCCAAATGCTCAGTACGGGAATACCCCTTTTCTAGCCGGCGGCGTCATCATCTCCATCGCGTTTGGCCTGGCGACCACTTTGCGCAGGTCGGAGTTGAAGCCGACCGCGACCGCGCCTGCGCCCATCGAGGCCGACAAAAAGTCCGCCGGAATGCGGTAGCGGGAGAAACGTGTGGCGTTCAGAGTTCAACGTTCAGCGTTCAGCGTTCAGCGTTCAGCGTTCAGCGTTCAGCGTAGGTCCGAGCGATGACCCACATCACGTTCCGCACTGAAACTTAGGGAGCCGGTTTCCGCTTCAACCCTTCAACCAGCGGCATGTTCCGGATGGCGGATGGTCTTCGCCTTTCAACCGGCACGAGCGATTCATCGTACGCCGTCACGCCGTCACGCTGAACGTTGAACGCTGAACGTTGAACGCTGAACGCTGAACGCCGAACGCCGAACGCCGAACGCCGAACGCTGAAAACGCCGCTCAGTTGCTTTTGGCTGGAGCGGGTGAGGCAGAAGCTGCCGCCGCAGCTTTAGCCGCTCGTGCGGCCTTTAACTTTTCCATGGTGGCGCTCTGGGCCGCAGCCAGCTTCTTTTGCTGCTCCGGAGTCAGAATCGCATTGATATCGCTATCGAATTTGGCTTTAAGGGCAGGCAGCTTCGTCCGATCGCCGTTGGTCGCATGCCGGTCATCAACATATTGATCGATGATCGGTTTGGCTTTTGCCTCCTGATCAGGGGTCAGCTCAACTTGTTTCTTTAACCGAGTTAGCCTGGCGGCTTTGACACTGTCCAAAGAAACTTTGTGTTTCGTGGTTGCGCTGGCAGCCGGGGTTGCGTCGGGAGAGGCTGCGTTGGCAATGAGCCCGGTGGACAAGGTGGCACAAAACAGGATTGTCGGGCCGGCTCGGAGGAGAGATTTGAAGTTCATACAACTAATCAAACACATGTTATAGGTGGGAGTTGCGGCTGAAGCTGCCGACCAGCGGCCTTCGCTGCTGAGCAGGAACTCCGGCGGATTGCGGAATTTTCTGGTATTCTCCAGTGACCGGGCATCACCAAAGCAGCTGCAGAGATTGGATCCGTTTTATAGGCCAGACCGAGAAGAGCGGAGAATCTCTTGAGTCGTTGATTCGCGGCTATCCCTCTAGGAATAATTCACAACAAAACTAAGATGAACAACAAACGAATTGCATTAATCACCGGCGCCAACAAAGGCATCGGTTTGGAAACGGCACGTCAGCTGGGAAAAGAAGGGATCACTGTTCTTGTCGGTGCACGTGACGAGAAGAAGAGTAACGGAGCCGCGGAAGAGCTACGCAAAGAAGGCATCGACGCGTACGGCCTGGTAATCGACGTGGACAACAGTGACAGCATCCAGAAGGCCGTGGCCTCGGTGGAGCACGAGCATGGGCGGCTCGACATCCTGATCAACAACGCCGGAGTGATGCTTCATGGGGCGGACAAATCGGTCAGCGAAGAGCCTCTCGACGTATGGCGGAAAACATTTGAAACGAACTTTTTTGGCCTCATCGCGACCACTCAGGCTTTTCTGCCTCTGCTGCGCAAAAGCGATGCCGGGCGAATCGTGAATCTCTCGAGCAATCCTTGGTTCGATGACGCATCACTCGACTCCTGGTTCGCCTATCTACGGCTACCACGTGCCGGCTTACAACGTTTCCAAGGCGGCGGTAAACGCCTTTACGGTGCAGTTGGCCTACGAGCTTAAGGACACAAAAATTAAAGTGAACGCAGCGCATCCGGGTTGGGTGAAAACAGAGCTCGGCGGCGAAGGTGCGCCGATGGAAATCGAAGATGGTGCCAAGACGAGCGTCGAGTTGGCGACGATCGGCGAGGACGGTCCGAACGGCGCCTACCTTCATATGGGAAAAGCTCTGCCGTGGTGACGGTGATGCCTGACCCGCCGCCCCAAGTTGAGGTGGGACGAGACGGATCCGCGCCAGCTGCCGCTTCGAGACTGTTCCAGTTGTTCGCGGCCCAAACGTTGCCCGCGGGGTCAATGGACGCGTCGGTGACCATCTGGATGCTGCCGCTCTTGAACACATGGATGACATCGCCGGTCTTCGTGCCGGCGGGATGGCCGACAGTGTTGTCCCCGGCCAACAGCGTCACGGAACGGCCCCACATACAGCCGACCCAGACATCATCATTGCCGTCCACGTTCAAGCCCCACGGGATGTTAAGCGCCTCGCCGGTGTAGCCCATCGGCGCGGGCTGGGTTCCGTCGGGACGGATCATGTTGACGGCACTGGTGGGTCGGGGCGGCGGCCCCATGACATACTTGAACATGGCCTCAGTAACGAGCTTGAACTGCTCGACATGTAGCATGAAATGGCAATCTGATCACTGAGCGTTCCCAAGGGTTGGGCAGGCGGCCTTCGGAAATCAATTTGAGGCGGCGCGATTCGGCCAGAGCGTGCCAAATACGGCGTTTTCTTGCTCTGTGGGCTCGGCACGCGCAGCACCGTGCGATTTGCGTGCACTCACTAATGTGTTCTTGAGCCGGCATGGCGCCGACCTAACAGGCACCGCTCGGCCGATCGGCTTTCGGCTTTGTTGATCCAAGAGAGTCCCCCGTCCAAGGTCTACACCGCTCAGCGTTTCCAATTCTCGGACGTTAGTGAGCCCAGAATATCGGACAAATAGGCAATTTATCCGGACGCGGCAACAGACCGTTGAATGTGGCCGATGCGAACCAAGCAACCGCAAGTCCTCGTAAAGCCCAACATTTGTCCAGCCACATACCTCCCAACCCTTTCAGTGATCTCACGATTGTCGTTGTGGAAGATCATGACGACGCGCGAAGATATTTGGGGCTATTCTTGGATTACTTGGGTGCAAATGTCCTGTTGGCGAGGAATGCGTCTGAAGGCCTCGACGCAATAAAAAATAACTTTCCGAATTTGGTGTTGTCCGACATTAATATGCCGGGAATGGACGGCTTCGAGTTGCTGCGTGAAATTCGAGCCCTTCAATCGGATGCCAGAGGTAGTGTACCGGTTATCGCCATGAGCGCCTTACTCAGGCACGCAGATCGCGCGCGCCTCCTGAATGCTGGTTTCCAGGCCTGCTTGCCGAAGCCGTTCACTCCAGCCAAGTTAAAAGAGACGATCCTGACTGTGCTCGACAAATAAGCGGCGGTTCGAGCTTACGAGTTATTCTGAATTTCGGTCTGCTTCTCCAATCACATCCGCTATTTTCTCGGTGGTTTCTGCGAGAATGTCTGATGCCTTTGAAAGGGCCTCGGCTTGCGGCAATCCCGCATCTTCTAGTTCGCTTTTGACCGTTTCAATCAGAAAGAGGGCTGCGATTATCGAAGAAGAAACCTCCTCATGGAAGGTTCTGATGACTCGGTTTCGTTCTTCCTCTCGGCCTGCGCTCCGGCCCTTCTCAAATTGCGCTGCCGGCGAGTCGAAAGCATCAAGCATCAGGTAGCCGATTTTGCCATGCGACCTGACGGCAAATCCCGGCGCGGGATCGGTGCCAAAAGGGCGCCTTGCGGCGCAGGCCACATATTCGACCGTCTGTCCTTCGCTTTTTTCTGAGAGTGAAAACCAAGACTCCCCAAAGGTCAGCAATTCATCCAACCTAGATGATTTCATTTCGTCTTCGGAAAAGCCCGTTAGCTCAAGAAATTTCGAGTTCCACGCCACAAATGAATGACGTTCGTAATCCAAAATTGCTCTAGGCAAGGCGAACTGGTTCAAGACCGTACAGAATTCCTGGAACTTTTGAGCCGAGAGATCGATGACCAAGTAAAGCTCCGCAACTTGCATTAAGTCAAGCAGTTAAGCTGAGCGAGCGTGGATCGGCGACCTCCACGGGCACGGTGACGCCGACCGCTTTTCCATTAGGCGAATGGCTTGAGAGGTTTCGTAACCGTTCGCGGCGAACCGAATGTCGGCTCGCGCATCTTCCACGACAAAGACCTCCGGTTGCAGAATCCCATGCGCACAAAAAGCGATGTCGCGCGAAGTTTCGCTCATCGTCGTCCAGACCTTGGATTTGAACCATTGGCGGTTTTGATCAACTAGACTGATCGTCGAGATTTTGGTCCCGCAATCTGAGAAGCCAGCGGAGGGATGTCGTCAAATGCCAGCGGATGGACGCTTCAACGTGATGAATCGATTCGAACGACCTCCATCATCGAGATGAATTACGACATCACTGCCCGTAGCTCGACTTCTCGGAAGTTCGGCGGCACAGGGTTGGGATTGGCCATTTGCAAGCGCCTGGCAGAAGCCATGAATGGCAATATTGGTGTGGAAAGTGTACCGGCCCAAGGTTCAAAGTTCTGGGTCACCATGAGGATTGCTCGGCAGATCGCCGCCAAAACGAGCCCTCAATTTGTGCCCGAATTCGGCGACTCGCGTGTACTCATTGTCGATGACAACGACACTAGTCGGCTCTTTCTTCACAAGCAAATCGTCGATTGGCAACTGCGCAGTGGCTGCGCCAGCAATGGCAAAGAAGCCTTGGCCATCTTGCGCCAGGCCGTGGTTGAAGAGGCTCCTTACTCGATGGCAATTATCGACTTGCAAATGCCCGTTCTGGATGGCTTAGCCCTCATTCGAAAAATGAATGCCGACCCACAACTCGGCTTCACGAGGCTCATTCTGTTGATTCCGTTTGGGAGGTCATTTGACGCCAGCGAGTTGAAAGCTGTCAACATCGCCGCTTGCTGTATCAAACCCGTGCGTCAATCCGCCCTTTTAGATTGCCTGGTCCAAGTGCTGGCTCGATCTACAAGTACAGGTGCAACCTGCCAGGCTGAGCCATTTATCAGGTCCGACGACTTTCCGAAGCCACGAAGCGAGCGCGTCTTATTGGCCGAAGATAATGTGGTGAATCAGGAGGTCGCTTTGGGTAATTTGCGCAATCTTGGCTACAGCGCCGATGTCGTCGCCAACGGGCTTGAGGTGCTCGATGCTCTCGAAAGCAAAAGATAGGCCTAGTGATGCTGCCGACCTTGTCGTGTCTGTGGAGAAGGAATTAGCTAAGCTCATTGAAACGTTAAAAACCTGCCGGAAAGCAGGGAACCCTGAGAGGTCGGATTAAACTTCTGCCAGACTCTTAGCAACGCCGCTTCCGTTCTGAGGTACGGAGATTTCGTTTTAGCAGCGCGAGTACCTTGACTTGAATTTTTGCAGAGGTTTGGAAAATACTCTCCATTCGCGGTGAGGCAGCGATCGCCAATCATCTCGCGAGCGGTCGTTACCGCGATTAGGATGTGCCGGCTGGTTCGTTGTGCGGCTTGACGGATGCGGCGAGCGGCTTCAAATCCGTCGGAATCCAATTCATTACCGCCGGATCCTGTTCCAGTCCTTTGTTCAGAAAGTCAAGAAGTTGCAAATCGCTTTCATTTTCGCTCCTTGGGTTCGATTGCGATTTGCGGATTTCAGACTGTGGATCGGCCCTGTTGGCCAGGACGATTTTGGTTGCAGCTCCCTTACCTTTCGAAGCTTTTACTTTAATGTGAATTGGAGAGGGAGGTCGGTACACCCCTCAATCCGCGTATGGTTGCTCGAACAGAAGCCGTTCCCGTTGTGACCAAGAGGCATTGGATGCTTCAGGATCCCTTTGGTGACTTAAGGCTACGCTATGGGATCAAAATGGGTCTAGCGGGTTTGCTCGCTTTGTTTTGCGCTCAGGTCCTGCGATTGCCGCATGACAACTGGGCGATCCTTACTGTTCTCGTGTTGATGAGCGCACAGTTCGTGGGCTCCATCACTGTAAAAGCGATCATGCGAGTGATCGGAACGATTGTAGGAGCCCTCGTTGGCATCTGGTTGGTCGGCGATTACACTTCTACGCCGGCGATCTTTCTTCCTGTCCTTTTCCTGGTCGTCGCTCTTGCCAGCTACAAGTTTGGCCAACTCGGTGCAAGCCAGGTTCCCTATGCCTATTTTTTGCTTGGTCTCACCACGCTTACTGTCGCAACCGGTGGGGTCACCGAGCCTGCACAAGCATGGCAGATCGGCCTCGACCGATCAGAGGAGATTTTGGTCGGAATCATGAGCTCGCTTCTGGTAACAAGCGTGCTGTGGCCCCGTTACGCGCGGGAAGAGTTTGTCGAAGCAGGGCGTGCTGCACTGAAAACGGTAAAACAACTCGTATCGGCGCACGTGAAAGCATCCATCGACCCGGCGACTGCTCCCAGCGAGACAGAAAAGATTCGCTCTACTTTCGACAAGCAATTATCCGTTCTAAGAAGCCTGCTGCAAGCCGGAGCGCGAGAGAGCACCTACTTCAGCGTCCGCCTCTCAAACTACAATGCGTTCCTGGTGTCCCTGACCAACCTGTTTCCCGCAGGACTCTATCTAAGCCGGCATCGAGTAGAGCCATGGTTCCTCGATCACATACGGCAGGAAACGGAATCGCTGTTGGCCGCAATCTCCGACGAGTTTAACATTTTGACCACGGCTCGTTCTCCAGGCGAAAAATTGCGCTCCAGTCGCCTGAGTGAAGCATTTGCTGCTCTTCAGGAGAAGGTTAATGAAATCCGGGACCGCGGTGTTTCAGCATCTGCACCGCTCCAAACCGCAATTGCTTTTGTCGGACATTTCGCCGCCATACGAACCGTATGCGATGAATTGAATAATATCCGCAGCGCAATGGATGACTTACCGCGTTTCGGCCAGCCCCTGCCTGAGGCTAAACAGCACTGGGACCTTTTACCTGTGATCGATTGGTTTTGGGCGCGGGTTGCGGTAAAAGGCGGCTTAGCCGCGGTCATTTCAATCGTCTTGCTGAAATGGATCAATCCGCCTGGTTCAGCTTCAATGCCTTTGATGGCGTGGCTTCTAACCATTCTGGGCCGGCCGTTTTTGCGAGTCGGTGGCACCGGTGATTTACGAGCTTTTCAGACCGCTTTCTGTGCCTCACTGATGCTGGCCGCTTGTGCGGCATTGGTCATTCTCACGACGCCGTTTCTAGCGGACTATGCCGCCATGAATGTGGCGTTATTCCTCATTCTGTTCACGCTCGGCTTTCTTACCGCGCGAATTTCGGGCATTAACTTTTGGATACAACTTGCTTATTTAACGATAAGCGCATTTGTGGGACTCAATCCTCAAAAGCCGGTAGCGGCGCAGACTATCATCGATACCTTTCTGGGCATAGCGTTCGGAATGTTTATCGGGACCGTGTTGGGTAGACTGCTTTGGCCGGTATTGCCACAAAGAGTCCTGCGAGATAATCTCCTAGCGATTATTGCCCAGATCAAAGCGTTGCTTAATGGAGATCCCCATCGAGAGAAGATTCAGGCGCAACTGGCGATTCTACCACTGGAGGCTCGACAGGCTGCTGGTCAGATTCGAATGGCGGGATGTTCGGAGGAAGAAAGGGCGAAGCTTGTCGCCTTGGTTCGCGCGCTACAAACGTTAATAACTCGGATCAGCCATTTACTTTCTCGCCGAGACAGGTTGCCGGAAATCACAGAACAAATACTGCAAATACTGAAGCCGCAGTCCGAACGTTTAGAAATTGAGTTTAAGCAGATGCTGGATGCTTTGGCGGAGTGCTTTCGACAGGGCGATTGCCGGCTCCAGCTGCCGACGGTCAGTGGCGCTTTGAGCGAAATGGATGACGCGATCCAACAAATTCGCGATCGCAAAATGTTGGCGGACCTGCCACTCGAACCGGCTTTGCGGGTGTTCGAGCTAGTCGAACGTTATCATGCAACCTGCGAGGCATTAGAAGAGTGCGCGCGATTGGTTCGAACCTTGGAGATTCAGCGGTATTGGGGCGATTATGCACTTTAGCCGACGAACTCCATACGCGTGAGGAATGCAGCAGATAGGAGAGCCGGAGGCAGAGTCCAGCCGCCTTGATCTACTTTACCATTTTCCAAGTAACGAAATGATTTGGAGGATAGTTCCGAGTAGGTCCGAGAGGAATTAAGTTGTCGTCGGCCGCCACTACCTGTTACCGTCCACATCGACGATGAGCATCGAGGGATCCTGATCGAGCGCATCGCAAGAGGAACCCCATATGAAGCACGTCGTTATAGTGGGTGGCGGTTTTGCCGGACTGAATTGTGCGCGTAAACTGGCTTCACATCCCGATATTCGGATCACGTTGATCGACAAGAACAACTTCCAGCAGTTCCAGCCATTACTCTACCAAGTGGCCACCGCCGTGTTGGCGCCTGGCAACGCAGCGTTTTCCTTGCGTAATGTCCTCCAGCGCCACTCCAACGTGGATGTAAAACTGGGCGAGGTGGTCGCAGTTGATCCCAAGACGCGAACCGCTGAAACTGCGGAGGGACAAAAGTACCAAGGCGACTACCTGGTACTTGCAGCCGGGTCACAGGCGAATTTCTTTGGGACGCCGGGAGCCGATAAGCACACGTACCCGTTGTACTCACTTCACGACGCCGAGTTGCTCCGATCGCGCATACTGGCGGTCTTGGAGTCGGCTGATCGCGACCCTTCACTCATCGCCAAAGGGGCGTTGAATTTCGTGATCGTGGGAGGAGGTCCCACCGGTGCGGAATTGTCCGGTACGCTCGGAGGTATGACTCAGCGGATGTTTAAAGATCTGTACAAAGATCTGGATCTGAGCAAAGCTCAAATCTTTTTGGTCGACCATGGACATACTGTGCTGAGTGCTTTTTCCCAGAAGTCGCAAGAATACGCTTCAAGCGTGCTAAAGCAGCGTGGCGTGCAACTCCGGCTGGGAACCGGTGCTACGGAGGTAGCTCCCGACCATGTGTTGCTCTCCGATGGAACTAAAATCCTGACTCGGACGGTGATTTGGGCAGGAGGCCTGAAAGCGTCCTTGTTGTCGAGCAATGTAGGCGTAGCTCCTGGCCATGGTGGACGTATTGATGTGCAACCCGATTTTAGCGTGAAGGATTTCCCGGGCGTCTACGCGCTAGGAGATTTTGCCAACATCGCTGGCGCGGACGGGAAGTCTTTGCCACAGCTTGCATCCGTGGCGGAACAGTCGGGAAAGTGGTGCGCGAAAAATATTGCGGCTGTGATAGCTGGAGAACCGGAAGAGCCTTTCCGCTACTTGGACAAAGGAATCATGGCGATGATCGGGCGCAACGCGGCAGTGGCTGAAGTCGGTGAGCATCGCCATGAACTGCAGGGTCCGGTCGCTTTTGCTGCGTGGCTCGGAGTACACGCTGCGTTACTCACTACAGCTCGTGCTAAAATAGAAACCTTTGTTGAATGGGGCTGGGATTATTTTGGGAAAGGGCACGCCGACCCAGTTCTCGACCGCATGAGTCAGGCGAATATTAACTGGAACGCTGACGAGGAAAAGCAGGAGCAACCGGGCTTGAAAAATGAGGGATAAACAAGCTGCTAGGGCCTTCGAGCGCTATCCGTCCGCACGATGTTCTCTTCCAGGATTCGCTGATCTCGGCGACGGTGAGTGGATTCGGATGATTAAAGGCTTAGTGGCCCGAGGCCTGTGAGACGATCGCGTGATAGTTCGAAGAATCAATGTAGCATCGGCTTCCAGCATGTCGGGCTGTCTGATGCGAACCACGTTATGCCCATAGTGACGAGCTATTCAGATTCTGCTCCTTCCAAAGGCGAGTATTTGAATCAGCATGTTCAAACAGGCCACTTTCATCCTGGAATAAACGTGCTGATGAAATGGAGATTCCTCCTATTGATTGGTAATGTCTGTGCTGGGGGACAGCGGGAGGCGCACCTTTCAAGAATAAAGGTACTGATCTGGTGGAGACACATTTGCGTCGTTATCGACCGTTGCCTCAACCAGCGCGGGCCTGTCAGTGATCCGCCAAGCAGCTTCAAGGGCAGGACGCACTTCCTCGGCCCGCGCACAAGTTGAAACCAACACCACCGCACGCTTCTGCAAAGCGAACAAAGTCAATAGGTTGCAACTCGGTTCCGAAAGGTGGAATACCCAGTGCGCTATCCTCACTCACGATTCGTGAGTAGTGGTCGTTCTTTAGGATAACCACCTTTATTGGAAGCTTGTATTTCACAGCTGTTGCAAACTCGCCCATCAGCATAGTGAAGCCCCCGTCGCCCACGATGGCGACGCATTGCCGATTCGGATAAGCGATCTGTGCTGCAGTGACAAAAGGAAGTCCGCACGCCATCGTGGAGAGATTTCCGCCCATGGCAAGTTTCTGCGTTGGCACCATGGAAATATGGCGTGCCGCAAAGAACGTGTTGGATCCGCAATCGAATGCGACCAAGGCATCGGGAGCGAGAAGCTCTGAGACCTGTCGGGCTATAACTTGCGGTTGGAGCGGCAATTTTGTACTCGTCTCCATGCGGCGCATCGCCTGATTCCATTCGCTCATCTTAGCTCGGATTTGTTCAAAAAAAGTACGATCACCTTGCGGTTCAAGCAGGGGCAGTAAGTCCGTCAGGGTACGACGAACATCGCCGACGATTGATACATCGACTGCGACACGCAACCCAAGGCGCGTTGGGTCACGGTCAGTCTGGATAATGCGAGCCTGTCCCGGCTTGGGATAATAGTGCAGCCACGGCATCGTTGAGCCGGCGATTAGCAAAGTGTCGCAGCCCTGAATTGCTGCTGAGGACGCCGTCGTTCCAAGCTCTCCGACGCCACCTGTACTGTACAGAGAGGTGTCGGCGATGACCGTCTTTCCTAGCAGCGCTTTGACCACCGGCGCAGCGCGGCGCCGCGACGGCTTCCACCTCGATCGTTGCCTCAAGTGCACCCCGACCGACGAGAAGCGTTGTCCGACGCCCAGCGTTGAGCAAATCGGCAGCAGCGCGGACTGCGTCGGGTGAAGGCACTTCTATTTGCGGTATCCAACCTGACGCTGTGCCATGCTGGACATCGGCGCCAAGAGATTCGTCGTCATCGGCAAGCCGCTTCGCTTGTACGTCGATGGGAAAACTGAGATGCGCGACCCCTCGACGCGCGAGCGCAGCGCGTCGGGCCATGTCGGCGACTGAAAGCAAATGATAAGGACCGGTGACTACCTCATTGTAGACTCCACTCGTTACGTCGTCGTACAGACTAATCGTTTCAACCCCTTGGGTAAATTGGGTACCCAGTAAGGCCCGAGGTGGCGCGCCGGTGATTGCCAGAACCGGGGCCCCATCAAACTTCGCGTCATAAAGCCCATTGAGCAGGTGCACCGCTCCTGGACCCGCCGTGCTGATGCAGACGCCCAGTTTACCAGTTAACTTCGCGTAACCGCTGGCCATAAAAGCAGCGCCTTCTTCATGACGAACCAGGACGAACCGGATCTTGTCTTCGCGCCGGCGTAGTGCGTCCATAATGTGCGCGATCTTATCTCCAGGAAGTCCGAAAACCACCGACACGCCCCACTCCGCAAGTTTCTCCGCCAAAAGGTCGGCGGTTGTCGCATTAGCATCTGAGGACGGATTCCGTCTTAAATCGTCCGCCTGGGATTCTGCCTGATTTTCGGGCGATCGAAGCTCATTTCCGAAGACCGTCGCCGCGGCAAGCAGAGCTCCACCACGGACCGTCCGACCAAGAAATTCGCGGCGGCTGCTGCCGCCGTCCCGAGCAGAACGATCATTTTCAGAGGAAAGTTCGCCAGAATTCATACCTCTTTGTCGATGAAAGCAGGACCCAGCAGGCAAAGCAATCCGAATGGAGTGCGGTTGACCATGTTCGGTTGATTCTCCACCAAACCAACACTCGCCGCACCCGTCTTCTGCTGGTGGCCCGTTTAAATCATTCGGTGGGCCCGGAATTTACCCCGAAAAAGATGCAAAATTCTCAGCAACCCTGAACGCCGTGCGACACGAATACCGGCTCCTGAACCGAGAGCATAAGAGTGACGAAGCGGCTTAATATCTAGTGTAGTGTAGAATGAATCTTAGCGATGTTAGCTATCTAGATTTGCGGGTAACCCGTCTGCTACCAGAACCGCAGCAACGCGTCGGCGATTCATGCCATTCCCTCACCAGACCGTCTGTAGTGAAGTTTGTCGAGGATTTTGCGGGAAGGTTGGAAGGAATGACAAATCTTTTGATTTGAAGCTTCTGCGTTTTAGATAGCTTTGTCGGCCGTTTCGTCGGTTCGGATACGGATGGCCTCTTCGATCGGATAAACAAAAATTTTACCGTCGCCGATTTTCCCGGTTTTAACTGCATTGATCACAGCTGAAATTGCGCTTTCAACCATGCCTTCAACTAGAACCGCTTCAATTTTGACTTTTGGGACAAAGTCAACGGTGTACTCGCTCCCGCGGTAAATCTCTGTATGGCCTTTTTGCCGACCAAAGCCTTTGACCTCGGTGACGGTCATTCCCTCGATACCGAGATCGGAAAACGCCTCTTTGACTTCCGCCAATTTGAAAGGCTTGATTATCGCTTCAAGTTTTTTAAGTTTCATCGCTCTTTAGGAGGGTCGTTGAATGAGGTTTATATCCCCCCGTTGGCTCCTCTACGCGTCGTTTAGCAGCTGTAACCGCTTGCCGTCTCGTTGTCGATGGTGATTGGCAAATTCATTCATTTGCGCGATAGAATCCCTTAAACGATGAACGAGCCGCAGCAACTGCCCATTGCAACGAGCGAACACTCCGGGACTGCGAATGAGGAACTTTCGCGCAAGAATGATCAGCTTTGTCTTGCACTTAGCTCGGCGCGCATGGGTACCTGGGATTGGGATCTGATCGATCACTCCATGCATTGGGACGAGCGGATGCACGCACTCTTTGGGCTGCCACCTTCAACCTTCAGCGGACGCTACGAGCAGTTCCTTGAGATGATTCATGCTGAGAACCGGCAAAAGGCAGCCACAGAATTTGCGCAGGCAGTTGAAAGGTGTGCGGAGTATGACGGAGAGTTCTGCGTGGTTTGGCCAACGGATGGTAGTGTTCACAGACTCAGGGCCAGATCAAAAGTGTATTGTGACAAGCTGGGAAAGCCAATACGAGTGATCGGCGTCTCCTGGGACGTGAGCGAGCGCTCCCAGATGGAGAATGCCCTCGCACGCGAGCGTTTTCTCCTAAAGACGCTGATGGATAATCTCCCGGATAGCATATACTTCAAGGACGGGAAGAGCCGCTTTATTGCGGTAAATCGTGGCATGGCAGCCTTGTTCGGCCTCGAAGATCCAAGGGACCTGCTCGGCAAGACCGACGCCGATTTGTTCGCTCCCGAGCATGCCCAGGCTGCGCTGCGCGATGAACTGGAGATTCTGCGCACGGGACAGCCCCTGGTCAACATAGAGGAAAAGGAAACCTGGCCCGATGGGCATGAGACGTGGGTTTCCACTTCAAAGTTACCGCTGCGAGATCCAAACGGTAACATCATCGGCACTTTTGGTCTTTCGCGCGACATCACGGAGAAGAAGCGAGCTGAAGGGAAACTAGCCGCGCTCGCAAAAGAATTGCGAGAAAAGAACGAAGCCCTTGAGCAAGATCTGGAAATGGCCCGGGAACTTCAGCAGGCAATGCTACCGCACCACTATCCTCGCTTCCGATATCATGCTTCCAAGGAAGAGAGTGCCGTGCGCTTCTACCACTTTTACCAACCCTCGATGAGCGTGAGCGGCGACTTTTTCGAAGTCTTAAAACTCTCTGATACCAGTGTAGGGGTCTTCATCTGCGACGTGATGGGCCATGGAGTGCGTGCGGCACTTGTTGCCTCGACCGTTAGTGCCCTGGTGGGTCAATTGCGAGATTACTTGGGAGATCCGGGCGAGTTGCTTTCCCGGCTAAATCGGGCACTGCGCTCAACACTGGAATATAGTGAAGGTCCGATCTTTGCTTCGGCCTTTTATCTGTACGCGGATTTGGAGAAAGGCGAACTGCGCTACGCCAATGCGGGTCATCCCAATCCTTTGCGCGTCCACTATACGAGAGATCGCGCTGATACGTATCCTTTGAACGGTAGCAAGCATGGGCCGGCGCTCGGTTTGTTCGAGAGCGCGATTTATCCCAACAGTAATTGTGAACTCTCTCCGCGCGATACACTGCTTCTCTTCACCGATGGGTTATTTGAAGTTGAGGGACCCGGCGGTGACATATATGACTATCGGCGTCTGCTAGAAGCTGTGAATAGGCGCCGTGAATTGCCCGCTTTTCAACTGTGTCATGAGGTCATCGAAGAAGTGCAGCAATTTTCTGCGGGCAGACAGTTTAGCGATGACGTGTGCCTCGTTGCAATGGAGGTTGGACCATTGAACATATAACTGGTCGAGATCAACGGATTCGAGTGAGTACCCCAAGAGATAAGGGCGACATGTAGCACCGTTTTAATGAGGCCAGCTTCCTAGAATGAGAAGTAACCAACCCGGGCCGTGCGCGGGTCGCCTGTCAGGCTGCACGAAATTAGGCGACTCGTTTTGCCTATCCTGCGCGGGTGAGTTCTTTCCGCTGGCGTTTGCCTCAGTCCTTAATGACCAGTTAAAGCAACTGAAGGAGGCCGTTCGCAAGCGCGGGCGGGTAAATCTCCTTGTCGGGGGCAAAACCGGGGTCGGCAAAAGCACTGCGCCGATTATCGTCCCACCGCGGAAGAGATCGCCAGTCGCTTGAGAGAAGAAATGGGCAGACGAAATACGTTATTTTCTTAGGTCTCTTGACCGATTTTGAGCGTAAGTCCGACTTTTTCACTAATTGCTGCCCTGGAATTTTGGGGTGAGCCAACTGATGCGAAGCTCGCTAAGGCGCCGATTGATTTAACCTAGCGAAACCCGAATTCCTTGATCTTGGCATTTGCCGCATCGTCTTTCGCGGTCACCATCACGTCCTCACCAGTGGTTAGGACTAAATTGTACCCTCGATCCTGACCAGCAGTGTAGCCGACGACATAATCAAGGTTGACAAAATTAGTAATCTTCTTACCGGGGACTCGCACCCAATTACTTTTGGGGAGCAGCAGCGACCCAAGTTGTGCTAGCATCTGATCCGAGAATCCGGCAGCACTCACGCTCAGTAAAAAGTGCGAACCGAAAGAATAGAACTGCAGCGTATGCAGATTAGGTCCAATCACAGCATCTCTAATCAGGGAAATTTTGTTAAGATCCAGGTGCTTCGTTTGTCCAACTGGGCACTCGTACCAGTCGTGTTCTCCACCCAGGGAAAGCTGGGCCGTCCAAAACAGCGACATGGCCAATGTAACGAAGAGGCAGGCTGCTTTCAGATTCTCTCCGCTAGATTGTTTGCGCCCCGGACAGCAGTGCCGACGACTAATGTGAAATCATCAAGGAGTGATTCCCACCTGACATTAGGAAATCTTAATGTTGGGTTCATTGATTCCACCTTCTCATGGGTTACAAAGATTATAGATATGCGCTTCCTTTTAAAGCCTCAATGTCCTGAGTGCCATTGCCGACTGGATGCGGATTTATGTTCTGATCATTCGTCATTATTTTTCAATCATCAACCATTTACCGTATGAAAAAGCAACTTTGTCTCTTTCTATTATCAATCGCCAGTGTGTCACCTCTTTTAACCACCGGCTGCTCAACAGCCCCCACTACCGCTAAGCGAGGTCGGAATGGCGGCTACGTCATGCAAATTGAACCCAGAAGATATAACCCCGAAACCAGAAGCTTCGATAGGCCATGGCCCTTTGGTCCGGAATCGGATGCCCAGTAGATCGGAAAACGAACGGCCCTCACAGACAGCATGCTGGAATCGTTGTTCGCTCCAGCAGTCTGTGAGGCTGGCAGCGGAGAATCAGGAGACGCGGCCGGATCGGCCTCAACGAAAGAAGTGAAATCGTGCGCACCTCGTCTATTGTTGTAAGAGTTACTGCGTGGTATGGCTGGGTTTTCTTGGTGCTGGGACTGGCGTTCGGGACCTACATCTACAAGTGTCTTGACTACGGCCTCTCCCTTGGTGTGCAAAATGCATTGTCAATCCGAGCTCAGGAGATCGGTAGGCTTTTTGCCGCGACGGGCCAACTACCCGTTCGTCAGAGGTCGTCCGGGCCAGGGTCGAACGTTCCGTTCATTTCTGTGCATCCGAGCGTCGGTCCGGTCTCCGGTTCATCCGGGAAACCAGGAAGTCGTATGGTAACTTCCGGAAATTTTCGCCGCGAACCGAGTTCGGTCTCAATGTCAACAACCGTGGTCCGACGGCCGGTGCACGGTGCCAGATTTCTGATCGCAACCGCCCATTCGACGTTCGGAAACAACGACTACATCGTCGAAGTAGGAGCGCCGAAGCAACCAATCAGGGCGGTGTTCCGCGAAAGTGCGATCATCATGTTGATTGGACTGGTGATGGGGCTGGCCTTCGCAACCTTAGGCAGCCTATTCCTCGTTCAGCGTGCGCTGGTTCCCGTTCGGAAGATCGCTCAGGCTATGCAGGCCTTGCCGGTTGTTCGCCCGGACGAACCCACCAAAGAGGTCGCTGCCCTCGAACAAATCGAAGGTGTATGCGTTACCGTGAATGAAATGGTCGGCCAATTGGAGGATTCATTCCAGTTTGGGGCGGGTCTCTCCGCCTCGGCTTTTCGATCGGCGGGCGATCGACTGAGAACAGTGCGGGGAGAACTTGCCAATTTGTTCAAGATTGAGCGACGACCGATCGGTGTCGGCCAAATGCTCTTGCAGCTGTTAAAGGAATGCGAGCGGTTGAGCGACCTCTCCCGCAATCTGGCGATCCGTTCCAGCGAAAATCCCAGCCGAACCCGGACAGCACGCCTCAGGTTTTATCTCGGTGGACTCGCGGCGAGCGCTGCGGAGCGCGTCTGCACGTTAACTAAACAGTTGGGGGTCGATTTGGCTTCTGAAGCACGGGACACTGCAAACGAGGACTTTTCGGTCCATTGGTAAGTCAGATGCACCCTGGAGGATCCAAGAAAAATGCGACTTTTGCTTGTTGAAGACGAAGAAAAAGTTGTGCGGTTCGTTACCCTCGGACTCAAAGCGGAACGGTTCGCGGTCGACGAAACACGAGACGGCAGAACTGGCCTGGCAATGGCTTTGGAAACGCCTTATGACCTTCTCATCGTCGATCTGATGCTTCCCGAACTGGGCGGAACCGAGCTCATTTCGAGGCTGCGACGCCATAATACCACTGTGCCAATTATCGTGCTGACGGCCCGTGATGCAGTGGACGACAAAGTGAGAAACTTTGAAGCAGGAGCGGATGATTATCTCACCAAGCCGTTTGCCTTCGCGGAGTTGCTGGTCCGAATCAAAGCCTTGCTGAGACGAGGGCAGGTCAATCACTCGAATTCCCTTCGCATCGCGGGATTGGAGATCGATCGGATCAATCACCAGGTTAAAAGAAATGGTATCACGATCAGGTTAACCGCCAAAGAATATTCCCTCCTGGAATATCTCGCGGTTAATTCCGGACGCGTTCTCTCCCGAACGATGATCATGGAGCACGTTTGGGATCAAAGCTTTGAAGGGCTGACCAACATTGTGGATGTCTATATCAGACAGCTCCGTGCAAAGATCGACGAACCATTCAAGCAACACCTAATCCATACCGTTCGGCGTGCCGGCTATACTCTTAGCGAACAAGATGAAAATTAAACCACCGCTAATGGACAGTTTAGAAAGATACGTTCAATCGAAATGAAAGCCATATGATGAAAGCAATACGTTTACTCCTCCTCTGTGCGATGGCTGGATCCCTAGCATCGCTGTCTACTGGATGCACGGCAACTGGAGGTCCCAATTCTCCCGTGAGCTTGCAGATGCCGGGTACGGCGGTTACGCCTCGCACCCAAAGTGATCAAGATCAGGATTTCTACCAGCCTCCGAGGGACCCTCAGTTTAATACCGCTCGCGACCAATGAGTGGAGAGTGCGCCTCTGTCCTTGCCGATGGGGATCCGGTGGGTATTGTTAGGCTTCAAATGCTCCTATTTGGCGTCCCGTTGATCATTTGTCAAAAGAAGCTATCGGAAGAGGAAGGCATGAATACCCGCTCGATTCGCTTCAGATTGACCGCCTGGTACGGAGGTATTATTAGTCGTCTTAGGACTTGCTTTTGGTGCTTATTGTTACTGGCGTCTGGACCATTTCCTATCGATGTATATGACGGAAATATTTTCGCATCGCGCGGAGCGTATCGCCGATACTCTATTAGCCAATATCAAACAGAAAGGCGATGCCTATGTAGGCAAGGAGATTGAAACAAGATATGCGCCGGAAGCCAATGACCGGTTCATCCGCGTCACCAACGAGCGACGGTGCCGTCATTTACATTTCCAGTGAACCGAATGATCAAAGCTTTGATCCCAAGGAGGTAGCAAAGGCCGGCCGAAGACCCTTTCTGTTGAATCCACCCGGATGGAACATGCAGGAAGTAACGATCTCTTGATTACGACGGTACCATTTGCGAGCGGTCAGCAGAAATATCTGATCGAGGTCGGCGGGTCAGCTGTGCCGATAAAAGACGTCCTGCGCAGGTTTTTAGTTTCATTTCTGGCGGGCTTAGTCGTGTTGCTGGCATTCGCCATTTTGGGAGGGTTTTTGGTAATTAAATGGGCGCTGGCGCCGGTGAAGAAAATCACCTCCACGCGCGGAGAATATCACCTCGCATCGCCTGGATAAGCGTCTTCCCATCGTTGAGACCGGCGATGAAATTGAGAGTCTTTCAAGGACCCTTAACCAGATGATTTCCCGATTGGACGAATCTTTCCAGAGTATTAATCGCTTTACTGCCGATGCTTCACACGAGTTGCGCACCCCGCTCACGATTATCCGGGGAGAGCTGGAAACATCGTTGTTGGACGAAAGTATGTCGGAGAATGTCCGGGATACGATTTACAGCCTGATCGAAGAAACGGAGAATCTTTCCAAAATCGTCCAATGTCTGCTTTCGCTTTCGCGGTTAGACGCTGGAAGCGCTCAAATGGAACGTGTCCGGCTAAACTTGGGAGACCTCGTTTCGACAATCACAGACCAAATGGCTCCTTTGGCTGATGAAAAGCGCGTCATCCTGACTTCACAAGCGCATGGGCGAGTGGAGGTCGAAGGCGACCGAGTCCGCTTAAAGCAGGTGGTGGTTAATCTCCTGGATAATGCGATCAAGTACACGCCGGCGGGCGGGACAGTCACGGTCGGGGTCAACGTCTCTGACCGGCAGGCCCAATTGGAAATCTCCGATACTGGCCCCGGAATCCCGACGAGCGATTTGCCACACGTTTTTGACCGGTTCTTCCGCGCCGATCAGGTTCGCGTTGGTTCGATGGACGGAGCTGGTCTGGGGCTGTCGATCGTTCAATCCATCTGCACTGCGCATGGCGGCTTAGTGAAGGCGGAAAATCATGCCAACGGCGGCTGTCGTTTTATCGTGGAACTTCCACTAGCAACCTAAATTCCTTCAGATGGACTCGTATGACCGAATTGATTGTACCTGCAACTTCTAAAGAACCCACCAAATCGGGCCAGAGAGGATTCGGTTTCAAGATGGCACTCTGGATCGGCGTCCTGCTCACAATCGTCACCTGCGTCGTCTTGTGGGCAGAGGTCTCAAAAGGAAGCAAAGTCGATCACCAATCGGTGGCTGCTGAAGGAGCCGCTCCACGGACCGTTCCGATTGTGAAGGCCGGCCGCGAAACCTTAACCAAAGATATTTCGCTTTATGGCGAGTTTAGGCCCTATCAGGAAATCATGGTCCACGCCAAAGTTTCCGGCTACGTGCGGTCGATCGGAGTGGATATCGGAGACCATGTCCAGGCGGGTCAACCGTTGGCAAAGTTGGAGATTCCAGAGTTAAATGACGACTTGAATAGAGCGTCGGCGGTGTTGGCGAAAAGTCAGGAAGAGGTCAAGCGCTCGGAAGCCAATTATCGAGATGCGCACTTGGCTTACCAACGCCTCTTGGAAGTGGCAAAGTCTCATCCGACCATGGTGGCTCAGCAGGAACTGGACGCAGCAAAGGATAAAGACGCAGAGATGGAGGGCACGCTCGGTTCCGCCCGTGAAAATGTCCACGAATCCCAAGCGGAACTGGGACGGATCCAAACGATGGTCGATTATGCCACCATCTCCGCACCCTTCAGCGGCGTCATTACCAAGCGCTTTGCCGACGTCGGCGCGCTAATTCAGGCGGGAACTGCTTCCGATACCCAGGCAATGCCGTTAGTCGAGTTGGCCGAAGATAGTCTGCTGAGACTTGATTTTCCTGTTCCTGAGTCAGCAGTCCCGGAAATACATGTGGGCGGTCCTGTCGAAGTAACGGTTGATGCTCTGCACGAAAGCTTTCCCGGCAAGATTTCTCGCTATTCCGGGAGAGTCGACGTTTCGACGCGAAAGATGGAGACCGAAGTTGAGGTCCCTAACCCTAACGGGCGATTGACCCCAGGCATGTATGCGACGGTCCGACTAGTCCTGGAACAAAGCAAGAACGCTCTGACAGTTCCCCTCCAAGCAGTGACGTTAGGCCAGAAGCCGACAGTCGTGGTCTTGAATGGAAAACATCGTCTCGAACAGCGAGACGTGACGCTTGGCCTACAGACCCCCGATAAGGTCGAAATTCGCTCCGGTCTGGCAGACAACAAATCAGTGTTGGTCGGTGATCGGGCCGGGATCCGGCTTGGTCAGAAAGCTACGGGCAAGCTCACCGACATACCCACATTCGATTAGAGGATGGGTGCTCGGTTAAACACGGGAACGCCTTC
>CAWBYX010000009.1:0-203223 GCA_963793135.1 uncultured Verrucomicrobiae bacterium
GGCCTACTTCTTTGGCAGAATAAGAGCGTTGGCTGTCTTAATGACCAATTGCTCTTCGATATGCTAGATGCAAGTCTGACATGAGCGCTAAAGATCCAGATGATCTGAGTGATTTTTCCATGGTCGAGCTTTTCCGGCTCGAAGTGGAAAACCAGAGTGTCGTCTTTATGGAGAATTTGCTTGCGCTCGAACAAAATCCAACGGATGCATCGCGACTGGGGGCATTGATGCGCGCTGCACATTCGCTGAAAGGGGCCGCCCGGATGGTTGACCTCGACGCCGCGGTCGTGGTGGCGAATGAACTAGAGGAGGTATTTGTCGCAGCGCAGGCAGGATCGCTGGTGTTGCTGTCCGGACATGTCGATGTGCTGTTGCGCGGCGTGGATTTGTTACAGCGAATCGCTCAGACGCCGAACGGTAAAATGGAAACGGAAAAATCTGGGGGCGCTGACGGGGTGCAACAGTTTATTCGCGACCTGAACAAAGTCCGAGCGGTCGAGCCTTTTGAAGCGGTAAAAGGAATTGTGGAATCGCCGCAATCGGAGGATCCAAATGTTTATAAATCTCTGCCGAGCATCTCCCAGACAGAATCAGCAATGGTGTCCCCTCCGAACGAAGTTAATGATGCGCCACGAAAACATCAGCGATTTCTTCGTGTAACGCCGGAAAATCTAAATCGACTTCTTGCGCTGACCGGGGAATCGCTGGTGGAATCCCGTCGCTTGGTTCCGTTTTCAAAGTCATTGCTGCGTCTCAAGCGGGAGCACAACGAATTGGCTCTGATACTGGATCGGATTCGTGAGTCGCTTGGCCGCGAAAAGTTGCATGAACAGGCAGAAGCCCAGGTTGCTCAAGCGCGGGTACAATTGGTGCGGTGTCGAGAGGATTTGTCAAAGCGACTGCTTGAATTGGAAGAATTCCATAGGCGCTCGGCTAATCTCTCACATCGCCTTTATGATGAGGCTTTGGCCTGTCGAATGAGACCGTTTGCGGACGGCATTCAGGGCTTTCCGCGAATGGTCCGAGATCTTGCCCGCGATTTAGGAAAACAGGCAAGGCTTGAAATACAAGGCCCAGGCACCTATGTCGATCGCGATATTCTGGAAAAGCTTGAAGCACCGCTAACGCACCTTTTGCGCAACGCAATCGATCACGCGATTGAGCTTCCTGAGGTCCGCCGCGCGGAAGGAAAACCCGTCGAGGGGACCATTCGATTGGAAGCTCAACATAGTGCAGGCAATCTTTTGATTGCCGTTTCAGATGATGGCCGTGGAATCGATCTGGCGGATTTGCGAAAGACAATCGTCCAAAAGATGCTCACGGCGCCTGAGGCGGCCGAACAGATGAGTGAAAGCGAAGTGTTAGAATTTCTTCTTCTGCCCGGCTTCACGACAAAGCAAACGGTAACGGAGATTTCCGGACGGGGAGTCGGCTTGGATGCGGTTCAGGCGATAGTGAGGGAAGTACGGGGTGGGATTCGCATTTGGACGGACTTGGGTAGCGGAACAACCTTTCAAATGCGGCTACCTTTGACACTCTCCATCGTGAGAGCGTTGCTCGTTGAGATTGGGAACGAGCCGTATGCGTTTCCACTAGTGCACATTAACCGAGCGCTCAAAGTAGCGAGAAAAGATATCGCGGTTGTCGCAGGCCGTCAGCATTTTCGCTTCGAAGATCAACAAATTGGCCTTATCGCGGCTGACAAGATTTTCGGAGGGGCGCCAGGCAATCATTCGAGCGAGCAGGTTTCGGTTGTTGTCATCGGCAACAAAACAAATCGTTACGGGGTTGTAACCGAGAAATTTCTGGGCGAACGCGAACTCGTCATTAAGCCATTGGATCCGCGACTGGGAAAGATCAAAGATATCAGTTCGGGGGCGATTCTGGATGATGGTTCACCGGTTTTGATCGTGGATGTCGAGGATCTAATTCGCTCCGTCGAAAAATCTATTGAGGCCGGGACTTTGGGCGGAGTGCAAAGCGGGACGAACGAGGAGATGCTGAAAAGGCCCAAGCGTGTTTTGGTAGTTGACGATTCGCTGACCGTCCGAGAACTGGAGAAAAAGCTTTTGCAGTCTCGGGGTTATGAAGTCGAGATCGCGGTGGACGGAATGGACGCTTGGAACGCCGCTCGTACCGGCCACTTCGACTTAGCCATAACCGATGTTGATATGCCGCGGATGGATGGAATCGAATTCGTCACGCTGATCAAAAAGGATTCAAACCTCAAATCACTCCCAGTGATGATTGTTTCCTACAAAGATCGTGCTGAAGACCGACGTCGCGGATTAGAAGCCGGAGCAGATTATTATCTGGCAAAAGCAAGTTTCCATGACGAGGCGCTACTCCAGGCGGTCGTTAATTTAATCGGCGAGGCCAAAGAGTGAGAATTGGCATCGTGAACGATTCGCCCATGGCGGCTGAATTATTGCGCAGGCTCATTCGCGGTCTGGGAGGAGCATCAGATTGCTTGGATTGCACGCGACGGCGAAGAGGCCGTCAAGCGGTGTGAAAGTGATTTGCCTGAACTGGTTCTGATGGATCTGATCATGCCATACATGGACGGTGCGGAGGCTACTCGTCGAATTATGAGTAAGACGCCTTGTCCGATATTGATTGTGACAGCGAGCGTGGGAGAAAATGCGGCCAAGGTTTTTGAAGCTTTGGGTGCGGGGGCGATAGATGCAATAGACACTCCAACAGTAACTGGATCTCAGAACATTGGACGAGCATTGCTGCTGAAGATCGGGGGAATCGACCGTCAGAAGGCCTGGAAGGAGCATTTTGCAGATGATGTCGTGTCAGAAGTGGAAGGCACGGCTAGCAAGTTAGTTTTAATCGGTGCTTCAGCGGGCGGTCCGTCGGCATTAGTCGAGGTTCTATCCGCCCTTCCGAAGGATTTTTCTCCGGCTATCATCATTGTGCAGCATATTGACCGACTATTTGCGCCGGGATTGGTAGAATGGTTGAGCGGGCATTCGCATTTACCCATCAGACTGGCTTGTGAAGGCGATTCAGTGAGTTCTGGCAACGTTTTGGTTGCCGGCAGCGACGATCATCTCGTCTTTAAGAATATTCGAGAACTTGGATACACCGCCGATCCTAAAGAAAATCCCTATCGGCCTTCCGTCGATGTATTCTTTGAGAGTGCAGCGCGTTTCTTTCGAGGAGCGATGACAGGGGTCCTTTTAACGGGCATGGGGCGGGACGGGGCACGAGGTTTAAAAGTGTTGCGCGATGCGGGGTATCATACCATTGCCCAAGACAAAAATACCAGCGCGGTATTCGGGATGCCGAAAGCTGCCGCTGCGCTCAATGCTGCGAGCGAAATTTTGCCGCTGCAAAAAATCGGACCACGGCTGAGAGAACTATTTGGTTCAGAAGCGAAAACGACACATTCCAAAAGAAGGCAGCGGATCGGTGATGGTGTTACCAGCACCAACAAACCTCGCCTGATGTCCAGAGAGAGCGATGAACGAGGTTAGCTATGGGGGACAAATGAGTGGGGAAATCAAAGATATCGCCGGCGTGACAGAGAAGATCCTGGTTTTGCTGGTAGACGACCAAGCAATGGTAGCCGAAGGCGTTCGACGTATGCTAGCAACTGATCCGACGATCGCCTTCCACTATGTGAGCGATCCCAAACAAGCGATCGAATCGGCCATGAAGGTTCGCCCGACCGTGATCTTGCAAGACCTTGTGATGCCCGATGTGAATGGACTTGACCTGCTGAGAGAATACCGCCGCAATCCGCTTACTCGCGCGATTCCTGTGATTGTCCTTTCTGGCAAAGAAGAGCCTACGATCAAACAGATGGCGTTTGAATCAGGAGCCAATGATTACATGGTCAAGTTGCCCCACCGAATCGAACTGCTCGCGCGAGTGCGTTTGCATTCCGAAGCGTACATACACGAGTTGCAACGGCAGCGGGCCTATCGGGCTCTGGAAGCGAGTCAACGGGAACTAACAGAGAAAAACTGCGAGTTAGAGATTCTTAACCAAAAGCTGGAGGAAGCAACTCGCTTCAAGTCGGTATTCTTCGCAAACGTCAGCCATGAGGTACGCACGCCGTTGATTGGGGTCCTTGGGATGGCGGAGATCCTTTCTGACACGAGCCTCGACGTTCATCAGAGTGAGTTAGTCGATGTCATTCGCACCAGCGGAGAAACTCTTTTACAAATCATCAATGATATCCTGGATCTCTCTAAATTCGAATCCGGCAAACTCGAATTAGAGTCAGTTCCCTTCGCGCTCCGCGACGTAGTTGATCAAGCAATGGATCTATTGGCGCCGATGGCCTTTGGTAAGGGGCTTGAAATCAGCGCCTGGCTCGATCCACGAGTTGCCTCGACCGTGGTCGGCGACATCACCAGGGTAAGGCAAGTTTTGCTCAATCTTTTGAACAACGCGATCAAGTTCACGTCGAGCGGCGAAATCTACTTGCAGGTAGAGCCTTCGGCCGATCTGGATAATATGATCCATTTTTGCGTGGAAGATACTGGCGTGGGTATCCCACCAGAAAAAGTGGATCGGATTTTTCAGTCCTTCAGCCAAGCGGACGCCTCAACAAATCGGCGTTTTGGCGGGACTGGATTGGGTCTGTCAATCTGCCAAAATTTGACGGCATTAATGGGAGGTCGAATTTGGGTGGAAAGCACGGTCGGGAAAGGCAGCCGATTTTATTTTGTCATCTCGCTTCCCGCCGCAGAGATGGGGGAGACCGCTCGCGAAATCCAGGATTTACGCGGCAAGCGGATGGTTGTGCTAGTGCGTAATACTCGGCTGATCCGACTGCTAGCCGCCTGGGCGGACGAACTCGCCTTGGAACTAATCATCCGATCCGACCCACCGGGGAAACTCGACGATGCTCGACCCGACTACTTAGTCATCGACGCCGATCAGTGCGAGGTGCAGATTCCGCAGTTCAGTCCAATAACGGCCGTTCTTCTGACTCGTTCCAAGAACATTTCGGAATTGGCGAACCGCTATCCGAGCACAACCGTGCTCTCGTTTCCGCTTAAGAAGCGCCGCTTCCTCCAGGCCATCGGGGTGTTAGCCGAAACCAACGAGGCAAGCGGCGCGCTCAGAACAGTCTTGGAGACAGATCCCATGCTCTCCAGGCTCAATATTCTGGTAGTGGATGACAATATCGTGAACCGTCGGGTTTGCGTTGCGCAATTGCAGAAGCTCGGGGTGTGGAGTATTTCGGAAGCTGAAGATGGGCGCCAGGCAATCGTCGCTGCACGAGATCAATCGTTTGACCTCATTTTGATGGACGTACAGATGCCGGTAATCGACGGCCTAGAGGCCACGCATCAGATCCGCTTATCACTTTCTAACTCCAATTCTAAGCAACCGCGAATAGTTGGCCTCACGGCGAATGCTCTCAGCGAGGAACGGCAAAGATGTCTAGAAGCCGGCATGGATGACAAGCTCAGTAAACCGGTGCACATCAACGAGTTAAAAGCAGCGCTGCAGGCGATCGACAAAATTGGATCCGCTGATCGACCTTCGTCCACGTCAGGTTCTAATTTACCCGTGTGCGACGAGGCTCAATGGAAGGAGTTTTTGGAAGTTGATGATTCCGGCGAGTTCGTGACCCAGGTTCTCGAGCTTTTTGTTGCGCAAGCCGGACAGTTGGCGAGCCGGTTGCCCAATTTGGCGGGCGATCCGGATGTCCTTGCCTCGGAGGCGCACAAACTGAAAGGCGCCGCCGCAAACGTTGGCGCCACACGTGCCGCGTATTTCTGCGAGATCGTGGAAAATGCGGCGAAATTGTCACACCCTTTACTCGATCAGAGAGCAGTCACTGATTTAAAAGAATCACTAGTGCTTACGGTTAATGACTATCAAAGACGATTGAAAAGTACATAAATACCGTCCGGTGTCGGTAGCCAAAAAGCAATTCGTTCATCGGCGTTTGCCGCTGTTGGCGTCGTTCCAAGTCTGGACTTCCGAGGCCGGGAATGGGCAGGATAGAACGAAACAGCCAACGTTCTCCGATGATGTTTCGATAAAAATACGGCCACAAACTGTGTTCGACACGAACATCTGGCGAATTAGTCATCAGCGGCAGTTTCGGCGGTCGTCAGTTCCTTTGCATCGGGCGCGCGAGCACATGGCCCAGCGCATCGGCGAGCTCCTCGATGGGTGACGCTTCTTGTGACGGCGCCCGCCAGGCGACAAATCCATCGGGACGAATCAGGATTGCCCCCGTCTCGCTAATGCCGTGGCCTTGGAGAAATGCTTTGGCCGATCTGTCAGCATCCGCACCGATGTGATGGATATCGAGGTGAAAATCTGCGGCGAGCTGTCGACCGGCATCAAGCCAATGGTGTCCTCGCGGCCCGACGATCAGAACAGGATGAGAGCGATAGAGGTCTAAGCTCGACATCCATTTTCCGCCGTTCGACATCGCGACATGGGGCGCGCGCGTGCCGGGTTGGCCATTCAGCGCGGTGGGATCGATGGGACTCGTTTCCAGGTCCTCCGAAAGGATGGCGTCGGAGCGGTAGCGGTATCCGAGCGTGATCGCGGTTTCATCATAGAGCGTTTGCGCCGTCTCGGACCCGCCCGTCGATCGCAGGCTCTTGAAGCGCGATGTCGCCTGATCAACGGTCAAGTTAGCGACCGGAATCCGTTCGGGTTCGTAGCAATCCAGCAGCTTTTCAGACGCGTCGCCTGAAAGCACCTGCCCGAGCTTTGTACAGAGATTATGGGCATCGTGAACGCCGAGACTCGCGCCGAAGCCGCCTGCGGGCGGAGTGACATGCGCAGAATCTCCGGCAAGAAAGATACGCCCTTCGCGGAAGCGTTCCGCCACCCAAGAACCGACTATCCATAGGTGGGTGCCGAGCACTCTGAATGATCTCTCGCCAACGCCAAGGGCGCGGGCGACGATCGACCGGCAATTGGCTTTGCTGAAGCGCACCTCCACGTTTGTGGACGGGTCATATTCGACGCTGATGACGCCACCATCCTGATCCGCTTCCCAGGCGATGTAAGCCCGAAAATCGGGTTCGCGTATATAGACGAAGGCAAGCGGCCATCCGCGAATCAAGGGCTTCAGATCAGCCTCAAAACGAATCTCAATGCTGTGCGACAGATCGCCGAGACCGGTGCGGGCGATACCCAGCAGATTGCGAACGCTGCTGCCGTTTCCGTCGGCGGCAATCATATATTGCGTCCTCACTTGCTTCTCTTCCCCGGTGGTTAGATTACGGACCCGTGCGGTGACACAGTTGCGGTCCTGCGTGAAGCTCTGCAATTCGGTCCCAAAGCAAAGGTCGGCGCCTAGCTCACGCGCGCGGTCTCGGACGATTTCCTCGAGGTTGCGCTGCTTAATGAAGACACTGCGGCAGGGCGATAACGCACCAAGATCGCGACTGGCCGGGATTGACCATCGGCGTTGTTCGGCACCGCCGAGCGATTCAACGATCGCGATTTCGGTTGGACGGGCTTCCTTGGGTTCGGCATCGACGATTCGTTGATCGATGCCAATCGTCCGGTAGAGCTCCAGCGTCCGGGCATAGAACACCTTGGCACGCAACCGTCGCGATAGATCACTCCTGCGTTCGACCAGCAGCGGCTTAATTCCACGGGCGGCGAGAAATGCGGCCGCCGAGAGGCCGACGACGCTACCGCCAGCAATAAGGACCTGAGGATGAAAATCTGGCATAGGCTTGCATTCGCGATTCATTTCAATTAGATTATTGAATAGTACAAAAAGTGAAGTAAATCAAATGCAAGATCGAATTTCGCGCTATATTGCCGCGGTGCAGCCGTTTGCAGCTCGCGTGGTGCTCTTTCACGCAGGAATGGCGAAGAAGCTGCAGTTGAATCCGGCTCAGTTCAAATGCCTGCGGCTGGTGCAGATCGCGGGCCAGGCGTTTGCCACGGACCTTGCGCGCGAATGCGGGCTGTCCTTGCCGGCAATGACCGTGATCCTTGAGCGACTCGAATCTCTCGGCTTTGTCACACGACAACGTGACGTGAAGGACCGGCGCCGATATTCGGTGATCGCCGTTCCGGAGCAGGTCAAGCGCGTCGACGCAATGTACCGCAAATATTCCCGGAAAATCGCAGCATTGCTCGAAACCTACGATGACGCGGCCTTCGAGGCGCTGCTAAAATATCTGAACGACGCTTCTGCACTCATCGGTGAAGAAATTGCGCAATCGGCGCCGGGACCCTAACACAAGTTACTCGAACAGCTCAAGGCGTCCATTCAAGTGGCTCACCCCGGTGCCCGACAGCCTCGACAGCGCGCCGTTCCCTTGTGATTCGCGGCGGCGCGGGACAGCGGACGACGGGCGGAGAGAAGTATCTTGAGCTTGCTGAAGTGAACGAGCTTCTGCTTTTGCACCGCAGCCAAACCTTCGAGCTTTAGCTTGCAGAATGGCGGTGAAATTGGGATCACGATGAATTCGCGTAAAGTAAGACCAAACAGAAGGAAGGAAGTTCGTTGAGCGTGTTGGATCACCATAGCGTATCGCTACAGGAGGTAGCCATTGTAGGAAGTGGCCCTTGCGGTCTGGTAGCCGCTAGATACCTGAAGGCGCATGGATTCCAGCCAGTCATCTTTGAGCAGGGAGACATCGTCGGAGGCCAGTGGAATGTGCGCTCGCCTTACAGCGGTGTCTGGCCGTCGATGGTAACAAACACGTCCAACTTATTGACTTGTTTTAGCGACCTTTCCCACCCACCTGGGACACCATTGTATCCTTCAAATCAAGAGATGCTGGCCTACTTTCGGCGCTACGCCCGGCATTTCGGGATTCTTTCGTGCGTTCGCTATAACACCCGGGTCGAATCAGTCACGCACGATCCGAAAGCCAACGCATGGAAACTTGAAACTCGAACAAACGGATCGGAACCAGAAGCCTCTACCTTCCACTATGTCGTCGTTGCCTCCGGGAGGTTTAACAAACCTAAGATTCCATGCATACCTGGTCACGATTTATCCTTCGGCAGTGACGATGTCATTCACAGTTTTCGTTATAAAGATCCGGGGAGTTTTCGTGGTAAACGAGTATTAGTCATCGGTTGTGGTACCAGTGCTTTGGAGATCGCGAGTGATCTGGCGATGCTCGGAGCCGCCCGCGTCATCTCAACCTTTCGCCACCAGCGCTACATAACGCTAAAGCTGGTGGCCGGCATACCAAACGACACGCTCTCTACCCGCTTCATGTCGCTCAACGCGGAGGTCATGTCCAAGGAGACCCTCAGCAAAAACATGACGGAACACGTGCTGCGCATGATTGGAAGTCCAGAGCAGTTCGGTGCCTTTAAGCCGGCTGGTGATATCTTGCATGCGGGTCGGTCCCTGAGCCAGTATTACTTACCCTTGGTGGCCGAGGGGCGCATTAAGGTCAAACCCTGGATTAGCGAGATCGAGCGCAACAAAGTGCGATTCAGCGATGAAAGTTCGGAAGAAGTTGATGCTGTCATCCTAGCTACGGGTTTTGAACTGAATCTGCCATTCTTGAGCGCGGATATCCGCAAAACGGTCGACCTGGACGCCCAACACATCGATCTATACAAATTTACGTTCCATCCGAATCTGCCTGGACTTGCTTTTTTGGGTCTTTGGGAGCAAACGGGACCTTATCTACCAATTTTAGAGTTGCAGGCACGCTGGATTGCTTATCTCTGGAGGGGACTTCTACCCGCCCTGTCTGTAGAAACGATGAGGAAGGGCATAGCAGTCTATCGAGCCGGTCGAGGAGGCCCACAGTTGGAATCGGGACACAGATTGGCGCTGATGTTTGCGCGGGAAGCGGGCATCGAACCCGATCCACGCCAATGGCCGGAGTTAGCTCGCGCCTTGCTGTTTGGACCGCTAACCCCTGTCTCGTTTCGATTGAGTGGCCCCGATGGTTTATCTGAGGCACCCGCTAGAATTATGGCGGATGCGCGAGCACTCGGGACCATCGTTGATCAAGAGTTTACCCCCGAAGAGGTAACTCGACTGGAAGCTCTCGCGGTCGCCCGCAACGATCCAGAGTTTTCCGATTTTGTTAATCAAATCGCACGCCGGAGAGGTTGATTGTCTCTCCTGCAGTCGCGGGAGAGCTTTTATCAAAAGCCATCCGCCTTTACTGATCAAGAATAATTCGGCGGGAACCGGTGAGCGCTTATGGGGTTCAACCCTTGGCCCGAAGGGCCGTGCCCCAAAGGGGCAGGAGGACTCAGCCCAGGGTTTCAACCCTGGGAACCGCCACCAGAGCGACGCGCCCTGAAGGGGCGCCAGATCCAACGTACTAACAACGCGAAAGTAGAGTCTAAATTGTACACGTCTCAATTGCGCACTCTAGTTTTTGCTCTGCAACAGGCGCATCTGGTCAGCCTCTCGCCCTTTCACGGCGAACTCGTTATTTTGAGGGTTCCCAGGGTTGAAACCCTGGGCTGAGCCCTGTAGCCACCTTCGGGGCATAATCCCCCCGAGTGCCCCTCTTCAAATGTCCAAACTGCAAGCCCGTTCGGCTTCGAGGCGAGGTCGAGACGCGTTATCCAAGATTTACCATCGATGTCGACTTGCCAAACTGGTAGTGCCACGTGCAAACTCGTGGATGCCGGAACTGCCCGATATCGTCACCTATATCAGGGCGCTGGAGTCACGGATAGTCGGTGAACAACTCATTCGAGTTCGAATCGCCGGGATGTTTCTCCTGCGGAGCGCGCAACCACCGATTAGCGAAGTGGAGGGGCTCGTGGTTCGCGAACTGCGGCGAATCGGGAAACGAATCGGGATTGGAGTGGAGAACGATCTGTGGCTGGTGCTGCATCTGATGATAGCCGGTCGGCTACACTGGCGACCACCACAGGTCTCGTTAAGCGGCCGCAACAATCTTGCAGCGCTCGATTTTCCCAACGGTTCTCTTATTCTGACTGAAGCCGGCACCAAGCGCCGTGCATCGTTACATCTCTTGCGGGGAGAAGATAGCCTTCGTTTGATGGACCCGGGAGGAATTGATCCGTTGACCAGCGACCTTGAGTCTTTTCGCTTCGCTCTCAGCGCGGAAAACCGCACGCTTAAAAGAGCCCTGACTGACCCCCGTTTGGTCAGCGGCATCGGCAACGCGTATTCGGATGAGATCCTGCATGCCGCGCAGTTGTCGCCGATTCTGCTGACACATAAACTCAAGCCGGACGAGTGGGAACGGTTGTTCGTTGCCGCGCGTCAGACTCTTGAGCACTGGGTGGAGCGCTTGCAAACCGAAGCCGGTGCCGATTTCCCCGAGAAGGTGACCGCATTTCACAAGGGCATGGCCGTTCATGGCCGTTACGGCCAACCGTGCCCGCGATGTGGCGAAAGGGTTCTGCGGATTCGCTACGCCGATAACGAGACAAACTACTGTGCCCGATGCCAGACTGGTGGATTCGTTCTTGCCGATCGCAGTCTATCACGGCTGTTTGGATCGGAATGGCCGCGCACTCTGGAGGAATTGGAGGCACTCCCTCCTTTTCGCGTTCGTTAGCAAACGTAAAAAGGATCCTCTCTTTGGTCTACTGGAAGCTTTGAAAATGTAACTACGTGCACTAGTGTGCTTGTTGATCGGAGGCTGAACCTATCTCACAAGAAACTGCGACAATCAGTGTGCGTAAGGGGTTTGCGGACGTCTACATCATTGATCTTGCGGGCGAACTCACGTCGTCGGTTCAGGACGGGCTGCTAAAGGCTTCGGAACAAGCCAGCAGCGAAGGTGCACGTGTACTAGTCCTCAATTTCAGTCACTTGGTTTACAAGAACAGCAGCGGGATTAAGTCGGTCGTAGCCCTCCTGGCACGTTGCAAGGCGGCGGGGCAGCGTCTGTTTGCTGTGGGACTGAACGCGGGATACCGAAGCATTTTCGAGGTTGCGCAGCTGAACCAGGAAATTACCGTCTATGATTCCGAAGCCGATGCCCTGCAAGCGGCGCACGACCTGCTGGATGCACCGGGGGAACTGCTACACGCTCCCAACCGTCCTGTCGCGCCAACGCAACCCGCTGTGAGTCAGCGCGCCACCGACTCTTGGGCTGAGCCCGTTGAGCGGCTCAACCTGGCGGAAATCCCTGGCGGCGCGCGTAACCTGAACGTCGAGGGTCGTCGATTATTTGGACCGTTACAGGGTTTCGGCCAGTTATGGCAAAAAACATATCGCATTGGTCTTCGCGCCACCAATTTGACGCCGCAGGAGGTAATCGCCACTTGGAAATTGAGTGTGCCTAAACTAAACCGCCGACAAAGCGCTTTTTCCCGAGTGCCCTCGGCATCACACCAAACGCGCTGGTCCTAATCGATGCCCAGACGCCGGGGGGACCGATTTCCACCGGCGTGATGGTGTTGTACGCCGGCGCCGAGTCGTTCACGCTGATGACGCCAGCCGGGCATCCCGAAGCTGGTTGGGTAACCTTTAGTTCCTACGTAGAGGAGGGGTGCACCTTTGCGCAAGTTCAGGTCATGGCCCGTGCGGGCGACCCGCTCTATGAGTTGGCGTTTCTGCTTGCCGGTTCCAAGCTGCAAGATGAGATATGGAGGCATGTGCTCACGGCGTTGGCGGCAGAGCTTGGCACGAGCGGCGAGGTGAAGATGGACAAAAAGCTCTTGGACCCTAAGCTCCAGTGGGGGCGAGCCTCGAACATTTGGTACAACGCACAATTGCGAACCCTGTTGTACACCCCGATCAAATTGCTTGGCTCGATCAATAAATGGTTCAGGCAGAGGGGATCGGGCCGCGGCACATGATGAGCTTACGCGCTGATCACCCGACGGCGCGGCGTGAAGGCAAACACTATAATCCTGCTTCGAATTTTAACCGGAAGTTTCCACTTTGGCCGCCTGGCACCTGAAGCGTTCGTCGTCTACGCTGGGGAGGTTTGCCGCAAAGCTCGTTCGGGCGACATTTGCGCTTTTTGTAGCGGTTGTCGTTTTCTGGGGGCTTTTTTATTTAGGCTTCGAGCTCTTGCTGCACGCGGCTCACAAGAGTCTTCAGAGCCACCCGAATCCGGCGGTCGACTACGCCGAGGCCGTCAGTCGTTTCCAACGCATTCAAAAGACGGAGGGTCCGGAACTTAACCCGGTTTGCCGTTCGATTTTGTTGACGCATGGAATTCGTACGGAGAGGGCTGTCGTTTTCTTCCACGGCTACACGAACTGCCCGCAACAGTTCAACGAATTGGGTCACATTTTCTACGATCTGGGATATAACGTCTTGATCCCGCGGTTGCCGCGGCACGGTGTAGCGGACCGTCAGGTTGAGAATCTTTCGCCGCTCAAAGCCGAAGAACTCCGGGATTGCGCGGATACCAGTGTGGACATCGCCTGCGGACTTGGGCAGAAGGTTTATGTCGCCGGACTCTCGGCCGGTGGGACGCTGTCAGCCTGGATCGCCCAGAACCGGACCGAGGTCAACCGCGCGGTCTTAATCGCTCCCGCTTTGGGTTTCTCGCGGCACGAAGGCACGCGTTTACAAAAAGGGATCGCATTGCTGCTTCCGCTGCTGCCGGACATCCGCACTGACTGGTTTAGCGTTGATCCTGATGCTCCCGATCATGTTTATCCTGGCTTTTCATCGAGGGCGTTGGGCCAGCTTTTACGTGTAAGCGTGGCAACGTTCGCGGGGGCACTCGAGCGAGCACCCAAAGTACAAGACGTGGCCCTGGTAACCTCGAAGAGCGACGAGGCAGTCAGCGATCTTCTTGCTTGGCAGTTGATCGGTCTTTGGCGTTCCAAGGGGCTGAAAAAATTTGCCGCTGTAGACTTTCCGAAAAAGATGAAAATCGAACATGACATGATTGATCCTGTGCAGAAGAATCAGCAAATCGAAATCGTGTATCCTGTTCTCGTCAGCTTGCTGAACGCACCTTGATTCGAGTCAGACCTGCAAGGCCGAAGCAGTTCACCAGACGCCTTCGGGCGTTTCCTAATCCGGTGAGCGAAGCATTGCTTTTTGCGTTGCTTTTTAGGAAGATTCCCGCTCGATTAGAGCAACGAAAAGAAGGATGAACATCGGCCAAATCATCATCTGGGTTATTGTTGGAGGTTTCGCAGGAACGCTTGCTGGGCGCGCGGTTACTTTTAAGAAGGAAGGCGTGGGCGCTGGACGAATCTCCTGGTTGGTATGATCGGCGCAGTGATCGGCGGCGAGTTGTTCAAGCTGTTCAGAATCAACTTTGGGCTAGGAGAGCTGAAGGTCACCTTCGAGGATCTTATCGCCGCTTTCCTCGGCTCGCTGCTGGTGATTCTCCTATGGCGGACGCTCACGCGGTTGAAAGCAAAAAACGCCGCGAATCAACACCCCAAATCCTGATCAACGGCAGGTAGGGTGAGGCCCGGCGAGGTAGGGTGAGGCTCCGTCCGAACCGGGGCTTTCAGCTTGGCCTCGGCGACAACGTTACCCCCTACAAGTCGTCGTCCGGCTTATTTGAGAACGAGGACGAGAACGAGAACGATTGATCGGGAGTGATGTAATTTTCGCAGGATACTCCGAAAGAGGGAACCTCATTTACTAAGGAATTCGAAGGTTTTGCAGCCATCTTTGCATCAGATCTGGCCTCAATCTGCACCGGAGCCGAGCGACTCTGGGCCGAGGTAGCGGGGCTAGCAACGAGGTTCTGTGAACCCCTGGTTATTACGCGACCGGCTGGATCTTGCAGTACATAATCAAATGCCAGCCGGGGCTGCGTACTACTTGGAGCCACTCCCAACCCTTGGGGTGCGGAGGTGCGACGACCAGCTAGATCGATATTGGTGTATCGGAGGTTAAGCGTATGAGCGGGAAATCGCCTGGCCATCACAGGTCTGAGCGCGCTGGTGACGTCTTGAGTAAAGATCGTTGACGAGTGTTGGAGATCTCGATTGTTGACTCGAAAGTCGGTAAATCTTCCTGGATCAGCAAAATCAATTGTCACTACGGCCGGGGCAGAGGGGCCGGAAGAGACGATGGAGGAGGCCCGATCGGCTGCTGTCGAACAGCCGAAGTTACCAATCATAAATCCGGCCGCGCAGATTGCGTAAAATACGATTTTCATTACCGGCGCCGATCTTCTACAAAGTGCTCCCAGCTAAGCAAGGAATTAGTGATCGCTGAGCCCTTTCGCTCCGCAGGATCGTGGTTGGGAAATTGTAATCGCTTCAGGCGGGTGCGACTGCTATATCCAATTCCTGCTCAACAAGGTGAGATTCTCAAGCGGAAGAATACCGAAATCATGAGTCAGACTTCGACTAGCTCAGTCAGCGTGAACGACCCTCACGCTTTGCCATCCGAGGATGTGTTGAACAAATTGGGGAGCCAACGCGACGGGCTCACGGCAGCCGAGGCTACCGACCGGCTTAAAACCGTTGGGCCGAACCGGCTTCCTGCGCCGCCGAAAGAAGGTTTATTGAAGCGGTTTTTCAAGCACTTCAATGACATTCTGATTTATATCCTTCTTTTCGCCGGGGTCGCGAAGGCCTTTCTTGGGCACTGGGTAGACGCTTGCGTGATTCTGGCCGTAGCGGTGATCAACGCGATCGTGGGCTTCCTGCAGGAAGGCAAAGCTGAAGAGGCTCTCGAAGGCATCCGTAAGATGCTCTCGTTGCGAGCCCACACGCGACGCGAGGCCGAGTGGGTCGAGCTTGATGCAGCCGAGTTGGTGCCGGGTGATATCGTGCGACTTCGCTCTGGTGACCGGGTCCCGGCCGACGTTCGCCTGATCGATGCGGTCAACCTGCGCATCGAAGAGTCTGCGCTGACAGGGGAATCCGTGCCGACGGACAAGAGGACAGAGCCGGTAGAGACCAACGCGGGCATTGGTGACCGACGCTGCATGGCATATTCTGGTACGCTGGTGGCGGCCGGACGCGGCGTTGGAGTGGTGGTCGCAACCGGAGCCGCTACCGAATTGGGTCGGATCAGCCGGATGATGGCCGAGGTGGAAAGCCTGGCGACCCCGCTCACCAAGCAGATGGCTGCTTTCGGCAAGGTTTTATCCTTCGCAATCCTCGGAATGGCGGTGGTGATGTTTTTGATCGGCTGGCTGCTTGCACGGCTTTGGCATTGACGAGCTTTTTTCGGCGGCCATCGGCTTCGCCGTCGCCGCAATACCCGAAGGTTTGCCGGCGATCATGACGATCACGCTGGCGATCGGCGTGCAGCGAATGGTCCAGCGCAATGCGATCACCCGCAAGCTAACGGCGGTAGAGACACTGGGCTCCGTAACGGTCATTTGTTCGGACAAAACCGGCACTCTGACCCGTAACGAAATGACCGTCCGCCATATTGTCACCAAAGTCGGACAATACGATGTAGATGGGATAGGCTATGCCCCCGAAGGCCAAATTATGCGCGGCGGGCAGTTGGCTTCGCTTGGGGCGAACCCGGATCTGCAAAAATTGGTCGAGGTGATGGCCGTTTGTAACGATTCGGAGATCGCCCAGGAAGAGGGCCACTGGAAAGTGATCGGGGAACCCACCGAGGGCGCGTTGCGGACCCTCGGCCAAAAAGCAAAATTCGACAGAGCCAACTATCAGCGACTGGCGGTTGTGCCCTTCGAGTCGGAAAACAAGTTCATGGCCACACTGGAGCGAGTGCCAGGAAATGGTCTGCGCATTCTGCTCAAGGGAGCGCCGGACCGGTTGCTGAGCCGCTGCGGCGAGCAGCGTGCCGCAAGCGGTGCCGCGGAACCGCTTGATCCAGGCTTTTGGGAGCAACAAATCGACGCCCTCGGCGGTCAGGGGTTGCGAGTCCTTGCGGCTGCCGCTCGCGAGGTGGGGGAGAGCAAAAGTGATCTCACGATAGGAGATCTCGAGGGGAACTTGGTGTTTCTTGGGCTAGTCGGTATCATTGATCCTCCGCGTCCGGAGGCCATCGAGGCAATCGCGGCCTGTAAGCAGGCCGGTATTCGCGTCAAGATGATCACCGGCGACCATTCCGGGACGGCGATCGCTATTGGGCGCGAAATGGGTATCACCGAAAACCCCCAAGCTGTCACCGGTGCGGAGCTCGAGGCAGCCTCTGACGAGGAATTACGCCGGATCGTCCCCGATTGTGACATCTTCGCCCGCACCAGCCCAGAGCATAAACTGCGGTTGGTGCAAGCGTTGCAGGCCAACAACGAGGTGGTGGCCATGACCGGCGATGGGATGAATGACGCGCCGGCGCTTAAGCGTGCTGATGTCGGCATCGCGATGGGTATTAAAGGTACTGAGGCGACCAAAGAGGCTGCGGAGATCGTGCTCGCCGACGACAATTTTGCCTCGATCGAGCGCGCCGTCGAGGAAGGGCGTACCATCTACGACAATCTTCAGAAGGCGATCCTTTTCATCCTGCCAACCAACGGCGCTCAATCGCTCGTCATCCTGGTAGCGGTGCTCCTAGGGCTGGATCTGCCGCTGTCTCCAGTGCAGATCCTGTGGGCCAACATGGTAACCGCAGTGACCTTGTCCCTGGCGCTGGCTTACGAGCCTTCCGAACCGGGTTTGATGCGTCGTCCACCTCGACGGCCGGGCGCGCCGATTCTGGGGGAGCATGCGCTGTGGCGAATCATCTTTGTCTCGCTGCTGATCGGTGGCGCAACCATCGCTGTTTTTTTGTTGGAAGAGCACAAGGGTTATTCGATCGCAATGGCGCAAACCATGGCAGTAAACACCCTGGTGCTTGGACAGGTGTTTTACTTGTTCAATAGCCGGTTCCTGAGAGAATCAAGTTTGCGGCTGGATTTGCTCTTTTCCAACCCGGTGGTCTGGATGGCAATCGGCGTACTGGCGGTCCTCCAGCTGTTGTTCGTTTATGTTCCTTTCTTGAACTTCTGGTTCCAATCAGCGCCGATCCCGCTCAGTGACTGGTTGTTGCCTATTGGCATCGGCTTCGTCATCTTTCTGGCCGTCGAGGCCGAGAAGTCGCTGCTCCGGAGGCTGAAACCGGTAAGTGTGCACCCGGAGTGACGATGCGACGGCGTAAGGTAACGTAGGCTTCCAGCCTGGCAGTTGAACATTTGGAGAGGCTCACTCAGGGTGATTGATGCCCCGAAGGTGGCTACAGGACTCAGCCCAGGGTTTGAATGGCACGAAGATAAGAGGCAGTTTGGGATGTTTTTTGGCCCGATTGAAGGTGTTACGAAATTGCTCGCGCGCTACTCCTAGACGCCAGCTGCGGAAGCGTTTCGCAAGCCCGATTCCCGTGGCTGACATACCGATCTGCAGCCTGGCACGAAGTGCACTGGGAAAGCGTCCCATCGAAACCGAACCGTCCCGTCAGGGTACGGTGACTGATCCAGAGCCCAAGAAACGTTCTCACGTCGAACGACCAGTGGCTGGCTGCGAGCCTGCGGATCAAGGGCTGCAAGAGGGGAAGACTCGCGCTCGACGTCCGGATGGCCGTGAGATGGGCCTATTCGGTCCCCGAGCTGCAACCCATGTTCGATGCGGAATCGATTTCGAGCCTCCGCCTGCGAGACTCTCACCTGTTCTCCTACGGGACGTGACTGCTCAATGTTCCTGGATGGCGCTCTCCCAGGCACTTCGTGCCAGGCTGCTGTCGCATCGTCCCTCCGGGACATTTCGAACAAGCTTCAGCGTCGTCCACCGCCCCCGAATCCCCCTCTGTGACCTCTGGGCGATGCTCTCCTCTCCGGATGGTTCTCGCACGTGACCCAACGTGTTCACACTACGGCGCTTTCGTCCTTGATTTTCCAAGTAGATCCTGAGAAGGCTTCACTCAATGAAGAGCGGGAACCCCGTTGTCGCGGTCTTTGATACGAAACCTTACGACCGCGACTATCTTAGCCGCTCCGCTGGTCCAGCTGAACTGGAGTTGCGGTTTCACGAATTTCGTTTGGGACCGGACTCAGCGTTTGCGGCGAATGGTACCCAAGCGGTTTGCGTGTTTGTCAACGATGTCGTGAACCGCGAGGTTCTCGAACAATTGACAGGGTTGGGCGTCCGATTGGTGGCGTTGCGTTGCGCTGGATTTAACAACGTGGATTTAAATGCAGCCAAGGATTTGGGCCTTGCCGTGAGTCGTGTACCGAGCTATTCGCCTAACGCCGTTGCCGAGCATACCGTCGCTCTTATCCTGGCGCTGAACCGAAAAATACATCGTGCTTATAACCGGGTCCGGGAATTTAACTTTTCGCTCAGCGGCTTGGTGGGATTTGATTTATGTGGAAAGACGGTTGGGATCTTAGGCACCGGCAAAACTGGTCGCATCGTTGCGGAAATACTGCGGGGATTCCGCATGCGCGTCCTCGCATCTGACCCTTTCCCGAGCCTGGAATGGGCGTCCGAAAACAGCATTGAGTATGTCGACGTGAACACTCTTGCCAGAGAGAGCGACCTTATTACGCTGCATGCCCCTTTGACGCCTGAAACAGATCGCATCATCAATAAAGAGACACTCGCCCGGATGAAACCCGGAGTCGTGCTCGTGAACGTCAGCCGAGGGCGTCTAATTCATACCAAAGCTCTTATCAAGGCTTTAAAGAGCGGGCACATCGGCGGCGTTGCCCTCGATGTCTATGAGGAGGAAGAAGGAGTTTTCTTTGAAGATCTCTCGGGTGAAGTCTTGCAGGATGACGAACTAGCGCGTCTACTCTCATTTCCCAACGTGCTCGTGACCGCGCATCAGGCCTTTTTAACGCACGAGGCGCTGAGCGAAATTGCGCGCGTCACCGTTGAGAATGTGCGGCGCTTTGCCAACAAAGAAGCCCTGCTCGAAGGAACGGTACTCAGTGCGGGCACCGCAAACCGCTGACGGAAATGATTGAAACGGTAGCGGCATTGTCGGTGATTCGTCTTAGATGCTTTTAAATGCACGGATGCTGGTTCGCGAGAAGAAGCACATCGACACCGATGGCGTCTGGTGGAAGGCCGTTCTGGCTGCCACCGGTCAACCTGCCCGCTTCGGATAACCGATCGTCCGATCTATGAGCATATTGATTTCAGATTTCGACGGCACATTGACGCGATATGATTTTTTTGACCTGGTTCGCAAGCGTTGGCCCTTCCCTCCAGAAGACGATCCTTGGGAAAAATTTGTTAGTGGTCAGATAACCCATTTTCAGGCTTTGGCCGAAATTTTTGCGCGCATCCGCACAAGCGAAGCCGATCTTTTGGAACTTGCGAATTCGATGGAGTTGGATCCAAGTTTTGCGAAATCTGCTCGAGAGCTGCAGGAGCGCCGATGGGAAATTGTGATCGCTTCCGCCGGGTGTGATTGGTATATCCGGTTTTTGCTCAACCAGGCGGGTGTCTCAGTTTTGCTTTACGCTAACCCTGGAGTATTCGACCCCAAAAGCGGCCTGCAAATGTCCCTTCCCGAGCGTTCGCGTTTTTTCAGCCCCACGACGGGAGTGAACAAGGTGGAAATCGTCCGGGACGCGCTCAATCGGTCGAATCGGGTAGCCTTTGCTGGGGACGGTCGGCCAGATATGGAGCCTGCGCTGCTGGTGAAACCAGAGTTTCGCTTTGCTCGGGGGTGGCTGGCTGAAGCCTTCAGAGAACGTGGTGAGAAATTCCATCCGTTTGAGCAATGGTCACAGATCGCGGATCAACTTCGGGACGACGAATGCTGATCCCGAAACAAACCACCATTCCTTCGCTGGTTCGGTTGAAACCAGGGGCTTTGGATCGAATGGGCATCTATGCTGAACGCCACGAGTTGTTACGAGTTGTGCTCCTTTTCAGTCAGGATCTCGATGAACGATTGATGACGCGCCTAACCACCTCGCTCCGATCCCGAAATATCCAAATTCTGCAGCAAACGCCGGTGGAATCTATTAGTTTCGAAAAAACGAGCGAACTCTTTCGCGAATTGCCAAGAAACGCCGACGCAATTATTGGATTCGGAGGCGGCAAGGCACTGGATGTCGCCAAATACATCGGATTTCTTTCCCGGCTTCATTACCTCTCGGTGCCAACATCACTTTCAAACGATGGCTTTTGCAGTCCGCAGTCTAGTCTCACGTTCGGCGGCAAGCGCCATACGCTGCCGTCGGCCGTGCCGTTTGGGGTGATTCTCGACACTTCCGTCTGTTTGAATGCCCCGGAGCTTCTCTGGCATTCCGGCGTTGGCGATCTCGTTTCGAAACTCACAGCGGTGACCGACTGGAAATTGGCTTTTCATGCGACTGGAACTCCGGTCGACGATTTTTCCGCCTTGCTCTCCGATGCAAGCGTTTTTCAATTTATGTCGCGTCCCAAGCAGGACCTTGAGGGAATGACGTTGCTCGGGTCCGCACTATTATTGAATGGGATATCCATGTCGATCTGCGGTTCCTCCAGGCCGGCCAGCGGAAGCGAGCATCTCATTTCGCATGCCTTGGATAGCCTAAGCAAACGGCCGCGCCTTCACGGACTTCAGGTCGGAGTGGCAACCTATTTGATGAGTCTCCTTCAAGGTCAGAACTCGAGGCGTATCGCGGCACTCTTCGACGCCACCGGATTCTGGCGTTCCATCGCCAGTGATCCATTTGATCGTGCCGAATGGCTTGAAGCAGCCGTGCTCGCGCCGACGATTAAATCGGACTTTTACACCGTCTTATCCTCCCGGGACTGCCTATCGGAAATCGAGAGCGCGCTCCATTCCGATCCTAACCTGCGACAGTGCTTCCGACAGTGATCCGAGGTGGCATTGCAATTTCGTCACCCCGGTAACTCCCGGAGCAGGTCGGTGCAGTGTTAGTGTCAGTCTAGTGTGGGCGGAGCTGGGGCTCATCCAGGATCACGATCAGGTTAATTCTTGGCTTCTCGCCAACTATGACACAGCGAACCAAATCCCGGCTACGATCGCCAGGATAATGCCGTAGGCCAGAGTCGGGACGAATGTCTTTTTAAGAATCGCACCCTCTTGGTCTTTCAAACCTAAGACCGCGCATACCGCAACGATATTGTGAATAGCAACCATGTTGCCCAGTGCGGCTCCGACTGATTGCACGGCGAGCATTGTCGTGGGTGATACCCCGAGATCCTGGGCAATCCTTAGCTGAATCGGCCCGAAAGTCAGGTTCGAGATGGTGGCTGAACCCGAGAAGAAACTACCGAGAGCACCAAGAAATCCGGCGACATAAATCCATAATCCTCCGGTTCCGGTTGCCAGTGCGTCGCCGAGAATCTTGGTCGATGCCCGCTCTCCATCAATCTTCAGCAGCTGAACAAAAATCAGAGCTCCGAAGAGGGCGATAACCGGATTCCGAAGACGCGTGAAGGTTTCTCCGGCGACGCCTCGAAAAACGCTCCATGGGCAACGATAAAGCATCAGAGCGACCAAGGCAGCGACAAAAAATGGAAGGATGGACGGAACAAAAAGAAGAGCGTGCGACCAGTGAAGGTCTTCGCCAAGAATTCCCCGCAACTGGAAAACGAGAGAAGGACTGAGAGAAAATACCCCGAGCTTTCCAAGTGGAATCGATATCGAACCCGCCTCAGAAGTCAGAAGCTGCCGTAATCCAAGAAATGGGATTCGTGTGACGAGCAAAATTCCGACGGTCGCAATCAAAGGAGTCAATGCACGAAGGACATCCGCGCGATGCAAGGTGCTCCCTTCCGGATGTGGGCCACTAGTCCATTGGGATCCTGGCGTTACCGAACCTGCGGTACTCGCTTTGTCTTCCGCGAGACCAATGCCGCGTTTCGCCAGGAAAATCGTCAGGAGCAAGCCGATCGCCCCACCTATCACGGATGGGAATTCATAATTGAATGTTGCCACGGCGGCCATCGGCAAAACACTGGAAAAGACCGCAAGCTCAACGAAAAGCAGGTTCCGGCGGATCTCTTTCCAATCGACGACTAAGCGCAGAGCGATCACCGGGATAACCACCGCAGCGACTGCATGCATCAGCGCGGCTTTCAGACCAATTTCGAGCAATTGCGATTCCGCTAGTCCTAGCGAACCGAAGCCGAACCAGTTTGGAGTGCCAACGGCTCCGAACGAAGTCGGAACCGTATTCATGACGATACACAAAACAGCAACCCGCAATGGCGGAAATCCCAACCCGACAAGTATGGGGGCTGCCAACGCAGCAGGAGTGCCGAAGCCGCTGGCGCCCTCGATCAGAAAGAGGAATGACCAGCCCACAATCATTAACTGTGCGACTGGATTGCGCGAAACACCATCGAGCCAAAGCGTCAGTGTCTGCATGGCACCGGAGCGTTCCAGCGCAACAAAGAAAAAGATGGCGCCAAAGACAATCGAGATCGGCGTAAGCGCCTGCAACAGGCCACTCAAAATCGCCGCGTGCGCCAGGTTCGCGTTGGTCTTGAAAAATGCGATTCGGATGATGTAAGTGAGCAGCGCTGCCAGGGCAAAAGCGACCGTTGAGGGCATCCCTTTCTTCTTCGTCATGACGAAGATAAGGAACCCGATTGGAAGCGCGGCAAAAACAAGGTCCATCAGCAGGAAAACGGCGATCGGTAACAAGCTGGCGTTTGTGCGAGAACTACGCAAAGAGGAAAGCATCGCACGGAGGTCACAGAGGTCACGGAGGGGGAGTAGGGTTAGGGTCAGGAACTCGATCGGTGACATCATGGCGTCTGGGCGAGAACCGGCAACGGGCAAAGCATCGCACAGAGGTCACGGAGGTCACAGAGGGGGATTGGGGGGCGATGGACGGGTTAACCCGGGAAGCCCAGGCGCAGGTAGGGCGAAGCTCCGCCTGAGCCGGGGCTTTCCGTGTTGGCCTCGCCCAACAACATCTTCCCAATAAATTCTCACTCGGATTAATCGATCGTTTCACGCCTTCCGAACAAGATCTTGAGTTTTCGCCTCGCGCGTTTTTCTGTCTCACGATGCCGCTCGAACGAATGACTTGAGAGGGGTGACGTCGCTGGCGAGTGCGACACCGGAAGCCCCGGTTCGGACGGAGCCTCACGCCTACCCGCAGCTTCGCCCTACCTGCGCCCGTGCTTCCCGCGTCAACCTGCCCTTATCTTAACCTCTTAACTCTTGCCGGATTAGGCGTCCAGCGCCTCCTAACACCCTCTGTGACCTCTGTGCGATGCTTTCTCTTGCGCGAGTTCTCGCAGTTGACGCCGAGGTGTTCACTGCGCCCTTTTTCGTCCACCGCCCTCCGTGGCCTTGATCCCTTACGATGTCGCTGCGCTCAAGGCGGCCTGTAGCTTGGCCTCGTCCTCGTTCGAGAGCGAGGTTTTCAAGATGCGGCCGCCGGTTCCCTTCAACTCCTCCAAGACTTTGTCCGGCGTTGATTTTCTCACGAGAACGAATAGGGCCGAACTGCCGGGAGCCATCGTGGCGGCCAACTCCTTCATGAAATTGTCGTTGATGCCCACATCGGTGAGAGCGCCCGAAACAGCGCCTGCAGTTGCACCCATTGCCCATCCCAGCAAGGGATTGAGGAAAATTAGACCGATGAGAGCTCCCCAGAAGCCTCCGCTGACCGCGCCCTTAGCAGTTAGATTGACGGCCTGGTCCAATTTAATCTTGCCCTTCTCGTCCTTGAAGGCGACTACCGCGTCTTCAAGATCAATCAAGTATTCCCGCTGCAGCTTCTGCAATTGGATACGAACCTCTTCCGCCTTAAAGAGGTCATCGTAACCGACGACGACTAACGTGCTCATCTTTTTTCGTATTCTTTCTGGTGATATGGATTAGAGAGATAATTCCGTTCCCGACTCGAACCGCCCTACCATTTTGTAACGTCGATCTTGGTCTAAATTCTCCGGCATGAACAATCTTTTTCGCGCTCCAATTCGCACGTTTGTCGCCGGGTTGATCGCAGTGCTGCCGGTGGTATTGACAGTGGCGGTGATCGTTTGGGTGGCGAGCATCATCGATCAATTGATTGGGCCTCATAGCGCGGTGGGCAGGCTGCTGGTTTCGATCGGTCTCACCGTTGTTGAAACCAAAATAGCTGCTTACCTGATCGGGATTGTCTTCGTTCTTTGCGCTATTTATGTGCTCGGGCTTTTGGTGCAAGCAGGCCTGCAGAGACGTTTGGAGGTTTTCGTTGATAACCTTCTCCGGCGCATTCCGTTAGTCGGAAGCGTCTATGATTTGGCCCATCGGTTTGTTGGAATGCTCGACAAAAAAGAAGAGACAGACTTAAAGACCATGAGTCCGGTTTGGTGCTTTTTTGGCGGAGAGGGCAGTGCTGCGGTGCTCGCCTTGCTGGCAACCCCTGAACGCATTTTGCTGGCCGGCCGCCCCCATCATGTAGTCTTAGTTCCCACAGCGCCGGTACCGTTCGGTGGTGGGCTGTTTTTTGTCCCGGTCGAGTGGATCAAGGCGGCACCGTTTGGGGTCGAGGGACTGACTAGTATCTATGTGTCAATGGGGATCTCGGCCCCACAATATTTTTCGGCGGCGCCTCAACCTAGCATACGGCCCGCTCTTTTGGCCACTTCGGGCTACCGGATTGGAAAGATCCAAACTCCCTCCCGGGCCGTATGACGCTAAACATACAGGCCGGGATCATGCCACGCTGGTCGAAGCGGAGAGACCGAGCATCAACTGGGAAAAGCCATGAAAAAGTAAGTTGATGCCGAAAAACAGCCCCAGGATCCAGGCGGAACCGGAGGGCCAGTGGGCGTAAACCATCAGACCCAGCACGATCGTGATAATGCCATTGAGCAGCATGAAAATCCGGCCGCGCTGCTCTCGCATCTTGAGCGCGCCGTAGATGTCGAAAATGCCCTCGACGATCAGATAGACAGCGAAGATCAGCATGATGAGGTTCAACCCGGATCGGACACAGTAGAGCAAAGCCAATCCCGCGCCGATTCGAACCAATGCGAAAACTGCGTTGAGCCCGCGCGGAGCGACGTCTTTGTCAAAGATGGCGACTAAGAGGGAAATCACGCCGCTGACCAAGGCAAATAACCCAAGAAACCGCACAATGAGAAGGGAGAAAAGCAGTGGAGAACTTAAAGCCAGAAGGCCAACGATGAGAGAGAGAATGGCGCCAGTGATAAGCCAGGCGCGACTTTTGCTGTTCATAGTCGAAATGGTCTACCGACCCACTTACCGAGTCACAAGGATAATATGCACGCTCGCTGTTGAAGGCCGGTTCTCGCGGATTCCGAGATTCAAGAGCAAGATTCGCCGTATCTCTTCGATTGCCTGAGGATCGGCCATGGGTTCGTGGCCAGTTGGCACAATCTTTTCGGACTGAGCTGAAGCGAGGTGAGAGCTGGAGTAGGGGACGACTCCGTCCGAGCTGTTTGGAGTGTCACCTCGGCCGCGGTCTCCGATGATCGAGTGATGGACTGCCTCGATGGGAAGGCGATCGAGCGCATGCAACAGCGGCGAATTTGGCGACAGCCCCTGGACGCTGGTTGGCAAAATTGCGCGCTGGCCGTTAAAGTTCAAGGCATGAGCAATTGTTTCCGGAATTTCCTTCAATAAGTCCAAGGGTAAGCGGATTAGCCATATGGCAATCGCTCCAATTTTTCCCACCGCCAGACGGCTTCCGCGGTGTGGCGTGGCGATAAAAATAACCCGCTTGACCGTTGGATTTGCCTGAAAAATGAGAGCTTGCTTAACCCGAGAATTGTTCGGAACCCGTACGTAGAGATCCTGAGCCTCCGGGCCAAAGGTTTCATCCCAGATCGCTCTTCCGGAATTGGTAACCTGCATCCTGGAAAGTAAGCCTCCCATACTGTGACCGATCAGTACCACGCCGTGCGTCAGTCCGAAGCGCCCTTGTGCTAATGCCAGGTCTTCTCGCAGATTAAGGGCGGAAAAAGTAATAGGGTTGCCGGTCGGGTAGGAATAGACCCAAAACTGGTAGTGCCGCCGAATCTCCGGATCTTGCAAGAGAGCCAAAGCAGTTCTTCGCCAGATAAACTTTGAAGAAAGAAGTCCATGAACAAAAATAACGGGGATCCTTTCCGGATCATACGGTTGGGGCAGCAGGAGGCCGGTAGCGATCTCCATGCTTTCACCCCGAATCATGTTGATGAATCCGACCCAGAGCTCGTTCAGACGGCCGTAAGACAATAAGGGCGCCGAAAAATTCGCTGCCAGTGGAAAACGTTGGCCGCCAATTTCGACCGTGTTCTGGCGAAGAGGGTCAACGAGGCGGAGGCGGGCTTCGACGGGCGCCTGGTTACTGCCGGGACTAAAGTCGACAATTGAAGTGACCGGAAGCCGGTACCCGCTGGGTGGTTCGAACCTCGGCAGCGGCGAGCCGGCAAGGACGCTACTATGAACACCAACGAGTGGCCCTCCCAGCCCCTGGATCACAACAGCTTCTTCTCCCCTCCTAACCTGGAGCTTTCGTGCGTCCAGAAATCTCTGAAAATATGTCGCAGGATATTCTGTTCGATCGCTCGGGTCCCAGTCGAAGTCGATAGATCTCACCAGTCTGACGATTTTGAATGGTAAACGGTCCAGGAGAACTGCGATATCGATTGAGCTTGGGTATTTCACCGGCTAGATCAACCGCCGCGCGGTTGTAAATGCTTACCGGGGTTTCCATGGCAGCTTCTCCGACGGGTTTCCGGATTTCACTCGTCACGGTTCGAGCGGCGGAAAGGATTTCAGCCACCTTCTCTGGAGGGTCTGACCTTATTTTCTCGGCTCTTGCCAGTTGACGTACTGCGCGCGCAAGCGGCGGAAGTCGTGCCTCTTTTTCGGTGATCGAGCAGCCGGCAAAAATGGCAGCGCTGCTAAACAGTGTTAGCGCGGTTAGTTGCCGATGTAATTTGTGCACGCGCCCTCTTTGTTCAACTTGGTTGCGCACTCCCAACGAAATCAGCGGTGCGAACGGAACACAGGCTGGAAGCCTATGCTACTTTGCGCCGTCGTGTCGTCACTTCAGGTGCACGGCGAAAGCTCCCAGGGATGGCTCTGGGAGATCGCTCGACAGTCCGGAAGGCCAATGTAGCATAGGCTTCCAGCCTGTGTTCTGTTCACACGATCGTACGGCGTTTTCAAAGTTTCCACCTTTCTTCCCGGATGTGGAGGCTGTTAAGGCCACGCCGGGGCGCGCTAGCTCAGACGCGCTAGCTCAGAACTTCCACCCGGCCGCTTGCCAGATTGTAGAGGCCACCAACGACACGGAGCCGATTTTTTTTGACCAGGTCAGCAAGGACCGGTTCGGAGTTGCGTAAAGTTTCAACGTTCAGCAGAACATTCTGGCGGATCGCGTTATCGACGAGCGAGCCGGTCTCCTGTTGAGCCTTCTCCACTGCTGGTTTCAGGTTCGCGACGAGTCCCGGCAGGTGTCCCGGAAGCTGGGCGTTTTTTGTGACCACATTGACCGCAGCTTTCACGGCGCCGCATTCGTTATGGCCTAAGACCATGATCAAACAGGCGCCTAGTACGCTGGCGCCGAATTCCATGCTGGCGAGCCCATTGTCGTCGACAAAATTGCCGGCTAGACGGACCACGAACAATCGGCCGCGTGACTGGTCGAACGCCAACTCGGGCGCTACACGCGAATCGGCGCACCCGAGGATAATCGCGAACGGATGCTGGCTTTCCGCGAGTGCGGGGCGTTCCGGCCCGAAGTCATGGTGAATGTTCTTCCCCGTTACGTAACGTTTGTTTCCGGCTGACAATTCAGCGAGCGCTTCGTCCGGGCTCGTCGGGTAGTTCGACTTTCGCCTCTCGAGCGAAACTATTGGATCGGAAGGTGCTCCATGCGAAGGCGACTCCGGCCAACGTAAGACCGCGCCGTACGAATCGGCGTCTGGAATAATTATCTGTGTTCATTGCTGGGAGTGGATGTTAATCCTTTGGTTGACGAATTCAGAATGAAATACGCCACCGTGCGTAAAATACGCCGGCAGCTTCATTGTCCGTTGCATTTCCCGGGTTGGCAATCAGCTGGAGACCCAGCGAGAACTGGTTATGATTGCTAACCTGAAAGCGGTGGAAGACCTCGAGGACAGTCTCCGTCCGGGAATTGCTGCTCCGTGGCATGTTGACGGAAAAAGCGGCTCCCGTAAGGTCATCCTTCCTGCCGATCAAGCCACTGAGTCCCAAACCCGCTTGGGCGATTTGCCGCACATTGGTCAGGGTCCCGTCGGAGTAGGCATACCGAGCAAACATTTGAAGTCTGTCGCCCAGGTTCTGATTAAAGATGACGGTCACTCCTTCGTCCTCAGGCAACCCCAAGTTTTTCCGGGCGTCCATATGCCACAGCCCAACGGAGTATCGACCTTCCCCGAGCCCTGCAAAAGTCGGCGTGTATCCAACCTCACCGAACTCGAAGAGGTCCCATTCATTGAAGAGGGAATTAATTTCCACTAAGGTGGTCCGGCTGTAAGCGTTGCTCGCGCCGGCAGTGACATAAAAAAGGTCAGTCGGCCGGATCGAAAAACCGAGCATCGGACCGTGACCCGGAAAAGGAACGGCGGGATTGGCCGCAAAGCTACGATTGACGAACGAGTTGTTAACGTTTGCCAACCAAATGGCTCCGACATAATCGGATGGATCTGCGCGGCCAATGAGAACGCGGAGCCGCCCATTGAAAAGTCTCTGGATCCAGTACAGGTCACGGACCACCTCTCTGCGATTGTTAAACGCGCTCGCGGGAGCGACAAGTGTGCCCATCTGCGCGCCAAGGGCCGACGGCGGTTGGTCGCCTATTCTTTCCCGGTATTCGAAAGTCGTGACTAGTCGCCCGGTGTCTTCGCTGCCTCGCCCTATGAGTGTCCAAGATGAGATGACGTCGATATCATAGGCGGTGCCGGATTGGGAACTCTGGCCTCCGATGGGCTCCATGGAGAGCATGGTGTTGGCAGCGCCGAGCCGCAGCCCCGCTGCTTGATACAGCTTGACTAAAGGATTGGAGAGAAGATCAAGCGGTTCATCGATGCCAGTGGAATTCAAGTAGCCGTCGTGGGTAGCATCAATTTCATCGAGTTCGGCAGGAGCGTTGGTCGTCCTTTCGCCCGGCGAGAAGTCGGCATCGAGGTTGGACGATTCGATGGTGTGTACTGACGGGTTGGAGCTTGATTGGACGTTGAGCGGCGGCGCAATGGCCGTCGGCTTGACGGCAGACTGCGCATCCGCGGGGCGGCTAACAAGGAGCAGCCACGCCAAAATCACGGTGCAGGAAGAAACGTATCGGCGTGTCGGCGTAGGGGCGTGTCGGCGTACGGGCTTCGCCGGCGATCGTCGTGTTCGTTCTCGTCTTTGCGGTAAGCGAGCAACGCTAATCGGGGTAGATTTTGGCCACGCCTTGTGTGGTAGCGGTTTAGTGCCGATGAACTTCCTTTCCGCGAGCCGTCCGTGTTGAACAAAGGAGAGGGGTTGAAAGCCTTTGCTGGCGGCGATGGTCGCATCAATTACGCCGAAAACTGGGGTGGTTCGTGGGCCTTGAAGAAAATGGCGTAAAGAACCGGCACGACGATCATGGTCAGGAAGCAGGCAAACGCGAGACCGAACATAATGGTCACTGCCATGGCCGAGAAGAAGGGATCTTGAAGGAGCGGTATCATGCCGAGCACCGTGGTAACGGCCACGAGCATGACCGGCCGCAGCCGGCTGACGCTGCCTGCGACAATGGCCTCATAAGGCGGCTTCCCGAGATCGAACCTCTGGGTGCTGAATTCATCCACCAGGACGATGGAGTTTTTGATTTGTTCGCCGGCTAGAGCGATCGCCCCTAGCAGCGCCATAAAGCCAAACGGTTGTCCCGTGAGCAGAAGCCCAGCCGTCACACCGATGATGGCCAACGGGACTGTGAGACAGATCACCAGAGTCGCGCGGGTTGAATTGAAAATACACACCACGATGAGCACCATGAGGACCACCGCGAGTGGAAGCGGCCTGGCCAGGGCGGCGCGAGCGTCCCGGGAATCCTCGTACTCGCCACCCCACTGGAGCGAGTAGCCAGGGGGTAATTTGATTTTCTCGATGGCGGGTCGCACACGGTTGAAGAGCTGGCTTGGCAGGCCGGTACGTGGATCGGCATGGACAGTGATAGTCTGAAAGCGGTCGCGGCGCATCACGACAGGGTCTTCCCAGGCCACCTCGGCACCCGCGGCTACCTGGCTGAGAGGGATCATCCGGCCTGCAACCGGGCTCCAGATCTGGAGGCTATGAATCTGGTTGACGTCGCTGCGCTCTTCCAGTGGCGGGCGGGCAACGATCGGCAGCAGCCGGCTCTCCTGCGGGTAGACTCCCGTGCCAACATTTCCCGGCTCCCTGTAAAAACCTACGGTGCGTCCTTCAAAGCTGGTTTCCAGGGCTTGAGCAACTTCTACCCGGGTGATCCCGTTCCGCAGAGCGGGCTGCTCGAGCAGGTGCGGGCGAACCACTAGTTCAGGTTCGCGCCAGTCTTGCCGCACACAGACGGCACCACCGTCGTCCCGAATGATCTTGACCGCCTCGTCGGCGAGCGTGCGCAGTTGGTCAGGATCGGGACCGCTGAATCTTGCTTGAATCCGGCCGCCCTGACCGGGACCCAGGAGAAACTTCTTGGCGATCGCATTGGCGTCCGGGTGATTGGCGTCGATGTAGTTCTGAACTGTGGCCTGCAGCCCGTCGATCTTCTGTTCGTCATCCACGTTGACCAGAAACTCTACATAGGCTCGGTTGTCCCGTTCCGGGTTATAGACCAGCAGGAACCGGAGACCACCGCCTCCAATGAAAGATGAGACATGGGTTACCCCGGGCAGGTTTTGAATATAGCGCTGGACCGTGTCGGCGAACGTCTCCGATTCGCGAATATGGGTGCCCGAAGGCAGGTAGACATCGACCAGAAACTGTGGCCGGGTCGCGGGCGGGAAAAAGCTCTGCTTCACCAGGCCAAAACCGGAGAGCGCCGCCAGGAACATCACAACCGAAACGATCAGCACCACCCAACGCCAGCGCAACGCAATCACCAGGATGCTTCGGTAAGTTTGGAAAAGCCGTCCCGCATAGGGATCCCGCTTCGCCGCCTCCGGGTTCGGCTTGAAAAGCAGGTAACCAAGCAGCGGGGTGAAGGTGATTGCCGCGATCCAGCTGATGGCCAGGGAGATGAAGATGACCCAAAAAAGAGAATTGCAATACTCACCCGTTTTGTCCTCTGACAATCCGATTGCCGCGAAGGCGATCACGGCAATCGCGGTTGCCCCGAAAAGCGGCCATTGGCACTGCGAAACTGTTTCGCGAATGACCGCGATTTTGTCCTCGCCGCTCTCGATACGGACCTTCATTCCTTCGGTGATGACGATCGCATTATCCGTGAGCATGCAGAGCGCGATGATGAATGCACCCAGGGAAATGCGCTCCAACAGAATGTTGTTGAAATACATCACCATGATCGTCGCTAGAATCGTTAAGAGCAGGACGACTCCGATCATCATCCCGGCCCGCAGACCCATCGCGAAAAGAAGCACCACAAATACGATACTGACCGCCTTGAGCAGGTTAAAAGCGAAGGCGTTGGTCGCGATGGTGACCGCTTCGGGCTGGAAGTTGATTTCGCCGATCTCGATCCCCAGCGGCTGATCGCGCTTTAAATCCTCCAGCTTACGGCGGACGCCTTCACCCATGGTCACGACGTTGCCACCCTGTATCGTCGAAATCCCGAGGCCTATGGCCGGCTTGCCGTCGAATTTGAGCAACCGTCGTGGCGGCTCTTCATCACCCCGTTCCACCGTTGCCACGTCCCTGAGGAAGAGTTGCCGGCCGGTACGATCCGATCCGATAGCCAAGATCCAGCATTTCGTCGACCGACCGAAAGCCGCCCGTTGGATCAAGCGCGGGATATTCTGCGCCGACGCGCACCCGTCCACCGTCGGCGACGACGTTTTTCGCCTGAAGTTGAGCGTAGATTTGATCTTCATTGATCCCGAGCTGCGCGAGACGCTGCCGCGAGATTTCGAGGAAGACCGTCTCCTGCTGCTCGGCAAAAAGATCGACTTTCTTCACATCCTGCACCGTCTGCAGCTCGCGGCGGAGGAACTCGGAATAGCGGCGGAGCTCGGGGTAGGAGAAGCCTGCTCCGGTAATCGTGAGAAAGATCCCGTAGACGTCCCCGAAATCGTCGATTACCACCGAGCGCCCGCGGGCGGAAGGCGGTAGCCGGGATTGGACGTCGGAAATTTTTCGGCGGAGTTCATCCCAAACCTGTGGGATCGAATCCCGATGATACCGGTCCTGGATGATGACGCTCACGATCGACCGACCGCGGGTTGATTCCGACTCCACGCGCTTAAGCTGACCGAGCTGCTGACAGGCACTTTCGATGGGGTTGCTGATCTCGTTGGCAACCTCCTTTGCGCTCGCACCGGGGTAAGGGGTGACGATAAGCGCTTCCTTGATGGTAAATTCGGGATCTTCGAGCCGTCCGATATTTCGATAGGACCAGATCCCCCCCACGAGGATCAGAACCATGAAGAAAAAGACGACCCGTTTATTATGGACGGACGCGACGCCAAGATTCATGGCCGATTACTTTCAAGTTGATCACCGAGATCACGTACCTGCATTCCCTCGCGAAGAAACGCGACCCCCGCTACAGCGATGCGCTCACCCGACTGCAGTCCTTCCAGGACCTCGATACTACTGCCCGTGACCGAGCCGGTTTTCACCGGGCGACGCACCACCTTTCCGTCTGCCCCAATAGACCAGGCGACTTCCGCTCCCGAATTCTCTTTGCTGATCGCAGTGACCGGTACGAAAATCCGGTCGCCCAGGATGCTGGCGCGGCGATAGGTGAGAGTTACGGTGCCCGTCATGCCGGGCAATAAATTCACGCCGGGAGGAGGGGCCTTCATGCCGACGCGAATGGTAAACGTCTGGGTAACCGGGTCAGCTCTTTGCGCGATCTCTTTGACATGAACAGGGAACTGAAGCCCAGGTGCCGCAGTGAAGCTCGCGAGCATCTGCACGATGTCGGCTGAGCGGAGGTCGGCGGCCATGACCGCTTCTGGGACATCGACGGCGATATCGATCTCGTCCACGTCCTGAAACACCACCACCGGCTGGGCCGCCCGGATGTTCTGCCCCTGTTCGACAAACCGCTGAGCGATGACACCCTCGTAAGGTGCGCGTAACGTAGAATCCTTGAGCTGAAGATTTGCCTCCACCACCTGGCCTTCAAGACCATTGATTTCCGCCTCCTTGGCCAGGATGTCTTCCTCACGCGCGATCGTCCCTTGCTCGAATGTCTGGAGGGCCGCCTTGTACTCCTGCTGGGCGACTTGGTAGGCGGTCTCGGCGCGATCAAATTCCAGGCGCGAGATTACCCTGTTCCGAAGCAGTTGCGTGGAGCGTTCAAATTCCGTTCGGGCATTCACGAGCTTGGCGTCGGCTGCCCGTCTCTGGGCCTCCAGACGCAGTCTCTCTTCGGGACGCGCGCCTGCCCGCAGAGCCTGAAGATCTGCCCGAGACCGGTCAAGTTGGCCTTGTAGAGCTCTCAGTCGGGCTTGGAATTCATCCTGTCTAAGCTGGGCGACCACCTCGTCGGCGGCGACTTTCTGCCCCTCCCTGACCGGCAAGTTGACAAGCAATCCAGACACTTGGAAGGCGAGCTCGACTTTGTTCGCGGCTTCAACCCTTCCGGGGAATGTCCGTACGTTGGATTCCGATCCCGCGGACACGACCATCGTTTTGACGGGGCGCACCACCTCTGTCGGCGCCGGAGGTTTCGGCGAACAACCAGAAACGAGAAGGAGAATTGAGAGGACGATCGGCGCGCTGCGATCGAAAGCTCCTCGCGACGAATAAATCATGGAGTTCACTAGTTTTCTGAATCAATTGTAGGAGGCGCGCCCGCGCCGATAATACCGTGTGGGCGCCGGGTCTTTAAGTCTCTGGTTGTGACACGAACAGATCCATTCCTAGCTGTCGAGAAAGGAATTGGGCTACGAGTTGTCCCTTGACACTGTTGCCGGCGCCGTCCAGCGGCGGGGCAAAAGTCCCTAGCCCCCCTTTTCCCGGAGACACGGTGACGATCCCTCCGCCAATGCCGCTCTTGCCTGGAAGACCAATGTCGAAAAGCCAATCTCCAGACGTCTCGTATAAGCCGGCTGTGGTCATGACTGCCAACGCATAATGGCATACGACGGAATCGATTACCCGTTCGTTAGTGATCGGATTGACCCCCCCGTCCGCCAGCGTCGCTCCCATCACGGCCAGATCCTTGGCGTTCACGTTCAACGCGCACTGTTTGGTATAGAGATCAACCGCTTGGGCTGGGTCGGTATAGATTCGTCCGTAACTCTGCAGTAGACGGGCAATGCTTCGATTGCGGTAGTTTGTTTCGGAGGCAGAGAGGTAAACTTCGTCGTTCACCGATAATGTTCGTCCGGCGAATCGCGACAACCCTTCGTGAATGAAATTCCATTTGGCTTTAGAGGAGGCACCCGGCACCAGGCTGGTGGTGGCGATCGCTCCCGAATTGACCATCGGGTTCGTTCGTCCGTCCGGGTTCCGCTCGATGCCGGCGAGAGAGTTGAACGCCAGCCCGGTTGCGTTGACACCAATTTTTTGGCGGACATCCTCCACGCCCAATTCCTGACAGACCAACGCGAAGACAAACGGCTTGGATACGCTCATGATCGTGAACTCGTATTCTGCGTCCCCGACGGCATAGACGTTGCCGCTAGTACCGGCCACGCATACCCCGAACAGATTGCTTGGTACCCTCGCCAGTGCAGGATAGACCGTCGAATTCTTGCCTTCCGCGTTGGATTTGAAACGGTTATAGGCCTCGGCCACAAGCGTCGTCACCCGATCTGGTGGAGGCAAACAACCCGTCGACACATACCAGGGCTTATCTGACTCGCCGGTCGATGCCGTGGTCGTCATCTATTTTCGTTTTCCTTGTGTGAGCATTTGGCCTGGAGTGAACGGGTTTCGCTGAATTTTTCCGGGTATCTTCATCTCAGGCTGACAAGTCCGTCAATCCTTATGAGTTGTCAGTGCCAGTTGTCAGTTGTCAGTGTAAGTGAAGCGTCTCCGCTTAGCCTCTTAATCCACTCTCGAATGTCCCGACGCGAACTCGGTCCCGACAGGGGTGGACGGTTCGACCACAAAAGGGCCTTGGTGAGTCTCAACCGGAGCAGCCCTGCGGGTTAGCCGGTACGCTCCCCAAGCGGCCATCAGGATTTGCGTGATAATGAGAGTGTACGATAGGCCCCGCTGGAAAGTTGACATGGCGAGCCCCGCGATCACCGGCCCAACCGCTGCGCCGGCACCCTGCATGATAAGCAGGCCGCCTGAGGCGGCTAGGAACTCGCCCTTGCGAACGGCGTCGTTAACATGGGCCATGACGATGCTGTAGGTTGGAACAATCGTCCCGCCGAGAAGGGCAACGCAAAGGTACAATGTTAGGCGGGGCGCGTCGTTCGGTACGAGTGCCATCATGATGAACAGGGTCGCGGCGGCCGTGATCGCAGCCCCAATAACGACCAGGCGCCGGTCGAGCCGGTCTGAGAGCCAGCCAAGCGGCCAAGCCAACAGGAAGGCGCCGAGGGTGCCGCTCGCCATGAACGCCGCAACTCCTCCGGTATCGAGGCCCCGTTGTTGCGCGAAGATAGGGCCTAGGGTAAAAAAGGCGCTGGTAGTCACCCCGCACAGAAAGGCGGCTACCAGTCCGAGGGGTGATTGCCTATACAATCCCATCAGGCTGATCCGCACGCTGGCGCCGGTATGGCTGGGGGCTTCGGCACGAGTTAGAGCAATCGGTACCAGGGCTAATGCGATGATGATTGAGACAACGCAGAAAGGTTTGAAGCCGGTCGAGTCGGTCACCGGGAGAAGGAGTTGCCCGAGGATCCCGGCCATCAGCCCAGTCATGGCGTAGACGCTCAAGATTTGACCCCGCGTTTCGTCGGTTGCAACGCCGTTAAGCCAACTCTCGACGACGATGAACAGCCCTGCAAAGCAGAACCCAGTCAGGGCGCGGGCCACCACCCAGGCAATCGGATCTATCAGAAGCAAGTGCAGGAGGGGTGCGGTCGAGGCGACTGCTCCCAGAGCCACGAAAGCGCGAATGTGGCCGACACTCTGGATCAGTTTTCCACAGCGAAGAGAACCAATCACGATCCCCACCCAGAAACCTGCTCCGACGGCACCGATTTGAGCCGGCGAGAAGCCATCGATCGTGCCCCGAACGGTCAGGAGCGTCCCCTGCAACGTGTTGCCCATCTGCATCAGTCCGAAACCAAGCAGGAGTGCAAGCAGAGTTGGCAGTGTCGCCCGCTGTGGAGTTTGCATAAGTTACTGCCGGTGTTCTCGGCCTCGGACCAGCCTGACAATTAAAATGATTAAAGCAATCAGTAGAACGAAATGGCTAAAGGCAATGTGACACATCCATCCAACCGCCCAGAGAACGAGTAAAAGCACGAAGATTACCCAGAACATCTTTATGTTAAGTTTTAGTCTTTACCTGGCGGTTCACAAGGCAGCCCCGGCGCAGGCCGTCTGAGCCGGGGCTTCCCGCGTCGCCCCGCCTGCGACTTCACCCCTGTTAAGCAGTCGTTCCTTCGCTCACGATGTGCAGGGTCATTGTCACCATGAGACAGGAAATGCGACGCTCTGGTAGGTCCGCGTGAAACGATCGAGCGAGAATTTATGGGGGGTGAACGTTGTCCGGCGGGGCCACACGGGAAGCCCCGGCTCAGACGGAGCTTCGCCCTACCTGCGCCGGGGTTCCCCGCCCCGCCTTCCATCGTTCTCGAGCTCGTCCTCAAAACCAACAACAGAAGGTGCTTAAACCGCGGTGGCATGCCGACCACGCAGAATCTCCCGGCCGTGCCCTTCTGCACAAGCGAAGACGGCTTTGTAAACCTCGCAATAAGGGTCCTTCTTCATCATCGTGCCTAAAGCGCTATAGGTTCGCACCGGGCATCCACCGTGGCAGATTGAGAGATAACGGCAGGAAAGACAGTCTTCGTCCCTAACCAAACGCTTCGGTCGTTCGACGAAATCGCGACGGGCACGGCTGGTTTTTAACATCCTTGTGAGGTCGGGTTCCTGGAAAACGTTGCCGAAAAAATACTCGGGATAACTGGTCACCCAGCAGTCGCACTGGGCCACCGTCCCTTTTGAATCAACGGAAATAAACTGATTGGAGCAGTTCTCTTTCCAGATGCAAGGGAGGCGTGCCTGCTTGCCCGTGAAATGATCAATCAATCCGTCAAATGGACCGAGCGACACACCGGCCTTATAGCCCCGCTCTATCCAGATGTCGAAAAGACCGACCAAAAACTCAGCCAACTCACTCAAATCGAGACTGAAATCCGTTTCATGCTGTTTCGCAGGACCACCCGGGAACGGTGTATTGACCTGGAAATCGCCAAGCCCGAGTTCCTCTGTGAAGTACCGGTAGAAGTCTTCCGGTCCCACTTCCAGACTGGCCTTATGGAGGACTGCAATCACACCAATCTCAATTCCCGCATTTTTCGCTTCGCAAAGCCGCTGGGTCCAGAGTTTAGTGTAGGCTTCGGCTCCGCCCCTAAACAGTTTACGGTGCACGTTAGGGTAGTCCATGGAGGTGCCAATCGAGCCACCAAACATTCCGTGAATGACATCATTCCACGCGGGCGTGTAACTGATCAGGTTCGTTTGCAGAAAGTGGGCAAACCGTAGCCCTCGCTTTTCAGCCGCAGAGTCCATCAACTCTCCGGCCTGTCTGAACCAGTCAGGACCCATGATCATAGCCTCGCCGCCCTGCCAGTAAATCTCGCACTCCTCGATGCGCTCGTTTTCAAGGTGGTCCAACAAGCGCTTGGTCAAGAGGGGCAAAAGGGCGGACGACAAACGGTGAGGTTCCTTGTGCTCAAAGCAATAGTCGCACGCCACGTTGCACTCGGAGGTGGGTAGAAGAATAACGCTGAAAACTCGGCCACTCATGGTTCGCGCTCCGATCAGGTAGGGTTAGCACTTTGCAAGACGCAGCTTGCCAGATCTCGAGCCATCTCGTCCGCCGCCCCCTGAATGACTGAAAATAAATCTTTTATCCCTTGGCAAGAGTACGCGCGATCCGGCCATTTGAAGTAGCCGCGACATGACTGCTGCCAGGGACAGGTCGCGCATTCCGCGCCCTGCTCGAGGAGGCTCTTCAGATGATTTTCAACGAATTCAGCGGGAAGGTGTTCGGTCGATCCGGCCGCGCCAGAGGGTGGTAACTTTGTTTGTCCATCAATATCGTAGTGGACATAGGCAGCAGGATCTTCCTCAAGGATCATCCACAGAGAGCCCACATCCGCGCCGCGAGTCCTGGCGATCCAAGAGTGAAAAAATTCCACCGGCGCCTCGACTGCCGGATCATGAAGATAGAAATCCAAAGCTTGTTTAAGCTCTGCCAGGACGTCTGCTTTGGGTTGGCCAGGTAACAAACGAATCGGGAATCGTAAAGCCGCCGCGAGTTTAACCGCCTTCAGTAAACCCGGCCGGGCCTGTATGGTCACCCGCACGTCGTGAACCGCGGAAACATCCACCAGTTTGTAAAGTTCAGGGAACTCCGAAGAGGGATCAGCAAGGATCAAGTCGAGCGAAACATCTGAACCACTGTGAGCCGCCTCCATCCAGGCGTCGGAGTCGCCGAGGATTCCCTCAACCTGAAGCCAACTCAAGCTAGTGGGTGGCTCCCGGAGCCATCGGCAAAGTTCATCCCGACTTCGGACGACGACAGCAAAAGGTTCATCTCCTGGTGTCTCCGCCAAAGCAGACGGCAATATCCTAATGACCGGATAATTTTCCTCGGACACGCAAATAAATCCAAACTACCATTCACCAGCGATTGATCCAGGAACTTCCCCGAGGACGACCGCCCCAGCGGTTAATCCACCTGCCGCGACCACCACCCCATCGGTTGATCCATCCGCCGCGGCGAGGACCCCATCGGTTGATCCAAATTCCAGCTTCGACCTTAGGCGCGAAGGCTAACATGGCACCCCCAAAACCCAAGCGCTGCAATCGCGGCACCAGACCACTTCCCCATGCTCCGAAGAAATAAGCGTCTGTCCTGCGACTCCTGCTCGTTCTCCGAGCCGATTTCAGAAGATGGTAAACTTTTCATAAGTAAGAAAACAGGAAGGTGCTACTCCTCCTCATTCTGAACCTCATCTGTGAGCGTCGAAAAATGCATGGCGGCGATCAGCCACTTTCCTCCATCTTTCTTCACAGAGAGCGAGATGTTGACAGGGAATACAAAATCCTTTCCGTCCTTTTTGCCACTGACGTTTCCGGACGTCATCAACCAACCCGTGTCCGGTCCGACTTCGCCAATACTGAACTCGTATTCGAAATTTTGTTCTCCCAGATCGAATCCCTGAAATAAGTAGGCATGGGCCGCTCTGATTTCGTCTGGACCTGACCAGACTTCCCCGGGACCAGAACCCATGATGGTGGCTTTCTCGGACATGGTGGCCATGACCCCCTCCATGTCATGATTCGTAAAAGCCGTGTCGTACGCGTCGAGCAGAGCGCGGATTGGCTCTAAATCAGGGTTATCATCGGCCGCTGCGGTGTCCGCGCTCGCAGCGGGCGGAAATGCGACAGCCGCGGCAATCGTGGCTGCGCCCGCCAAAATAGCCTCTCTTCGGTTCATAAGGTGAATTTGTAGAAGGGACAAGCGACACCGACAAGAATAAACTGGAGTTCTTTTGCTGCCAGATTGGAATTCGTAAAAGATCCCAAACAGCCACTAAGTCCTGGGGCCGTTCACCTCTGACTCAGGTGCCAACAATGAGTTCCTGGAGAGGACCTCCTTATCCAAATAGAGGGAGGTCCATTCGTCAGGGGGATTAGGCCCGAGGTGAAGAGAACGGAGCTGATTGATGATCTCCGTTTCGTCTTTTGTAATGCGTTCGCGTTTTCGAAGATTGTGTGTCCAAGATGGGACAATCACTTCGATCTGGAAGCTGTTTGGCCGGGCTAAATCCTCTTTCAAATGCCAGCCGTGCGCTCCGTTCCGGAGGTAAATCAGTCGAGCTTTGCCAGCTAAATCGAAAAAATCCTGCCGGCGATCTGCATCGACCTGGAATTCCGTGGTAATCGAAAGCGGGCCTTCCTGTGGGTCTGGCAGTCGACTCGGAGTATTTGAAAATATGGTGGCTGGCGCCGGTTCAAGATTCAGATCTGTTGTAAAGTCAATCGATAGGCGAAAGGCGAGGCGGGCGATGATCATGGCAACTATCGCGAGTGCGGCGGCCGCCAGAAATGTGGCGAATACTCCGGCGGTAGCGGCTGCGGTCCCCCAGACCAGGCTGCCAAGGGCGGTGGCTGCTTGTGAGACCATGATGATTGTTGCGTTCATCCGTCCCCGTGCCCAGTCCGGCATTGCACGTTGACCGGCTACCCAAAGTTCGGTGGACGATAAGGTCCAGGCAACACCGGCCAGCGCTGCCACGACTAAAAACATGTGCGTCCAGCGAATGGTCGCCATCAGGAGACAAACGACTATCAATGAAGCATCTGCATAGTTCGTTGACCGTTGGGGCGAATACCGGGTGCGTGCCCACGGAATCATAAAAATGGAACTGAGGACTGAGCCGATCGCCATGCTGGTGAACAAAAATCCCAGGTTGGCCGGCTCGAGATGTAGCTCGTGGAGACCCACCACTGGCATCAAGGCCGGAATGATGGAAATGAAAAACGAAAATAAAGCACTTCGCATCAAGATGATCTTCATTCCCGGCGTGTAACGCACGTAGCGAATCGCGGTAATAAACGACTCGAAAAAGCTTTCCAGCGGGAGGTGCGATTGGGGTCTGGCACGCTTCCACCACAGGGCGGCGACGAAGACCAGGAGGAAACCTAATCCGTTAAATCCGAAAAGGACGTTGGCTCCGATCAGCGGAATCAATATTCCTCCGAGAGCAGGTCCGATAATCCCGGAGATATTCATTTGCAATGCGCCGAGATTATTCGCAGAGGGCAGGTCTTTCGCGGGAACCATTTCGGCGATCGCTGACGAGGAGGCCGGTGAACCAAAGGCAAAACCGGTCCCGAAGAGGAACGCGCTGGCAAGGATAATGTAAGGGCTCAGTAGATTCGTGAGGCCCAGAAGTGCGAGACCGATCGCAACGGCGGCTTGCCACAGACTGACCGCGCATAGAATCTTCCTCCGGTCTACCAGGTCGGCGATGGCGCCAGCCGGTAAGGTGAAAAGAGAGAAAGGCAACGACGAAAGTGTCGCCATGAGTGAGAGGATCAGCGTTGAATCTGATTTACCCAAAGAACTGAGGACCCAGAAGGCGGCTGTTCCGTGGGCCGCAATCGCGCTTCCGGAAATCAGATTCGCGATCCACATCCTCCTGAAGGCAGGGTGTCGCAGGGCAGTCCAGGTTTCATTCATCGGGGGGCATCAGGATTCAATTTGACCTCCAAATAGTCAATCCATCTGTCCTTCGCCGGGCTCCTCAAAGACCTTGGATTCAAGGCCTGGGAGTGGCGCTGTTAAGTTATGGGCTGTTTGGGATATCCATTGTTTCCAAAGGGGTTACCTTGTGAACTCCGACACAGGCTGGAAGCCTATGCTACATTAACTCTCCGGAGTGTGGAGCGATGTTTCAAAAATCACACTGCCAGGAGGTTCACGAACCTACGGCAACCACGCGACGGGCTAGTGTAGCATAGGCTTCCAGCCTGTGTCCGGATTCGGAGTCGAAAGGACGAGAGGGATTGGACATGATGCCAAATTCTCCTACGGGAAAAAGGGCACTAGATCCGCAGAACCCCACCTTCCAATATGAGTATGTCATCGACATACAACGTGGCGTTTTGAATAAGACCGTCCAGATGGATCGGGACGGATATCGTTCCGCCCATGCCGATATTATTGCCCAACGCAAGGTGTACAGTTCCGAGAACTTTCTCGTCCTCCAGGATGGTACCGTGAATTTCAGCTCGATCATTGGTCCCGACGCCCAATTCGGCAATTTGGTAGGCCTCCGGCCCCACTCCGCTTAGCAGTTGGTCGAACTTCCTCGCGGCCTCGGAATCGGTAATCACTTTCGCAATCCCATTTTGGACAACCAGTCGAATGGGAGCCTTCAGTTTTCCGATGTCACCGATGGAGCCGTCAAAGACAATTGCGCCCTCCGCCGTGCCTTCCACCGGAGCAAAGAATGCTTCTCCCGCCGGAAGATTGCCGCTTGACCCGGGCGTTCGAATCAGGCCCGTATCGGCAATGACGCTTCTCTCACCACGTTCGAGTCGAAGATTAGTCCCCTTCGCACTGATAACCCGAAAGTTTGAGCCCGTTCGCAGCGCGCTGGCCACCGCCTCTGTTCGACGAGCAATCTCCATGTAGTCGGCAGACAAACATCGGATGGCGACCTCCTGAGTGATTCCCGGCAGAGTAGCAATCCGGGCGTTTCGGCTGCAGGCATCTCGACGTGCTTTGGTATGAGTCAGTGACTTCGTGGTCGGACACAGAACGACGTCGCTCGTCGCCATTAAAGCTGCAATCGAGACCGGCGGTTCTTCGCCGCTATTTTTGCGGGGCAGCATCTCAACGTAAATTGCCTCTGCGCCCCTCTTCTGAGCGGCTTCCCACAAAGAGCGACCGATCTTCACGCGTTCTTCATCGGCGATGTCGGTCAAAACCGTGACGACCTCTCCATCTTTTACCCCCAGGCAGTTCTCGATAACGTTGTCGGCAGCAATGGCGAGCGGCGGCTGTTCTGTTTTCATGGAAGGATGTGAAAGATGCGCAGGAGCAAAATGCGATTAAAAGTTATATTCTGAATATCTGGCGTATTGGTCTTTGCGCTTCTCAGCGAGCCCTGATGATTTCCCCTCCCTATTTATGAAACGGATCAAAATAACGCACAAAACGGCGTATCATTACCACACGCCCGTCACCTTTGGCCCTCACCGTGCCCTCTTCCGTCCTCGTGAGGGTCACGATGTCCATATCGCGAGCTCGACTTCTTGAGATCCAGCCCAAAGCTACCGTTCGCTGGCTGCGCGACATTGATGATAATTCCATTGCCATTATCACCTTCACTGAACCCGGATCAAAACTACTTCTGCTCAGTGAGATTGATGTGGATCTTTACGATGATGAACCCATTAAATGCCTGATCGACCCCAGCGCCAATAGCTTTCCGTTCCAATACGGAGCAGACGAGCAAGTGGAGATCATCCAATATCGTCTCCCCAGCTATCCGCATGACGGTCCAGCCGTGCAAAAGTGGCTCCTGGACCTTTATAAGCCCGGCCAACTCATTGGGACTCCGGAACTCCTGAGCAAGCTGAATACGCATATTTACGAGTCATTCAAATACGTTCGCCGCGAGGAGGCCGGAGTCCAGCTTCCTTGCCGGACGCTCTTTCTGGGCACCGGGTCTTGCCGGGATTACGCGGTTTTCATGATGGAGGCTGCGCGGCATTGGGGGTTTGGGGCCCGATTTGTCACTGGCTATATCCAAATGGGTGAAGGCCAGCATGGCGCCACCCATGCCTGGACCGAAGTCTACGTTCCCGGTCGGGGCTGGCTCGGCTTTGACCCCACGAACAACAAACCCGTCGGCTCCGAGCATGTGGCCGTTGCCGTGTCCCGTGAACACGAAAAAGCATCCCCATTCTCAGGTACTTGGGAAGGGGACTCGAGTGCTTTTGATCGCATGGAAGTCTCCGTGCAGGTGGTAGCTACCTAAACACCTTTAATCCACTGTTATGATCTCCCAGATCCCAACTCGTTCCGAGATTCCCGAGTCCGACACTTGGGACCTATCACACCTGTTTCAGACGGAAGAAGCCTACCGTGAAGCCTTTGCTCAACTAAGAACGCTGTTTCCGAAAATAGCCGACTATCGAACCGGCCTTGGCGATTCTGTCGAAAACTTATTTGCCTGCCTGGAGTTCGAGAAGCGGCTTAACCTGATCGCCGAGCGACTGGGGCACTACGCATCCCTGAAAAACGCCGAAGACAGTTCTAATAACGAAAGTCTTTCGCGCCAAGCCGAGTTGACAAACCTCCTGACCAAAGTCAGGGAGGTCTCCTCTTTCATCGGTCCGGAAATCCAGCAAATACCCGATGAGACATTCCAACGCTTTCTGGACGATCCGATCCTGGCACCCTGGAAGATTTCCCTCCTCAAACTCCGTCGGTACAAGCCCCACACGCTCTCCGAGCGGGAAGAACGGCTTCTGACCCTGGGTGACCCGGTGATCCGTGGTCATTCCGATGTCTTTTCTCAGCTGACAAATGTTGACATGAAATTCGGATCTCTGAATGTCGAAGGCCGGGAATTGGAGCTCTCCCAAAGCAGTTACTTCTCCTTCCTCAACGACGGGGATCGAGATGTGCGCCGTCGAGCTTTTCAGCAGTTTTACGCCGAGTTCGATGATCATAAATACAGCCTTGCCTCGGCGCTCTCTTCCTCCATTCGAGCGAATGTCTTTGTGGCCAAGGTCCGGAACTATCCATCCGCTCGTGAAGCATCCCTTTTTCACGACAACATCCCTTTGGCGGTCTATGACAACCTCATCGCGACCGTTCGCAAGAACCTTCCAGTTCTTCACGAGTACTACGAACTTCGCAGGGAAATCCTGAAGTTGGATGATATTCACCAGTACGACACTTTTATGCCGTTGGTTCCCGTCGTTCGGACAAAAGTGACGTTCGACGAAGCCATCGACCTGATCTTGAAAGCATTGAAGCCGCTGGGTGCGGAATATCTTCGCATCCTGGGCGATGGATTAAGATCGCGCTGGGTGGATCGCTATGAAACGAGAGGGAAAAGAAGCGGCGCCTTTGCTTCCTCCAGTTATGGCAATCCTCCTTATGTGCTGATGAACTACAAGGCCGATGTCTTTTCCGACGTTTTCACCTTGGCCCATGAGGCCGGCCACTCCATGCATACCTGGTTTGCCCAGAAGCACCAAAGCTTCCAGGATTACGCATATCCCATTTTTCTTGCGGAGGTTGCGGCGACTTTCAATGAAGATCTCCTTACCCACTATCTCCTGGAACATGCGGAGGACGTGCAAATGCGCGCCTATCTGATCGATCGCCAGATTGAAGATATCCGACAGACTCTTTTCCGGCAGACGATGTTTGCGGAATTCGAGAAAGAGGTGCATGAGATCGAGGAAAACGGCGGGCCACTCACCTTGGAAGTATTCAAGAAGGTATATCGCAGCCTTTTAGACGCCTACTTCGGTGAACGCTTTGTGGTGGATGACCAACTCGACCTTGAATGCCTGCGGATTCGCCATTTCTATTTCGCCTTTTATGTCTACAAATATTCGACAGGCATTTCCGCGGCGATATCCCTGGCCGATCGCGTCCTGAACGGCGGTTCAACGGAGTTGGAGGCTTATCTTGGATTTTTGCAGTCCGGCGGCCGTCAATTCCCGATGGAAACTCTCAGAGCTGCAGGGGTCGACATGTTATCCCCTCTGCCGATAGAAAAAACGATGGATTTGTTTCAGACACGGATCCGGCAGTTGCGCGAACTGGTAACCCGCTAGGGACGATTGAAGGCACCGGACCCGAGCTTTGTTCAACAGGAGTACCTGGCAGTTCTGAAGCGGCATGAGCATTCGACGATTTGACGCTCTGTCGCTTGCTCATGCCGGGGCTCAGTTTCGACGACACGACGACAAACATTTGGAGAGGGGCACTCGGGTTGATTTATGCCCCGAAGGTGGCTAAAGAGCTCAGCCCAGGGGTTTCAACCCTGGGAACACTCAAATAAAACGAGTTCGCCCTTGAAGGGGCGAGAGGCTGACCTGGTAAAACTCGCACCTATTGCTGCGCCAAAAATTAGAGCGCGCAATTGATCCTCCAGCCCCTTTGGGGCACGGCCCTTCGGGCCTGGCTACTATCAGCCTGTCCCCCGGGACAAAAGCCACTCTCCCATCGAAGCGGCCTCTGAATTATCGATTATGGGGTTTACCCGCGTTGCTAAAATAATCGCCAAGGTTAATTCGGGTGGGGGGAAATGACCCAGGGTAAACCCCTGCTATTCGTTTAGCGTGATGTCGCACTCGTTATCGTGCTCGTCCTCGTCGTCGGCCTCCTCTTTTGCGTGATAAGCGAAAAGCTCCCATCATTTCCGTCCTCCATCCTAGCAAACTCCCTCGATCCCCACCGAGGACGAAGGACGACGACGAGGAGGAGTACGAGGATGATGACGATAACGAGAACGATAACGATGACGAGAACGAGGCGCTAAACAGATACAGACCCTGGGCTAAGCTTTCTTGCACCTTCGCGGCGTAGGACCGGAGCTAACGGGATGGTGCGCAGGCTTTCAATACAAAGGTAATAACCAGGGCACCATCAGAACGCTGATTAGCATCACGACCAGGGCAAAAGGTACACCAATTTTTACAAAGTCGATGAAACGGTATTGGCCAGGTGCCAGCACCAGCATGTTCACGGGCGAAGAAATCGGCGTCATAAATGCCGTCGATGCCGCCAGAGCCACAATCATGGCGAACGGGTAAGGGGAAGCTTTCAGATGATGCGCGAGACTTAAAGCGATGGGTGCCATCAGCACGGCCGTCACCGTGTTCGAGATGAAAAGACCAATCAATGCGGTCAGCGCGAACAAAGCGGCCAGAAGTATGTGGACCGCGGAATTGCCGAAGAGGTGAAGCAAGCCCTCGACCGCTAACTCGATGCCGCCAGTTTTTTGCAAAGCAAGGGCAAAGGGCATCATCCCCACGATCAAGAGGAGGATCTGCCAGCTAATGGACTTGTAGGCGCTGTTCATGTCAATGCATCGGAATAGTCCCATCAGCAGGCAGCCGATCAGCGCCGCAATCACGTTTGGAACAATACCTGTGATCATCAACACAATCATGACAATCAAGGAGAGCAAAGCATACGGAGCCTGGCTCAGCGCCGGGGCCACTCGATTGATTTCTGCCGGAAGACTCAAGACCACGAAATCGTGTATCTGCGTTTGCAATTGACGAATTTCCTTCCAAGGACCGATCAGCAGCAGTGTGTCGCCCGACTGGAGTTTCTCTTCCAGCAATTTCCCAACGAACGCCCGCTGGGCGCGACGCAGACCGATCAGGCTGAGGTGATATCTCCGACGGAAAGTCAACTGCACCATGCTCTTGCCGATCAGACTTGAGTTCGGCGGCAGAATGACCTCAGCCATGCCAATTTGCTGAGATTGATCAGTGAAGTAGCTTCCCTCCAGAGGTAAGCGCTCAAGTCGCAGGCCGGAAAAAAGTTCCGACTTTCCCCACTTTCGGAAGTAGGAGCATCGACCAGCAAGACATCGTCCGCCACCAGTTTGGTGTCGGAACGGGCGGCCAGCACTTCCCGGCGAAATTTTACTTGCCGTTCGACAGCCACGACATTCGCCCCATATCGACCACGTGGATCCCACTCCTGCAAAGTCTGTCCGACCATGGGAGAATCTGGCCCAATACGCAGGCGGTGCTCACGTCCGGCCAAATCGTATTCCCGAATCAGGTCGAGTAGAGTGCGAGGCGTGTTCTCCAATCGTGATGGGTCTGCCTCGGCACTCAGCCATCGGCGGGCAAACAACATATAAGCCACACCGGCCACCAGGATCACCAGCCCGAAGGGCGTAGGGCTGAAGAGGCCGAATCCTGCGAATTCGGCGTGTCTCAGGGCGCTATCCACGACCAGGTTGGGAGCGGTCGCTACCAGTGTGAGCATGCCGCTGATCAACCCGGCAAAACTCAAAGGCATCATCAAGCGACCGGGCGGGACAGACAAGCGTTCGGCAATTCCGAGCACCACTGGAATGAAAATAGCCACCACCCCTGTGGAACTCATCACGGAACCGAGACCAGCGGCTGCCAGCATCAAGAGAATCACAAGCCGGGTCTCGTTGCCGCCAGCTCTGGTAACCAGCAGATCGCCCAATTTGGAGGCAATACCGGTGCGGACGAGCCCTTCTCCAATCACGAATAAGGCTGCAATCAGGATGATGTTCGGATCACTGAAACCGGCCAAGGCTTCCGGCACGCTCGTGAGGCCGCACAATGGCAGAACGACAATTGCCAGGAGCGCGACCACGTCCATGCGAGGTTTATTGAAAACGAACATTCCGATGCAGGCGAGGAGGAGCCCGATAACTAAAAGCAATTCAGGGTTCATAGAGGCATTCGTCGGAAGTTCGTTTGCAGTATCATGGAGGATGAAAAAGCTGGAGGAGCGGAGTAAATAGCAAAAAAAGCGTTGAAAGCGAATATATCGCTCAAAAAATCCCACCGAATCTCGCGCCCTGCGACGGTTTCTAGTGCACCAGTCACTGACTTGGTGCACTAACCCGTAAAAGAGTTTAACGGCCAGTCACCGAGAGAAATTGCAACCATCTGGCCAGTGTCCGGCTCTCATTCGTTAAACGTGAAGATCGATTAGGGTTACTAGAGAGTGACGATCTCTCGGTAACGATGAGTCTTTGAGAGCCGCTTGCCAGTGTCCGACCAGATCTTTCTTGTAGCGCAAAATTGAATGAGAACCGGGCAGGCATTGTAGCTCGAGTCGACGGCGAAGCCATGGACGTGCGACGGCCGGCGAGGTCGGTCTCGGTAAATTGCAGTCTCAGCTGACAACCCGGAAATCGACTTTCCATCACCGGTTGGAGCGATTCGGTCATTTGCTGGCTGAAGACAGCCGCCGTATACTGAAGGTCTCGCCTCTGGAGGCTAAAGTCAGTGAACCTTTCTGGATTAACAAACTGAATGGTTACAACAGAGGTTGTGGCGCCTCCTCCGCCTTGAGTGGTGCAGCCGGAGCCCCAAAAGAGCATCACGATCGCGATAATTGAAGAAAGTGTTAGCTTCATGATTGCAAGAGTCAACGGCTCTTCTGGTTAAGCAAAAGGGCGAGGATGGATATGGCTTAGAAATGCTTAACCGAAGGCAGCGGCAAGAGCGTATTACGGGCGTGAAGCTCGGCCGTTGTGGAATTCGCAGGTGATGATCACATCCTAAAAATTGACTGCCGGGCGACGATCCGCGCTTTACTGGAGGGGTATTTCGATTGGCGGGCGCCCGGCGCCCGCACCTCAGGTGCTGCTCGAACGCGGCTGATTGACGGTTGGGTGCGAGAAGCACTCGCCGCTTTCGTGGAGCAGGTCGTCATCCTCGGCGCCGGATTCGATTGTCGGGGGCTCCGTATGGAGGAACTGAAGAATATTCCCGTTTTCGAGGTCGATCGTCCGGCCATGATTGCGCACAAAGAGCATATTGTGGGTCGAAGCCACCGAACGCCCAGCCGCATTCGCCGTCTTGACGTCGATTTCCAGAAGGACAATGAAGGACGACGGACTCGATAAGCGGCGAATTGCGTTGCAGACGTGGTCCGAAGCACAGATCAATCCCTTCATCTTATCTTCGGTTCGCGCGGGAATGGAAGGTCCTCGCGCCCAACTCGCACACTTGATACGGCGGGGGCAGACTGCCAAACGGTTGACTTCTAGACACGACGCCGATGCGATTGCCCATACCATGATCGCACTATTCCACGGCTCGGTGCTTCAGAAACTCTGGAAGCCGGATATCGACTACGACACCCACTTTGCAGTTTTTGAGCATTTCCTTCGCTCCATTGAAATCGAATGAGACTGGACGAAACAAGTAGTGCGCCAAGTCAGTGACTTGGTGCACGAATGCCGGTGGACTCTATCTCGGTGTTCAATCGCCAGCAATCTGGACAGTACTGGACGAAGATTAAAAAAACCTTCAATGCGAAACCGCGCCTGTTGAGTTAATAAACTGACCTGCCCTATGGACCTGTCCCTCCTTTTTTGCTTGGCGGTAGCGGCGGACTTGGCGGTTGCCAAGTCCATTCCGGTGCACCGGCGAGTCGCGCGTTTCGTGTTTGCCTCAATCTTCTTCGCAATACAAACCGTTCTGATTGTTGAACTGGTCGGTTCCCCGCTCCGTCCTACCTATCGACTTCGAGATTTACCGAGAGAATTCTGGCTGCAAATTCTGGTTTGCTGCTGGTGGGGTCTGGCTGCGCGAGAACTGGTGAGTCTTGTCGCGTTGCCGACTGCAATCCGAAAAACAGCCACAGAGAACAAACTCCTCTCAGACGTCATCGCCGCCAGCACTTATGTCTGCTCCGCCCTGGCAATGATTGGATTCGTTTTTGGGTTACCGCTTCAGGGATTGGTTGCCACTTCCGGCGTTATCGCGATTGTCCTCGGCTTGGCGCTCCAAAGCACGTTGTCAGACGTTTTCTCCGGTCTATCACTGAGCATTGAAAAGCCATACCGGGTTGGCGACGAAATCCTTTTGGAGGGTGGGGCCGAAGGCGAGGTGATCGAGGTGAATTGGCGTTCCACTCACCTCAGAAATGGCGCGAACGATGTCGTCGTCGTTCCGAATAGCGCAATGGCAAAGTTACGGATCCAAAACCATAGCGCGGGGGTTAAGCGCTACAGTGAAAGCCTAACGGTGTCGGTGGACAGCCGGAACGAGCCGGAGTTGGCACTTGAGGTCCTGAAGCAGGCAGCCATGGCCTGTCCTTCTGTCTTGGATAATCCGATACCCGCTGCTCAAGCGACGGATATCAAAGGCGATCGTATCAACTATACGATTTATTTTAGCACGGCTTCGATAGCGTCCGCGGGAGAGGCGAGATCGCAATTGATCACCCAGCTCTACAAACGTGCACGCCCCGTGTTTGCTCTTTGCTCGTCGTCAGGATTATCTTTGGCTCGCGATTCGACGGCTGATTCGTGCCCAATCTTTTTTTTCCCGGAAAACGAGCTGTTAAACCACATTCCCATGCTCGAACCATTGAGCGATGCAGAGAGAGACACACTCAATGCGAAGATCATCCGCCGCCATTTTCAGGCCGGGGAAAAGCTATTAACGCAAGGCATGGACCTTCAATCGGCTCACTTCGTCTTCTCGGGCATTGTGCAAGTCACACGGCAGGTCCAGGACGGACGTGTCTTGAATATGCGAAGACTTGGACCAGGCGATTCATTTGGTGACATTGCGCTACTGACTGGCCTGCAATCGCCCGGGACTTTCACGGCTTCCAGCTCTGGCCTTCTCTTGGAACTCTGCGCCAAGGATCTGAAGCCAATCCTCGCATCGCGCCCTGAATTGATGGAGTCGCTGAGTTATTCAGCGACCAAGTCACAACAATTTATTGCGATGTTCGACAAGGCTGCAATTCAGCCAGTCCCAATCGAACAACACGATCTTTTATCGCGGATCAAGACTTTCTTCCATTTGGAATTGCAATGAGCGCCGTCGATGATAGAAAAACTGCCGTTCTATTGAGTGATGTCATACTGGTTCTGGGAGCGACGTATCATTCTGGGAAAGTCGCGGGAGGAGGTGCCGATTGCCAGGAGAAGGTGTAGTTAGCCCTGATGAGCTGTTGAGAACGTTGAAGCGATATCTCGCGGAATCTGGCGATACTGAGGAAGCGGTCGCTTCCCGAATCGGGGTGAATCACCATACTCTGCGGCGCTGGCTATCCGACAAGCAGAGTCCAAAAAAGGGTAAGCTGGCGCTTGCCGCGGCGTTTCTCAGGCACGCAGGATACTTGTAGGCGTTCTCCGCCCGTGAGACTTTGCATCGCTCGGTCGACAGAACACAGGCTGGAAGCCTATGCTACTTTACGCCGTCGCGTCATCACTTTGGGTTCACGGGAATAGCTCCCGAGATGGCTCTGAGAGCGTGCTCCATAGTCCGGAAACCCAATGTAGCATGGGCTTCCAGCCTGTGTCGCCCAGGAGTACCCGGGTTTTACCCTGGGAATTTCCCCGCCCACATTAGAACTCAGCCCAGGGTTGAAACCCTGGGCTGAGTCCTTGTTGGGGCAGATTCTCTCACCCGATCTTCTCCAAAACGTCCAAACTCCAGGGCGCACCTTGGCCGAATGCTTCCCACTAAAGCTGAGATTCGATAGCGGCCTTGTCGATGACCGACCATACTTTCTCGATCCGTTCGTTCCGAAACTCATAGAATACGTTTTCGGTAAATGAGACTCTCTTCCCGTTCACAGGCAGTCCAAATAAAATTCCTTTCGGCGTGCAGTCGAAACTTAGACGGCTCGCTACACGAGGTGGCTCGGAAATCAGCAGTTGGATGTTAAAATAGAGGTCTGGAATTGAGCGAAAATCTCCCTCCAGCATCTTGCGATAACCTGATAACCCGACCCGCTCGCCGTTGTAATGAACTTCCTCATGAACGAACTGCCCCAGATGGGACCAGTCCTGTTTGTTCAAGCAGGCAATGTAGCCTCGGTAGATGTCGGAAAGGTCGTCTTTAGTCATGGCAGTTGCAGCGACACAGAAATTCTCGATTTAAGACCCAAATCTCAGAAGCGACGCGATCCCGTCAACCAGGTTTTGCGCGTTGGGTGAACGGCAAGGACGCTCTCTTGATGTCGGATCACTAAGACTTGTTTACAGGACGTAGTCTCCCCAGTACCGATGGATTGACAATGATTTAATCAAGTTCGCGCATTGTTCCAGGGTGTTACCAATACGGTGACACCGGCTGACGATTTCGAGAAGCTTGATAGGCGCATCCACACTCTCGGAAGCGAGAATGCCTTCCCGGCGAACCTGCTCTGCTCGTTGGCGCAATCCTTCGAGTGCGCCCTGGACCGAAGGGAATTCGCGCCGGCAGTCGCCTTTCCGAAAGGAATCAGCGAAGGCATCTGTGATCTGGCCAAATTCAATTTCCAATTGCTCAAGCTCGGAATGTACAAGTGCGTCAAGTTTCGCCGGAAGATCGATTCGACGTCTCGTAAGGGCCGTCAACTGCGGTGCGAGACTCGAGAGTTCACGTATCAGCAATTCGAACTGGCGCTGTTCCTCTTTCGTAAAAATAAGCAGCGGAATCCTTTTCGAGGCTTGCAGCGCTTCAATTGGCAACAGCGCCAAACGAGTCTGGATTTTCTTCTTCGGTAACTCCCGGTTTGAAAATGCCTTTAACTGACCGAAGAATTCCACCAGGTCGTCCCGCAACAATCGTTGGGGCAGCAACGGCCAGATTACTCTGCCTATGACTGTTGCTATTGCTATTCCTGTAATTAGTCCCACGATCGAATCAATAATCGTGCCGGTAGGGACCGGTACCTGCGGATTCAAACCGACGAAAACACTGACGGCCAGAATGGTCACGAGTCCCCAGAATGAAAATCCAGGCGAACGAGCGGTCAGAAAGCCGAAAATGAACAACCAAAGGAACAGGAACAAATTCATGACGAGGTAATCCGCCAAAAAAGGTGTGATCAGTATCAGGAGCGCAGCGAAAGCGGACAAAATAAGGAAGGCGAAAAAAAGTCTCTGAAACGCGCGGAGGTCACCTGTTCCTCCGGCTTTAATAAAGGCGCGTTGCAATGCGCTGAAAATCAGCGCGGCCAAAGGCAACGCTGCCGGGCCGGGCGGATGAATCCATCTAATCAACAAAAGCGAGAAGCCGGCCGCCAGTGCGGATTTTAAACCAATCTTCATCCAAAGCCAGTCAATGGTGGGGAGTAGGTCCCAGGACGATTGGTGTTCGGGTTGAGCCGCCCTAACTCGCGGAAGTCCTTGTTTGATATCCCGCATCTCCAGAAGTTCATGCCGAATGGTCGCAAGCGCAGCGATATGCGAAAAAAAGTCGATATTCGTGTCGATCGGTGAGTCGACAAACAGACCGCTTGCCCGCAACGAATTCAGCTTCTCAAAGAGAGCCTTGAAAGCCTCGTTGATGGTAGTTTCCGGGAGTCGATCCCCGGGAGAATAGACGCGCATCAGAATCTGAAACTCCTCGGCGATGCCCGTTGCCGCGGCAGCGAGTTCCTTTTGGATTGTTGCAATATACTGCGATTCTTGTTGCCGTTTTGACTCAAGGTTCAGGGCGGCTTGAAACAGGTTTGTCAGCGCAACCACGAATGCGTTGTAGTTGCCGAGGCGTCCATAGAAGCGAGTGCTTTCCCGCGCCCCGGCCTGGAGCAGATTGCGTAGCGTCGACTCCTGTTGCTCAAATCGCTTTCGTAGCTCTTCCAGCTGCCCTGTTCTGTCCCGGAGCTGGATGTAAGAGTCGGTTTCCACCGAGACGACCTCGGCGGCTGTCTGTAACGCTTTGGAACTTAGCTCGAAGAACTCTTCCCGCGCATAACGCGGCCAGATAATGCTGGTTACCGCCAAAGAGCAAAAACTTCCTACCAGAATTTCTAACGCTCGATTCAGTCCGATTTTCCAGACATCGGAGGGATCCTGAATCCCGTAGGTTGCGACGCTCAACGTTGTCAACCCGACAAGGTAATATGCATAAGGCGCCTGGCTACTCGGATATTGGCCGAACTTGTAAATCGTGATCCCCAAAACGATGAAAATCAAGAAGAGGAAAACAATCGGACTGGAGGCGTACGTGCCGACGAGCCAGACTCCAAGGAGTGCCCCTCCGATCGTGCCGACGCATCGGAGCATTGCCTTGAGCGCTGTGGATCCGACATAGTGGGAATTCATCATGACCAGGGCCGTCAGGACGGCCCAATTCGGATGCTCCAGTCTGAGAACAAGTGCGACATACAAGGAAAACAGGGAAGCGAGGCTCAGCTTGATCCCATATCGCACTCGCAGGTCCGAGAACGGTGAAAGCAGGTTGGTTGATTCCGTTTGTGCCAGCATTGAGTCCAGAAAATCGGTGCACCCGATCAGGAGTAAAGAACGAAACGCCGTCGAGATCAGATCCCTCCCCAGCAACCCGACCGCAGCCCCCGGTATGAGCAGGCGACAGCGCGTCGAATGCTGATGCCGCTTCAGAAACGCCAGGTACTCCTGTTGAAAAATTCGGATCCGGTGTTTCAATCGTCGGTCACCCTTTGCAATCATCGTCCCCCTGGATGCACCGCCCGACAGTGCGAACGGAACACAGGCTGGAAGCCTATGCTACATTAACGCCGTCGCGCGTCACTCCAGGTGCACGGCGATAGCTCCCGAGGTGGCTCTGGGAGATCGCTCGACAGTCCGGAAGGCAGGCTTCCAGCCCGTGTTCTGTTCGCACGTTGAGCGATTTTCCACGTTGTTAGTACGTTCGACCTGCCGCCCCTTCAGCTTCAGGGCGAATCGCTCTGGGCGCCAAGTCCATTTCGTTGTACCGTTCGCTTCTTCGAAAACATCGAGGAGTTTTGTCCTCGCGGTTTTCAACTCCACGACCAAGAAATTCAATGAGTGCATAAAATTAAAATTCTCCTTTGACGATCTCCGCGTCTTTAGTTGAGCGCTCCAAATGTCACTCAACCGCCGAAAAGATCAGAATCAAAGCCGGGACTGCGCGACGGCTGGTACCAATTGCCGTTTTCGAAAGTCTCGGGCTGCTGATTAACGGGCATAGGACTGATCAACGCGGCTTTAAAGCCGGTTCCCGTTGAGGAACAACCAGAGGCCAGGACAGCAGTCGCCCCAAGCGTTACCGCGAGTAACGTCGCGCGTCTGATGTGGATCGAGATGGCTCCGGAACAATTGCAGCTAGCCAAACTAGTGTGGGCTGGACGTGTCCTTTTAACTATGCGTTTTTTCATTTCTTTGATGGTTTCATAGTTAAGTACCGGTTCGCATCTGCGTTTATTCCCGAGAGCAAGGCCGACGTGGACGTCGTCGGCGGATCAACGCATTTTTCTGACCCGGCGAAGTTCGATATGCCCACCCGAGAAGACTGCAGGGGATCTCCGTCGAAAAGGAGCATTCGGGGTGCGCCTTGACAGATGCTCCAGGCCCATCGTGATCAGGTCGACTGTGGCAGGCTGAGGAAAGCGTCTCTCAATCGTACGAACAAAACATAGCTGGAAGACTTGGCCCGAGGGGCCGTGCCCCAAAGGGGCTGGAGGACTCAGCCCAGGGTTTAGAATGGCGCGAAGATAAGTAGCTTTTGAGACGGTTTTTGCCCCGAAGGTGGCTACAGGACTCAGCCCAGGGTTTCAACCCTGGGAACCGCCACCCAGAGCGATGCGCCCTGAAGGGGCGGCAGACACGACGTACTAACAACGTAAAAGCAGAATCTAAATATAGCACGTCTCGATTGCCGCATTTTAATTCTGCCCAGCGATAGGTGCGAGATTTATCTCGTCAGCCTCTCGCCCCTTCAGCATCTCCAACCGGAGGACCGGGTCTTATTCACCTTGCAGTTCACCTACATGCTGTTCGGAGTGGGCTTAGCGGCAGTAGAGCGTCCAGGAGTTTCAATCGTTATCCCGTTTGACGGTCACTTTCTGGCCCGTCTGGTGATCCATATAGATCTCCTTATTGCCCTTCTTTTCCAATAATTCGTATCGGGACTGGCTCTTCTGCACCTCATCATAAGTGGTGACAGTTTGCTGAGTGCCGACTGCGGGTTGGACCGGTTGTACAGGTTGGGCTGGTTGTGCGGTTTGAACTGTTGTGGTAGTGGTCGTTGCCGGAGCTTGGACGATAGCTCCAGTCTCATTCACGTAAACGACTTGGTCGCCTTGGGTCCCCCGGACAGTGACTGCGTATACTCCAGTCGAGTCATGAATGACTCGCACAACGCCCGTAGGACTGGCAATGTGAGTTTCCCGAATCACGGTTGTCTGCACAGTTTCGGGCAACGCGGTAAATTGAATCTCGTCCGCTTGCGCGACGATATCCAGGCAGGCGCCTGCCGCGACCATTATCGCTAGAATAGATTTTTTGTCAGGTTCTCATGTTCCTTTGGTTGAAAAGGGCTCTTTCCCCAAATAATTCTTGCCGGTGTCGCGATATTTGACGGTTGGAGTCAGAGGATCAATTCGTCGCCGCAAAGTTCTTGGTAATTGACTTTCGCTCCAACCTCGGGTCCGATCTCGAGACCGGTACAGGCAGAATCTCGTTTTAGCGGATTCGTGTGACTTTCCACTGATCCTCATTCGCCAACTAAAGGAGGGTTTGATCGAACCCGCGCCTGCACACAGCTCAGCAAGGTCTGGAGGCCGACCGGTTTCAGCAGGAAATCGTCAGGCCATTCTTCCATCTCTTTCCGGGGACTAACCATGTCAGGACTCCCGGTCATCAGCACGACCTGCGTAGACTCCAGCTCTGGATCGCGCCTGATGTTGCGAAGGAGGGTTGCGCCATCTCCGTCCGGCATGAGGATATCGCTTAGGATCAGGTCGGGAGAGTGCCGCCGGGCCATTTCGATTCCTGAAAATCCGGAATGAGCTTCGACGACATAATAACCATTTCTGCGGAGAACTAAACCGAACACTTCACGCACCTGCGGATCATCGTCGACAAGCAATATCGTTTTCATTCCAAGAGACTTTTGCACTGGCGTAAAGCAGAGCGCTCCAAAGAGCCAGCCCATATCGTCCATAATAGTAAGGTATACCACAACCGCTTTTCTTGTCTAGCAGCTTCATTTTCGGGGCAAAGGTCGCCGCGGGTCGGGTCTCAAGGCGCTAAGCAGAAACGCTCACCTGCGGATGTTCTCAACGCGAAACCGGGGGCTGCCTTCGATGCATCCATGTACCTGGGCTCCGGCGAATCCTTTTCTCAAGGGAGCCATTAACCGGGCGGAAATCCTGTCTTCTGCTCGGTCGAGGCTCTGAGTTGCACTCTGACTGAGCTCTTGCCATAGACGATGTTTCCTGATCCTAAGCACTTACCCCGTATCCAATGAAAATCTTTCTCTTTTCCGCTTTTTTGCTGACCGTCTTTTCCGCTTTTGCTGCAGATGCGACAAAATTCGTTTCGCCCGATAAATCGAGTACGCTGGTGGTAGACAAATCCGGAAGACGAGACATTATCGAGCTGCAGTCCGGGAAGAGAGTGCATCGTCTTTTCTATGAGGATTTAGGCTCCATTTTTAAACCCAAGATTGCGGAGGCTTTTAACGCATCGCTCAATAAGATTGGTGAAATTGTACTCCCAACGTTTACCAGCGCCCGATGGACTTCTGCGGACGAAGTGGAAATCAAAGGTCAATCCGTAGTGATCATTAACGACGATAAGGGTGACGAATTCACATTTACCGCCTTGGTCACAAGTTCGGGGAGCGTGAAGCATCTGACCGTGGTTCCCAAGCAATAAAATCGTGCGCCTTCACGATGACAACCGGAGACGCATCTCGCAGCCGCCTCAGATTAGGCCCGAGGTCTGTCTGGTAATCTCGTGCTTTAATTTAGGTGACGAAGGGCGCGGCTACTCCGTGTTCCCTGTGCTCTGCGCCGGCGTCTGCTTCGCTACCTTTTCATTATGCTGATGCGAATTCTTCTCTTTTCCCTTCAGGCCTTTCTGATCGCAACCTCTGGATTCGCTCAAGCGCCCGTCGCGAAAGCATCACCTCAGCGCAATGCCGGTCCGGGCGAGTGGCCTCTGCCGGACCAAGACACGGTAACTCGATTGCAGATCTTTTTGGATGAGCATTCATTCGGACCAGGAAAGGTCGATGGACATTGGGGCGAGTTCATCGGAAAGGCATTGCAACGTTTTCAAATTTCGAATGGCAAACAACCGTCCGGACAGATCGATCCGGCTTTGCGGCAGGAACTGCAAAAGATATCACCGGTCTACACGACTTACACGTTGACCGAAGGTGATCTGCATTGGGTCGGAAAAGTTCCTTCCACTCCGGCAGGAATGGCTAAGCTGAAGGAGGTTTCGTATCGCTCCGCTTTGGATTATGTCTCCGAGCGCTACCACGCTGATCCAGCCTTCATCCAGAAGTTGAATTCAGGTCGAAATTTGAACGATTTGAAAAAAGGCAGCACTGTCCAGGTACCGAATGTGCAGCCGTTCCAGATCGAAACAATTCAACCCGTCCCGGATCTGCCGCCAAGACCTGAGTTTGCTCAACGCATCATTAAGGTTGATACAAGAGCTCACATGCTCGATCTGGTAGATGCCAATCGCGTCATCGCTTCTTTTCCCATAACTCCTGGATCCAAAAGCTTACCGGCGCCGATTGGTACATGGAAAATCGTCAAAGTCACGACGATGCCCATTTTCCGTTGGGACGAAGCAATGCTGAATCATGGACGGCGAAGCAGTCACTTTTATGCCATCCCGCCTGGTCCACGCAATCCGGTTGGGATTGTTTGGATTGGTTTGAACAAAAAGGGCATCGGCATTCATGGGACGGACAACCCGGACACAATCGGTCGTTCGGCCAGCCACGGTTGCATCCGCTTGGCTAACTGGGACGCAGCTCGATTAGTAAATCAGGTTACTGTGGGAATGACGGTCGAGATTTACTGAGAAGCGCAACATATCGATGTAGGTTGGAAGAGGGTATAAAGCGGGACGCTTTACTTACTGCGCAACCAAGCGGCGGCCCGGGGGAAGTATCAGGTGCAGGCGCAGGCCGACGTAAGTAAAGTGTCCCTCTTTATATCCTTCTTCGATCCGCTGCTTTCCGATTGCTCGGAAAAAGAAACAAAACTAATAACCGCCTGATCGCTCAGGTTTCCCCCGGACGAGAAGTCGTTGACACTGCTTTTGATGGCCTTCATAGTTGGGGGCGTGCTGAAGAGCTTCATCCCCCCAGACGGCACCGGCAACCGAGTCAGTAAGGCGTCCCGCCTTAACTCTCTTCAGCTGCGGGCGTCAAATCCGCTGGGTCTGGCCACTAAGGCTTTAACTTGTAACACCACTCCCCCGTCATGGCAGATATACCAATCAATAAGAATAACCTCGCGAAGGACGTCGAAATTAAAGGCTCGGTCAAGTTTGTAAATGAGTTCGTCTTTGATGGAAATCTGCAAGGCGAGATTTCCTCTGTCGACGGTATGCTGGCAGTTGGGGAAAATGCAGAGGTGCGCGGCGAACTGAAGAGCAAGACCGTGATTGTCAAAGGCAAAGTGCATGGAAACATTACGGTGCAGGAACGTTGTGAACTTCATTCGCAATCCCAGTTGATCGGAGACCTAAAAGCAGCGCGCCTTGTGATAGAGGAAGGAGCTACGTTCGTCGGCAAGTCTGAGGTAGCTCCAAATAAGAATATGATTAAAGATTGGGGCGCCCCACCTCCGCCGAAAGAAGAGCTGCAGAAAGTGGGTGCTCCGCGTTAAGAGAGTTTTTGCCGAATTTTAGAGACGTCAAGCTCACGCCTAGCATTCTGGAGCCAAGGGGCACGCCTCACTGATCAACGATGCGCTAGCTGTCGCCAGCTGTTGGTAAAAGCCAGAGATAGATCCGGGAGTCTAGTTTCCTGCGAACTCAAGCCGACCTTCGGTCATCCAAATATGAAAAGAAATCTAATTCCGGTTGTTCTCTCTGTTCTAGTTGCGGCAAGTTTGTTAGCGGCCGGTAGCGGCAAGGCGCAAGGCCTTTCGGCGGAAGAGCAACAATTTGTCAAGAAGGCTGCTGCGGGTGGCTTGGCAGAAGTGAAGTTGTCGGAGCTGGCCAATGACCGGGCTTCTGATCCGAAGGTCAAAGATTTTGCGACACAAATGGTGACAGATCACACTCAAGCAAACGACGAGCTGAAACCGATCGCAGAATCAAACAAGATTCCGGTGCCAACCAAGTTGAAAGGCGAACACGAGGTAGCGTACAAGCATTTAGAAAAGCTGTCGGGCGCTAAATTCGACGCTGCCTACATAAAAATCATGGTGAGCGACCATGATAAAACGGTGAGCGCCTTTGAGGAAGCTTCCTCCAGCGTGAAGGATCCGTCTCTGAAGGCTTTTGTCGACAAAACCCTGCCAGTGCTTCGTCAGCACAAAGAGCACATCCACGAGATTGCGGGTTCCCAGGGAAAGGCGTGAAACGCTTTTATCTCAGGCTCGGGTAGGGTGAGGCTCCGTTCGAACCGGGGCTTTCGCGTAGCGAACTCCCATGACGTTATCCCCTAGAAAGTGGTCGACCAATCGACTAAGGAATTTATGGGGGATGTCGTGAGGCAGGATGGAGGCCCGGAGGAGGGCGAAGGTAGCCGGGGCTTCCCGCGTTGACTCGCCCAGGACGTCACCCCTTACAAAAATTGGTCGGCCAATCGAAAGGGAATTCAGGGGGACGTCGTAAGGCAGGATGACCCGGAAAGCCCAGCGGGGTAGGGCGAAGCTCCGTCTGAGCCAGGCTTCCCGCGTTGACTCGCCTACGACCAACGGACAAAGGAATAATAAGGGGTCACATCGCAAGGCAGGATCAGGCGGAAAGCCCCGGTTCGGACGGAGCCTCACCCTACCACCCGCGTTGACTTGCCTACGATGTCACCCCCTACAAATTGGTCGCCCAATGGACAAAGGAATTCATTGGGGGTGGCATCACCAGGCAGGACGACCCGGAAGCCCCGGAGAGGTAGGGCGAAGCTCCGTCTGAGCCGGGGCTTCCCGCGTTAACTCGCCCAGGACGTCAACCCCTTACAAAAATGGTCAATCGCTCGACCAAGGAACTCATGGGGGGTCACATCGCACGGCAGGATCACGCTGAAAAGCCCCGGTTCGGACGGAGCCTCACCCTACCAACCCGCGTTGACCCGGTTGACCGCCTACGACGTCGTCGCCTCCAAATTGGTCGACCAATCGACCAAGGAACTAATGGGGGGTCACATCGCACGGCAGGATCACGCTGAAAGCCCCGGTTCGGACGGAGCCTCACCCTACCAACCCGCGTTGACTCGCCTACGACGTCATCGCCTCCAAATTGGTCGATCAATCGACCAAGGAACCATGGGGGTCACATCGCACGGCAGGATCACGCTGAAAGCCCCGGTTCGGACGGAGCCTCACCCTACCTGCGCCGAAGGCGAATTACGGCTTCCGTACTTCCTCCGAGAGCTGCTTTTCAGCTTTCAGCCAATCGTCGAGATCATAACCGAAGGTGCGTCCTCGGGCCACATACAGTGCGTAGGCCCGTTCAGCGATTTGTTCATGGGTAGGCGCAAGCACGCCGGCTTCGCGATAAAATTGAGACTCCTCTTCAATGACGCGTTCCTCGGAAAGGGGGGCCGTTTCGTTTAAGGACTTCGAGCCCGATTCGGCGACCGGAAGGCTCAGAATTGCTTCTGATGGAGTTTCCTCGGTTGCTCTTTCATTGGCGCTGAGCGGAGCTTCTCCGGCCTCGATGACTAGAGGCGGAGCTTCACCTCTTTCCATGATCGTCTCGTTGCCGTTCATCACACCCAACGGATCATCGGGTCGACTTGTTACACCGGCCGAATCTACGGTTTCGCCATTTGCGATTTCGCCGCGCCAGCTTCCGGTCTCCACCTTTCTTTTCTCGATAAAATCCCGGAACCGTTCCAGGTCTCCTTCCACTTGACCGGAAGGGATGCCCAGCACATCTCCAGCTCTTTCGAGAAAGCCTTCCGGCTCGTATTCTATTGACAAGGTGACGCGGGTTCGCTCGGTGTCCAAAGCCTCAAAGGCGATCATTCCGCGATTCTGGGTTCCGTCTGTGCTTTCCCAAACAATTCGGGTATCGGGAACTTGTTCCAGGATCTCAGCTTCCCAGTGTTTGTCTTTCCCGCCCACATTGGCTCTCCAGAAAAGAGTTCTTGGACCCTGCTGTCGAATTTCTACGACTCCTTCCATAAAGCGTGGAAAATCTTCAAACTGTGTCCACTGATTGTAAACAGCTTTGAGCGGAGCGGTCACGTCGATCGAATGCGTAGTTGATCCCATAATATTTTAAGCGTTACGTTATGTGTTCTCGATTGATCGTCCGTCGGTGCCCCGATGGTTTGGTCTTTTTCCTGGCTAACATTTCAGCCAAGAAACCGCCACTTCACCTGGCATCATCATGGTGTCTCCGCCTTGACGAAGGTCGGATCAGCCGCTGAAAAATCCCACTGGGAAGATGCGGATTTTCAAACAGGTCGCCTCAAACCCATCTTTTCAATCCGAGAACTCAAAGTGGTAGGCTTCACTCCCAAAAGCTCGGCCGCTCCATCAACACCTTTAATTTTCCAGCTGGCCTTCTGGAGGACAGCAAAAATGTTCTCGCGCTCCCGACGTCGCATTTCTGCTTCAGTTAGGTATTCCGGTTCGACTTGGTCAACGTCCCGTGGGGCCAAAGAACTTAGATCAAGTGAGGAGCCGGTCGCGGGAACGTCGAACTCCAGAGCGCCGCCATGAGCAAAAATAACCGCGCGTTCAATGACGTTACGCAGCTCACGGATGTTACCGGGCCACTCGTAACATTGGAGAGTTTCTACTCCCGCCCGGGTTAGTCTCGGTTTGGGACAACCGAGTTCGTTGATCAACAATTCGATGAAATGTGTGGCTAAGAGAGGGATGTCTTCCTTCCGCTCCCTTAGAGCAGCAACCCTCAATGGGAAAACATTGAGACGATAATAAAGATCTTCGCGAAAGCGGCCCGCGTCTACCTCCTTCTTTAAATCCCGATTAGTGGCAGCAACGATTCAGAAATTCGATAGCGCCGGCCTTCATGGCACGTACGGTCATTGGGATGTCGCCGTAACCGGTCATGAAAATAATCGGAATCTGAGCCTCACCACCGACCAATTCCTGTTGCAGATCAAGACCACTTATTCCCGGTAATTGAATATCGAGCACCAAACAGCTGGGAGCTTCCCGCGGCCAGTTGAGCAAAAACTCCTGTGCCGAGGCAAATGCCTGTACCTTCAGGCCGGCGGAGCGGAGCAGATTACTCAGGCTTTCCCGAATCGACGATTCGTCGTCAACGACACATACTAATGGGTTCCGCTCATTCATGGTTTACCTTTTTGTGCACCGTCTCGCATAGGATGGGGATGTCGCTGCGGGTCAGTTGGCTGTTTTTGAAGGCGCGAGCGAACTGCCATAACTAGATCGATATACGCCGAGCGAGCCATGCGGAAAACAGCAACTGGGCGTGGCCCAGAGGGTTGCGTTGAAATGGTGGGTGATCCGGGCTCATGAATCTTCGAGAGCCGCATCGATCGCATGGAGCAGCTCTTCCTCGTAGAATGGTTTGTGCAAAAACGCCACCGCGCCGGCTTCAAAGGCTTGGGTGCGCTGAGCGTCATCTTCGTGGGCGGTGATAAAGATGATCGGTATAGGCGAGTTGGCCACGGCCATCCGACGCTGGAGCTCGGGTCCACTCATCTCAGGCATGCGCACGTCAAGAACCAGGCAGCGCGTCTCAGGCATACGATTCGAACTCAAGAACGCTTCCGCCGAAGAAAAACCCTGCGCCCGCAATCCGACTGATCGGATCAGGTTCTCGAGCGAACTCCTGTGGGCGTCGTCATCGTCAATAATCGAAATGAGCGGAATTCCCGGCATCTAAAGTCTCTTACTCCTTTTCCAATTCATACGCCGAAGCCGATTGCTGATCGCAGAAAGGGATTACTATGGCGGATTCAACCTGGACCTTCAGGTCAGGTGCAAAGAGAGGTTAAGCTCCGAGGTGGTGAACTTCTAGCTTACTTTGGTCAAGGAAACTACGACTTTGGGCTAAGGATTCCCAGCTTATCAGCCATCCGAACCAACTCAGCCAGTGAGCCGGCACCCATCTTCTCCATCACCTGATGGCGGTGAATTTTGACTGTAGCTTCGCTTGTCCCCAGTTCCGCACCAATCTGCTTGTTGAGTAGCCCGGTCACCACGCCCTTCATCACTTCTCGTTCCCGCGAGGTGAGCGAGGCATAGCGGCTACGCAGTTCTTCAAGCGCTGCCCGCTGATCCCGAGCTTTGCGATCTCCTTCCAGCGCCTGCTGGATCGCATCAAGCAGGTCCTGGTCGCGGAAAGGCTTGGTCAAAAATTCCACTGCCCCGGCTTTCATCGCGCGGACACTCATCGGGATGTCGCCATGGCCGGTGATGAAGACGATGGGGATTTCGATCCCGGCATCACCCGTTCGCCTCTGCAGATCAAGCCCACTTAGTCCCGGCAGTCGCACATCAAGCACCAGGCAGCTGGGCAGATCCGGGCGCTTGCTCCGCAAGAATTCTTGAGCCGAAGCGAAGAGCTCGACCTGCAGTCCAACCGATCGAAGGAGGTTCTTGAGCGATTCGCGCATGGATGCATCATCATCGACAACGAACACCATGGCGTCTGTTTCGCTCATGACATCCTTTCCTCACGAAGCGGCAGCGTGAACTGAAAGACGGCGCCTCGGGGCACATTTGCTTTTGCCCAGAGCCGTCCCTCATGAGCTTCGATAATCGAGCGGCTGATCGCTAGCCCCATGCCCAGGCCCTGAGGTTTGGTTGTATAGAAGGCGTCGAAAAGACGAGCAAAACCGGCAAGAGCTTAGTCAGGACGTCCATGGTGGCGAGGGATGTCGCGTCGTCCATCAGCGGCAAGTCGACGAGAGCCTCTATCGTCTGGCTCCCGAGGGTTTTCCAGATATGCTCGTATTCGCGTCGCGTTTCCTCTTCTGTCGGATGCGGTGTCCAGTCGATGCCTGCGGCGGAGCGAAGATAGTCGAGACAGACCGCCACGGCGCGGTCTGTCTGACCGAGGGTGGTGCACACGTCCGTCCACAAGCACGCGACAGCCGCCCGTTCGCCGGTCGTCTCAGCTCGATTGGACAGCTCCACCAACCGCTGATCCGCTTCTGGTAAAGCGCTGGTAAGAAACTCGCATTCGGCGCGGTTTATCTCCAACGCGAACGTGAGTTCGTGGCGTCGCTCCCACGAATCGTTGGCCAGCAATGCCGCGCCAGCGACCAGGTAGATAAGCGCCGAGGCATAAGCGGTAGAGGCCTTAGCGCGCTTCCCGGCGAGCAGGTTGAGCTCCGACAATTCCTCGCGGCCTTCCTGTGCAGTGATCAGAGTAGCGCCGCGATTGAGCTGATTGACAATCTCGAAGATTGCCTCCTCCCGGTTCTCTGGCAGTGTGTGTGCCGCGAGCAGTCTACCGATCCGGAGATGGGCTGCAGGTCGCAGCCCTGGCGGGATTTGCGAATAGGCGGCTTCTTGCACACGATCATGGAGGAACCAATAGGAGCCCTCCAATCGCACAATGAACTCCAAACGCTCAGCCTCCCACAAATCCGAGGTGAGCTTTTCTTCCGACGTGCCGTGAACGATGGAAAGCGTGGAGATCGTGGCACGGTTTCCCAGGCAAGCGAACTCCTGTAGTGCCTTCTGGGTCTCGACTGGCAGGCGATTCAATTTCCAAACCATGAGGTCCACCACATTATCGGTGTAGCCTTTCCCGTGAATGCGACCCACGTCCCAGGACCATCTGCCGCCGCCGTGATTGAAGGTGAGCAGTCCCTCCTCGGCAAGTGCTGAAATAAACTGAATGGCGAAAAATGGATTACCGGCCGTCTTCTCGTGGACCAGGTGCGCCAGCGGCGTGGCCCGATGGGCCTCGCAGTGAAGGGTATCCACCAATAACAGTCCCAAATCTTCGGAGGTCAAAGGCGTCAGGACTAGCTCGTGCAAGCGCGCCCCTGCCTTGCGGATCGCATCCAGCTTGCGCCACAGAGGATGGGTCGAGTCGACTTCATTGTCTCTATAGGCGCCGATTAACATTAAATGGTGCACGTCCGGCTGGGACAATAGATCCTGCAGGAAATCCAGTGTGGCCGCGTCCAGCCATTGCAAATCATCTAAGAACAAGGCCAGGGGATGCTCGGAGCGTGCGAATACGCCGACAAACCGTCGAAATACCAGTTGGAAGCGAGCCTTCGCGTCCTGCGGCGGAAGATCGGGAACTGCTGGCTGTTCTCCGATGATCGGCTTCAATTCGGGAACCAGGTCCACCATAAGCAATCCGTTTGGGCCCAACGCTTCACGAAGGGCCTCGCGCCAGTGGCGCAACTCGGCCTCGCTCTTGGCAAGCAGCGGACGGACGAGGCTCTGAAAGGCTTGCGCTAACGTCGAATAAGGAATGTTACGCTTGTACTGGTCGAACTTGCCGGATGCGAAAAGGCCTCTTGGCGGGACTAGCACTTTGTGCAACTCATTAACAACTGAGGATTTACCGATCCCAGAATATCCAGAGACTAATACCAACTCGGGTCTGCCGTTCGCCATAATACGGTCAAAAGAGGCTAGCAAAGTATCGATCTCCTGCTCGCGTCCGTATAATTTCTCGGGAATCCGTAAACGGTCTGGTGTGTCGCGCTCACCAAGCGGAAACGGATCGCAAGGACCCGATCCCTCCCACTCATTCAAGGCAGCGCCGAAGATCACTTTCAAGACCGGCTGCCGTCTGGTAGCGTTCCTCGGCAGTTTTGGCGAGAAGCTTCACGACAATGGCGGAAAGAGATGCTGGAACGGTCTTCGAACGAATGTCGGGAGGGACCGGCTGTCTGGCGATATGACAATGCACCCATTCCATTGGATCCGCAGCCGAGAAGGGCAGCCTCCCGGTTAGCATCTCGTAAAGCGTGACACCGAGGGCGTAGAGATCGCTCCGAGAATCAATGGAGCGATTCATTCGGCCTGTCTGTTCGGGCGCCATATATGGAAGAGTCCCGGCGATAAACTCGGGTGGTCCAGGATACTGCCGCTCGCGGGGAAGCCGGGAAGCAATACCAAAACCTGTCAGCCAGCATTGGCCAGTCGTCGAGTCTGCAAGAATATTGGCGGGCTTGATGTCCTTATGAATAATACCTCGCTGATGAAAAGCCCCAATGGCAGCCGAGATGCTAATCGCCAGACGCAATGCCAAAGCGATCTCCAGTGGCTGCCCGCCGGTATTTGACTGGGCAGAGGCGTAGGGCGAAGGGCGGAGCAGATATTCAAGGGGCACGCCGCCGGGATCCTGCAACACCAGAACCATCCGGTCCCAGTGAGTCGCAATGCAAATTGGTCGGGTAGCCCAGCTTGGATCGAGTTCCTCTTTTAAAGAATATTCGTTCTCCAGGCGTTTTAGCCTGTCCGCCTTGGGATACTCCGCGAAAGGCAAAAGCAGAAGAACCTGAGATGCAACGCCCTTACTTTGCCCGCGATAGAGAATAAATTCTTCATCCTTACGCAATGCCTCGAACACATATTCCGAAAGGTCCATCACAGGAGCTCCAGTCGCTACAATTTAGGCAGTTCTTTCTTAGGTCGTCCAGTCAGACCGACAGATTATCATCAGGCGCCTTACGGACAAGTTTGGACAGTTCGCATGAGAGGAGGTCACCGATGAGCTCGATGGTAACGTCCGGCGAAGGATAAGCTGCGAGCACATTGGGGTCGTGGGCGAATTTGCCTTGGCGAGGAAACACCGTTGTGACGCGATCGCCCCATTCTTTCTTCATCGCAGCCAGAATGCGCAGCTTGTCATCGACCATCACATAATGCGCCGCCGGGTAGCGCCGCTCGACATCGGATAGCGCCGCTTCCTTGTGAATGTAGATGAGGACATGCCCCGAAACGGCTTCGCTAATTCCCGAACGCTCGACCTTGCGCGGTTGAAAAACCACATCACCATCCGAAAGGATCACGGTAGGCCCCCAACTTTGCAGTCGCTTCAGCACGTCGAGCGCACAGGGATAGAGTCGATCGGCGAAAGGGTAATCGACCAGATAGGAGGACATCGCCAGCAAGCGAATGTCGGTCGGATGTTCGATTCGATAGCGCTGTAAGGCCCCCAGGTAGTCTCGATAGCCCAACTGCTCGAAGAGATCCTCGAGGATCTTCCAGTAGCGGTCCCGACAGGTTGCACCGAACTCGCGTTGGAGATGCTCTCCGAGGTCCTTTTGAATCTGGTCGTTGTCGAGCAAAGTATTGTCGACGTCGACCAGAAAGACGACCGGAAACATTTCGCTCATGCCTTCGCACCTCCAATTTTGCTGAGGAAGCTGGAAAGCATCGCTCTATGGTCCGAACAGACACAGGCTGGAAGCAGCCTGTCGACTCGCCGATATCGACGTTGCGGAAAGAAGTTCATCTCCTTTAGTGTGGCGCGGAAACTTATTTTCGCACAATCTGTTTGGCATTCTTGGTCCTTTTCCAAGCCTGCAGCCTGACGCAACAAACGCCCAGCGAAGGACGGAAATCCTAAAGTCCGAAATCTCGTGCGGCTATCCGATCCAGGCATTCTAAGCAAAAGTGTTTCATCGGCCGGCAGAAGCGGTGAATCATAGAAGGCTTGCATTTCGAGCGCGGAGAGGGAGTTCTGCGGAACGAAAATCCGGGAGTCCGAGATCTCGGACAGATATCCGTTCGACCTTCCTCTATGCGTAACTCCTTGATGGGAGGGCGCAAGCAGCGAAATTAAGAAGTTGGCACGCAATGTGATAATCTCGAGGCCTCACTAAGAGCGGAGTATTCGTTATGCGAGCAATCGTTATTCAACATTTCGGTGGGCTTGATAGCTTGGTGATAAAGAATCTGCCTGATCCAGTCGCTCAGCCGGGATCTGTTCGGCAACAGCACCAGTCTCGGACGTTCCGCTGCAAGCCATCGTAGATAAAGCGGCCGCTGGAATCTACCAGGCAAAACCGGCTCGCGTCTTTCAATTCGACGAAATTCGCGAGGCGCACGAGGCGATGGAATCGAACCAAGCCAATGGTAAAATGGTGGTTCGCATCTGAGCTTCTTAATATCCAATTGCGCCCGACTTAGTTTCCAATCCTGCACACGAAACTAATAGCAACCTAGCATGACTACCGGTCCCTCATCTCACAATATGAATACGCTCAACACCAATCCTGAAGAATATGATCTCGTCGTCCTCGGCAGCGGTGCCGGCGGTAAACTTATTGCCTGGAGCTCCGCTCAAAAGGGACAACGCGTGGTTGTGATCGAGCGCAAATATGTGGGAGGCTCGTGCCCGAACATCGCGTGCCTGCCCAGCAAGAATATCATCCACAGCGCCAAGGTTGCTTCGTTCTTATATCGCAGTGAGGAGTTCGGAATCAGCAAAGACAATGTTCACATCAACATGGAAGCCGTGCGCGAGCGCAAGCGCGAGATGGTGAGGAACCTGGTCGACATTCACCTCGACCACTACAAGAAGAGCGGCGCGGAACTGGTGATGGGTACAGGACGCTTCGTTGGTCCCAAGACCATCGAAGTCGAGCTGGCCGACGGCGGGACCCGCACCTTCCGTGGCAAAAATGTTGTCATTAATACGGGCACGCGTGCCACGCTTGAGCCGATTCCGGGATTGGCCGAGGCGAAGCCGCTTACGCACATCGAGGCGCTGGAACTCGATCATATCCCGAAACATCTCCTGATCCTGGGCGCTGGGTATGTCGGGCTCGAACTCGCGCAGGCCTTCCGCCGTTTCGGAGCTGAGGTGACGCTGGTCGACCGCAATGGCCGACTCGCGCATCACGAAGACGAGGATATCTCGCAGGGTCTGGAAGAAATGTGCCGGGACGAGGGCATCAACGTTGTGACCAACGCGAAAGTCACCCGCGTCAAAGGCAATTCAGGCGAGTCGATCAGGCTTCTCGGCACACGCGGCGGAGGTGAACTTTTCCTGGAAGGAACGGATCTGCTGGTCGCCGGTGGGCGCACACCAAATACGAGCGGCATCGGCCTCGAAAAGGCGGGAGTGGAGACCACTGACCGTGGCCATGTGAAAGTGAACGAGCGTTTGCAGACCACCGCCGAGGGCGTGTGGGGCATCGGAGATTGCGCTGGAAGCCCTCACTTCACACATATCTCAGAGAATGATTTCGTGGTCGTGAGTGACAACATCGCCGGCGGCAATCGCGTGACCACCGGACGCCAAGTTCCGTTTTGCATGTTCACCGACCCTGAGCTGGCCAGAATCGGACTGAGCGAAACGGAGGCGAAACAGCGTGGTATTCCCTACCGCCTTGCCAAATTGCCGATGGCCTCCGTCTTTCGCGCGATGACGATTTCCGAAACGCGCGGATTCATGAAAGCGCTTATCGACACAGAAAGCGACCAGATCCTGGGCTTCACAATGTTTGGCGCTAGCGCTGGGGAAGTCATGACAACCGTCCAGTTGACAATGCTTGCCGGACTGCCGTACACAGTGCTGCGTGACGCGATCATCACTCACCCCACCATGCCGGAAGGGCTAATTTTTCTTCTGCTAGCGGTTCCCGCCAGAGCGTCATAATCTGAGTAAGGAATCGGTGTTGCGGACGCGGGGAGCTCTCCGGTTCGGGCCGGAGCCGAATGGCGCGAAGATAAGGAGATTTTGGGACGGTTTTTGCCCCAAAGGGGCTACAGGACTCAGCCCAGGGTTTGGCTCGGAGCCGCACCCTACCCGAGGCTTCGCCCTACCTCTCCTCACGGAACGGCAGCGTGAACTGAAAGACGGCGCCTCGGGGCACATTTGCCTTTGCCCAGAGCCGCCCCCCGTGAGCTTCGATAATGGAGCGGCTAATCGCCAGTCCCATGCCCAGGCCCTGAGGCTTAGTCGTATAGAAGGCGTCGAAAAGACGATCAAGACCGTTCGGGTCCAGAGTTGGGCCGGAATTTCGTACCGCAATCAATGCGCAAACCCCTTCCGCTTCGGCCAAGGCTCTAGCCGCGTACTCGTCTTCATCTGCTTCACCGGTTTGCCAGGCGTGTGGCACCCTAGGCGGGTTTTTAGTAAATTTCTGCGAGCTGACCAACAGCTCTCGCGGACCCTCGGTCACTACACTCATGGCTTCGATGGCGTTGATCAGCAGATTAAGAATCACCTGCTGCAATTGGATTCTATCGCCCAGAATGAGCGGTAAGTCATTTGCGAGCTGAGTCTGTAGGGAAATTCGATTCCGTTGCACTCCGCTGCGCGCCATGGCGATGACTTCACCTATCGTTTCGTTGATCTCCAGCCAGTCCTTCTGCGGCGGCGCCTTCTTGGCCAAAGCACGAACCCGGCTAATGATCTCGCCGGCTCGATGACCCTCCTCGATCACTAGCGAGGCAGATTGCCGTGCTTCTTCCAGGTTGTTAGCCCTCAGCCAACGCAGGCAGGCACTCGCATTATTGACCACGGCCCCTAGCGGCTGATTGATTTCATGAGCGATCGAGGCGGTCAACTCTCCCAGCGCAGCCACGCGCGTCACATGTGCCAACTCTGTTTGTGCTTCCTGCAAGGCCTCTTCGGCCCGTTTGCGCTCATCCTCGGCGTGCTTTTGTTGGCTTAGATCGAGCACGAAAGCGACTCCTTCGCTCCCGCTTTTTTCAAACATCGCCGCGCCGATCATTACGGGAACGCGGCTGCCATCCTTCCGCAAGTACTCTTTTTGGAATGGTTGGAAAGCCCCGGTCGCCTTTATCTCTGCCACGGCACATTCGTCGCGGTCCCGCCATTCTGCCGGCGTGAGATCCGGCCATTGTACGCGCCCCGAAATGAGATCTTCGCGGCTGAATTTCAACATATCTAAAAAAGCTTCGTTGGCTTCGATGATCTGGCCTTCGAGATTCCACATAAAGATCCCGATAATGTTGGCGTCGACCAGGCGCCGGATCTTTGCTTCGCGCGCTTCAAGACCGCGGTAAAGACGGGTATTTTCCAGGGAGATCGCGGCCTGCGAGGCAAGTAGTTTCAGCACTGCGATCCGCGTTGGAGTGAAAACGTTAGGGCTTAAGTTATTTTCCAGGTACAGCAAACCGATCAGCTTAGCTTGGTTAATCAAGGGCAAGCAAAGGATGGAGCGGGCGTGCAACTGACGGACGTAGCCATCTGCAGAGAACGGATGGCGGGCCAAAGCATCGTCAAGAATCACACTTTCGTGGGTTCGCGAAACATAACGGATAATCGACTGCGGCACAGCAGCCTCCGCTACGGGTACTTCCTGGAGGCGCACCACAATGGTGTCTCCGCTCGTCATAGCTTCTGCTTCAATTCGCTGATCTTGATCTCGCACAAGAATCAACAGACCGCGCTGAGCACCGGCGTGCTCAATCGCTTTGCGCATGATTGTGTCGACCAGTCTCTCCAAGACAATTTCACCCGAAACCGCTTGCGAGACTTTGACGACGGTGGCCAGATCGAGGTGCTCGACCGGCGTGCCAATGGTGCTTGTCGAACCAGCCACTGCCTCTTCTCCCCTGATCTGCGGATGCAACTCCTCGAGTTGCCGCACTTTGCCGGCGGCTCCCCAACGGAGATAGCAGTGCCGAGCGTCTCGCAAATAGGTGTGCCCAATTTTCTCGAAACCGCGCGCCAGGTAGAAGCGTGCGGCGAGTTCGTTAGCGAGCGCCTCATTGTGGACAAAACCATTTGCGTGGGCCGAGCGGATTGCCTGTTCGTAGAGATGTTCAGCAGCCAGTTCATGGCCTTCTATTCGTGCGATTTCTGCGCCTATCAGTGCGGCACGGTTTTCGAAGTTTTCCGGACAATTCTTTGCCCAGACCTTGAGTTGCTCGTGGTGCTGGGTAAGGGCATCCAGGTGGTGCCGCCGATCCTGGGCTCCAGCAGAGTTCCACGATGCCGCTCGGGAAAGCGCACTGTAAAAGTGATATTCCGCTTCCTCAAGAAAACAGGGGGAGGTCCAGATCAGTCGTTGCGCTTTCGACGAAGCCTCCAATGCTATGTCGTACTGGCCGGCTATATAACGCGCCTGCATCTTCCGGATCCAATACCAACATGCAGCGATCGCCAGGGTGGTTTTGCTGGACAAACGGTGCTCGATCTGATGCTCCTCGATCTGCCCGTCCTCAAAGCAGCCGAATTCCGGAGTCAAGCCACGCAGCGACCTAATGAGTGCGATTTGCGTGGTGACGATATCGGCCACCAGGCCGAAGAGCGCTTTCTCGGCAAACTCCAGGCCATTCTCAGCCTCGCGTTGTACGTCAGGTAGCGGATCGCCAGCGAAGAGGAGGTCTGAGTTCAGATGATTGCATATGTAGGCGCCAAAGGTGAGGTCGCCAATCCGGTTTGCCACTTCGAAAGCGTGGCGCAGCACAACACGGCTAGCCCGTATATGCTTTGTCCAACGTGCTACGACGATCACATAGGCAAGATAAGTGCTCGCCTCAAAGCGCTTTAACCCGCGTCGTTCAACAAGTTCGTAGCCAACCTGGCCGAAGCGAAATCCTTTATCATAATCGCCAAAACCACGTCCGGCTATCATGCCAAACCAGGCGAAAGCGAAGCACGAAGCATCACAGATGCCTCGTTCGAGGCTGAGGCTGACCGCACCACAGATAGTCAGGGAGGCCAGGTTGGCATCCGTGAACAAAGCCGGTGAAAACGCCTTACTTAGAACAGCAATTGTTCCGAAGGATGCCGCATCCTCCATCAGAGGCGAGTCGAGAAGGTCTTCGATCGTCCGGCTTCCCAGATGGGACCAAATTCGCCCATATTCAGAGCGCACATCTTCGTCGCTGGGATGCGGTGACCAGACGATGTTGACTTGCCGGAGGTACTCGAGACAGACGGCGACCGCGCGATCGCTCTGATCAAGCGTCGTGTAGAGATCCATGCGCAAACAGGCTACAGTTGCCAGTTCAACTGTGTTGGCGGTGTGGGACGAAAGCATAGCCAAACGCTCTTCCGCCGCCGCCAACTGGCCAGTCAGGAACTCGCATTCGGCCCGGTTTAATTCCAAGGCGAATGCAAGCTTATGGTTTTGCTCCCAACTGTCATCTGCCAAAAGTGCCGCACCGGAGATAAAGTAATTGAGCGCCGGAGCATAGGCCGTAGCAGTCTTGGCACGTCTGCCTGCTAGCAGATTCAGCTCTGCTACTGCCTCGCGTTCTTTTTGTGAGGTGATCAGTGCGGCGCCTCGGTTGAACTGACTAACAATTTCAAAAACCGCCTCCTCGCGCTGGTGGGGAAGAGTGTGTTCGTTGAGGAGTCTTCCTAGGTTGAGATGGGCCTTGGCACGTGACGCCTCCGGAATTAATGAATAGGCTGCTTCTTGAACCCGATCGTGGGCAAACCTATAGAAGCCCTCCGATCGCACAATCAATTCCAGGCGCTCTGCCTCCCACAGATCCGAGGCGAGTGCCTCCTGCGATGTTTCTCCGTCGCCGTCCTGACTATCGAGGACCTGCCCGTGGACAATGGAAAGCGTGGAGATGGGGACGCTGTTCCCGAGACAGGCAAACTCTTGTAATGCCTTCTGCGTGTCGATGGTCAGACGATTTAATTTCCCAGCCATGAGCTCCGCCACATTATCGGTGTAGTCTTTAGCTTGAATGCGATTCAGGTCCCAAGACCATCTCCCTGCACCGTGATCGAAAGTGAGCAAGTGTTCTTCGGCAAGCGCAGTAATGAACTGGATAGCGAAAAAGGGATTGCCAATAGTCTTTGCATGGACCAAGTGCGCCAGCGGCGTGATCCGCTCGGGTTCGCAATGGAGGGTTTCCACCAGCAAGCGTCCCAAATCTTGGCAGGTCAAAGGCGCCAGGACGATCTCACGGATGTGCGCCCCCGCGTGGCGGATCACATCCAGCTTGCGCCACAGAGGGTGGGCCGAGTCGACTTCATTGTCCCGGTAAGCGCCGATGAGCAATAAATGGTGCACATCCGGCTGGGTCAATAGGTCCTGCATGAAATCCAGCGTTGCCACGTCCAGCCATTGCAGATCGTCTAAGAACAGTGCCAGGGGATGCTCCTGCCGTGCGAATACACCGACAAATCGCCGGAGTACCAGTTGGAAGCGAGCCTTCGCGTCCTGCGGCGGAAGATCGGGAATTGCTGGCTGTTCTCCTATGATCAGCTTTAATTCCGGAACCAGGTCCGCCATAAGCCGGCCGTTCGGGCCCAAGGCCTCACGAAGGGCGTCGCGCCAGTTGCTCAACTCTGCTTCGCTTTTTGCAAGCACAGAACGAACTAAGCTTTGAAAGGCTTGCGCTAAAGTCGAATAGGGGATGTTACGCTTGTATTGATCGAACTTGCCGGAGGCGAAAAGGCCTCGCGGGGGTACTAGCACCTTGTGCAACTCATTAATGACCGAAGACTTACCGATCCCGGAATATCCAGAGACCAGGACCAACTCTGGTCGGCCGTTAACGACAACACGGTCAAAAGAGCCAAGCAACGTGTCGATCTCGTGATCGCGTCCGTACAATTTCTCGGGAATCCGTAACCGGTCGGGCGTGTCGTGCTCGGCAAGTGGAAATTCCACAATCCGCCGTTGAGCTTCCCATTCGACCAGGCAGCGCCGAAGATCACTTTCAAGACCGGCTGCCGTCTGGTAGCGTTCTTCCGCAGTCTTGGCCAAGAGCTTCATAACAATGCCGGAAACCAAGGCTGGCACATGTCTTCGATCGCGTGTCGGGAGGGGCCGGTTGTCTGGCAATGTGACAGTGCACCCATTCCATCGGATCCGAAGCGGAAAAAGGTAGCCTCCCGGTCAGCATTTGGTAAAGCGTGACGCCGAGCGCGTAGAGATCACTCCGGGAATCAATGGAACGATTCATTCGGCCAGTCTGTTCGGGTGCCATATAGGGAAGGGTCCCGGCGATAAACTCGGGAGGTCCAGGAGACTGGCGCTCGCGGGGGAGGCGCGAAGCAATACCAAAGCCGGTCAGCCAACATTGGCCAGTCGCCGAGTCTACCAGAACGTTGGCAGGTTTGACGTCCTTGTGGATGAGACCGCGCTGATGCAGGTGACCAATCGCTGTGGAAAGACAAATGGCCACGCGCAAGGCAAACGCCATCTCCAAGGGCTGACCGAGCAATTGATCGAGAGGCACACCGCCGGGATCCACTAACACAAGCACCGTACGGTCCCAGTGGTGAGCAATGGCAATCGGCCGGGTAGCCCACGTCGGATCCAGTTCAAGCTTAAGAGAATATTCGTGCTCCAGCGGTCTGAGAATTTCCGGTGCGGGATACTCCGCCAGCGGCGAAAGCACGAGAATCCGAGATGTATCGTACTTGCTCCGTCCACGATAAAGGATATAATTTTCATCCTTCCGCAGCGGTTCGACGACATACCTTGACAGCTCAATGGCGGGAGGCGGTTCCAGCACCCGCAAACTTTACACCTTTCTTTCCCTGATCAACCAACCAAAGGTTGCTACGCCAAGTCAGCGACTGATGATCCCAGACCGGAACACAGGCATAGCGATGCTCTATGCTACATTGGCTTTCCGGACTGTCGAGCGAACTCTCAGAGCCATCCCGGGAGCTCCCGCCGTGCACCGGGAGTGGCGCGCAACGGCGTTAATGTAGCACAGGCTTCCAGCCTGTGATCTGTTCGGCATCATCGCTTATCGGCGGATCGAAGAGGGTATAAAGCAGGACGCTTTACTTACGTCGAGCAATGCTGCCCCGCCGCTCAGCCTGAGGCTGGCACTTACGCTCCGCCTTGGGCAGTAAGTAAAGCGTCCCGCTTTATACCCTCTTCGTTCCACATTCCGGAAGCGAGATTGGTTCGCCCGGATGAAATCCGGATAAGTATTGCGAATCTGACACGCTCCGCTTCCGAACGACGAGAACCATAGAACGGAACACCCGCTCAGCCCAGAGTCCGAAATCTCGTGCCTTTATCCCGACCGGCGAGTTCTATGCATAAGTGTCTCATTGATCGGCACAAGTAGTGAATAACAAGGGTCCCTATTCCGAGCTTGGCGAGCGAACTGGGAAGAACGAAAATCTGTGAGTTCCGAAATTTCGGACAAATATCTGGTCGACCTTTCTCTGCGTAACTCCCTGATGGCCGGTCACAAGCAGCGATAACAAGGAGTGGCACGCAATCTGTTCATCCTCGAAGGATCATTGAGAATATTTCGTCTGCGGAAACTGAAAGCACAGAAAGGTAATCATGAATTTTTTTTCTAAAAACGCCACCGTGATTCTCGTTCATGGCGCATGGGCAGATGGCAGCAGCTGGAATCGGATCATTCTCCCGTTGCGGCACCAGGGCCTCAAAGTGATCTGTGCGCCGATTCCCCTCACTTCCCTCTCAGAAGACGCCAGTGCCCTCAACTGGGTACTGGGGAGAACCGACGGCCCGGTTCTCCTCGCTGGACACGCGTACGCTGGCGCCGTGATCGGAGCGACAACTGACGAGAAGGTGAGGTCGCTGGTGTATATTGCTGCTCTGGCTCCCGACGAGGGTGAGACAGTAGCTCAGGTCTTCTATCGCGAAGAACCTCATCCGCAGGCTCCTCATCTGCAGCCCGATGCTCACGGTTTGATCTGGATGCCGGAAGAAGGCTTCGAGAACGCCTTTGCCCAAAATGCTCCTGATGATGTGAAGGCAGTTACCGCCGCCGTGCAACGGCCAATTGCGGTTCGTTGCATTCAGGAGCCCGCGCCTAAACCCGCATGGAGATCTAAACCCTCCTGGTTCCTGATTGCGGAAGAGGATCGCATGATCAACCCAAAGACGCAGCACTTCATGGCAGAGCGGATGGCAGCGCAGGTCCGAGTTCATCCTGTCGATCATACTCCGCTTCTCACGGCGCCTGAATTGGTCGTCGACATCATCCTTGAGGCCGCTCGCGAAACGCTCACATATTAGTTAGTCGGATAAAAGGACCGGAGGAGATCCGATTGTCAGCGATCATTACGTCCAAATGGTTAGCAATCAAACGAAGGAACAATCGAAAAATGCCAGAATTAGTTGCTGTCGTCACCGGTGCAACTCAGGGAATTGGGCGTGCTACAGCCTTGCGACTAGCAAAGGATTTTTCTGCGCTTGCACTGGCTGGGCGCAACGCGGAAGCACTCAAGGAAGTTGCCGCAGAGGTCAAATCGAGTGGGGCCGAACCACTGGCCTTTGGCCTTGATTTGAGCACGAAAGAGTCGGCTGAGACCTTAATCAAAGGAACGCTCGATCGCTTCGGAAGGATCGATGCCCTTTTAAATATTGCCGGCGCCGTGCCACAGATTGACCTGTTCGAGATGACCGACGAACAGTGGCGAGCTGGCCTGGAGCTAAAGCTTCACGGAGCTCGCCGCCTGACCATCCTGGCGTGGGAGGCTCTTAAAGCTGCCAAGGGCTCAGTCGTTCTGATCTCAGGGAGCGCTGCCTTGGATCCCAAACCTGGTTTTGCCGCAGTGGCCACAATCAATGCGGCCATCATCGCACTGGCAAAGGCTTTTGCCGAACAGGGCATCAAGGACGGTATACAAGTCAATAGTGTCGTACCGGGCCCGGTAATGACAGGACGGCGGCGGTCCTTCATGGAGAAGTGGGCACCAGCCCACGGCATGACGGTGGAGGAGGCCACGAAAAAGTTTCCGGAGGAGGCAGGCATCTCCCGGTACGGCGAGCCAGAAGAGATTGCTGAACTAATGGCCTTTCTTGTCTCCCCAGCAGCGAAGTGGTTGACAGGCTCATCCGTTCGCATGGACGGCGGGGAAATTAAAAGTATTTAGAGCGATCGCACAGAGGTCACGGAGGTCACAGAGGAGAGGTCGAAGTTGGAGGTTCCAGCCCGAATATCGCATCTCTTCCGAGCAAGAACGTGATCCGCCTCGCCAAGGTGGCGTCGCACTTTTCCCGCTCTCTCCCCATCGGAAGCGTTCTTACTCAGATCCGCTTTGAGAAATAATTCATTTTCGGGCAGGGCCAGGTGAAAATTCGTTAGCTTTTCCCGGCGCAATCGCAGAGTTCCGGTCGAGCATTCCAGGAGATGGCCACCATGCCGGCGGTCGTCGGAGAGGAAATGAAAATGGTACCCGGGAATGCTGAATGCACTCGAAAAACCGGGGGACCACAGACCGACCAAAGTACCTTCTATTTCGTGGAATCCGAATTCAGCTTGGACTTGGGCGACGTCGACCAATCGATCGTGACTGCTCTTTGGAGGACTGACCGCGCGGGTCCGCACGTCATGGAATCGCCCGTCAAGCCGGAATGCGTAAAAGATATTGTTCGAAGGCCGGTATGCGTCGCAGCGTGCATAGAGACCTTTGAGCGTGTCTGCAGGCGTTATGTCGAGATCAACTTCCGGAGAAAAGGTTGTCACCACTGCGAACGGTGCGGTTGCGTCTGCTGGCGCCTCCGTGACCATTCCGTTGCTCTGGACTCGATAGACGCGCCCATCAAGAACCACCATCTCCCCGTCGAGATTCGCGAACGTGCCAAGTCCGAAATCGCCATGCTGCAAGATTAATCCAGAGGAAACGGCTCCCGAGTAGATGCCAGCCACCAGCGCACCGGAAGTTGAGATCTGGAATAACGTGTGGATGGGCTTGTTCAGGTACTGCGAAAGGGCGGCCGTCACGATATGGGAAAGGCTTTCTCCGCCGGATGCCGCTCGTGTGAGATCGCTCATCAACGATGACGGGACGTTACAGTTTAAGGTAGGCACGAGTTAGGGTCCTTGTTTTTCAATTCAGTTCTTGGAGACATTCTCACTGCCCGTGGCAATAAGCTGATCCGCCCCGATGCCGAGCAACGCATTTTCTAGTTAAATGTCATTGGGAGATTACCCTTATCACATTCTTACGGCTACCGCTCGAATTAACCAGGCAGCATTATCCGAGAAACTCGGACTCCAACGTCCGCTGAAACTAGGCGTCGCGGAATTGCCAACGTAGAAATAATGAGCAAAGAGCGGACCGTAGTCTCTGTTAAAATCGTTCGTTCCCAGTGAAGTTGTAAGCGAAATCCCAGTAAAACCTCAATGGCTTGTTAAAAAGCTTATAGGTGATGTCGCCCTGCGCCGGGATGATGTTCAAGTCACGTTGGGTGATCGCACCAGGGCATCCAGCAACGCCTGGTCACCCTTCGGACTGTGCGATTCATCAGTGTGAACGTTAGTTGACGCCAACAGACGTGAGATGACCAATTCTTTGTTACAATCACGTTGCGGTACTGGTGACAATTCAGGAACAAATCCGCGTACGGAAACGGCGCGCGGCCATGGTCAGACGGGCACAGGTCTCCGGGCTCAGGTAGGGCGAAGCTCCGTCTGAGCCGGGGCTTACCAGGTTGCCTCGCCTTACAATGTCACCCCACAGATTCCTCGCAACGTGAACGACTCGAAGGACCGAATTATGAGGGGTGACGCCACACGCGAGGCAACGCGGGAAGCGCCGGTTCGGGCGGAGCCTCACCCTACCTGAGCCGGGGCTTACCAGGTTGCCTCGCCTTACAATGTCACCCCAAAGATGAATGGTCTTGGCGTGCAAAGCGATAGGTTTTGATCGCAAGGTCGCTGAATTGACGGGGGTGGCGTCACAAGGCAGGGCAACGCGGGAAGCCCCGGTTCGGGCGCAGCCTCACCCTACCTGACGCGCTTCCAGGCCAATTCGGCGGTTCCCGGGCCGCCTGCTGAAGGCGAATTGGTCCACTTCAGGTCGTCGCCGGCGACGGTGAATCGACGCTTCTGATCAGTTCCGGTCCATTTAGGAAAGGTGCTGCCTTCGATGTGAACGTTGATCGTATGATCCGCACTATCAATTGAGTAGGTTCCAAAGCAGGCAACGTTCTTTTGCAAGGTCGCAGTGGCCTACCCCTCGGGTTCCCGCCTGGGGTGCACGAGTGATGACGATTAGAAAATGGTCGCTGGAGTCGAACATCAGAAATCCCTGCAGGCGCGGAGGAGTCAAATGAACCTTTTTCCCGCCCCGCTCGAAGCCACCTGAGACAAGCCTCCAGGATGATCCGCGGAACTGGTCATTGGCATCCTGGGCAGTCGCGTGACCCTCAGGCAGAAGAATACCCAGCAACAGCGCGACTGCAGTTAGTGGGATAAGGTGCTTCATTCTAAATGTCTTCCTCTTGATAGGTTTTGCCGGTCAAGCATTTGCATGACCTGCGACAAAGGACTATTAATTGCCGAATCAAATGCGCAATCTTTTTTCGATGGCTGTGGGAGGAATTCTGCTTTTCGTCGCGATGACACTCTCTTCTTGCGCAAGCGCGCAGAGCGGAGGTGCAGACAGCGGCCAACGTCCATCTCCAAGTAATGGCGGCGTCACCATCGGCCCGGCAACGGTCGAACCGGGTACGTCTGAATTTGAATCACCTTGGCCCTTCGGTCCGTTGGGCATGGATTTGAGAGCACCTCAAGCGTCGCTCGCCCCCCTTTGAAGCGGGATTCATCACGAGGTTGTAAGCTTGGCGGAAGGAACGAGCAGAGTCGGAAGCTGGTGAATAACTGTGGTATTGTAACAGCTTTGTCACAAATGGCCGATAGCCACAAGAAACTACCAAGGCTAGGGATTCACAAGCAACGACATAGAAATCCCCCATGCAAGAAGATACGTCATCGCTCTTTTCCGATCCTTCGCTCTACATCAATCGCGAACTAAGTTGGTTGGAGTTTAATCAGCGGGTGCTGGAGGAGGCCCAGGATCCCGGTGGTCCGCTCCTTGAGCGCTTAAAGTTCCTTTGTATCGTCGCCTCAAATCTCGACGAATTTTTTGAGGTGCGGGTGGCTGGTGTGAAGCAGCAGCGCGAAAGTAATGTCAGTGAGAGGGGACCCGATGGGATGAGCCCTGCTGAACAGCTTGCTGCTATTTCTGCCAGGGTGCGGAAAATGGTGGATGACAAGTACACTATCTGGAGCAAGGATTTGGTTCCGGCCTTGGAGCAGAACAACATTTCTTTTCTGAGCTACGAGGAGCTGACAAAGGAAGAAAAGCAGTATTACGCACAATACTTTGAGAACTCGGTCTATCCGGTGCTCACGCCGCTCGCGGTGGACCCATCGCATCCCTTCCCGCACTTATTAAATAAAAGTCTGAATGTCGCCGTCGAGCTGGAGGGCAACGATCTCAACGCGAATCTGGCAGTGGTCCAGGTACCGCGGATCCTACCTCGTCTGCTTAGCTATAAGCCTGGGGAGAAGGGTATCTATCGATACATTTTCATCGGAAACCTTATCCAAATACACGTCGGCTCTCTTTTTCACGGCGTCCAAGTGAAGGGCGCCTACCAATTCCGTGTTACTCGGAATAGCGATCTCTACCTCGATGAGGAAGAGACAGACAATCTCTTGAAGACAATCGAACACGAGTTGCGCAATCGTAATCGCGGGAGCGCAGTTCGCTTGGAGGTCCAACAGGATTGTCCGCGCCATATCGCCGATCAGTTGTTGCACACGTTCAATCTCACTGGAGACGATCTGTACCAGGTCGATGGGCCGATTAACTTTTTGCGTCTGATGCCGGTAATATCCGAGGTCGACCGGCCGGATCTCAAATTCGGGCCTTTTGTGCCGGTGGTTGTCAGCGCGCCGGCTCATCAAGAAGATATTTTCTCACAGATCCGCCATCGACCGATCCTGTTGCGTCACCCTTATGAGAGCTTTCAGACGGTCCTCGACTTCATCGAGCAAGCTGCGCAAGACCCGCATGTTTTGGCAATCAAACAGACGCTTTATCGAACCAGTGGCGATTCCCAAATCGTGGCTTCGCTGGCTGAGGCGGCTCAGAGTGGGAAACAGGTGACGGTGGTGATCGAGCTGAAGGCACGTTTCGACGAAGCCGCGAACATCAATTGGGCCAAAACGCTCCAGGAAGCTGGTGCTCACGTGGTTTACGGGATTGTCGGTTTAAAGACGCACGCCAAGCTGGCATTAGTCGTTCGGCGGGAAGAGAACGGTATCCGTCGCTACCTTCATCTTGGGACAGGGAACTATAACCAATCGACCGCGAAGCTTTATGAAGACTTCGGGTTGCTAACGTGCGATCCGGATATTACAAACGACAGCGCAGAACTGTTCAATTGGCTGACGGGTGTCTCGGTCTTTCCTCGACTGAAAAAAATTAGGTCTGCGCCCAAAGCGCTCCACGAGTTTGTTCTTGAGATGATCGAACGTGAAATCGACCATGCGAAGAGCGGTAAACCGGCTGCCATTTTCGGCAAGACGAACGCCCTGGTTGACGAAGAAGTAATCAAAGCCCTTTACAGGGCTTCACAGGCTGGAGTCAAAATCAGGCTCTTGGTCAGGGGCGTTTGTTGCCTGCGCTCAAAGGTCCCTGGAGTAAGCGACAACGTGACCGTGCGGAGCCTCGTCGGAAGATATTTGGAGCACAGTCGGATTTATCGTTTCGAAAATGCGGGAAAGCCGGAAGTTTATCTCGCGAGCGCGGACTGGATGGCAAGGAACTTTTTTCGCCGCGTGGAAACCTGCTTTCCGATCGAAGACCCGAAACTCCGGGCACAGGTTGATCAAATAATCGAAATTTATTGGAACGATAATGTAAAAGCCCGGGAGCAAGGGTCGGAGCCGACCTACCTCCGCAGGTCCTTGGAAGGGGAGCGCGTCGATGCCCAGGCAATATTCCGGGAGCAGGCGCGAAAGCGGAAACAACCGGACATAGTAGCCAAGTCGTTCGTGGTCAAGACACGCGCCAAGAGCAAAGAGGCAGTTCACCGGGAATAGAGTACTGGGGTTTAACGACCTATCCGAATCGCCCTGAGATATAGTCTTCCGTCTGTTTTTGGCCTGGAGTACTGAATATTTTTCCGTTCGATCAAATTCATCAAATTTCCCTAGGACTTTATTTATGGCTCTTGGCGGCAAGCATTCGTTACCCGGCTTCGAGAAATCGCTGGAGGAGCTTCGAGAAGATATCCTCTTGATGGCGGCGCTGGTGCGCCGCAGCTTGAGCAATGCGAAGACGGGTTTCGTTCAGCGAGATGAGGACTATTGCTCGGCGGTCATCGCCGATGACGAAGAAGTGGCCCTTTTAGAAAGACAGGTGGATCGGGCTGGAACCAATGTTCTGATGCGCTTTCAACCGCTTGCCTCCGACTTCCGCGCCGTGCTGGCCACCATAAAATTGAGTTCACACCTGGAGAATATCTCGGATCAGGCTGTGAATATTGCCCGTCGCGTCCGAGCGTTGATTCAAAAAAGCGAGTTGGAACAGGACGAAGAACTGCTTCAGATATTCGAGATGGTTGATGCGTCCCTTGCCGAAACGTTGGAGGCTTTTGCTGCCTTTGACAACGCCCGGGCGGAGAAACTGGGCGAGCAGATGGAAGCGCTTGCTGAAAGCGCCCGAGATTTAATGGAGAAATTCAGTGATGCTGTGGGTAAAAATCCGGAACGTTCCGGTTTTTACGTGAGCCTTATTATATTCGCCCGGAGTCTGGAGCAGATCATCTATTTGATCGAAAGCATTACGGAGGACATCATCTACGTAGCGGAGGCAAAAGATATCCGGCACTCGAAAAACCGCCTTTCCGTCGACGAGGAAGAATAGCAGATCGAGTCTATGCCGAAGTCGATTTTGGGCAATGAATGCCGTTCTGAATGCATTTGGCGGCCTGATAGCACGGAATTGGAGCTGCTTGAAGATGCAAGCAAAATCCAGCTAACTTTGACGGACGTTTGCAGATGCACGGGTTTATCTCGGAAGGGGAAATAGTGACGTAATTCTATTTCCATCCCAAAACGTTGAAGAACAGATAGAGCATGCCGGCGAAGATCGTGGCGCCCAGGAAAAAGCAGGCGGGCAAGGTGAGAACCCAGGCAATGACGATGTTCTTCAGCGTACTTTTCTGCAAGCCGGATCGATTGGCAAACATGGTTCCGGCAATACCGGAGGTTAGAACGTGAGTCGTACTGACCGGGAGGCCGAAATTGTCGGCTAGAAAGATGGTTCCCATGGTCGTCAGTTCTGCAGCGGCACCTTGGGCGTAAGCCAAATGAGTTTTTCCAATGCGCTCCGCGACGGTCGTGACGATGCGGCGCCATCCGATCATGGTTCCCAAGCCCAAGGAGAGTGCGACAGCGGCTTTAACCCAGATCGGGATGTATTCTACCGCCTTTTTCAGGCTGTCTTGAAGAGGTTCCATATCCTTGGCCCCAATCCGCTTTTCTTTTGCCAATTTTTTCAGCGTTTCCTGAGCCAAAAAAGCGCTTTGCCGCCGAGCGGGCTTGTCCTGAAGTGGAATCTGGGCAATGGAATTCTTGCCTGTGAAATTGGCGCGCAGGTCTTCGAGTTCGGTAATCAGGGCCGGAAAGACCGCCTCATTAAACTCGCCCTTAGGCGTGTTGTACTCCGTTAATTCGGTTTTCGCTTGCTCAACGTTTAGAGGCGTTTTTTTCTCTGAGACCTGTGTCTTAAAATATTGGAGAGCGTGTTCGAGTTCGGTGGTGAGCTTTTGCAACTCGGTGGGTTTCATGTCCAAATTCAAGCCCGAGGGAGGAAGGGAGCGCCACGATCAGCACAAGCATCAACAGCCCCATTCCTTTTTGTCCGTCATTCGAGCCATGGGCAAAGCTGACCCGGTGCACGTCGCAATGAGCACACCCCGAACCCAGTGGGGTGGACTTTTTTCTGGATCCGCGGGTTCAAAAAGTCGAGGCGTTTTAAAGAACCTTTGCAATGCCAGAAGAATCAGAGCTGCCGCACCAAATCCGACGACCGGCGAAATCAAAAGAGACAAAAGCACCTGTCCTGCCTGGTCCCAGTGAATTCCCTCTCCCTGTTTGGAGCGTGTTAAAGTGTAAACGAGACTAACACCAAGCATCGAGCCGATCAGAGAATGGGAACTGGAGCAGGGCATTCCGAAGTACCATGTTCCAAAATTCCAAATAACGGCGCCCACCAGCAATGCAAACAGAGCTGCAGCCCCAGTGCCGGAAGAAACGTTGAGGACCAATGAGGGCGGAAGGATTGCCACCACACTGTAGGCCACCGCCCCGGAGGAGAGCAGCACCCCGATAAAGTTCCAGATCCCGGACCAGATCACTGCCACTGTTGGAGGCAGACTGTGTGTGTAAATAACGGTCGCCACGGCGTTCGCCGTGTCATGGAATCCGTTGATAAATTCAAAAAATAGCGAAATGCAGATTCCTATTGCTGCAAAACCCATGATGCCCGCCGTAAGTTGCTCTCCGCCTATGTCCATGATTTTTCAATTCGTTCTACCGTTGAGTCTGCCGCTTAGCTTTGTAGCTGTCGGAGGTGCAACCGCCCGCTCGTGCTCGTCGAGGACGGCACGAATTTCGGCGGACTAATCCACTTTCGAATCATGACAAAAGACCGGACCGGTCTATTTTGTGACAGTTTCGTAACCTGAAGCGCCCGGCGATTGGCGACCGTAAATTTTCAACGAGCAAAGAACTTATTGCGCTCGGTTTAATTTCATTTTATGTTCAACCGTATGGTTGAATTTAGCTCAGGGTTGCTGGACCGGACATTTGGAGCCTTGGCGGATCCGACGCGGCGGCGGATTTTGGCGCAGTTGGCGAAGGGCGACGAGTGCGTGACGGGTCTGGCGCGGCCGCATGCGATGTCGCTGGCAGCGGTATCGAAGCATTTGATCGTTTTGGAGAAGGCAGGGTTGGTGAAGCGGCGGCGGCAGGGGCGGGTGCATTCGTTGGCGCTCGACGCGAAGCCGATGCAGGAGGCGCAGGCGTGGATTGAGCGCTATCGGAAATTTTGGGAGGGGAATCTGGATCAGTTCGAAAAATATTTGGACAAACTACAAACGAAGGAAACCGAACAAGATGATGATAAATAACGAAGTGCAGAAGCCGGACGATACGACACTCATTTTGAAACGGATGCTGAAGGCGCCGCAGGAGCTGGCTTTCCGGGCATGGACAACGGCGGAACATATCCAGCAGTGGATGCGGCCCGAACCTGGGATGGTGGTTCCGCTGGTTAGCATGGATCTGCGGGTGGGCGGAAAGTATCGCATCCAGACGAAGACGTCAGAGGGGGAATTTTTCACGGCAGTGGGGGAGTTCCACGAGGTGAAGGTGCCGGAGCGATTGGTTTATACCTGGGATTGGGAGAAGGACGGCAGTGGAGCGGAGTTTGGCGACGTGGAGGGGAAGGCGTCGTTGATCACAGTCGAGTTTCTCAAGCGGGGCGAGATGACGGAGTTCGTGCTGACGCACAGCCGGTTTGCCACGGTGGAGAGCCGGGATAATCACGCGCAGGGTTGGAGCAAGATCGCGGAGAGTTTTGCGAAATTTGTGGAGAAAGAATGACGCGTCCTAACACAATTATGAGTTAGCCATCAAGAGATATTTGGAAAGGAGTCACTCGGGATGATCTACGCACCTATTGCTGCGCAAAAACTAGAGTGCGCAATTGAGACGTGTACAATTTAGACCCTACTTCGCGTTGTTATACGTTCGATCTGCCGCCCCTTCAGGGCGCGTCGCTCTAGGGTGAAGGTACCCAGGGTTTTAACCGGTTGAGTCCTGAGCTTAGTCCTGCGCTCAGTCCTCAAGCCCCGGGCAAATTCTCTGGCCTGGCCTCCCACGAGCCGACAGCGAGAAATCATGCGACCGCCTTCTGCGTCGCGCTATTGCGCTGCTTGGTAAACCGGGCGGCCGCGATCACCTGGCCGAGGGCAATTCCGCCATCATTCGGTGGCACCCGCTGATGCCAGTACGCCCGAAACCCTGCCGATCGCAATAGGTCGACGCAGCGCTCCGTGAGGTACCGATTCTGGAAACAGCCGCCGGTGAGCACGACCTTTTCCTCTTCAACCCTATGGGCGATCGCCAGCACCATCTGCGCTAGCGTGTTGTGGAACATTGCGGCTATCCGGCCGACGGGTTGTTCTGCCCGAAGGTCTTCCACCACTTGCCTAATCATGGGGCGCCAATCCAATATGGACGGCTCGCCGCCTTCTACCTCGAATGGGTAGGCGTCATGAACGCCCTGCTCAATCGCAAACTCCAGCTCCATCCCGGCCTGCCCTTCAAAACTGACCTGTTGGCGTAGGCCGATGAGTGACGCGACGGCATCGAACAGCCGGCCCGCGCTCGTGGTGACTGAGGCGTTCGACGCCTCGGCAAGCATCTGGCGAATCAAGCCCAGTTCTATGTTCCCCAGACCTTGCATGGGTGCCAGCGTTGAGTTCAAGATCGTCCGATCGCCGCCACATTCAAACAATACACAGAGGGCCGCGCGGCGCGGTTGCCGCACGGCAGCCCCGTCACCGGCCAACCGAAAGGGGCGCAGGTGGGCCACCCGTTGGAACCCGGCGCCCTCGGACAGGAGAAACTCGCCGCCCCAGATCGTTCCGTCCAAGCCGAAGCCTGCCCCGTCCCAGACCACGGCCAACGCGGAGGTTTCCAGTTCATTTTCCGCCATGCAGGCAAGCGCATGCGCCCAGTGGTGTTGAACCAAGTGCACCGACTCCGTCCGCTGCCATGCGTACTTGGTGGAAATATAATCAGGGTTCAAGTCGCACGCGATGAACTCCGGCGTGACCTCGTAAAGCCGGGGCAGATCGGCCGCTACCTGATCAAAAGCAGATAAGGCCTGACCGGTCTCCAGGTCGCCAATGTGCTGACTCAAGAACACTTCCGTCCCAATGCTGAGCGCAACCGTGTTCTTGATCTGCGCACCTACCGCCAGCACGCACGGCAGTGGCGCCGACACGTGCACCGGCAACGGGGCGTAACCGCGCGCCCGCCGTAAAACCAGTTCGCGTTCGCGGACCACGCGGACGACTGAATCATCCACCGGCCGCACAATGGGCCGATCGTGGACCAGGAACGCATCGGCGATACCGTGCAGACGGGTCAGCGCGTCCACGTTGTCGGTGCACATCGGTTCGGAGCTTAGGTTGCCGCTGGTAGCGACTAAGGGACACCCAAGCGCTCGAACCAGCAGATGGTGCAGCGGACTGTAAGGCAGCATGACGCCCAGGGTAGGGTTGCGAGGTGCTACCGACCCGGCCAACCGCGTCGCGGTGTTTCGGCGTTCCAGAAGTACGATGGGCGACTCGGGTGAGAGCAGTAGCCGCTCTTCCAGGGCCGATATGTGACACTCCTCCCGCGCTTCCTCGAGCGACGGGTACATCAAGGCAAAGGGTTTTTCTTCGCGGTGTTTGCGGGCCCGCAACGTGGCGACTGCGCGTTCGTCGCGGGCGTCGACGACCAGTTGAAAACCGCCGATGCCTTTCAAAGCCAGAATGTTGCCGCCGCGTATCGTCTCGACAGCCTGACGCAAGGCATCGTGACCCCGCGCCCGGATCTTCCCGTCGGATGCCCATACCTCCAGCTGGGGACCGCAGTTCGGACATCCATTCGGCTGGGCGTGGAAACGACGGTCACGCGGGTCATGGTATTCGCGCGCGCAGTCCGGGCACATGGTGAACTTCCGCATGGAGGTGTTCGGACGATCGTACGGCAGCCCTTCAATGATGCTGAAACGAGGACCGCAGTTAGTGCAGTTCGTGAAGGGATATCCGTGACGGCGGTTAAGCGGTTCAAAGATGTCCTGAAGGCAATCGGCACAGGTGGCGACATCAGGCAAAATCAGAACCGTTTTAGGACCTCGGTCGTCGCTGAAGCGGATGTCGAAACCTTTGTAGCCGACCGGGTCGAGGAAGGAAAATTCGACACCTTGGAGCACCGCGCGGGGCGGCTTCTCTTTCTCGAGGCGCAGCAGAAATTGACGGAGCGTGTCGGACGGGCCTTCCACCTCGATCAGGACACCCCCGGATGAGTTCACTACCCAGCCTTGGAGACCGAGGTCCGTGGCCAGGCGGTAAACGTGGGGGCGGAAACCGACACCTTGCACCGCACCGCGCACGGCTATTTTTGCACGCTCAAGTTCCATGGCAAAGTCTCGGGTGCAGATGGGCTATAGCCATGAGATGTGTTCGTTGCATACCGAGACATACTCGCCACCGGCGGCCTGATAAGCAAATAGAATTAATATTTACAATATTTACCATAATATCTTGATTTGGGAGAGATCAAGTCCACACTCTTTCCGAAATGAAGTGAAAAAACACCGCGTGGTTGGTTCCGGTCGCTCCTTTCTTTCCCGGTGCGACCTGGGAGCCGAACGCCTTAAAGCATTTTCTTAGATCTTTTCTCGGGATAATGACGCGGCGTTGTCGCCAAAGCTTGACCCTAGGCATGTGCCTGAGGGGGCAAAGTCAGCAATACATCGTTCATTTTTATGAAAAATTTTTCTATTTACGGTTAAAGTGGATTATGAAGGGAAAAACGTTACCTTCAAACTGGATATCCGGGACACGCCCATGCGCAGCAAGGGGCCATTCTCCGCAGAAGCCTAAAAGCGTCGAACCGTATCAATCATTTTCACGAAAACCTATGCATCATCTCTGCTCATGCCAGCGAAGCGAAAACTAGGCGGTGCATACGACGACGCCACTGAGCGCGGTACGGCTTTACTCGTGACACTGTTGCCACGATTCGCCGTTGCGCCCTTTTGTTCGTAGCATGAACACCGATCGTTTCTCTACCGACCGTATTCTCCTCATCGACGATGACCCGGCGGTTCACGAGGAATTCCGAAATATGCTTCGTCTTGAGGTTTCGGCAGCCCAACCACTCGACATAGCGTCCGCGGCGTTGCCTGGTCGTTCGGCGCCCCGGGTAGCGCCGCCCCGGTTCGAAATCGACGGCGCGCTGCGGGCAGAGGAAGGCCTTGATAAAGTGCAGGAGGCGCTCCGTGAAGGGCGGCCATATTCGATGGCTTACGTTGGCGTGCGCATGCCCAACAGCTGGGACGGCATCGAGACTATCAGTCGCCTTTGGCAGGCGCACGGCAACCTGCTGATCGTCCTCTGCACCGCGTTCTCTGACCACTCTGGAGAGGACCTTCGGGAGCAGTTGGGTTACAATAGCCGGCTTCTGATGCTCAGAAAACCGTTCGAGCCCCTCGAGGTGCGGCAACTTACCCAGGCGCTCGGCGAACGTGCGCGCGCCGAAAAAAAGTTACAGTACGTTCATCGCCAGCACGAATTGGCTCTTAACGCGATCGGCGATGGCGTTCACACGCTAGATCTCGAAGGGCGCATCACGTTCGAAAACCCCGCCTCGGTCAAGATGCTCGGATGGGAAGGCAGGGAGTTAGTCGGCAAGCAAGCGCATCTCATGATCCACCACACGAAGGCTTGCGGCGCGCCCTACCCTCAACGGGAATGTCCGATTTATGCCGCGCTCCAGGACGGTGTCTCCCACCGGATCAGCGACGAAGTTTTTTGGCGAAAAGACGGGACCAGTTTTCCCGTTGAATACGTCAGCACACCGCTCCGTGATGAGAGCGGTGAAATTATTGGTGCGGTGATGGTCTTCAGTGACATCACGCTTCGCAAACGCGTTGAGCAGGAGTTGAACACCGCCAAGGAAGCCGCAGAGAAAGCTCGCCATGCCAAGAGCGAGTTCCTAGCCAATATGAGCCACGAGATCCGAACGCCGATGAATGGCGTTATCGGCGTGACCAGCTTGTTGCTCGACACCGATTTGGATCCGCAACAGCGCGAGTTCGCGCAGACTATCTGCATCAGTGCGGACGCTCTGCTGAAAATCGTTAATGATATTCTGGACTTCTCCAAAATCGAGGCAGGCAAACTCACATTTGAAGTCCTCGATTTTGATCTGCGTGAAGCTGTCGAGGGCTCTCTAGACATGCTGGCTGAAAGCGCACAAAGCAAAGAGATCGAGTTAGCCGGCACAATACTACCGGGTACCCCCACACGGCTGTGCGGTGATCCTGGCCGGTTGCAGCAAATTCTCATCAATCTCATTGGTAACGCCATCAAATTTACTGAAACAGGAGAGGTAGTTGTCCGTGTTTCCAAAGAGCGGGAAACCGAGACATACGCCGTCGTGCGTTTTGAAGTTCAAGATACTGGCATAGGCATCCCCGCGGCAGCGCAGGCCCGGCTGTTTCAACCATTTAATCAGGCCGACAGTTCGTTCACGCGCAAATACGGAGGCACAGGCTTAGGGCTGGCGATCGCCAGACAGTTGGTGGCCATCATGCAAGGCCAAATAGGCGTACAAAGCGAGCCGGGAAAGGGCTCAACCTTTTGGTTTACCGCGCAACTTGAGAAGCAGTCGAGTGCGGCAAAAGACGCAGAAAGATCCTTTCGCGATTTATTGAATTTCCGGGCGCTCGTGGTCGATGACAATGCCACCACTCGCGAAATTCTGCGGCGCGAAATTCTTGCCTGGAGAATGCCGGCAAGTAGCGCGGCTAGTGGCGCTCAGGCCTTGAAGCTCCTGCGAGCGGCGGCAACGAAAGGCAAACCTTACACCTTGGTACTCTTGGATGCACAGATGCCTGAAATGGACGGTTTGACTCTCGCACGCGCAATCAAGGCCGACCCGGCAATTTCTGGCACACGCCTGATCGTCTTGACCTCCATAGGACATGGGATAAGCGCAGCGGAATTAAATGAAATCGGGATCGACGCATACCTCCTCAAGCCAACCAAACAATCGCGTCTGTTTGACTGTCTCGTCGATACCACCGCCAAGACGATGCTAGGGAATGACCCGGCCAAGCGTGCTGTCGCTGCCTCTGCCTTGATGAGCCTGAAGCCAAATCCAGAGCTCGAAACGGTACGCATCCTTTTGGCGGAGGATAATATCATCAATCAAAAAGTTGCTTTGGGCCAACTGCATAAACTTCACTATAAGGCAAATGCAGTGGCCAATGGATTGGAGGTTTTGGATGCTCTGCGGCTAATTTCTTATGACATCATTCTCATGGACTGCCAAATGCCTGAGATGGACGGATACGAAGCGACCCAAGCGCTTCGCAAGCGGGAACAAAGTTTAGAGAGCCCCTGCCCTTGGCACGCGCCGCTCTACATCATCGCGATGACGGCCAACGCCATGCAGGGCGACCGTGAAAAGTGTCTGACAGCGGGCATGAATGATTACTTGAGCAAGCCGGTGCGAGCGGCCAACCTGAAGTCCGCGCTGGAACGTGGCAAGCGGGCTAGAATCTTGAGCGACCGAGCGACGAGTTCGGCCGTCTCTGAAAACTTCCCGCCCGTTCTCACCGACGGGCAAACATCGCGCCAGGCGATACGCATCCTTCTCGCTGAGGACAACGCAATCAACCAGAGGGTAGGGCAATACCAACTACAGGAGTACGGCTATCAAGCGGACGTTGTCTCAGATGGAAACGCGGTCTTGGAGGCCCTGTCCCGTACACCGTACGACATCATTTTTATGGACTGTCAGATGCCGGGGATGAATGGCTATGAAGTGACACGGATCATCCGCGAACGGGAGCAAAATTTGGACCAGAATGGTCCTGGGAGATCGCCCGTCTATATCGTGGCCATGACTGCTAGCGCCATGCATGGCGAGCGTGAAACGTGTCTCGAAATTGGGATGGACGACTACATCAGCAAGCCGGTGCGAGGGCCCGAAATCGAAGCTGCCCTCGAACGCTGGGGGTTGCTTGATCGGGATCGCGCGGGCGCTAGTGCACCGTTAAAATCTGGATAACAAGACGCGTCGGAGGGATGGAGGGGTGGAAGTGGTGGAGTGGTGGATGAGGGTGTGGAGTGGACCATGAGCTAAGCTTGCTCGGCCATTTCGGGCCACAGACTGGGTGATCGGCTCGTTGGAGCGGGGTCAAAAGCTACAGATCTGCGATGCTCTGTGTTGCCATGTGTGAGTGTGGCAGAATACACGATCGGGGAAACAGTCGAGATCTGCACTGCGGTTCCCCGTGCAGAAACATGTCAACTCCATCATTCGACATGAAGCAAAGATTGAAGTCAAACTGTTTAAGAGGCCGGCTGCCATTTGGTGGCTACCTGGGCTCGCTTCAGCCTGCGGGTTGCCGACGTCGCCAGATAATCTGCACGCTTCAGGGGGTAAGCCGTTGGTGCGCCCTGGGATTTAGCGCCAGGGGAGGCGCAGACCCCCTTAGCGGTTTGACGCTCGCATAGACTAAAAATGCCAGCTGGCGCGAATACGATAAGATGAGCACCAACATGGACCAAGATAATGATGCTAGAGAAGAGGCTCTTTCTGAGTCAGAGGCTCCAGGCCAAGTACTTGACCCCCTCGCTGAACCGATTGGCTCTCGGGGAACGCAACGGACCGCCGGGTCTGAATATGACGAGGAGGACGCACGCGAGCGTCCGCCGGAGGACGGATTGGACCCGGAAATCCCGGAAGATGAAAATCTACATGTTTCATCACCACAGGATTTCACAGCCGAACTCGACGATGCCCAAGCGGTTCCCGATAATTCAGCCGGATCCTCGGAAGCGGCAGGCGAGACGTGAGAGCAGGTCTGGGTAACGTCACCAGCGCGGGCTCACGGCGACAGCTTCCGGGATGGTTCAGAGAAGGCGCTTAAAAGTCCGAAAAACCAATGGAGCATAGGCTTCCAGCGTGTGTTCTGTCGCAGCGAGCGACGTTTTCTCGAGAAGGCATTTTGATCATTCTGGTGCCTTTCGCCCGAAAGGGTGGGAACCGAGTACCCAGAACGATGCCCCTGAAGCTGCAGGGGCGGCAGACACAACGTACTAACAACTTGAAAGCAGAATCTAAATGCAGCACGTCTCGATTGCTGCATTTAATTTCCGCCCAGCGAATAGGTGCGAGATTTATCTTGTAAGCCTCTCGCCCCTTCAGGGCAAATTCGCTTATTTTGAGTGTCCCAGGGTTGAAACCCTGGGCTGAGTCCTCTAGCCACCTTCGGGGCATAAATCAACGCGAAGTGATCTGCAAACGTCCCAACTGCAGGCCCCGGGGTTTCAACCCTGGGAACCGCCACCCATCGATGCGCCCTGAAGAGGGGGCAGATCGAACACACTAACAACGAGAGTAGGGTCTAAATTGTACAGATACACCGTGCAAATTAAGAAAGGCCGAAAATGTGTATAAAGATCGGGGTTCAACCAGAAATAAGCTTAGTATCAGCATTTAACTTCATGGACATTCGCTTTTTGGCAGGTATTGGCAGACTTCTTTAAAATATTTATCGCCTAAATATCGCGCATCATTCTCCTGCTTTGCACGGTTACGAAACGAGGCTAGTTTTTCATCTCCGCCAGGTTTCTGTTGACCTTGGTACGCTTCCCAGGCTTGCTCCCAAGCTTCCGTCCAGGGCCGTCTTACAGGCGACACTTTCTCCAATTGGTTCTCTTCGTTCATAAGTAATACGATGACCTTTTTTGCTTCAAAGTGATAACATTAGAACTGTTGGCGATGCCTACTTTCCTGAAGTTAAAAGCATGCCTACTCCCGCCAATGCCATAATCGCGGTCCCTGACCATCCCAGTATCTTCAGATAGAATGGCAAAGTAAATTCTCCCATGACTTTACGACGGCTCGCCAATAGCATCGTAAAACACATCACGGGCGCCGCCGTTATTCCATTAATGATGGCGGCCCAGACCAAAGCCTTGATGGGATCGAGTTTTGTAAAGTTTAGCGCCAGCCCGATCAAAGTTGAGACCGCCAATACCGAGTAATATGCTTTTGCATCCTTGGCTTTGCGTTCCAGTCCCACCGGCCATTTCAAAGCTTCGCCGAGTGCGTAAGCTGCTGATCCTGCTAGAACAGGCAGGGCGAGTAATCCGGTGCCAATTACCCCTAAGCTAAAAAGCAATGCAGCGAATGGTCCGGCAATTGGCCGGAGCGCCTCGGCTGCCTCAGCCGCTGAATTGATTTCCGTTTTCCCGTGCGTATGAAGTGTCGCTGCCGCAGTCAGTATTATGAAGTAGGCGATGAGATTGGAAAATGCCATTCCGGCGTAGGTATCAATTTTAATCCGCTGAAGTTGTTCCGGTGCTTGTTGGGGCGCCTTTTTGAGTGGCTTTTCGTCTGGCGCATTCTCCAATTGTTCGACTTCTTCTCCGGCTTGCCAGAAAAGTAGATACGGGCTGATCGTAGTGCCCAAAACCGCGATGAGAGCAGCCCAATATTCCCCTTTAAAGGAGATGGTGGGGATGAAGGTTCCTCGGATCACTTCGGGCCAATTGATCTGGACAACGAAAACTGTGCCAACGTAAGCGAACAAGGAAACGGTCATCCACTTTAAAATGCCGGAATAGGTCTGGTAAGGGATTCGAATTTGCAAAACCACCGAAACCAGGGCGAACAATCCACAATATAGAAGCGCTGGTCCTCCGATGAGGAGATTGACAGCGGCCCCCATTGCTCCGATATCGGCACCCAAATTGATGATATTTGCGATTACCAGCAAAGCAACGATAGCATACAACATCCAAGCCGGGAAAAATCGTCGGATATTACCGGCAATACCGCGTCCCGTGACCCGTCCGGTTCGTGCACTTATTTCCTGAATTGCCGCCATAAACGGGTAAATCAATGGCATTGTCCAAAGGATGCTGGAACCGAACTGGGCACCTACGCTGGAATATGTGGCGATCCCGCTCGGATCATCATCCGCGGCTCCCGTCACTAATCCCGGACCGAATATTTTGAGCGTCTTTCGCAACCAGCTTAGCGATCTTGGAAAAGTCTCAATCACGGTGTCACTCGCCATTCCCCGAATTTTGTGTTCGGCTCCGATCGAAGCTCGTTGAAGCATCCGATAGTTTGTTCCTTTCTGGCGATAAATGCACTCGTTCTGTTCGCATTGAACGGGCAGATCCGACCTATTTATTTGGTTCCCCAATAGTATGAATCTCACCCTTTGTTGTCTCCCTCTGGTCATGCTCGTTTTTCTGACGGAAATCTCTGCATCGGCAACAGGAAAATCGTTGATCCCCGGCCCGGTCTGGGAAGGGCGATAGGGCAGAGATTATGGGCGTCGGAAAGAGCTCCCCGCTTGGTTCAAGACCGAAGGAGTGGCCGACAGCCTCACTTACCAGATTGTCAACACCGACGGCCAATCGCTGGCGCCTCACCACAACCTTTGTCACGGATTCTTCCCCGGCCAACGCTGCTCATCGACGTCGAGTTTACGTCTTTAGATGGTCGACCTTATCAACTCTACGCTATCTACCAACCGCATCTCAACAATCCACTGATTGAGGCGCCGCTGAATGAGTCGGTCTGCCGGCCTGGAGATTATCGATCGTTTCGCGACTTCGTTGATCTTGTTGTTCCCGAGCTTCAGCGCCGGGGTATTTACAAGAAGGAGTATCGTCCAGGAACCTGCGGGAGAAGTTATTCGGTCGGGGCGCCCATCTGCACGAAGAGCATCAGGGTGCTTCTTATCGAATCCGCCAAGAGCAAGGGCCGCTGACGTTAAGTTCCCCGGCCTGCCTCAGGTAAGGCGTCTCGCCTTACATGGACACTACACAGGCTGGAAGCCTATGCTACGCTAACTTTGCGGAGTGTGGAGCGATGTTTGTAAGCACCCGCCGCAAGCTCCACGAACCCAAGGCAGCCACGAGACGGCGTTAAAGTAGCATAGGCTTCCAGCCTGTGTTTTGTCGCACGTTGAGCGAATGTTCCAGGGCAATCGATGATGGTCGTGGGTCAGTATGCCCCGAAGGTGGCTACAGTGAAAGCGCTGCTAACCCGGACAACCGTCCTCGACACCGGCCAGTCGTCCACAGAGTTATCTGACTTAACCTACAGGTGCTTCCAGGATTCAAACCACAGCAGGATTTCGTTCTGCTCCGTGGGTGCACTTCGGAACCAGGCGGGATCAGCGGGCAGTGTAGCGCTCGCTACATCTAATTTGGTGATTTGCTCTCCGGTCAACTTCCAACCTATGGAGTCGAGATTTTGCCGAAGTTGTTCTTCATTGCGTGCACCCACAATCAGGCTCGCAACCGTGGTCGGTGAAGGAGCCAATTTAGAGCGATTTGCGGGACCGTTTTACCGGTTTCGGTGGCGATTTCATCAATCGCCTCAACGATTGTGTAAACTCGATTCGTGCGTCGGGGATCGGGGGACCCATCTCTCTCGTTTTGTGAAGGCGACTAACTTTCCGGAAGCGGTAGTGGCAATCAGAACTTTATCGCGCCTTCCCTTAAGTGTTTTCCCGAGAATATCCTCCGACTGCCCTTCCGAATAGGCGTCCGCCGTATCGAATAGATTAATTCCGCCCTCGAGGCATACGTCAACGACCCGAGTTGCTTGTGCCAGATCTTTGCGCCGATTGATCGGAACGCTTCGTTATCGCCCCCTCCAAATGTTCCTGTGCCGAAGCTTAACGCGGAAACCCGAAGACCTGAATTCCCAAGTTGTCCGTATTCCATAACTTAGTCTGATAGGATACCTTACGGTACCGGGAGACGGCAAACAGCGACTTTACGCGCGGGGGGTAGTAGGAGTATGTTACGATGGCTATCGCGATCGCGACGACAACGATCTGTGATCATCGCTCGGGGAATGATTCCTTAGTCACGCTAATGTCGCATTAAACCTCATCAGAACTGGACCATGAGCAAAGCTCGCACGAACAACGATTATTACGCCACCGTCTCTCTTCACCGGTACCACAAGGATAACCCGTCCAAGACCGGCGAGCGCATAGAGATCGTCGTTCGCATTCCCGAAGAGGCAGCAAAAATCTTGTTTGGCTCTGGACGACGTCCAGCAATGATTTCACACAAAATCTATCGGCGAGCCGCTCGGATAGCCCGTCAGACCGTAGGAATGCCGCAAGAGCCGTGGGCAATCGAAGGAATTTCCGTCGTGGAATCAAAAATGCCTTCTGATCTCCCCGAAACGTCAGGGTTTCAAGATACGGACGGATCGGAAGGCTGGGTCTATTCAGTGACGTCCGGTGTCCCGAGACCACCACCCGCCTTAATCGTGGAACCGGGGGCAGCGTAGAACGCCTCAGCGTAGGACCGCGGGGCGGGGGCTCGACTCAACCTCGGTGTGTCGCCTCCGCCTGACATTCGCACTGACACTTCCCCTCGCCCCGCTCGTTTGCGCAGTAAGTAAAGCGTCCAGGCTTTATACCCTTTTCGATCTACCGATAAGCGATTTTGCGTGGCAACACCGCCCAGACCTGTCCCTCCGCTGCCGACAAAAAGATCGACGACGAGGACAACGACAACCACGATTGGCGGACATTAAACGACTTGAAGAACAGACGGACGCTGACGTTTACTCCTAAATCTCGAAACTGGAGAATCATGATGAATGTGCCCGTCCTGATCATTGGTGCCGGTCCGGTTGGAATGACGATGGCCTCCGAACTCGCGCGGTTTGGCGTGCCTGTTCGCATAATCGATAAGGCGGCCCATCGGACAGACAAGTCCAAGGCTCGGGTTATCTGGAGCCGTACCCTCGAATTGCTTGACCGGGGTGGCGGTTCCGCATCGTTCGTTGTGGGCATATTTCCAGGATTGCTGGATCGCGAGGTCCGGGGCCCCTTTACGCGATGACGGCATTTGGCTGGTTCGACCGGACGGCTATCTGGCTTGTTCGTGCAGCGATACGGAGGCTGTCGCCCACTACCTAGTATTACTTTGTTAAGTAATTTCTTGCTACGCGGCGTATTTTTTTGCAAGATGGAACGCCGTGGAGTGGGACGGTCGACTTTGGCAACGGAGCATTGAGCGATTCAAAGCGTTCATGGTGCCGGTGGTCGCGCCGTTGGGCCGAAGTGAGCGGCGGGTAGCTGCAGCAAATTATGTCTCTGGCTTACTGATGCCTGGGCAGCGTAAGTCCATTGAACCGATGGCAGCCAGGCTTGGTATTGATCCGCAGCGGCTGCAACAGTTCGTTACCGATAGTCCTTGGGACGAAGAGCAGGTTTGGCGGGTGGTTCGCCAAGAAGTCATTCCCCATTTTGAACCGATCGAGGCCTGGATCGTCGATGAGACCGGTTGGCTCAAACAGGGCAAGGATTCGGTAGGAGTTTCGCATCAGTACTGCGGAGCGGTCGGCAAGCAAGGCAATTGCCAAGTCAGCGTGGAACTAGTGGTTAGTAGTGGCTGTGTCGCAGCGCCGATCGGGGGGCGACTTTATTTACCGCAGAGCTGGGCTGAAAAACCTGAGCGTCGCGCTAAAGCCGGAGTGCCGCCAGAGATAATGTTTGCGACCAAGAGCCAGATCGCTCTGCAATTGATCGAGCAGGCGTTGGCCGATCAAGTCGCTCCTGCTCCGGTGCTGGGTGACGCCGCTTACGGCGATAGCTTTGCCTTCCGCCAACGTCTACGGGAACTTAATTTGGAGTTTTTTCTACAAGTAACCCCGGAGGAGCATCTTGGATGGACCCAGGAGGTACCAACTATGCTCAAAGGCAAGTACCGGAAACTTGTCGACGAAAAGCTTGCCGCTAGCGCGCGCCACCTTTTGGATATAGCCCGCTCATTGCCTGACGCTGTCTGGAAGGATTGCTCCTGGACAACAGGTGATGGCAAAAGACATCACACCCGCATCGCTTGGCAAGAGGTCTTTCTTGCTCGTGGCCTCAAGGAACCCGATGGCCGATTGGAGAAAGTCTGGCTTGTGCTCGATTGGCCAAGGGGAGTTCCAAAGCCTTACCATAGTTATTTAGCCCACTTTGATCGCCATCCGTCCAAAGCTCGTTGTTTAAAGCTCAGTCGTTCGCGTTGGCACGTTGAACAATATTTCCAGCGTTCCAAAGATGATCTGGGACTCGATCACTTTGAGGGAAGATCCTGGCGTGGCTTTCATCATCACCTTGCCTTGAGCGCGCTCGCATACTTGTTTATCCTGACCATCTACCTTGAGGCAAAAAAAAACTTCTGGTCTGACGTTGGAGAAGATCCTGGAATCGATCCGGCCTTGGCTGCTGCGATCGACCGGACATTGTCCCTACTGCCACGCCACATTCCCTGAAAAATTCGACGACTCTACTTAACAGAGTAATACTAGATCGCCTTGTTCATGCCAGAGCCGACTAGCGATTGTTGCTTTTCCGGGGCCATACCAGGAGCTATCGAGGCACCCAGAGTGACGACGCGGCGGCGTTAGAGTAGCATAGTCTTCCTTGAGGTTATTCGCTTTCCGGGAATACAACCGGGCGCTAGGGAATTCACGAACTCTGAGGTGACCACCATTTCAGTTGCTCGGACCAGCGATCTTCGACCCGGTGAGATGCGACTTGTTGAAGTCTCGGATGAAAAAATCCTGCTGTTACGAACTTTTGACGGCCGATGGCGTGCCTTCGCGCCGACTTGTCCGCATGCCGGGGCTCCACTTGAGAAGGGCGCGTTGTGCGGCTCGCGGTTGATCTGTCCATGGCATAAGAGCTGTTTCTCAGCCTCAGATGGCGCGCTGCTGGAATCGCCCTCGCTGGAATCATTGAAAGCATATTTTCTGGAGATCGTCGGGGAAGAGGTCCGGGTTGATCCTGAATCTTCAACCCAGATGAAACATTCGCCTGATCACGGGAAAGTAAGCCCCAGAGCGGATCAAACTTTTGTAATTTTGGGCGGTGGCGCAGCGGGGGCCGCTGCGGTGCGAGAATTGCGCGGCTTGGGGTTCGCCGGGCGGTTGGTGATGATAACCCAGGAACACCGAACTCCTTACGACCGCACTTTGCTCAGCAAAATGTATCTTTCCGGCCAGGCCGATGCCAAACAGCTGCCGCTGCGCCCGGAGAATTTGCTAAGTGATTGCGCGGTAAATTTTCTGGTGGCAGAGATTGACCACGTCGATCCGGAAAGTCGCACCATTCGATTCAAAGAAGAGACCGTTCCTTCCTTGCAATATGACGAGGCGCTGGTCGCTACTGGAGGAAAACCCAAGTTGCTTCCGGCGGCCGACAAAGAATCTCAGCCGCTTCTCCTTCGCAGTGTGGAGGACGCCGACAGGCTAATCGCGGCAGCGGAACAGGCGAAAACCGCGGTCTTGATCGGAGCCAGTTTTATTTCGATGGAAGTGGCCTCAGCTTTCCGGGAGAGAGGTCTGGCCGTAACGATCGTCAGCGAAGAGAGTATCCCGCTGCTCAAGCAGCTGGGACCGGAAATGGGGCGACTGTTGCTGGAAAAGCATGTGCAAAAAGGCGTTCGCTTCTTGCCGGAGACGAAGGTCATATCCATCCATAAAGTCGGCTCAGGCTCAACGATTAAGCTAAACAGCAAAGAAGAGCTCAGGGCCGACTTGGTGGTCAGCGGTATTGGGATCGAACCGGCAACAGCCTTTCTGAAAAAGGTTTCACGCGGCGAGGACCAAAGCCTTGCCGTGGACGCCTCGATGAGAATCATCGGTGCCAGCCACATTTTTGCCGCCGGCGACGTCGCCAATTTTCCGTTACCTGACAATGGACGACGTGTCCGGATCGAGCATTGGCGGGTAGCCCAGGAACAAGCCAGGACTGCGGCAGCCAACATGATGGGTCTGGAAAAAACGTATAGCGGCGTTCCCTATTTCTGGACTTACCATTACGGCGTTCGATACGAATTTTTCGGACAGATGCCGGATCATAGTCAGCTAGTGATCGACGGGGATCTACAGGAGCCTAAATTCGTGGCTGCTTACGTGCGAGAAGGGCGATGCGAAGCAGTGTTCTCGGCAAACCGGGAGTGTGAAACGGCAAAGCTTTTTGATCGGATGCAAGGCGAAGGACCACCTTCTTTAGAGGCTTTTCATACCGTTCTTAGTGCCTCTTGAACGCGCCGGTTTAGACCTCCTGAAGACAACCACCGATTTGATTAATTAGCTCTTCCGGCGTGCAACTGCCCGGAATCTCAATGCGCGGGAGAGAGAAGATCTCGTCTCCGAACCGCGCCAAGGCTGGTCGGCAGCTGACCGCACAGCTAAACCCAAGCTCGGCAATCACGCCGCGGACGATTTCATTTTCGGCACCATGCGGATAGGCGAAGTGAGCAACTGAGGTTTCCAAGCCGCCCTCGAGTATCTTGCGAGCCTGGCAGGTGTCTCTCAACAGATCTGAGTAGTTCATTTCGGTCATTGGCCGGTGAGCTAAGGAATGGCAGCCGAGTTCAGTCCCTTCCCTGGCAATCTCGAGTATTTCTGGCCAGGACATCAGCGGCGCAGCTTCGCCGTAACAGTTGTCCCAGTCGGCAAAGCCGCCAATTCGGCCAGCGACCAGGAAGACGGTGGCGCTAAAAAGATATTTTTTTAAAGAGGGGAGGGCGGTCAAAAAATCCCGGTAGCCGTCATCGAAAGTTATTATAACTGGTTTTCCTGTTGGCTGTTCACGCTCGGAAAGAATTTCGACGCCTTGGGTGAGGCAGATCGTCGAGTACCCGTAGTGCCTGAGGGCAGAAAGCTGCTCATCAAACAAGGTCGGATCTACCCTGAACCGCTCTAATCCCGCTGGACCGGCAGTTGCCACCCGGTGATACATCAAAATCGGCAATTTCGAACGCAGAGGCTGTCGGCGTATTGGCGTTAGAAAGTTTTGCGGGGTCCGTGTGTTTGGGCGAACCAGCGGTTTGCTCAATGACAATGCGCTGTTTCATAAGCAACCTTAAGTTCGCAGGTGGTCCGAGGACCGGACTTGTTTCACACCGTGCAAATTGCGGCGGCGGGCGATTGAAGCGAGCCAGGCAACCAAACGGTGGAGGAAATTCGTATAAGGATGACCAAGACCTCGTTTGCTATGCCGATCACTTATTTGCCAAAAATCCATTTCAGTGAATCTCTCGTTGATCAACCTCCGCTCGAAACGTGTGAAGCCTGCATCGTTGTGCCTGCGCGTGATGAAAGTGTGCGGATTGAGAAGTGCCTATCAGCGCTAGTCGGACAGGTTGATCCCGACGGGAGGCCAATCGACCCGTCGAAATATGAGGTTATCGTGCTAGCGAACAATTGTCGCGACGAGACCGCCACGCGGGCTCGCGCCTTCGGTGCTCGACACCCGCGCCTGGTTCTGCATGTGGTTGAAATCAAATTACCGCCGGAGAGGAGTTACGTCGGGTGCGCACGCAAACTACTGATGGACGAAGCATGCCGAAGGCTTTTCCTGCTGGGCCGGCCTGACGGAATAATCGTTTCCACCGACGCCGACAGCTTTGTAGATCCGGGATGGATAGCTGGAATCATGCGGGAGGTCGATGCTGGCGCAGACGCGGTCGGTGGACGGATTGTGGCTGATCGAGTTGAAAGATTACTGCTGCATCCATCGGCGGAACTGACGTACTTGCGACAAGTCGCTTATGATTTTTTGATCGCCGAACTGGAAGATCTGATCGATCCCGATCCGTTTGATCCATTTCCGCGCCATTTCAATCACATTGGCGCGAGTCTGGCAATCACAGCCAGCCTGTATGAACAGATCGGCGGTTTACCCGATGTTTTGGAAGACGAAGACAAGGCGCTCTACAAAGCGATCTTGCGGAGTGGTGCACGGTTTCGGCATAGCTTGGACGTTCGGGTCACTACCTCAGCCCGGCTCGATGGCAGAGTAAAACACGGTTTCTCCGCGGGATTAAGGCATTTCGGGAGCTTGGGGCAACAATCGCAGCCTTTGTTAGTAGAAAGCGTTTCTGCGAGCGAGATCCGCTTGAGGGCCAGGCAAGCTCTGCGGGAATTGATCCGGGAAGTTCAACTAAACCGGCCCCTGATTTCTTCTCGGGTCAGGGGGAGTGGCGCGGTCGCTGGGTATTTCGGGTTCCTGGTTATGGCATCAAATATTTCGACCGCAAACCTGGGGCCAATTGATGGAACGAGTTGATCTCCGGCAAAAGTCGGAAGGCGAATGGGAGAAATTGTGGCCGCCAATGTCTCTAGAAAAGGCTGTTGCGGCATTACGCATTCGCTTATCCAATCTCCGGCGGGTCACCGGAAAAAAGACTCTGGCGTGGGACAGGTTTTGACAAGGGCAGAGAAGTCAACCGGTTGATGAAGAACAAGCCAGTACGTCAATACGATAATGCGTTTTCCTGGAGGAGAAAACGCAAGTGAGCGGAGCAGGCGTGATGGCTAGAAAAAGATCGTGAACTTCATCGCCGGTGAGCGGATAGTCCTCCACCAAAGGGGTCCAATGGACCAACAAAAGATGTCCGCCTGGTGGAAGGGCATTAACGATCCAATCCCTGGCAATCAGAAGATCTTTTTCGGACAGATAATAGCCCACCTCAGAGAGCACGATCAGATCAAAGGTCTGGTCGGGTGTCTCCCCTGGGAATTGCATGATCTGAAACTTAACCTGTGGTTGATCAGCGCAACGGGCTTGGGCGCGTCCTTGTGCTAGGGAGGAAACGTCAATCGACAGCAATCGGTCACACCGGTCGGCCAGCATCCGAGTGAGCACGCCAATGGATCCGCCGATCTCAAAAGCGCGACGGTAGCGTTCTAACGGCAATGCTGCAAGTGAAGCGAGGTATTTCTCTCTTTCATATTGGCTAGTTTCGAAGTTCCAAGGATCCAGGTTCGTCTGGTAGATCTGAGCGAAGTAGGAAGCACCCAAACTCTCGGGAGCGTTTGAATTCATAATCAGGAGACAGGAGTCAGGAGTCAGAAATCAGGAGTCAGGAGTTGCAGAATGCGAAATCCAGTGCGTTTCAATGGCTTAACTCCCTACCTGGCGCTAAGGATTCTGAACTCCTGACTCCTGTTTTCTGACTCCTGATTCTGCCTCCTGCCCCAGAGTGTAGGTGCCTACGGCTGCCAGGGCGGCGTCGAAACAGGGTTGTCGAAGGTAGAGCCGCAAATCACGGATGATACGTTCCGCCGGTTCCGGAGCTAACAAGCCGCGGGTGCCGAGGGAGCGTTCAGCGTTCTTCATCACCTCCATGGCTGCTTGCTCGATGGCTGTCCGCACCATGTTGGCGTAGACGGTTAATTCCGGGGAGCGATGTTTTGTGGCGGCCGCATCGCCTCCGAAGATCGGAGCGAAGGCGCGCGCTTTTTCGGCGGCGCTTTCGAGCCACAGTCTTCCGTTTTCCACCGCCAGAGCCATTTGTCCGAGGCGCGCAATTTGGTAAGGGTCCGTGGTTCGCGCAAGTTTTCGCAAGAAGTTCCGAGTGCTTTCGACCAATCCTTCTGCTCCGCCTAACTGCACGGCAGCAAAGCGGACTACGCCCAAAGTTAACCAGGGCTCACGGTGGTAGTCGTTGGGATTCCCAATAAACCACGCGTCGTCCAGGACGACTCCGGAGAAATCCACCTTAAAACTGACGCTTCCCCGCATGCCTGTGGCGGTCCACCAGCTCGAGTCTATTCGGGTCTTCACCTGCTCCATCGGCACAACACAAAGCTGGTGCTGACCGTCAGGTAAGCTTCCTCCGACCAAAGGCCGTTGAACGTGGCCGGCACCCGAACAGAACGTTTTCGAGCCGCTAAGCTCGTATTTTTTATGGCCGAGGGGGCGAAATTTGAGACCATCGCCAGCCTCAGCGTTCCAAACCCCAAAAATCTTTTGGCCTCGGGCATCGTGGGCGAAGTGTTCGATTTGGTCCGGAGTAGCAAATGTTTGAATCAATTGCAAACCGTTGACGTGCCCTTCATAGAGGCGCCCGACGCTCAAGTTGCCCTTGCCCAAGATCCGCAAAAGACGTAACAAATCTGCGATATTCTGAGACTCAAATCCCAGCCCGAGGCCTCCCAGGCTCCGGGCCAAAGGAGCAACGATAAGCCCGGCGGAGATTATTTTGGCGAATTCCTCTTCCGGAAAAGATCCAGTGCGGTCAATTTCTGCGGCGTTTTCAGCTGAAAACCGGGCAACTTCTGTGCCTCGTGCAAGTAACTCGCTGGAAGAGATCGAAACTGGGAAAATATGCATGTTGAGGTGGTCAACGGATCCGTGCGCCAAAAACGGACGCTAAGAAGGCCAATAGCGCCGACAATTCCGCCGGTCCTACCGGGAAATCTTTAGGCAGAAGGCCAAAAGCTTAAGATCATCGTTCTTCGATACTCATTCCTCCGGATGGTGTTCGGCGGACGAAGAACGTTTGGTTCCCGGGTGATCCGTCTTTCGTAAGGAAATCTTCTGACTGACACAAGGAACCGCCCGGGAAGACCGCTTTTGCCGCCCTTGCAATCTTGCAATCGTGCTCGTGCTCGTCTTTCCGCCTCTTTTCCGCCTGCCATCACTAAGATCGAGCACGATAACGAGCACGATATTGGGGACGATGAGGGGAGGCTTCAACCCCCAGCCGAGGAGGCGATGCCCTCCAACTCCGTCAAGGTTTCTGGCGACAGCGTCAACTGACCGGCGGCCAGGTTCTCGCGGAGGTGGGCGACAGACGACGTGCCGGGAATCAGGAGGATGTTGGGCGAGCGGTGCAGCAGCCACGCCAGCGCGACCTGCATCGGCGTGACCCCGAGCCGGTCCGCGACGGACGACAGGGTGGATGACTGCAGCGGCGTGAATCCCCCCAGCGGGAAGAACGGGACGTACGCGATGCCCTGTCGGGCTAAGTCATCGATCAGGGCGTCGTCGTGGCGGTGGGCCAGGTTATAGTTGTTCTGCACGCACACAACGTCAGTGATAGCTTGAGCCTCGGCTACCTGGGCCGCTGTGACGTTGCTCAGGCCGATGTGGCGGATCAGTCCCTTGCGCCGGAGGTCGGCCAGCACCGTCACCTGCTCGGCGATCGACCCCTCCTTGGGGCCGTGGATCGACCCCATCGCGCGGTAGTTGACGATGTCGAGTGTCTCCAGGTCCAGGTTGCGGAGGTTGTCTTGGACACCGGCGGTCAGGTCTTCGGGCGAGATGGCCGGCTGCCACGATTTGTCGGGCGGGCGGCGGGCGCCGAGCTTAGTGACGATGACCAGCCCCTTCGGGTATGGGTGCAGGGCCTGCCGGATGATTTGGTTAGTGACGTGAGGCCCGTAGAAGTCGGAGGTGTCAATATGGTTCACGCCGGCGGCAACGGCCTCGCGAAGGACGGCGACGGCACTCTCTTGGTCCCTCGGCGGTCCCCACACACCGGGGCCGGCCAACTGCATCGCGCCGTAGCCTATCCGTTGGACTGTCAACGAGGTGCCGGGGAACGTGAATCGGCCGCCGAGCGTGGCTTCATTGTGTTCATTCATAGTGTTGATTTTTTCCAGTGCTGAAATGGCAATCTGTTCAGGTTTCGAAATAGAGCGGCCGGTCGAGATCGGGACTTAGCCCCGGCTCCTCGCAGACGCCGAATACCTGGTGCCCCGGGTGTGCTGTTGTCAGCTTGATGCGACCAAATGTAGCCATCGTCATCATTGTAGTCAATGACTACATTTGTAAAATCTTGGATAATATCGTAAGTTCCTCTCTGTGAAGCTTTCGCCCCGCCCTTACCACCACGGTCATCTGCGCCAAGCGCTGCTCAGTGCGGCAGAAGTCGCACTTGAAACACGGGGCGTCCAGCATTTGTCCTTGCGCGAACTAAGCCGTGAACTGGGAGTAAGCCACGCCTCACCGCAACGGCATTTTGCGACGAAACAAGATCTTATCGATGCTCTGGCAATCATGGGCTTTGAACGATTGAGCTCGGTCGTCGCTCAGGCGGCAAAAGCGGGCAGCCAGGATTTTAACTCACGATTGACGAAAGCGGCGCTCGCTTACGTCGGATTCGCCCTCAAGCATCCAGCGCTTTTCGCCTTAATGTTTGAGGCCAAGCGACGGCCGGAGATGCTGCCCGAACTTCGGACTGCCGTAGTGGCGGCGTTTTCGCACATCCCAAAGATATTGCAAGAGGGTCAAGAAGCAGGAAAGATCGTCGCGGGCGATCCCGATCGTTTGGCCCTTACCATTGGTGCAACACTCCATGGATTGGTCGCCGTGTCGATCGAAGGCAAAGTTAAGGGCGCTGCGCTCAAGGCCGTTGTACCCGAGACTGTCCAGCATTTGCTGAACGGGTTGAGCACAAACAAAATAGCCAACTGACTGCCGGCGACGCCACCATTATTTGCGAGACGATGCACCAGAAAGGTCCGACTGTTGCCGCGAGACGGCTAACAAGTCGGCACTCTCCGCCTGCATCACTCGGGTTACCTCGGGTCGGTCATACGGCAGCAAGTAATCCACTGCCTCACGAAGGCTGACCTTCCCGAGACGCCGCCCCCAGGTATGCTTGCAGAAGTAAAATGCAAACAGCAGAAATAGTGAGCCCACGAATATGCCAAGGACTCCACTGATCCAGGATTGACCCCCATGCTCTCCTTTCACCAGGATGAGAATGCCAAGTGTGCCGAAGCCAAGCGCTAAACCAATCAGATTCAAGGCGATCACTGTTTTTTCCAACCGACTTTGCCAATTCATTATCTCTCTCTTTCCTTTTTGCCGCCTTGTCGGGCGACATTAATTATGACATCCGCCCGTGGCTATTGTGACAGCTCTGAATGCGTTTTATGCGTAACCAGCGGCTATTTCGCATCAAAGTCGGATCGCCTGATGAGTTCGCACCGTTCCCGGTCTGGTGCGCGCGGATAAGTAACTCACACACGATCGCTGAGCCAATGTAGGCATTGTCAGCATTGTAGTCAATGTAAACATCAGTTATTCATTTTACTCTTCGAGGCAAAGTGGTGGGCCTGACATGCTTCCGGAACTTTTGAACGGCCCCCATGGCGGCGGTCCCCAGGTTGAAACCCTGGGCTAAATCCTAAAGCCCACTTCGGGGCAATAAATCGTCCCGAACCCGGCCTATGTTCGCGCCATTCAACCGGGGCTAAATGGTACGAAGATAAGGGCAGTTTGGGATGTTTTTTTGGCCCGACGAAGGGTGTTACGAAATTGCTCGCGCGCTCCCTAGACGCCGTTGCGAAGCGTTTGCAAGCCCGTCCCGTAGGGACACACCGATCATAGCCTGGCACGAAGTGCCTGGGAAAGCGTCCTCGAAAGAACCGTCCCGTAGGGTACGGTATGATCGGGCCCAAAGACGTTCTCGATCGATTCGTGCGTACACCTGCAAGAATCACACCGTACCCTACGGGACGGATCTTTTGAGGTGGCGCTCTCCAGGCACTTCGTGCCCGGCTACTATCGTGCTGTCCCTCCGGGACAAATTCCATCCGCCCATCGAAGCGTCTCGCATTATCCTAGCGCGTATGTTGGGTGATTCTTTTCAGGGCAATCGATGATAGTGGCGGGCGAGCCACTGGCTTGCGCCGACAAATTGTATCCCTGAATATTTTAAGCAGGCGGTGGGGTGACGTTGAAGATCTGCATGCGGATCTTCCAGGCATCGCCCTCACGAATATAAATTGCGGAATAGTATCCCCGGTTTTGTCCGGTACCACCACCGTCGATGTTTCGGAAATTAGAACTCCATTCTCCAGTTTCCCATACTTCATTACCAGCCGTACCGATCGTATGGGGGGAATTCGGGTCGGCCTTCGGGACATCGTTGCTTAACTCAAATTGCTTGAAGACCTCTGTATAATGTTCCTTGATTGCCTCCCGACCGTAAATAGGTCCTTGCGGCGTTACGCAAACCCCGTCCTCCGCGAAGATCGCTGCGACAGCGTCTGCGTCGTTTTTGTTGATTGCCTCGGCTAATTTAGCGAGGGCATCAATCTGGTGGGCTATTTTTGGATCGACCGTGTCTTTTTGTTGGGCGAAAGCCGGCACTGCAACGCCGATTGCCCACCCTGCTAAGAGAATTGCCAAACAGTTTTTCATTGTTTTTTTGCGCGCTTCTAGGATCACCCGGCAAGGTGCGTTGCACCAGAATTGCTTTCCTTTACCCTCCTGTTGTCCGGCATTTTCCAGCTCTTGTCAAGAGCGGCTATTGCGAACGAAAATCGAATCCGCGGAAGCGAGCCGCTGGCTCGCCGCCAAATAAGGCTGGAATTCCGCGCACACCCAGAGACCATGCGGCGGAGTAGGTGACTCAATTTCACGATTCACCCGGTCGAGCGCAAGGAGGCCGCGAAAGCGTGGTGGAGTGTGAAATAGTAGCGCATGCCAACCAAAGCGAATATCGAGCTGGACGCCCGGCGTAAGTCCTTTGCCACGGGCCTTCTCCCCGAGCTTATTGGTGCGCTGCGGCGATGTGGTCCGGGCGATCTCCTGGCGATAATTGGCAGTGAAGAAACTCTCGGCACCGAGCTTGAAGCTTGGTGCCGCTTTACCCGCAATACGTTGGTCGATACGATTCTCGAGTCGAATAGCACAAGATGGGTTGTCCGGTGCGGGGAGGCTCCGGCGAATGCCGATGCCGCACGCCCGGTCGGTTCCCGCCTTTGGTTGTATACAAACTTTCGATTGCAATCTGCATTGCGATTATTGTTGCGTGCGCTCCTCACCCAAAGTGCCGAGGCGAGAACTTGGTCTTGCTCGGGTTCGGCGGATTACCAGCGAAGCGGCCGAAATAGGCGTCGGTGAAATCTTCGTGACCGGTGGTGAACCTTTTCTACTGACAGATATCGGCGAAATCCTGGCTTCGTGCATCGCCGCGGCTCCCACCACGGTGCTCACCAACGGTATGCTGCTAGGAGGGCGGCGGCTGCAAACGCTCCGTTCTCTGCCAAGCGATCGCTTGACGTTGCAGGTCAGCCTCGACAGTCCGACGCCTGAGCTTCATGACCGCCATCGGGGAGCGGGCACCTGGCTGCGCGCCTGGCAGGGTGTTGAGACTGCTCGCCGGGAAGGGTTCAGGGTTCGATTGGCGGCCACCGTCTCCAATGATGGCGAGGCCGAGGAGTTCCGTCGCTTCCTCGATGCACACAAGATCAAGGACGAGGATCGGGTGATCCGCCGGATCGCGTTGCGGGGTTTCGCCGTGGAAGGCGTCGCTCTTGCGCGCGCTGATTTGGCACCTGAGATTACCATCACGGCAGAAGGCGTCTACTGGCATCCGGTCGGAGCCACGGACGCCGATATGCTCGTCACCCCCGAAATCTTTCCGCTGACCGAGTCTTTCGCGGCGGTGCGCCGGGCCTTCGAACGCGAAAGCCAGCATCGGCGCCGATTGGCGACGATCTTCAACTGCGCATGAAATTTGCGGGTTCCCACGCAACATCGCTCAACGTGCGAACAGAACACAGGCTTGGAAGCCTATGCTCCATTGGGCTTTCGGACTGTCGAGCGATCTCCCAGAACCATCCCGGGAGGTGTCGCCGTGCACCTGGAGTGACGACGCTACGGCGTTAATGTAGCATAGGCTTCTAGCCTGTGTTCCGTTCGCACCGTTGAGCGGTGCTTCCAGGGGCAAAGATGATGGCCGCGGGTGAGTGAACGCGGGCGTCAGGAAGATCGGACGAGGCGGACTTCCCACCGACAAATCAGGGTTGATACCCCATAAGCGCTAACTTACCGAGCGGTTAAAGAATCCCTGTTGCGCAGCCGCCTGCCGCAGCGAGTCGTAGCCATCGAGTTGCGGCGGTTCCCAGCGGCGGAGTCCCTCCGCATCGAGCACGACGCGGTGGCTCGGGTTGTCGTAGCTCATCCCGGAGAGAGCCTGAACGAACCGTTGCTCCAGTGATGGTTCGAGATCGGCTCTAGCCGTGAACATGCAGTGATTGTAGGGTGGCGACGTCCAGATTTCGGTCAGGGCGCCTTCCGGCACCAAATGCTCGCTGCGTAGCTTCTTCCAGAACGGGCCGCCGATGGCGCCGGCGTCCGCGCGGCCATCGAGAACTGCGCGAACGACTTCGACCTCGCTCGCCCCAGTGTCGCCATGCTTGCCGAGATCGCTGTTGAAGCGCACCGTCTGGTAGTGCTGCCCCTCGATTAAACCTTGATCCGCGAGAAAATGGACCGGGAGGATCGCTGCGTGACCACTGTCACGGCTCCCGAGTGCCAAAGTGCGATTGCGAAGGTCGGTGAGTGTAACGACCTGACCTCCGGTGGCCGCTACGATTTTGGTCTCCCATCCAATATCTGTGTCGCGCATGGCAATCGGGCGGCAGCGATGATCGCTCCAAGTGTCGGCTTGCAGATAAGCCAGGTTCGTATTCCAGGCGATGTCAATCCGCGGGGTAGTTTCGCCCGGCGCAGCCAGGAGGGCACTGACCTGCATCTCGTAACTCTGGAACAGCAGGACCTCAACCGAGAGACGCGCTTCCTCGTGAAAGTACCGCCGCATCCCTTCCCAGATCGTAACCACCTTTGGATCGTATGCGACGGCACCCAGCCAGATTATTCGGCTCATGATTGCTTTGTCTTCAGATGGAGAGTGATTGCCGGCAATCTTCCCATGGATCAGAAAAGCGGCATTCCCAGGACGCCTTGGCGATGAATTCCCGCAGGACGTCGCCCGTCGGCGCCATCACGGCGCCGGCGTGTGCATCGCGCCACAATCGCTCGATGATCAAGTGTTTGGAGAACGCCGCGCCACCGCACACTCGCATCGCCGTTGAGGTGACGCCGATGGCTATGTCGCCGGCAGCGGCCTTGGTTTCCAGCACGCGTAGCATCGTTGTATCCCGCGGACGCTCGAGGTGGTCCACCAAGTCGTCAACTCGAGCCGAGAGGCCGTCGGTGTCGATTTGCATCATCGCGAGTTGGGCACGCAATGTCGGTAAGCTCTCGCCGAGGCTCTGGCCCAGATGTTCAAACCGAGCGCTCTTGAGATGTGCCGCCGTGGCGGCAACCGCGGCGCGACAGAGGCCTAGCGCCACAGACGCCGTTCCAAGATTGAACTGAGGGAGTACCACATTCAACATGGCCTGAAAACCTGCGCCATCGTCGGTCAGTTGCAGCTCACGAGGCACCTCGCAATCGTCGAGTACCATTGGAGCAGAGGCGTTGGCCCGCAAGCCCAAACCATCCCAGGAGCCCTCCACGGAAAACCCCTGTACGTCTGCTGGAACAAGGTAGAGCGTCGAATCGGTAGGACCTTTCCCCTCGGGCGCAAGCGAGGAGACCACATAACTCTGCGCGCAGCCGGCGCTCGTCACCCATGACTTCTTAGCCGTGATACGCACGCCCGTGGCATTCAGCCGTGCGCGGGAGACTGGGGCCCAGAAGTGGCTGCGTGAACCAGCCTCGCTGAAGGCGAGGGTGGACAGATGCCCGCCAGAGGCAATTTCTCTCAGAATCTGTGCAACAGCGGAACCTGGTCGAGCCGCAGCGATCGTCGCGGAGGCACAGATATGCATCAGATAGACCATTGCAACCGATGCGTCCGCCTCGGCAAGCGTCGCGAGTACCGCCGCAAATGTTCGTGGCCCAAGACCCGCACCGCCAAACTCAGTCGGCAGCGTCAGCCCAAGAAGCCCGGCTTGACCTAGGCTATGGACAGCTTCGGTAGAGAACCGACCCTCTTTATCGTTCTGCCTGGCAGCCGGGGCTAGAACTCGATCAGCAATCTCTTTTGCTTGTGAAAGCGCTGTTTCATGATTCATCATGGCTCCGGTGCAGACTGTGTCGCAGAATCAAGCGTCGCAAAAACGGTAATCATCCGTTCAGGGTCTAAATCAGAAAGCTCTTCTATCTTAAGGCGCGGGTTAATTCCACTCGCATTCTTGAATTTTACCAGACAAAACTCGAAAAGTTATTAAGAGGTTTACGATGAAGACCAACGTAAATTCAGTGCAGAACGAGGCGGCAAACGGGCTTGCATTGGTACGCGTGACGATCGGCTCGATGTTTGTCTGGGTCTTTTTCGAAAACCTGGGAAAAGGTCTTTACACACCGGGGGGCTATGCAGGACTGATTAGCTACTACATCAAGGCGAGTCACTCGCCGGCTGTCTGGAAGGCGATCATGGGCCTGGTGGCAAGCAACGCCGCAATCGCAGCTCCCATGCAAGGCTTGACCGAGATTTCTCTCGGCATCCTGCTTGTCATCGGTCTGCTTACACGCCCGGCCGCATTCGTGGCTTTTCTGTTCCTCGGCAGCCTTTGGATTTCGGAATGGGGCACATCGTGGATATGGGAGCTGCTGGTTTCGGTGCTCGCATGCCTTGGCCTTGCGGTCGGACGCGCGGGTCGGAGATGGGGCGTTGACGCGTGGCTGGCGCAACGGTGGCCGTCCTCATTGTGGTGGTGATCTGCCCAGGGTTATATGCGTGTGTCGGTCATCATTCCCACGCACAATGAAGCGCAAGCGATCGCCCGGGTTCTTGCCGACCTCCCGTCTAATCTGATCACAGAGGTAATCGTTGTGGATAGCAACTCGAATGACGGAACACCCGAAATCGCGGCAAGAATGGGTGCTCGCATCATTCACGAATCACGCCGTGGATATGGACGGGCCTGTCTTACGGGGCTGGCTGGGGCAAATTCGCCCGACATTGTCGTGTTCCTCGACGGCGACTACAGTGACCGCCCTTCTGAGCTGCCTATTCTTCTTGGTCCGATCATCCAAGGAGATGCGGATATCACGCTCGGTTCTCGCCTCGGCGAGCAGCGTATTCCGGCGGCATTGCCGTGGCATCAGGCTTTTGGAAACCGCCTCGCCGCCGGTTTGATCCGGAATTTTTACGGACTAAAGATCACTGACCTCGGCCCTTTTCGCGCCGCACGTGCGGAGGTTCTTCGGGCACTCGCCCTCAAAGAAACCACCTATGGCTGGGCGGTCGAGATGATCTTGAAAGGTGCTTTGCATGGATTTCGCGTGGTCGAAGTACCCGTGACCTACTACCGGCGCATCGGGAAATCGAAGATTGGCGGTACACTGAAGGGCACGGTCGGAGCTGCCTGGTTCATTCTTAGTCTAATGGTGCGATATTATTTTCCGCACCGGAAGGCGGAACTCCAACGGTCCCGCTTAACTCCGTGCTGATTATTCAATGGAATCCTCAAGCGAGACCGCGGTGCCCGCGCGGAACGACGACCGCGTGCTGGTGATCATGGCGAAAGCACCGAGGGCCGGCGCGGTGAAGACCCGCTTGAATCCGAGCCTCCACGTAGAGGCCGTCGCCGCGTTTTATTCCTGTCTTCTGGGAGACACGCTGGCACTGGCGCGGTCATTGGGTGGTGTTGAGATTGCCATCATGTGCCCGGACTCCGATGTCAACGAATTAGCTCGTTTGGCCGGTCCCGGAGCGCAGGTAGTTGCACAGAAGGGTGAGGGCCTTGCGGCAGGCTTAACGTCGGTCTTTGCGCAATTCGCAGTGGGCCACCAACGCCGCATTATTGCCTTCAACAGCGACAGCCCACACCTGCCGCGTTCGGTTCTTGAAGAAGCATTCGAAACCCTCGTGGCGCACGACGTGGTTGTTGGGCGGACTTACGACGGAGGCTACTATCTCGTTGGGGCGAAGGCCTCCCATCCGCTTTTCACAAGCGACGGAATGGGCACCTGCAGCGCGCTGGAAAGGCTTTTATCACGCGCGCGCGTTCTCGGGCTCCGCGTAGGCTTCGCAGATCCATTTTACGACATTGACGTAGTTGACGATCTGATTCGGCTCGCTGCGGAATTGCAGCGCGATCCGGCCCGGGCACCGCGAACAGCGGTCTGGCTGGAACAGTGGGGTGCTGCGGTCACACAGTTGCGGACGGGCACCGGAGACCTGTGAAGCTCACTCCATCCCGCAGGGTTTACGGGCTCGGCGCGATTCTGCTGGTAATGCTGTTCATCTGTTCACGCAATTTCAGCAGGATGGGCGATGCGTCTTTCCTTGTTCCGCTGGCGGTTGCGGGTATTGCTTACCTCCTCGCAATTCGTGAGTTCTTCTCTACGCCAAAATTCCCACAGCACGTTATCGTCATCGGGCTTGTGCTGGCCGCTCTGTGGCATCTTCAATTCCTAGGGGTGCCGCCCGGCCCGGATGATGACATCCATCGGTATGTCTGGGATGGCCGTTTGCAGCGGCTCGGCTACGACCCTTACCTGGTTGTTCCCAGCGATCCTGCGTTCAGCGGCTTGCACACATTAGAGACTCGCACGCTCAACAACCCGGATGTACCGAGCCCATATCCGGCCGGCGCCGAGCTTTTCTTCCGCGCTGTAACCGCGATTCACGAGTCAACCTTTGCACTGAAAGTCGCATTTGTGTTGTGCGATCTCGCAATTGTTTTCGTGTTGCTCGACATCTTGCGTCGCAGTCGGCAAGGAATGCACTGGGTTTTGGCGTATGCCTGGCATCCACTGCTGGCAACGGAAGTAGCCGGCAGCGGTCACATCGACATCGTTGGCGCTTTGCTGCTGTTGGTCTCTTTCGCCGCGCTGGACCGACGGTGGCGGGCGATCGCAGCCGTGACCTTTGGACTGGCCATTGCAGTGAAATTTCTACCAATCGTATTGCTCCCGCTTTACTGGAAGCGTGTTCGTATACGCGACGGGATCCTGGCAACAATCGTTGTCGGACTTCTCTACGTTCCTTTTCTGAAAGGCGGGTGGATTCCGATCGGCTCGCTGGGCACTTATGTTCAGAATTTCCGCTTTAATGGTCCGCTATTTGCCATACTCGAGCGCGTGGCGGCTCCGCAGCTTGTGGCTGCCCTCGCTGTACTCGTCGGTTTCCTCATCGCAATCCGGCTGAGAATCGGATCTTCGGAATTGTCTTCGGGCGCATTTGCCTGGCCGATGGCAGGATCGCTTCTGTGCGCGCCGGTCGTGTATCCGTGGTACCTGCTATGGATGTTGCCGTTTCTTCGGTCGCCCTCCACGCTGCCCATCATCATCTGGACGGTGAGCATTATCCCCACTTACGTCGTTTGGCATTTACGTACTCTTGGAGGTCCCTGGATGGTTCCTGGCTGGGTCACCCTGCTTGAATACGGATCCGTGGCAATTGCCGGTGCAATCATCTTATTGCGTCGCCTTCCACGGTCCCCAGAGCCCCGTTGTCCAAAGCATGGGGTGGTCTGAGGCCGCTGCGCCACCACGCGAATGTTGTATCTCATGGTTTTCCTGCGTACTGTTTTTTTGGAAGCGTTCAATTCACTGAGAAGCGAGCTTATGGCAAATTCAAGTCGTCCTAACACGATCCGTCTTTTGACTTTAACGGTGTTGACAGTGGTCTTCGGTGGCTGCAGCAAGGCGCCGGAGAGCCCGCCGGTGGCCAAGGCACCGGAACTCCCGCCGGCTGCGGAACAGATGGCCAAGGCCTATGGACTTGATTCCTTTGGGCAAATCGAGGGGCTCCGCTACACCTTCAACGCCGAATTCCCCGGAGTGCAGGTTGCTCGTACCTGGGAATGGGAACCCAAGACGGGCAAAGTTACCTACGAAGGCAAAGATAAAGACGGCAAACCGGTGAAGGTCACTTACCTTCGTTCGGACCTCAGCAGCCAATCCGATACCGTGAAGAATGAAATCGATCCGGGTTTCATGAACGATCAATATTGGTTGCTCTTCCCGCTGCATGCTGCCTGGGACGGCAGCGCTAAAGTCACCGATGAGGGCATGCAGAAACTGCCGATAGGAGAGGGTTCCGCCGAGAAGATAGTGGTGAAATATCCCTCGGACGTCGGCTACACGCCCGGTGACACCTGGGAACTTTACGTCGGCACTGACCATCGGGTTCAGGAATTTATCTATCACCGGGGCGGACCAAAAAAGCCCAGTCTGGTGACCGCCACCTGGGCGGACTACAAGAAGGCTGGGCCTCTCGATATTTCTACAGATCACCGGGGCACGGCGGACGGCGCGCCGCTGCGACTTTTCTTTTCGGATGTGGCCGTCAAGGTGGCGGGATCAGACAACTGGGTGAACGCGCAATGAAAGAGCCGCTTGCTCGACGTCTCCCACGTAGAGAACTGTTTCGATAATTTCGGTCACTTCCGGCATGCAATTTAAATCAATCCGTGAAAATCTCTCATCTCGAACTTTTCAAAGTGCCGCCGCGGTGGTTGTTCCTCAAAATAACGACCGATGATGGTATAGCGGGATGGGGCGAACCGATCGTCGAAGGCCGCGCAGATACGGTTGCAGCTGCGGTGACGGAGCTTGGATGCTATCTGGAAGGGCGGGACCCGAATCAAATTGAAGACATCTGGCAGGTGCTTTACCGGGGAGGATTCTACCGGGGCGGCCCAGTGTTGATGAGCGCAATTGCCGGGATTGATCAGGCGCTTTGGGACCTCAAAGGAAAACGCTACGGTCTGAGTATTCACCAACTCCTGGGCGGTATCGTAAGGGAGCGAATGCAAGTCTATTCCTGGATCGGAGGCGATCAACCCGCCGAGGTTGCGTCCTCGGCACGAGAGAAACAGTCGCAAGGGTATAAGGCAGTCAAAATGAACGCCTGCGCGGAGCTGCACTACATCGATTCGCCCGCCAAGTTGGACGAGGTGGTCGAGCGAGTCGGTTCCGTGCGAGAGTCTGTGGGGAAGGACTTCGGCATTGCAGTGGATTTTCACGGCCGAATCCATCGAGGATTGGCGAAAACTTTAGTCAACGAGCTTGATCCGTTTCGGCTCATGTTCATCGAGGAACCGGTTCTCCCGGAGCATCCCGAAGCCCTCGTCGAGGTTGCGCGACACACCACAACACCGATTGCGTTAGGCGAACGGCTCTATTCGCGTTGGGACTTTAAGCGTGTTCTGGCCCTTGGCGTAGTCGATATTATCCAGCCGGATGTCTCCCACGCCGGCGGAATCAGCGAGACCCACAAGATCTGCACCATGGCCGAAGCATACGATACGGCGGTTGCTCTGCATTGCCCTCTGGGACCGATCACCCTTGCCGCGAGCCTGCAACTCGACGGCTGTATTCCAAATGCATTCATTCAAGAGCAGAGTCTCGGTATCCACTACAATATGGGCGCTGAATCTTCCGATTACCTAATCGACCCGTCAGTTTTCAAATATACGGACGGCTACGTCGCCATTCCGAGCGGAGCGGGTCTTGGAATAGAGATCAACGAAGCCGCCGTGCGCGAGGCTGCCAAGACGGGCCATCACTGGAAAAATCCGGTCTGGCGAAATCAGGACGGCACTGTTGCTGAATGGTAGCCGTTTCGCGGATTTGTTTTTGCGGTCTAATAAATGGGGTTTGGACATTTACAGAAGGTCACGACGGGAAACTGTCGCCCTGAAGCTGAAGGGGCGAGAGGCTGACCTGGTAAAGCTAGCACCTATTGCTGCGCCAAAAAATTAGAGTGCGCAATTGAGACGTGCTACAATTGGACCTACTTTCGCGTTGTTAGTACGTTCGACCTGCCGCCCCTTCAGGGCGAATCGCTCTGGGCGGCGGTTCACAGGGTTGAAACCCTGGGCTGAGTCCTCCAGCCCCTTTGGGGCACGGCCCTTCGGGCCAGGCACTTCGTGCCTGGCTACTATCGTGCTGTCCCTCCGGGGCAAAAACCATCCGCCCATCGAAGCGCCTGCATGATCCTGGCGCTTATGTGGGAATCGCCCTGAAAGGGCGCCAGTTCGAACGTACGAACAAAGGTGGAGCAGACCTAATGGTCCGCTTTCACCTGAAAAACTTGATTAGCCATTTCTCTGGAAATTGAAAAACAGGTCAGGAAATATTCCATGGACAAGCAAATGTTCCCGGGAACAGATCAAACATTCCCACACCGTATCCTACGGGCCATTGCTTTGGCAGTGCGGTCCGTGTATCCCTGGGTTTCCAAAGGTTAAATGGCCTGCCAGCCACTTATGAGACGACGCACAAGATCAACAGATCAAAAGACCGTGGCGCTTTTGGTCGAGACGTCACGGGCCTATGGGCGCGGAATCTGCCGGGGCGTAGCCCGTTTCGCCGAGCAGAATCCGGACTGGTTGATTCTCTATCAGGAACGAAATCTGAAAGAGTCCATCCCGGAGTCTCTCAGGAAATACAAGGTCGACGGCATTCTGATGCGAGTGGATCAGCCTGGCGTCGCACGCAAGATCGTTTCGCTCGGCATTCCAACCGTTGATCTCCTCGGTGCACGGGTGGAAGGCGACTGCCCCGCCTTTTTACCAGATGACCACGCGATTGCCGAGATGGCCACAGATCACCTGATCAATAACGGATTTGTTCACTTCGCATTTTGCGGATTGTCAGGCATTCCGTTTTCCGACGAGCGGCAACGAGGCTTCGTCGAATATCTCGATAAATTCGGTTTCCGCGTGTTCAACTACCCCAGTCGAGCCAAGCATTTCGGCGAAATTCTAAGAGCTGAGGAACATGGATTTCTCGAAATTGAATCGATTGCCAAGTGGCTGAATGCTCTGCCCAAGCCGGTCGGCGTGTTCGCCTGCAACGATGTGCGCGCTTTGCAAGTGCTGCAGGCTTGCCATCTGATTAGTTGCACGGTTCCAGACAATGTGGCGGTATTGGGAGTTGATAACGACGAAATCATCACGGAATTGTGCCATCCGCGGCTGACCAGCATTGAACCCGATACACTGTCCAGCGGCTACAAAGCCTGCCTTTGCCTGGACAGAATGATGGCCCGATCGAAACCCGAGTCGTTGCTGGATCGCACCGCGCCAGTCGGTGTCATCGAGCGGGAATCTACGAACATCATTGCAACGACCGACAAAGTGCTGGCAAGCGCGCTGCGGGAGATCCGGGACGAGGCGTGTGATGGATTGACGGTGAAAAAATTATTAGATCACCTGCACATTTCGCGCACCCATCTGGAGGCTAAATTTAAGAGGACTGTCGGCAGAACGATTCACGACGAAATAACCAGAGTGCGTCTCAAACGGGTTTGCCAGCTGCTCTATTCCGGAGATGAAACCTTGGCCACAATCGTCCGGAAATCAGGTTATCTGGACATCTCCCACCTCAGCCGGTTGTTTAAAAAAAACTTTGGTATCTCTCCGGGAGAATATCGTAAGCGAAATCGGGTCGGTGCCCGGCACGGACTCAAAGCGTTCGAGCGTTCGACGTTCGAGCGTTCAACGTTCGGAGGCGGCGCTTAGCAAAGTTGCTTTTGCCTAGGAGAGCAGACTTACGCCGACGTCGCCCGAACGAACACCGACACCAAACCCGAACGCCGCACCGAACACCGAATCCGACTCGAACGCCGACGCCGACGCCGCGCCGAACGCCGAACGCCGAACGCCGAATGCAACGCGAACGCCGAACGCCAAGCTAAACGCTAGGTGTGATAAAAAAGTCAATTGAATTGGCAAATCTGCCAATTCATTGCCGGTCGTTCGGGCCTTATAGTGCAGCCAATGCGTCGAGCTTTCGCTCGTTGCATCCGCGAGATCCCCCGTTATCTGGCAAACTGAATAACCCCACACCTAATCCACATGTCTAAAGAGCGTTCCCCTCTCATTCTTACAAGACTGGTCACTGGCTTTGTTGCGTTGACCGTTCTCCTTCTCTCGTCGGCACAAGCTCAGACGAAAGCTAATACCTCTGATCAGCTTTACATCGAAGTCTCGGCTCTCGGCAGCCTTGACTATTTTTACGATCACAAAATGGGACTGCAGGAGGCTGGGAAAGCCATGGGTGTGAAGACAGAATACGTCGGACCCGCCGAATACGATATGTCCGCGATGGTGACTGCTTTCGAACAGGCTATCGCACGAAAACCGGCAGGAATTATCGTTGTCGGATTTGAATCGTCGCTCAACGCGATCGTCGACAAAGCGGTTGATGCCGGGATTCCTGTCGTGACCGTGGATGCCGATTTGCCAGGATCCAAACGAATCGCATTTGTCGGCACTGGCAATTTTCAGGCCGGTTACGAGGGCGGAAAGAAGCTCTCTGAGCTGATCGGCGGAAAGGGAAAGGTCGCGTTAATGACCAAGCCGGGGCAGTCAAATCTGGAGGAACGAATTGCGGGTTACAAAAAGGCTTTCGCAGAGAACTCCGGCATCAATCTGGTGCAAGTTGCCGACACCCAATCCGATCCAAGTGTCGCCGCACAAGCTGCTGCCTCACTGCTTCAGAAATACCCTGATCTGGCCGGGATTGGATGCGTTGAAGCAGCGGGAGGAAGCGGCGCCGCGACCGCGGTCAACGAAGCGGGCAAAAAAGGGACGGTAAAGATCGTCTCGATGGATCGCGGGAACGAAGTGCTCGACGCCATTAAGGAGGGAGTGATTTCTGCCAGCGTAGCTCAGCAAACGGCGCTGATGCCCTTCTATGCTCTGCAAATCCTATACAACCTGAAGAACAATCCGGTCCCGATCTCAAACGATAACGCCAGCGCGCATGTGACCGGTGTTCCGGCGGTTGTCGATACCGGCGTCATCATCATCGACCAGAGCAACTTCCAGTCTTTTGTCCGCAAATAAAAGTTGCAATGTCCGGCGAGCACATCCTCGAACTTCGGGGAATCACTAAAGATTTCCCCGGAGTCAGAGCAGTCAATAAGGTCGATCTCGATCTGAGGCGCGGAGAAGTGCACGCAGTTGTCGGTGAAAATGGAGCCGGCAAGAGCACGCTGATGAATATCCTTGGAGGTGTGCTCCAGCCGGATTCAGGCGATCTTTTTCTCGACAGCCGGCCGGTTCGATTTGTGGATGTGGCGGACGCCGGCCGCCAACGGCATCGCGGTCGTCTTCCAGGAGTTGAGTCTTGTCCCCTCGCTGAGCGTGGCAGAGAACATCTACTTCAATAGGCAGCCAACCGACCGGATCGGATTCGTCGCATCCAGGAAACTGCACAAGGCGACGCGGCAACTGCTTAGCTTGTTCAAACTGCAAGTCAGTCCGGCCAGAGCCGTTGCCGAACTGTCGATGGCGCAACGTCAAATCATTGAGGTGCTAAAGGCGATCTCACTTCGGCCTAGAATTCTGATTCTGGACGAGCCAACCTCGTCTCTAAGCGCGACTGAAATCGACAGGCTCTTCGACAACATCCTTCGGCTGAAATCGGAAGGCGTTTCATTCATCTACATTTCTCACCATTTGTCAGAAATATTCCGAATCGCCGATCGGGTGACGGTGCTGCGTGACGGTAAAATTGCCGGCACGTTCGGCATTGGAGAGGTGGACGAAGAATCGCTGGTGAAACGAATGGTTGGTCGCGAGTTGACTAACATGTACGGGAAGCGCGTCAGCCAGATCGGGGAGACCTACTTTCAGGTTGAAAGATCAGACGGCGAAACGAAAACGGCTTCCAACCTTCGCCTGGCACTGCGCAAAGGCGAGATCCTCGGCATCGCCGGCTTAATCGGTTCCGGGCGCTCTGAACTAGCCATGGAAATCGTCGGCATCACGCCGAATCGTCAATGCATCGTTCTCCTGAACAACGAACAGTTTCGATTCCGGTACCCGGCGGAATCAATCAAACAAGGAGTGGTTTACCTGACTGAAAATCGGAAGGAACTCGGCCTGTACCTTTCCATGTCGGTTCAGGACAACTGTGTTGCTCCCACCTTACGCAGTTACACGAACCGTCTCGGGTTCATTTCCGATCGACAGATCGGCTCGGCTGCGCTTGATGCTCGTCACCGGTTCAATATCGCGACACCGAGCGTTCGAAAACTTGTGGGACAGTTATCGGGCGGCAACCAGCAGAAGGTGCTGCTGGCCATGTGGACGGGCGCTCGTCCTAAAGTCTTGATCGTCGATGAGCCGACGCGAGGGGTCGATGTGGGGGCCAAGTCAGAGATCTACCGGTTGCTGCGTGAACTGGCAGCCTCGGGAATAGGGATCATTATGATTTCCTCAGAACTTCAGGAAATTCTCGGCATGAGCGATCGCATCCTCGTGATGCGCAACCATCGGTTCGTCGCCGAATTTGATCGGGAAGAGGCGACCGAGGAGAAAGTGATCCTGGCAGCGACCGGTCTCGCGGAGAGAGCAAAAAAGACTTTCCGCTGGGATGGAGGTGGCGAAGTTTGTTGGCGAGGGCTGGCGGGACACCATGTCTGCGGGCGAGAACGAACGTCGAAAAGAAAAGCATCGCACAGGGTGATGGAGTTATGAAAACGGACGTCGAACCGGTTCTGCAGAGCCAGCAACCTTCTCACTCGATGTTCGAACACCTGAGACGGCTAACCAGCTTCAGAGAATTCATGATCATGGCAATCGTGATTGCCGGCTGTCTGGTGATGTGGATCACCACGCCAATTTTCATGACATTCGGCAACTGGTCTGCCCTGCTGCTCCAGGTGTCCATCGAATGTATCGTCGCCATCGGCATGACCATCTTGCTTGTCGGCGGCGGGTTCGATCTGTCCGTCGGGTCCACCTTCGCGTTCGCCGGGGCGATGACCGCCATGACAATGTCCTCGGGACTCCCGCCGTGGGCAGCCTTGCTGGTTGGGCTTGCCGCCGGAGCAGTCATCGGGTTCTGCAACGGTTTCATCATAGCGAAGATTGGCATCAATCCGTTTGTGACAACGCTAGCAATGATGAGCATGGTCCGCGGAACGTTGCTGGTGATCACCCGGGGCCGAAACATTTCCGGACTTCCTGAATCGTTTCGGGTGATCGGCCAGGGCAACGTCCATGGAGTTCAAAATCCGATCTGGATCGCACTCTTGATGGTATTGATCGGCGATATTCTCCTCAGGAAATCTCGATTCTTTCGGCAGAACTATTATCTGGGCGGCAATGAACGAGCGGCCATGCTGTCAGGAATCAGGATTGATCGACTTAAAATCTTCAACTATTCACTCACAGGTTTGTTAGCTGCGTTCGCCGGTATCGTCATGACTGCTCGACTTGGGGCAGCTTCCGTAACCGCCGGGACAGGTCTGGAGCTCAAAGTGATTTCGGCCGTGATTATTGGAGGCGCCAGTCTGAAAGGAGGCGAGGGAACTATTCTGGGCTCGTTTCTCGGGTCTTTATTGATGGGAATTCTGGTTGGCGCTCTGACAATTCTCGGCGTGGACGTCTACTGGAACACGTTGGTGATTGGCGCGACGCTCCTGCTGGCCGTGCTCATTGATACGTTCGGGCGATCCCGCCGCAAACTGCCATAGCTTGTAAACAATGATCGTGTCCCGTCCCCGCTTTTTGCTATGAACAGACTCAAAGACAAGGTTGCGATCGTCACCGGCGCCGGTGACGGCATCGGTCGCGGGATCGCTTTGGCGTTCGCGAACGAAGGAGCAAAGGTTGCCGTGTGCGATTTGAACAACACGGCTGTGATGGATACCGCGACGATCGTGCGCGAGACCGGTGCAGAGGTCATCGCGGAATCGATCGATGTCCGGAACTCTGCAGAAATCCAGTCATTCGTAGCTGCGGTCAAGCATCGCTTCGATCGAATCGATTGTCTGGTTAACAATGCCGCCGTGATGCCGATTGCCCCGGCAGACTCGATTGAGTCGGAGACAATCGACCTGATTCTGCAGGTCAACTTACGAGCGCCTATTCTTTTTTCTCGCTATGTTATTCCTTCGATGCGTGAGGTCGGAGGCGGTTCGATTATTCATATGGCAAGTGTCACCGGCCACAACGGCCATCCGGGCGTCACAGTTTATGGAGCTACCAAAGGGGCTCTCATTGCTTTGGCACGGGGCCAGGCGATCGAACTCGCGGAAGACAACATCCGGGTTAATACAGTCTCCCCTGGCACTGTCGATTCACCAATGCTCCATCGATTTCTGGCAGAAAATGCTTCGGACGTGAAAAAGGCCAGAATGGCATTCGATCGCATCCATCCACGGGGGAAAGTCGGTTCGATCGAGGAGATCGCTGCGGTATTTGTCTTCCTGGCCAGCGATGAAGCGGCCAACATCACCGCCACCGATATCCGTTGCGATGGCGGCTATGCCGTTCAAGGCCAACAACCTACCGGCTAATGAAATTATGAGACAGTTATTTGATGATGTCTTCCTTCTGGAAGGACAGGTCGGAATGCGTCCGATCTACCTTCCGGTCTTACGCGGTAAAGAAGGTGTTTTGCTTTTGGATACTGGATGTGCGGAACACGTTGATAACCTGATCCTGCCCGGATTTGCCACACTGGACATCCATCCGCAGGATCTCCGTTTCGTGGTTAGCACTCATCCCGACTCGGATCACGTCGGTGGTAATGCCGGCATCAAGAGCTGGTCGCCTCGCGCTTTGCTCTGTTGCGGCGATGCGGATCGAAAGATGATCGATGATCCGTCCGAATTATTTCGATATCGGTACGACGCCTATCGACAGTACGGAGTCTTTTACCCGGACGAGACAGCGATAAACATTCGGCGCGACCTTGGCGAAGCTCAACCGGTCGACCTTACCCTGCGCGGTGGAGAGCGCATTCGATTAAGTGCCGATTGGGAGGTCGAAGTACTTCATTTGCCGGGTCACAGCAAAGGGCACCTCGGAATTCTCGACACTCGGAACCGAGTGCTGTTCGGTGGTGACGCCATTCAAGGGAGCGTCTACCTGGACGTCAAAGGGAAACCTGCGCTCTGCCCAACCTACCTCTATCCGGATTCCTACCTCCAGACCTGTCAATTGATCGAGCACCTGGATATCGATTACTATGTGAGTTGTCATTGGCCGATTAAGAAGGACCAGGCGATTGCGGAGTTCTGCGACGAAACTCGTGCCTTCGTTGAGCGGGCAGAGTTGTTGCTGAAAGCGGAAGGAACGACTGAATTGCGAGACGCTTGTCTGAGGCTCGGTCCGCGTCTGGGCGACTGGCCGGAACCGATTCATCTCGAACTGGCCTACGCCATGGCCGGGCACCTCGGCCTTCAATAACCGGTATGAAAATCACCAGACTGAAGACCGTTGTCGTGAATGCTGAAATGCGGAACTGGGTATTCTGCAAAATCGAGACGGACCAGCCAGGGCTCTTCGGTTGGGGAGAGGGATCGCTGGAGTGGAAAACTCGATCGGTGGTGGGTGCAATCGAAGACTTTGCGCGCGGTAGTGGTCGGAGAAGATCCGCGCCGAATCGAGCATCTCTATCAAAAGATGTATCGACAATCGTTTTGGCGCCTTGGGGTCATCGGCATGAGCGCAATTTCTGCGATCGAACAGGCACTCTGGGACATTAAAGGAAAAATTCTGGCGGTCCCCGTCTATGAGCTGCTCGGTGGCAGGGTACGCGACCGGGTGCGGATGTACACGCATCTCGGCGGCGGCATCATGAAATCGGTCTATGAAACTTTCGAAGTGGAGCCGCTGATCGAGCTTGCTTTGAAGGTGATCAACAGCGGCTACACGGCTGTGAAGGTCGTGTTCGTGCCTTACTCCGAGCCACTGGAGGGGATTAGAAAGGTGAAACAATTCGCGCGGCTGATGGAAAAGCTTCGCGGGGCTGTCGGCGATGGAATCGACATCATGATCGATTTCCACGGGCGAACTTATCCGGCGATGGCGATCGAGTACATCAACGCCGTCAGCGAATTTCGGCCCTACTTCTGCGAGGAACCAGTGCCACCCGAAAATACGGAGGCGCTTCGAGAAGTTCGGGAAAAAGTGAGTGTTCCAATTGCGACCGGCGAACGGCTGGTCGGGAGACATCAGTTCCGACCGATCTTCGAACAACGGGCGTGCCACGTAATCCAACCTGACCTGTGTCATTGCGGTGGCCTGTTTGAGGCAAAAAAAATTGCCGCGATGGCGGAAACATACCAGATGGGGGTCGCTCCTCACAATCCGCTCGGACCGGTTGCCAATGCGGTGGCTCTTCAATTCGCATTGTCCACCCCCAATTTTCTTATCCAGGAAGATATGCTGGCCGATGTTCCGTGGCGGTGGGAAGTAGTCAAAAGTTCGCTTGTAACCGAGGAAGGTTACTGGCTGCCAAGCAATGAACCGGGACTAGGCATCGAAGTGGACGAAGAGCGCGCCAAAGATCATCCGTTCCAGCAGGAAGTAATGCATTCACTGGCGCCTGACAATGCGATTCTGGACTGGTGAAACAATAAACAATACCGGTCGTTTCGAGCTGCGGGACGGGCGCGCGACACCTCCCTAAAAAATATCTGGAGGGGTATCGTAAGTTAATGCGGGTTAGGATTCGGGGTGATTTATGCCCCGAAGGTGGCTATGGGACTCAGCCCAGGGTTGAATGGTGCTAAGTTAAGGGAGTTTGGGATGGTTCTCGCCTAGGAAAGGCCGTTGGGAACCCAACACAGGCTGGAAGCCTATGCTACATTAACTTTCCGGAGTGTGAAACGATGTCTCAAAAGCCCTCCGGGAGGTCCGCGGACCAACGGCAACCACGCCGACAGGCTATTGTAGCATAGGCTTCCAGCCTGTGTCCGGGTTCCCAACGGGCAACATTTTGGAAATCGCCTCGCAACCACTCAATCCCGGCCGATATAGATATAACGATCAGGGTTGAAGCCCTGAGCTGAATCCTAGCCGACTTCGGGGCAAATGTCCCAAACCTCCTTATCTTCGCGCCATTCAACCCTGGGCTGAGCCGTGAGCCCGCCCGAGTGCCCTTCTCCAATGTCCAAACTGCCTATGCTAAGGTGTCCGGGTTTCTGCACCGACTAACCGTTAGGCACGATCGATGCGGCAAGCGAAACAACCCGGGCCAGCATAGTGCACGTGAAGATACGCTGCTCGGCGATCCGCAAAAAGCTCTTGGATTGATTGATCAATCTCCGCAGTTCCAATCACAGCGGCTCCAGTCAACATATCGTTACTGTCATAGGCACGCACCGATAGCATTCGGCCGGGAGCCCGAAGCACTGCTGGAATTTCGTCGACTCTCGCGTAGGTTTCGCGAGCCGACTCGCGAACAAAGATAGGCCCAACGCTTCGGTAAGGGCTGGAAGACATTAGGTGCCCGAAGTTTAGCAGCAAAAGAGATTCGCCGATTTCTGCATCCACGAGGCTGACTCGGCATGGATAGCCTGGTTTTTGGTCGGCGATATACCGGAAGACCTTACGTTGCTGCAATTCATCGTCTGAAAGTTGCCGGAATTCGTCGAGTACTTCAGCCGAAATCCCGGAAACGCGGAACGAACAACCGGGTTTTTGAGGCATCTCTTCGCCTCTGAGGGTCGAGCCAGGAAAAGAACTAGTATTCATTTCCGTTTGAATAGCCTCACTTGGCGTCACTGTCTGGCCGTTTCCGGACGGGGAATTTTCCGGAGTTCGCCATCTCGATGATGACTATCACCGTTAGGTCAGGGTGACCTTTCCCGCCCTTAGATGTCAAATTGAACGACCAATTGTCCTGAATTTTGCCCCTCGTTCGTCGTGTCATTGAATCCTAATTAGAGAAGCCACGCTGAAAAGGAACCCAGAAAGGCGCAGCAACAAGCAGGAGTACCGCATGATCATTTACCCCACACCCGAAAGCCTAGAGCACCACCCTGTTGTTCCCCGCGAGCAATGGCTCATCCCCCGCACGGAACTCTTGAAGGAGGAAAAAGAATTCACCCGGTTGCGCGATAAGATCAACGCCCGGCGACGCGATCTCCCTGGGTTCGCGTCGAAAAGAACTATGTCTTTCAAGACCGGAACGGCTCGCGGACGCTGGCCGATCTCTTCGAGGGTCGTAGCCAGTTGTTCGTGAAGCATTTCATGTTTGCTCCCGGGTGGAAGGCGGGTTGCGTGGGTTGTTCGCTTGACGTCGACCATCTCGAAGGCGCTCTAGTGCATCTTGAGCATCACGACGTGACGTGTGTAGCGGTCTCTCGTGCCACCCTGCCTGAAATCGAAGCCTTCAGGCAGCGCATGGGCTGGCGCATTCCGTGGGTGTCGTCGTTCGGCAGCGACTTCAATTACGATTATCAGGTATCCTTCACCAAGGAGGAAATTGGGAAGGGCAAGGCCTATCACAACTACAAAATGCAAGAGGTCGAAATTGAGGAAATGCCCGGCATGAGCGTGTTCTATAAGAATGCGGCCGGAACCGTTTTCCACACCTATTCGACCTACGGCCGCGGAGCCGAAGAGTTAGTTAGCGCATACGTCTGCTTGGACCTGACGCCGAAAGGTCGCAACGAGACCGGTCCCGGTTTCAACCTGGGAGACTGGGTACGGCACCATGACCGGTATGACAACGATGCTTTTTAGGCCACTTTGGGCCACAGATTGGAATTGTCCAAACTGCAGTCCAGGCACTTCGTGCCTGGCTACTATCGTGCTGCCCCTCCGGGACAAAAACCATCCACCCATCGAACCCTGGGCTTCTCCTCAATTCTTCAATCGTGCTCGTTATCGTGCTCGTGCTCGTCCTCGATTTTAAAAGCGCCAGGCGAAAAGGTGCCAGAAAATCGAGGACGAGCACGAGCACGATAACGAGCACGATAGGGAGGGATCCCCTCCCTGGGCTCACCTCTGAGTCTCATGCCCCTTCTTCGGGGCAGGGGGTATCCCCCAGAAAGGTGAGGATGCGCTGAGCAAGTTCATCGGGACATTCTTCAGGCAAGTAATGCCCATACCCCGGGATCATTCCGCCCTGCAAATCCTCGGTAAAGTTCTTGAGGGCGTTATGCAAAGTAGAACCAACACCCTTTTCTCCGCCGAGCGCGAGAGTGGGGACTTTCAATCGGGCGCTTTTATTCTGCGCAATATCAGTAAGCACGGCTCGGTAATACTCAAATCCAGCGCTCATTCGTGCAGGGTCACCGTAGGTGCGCAAGTATTCGTCCAGGGCCGCTGGACTGATGGCGTGAGGATTGACCGACTTAGTACGAAAGAGCCAGGAAAGAAACTCCCGCTCTTTGCCCCGCGTGAGCAGCTCAGGCAATTCAGGTACCGCGTTAAAAAAGAATTGAAAAACTTTCGGTGCATTCGCTAGTCCGAAGGCGGATTCTGGCGTTACCCCAGGAACCCCCGCCTCCATCAGCACCAGCCGCCGCAGGGAATCCGGATGCCTGATCGCATAAGCGAAGGAGATCCATGTGCCAACGTCGTGACCGACCAAATCCGCTCTTTTGATCCCGAGTAAGTGTAAAGCTTCGGCCAACAAATCCGCGACCCCGCCCGTATCGTACTTTTTACCTGGAGGAAGAAGATCGCTATCGCCCAGGCCTGGCGGATCGCAGGCAATCACTTGCCTTCCCGACTTTGCCAACAGCGGCATAACAAGTCGCCAAGCGTACCAGCTTTGTGGCCATCCAGGTACCAGCACGACAGTCGGTCCGTCCCCCAGTTGAACGAAATGGAGTTTAGTTCCATTTACGGTGGCCCACAGATCAATGAAGTTAGGTTTCTCGTCGACTTTTTCAGGAGGTTGGTCAGACATGGAATCTTTTTATTTTAAGTTTTCTTGAGAGGCGACTCATCGATGCAGATCCGTCCCGCGAGCTCAATATTTTGTGGTTCATAAAATTCGCCAGCGACGCAACAATTATCTTTCCACTGGTTAATCGAAAGTTACAATCCCCACTGGGTGGAGATACCGGTCGTGCAACTTGCCTATTCTCACCAGCAAGCCAGACAATGGGTGAGTAAACACCGACCCCATTTATTCACTTAAGCCTCATTGGTGACGGCATGGAAACTTCCGCACATATCTGCGGCAGTAGCAACGAATTGGGAGGAGAATAACATGAATTACCGTAGCTTGGGTCGTAGCGGACTGAAGGTCTCACCACTTTGTTTAGGGGCCATGATGTTCGGCGGTCAAACCGATGAGCCCACTGCTGGACGGATCATCGCAGGCGCACGAGAAGCCGGAATCAATTTTATCGATAGTGCCGATGCCTATAACAACGGTCGTTCTGAGGAAGTCGTGGGACGCGCCATCGCGGCAGAGCGGTCTTGGTGGATTTTGGCGACGAAATTGGCCAACCCGACGGGCGAGAGTCCGAATGACCGTGGATTGTCACGCCGCCGCGCCTTCCAGGCAACCGAAGCCAGTCTGAGCCGGCTTGGCACCGACGTCATCGACATCCTCTATCTCCACAAAGAGGACCATACAACGCCACTCGATGAAACAGTGCATGCACTCGCCGACCTGGTCCGGCAGGGTAAGATCCGGTATTTCGGCGTCTCTAATTTTCGTGCATGGCGCGTGGCTGAGATCTCGCGGCTCTGCGATAGGGCCGGCATCGATCGCCCAGTGGTGAGTCAACCCTGCTACAACTTGTTGAACCGCATGCCCGAAGTCGAGCATCTACCTGCCTGCGCCTACTATGGACTTGGGGTGGCGCCTTATAGTCCTCTCGCTCGAGGAGTTTTGACCGGCAAATATGCGGTGGACCACGCACCGGCTGGCGATACGCGAGCTGGCCGGCAAGACAAGCGCATCATGGAGACTGAGTGGCGACGTGAGAGTTTGGAGATAGCTACCGAACTGGCAAAACATGCAAAAACGCTTGGGATTACGCCGGGTCAGTTCGCACTTGCCTGGGTGCTAAATAACGGGATCATCACGGCGCCGATTGTCGGTCCCCGGACGGAGGAACAATGGCATGACTATCTCGCCGCGCTTGACTATGTTTTTACCGAGGAAGACGAGGCTCTTGTGGACCGACTCGTAGTACCTGGTCACGCCTCCACGCCGGGGTACAATGATCCCCAGTATCCGATCGAAGGACGCATTGTGGTTACGAGGCCGCGGTCAACTATGGCGATGACGGTCTAATAACCGCTGCTCGCTTGAAACGGGATCACCTGATAGGTTTTCCGGGCAATTCTAATGTCGCTAATATCAGAGGCTTCTGCTGCGGAATCTTCAGCTCTTCCCTGCAATGCCAGGCACCAAAGGTCGGCATCCTATACCTCTCTGATTTGCATCGCGATCCGAGCAATCCAATCCAGAGCCTACCCTCGTGGTGCAGGGTGCTGTATACGACGCGTTTCTGTCTGCGGCGTTCCCGCGCTTGCTGAATTTTTCACCACCGGCTTGGAGGATAGCCTTTCACGACTAAGCAGTTTATCCTGCGGACTGAGGCAACCGGTCGCGGAGACGTCCGCGAACGGATACGTCTGCAAGGAAATAACCGAAACTTCCAGCTATGCGAACGTTGCTCCTCTTAGAGCTGGGATCAAGAAAGGATCAGGCCAATTTCCGATCAGATGGCGCCACCAAAACGTCTGAGTCCTCCCTTGCTGGGACCATTTTGGCAGGTCGCTATAAAATTTTGGAAACGATCAACGTTGACAGTTATAAGGCACATGACCTCGAGCTGGATCAAACCGTAATTGTCAGGAAGGCGTTGCCGGCATCTCCAGAGGAGAGTGATATTTGGCGCCAGAAAGTTCGGCAACTCGCATCGGCGCGAAATGCCAGTTTCTTGAACGTTATCGACCTGGTTTCCGAGAAGTCGAGCGACTTTGTCATCACGGAGTCACCCCGGGGTCGGTCGATCGCAGATCTGTTGAAAGAGCGATCGCGCTTTGATCCGGAGGATATGCTGGCCTTGATAGCTCCTTTAGCAGGTGCTCTTGATCTTGCCGCCTCTTTAGCGTGCTGCGCAAATTCCATCTCTGCTCGCTGGCTGTTTGCCGAAACGAGGCGCTCGTTTGCACTTAATTCCGAGGAGCGCTCGCTTTCCGGATTGCCGCCATTTTTCGTCAAGATGGACGTCTGGGAACTCGTGAGGCCCAGGAAGAATTTTGAGTGGCCTTTTCCGATCTCGAAAACGAAGAGCGGCATTTCAAGAGAATTGGCGGTTAGGCAAGCGGCGCTCCTCTCCTACGAACTGCTCGGCGGCGACAAGAAGAGCGGGGAGGGTAAGCTCAAGCGTTGGTTTAAGCAGGTAAACGGGCTGGGCGACGCCGGTAATGCTGTTCTCTACCGTGGCCTTAAAGGTTCGCCGCTTTTCGAGAGTAGCGGCTTCTTCTTTCAAAGGTTGAAGTCAGCAATTTCATCGGACAAGGGGAGGGGGAGAGCACTGAATGCCTCTGTGTCTCAAAGCCGAGAGCATCCCGTGGTTTCAGCCCGATTCGATCGCGATACGACATGGCTTGTTACGGGGGTTTTGGGCGTCCTGGTTTTCGCGACTCTTTTGGCCGCAATTTGTCTCTTTATTTCTGCCTCAGTTTTGGCTTCGTTTTGATCGACGAGAACGAGACTCTAAACGAATACAAGCCGTGACGGTTTGCCGACTAGTCACCCCGCAGCCGAAGGTCAATGGTTCAGGCCAAGTTCTTGACAAGGTATTCTCGAAGCAAGCCGATTGTTTGAGTGTGGATTTGGCAGATCCGAGACTCGCTTACTCGGAAGCAGGCCGCAATTTCGGAGAGGCGCATGTTCTCGTAATAGTACATGGCCAAGACCTTCTTTGGCGTGTCTGGAAGTTCTGCCATGCGTTGGGCCAGCAGAGCGAGAACTTCTTTGCGATCCAAAACGTCCACGGCCGGGATACAGGAGTCGTCCGGAATGATTTCGTGCATCGATTGGTCTTCGTGGTCAGACTGTCCATGAGTGCCGTCGATGGAGACAAATGTCACAGGCCGGACTTCTTCCATGAGATCGGTTAATTCGTCTTCAGTCATTTGCATTTCGGCGCAGAGAGATTCCTGGCTGATGCTCCCACCTTGTTCTTGTTCCAACTTGGAGATGGCTGAACTGAGACGCTTGGCTTTCGATCGGTTGGCGCGGCTCATCCAGTCTGTCCTGCGAAGCTCGTCCAGGATCGCTCCGCTGATTTTAATCGCAGCATAGGCTGCAAAAGCGCGCTCCTGAGAGCGACGATAGTTCCGAGCGGCGGCAACAAGGCCAGTCACTCCGATACTGTAGAGGTCCTCAGTTTCAAGGTTGCTCGGCAGTTTACGCTTCATCCGTTCGACGATCGATCGAACCAGTGGGAGATGAAGTTCAAGAAGATCCTGAAATGCATTGTCCTCCTCAGGACCTAAAGAGAATTGGGTCGTCGGATTGATCATCGGATCGGGTGTAAAAGGATTGGTTTAGCTGGAGCTCCGGATGGAGTGCGTTGGATGTTATCCGGTTCCACGCGTTCGGTTGTCTTTCTGATTAAAATTCTCGTTTGGGAAACCGTTCATCACAACGTTTTCGTCTCGAAGACTGGCTCTCAGAGCCGATCTTGCGGGTCTTCCGGTCGCGAGCGGAGGCCTGTGGCGCGATTGGAATGGCTCCGCAGGAATTTAAAATTCCGCTGCGGAACTTTGAGGCATCGAGGCGAAACAGGCGTCCGCACGCTAGTTTTTTTGATAAATCAATCCAGCAGTGGAAGCCAACCCGGGGGCCGATGGCGCTTTTGCCGATTTTTTGCGTTGCTCGCTCCTTACCTACGGATCTAAGTATGATCGTTGCTCACGCCTTGAAAATCGGCAAAATCGCCGACGGCGTTATGCCTCCTACTATGAGACGATGCACCAGGTTGCCAAAGATCGACGCATGTCAGGGCAGTAGTCCTATGAGAACGGTCACTCTCTCAGTTCCGATGCTAATGCTCACGCTGGCGTTTTGTTTCCCAGCGCTTCTGGAAGCGGAGCCCAATAGCGGGTCACCAGATTCTCTCGTTATCGACAGCGCGCAGGCCGACCTTTTAGCCAAAACGATAGCCATCTCCGGGAGGAACTTTGGCGATCTCCTGCCTGTGGTCAATCTTGGGGCAACCGTGCTGGGGGTCATCTCGTCCAGTACGACGACGATTAAGGCAAATCTCCCGCAAGATCTGCCCTCCGGCTCTTACCGCCTGGTGGTTTTCGCTGGCGGCGGATCCCCACGCTTTGGTTCTCTGGATGTAACCGTTGGTGATACCGGTCCGCAAGGCCCTTGGCCCGGTTGGCCCGCCGGGATTGCAAGGTCCGCCGGGGCCGCAAGGCGTGCCGGCGCCTGCTGGCTCGGCAGGGTCGCCGATCAATCGCTTGCAAGTGGGCCTGCTCAAATGGGCTCCCTATTCTGGCTTGTCATTCCGCGTGGAAGGCCGGCCGTTTGGTGTGGCCTTTGACGGAGCCAATATCTGGGTAACCAATGCCGGGGCCAACTTTGTGACCAAGCTGCGTGCCAGCGACGGGGCCAATCTCGGCAATTTCGGTGCAGGCGGCGTTTCGCTCGGCCTGGCCTTTGATGGGGCTAATATCTGGGTGGCAAATCAGGGCAGCAACACCGTGACCAAGCTGCGTGCCAGCGACGGTCTCAACCTCGGCAACTTCACCGTGGGGAGCGCCCCGTTTGGCGTGGCCTTTGATGGGGCCAATATCTGGGTGCCGAATCAGGGTAGCAATACCGTGACCAAGCTGCGTGCCAGCGACGGGGCGAACCTCGGCAATTTCACAGCGGGAGGCATCCCGTCTGGCGTGGCCTTTGACGGCGCCAATGTCTGGGTGGCAAATCAAGGCAGCAATACCGTGACCAAGTTGCGTGCCAGTGACGGAGCGAACCTCGGCAACTTCGGTGTGGGGGGCCAGCCATTTGGCATTGCCTTTGACGGAGCCAATATCTGGGTAACAAGTACAGGGGCCAACTTCGTGACCAAGCTGCGTGCCAGCGACGGAACGAACCTCGGCAACTTCGGCGTGGGCAGCGCCTCGTTCGGCGTGGCCTTTGACGGCACCAATGTCTGGGTGGCGAATCAGGGCAGCGACACCGTCACCAAGCTGCGTGCCAGCGACGGAGCGAACCTCGGCAACTTCAACGTCGGGAACCAACCGACTGGCGTAGCCTTTGACGGCGCCAACATCTGGGTGGCAAACCAGGGCAGCAACACTGTAAGCAAGCTGTAGCGTCCTAGTGCACCAAGTCAGTGACTTGGTGCACTAGGGGTATCCGGTCACCGTCGGAGGCGAATCTGTAACGTTGTTAGCGGCATCCTCCACTGTCCCACACGTAACGGTAACGCCAGTTGCGGGGAATCCAGATAACTGCAGCAATTGGGCCACCGTGGTTGGTATAGCCCCGTTCACTCTGATATATGGAGCAATAAAGGCAAATTGGGTGTCGCCGGTACTTGTGTTGAAATTCGTTATATTCTGCTCCGTCGTTGCAGGATCGGCAACGAAGAGAGACTTGGCTGTTGACAGAGTGTTAACCAAAGCCAGGCTCTTTGTCGTCTTGGCGTCGTTCACGACTTTGTTGTAAGCGCCGACCGCAATCGCGGCCAGAAAACCGATGACCGTTATGACAACGATTAACTCAACAATTGTAAAGCCCCTGTTGGCCCGCGATCTAAGATTCCTTTTCATATAATTGGTTCCGTTACTTGGAAATCTATCGTAGAAATCCAGCCCCTTCGTTAAGACCTCCTGTTGCCTTTCATTTGGAGAGCCCGTTTAAATTCCCTGGTTAAATTTTTACCGCGGTCAGTCTTATTGCCAGCTTTTGGCGCTTAGATGAGGCTAGCGGCCAGCCTGTTCAGCCCTCCGGCGATAAAAACAGCGTGCCTGTAACGGGCTTTTCCACCCGCAGAGGAAATTTAAATGCGCCAGGGGAAATCGTTTGCTGCGAGAAGAAATTCTCAACATTTGCGCCAAAAACGGTGCACATTGGAACTTTCATTGGCCAATTTCGCAACGTCTTTGATATTCTTGCGCAGTTTTTTCGATGCGAGCGTGCGTTTTGATTAAATCAGATCACTGGAATGAAAGGGGGACGATCGCGGTAGAGCACTTCGAGTGGAGGGCAGTTGAGGCCGGTTTCACGGGTGCGGGCCGCATGCCGAGAAAAGTTGGAGAGTCAGACTCCGGGGAGAATCGCTTCACGGAAAGAAGATTCCTTTAAAAAAAAGCAGCTTAACATGGCCGAGTTTACGAAATACAGCGGGAAGACCATTAAAAAAGGCAACTTTATCATCAATTCCGCGATTAATCTGTACAGCTCTCTCAACGGCCGTCAGATCACCGACAAAGAGATCGCCCGCGACCTGGGTATTACGCCAAGCACATTGTCGAAGTATAAGAACGGCGAAATTGAGCTGGGCCAGATATCTCTTTTGGCCGCACTGCTCGAGAAAATCCCCGCGGACCAGCGGATGTTGCCGTTTCAATGGGCTGAAGCTTATCAAGAAACGATTTCTACGCCGATTAGCCGGGCAGAAGTAGAACAGGGGGTCCTTGTCTACTGTGACGAAAGCCGTTTGCTCGAGGATTGCGTCCTGCAATTGGCGGGCAAAGACACCCTTGGGCTGGTTTTTTCTTCTGACCCAGCTTCTTACGAAAGGGTCTTTTCCCTCAAAGGCAAGACCATCGTGCGGATCGAAGGTTTTGACCCGCTCTGCTTGGACCTGAAGCCGAGGCAGGTGGCTCAGGAACTTATTGAGAATATCAACTTCCTGCGACCGGACCGAGAGTTGCATTGTTTTCAGTTCCTCGAAAACCTGTTCGAACTTTTGGCCAAGCTCCACCTGCTCAACATCGTCCAGCTCTACCAGATCATTTACAGCGATAGTTCCCTCGAAAAATTTCTCTCCTCCAAAGCAGCCAGCGGACAGTTTCCGGAAGAAGTCAAAGCGGTGCGTGAAAGCTGGCTTGATCCGGAACCCAACTACAAGGAAGAGGACCAGAAGACTCTGATGCGAATACTTGACCCCATCACCCGCATCGAACATGCGATATTGGATTGGAATCTGATCTTTGACGAATCCAAATACGTCCTCTTCGAGGTTGGTGACCACAACATTCTGAGTGCTCTGGCCCTCAAGAGGCAGTTTGAATCAGTCGTGCGTGAGAAGACGCGGGTGCGGTCGTTCCAACTGGAATTCACCAAGAAAATTCTCTTTGTCTGCGAGGATTACTCAGAGATTGCGGCCCCTCAGGATATCGCCTTTTTCAGTGCATCCAAGAGCCTGAAGCTTCATCCTCTGCTGGCAGTCAGAAATCCGGAGAAGCTTGATAAAAAACTCGGCAGCCCCGAAGAGGTCAGGAACCTTTTGCCAAACTTTGGCTCACTGATTCTTTATCGAGGATGCGCTCCCGCAGAAGTGGTAAAATACGTCGAGCAACGCGTTCAACGGCGGCTGGATTTCAAATCGATCTCCGATAAGGAGGCTTATCTCTTTCGCCGGGGAGTTAATTCGGGGCCCACCTTGGAGAAGCGTGTGTTTTACCCAGCTTCCCGCACGCAATTGGAAGCCTCTTGAATGAATCTTGGAGATCAGAACTTGTGGTACCAGACGAGCAACGATACCAAGGCGATTCTCGCGGCAAAATCGTCGCGGAGGGACGGCCGATCGTAAATCCAGTAGCGATCAAGGGGTGGCCATTTTACGATCTGGAAGGCATCGTCACTTGGCTGGGGTCAGACCTGAAAGATTTTCTTGTCGCTCACGGAGCCCAAGCCGATATCTATACGGCTTATGATCTGGCCCGCAATAAGGCCCCGGGGACGACATTCGATATTGCGCTCAGACACTCGCGCGGTGACGTGCTGGTTGACCCACTCGGCCTGCCCAGCCCGCAACTAGAGAAAGATTGGCAGCTGACGGAGGCGAGTTTATTCCTCCCGTTGGCTTTTAACGCGAGACTGGAGGCTGCGACCTTGGTCTGTCCTCTGCCGCTGATGCGCCCAAGTCAATTTTTCCTGCGCATGTTTGCCAGCCTCTTAGACGGCTATTCCCTGAACTTGGTTTACTGCACGCCTGAAAACTTCAAGCGCTACCAAACCAAGCTAAAAAGTCAGGAGATCTTGAAAGAATCGTTCTATGATTTCGTCGAGGCTGACAGCAAAGAGATCGCCCTGCCTAAAAGGCGGCACCTTCCGTTGCTCAACCTGGGTAGCTTCAAAATACCAACGGAACTTTCCGAGAAGATTTCGGCCAAGACCAGGAGCGAGTGCGAAGTCTTGCCCCTGTATCTTCACGAGAAACAGGTGACGGTCGCGATCGCTGGGGATCGGCCGCGCTCGGATCAAATCAGTCGGATCACCACAGAACTTGGCGGTCGAATTACAGCCCGCTTTGTCCAGGTTCTCTTAGACCAACTCGAAGTTGCCATTAAGGGCAATGCCGTCATGGAAGTGGCCTCGCTGACCAAGCGCCTGGCCGAAGCGGCCGAAGGATATGCCAAGAGCGAGTCCCAGGAAATCAATCGGATCGATACAGCCCATGTCCAGGAACGGATTTTCAGCGAGGACGCAACGGTCATTGATCTCGTTAACACGATGCTAACCCATGCGGATAAGACCCTCTCGACGGATATTCATCTGATTCCGTATCGCAACAGCGTACGGGTTTGTTTCCGGACGGATACCCTCTTGCACGACTTCCCCGACCCGATACCCAAGGCGATTTACCAGGCAATCTGTAACCGGATCAAGTTGATGTCGACGATTGATATCCAGCCTTCGTCGATCGCACAGCACGGCCGGTTTACGGTCGAGATCGGGGCAAAAATGATCGAGGTGCGCGTGTGCTCTCAATCAACAATTCACGGCGACCACGTATCTTTGCGCCTGGCGGAGGCTAACGCGGCTCTAAAGACCATTCGCGAACTGGGCTTTGAGCAGTACGAAATCGATATTCTGCAGCGCTCCATTGACAATGATCATGGCCTGACCCTGGTCTGTGGACCGACCGGTTCCGGGAAAAGCACAACGCTATACGCGACGCTTTTCGGTATCGACCGGGTCAAATATTCGGTGATGAGCGGCGAGGATCCGGTTGAGCGAGAAATACCGTTGGTCATCCAAACCGAAGTCAGTCCGCCACTGACGTTTGATCAATTCATCGCTGCGGCCTTGCGCCGCGATCCTGACTACATCATGGTGGGGGAGACCAGAACGGAAGAAACCGCCGTTGAGCTTATTCGCGCAGCTGAAACCGGTCACGTGGTCTACACCACTCTCCACACCAATACGGCTGCGAGTGCGCCACACCGGCTGATCAATCTCGGTATCCAGCCTTACATGGTTGCCGACACGCTTTCTTCAGTCATAGCCCAGCGGCTAGTCCCGAGGCTCTGCCCCAACTGTTCGTTTCCAACATCGCCTCCCACCGCGCAGGATCTGGAGGCAAATGGAATCTCTCCATCCTGGTTTGGCACCAGGTCCAATTTCCGGGACGCCCGTGGATGTTCGCAATGCAATCACACAAGTTTTCGGGGCCGGATATTGCTCGCGGAAAGCTTCGTCGTCACCCCTTCGCTGAGGCAACTCATCTCCAACAGGAGTCCTTCCTGGGACATCCTGGAGGAACAAATCGCACAAGGAGGCAAGTCCATTTACCAGAAAGCGGTTGAAGCCTGCGCACGTGGACTGATCCCATTTAGACTTGCCATTCAGTTCCGGACCGAGGAAGCGATTCGAAAGGCGCCTGTCGCTTGCCGATAGCTCAACGAAAAGTAACCATGCCCGAATTCCAATACCTCGCCATTCGACCGGGCGAACACAAAATCACTAAAGGGACTGCGGATCGTCCTAGTCTGCAAGCTTTTGAAAACGATGCAATAGACCGGCGTTTGGCTGTTCTCAAAGTCGAGCGGAAGAGAGAAAAGGAAGAAGAAAAGGTCAGCCGGGCAAAAATACCTCTTAAGGTAAAGATCAACTTTTTTCAACAGATGGCCACCTGCTACAAGTTGCAGATCCATCTGGCAAAAGCGTTTGACATCATTCAAGACGCTTGCGCCAACAAAGTTTTCAGGGGCATCCTTCGCGAGGTCAAAGAGGAAATTGAAAGCGGCGGAAAAATCCACGCCTCGATCGCCAGATACCCGAGAATTTTTGACCCCATCACCCTTGCTCTCGTCGCGGTAGGAGAAGAAGCGGGCGTGATGGAAAAAGTGTGCCGCCAAATCAAAACCCTGCTGACGCGCAACCAGCAGGTGCAGAAAAAACTTCGCTCAATCATGATCTACCCGGCGACCGTTTCTACGGTGCTCACGATTTCACTTTATATCCTGACGACTCAGGTGATCCCGAAATTTGCAGCGATATTTGAATCAGTCCAAATGAGCCTTCCTTTGCCAACGCAAATCCTGATGAGTATTTCCGGGACTGCGGCTGGGCACCCACTGCTGACGATGGGACTAGCGGGAGCATTCATTTATCTGGTTGTTGAGTTTCCCTCGATTTTCAGGCACTTCCATCAACTTCACCGGCTTTCTTTGCGACTCCCGGTAATCGGCGTCATTCAGCGCCAGGTGATTATGGCAAATTTCGCCCGAACGTTCAGTAACCTGATCGATGCAAATGTTACACTCATCCGTTCTCTGAGCCTGGTCAGGGATGTCTCCTCGAATTTCTGCTATCGCGCGATGATCGCCAATGCCATTCTGGCCGTGAACGAGGGACGGAAGATGTCGCCGCTCTTGACCGACACCGATGTCTTCAACAAGGACTTTGTCAGGCTCCTCCAATTCGCGGATGAAACCGCCCAGACCTCCGCGATCCTTGCCCCGCTCGCCGACGAGCTGGACAACGAGCTTAGTGTCTTGATTGATGACCTGAAGCCCGTGATCGAGTCACTCATTATCGTGGCCATCGGGATAATCCTCGGGGGCGTTTTGTTGGCTCTGTTCTTGCCGATCTTTAACATTTCCGAAGCGATCAAGGCCGAAGCCGGCAGATAACTATTCTGACGCTATGAGAACGATCGAAGATATCGTCCAGGGGGCTGGCGCAGTGGACGCCTCTGATATCCTCTTGAGCCAGAATACGCAGCTTTACTTTCGCGTGGATGGGGAAGTGCAGCCTCAAGGGCCTTGTCCGAACTTCATCTCTGAATTGTGCCGGCTAACGCCGAGACTTCAGGAAGCGCTCAATCACAAAAGCGGAGCCGTCGACCTTCCGGTGGTCATTGCCGGCCAGCGGTTCAGAGCCACGGTCTATAAGGAACAGACCGGCCTCTCGGCCGCGCTTCGCTTCATCCCCGATAAAGTCATTCCGGCCGCTCAACTAGGCATTGATTCATCCCTGCTCGACAAGGTTAAAGCCTTCCGGCAGGGACTTATCCTGGTGACCGGGCCGTCCGGCTGCGGCAAATCCACAACGGTCAATTGCCTGGTTGACCATATCAATCAGACCAGGAGAGACCATATCCTGACTATTGAAGACCCGATCGAGTTCATTTATACGCCAGCCATGAGTGCGATCGATCAGCGCGAGATGGGTGAGCACTTCGACACATTTTCGGCTGCCATGCGCAGTGCAGTACGCTCAAACCCCGATGTGATGGTGGTCGGTGAAGTTAGAGATTACGAAACTGCCAGGGCCGTCCTTCAGGCTGCCGAGGCCGGGCTTCTGGTTTTTGCCACGCTCCATACGAAGAGGGTCTATAATACGATCAGCCGTTTGATTGGAATGTCACCGGCGGAAGAAAAGGAAGATATCCGCTCTACCCTGGCCAATAACCTTCTGATGATCATCAGCCAACTCCTCCTGAAACGGGTGGGAGGAGGCAGAGTGGCGGCCCGAGAGATCATGATACAGACCGATTCCACCGCAAACTTGATCCGCGAGAGCAAGGAAAAAACAATCGACGGAGTCTTAGCGACTCACCGGGAAGAGGGAATGATTAACTTGACAAGCTCCCTTAAGACCTTGTACGGCAACAATTTAATCGACGCACAAACTTTTGCGGAAAACTTCAGCGCAGCGTAAATGCTTCAGTTTCTGTCCAGTTATCCATGGCGCTACTATCTCAAGACATTTTTCGGGAGAGGTCGAACGGCGAGGGGGGCTTTACTGGTCAAGGAAGACCGCGTTTCGATGCTCTCGCAGGTTGGAGGGAAGCTGGTGTTTTCCAGCGGCCTAAAGGAACTCAAAGGTGCACCTTCGTTAACCAATTCCAGCAGAGCAGGACCGGGCACGGACTTCCGCAGGAAAGCCCTGGCTGATCGATACGTCAATCACTCGTTTGAATGGATCTTCGTGGTTGATACACCCGAAGTGCAGATTCACCAGATCGACTCGCTCAAGTACGGTAGCACGACAGAGTTGACCACACGCAGAGTCTTGGAGCTCGTTCCGAGCGTTCTTCAAGCGGATTTGGCGGATTGGGAATTGGTCAATTCGAAGTTGGAGCCGATTGAACAGGATACGACTTCGGTTTCCATCCTCTTGGGTTTGCCTAAAAGCGTCATTAAGAACTTGGAGGGTTGGTCTCGCCACCTTCGGTCCACTGTTTCGGCCATCCTCCCTCTTGCGCTGGTGCTCCTGGAACAATCCATCACCTTGAGCCCAACGGGATTTCACGTTGTCTTAACGACCAATCACACTGTCATTGCCCTGACCCATGAGGGTGAGATCAGGCTCATTACCAGGGTCGACCCAATCAAAAGGCTAGGGGCTACCCAGATCGACGCCATAATCGGGAGTTTTGGAGATACATTCGCGGAAGTAGCCCAGCACCCGGCTCGATTTATCAGTTCGGATCTCTCCAGCGCTGAGCTCGCGAACGAGGCCAGGGACTTTTCAATCCCTGTCGTATCCACCAACGATTCGGAGGTTATGGATCTCCAGGAGATCATTGAGGGCTACAGGGCCGCCCCGATCGAGGCGTTTGCTCTTTACCGAGCTCTTTGTATCGTTCCCCCGAATCCTTACCACTAACGTCGATGGTCGCTTACGGATTGTTTACCAGTCGGAGAGAGCAGAACCGCCAGCGGTACCGCAGCGACAAGCTTTACCGGGGGACCTTTACGATTGTCGTCATTGTTATTGTGGCGCAGCTTTTCGTGGTGGCGGCAGCCAGTGCATTATTGAGCGCAGAAAAGAGAATAGCTCCGGAGACGCAGGCTCTTGAATTGCGTCTCACACGGTTGGCGGCCGAGGAGGAACAACATACTCCGCTGCTGCGGAAACTGGGAATTATCACCTCGCTCAAGCCGCTGATCCTGAACCGAACTCCTGCTACCCGGCTGATTAGGAACATTGAGGAGGCGTTCTCTGCGGATGAAAGGGCGGGACTAATCGAGCTACGGCTCTCAAACCATTTCGATCCCAATGATCCAAACAGTAAAGACGATTTCACAATCCTTCTCACCGGTGCAATCAAGGCTGCCAACCTGAATCCTACCGCTCTCCTCACCGATTTCACGAAAACCTTGGAGGAAAAGTTGCCTAAGGGCGCAAACGTTGAAATTGCTAAAAACGCAGTGGTTCAGGGGGCGGAAGCCTTTGCTCGGTTCGATCTGAAAATTCATTACGCTAGCCAATGAGACATTCGCTTGCCGCTTTCTTGGTCTTTTTAGTGGTCGGACTAACAATTGTGGCTATGGAGATGTTTTTTGTGGTCGCCCGTTTTGATCAATACCAAGGCCAAATCGTGCAAAACAGCAAAATGACCCTGAGCATCGCGCTGCGGGAGGCGGCGCTGCAAAGGTTCAAGCTCAACAAAGACGCCTTTGAAAAGAAAGCAGCCCTTTTGTTAAGCGGCTATACCCCGGAACCGCTGGCAATCGGCCCGGAGACTTTCGGAGAGCTTTTTTCTCTTGGGGTTCAAATCTCACCACAGGAGGCGGCAACGAATAAAGGCGCGAAGATTTGGACTTATAGACTGAGTAGCACCGCGCTTGAGTATCATCGGCTGATGCCGGCGATTTCCGCGCTGGAAAACCAATACCCGCTCGGCCGATTTATCGAGATCGACCTGAGATCCAAAAGCCCGCCTTTTGCGCTGAGCCCCGGTCCAATCGCTTTCACCGGAATTTTTTCGAACTTGCGAGGACGCCAATGATCTCGATCATAACGACCGCGCCGTGTCTTCTGGCGCTCCTTTTGTATACCGGTTTGAGCTACGGCCAGGACAATCCGCCCCAGTCCGCAAAGCAGGGGGCTGATGCAAAACTGTTCCCGCGAGAGGTTAAGGATCTGCCGAACTTCACTCCGTACGGTTACTCTCGGTCCCCTCGCGACCCGTTTCTGGATAAATCAGTCAAATCCACTATTCTCGGCGAGTACAAAGACAACCTCCTTGATAAATTGGTTTTAGTGAGTTGGCTGGATGACGCCGGAGAGATTGTCATCTTTGTCCAAAATACGGAGACGAATGACGTGCAGAGGGTTACATACGAACCCAACAAAGACCATTTCCGAATCGTAGAGATTCATCCCAACGCAGATCCAAAGTTGTTCGAGGCGGTGATTTCTAACGGAAGCGAAAAGGGACCGGTGAGATTCCGTTTAGCGCCACCTGATCAGAACCCGCAGATCGGAACAGCGAATCCGCAAACGGCACCAACAAAGAAGCCGCAGATCCCGACCATCACTCCACCACCGTCCGCGCAGAAAAAAAACTGAAGTAAGTAAGGCGTCCCGCCTTACCTCTTCGGTTGTGAGGGCCGGCTGGAGCAAGCCGGGACGGATTGCCTGCTTTTGTCTTCAGAATTGAATTTCTTGAGGCGTACCGCTGTTCCAATCTATGATCGGCAGCGTTGGGCGCATCCCGGTCGTAAGGTCCAACATCGATCCAACCGTTATGGTAGCAACGATATTTCCGGTCGTCGTACCATTATCTGTAAGCTGGTAGGCTTTCAGTAAGGAGTTCATATCTGTGATTTGCACGCCGTTGACCGACGCCGGGAGATACGATTTGGGAGGAGGAACGGAAGAAGGAGCCAGCGGGGGATCTGTAAAGTTCGTATCTGGGCTTATTAGCCGAGCTATTAAGTCCGTGCTGTCGTTTTGTTGTGCTAACAGATTCCAACGCTGTATCTCATCTTTGGCTTCCTGTACATTCTTAGGATCCGCTGTGTTAGATTCCAAGGCTAGATCCGTTGCATAGTTCATTTTCGCCTGAACAAGAGCATCGTGCAAAAGCATGATGCTTCGTATGTTTTTGTACTGCGCTTTCAGGTTCGCTGTAGCTTGAATGAAATTGAACGTTGAAGTCGTCGCGATCGTCGACAGCATGAGCAAAAGCGTACAGGCGGTCACTAATTCGATCAGCGTAAAGCCTTTGGTTTTCATCGCACGGAACCGAAATGAATAAGGGTCCAGGTCCCAAGATCCCTGGATTACAGCGCCTGTTTCATAAAATTCTCCGACTCTCATTGGATGCCCGTAAAAACTTTGCCAACTTAAGCATTTGCGGATCATGCGGGGCAAAGTTCGGTAGGTTACTGGGCATAGACAGTAACCGCGAACGGCCACGCGGCAAGCATATTTGGTGGAGCGTGAAGAGTCCCGGGAATCGAATACCAGCGGGGGAAAACTCCGAAGGAACGGCGGAGCGTTTGCTGGTCTTGGAAGCGCACGCCAAGTGCAACGCGCGCGAGGGTCACGCGAGAAGCGCCGGTTCAGGTAGGGCGAAGCTCCGCCTGAGCCGGGGCTTACCGGTTGGCCTCGCCCCACAACGTCACCCAACAGATTCTCGCACGGTGAACGACTCGCAACGACCAACCCTGGGCGCATCAGTACGTGGGCTCGAACGTCACGACAGGCGAGGGTCAATCGCGAGCAAGGGGCAGGAGACTCGCCGTTCAATGTCAGCCCGTCTGACGGAGATGAAGTACCAATCAGGGTCATGAACACGCTGGGCCTGACGCCCTGGTGCGAGTCACCTTACTCTGCCGAGGGTCCCAGGTAAACCCTCAGCCCTGTAGCTCGCCCTTCTCCCTAATGTCCAACCCCAGGGTACGAAGTGCCTGGAATCATGTGGAAAAGATCGCGCTTAGCCACCATAACGCCGGCGAGGAATGACTTAGTTAGTGCTCAAATAATTTGTACTATATTGTGACCTCGGCGATCAGAAATCAACCCCGGCACCGCTCTACTACTTGATCGTCCCAAAAGGAAGATGTGACTAACTGAAGCAAACCAGCTAAAGGATGATAGTTAACTTTAGTGTAATAGGTGAACGCCAAAACCTACAAAAGCAGCGATGGATAATGCCACTAATGTAACAAACACGATTAGCAGCGGGACAATCCATTTGTTAATCCATCCACTCATTTTTTAGCATCCTGGTTACTCACGCTAATTCAACATTGCACGCAGAGAGTTGCCTCCTGTCCGACTCTTTAATATCTCATCGGAAACATCCGTAATCACAAGGTCCCGAGAGCATAAAACTCCATTGAGAGCTCCTTAGTAAGGTGTTGAGTAACGGAATTGATGTCGCCATCGGTAATGACGTTGCCCGCCAGGAATTTTAAATTCCTCACTGAAGGATCACTTGAAAGAACGGGAAATTATCGACTTTGCGAAAAAGGGGGAAGAGTTGATGTCTGCCTCGGTGTCGTCCGGTTTGCGTTCCAAGTACTCCGGAAGCCGCTTTTTGACTCAGGCCAGATCCGCTCAAAGCCTGGGCTGAACGCCATGGCAACCTGCGGACGAGCGTCCGGAAGCCGGACGAGGCTTCGGAAGCCCTTTCAGATGGCGCTCGCGGCGCGCTGCGAACAGGTGCATCCGGGTGAACTCGACCATTCGAATACCTCTTAGTTCGTTAGCGGTTTGCCAACAGACGATGTTCGTTCTACTGGGTTTGTGAATTTTATTAAAGCATGCCTTTGAATTTAGTTGCGCGCACTTTTCGGTTTGCCGGGGCAATGATCGACAGAGTTCGAATCAACGAGATGCGGCTGAGGAGCCGGGACGGTAAGTTGATGTGGGTCAAACGGCGTCGGCGGGGAAGCAGGATGGTGGCTCTTGGTGCAAACTTGTTCTTCCGGTTGGCTGGGAACCCGATTTCCGTAGCGGAAAATGCTTGGGTATGGCGGGAACAGGAAGTTGCCAGTTTTCGCTTGTTAAACGGGGAAGAGTTTTTGGCGTTTTCTGAAGACGATGGTTGCGTATGGCTTGAGCGCTTGCCCGGCACTGACTTAGAGACCCTCCACGAGGAAGGCAGGCTGGAGGAAGGTGCGCTCTACGCTGCAGGCTTGGAATTCCGCCGAGTGCATGGGCTGTTTTCGCCTTATTTCGGAGGCCCTTGGTCGCACGGCGATCCAAACTTCGGCAACGTGATCTTCGACCAAAGCAACCACCAGGTGCGTTTGATCGACTTCGAAACGGTTCATGCCGCAACATCTTCGCCCGATGACCGGCACGCAGATGACATAACGGTTTTTCTGCTCGACCTGCTTGGTTCTGTGGCCGAGGAAAACCTGCCAGCGATGGCGGCGGCATTTCTCGCCGGCTACAACCGGCCTCTTATCTGGGAACTGGCCCAAAGCCGGTTGGTGATTCCCACGGGTTTTGGCCGCTTGTGGTGGGGCATCCGTACCGAGTATGCGCCCATTGGGAGGTTGCGTCGACGCCTCGCCCTGTTGCGTCAATGCCTGGACCCCGCAATGACCACCGCGCCGTTCCGCTGACCTTCAGACTGGGTTTTTCATCGGTCTCCAACACCGCAGACGTTTTTTTTGTGCAGCTCTGATGACTCGAGTTAGGATTTCTTCACGGCCCTTGGTCATTTTTTAGGCTGTCAGCCCCGGTAAAAGTCGTCGCGGCGACCAATCCGAAAATGAAGCCTCCCACATGGACAAGGTGAGCCACTCCACCCGATGTCGAGCGCACGTGTTGCTCGTTGATTGCATTCAACAATTCAGAAAGAAACCAGAAGGGCGCGAACATCCAGACCCTCAGAAAAATGGGAAGACCGGGCATCCACACAATTCCATTTGGGTTGCACAAAAGAGCTGCGGCCAGAACACCCGCGACAGCACCGCTGGCACCCAATACGGGTTGGTGGGAACTGAGATGAAAGGCGGCATAGACCATGTTTCCGGCGATTCCTGAGGCCAGGTAAAATGCTAGAAACTTCAGGGGCCCGATTCTTTGCTCGACCTTATGCCCAAGGAACAAGAGCACGACCATATTGGACAGCAAATGCATCGAGCCGGCATGGAGAAACTGGCTGGTGACCATCGGAGAAATCTTCTGAAAAAGATCCGACGGCGCTCGAAGCATTATTGACGAGCCCGTCAATCCTAGCCTGGAGGGGATAAACGCGTACTTCCAGACGAATTGACGGAGGGCCGCAGATCCAAGGGTCGATTCGTGCAAAAATACCAAAACATTCACGATGACCATAAGAAAAAACATAGCGCTTAAAGGATTCTAGAACCGGAGTTCCCTCTGCCGATAGGCTTGTTTCACGTCCCATGCGATTCGCATTATCCGCTTATGGGTTGAAACCATGGCCTGAGTCCTGTAGTCCCTTCGGGTAGGGGCCTATTTCGGTGGTTCCCACTGCATCACCTTGATGAAGGTCTTAACGAATAGTTTCGCATCGACATCGAGCACGATGTTTACCTTCCGTTCGCCGAGGCGGGGCGCCACCGCATCCGCATAAATTCGGGCGGAGCCGTAGCCAGGTCCGTGACTGACATCGACATCCATCAGAACTTCCTTTTGATTTGTTATAAGGGTTGGATCGAGGTAGATTCCCACTGTCAATTCGTCCCAAAGCGGTACCCCTTTTTCAGCGTACTTTGTTACGTACTCAGACAAGGGTGTTTTCACTTGACCGATCTGCTGGATGACTTCATCCGAAAAAAGCAGCGCTGGGTCGTTTGTTACATCCGCCACCGACGTAATCTTTGGCCACGCCGCCGTGATGGCAATTTGGGCGGCTTCCGGGTCAAAGAGCAAATTGAAATCCGATACGAAATCAGGGTTCCCGGTCGCTTTGGAGATACCGGCGCCGATGTAACCACCCATGAAAACGAGTTCCTTGGCTAACGAGGGAAATTCCGGATCGAGCCGGATTGCTAAAGCCAGATTCGTCATCGGGCCGGCCGAGATGATGGTGACTTGATGAGGGTGGGCACGTACCTGGCGAATCAAAAATTCAGCAGCGCTTTCGTTTGAAGGCTTCAGGGTGGGAAGTCCCTCCTGAAGAGTGGGAATTTCAAAAGGTCCGTGCGATTTGTAATTCGGAAATGGTCCATCCTTCGTGTTCCATACCCCTTTCCAAGGGATCAGTCCGAACGACTTCTCCCAGGCCTGCTGTCTGACCTGTGTGTTAATCAGTGGGAACGTCGCGCCTCTTACAACTGGCACATCCTCTCGCCGGAGGATCTCCAGCAGTCGCAAAGTGTGCGCAGTTTCTTCATCCCTCCAGCCATCACCGGTCACGACCGTCAATCCAAGGACTTTAGCATTTGGATTGGTAAGCAGTAATGCGGCGGCCTGGAGATCTGAACTGGCCGGACCATAAAAGTCAGTGTCAAAAATGACAAACTGCGGCGGTTCGTCTCCAAGAAGTCTGCCAGCAATCAATATCAGGGCCAGTATGAGACCGAAAAGTTGCCACGCTGGCGTGGTTCTGGAACGACTGACTATCAATCTGACTTTTGAATTCTCGTCCGGTGCGGCAAGAGTCTCTCCCGCGTTGCCATGCTGTTTCATTGGATTAACCAGTTCGTACCGGCTCAACTGAGGGTTCAAGCCGACTTTGTGAAGTTATAGAACGGTCTAGGATTGATTGAAAGAGGCGGAGAACTATTCGTGGATTATTTCCCGGTCACGGCCGCCAATGAATGTTGATCAATGATGGTGTTGACATGGTGGAGGAAACACTCAATCTATACCCACGCAGTGTGAGAATTGGCATTATTGGCGCAGGAGAAATTGGTGGCACCCTTACTCGCCGTTTGACCGCCCTGGGCCATCATGTTTCAGTGGCCAATTCACGAGGTCCTGGGACCCTCGCTGAACTGGCCGCAGAGACCGGCGCAAAGCCCGTATCGGTTGGCGAAGCGGCCAGGAGTGGAGAAGTGGTCATCGTGACGATCCCTGAAAGAAATATTCCAAAGTTGCCTCGCGACTTGTTCGCGGCTACGCCCGAGACGGTCGTCATCGTGGATACCGGCAATTATTACCCGCAACAGCGCGACGGTCGTATCGAGGCAATCGAAGCCGGAACGACGGAGAGCCGATGGGTTGCGCAGCAGCTGAACCGTCCGGTGATCAAGGCCTTCAACAATATCCATGCTCAAGACTTGCTGGAGTTGGGGCAGCCTAAAGGCACCCCGGGACGCATTGCGTTGCCGGTGGCAGGCGATGATAATGAAGCTAAAGCGGTCATCCTGCAGCTCGTCGATGAGCTAGGTTTCGATGGTGTTGATGCCGGCAGCCTGGATGAGTCTTGGCGGCAGCAGCCCGATACACCGGTTTACGGAACAAACTTCGATGCGGAGGGTGTCCGTAAAGGCCTCGCTGAGGCGAGCAAAGAGCGAAAACCAGAATGGCGTGCTGCGTAGTGCATCGTCTCGCAGCGCCTTATGCGATCCGGCCGCGAAATGTGCTGTCAGTGATTGGTATCGACCGTATTGGGGCATAGGAAAACATCATGACGGCGGCGCTGGTCAGACAACTGCAAAGCGAGCGTTATGATAGTTGCATTGATCCGGGGTTAACAGAATAGAATAGAGCGTTACTTGCTGCTGAAGAGTCGACACGATCTGGCTGATAGCCGATTAATCAGAACGAATGAGCTCGACACGTTATACAGGGGTGGAAAACCACATTGGTAAAACCCCTCTTATCCGCCTCCGAAGGTTGTCCGAACTGACTGGCTGCGAGATCCTCGGCAAGGCTGAATTTATGAACCCTGGGGGCTCGGTGAAGGATCGAGCGGCGCTTGGCATCATCCTGGGTGCGGAATCCGATGGACAACTTGCGACCAGGAGACACGATCGTCGAAGGGACCGCAGGGAATACCGGCATCGGCCTCACCGTTGTCGGGCATGCAAAGGGCTATCGCACCGTGATAGTCATTCCGGAAACGCAGGCGCCGGAAAAAATATGTCTTCTCAGGACTCTGGGGGCGACAGTCCTCACGGTTCCGGAGAAGCCTTATAGCGACCCGGGAAACTATAATCACATCGCTCAAAACCTGGCCGCGGCAAACGGGTGGTTTTGGGCAAACCAGTTCGACAATACGGCGAATCGCCACGCCCACTTTATGACCACCGGCCCGGAAATTTGGGATCAGACGACGGGCGAAGTTAGTGCTTTTGTCGCCGCTATCGGAACCGGTGGTACCCTGGCGGGCACGGGACTCTATCTCAAAGAGCGCCGGAAAGAAATTGCCCTGGTATGTGCTGACCCTTACGGCGCCGCTATGTGGTCTTGGTTTACGGAAGGACATACTAACATCAAAGATGGAGAGTCCTATGCTGAAGGTATTGGACAAACCAGGGTTACCAGAAATCTCGAAGGCGTTGCAGTCGATCGAGCCTACCGCGTGACTGACCAATCCGCCCTGACGATTGTTAGCCAACTGCTGCGAGACGAAGGTTTATTTCTCGGTCTCTCCTCGGGAATCAACATCGCGGGAGCCGTCAAATATGCGCAGGAAAGCGGCCCTGGGCAAACCATCGTCACGATCCTCTGCGACTCAGGACACAAATACCAGTCGAAGCTTTTTAATAACCAGTGGTTGGCAGAGCACGATCTCTGTCCCGACCGCCCTGTGGAGTCGCTGTTGGAAGAGATCTAGGGGCAACGAAATGCAGCGCAGCGCGTTTGTTAATCAAAACTTTTGCCAAAGATAAAATATCAGCTTGCCCATAGATGACGAGACCCCTAATTTCCGGCGAACATGAGTTTACGCATAAATGACGAAGCCCCCAATTTTTCAGCGGAAACCACCGAAGGCCCTATCAACTTCCACGAATGGATCGGCGATGGCTTGGGCAATCTTGTTTTCGCATCCGAAAAACTTTACTCCCGTTTGCACCACCGAATTAGGCTATATGGCCGGGTTGCAGCCCGAATTTGCGAAGCGAAACTGCAAGATTATCGGGCTTAGCGTGGACCCGGTAAGCAGTCATGGAAAATGGGCAGCGGACATAGAAGAGACTCAGGGCCACAGGGTGAACTACCCATTGATCGGCGACCCGGAGCTCAAGGTTGCAAAGCTCTATGACATGCTGTCGAACGAGGCGGGAACCACTTCTGAAGGTCGCACGGCCGCGAACAATGCGACAGTACGCACCGTGTTCCTGATTGGCCCGGACAAGAAGATCAAGCTGATGCTCGTTTACCCGATGACCACAGGTCGCAACTTTGACGAAGTTTTACGAGTCCTCGATTCGATTCAGCTCACGGCTACCCACAAGGTCGCAACTCCGGTGAATTGGAAGAGCGGCGACGATGTGATTATCGTGTCGGCAGTCTCGGACGAAGAAGCCAAACGGAAATACCCTGATGGCTGGAAGGCACCCAAGCCTTACCTCCGGATTGTCCCCCAGCCGAAGTAGCCCCCAATCGGCCTGACCTGAGAAGGAGAGTTTCCGAAGGTTCGCCCCGAAGCCGAAGGGGCTAGAGGACCCAGCCCAGGGTTTCAACCCCTGGGCTGAGTCTTCAAAGTGCCCTAAAGGGCCAGAGGCTGCCGTTTCACCGGCGCTAACCAGAAGTGAGATCTGCGACATAGAAGCCTATGCGCAACTGATGGCCGAATGCTATCAGGTAGTCTCCTTGACTGTCGAAGGACGGTCATGCATGCGGAGTAAAAAATGACACCCTCAACTCCAGCAGGCTATCTGTAATCGTTAACCAGGTATTATTTCTTCGACTGTCAGAGGCATGTTATGAAAGCCATTCGAGTGGAAAAACAAGGCGGACCCGAAGTGCTGAAACTCCAGGAGGTCGCGCCCCTCGAAGCGCCGGGCCCAGGTCAAGCGGTGGTGCGCATCGTAACTGCGGGTGTGAACTTTGTCGACGTCGGCCAACGTCGTGGCACCTATCCCCGCCAAGTGCCTTTCACTCCAGGCCTGGAAGGCTCCGGCGTGGTTGAGTCCGTTGGCGAAGGCGTCCGTAACGTGAAGCCATCTGATCGAGTGGCGTTTACGGGTCTGCCGGATGCCTATTCAGAAGCCATACTTGCCGAGGCCGCACGCCTGATTCCTCTACCGGAGGAATTTACATTCGAGGAAGGAGCGGCGTTCCCGCTGCAGGGCCTGACGGCACACTACCTGATCCATGAATTCCGGCAGCCTGTGCCCGGCAGTTTCGTGCTAATTCACGCGGCTGCGGGAGGAATGGGAGGCCTGCTGGTGCAGTGGGCTAAGCACCTCGGTGCCAGCGTAATCGGAACAGTCTCGACCGAGGCGAAAGCACGGACGGCGCGCGCGTCCGGCGCTGACCATGTCATCCTCTATGGAGAGCAGGACTTTGCGGCTGAAGCCAAGCGAATCACTGAGGGGCGGGGCGCAGATCTGATAATCGACGGCGTGGGGAGCACCACCTTTAAGGGCGATCTGGAAGCGGTGGCGGTACGCGGCCATATCGTGATCTTCGGCGCAGCAAGCGGTCCTGCCGATCCGGTTTCACCGAATGCCTTAATGCCGAGGGCACTGACGGTTTCCGGCGGAAGTCTACAGAATTATCTACGCACCCCCGAGGAGTTGATGCAGCGAGCGAAAGACGTCATCGCGGGGATACGAGCGGGTTGGCTGAAGTTGAATATCGGCCGCGTGCTACCGCTGGCTCAAGCAGCACAAGCCCATGAGCTCCTGGAAAGTCGAAAGACAGAGGGCAAGCTCCTATTGTCCGTTGGGAATGCCAAGTGAGTTCTGGATCTAACAGTTAGTTTCATGCCAGACCTACAGCAACTTTTTGAGCAGAACCGCGCCTGGGCCGCGCAGATGGAGAAGAGCGAGCCGGGCTTCTTTGCCGCCCTGGCAAAACAGCAGTTGCCGCAATATCTTTGGATCGGCTGCTCCGACAGCCGCGTGCCTGCTAACCAGATCGTCGGACTAGTGCCCGGTGAAGTCTTCGTCCACCGCAATGTCGGCAACGTTGTCGTCCATACCGACTTAAACTGTCTTTCGGTTCTCCAGTATGCCGTAGACGTGCTGCAGGTTAAGCACGTTCTTGTCGTGGGTCACCACGGATGCGGCGGGGTCATGGCAGCCCTGCTCAATCGGCACTTTGGGCTCATTGACAATTGGTTGCGCCACATCCAGGACGTCCGCCTCAAGCACGCCTCCCTCCTCGAGTCGATGCCCGAACCATGTCGCCCGGACACGCTCTGCGAGCTGAACGTGATCGAGCAAGTGCTCAATGTTTGCAGGTCTACGGTGGTCCAAGAGGCATGGAAACGTGGCCAACAACTCTCTGTCCGTGGTTGGGTCTATTCGCTAACCGACGGCCTCATTCGTGACCTGCAGATGAGCGTCGCGAGCCCCGAGGAAACGTCGGATGCCTCTCAGACAGCGCTGGCAGCGCTCCGGACACGCGCATTCGGGTGAACTCAAAACTCGTTGCCGAACAATTAGTCATCAGGCCCAATGCCGGTTCGAGAAGTTTGCAGTCTCTGGGTATTCCTCCACGGCAAACGCCTTGGCGACCAATTCGTAGGATCGGCGTCGTTTGCGATGGTCATGAATCATTGTCGAGATGATGATTTCGTCTGCTTGAGTCCGGGCGGCTCAATTGGTGATTTTTGACGTTGTCGCAAAACTCACAGTGAGTGGGCGCATACTCTGAGTGCACCGTCTCGCAAATAATGGCGCCGTCACACGGCAAATGAGTTGAACCTTATACTTAACCCGTCTTTCGCAGTTTCTAACTCGTAATCCGCGTAAGTGGTTGATGTTGAGCATCCGCTATAGCGCAAATGGGCTCAGGTTGTCCCCACAAATCGACTTTGATCGCGGTAGATTCGGGGTGGTGGTTGCTCTGGTAAAGACCAGCCGAGACGATGGAGGATCAGTTGAGCCGGCGCCTCGGGTTGAGTGATGCGCGGCAGGCAAATCTGGCCGCCTGGACGCAGATCAAACCAGACCTCGACCATCAGGATCTGCTTGAGAGTGTGCAGGACTTGAGCGGGCGTTAAACTACCACCGAGGGAACGAAGCTTTTGTTTGAGGCAGACCCACAGACAATAAGCCAGGAAGGCGATCAGAATATGAGCTTCGACCCGAGACTGGATCCGGTGAAAGATAGGACGCAGATTTAACTCGCTCTTGAGCGTCCGGAAGACCGCCTCGATTTCGATTAACTGCATATATTGACGCCAGAGTTTTTCTGGATCTTGCTCCTGAAGATTAGTGCGCAACAGGTAGGCACCTTCTCGGAACCAAGCATTGCGTAATTTTTTGCGGTCCCAGCGCCAGACCAATTCGGTGTCAGTTTTCAGGGTCACCTCTTTGAGGTAAGACCACGCCGAGGGCCAACGTTCCGCGAGTCGTCCGAGCCGCGTGTAAATGAGTTCCTTCCGGCGAACCCGGCCGCTACGAACCGCGTGACTGAGCTTGGCCAAATCTTTGCGCAAGCCCCTTAGAACTCGCTGGCGCATCGCCCGCTCTTTTTCGGCTCGAGCCAAGCTACGGGTTAGCACATAGAGTTCGCCATCGCGCTCGATGCGTTTAACCTGGATCTGCGGATGGTTGGCCACCTGGGTCCAGTCCTCGGCCAGCAACTCCTTTTGGAACTGCGTTAAAAGTCGTTTCGGAGTGGCCACCAGGTAGGAGGCGCCTCGGGAACGTAACAGGTTAAGATTCTCTTCACTGACAATCCCGCGATCGAAGACCCAGACTCGGCCCAACTTGCCATGTTTACGTTCCACTGAGTCCAGGATTTCCTCCAGCGTGGTGACGTCCGCACGGTTACCCTCAAAGACTTCGTAGGAAAGCGGCAAGCCCTCCTCGGTCACCACCATGGCCAAAATCAGCTGCAGAGCATCCGGCCGTGAATCACGGCTGTAGCCGCGCCGCGCGGCCGGGATCTCTCCGGCTTGGCCTTCAAAGTAGGTACTGGTCAGGTCGTAGAGCAGCAAATCGCACTTGGCTCCGAACAAATCCCGCCAACGTTGGGCCAGATGACGCTCGAGGGCTTCTTTATGTTCCAGCGCTTTGTCCAGTGCCCGGTAGAGCCGGTCCTTGGCGGCCACAGCGTCATCGGTTCCTAGCACCACATCCATGGCAGTCGTCGCGTACCAACGTTGGTGAACGCCCAGTTCACTCTCTGGAGCCACTAATCGATTAACGGCTAAGAGCTCAATGACCTTAGCCCATTCCACGCTGCCTCGACGGTCGTGCAGGACGGCACTAAAAAACTCGTCCAGTCCCAATTCTTGCCACAGCCGACTGCCTAACCAACAAGCACCAAACTCCCGTGGCCGCCGGACCGACAAACTTGATAAAATGACTTCGCAGGCATCGGCGGCATCTGCCGGAGCCCGACCTTCGCGATCGGTAAACAGCCGGCGTTGCCGACTTTGACCCTCCGCTTCAATGACCTCAATCGAACGCTGCCACTGTTCGGTCTGGGTGGTATTAAGTTCTCCGAGATTTAACACTCGGCGTTGTACCGTCCGGTTCCTGTTGATTCGGATCGTTTCACTCAACGAGTAGTAAACGTGTTGTTTACCGTTTTTGCGGACAACGTGTCGCTTGAGATTCACCTTGTCCCGAGAATGCCAAATTTAACGCCCCTTGAAAACTGGGTAGGTTGTCCCACACTGCGCTAACCGAATTTCTCTCGTCGCAAGTGCCTCGTATTCAGAGCCAAAAATATTTCACTTTCTCCTTTTTGGTTAGAAACTGCGAAACCTGGGTTAACCGCGGGTGGTTCGGAAAGTCGCCTTTGCAACTTCGTTCTTTTGCTTTTCTTCCTCTACCTCAGCGGGTTCGCTTTTCTGGGTGCTCTCTTCTTCATCATCGTCGGGGGCTGGAGGCAAAATTTCGTGAATCAGGGGAGGATCAAATGCGTGCGCCTCTTGGCTGTTTCCTCGTCGACTGATAGTGAGACCATTCATATGAGAAAGATTCGCGGTTCCTGGTCGGTGCGGCCGTTGGCGCAGCAGGAAACCTCGAATTTTCATCCGAGGATAATTTCGGATGACCAATATGGTCATCATCCTGCGGATACCAAGCCAGGTTCCATCGCCAACATCGGCACTCCCTGCGCCAACGCTTCCAGAGCTGTATTTAGAGGCAGCATGAGTTATACAAAGCGCCGCCCGAGAGGCAAGGTCAACCTGACCGATGGAGCTCACATTAGAAAGTCAAGATAAGTCTTTCATTCCTTCGCGAAGCGAATCATACTTTGCAATATGAACGAGAAGGAAATTCAAGCTCGTTTTGAGAAAATCGAAAATGAAATGGAAGCGCAGGGGGCCCAACTTGCTGCTTTTAAGGAGGATTTAGAGATCTTGCTCAGGCATCGCTCGATTGCATGTCGCGACATTGTTGAGACCGCTCGACAGGTTGGAAACTCAGCCTTTGACCAATCCGACGTTCAAAAGTGTGAAGAATTTCTAAAGAAATACGGCGTTCGGAAGGGCTTCTGAGATTTATTTTCAGGAAAAGATCACTCGCCATCATTCGAGTGGATCTATAATTCGCTGGGGCGTTTGGCCTCCCGGCTTTTTTTGCCTGCTGGAAGATCACCTCCAGCAGCCAACTGTTCTGAAACGTAAGCCGCGATTACCCGTGCAGTCGTTTCGGAGAATTCAGCGTGACCCCAAGAAGGTCAATGAAGTGGTTTGGGTGGAGGCAGGTTGCTGGGTTCGAATCTAAGCAGTCCGCTTTTTTTCTCGATGCTATTCGGCGCTGCTCAACCCGGCGGCCCTCTCCCAGGGGAAATCACCGGAACGCAGGTTTTATGCATCCGAACCTGTCGTAAGGACGCACGTATTGTTGGTACAAAACCAACGCCTGTCTAAAAATCACGTAACGAAAGCGTCTATGTATTCAACTGAAAAGAACACTCCCAATGAGAAACCCATCAGCGAGGCTGGCCTGTTTAGCAGGCGCAGTTTTCTGGGCCGAACCAGTTCCGCCCTGGGTGCTACCGTAGCTCTTGCTGGCGGCGGCATGGTGCTGGGCGCCCAACGGGCTTCCGCGCAGGAAATGCCCGATTTGGACGTCGCCATTCTAAATTTCGCCCTCAACCTCGAATACCTGGAGGCCGAATACTATCTGCGGGCTGCAACCGGTACAGGCATCAATGGAAACGGTGGCGGAGTGGATGGTATCGGAGGAGGGGGTGGCCCGGTCACCATTAAGGCCAACCCAAAGGTGCCATTCGCACTGGATTTCGTCCGAGGCGTCGCCGAAGAGATTGCGCAGGATGAGTTGAATCATGTCAATTTCCTTCGTGCCGCGCTGGGTCAAAACGCGGTGGCGGAACCGGCGATAACTTACAACAGAGCTTTAACGTGTTAGCGAATGCCGCTGGTTTAGGAAATAGCTTTGATCCCTTTGCGAATGGGATCAATTTTTTGATCGGGGCTTTCATATTCGAAGACGTCGGCGTGACGGCATACCATGGTGCTGCTCCATTGATAACGAGCAAAGATTATCTGGGCGCGGCTGCCGGTATTCTAGCGATCGAAGCCTATCATGCTGGGATTATTCGGACATTGCTGGACGAGCTTGGCCCATTCACTCGGGATGCGGCCGACAAAATTTCCGCTCTTCGCAATACTTTGAGCGATGAGGGGGGTGGAACCACGGATCAGGGCCTCCGCTTGAATGGCAAGCAAAACTTGGTTCCCGCCGACCCAAATTCTATAGCATTCAGTCGAACCACGCGCGAAGTGCTGAACATCGTGTATGGTGCCATCGATGCAAGCATGGGTCTGTTTTTTCCAGCCGGTCTAAACGGAACGATTAAGTGATTAACTTTGGGCCGGTCTGATTACCCTCCGCTAACCATGAACAAGACGATGGACGGAGCTATGGAGAAGATGAGGGCTCCTAACAACAGCAGCTACTGAGTAACAAACGATTAATATTAACTGCGTTAACTGGGGGCTACGGACTGAAAGTATGTCTTTTGCACCCCCGCATACGGGGCACTCGGGTGATTTATGCCCCGAAGGTGGCTACAGGGCTCAGCCCAGGGTTTCAACCCTGGGCTTTGTACACAATGCGGGGCAGAACGGCGAATAGTTAGAAAACATCGCTTGGTGCAAAAGAACACAGGCTGGAAGCCTATGCTACATTGGTTTTCTGGACTGTCGAGCGATCTCCAGAGCCATCCCGGGAGCTATCGCCGTGCACCTGGAGTGACGCGCGACGGCGTTAATGTAGCATAGGCTTCCAGCCTGTGTTCCGTTCGCACCGTTGAGCGGTACTTCCAGGGGAAGTCACTGGTTCCCGCCGAAATTGTGTATAATGATCAGGGTTTCAACCCTGGGGATCCTCAAAATAACGAGTTCGCCCTGAAGCGGCGAGAGTTTGACCTGATAACGCTCGCACCTATTGCTGGGCGAAGAATTAGAGTGCGCAATTGAGACGTGCTACAATTGGACCTACTTTCGCGTTGTTAGTACGTTCGATCTGCCGCCCCTTCAGGGCGAATCACTCTGGGCGGCGGTCCCAGTGTTGAAACCTGGGCTGAGTCCTGAAGCCCACTTCCGGGCAATGAATCGTCCCGAACCGGCCTATCTTCGCGCCATTCAACCCTGGGCTGAGTCCTCCAGCCGCCTTGGGGCACGCGGCCTTTCGGGCCCACGAAGTGCCGGTGCCTGGTAGCGATGCAGAGACAGTCCTCGTCCCGGAGGGACGTTGTCAGTCCACACAGATTTTTGTCGTCGAAACTGAGCCCCCGGCAGCAAGAAACAGCGCGTCGAATGCTCATGCCGCTTTAGAAACGCAACAAAATAAGTCCGTTCCACCGCCCAGGCAAAAGAGCTTGAAACCGAAATCGCTCCATAGCGATTTCCCAGGGTTCTAAACCTGCCTTGAACCGTTGGATTAAGACACAACTCGAAGGAGCGGCAGATATTTGGAAAGCATTTGGTCGATCATGCCAAAAGAGACAGAAAATATTAAAAATTGATTACTTATTGTTTTTATATTAAAATCGCCCCGATGAGGGATTGGGCATTGGCGTAAATCCAATAGTCAGCGACATCGCGATCGCCATGGGGCCACCAAACTTAATTAACGAGCTCCTCCCTCCCAGAGACGATACTCTGCTGCGGTCAAAGATTTTGATCATCGACGATGAGGAAGTGAATGTGCGGCTGCTGAAACGCATCCTGCTGCACGGCGGGTTTGAAAACCTAATCGCCACCACCGACCCCCGCACGACAATTGACCCTCTTTCGAGACGTGCAGCCCGACCTCATTTTGACCGATTGGCTCATGCCGCATTTAAATGGCTGTGCGTTGGTGGGGCAACTGCGTCAATTAATCAGTTCGGTTGACTACCTGCCGATTGTGGTGCTGACAGCGGATGCCACACCGCAGGCCAAGCGACAGGCGCTTACCATTGGTGCGACAGATTTTTTAACCAAACCCATCGACGCTCTTGAGGTGACGCTGCGGGTTGGCAATCTGCTCAAGGCACGCTGGTCGCATCTCAAAATCCTCGAACAAAACATGATGCTTGAGGAGACTGTGCGCAGGCGTACGCGCCATGTGGAGGAGACGCTAGCTGAACTCCGACAAAGCACTGCCGAGCTGGCGACCGCCCGGGACATCGCATTGTCTGCTACAAGATATAAGTCTGAGTTCCTGGCCAACATGAGTCACGAGATTCGAACGCCGATGAACGGAGTGGTTGGCATAACTGAACTATTGCTCGACACCCAATTGGACCCCGTGCAATTTGATTTCGTCGAGATCATTCGGAAAAGCGCAGATTCCCTGCTGACCGTCCTCGATGATATTTTGGATTTCTCCAAAATCGAAGCCGGTAAACTGAGCTTTGAAATCGTCGACTTTGACCTGATCGAAGCGGTTGAAATGAGCGTGGACATTTTGGCTGAACGGGCTCACGCCAAAGGCATTGAGCTGGCCAGCGTGATCGCCTGGGACGTGCCAACCCGATTGCGCGGGGATCCGGGACGGTTGCGGCAGATCCTGACCAACCTTATCGGGAATGCGGTGAAATTCACGAGCAAAGGGGAGGTGGTCGTCCGGATTTCCAAAGGGAACGAGACCGATACGCACGCAGAAGTTCGCTTCGAGGTGGAAGACAGCGGCATCGGCATTCCTATCGAGGCCCAAGGACGCCTCTTTCAAGCCTTTAGCCAAGCCGATGGTTCCACGACTCGCAAATACGGCGGCACCGGCTTGGGACTTGCCATCGCCACGCAACTGGTGACCCTGATGGACGGTGAAATCGGCCTCCGCAGCGAAGTGGGCAAGGGTTCCAGCTTTTGGTTTACCGTCCCGCTGAAAAAGCAGACGAGTGAGCAAGAACCGCGGCACGCCTCATCAAGTGACCGGTTGCACGTGCGGGTGCTGGTGGTCGACGATAACCAAATCTACCGTCAAATCCTAGGCGACCAAGTTGCTGGGTGGAAAATGCAAGTGGGGAGCGCCGCCAGCGGTAATGAAGCCCTTGACCGATTGCGAGCTGCGGCCGGAGAAGGCCAACCGTACGATTTGGCGCTCTTAGATATGCAGATGCCCGAAATGGATGGCCTTACCTTGGCGGCGGCGATCAAAGCTGATCCGGCCATAGCCGGCACGCATCTAATTTTGCTCACCTCCTTGGGTCACGCCTTCGGTTCCGTCGAGTTGGAGCAAAAGGGGATCGAGGCCTATGCTGGTCAAACCAGTCAAACAACCCCGTCTGTTTGATTGTCTGATCAGTCAGGTCCGGAGCAGAGCGGAGGCGGAAGCCGCTGGCGCCATCTTTCCGCCACGCATCTTGCCAGACCGCATCCTGAATTGAATTCGAGTTCGAGAAGGCATGCATCCTCCGAACGGAGGGAAAGTCGATGCGAGCGCAGGGTTTTCATTCGCCGTTCATCCATCCGATTCGCTTGGGGATTCCGCGAGCGGCAGATCGACCCAAAACGTACTCCCGATGCCGATAATGCTCTCCAGCCCCAGGGTTCCGCCCATCGCCGTGACCATCCTCTTGGAGTAGGCGAGACCAATTCCGGTACCTTCAACGCCAGTCAGTTCGGCCCCCAGGCGATCGAAAGGCGTGAAAAGACGGGCTATTTTATCGGCGCTCAGACCAAATCCGGTGTCTTTGACACAAACTCGCAACGCGGGCGACTGAGTGGATTGCGTTGGCAAGCAATCTACCGTCACGGTGCCTTGGGAGCGGTTGTATTTAACCGCGTTGGAAAGGAGGTTCAAGAATACCTGCTTGAGACGGCGGGGATCGGCCAGCACTTGCCAATTGCGACCCGCAGGCGCCGTCCATTTTAACTCCACGTCGCAGTCGCGGGCCCACGCCCCTATAAAACTTAAGGCCTCTTCCAACAATTCATTGACGGAGACCGAAGTCACCGAGAGCGTCATCTGACCGGAGTCAATGCCCGAAATATCGAGGATGTCGTTGATCAGTTCGAGCAGATGCCGGCCAGCTTTCAAGATCTCGTCGACGCTTTCTTGGTCGTCATCGCCGAGACGCTCGTTCATTTCCAAAAGCTGGGCAAAACCGATGACGGCGTTGAGCGGGGTTCGCAATTCGTGACTCGTTCGCGAGAGGAAAAGGCTCTTGGTCCGATTCGCATGTTCTGCCTCGTCACGCGCTTGACGTAGTTCCTCCTCGATCCGTTTCATCGCCGTGATGTCATAGCCGATGCCCTGGATAAATAACGGTCGCCCAAACGTGTCCCGCACAATCTTGGCTTCGCCGTGAATCCAGACCACACGCCCGTCTTTCGCGAGAAAGCGATAATCGCCTTGGAACGGCTCCGTCCACGCAACGGTACGTGCAAAATCCCCGTTCCAGCGCTCCTTGTCCTCCCAGTGCAGGCGGTCGTACCAGAGGATCGGTGCTTCCGTCCATTCCCGGACCGTGTAGCCGAGCAACGTCTCAATTTGCGGGCTGACGTAGATTTCGCTCAACCCTCCTTCAAAGGCAGCCATAAACGTTACAGCTGGGAGTTGCTCAAGGAGTACCTGGTAGCGAGCCTCGGCTTTTAGAAAACGCGTTTCCGTCGTCGAGCCGACCGGTTCTGCGGAAGGTTGAGCCGCTGGCCTCGCCAGCTCGAAGCTTGGCAGAAATGCGCGCGCCATATCGAGCAGCGTGCCGACAGGATCAAAGTCGGGCGGCATTTCCGGACCGATTGTCTCCCTGGCTTTACTCTCGTAGCTCATGGTCGGCCTTTGTCGTTCTCCACGGCGGCTCCTTGTTCATCGAACCCTGCGTAAATGCGCGCAGAGCACGAATGGCTTTACCGTAGGACTGAATCGCCTGGGTCGAAAGCCTAGAGCCGGGCGGCTGGTCCATAAACGGCATGAACTTGTCTGGAAATCCGGGCATCGTGCAACCGATGCAGACGCCTCCGACGTTGGGACAGCCGCCGATGCCGCCCATCCAGCCACGCTTTCCCACGTTGCACTGCACGACCGGTCCCCAGCAGCCAAGTTTCACGATACAGATTTTGCTGCCGTACTGTTCGGCAAAATCGCCTTGTTCGTAGTAGCCTCCACGATCGCACCCTTCATGGACCGTTTCGGAAAAGAGCCATGCCGGCCGCAGCAATTTATCCAGGGCAATCATCGGTCCGCTGCCAGCCGCATACCGCAGCAGCTGGAAGAGCGTTTCCATGAAGTTATCTGGCTGAACCGGACACCCTGGGACGTTAATCAAAGGAATGCCAGCCCTCGATTTCCACGTCCAGCCGAGATAATCGCAAAGACCCATCGCGCCTGTGGGATTGCCTTCCATCGCATGGATGCCCCCGTAGCTTGAGCAGGTGCCGGCGGCGACGACTGCCCACGCTTTGGGCGCCAGCCTGTCGATCCACTGACAAATCGTAATTGGCTGCCCCGTCGACTTGTCCGTGCCAAACCCAGACCAGTACCCTTCCGCTTTGTTCTCCTCATCGGGGATCGAACCTTCGATCACCAGAATAAAGGAATCACTTCGGCCTGCCGCGGCGTCGTGGAAGAATTTCATGAATTCCTCGCCGACCTCGTACGCGAGAAAAGGGTTGTGAAAATGAACCTTTGGGATGCCAGGTAAGCCCCCCAGGACGATGTCTTCGAGACTCGGTTGGGTGGCTGCAGTCATCGCGATTGTATCGCCATCGCAGCCGAGCCCGCCGGTGATCCAAAGGATGTCGATTTCGTTGATTGAGTCTCCCATAAAAATCGCCTACGTCCGAAGTACGCGTTGCGACTACACATAATGCAATCAGACGAATATGGGAAATAGAGAAAGAACAAGATGTTATAGAAAATTCTCTAACGGATGGCGGGAAGGTTCTTTGGTGGATAGCTCGGCCTCCGGATTTGCGCGTCTTTCAAGGCGCGAGCGAAGCGCCCATATCTGTGTCATTCGGGATCGTGCGGTGCCTGTCGTACAGCCAATTGACCCCGACAAAGTGCCTGCTATTTCGGTGATGCTTACGCAAACCAAGGCAACCCTGGCGCCACCGACTGGCTCGGACATACTGAAACCGCTTGCGATCGGAGACAGGCTCCGCCTATTTTCGCTGCGGCGCTCTGGGAGAAAAGTGAAGAGATGGCTCGAGAGTCCTTCTAAACAGCATTTCTGTTCAAGAACATTCAAAGAATATGAATCTCATGTCTTCCATTCAAACCCAGTTTCTGAATCTCAAGGTTCATCACGCGCAATATCCGGCCATCGATCCTAAAGATGCATTGAAAGGGACTGCATCGACCAAAACCATTTTTATCACCGGTGCATCGCAGGGTATTGGTCAGGCTACCGCGGTGGCATTTGCTCTAGCGGGCGCTAAAGCAATCTATCTCACTGCAAGGTCAGAAGAGGCGCTTCGGGAAACGAAAAAACGAGTGAGCAAGGCGAATCCAGAGACGCAGTGTGAGTATATGGTCTGCGACGTGACGGATGAAGAGCAGGTCAAGGCGTCCATCGAGGACTGTGTAGCCCGGTTTGGTGGCATCGATGTAGTGGATTCAAATGCCGGGTATCTCGATCAATGGAAGAAGATTGGTGAATCTAATACAACCAGTTGGTGGAAGACTTGGGAGGTTAATCTGAAAGGCACATATTATGTTATTCGGTATACGATGTCCTATCTGATCGAATCGGCGAAGAAACAATCTGCCAGAGGATCAACCGGCGGCCATCTGATCCTGATCTCTTCCGTTGGCGCTCAAATGGTGAGGCCGACGGCATCGGATTATCAGACGTCTAAGCACGCGATCAATCGTCTTTGCGAATTCGTCAACGTTGATCATGGTGAGGAGGGTATCAAATGCTTTGCCATCCACCCGGGAGGTGTTCCCACGGTCTTGGCAAAGAACATGCCCAAGGAAGTTCACGTTAACCTTGTCGACCACCCTGATTTGGCAGCCGGGTTTGCTGTTTGGCTTTGCTCCGGCAAGGCTGATTGGGCAAAGGGACGATATTTAAGCAGCAACTGGGACGTTGATGAGTTAACGCAACTGAAAGATCAGATCCTTCGGGACGATTTGCTGGTTAATCGTTTGCGCACAAAAGCTTGAGGTGATTTGCCGCATCATTCGGGTCAGATCAGAGGATTTGCCCCACAATGGGGCTTGAGGACTCAGCCCTGTAGCCACCTTCGGAGCATAAATCACCCCCAAGTGCCCTCAATGACTTCAACCGTCCCTCCGGGACGGGGGGCCTCTCTGCATCGCTACCCAGGCACTTCGTGCCCGGCTACGATCAGCCAGTCCCCTCCAGGACAAAAGCCATTCTCCCATCGAAGCCCCGCAGAATTATCTTAGCGTGTTCTGTTCGCACGTTGAGCGATGTTTCCAGGACCGCCTGACTCCTGACTCCTGACCTGGATGGTTCGAAAGCTCGGACTCGGTCGAGCGAAAAATCTTAAGTTCGAAAACTCGTACGGAACTTTGCTCGGCGGGCTCCTAAGCATAAACGTTTCCTGATCGTGTGCAGGCAACAAATGATAGAAGGTTGGCACGCAACCTGTTCAAGGATACCGGTGGCTTGGTCGCAATGAGAGGCTGCTTGACGCCCTCCCGCCTGTTTTCAGAAAAAGATAAGAAATCAAACATCGAAAAGAGCTTGGATATTCGAAGGAGAATTTATGATAACAAAAGTCGCAGCAGGAACAATGAAGGTGGCGCAGATTCCTAAGGCGGGAGCCGATTTCGAGATCGTTGAGCGCGAGATTCCTAAGCCGGATTTTGGACAGGTGCGCATTAAGGTGCAAGCCTGTGGGGTCTGTCACAGTGACATGTTCACGAAAGAAGGTGCTTGGCCCGGAATTCAGTATCCCCGGGTACCAGGACATGAAATTGCGGGCATTATCGATGAACTAGGTGCCGGTGTTTCCGTGTGGGAAAAGGGCCAACGGGTCGGTGTCGGCTGGCACGGTGGCCAGGATGGTACGTGTCTCTCATGCCGGCGCGGAGATTTTCGCAATTGCCGCAATCTGAAAATTCCGGGAATCAGTTATGACGGCGGATACCAGCAATACTTGGTGGCTCCCGTGGAGGCACTGGCGGCGATGCCGAAAAGTCTCAGTGACGTTGAAGCGGCACCGCTGCTCTGCGCTGGAATTACCACCTACAACGCGCTGCGGCACAGCGGTGCTTTCCCCGGCGACCTTGTTGCGGTACTGGGTGTCGGCGGTCTAGGTCACCTTGGAATTCAATTCGCGAACAAGTTTGGTTATAAAGTCGCGGCCATCGGGCGCGGGTCCGAAAACGCGACGCTCGCCAAGAAACTCGGAGCGACCCTGTACATCGACAGCAAAGCAACGAACGCCACAGAGGAATTGCAAGAGCTGGGTGGTGCACAGGTGATTCTGGCGACGGCTCCAAGCTCGAAAGCGATGTCCGAGTTGATCGACGGTCTGGCGCCGAACGGCAAGCTCATAGTGATTGGCGCGACATCCGATCCCATTGAAGTCACACCAATACAGCTCATTTCTGGAAGTCGGACAATTCAGGGCTGGGCTGCCGGAACACCAACCGATTCCGAGGACACACTGCGCTTCGCCGAGTTAACCGGCGTCCGGCCCATGATTGAAACCTATCCGCTGGAAAAAGCGGCCGAGGCTTACGCGCGAATGATGAGCGGCCACGCAGAGTTCCGTGTCGTTCTGACGATGTGAAGCAACCTCGGCTTCTCGTCCTCTGGGCAAATACGATCTGGTCGGGCTTTCGGAACGGGAGGCCTATCGCCGCGACCTGCCGAAGGCTGAAGTCCATGTCCTCGACGCAGGTCATTTTGCAATCGGACAAGCTGCAGACGAAATTGCCGCTTTTGTCCTAACGCGGCAGTTGGAACCACGATTACGGCAGATGGGACAAGAAACGGCCAGTCTCTCAAACCCTGCTGTTTATTGGGAACGACAAATTCTTGTTAATGGAGAACGAAATTTGGACTATGAATAAAACGAATTCGAATTCTGCGCCACTATCCAAGGAGACGTGCCGAGTTGTCGGCCCCAGTGCTGAATTCGTTGGCAAGCAAGCGCTCTCGTATGCGCCAGGGATCTCGGCGGAGTCGGTAGGCGCGCATGCAATCCACTTGCAAGTAGTGACGATACCAGCCGGTGGACGGGCAAAGGCCCACAGGCATGATGGTCACGAAACCGGAATTTATATCTTGAGCGGCGAATCCGGCGTGTGGTACGGCGAACGACTCGAAGAACACCTCTGCGCCAAAAGCGGCGACTTTGTCTACATCCCCGCTGATATGCCCCATCTGCCCTATAATCTCAGCGATACGGAAAAGTGCGTGGCGGTCATTGCTCGCACCGATTCCAACGAGCAAGAAAGCGTCGTGTTGCTGCCTGAACTTGATCGCGTCCACCCGTCATTGTAAGGGATCGAGAATGAATTTTGGGCAGGTTGGCGCTGCGCGATGACCACTATCTAAATACCCCTGTCATGGGCATTTCCATGGGGGGTATGCAAACGTTCCAGTGGATCGTCTCGTACCCCGAATTTATGGACAAAGCTGTCGCCATCGTCGGTTCTCCGCGGCTGACGGCTTATGATATGCTTCTGTGGCGCGCTGAGGAGAGCGCAATTCGAGAAGATAAAGATTGGAATGGAGGGAATTACATAACGGAGCCGAATTTTGCAACTGTCGCCGAGATCCACAACCTGGCGTTGACGACGCCCTCATACCGCGTCCGGGAAACCTCGCCGAATAAGTTTGAAGAGTTTGTCGAAGCAGTTGATGCGGATGGGCTTGGCCGGATGGACGGCAATGATTGGCTGCGTCAACTTCAGGCGATGATGGCTCATAATGTTGCCTCACCTTTTAACGATTCCTTTGAGGCTGCCGCCAAAGAAGTGAAAGCCAAGTTGATGGTGGTGGCGGCTACCCAGGACCATATGGTGAACCCGACGCCCGCAATCGAGTTCGCCGGGATCCTTCACGCTGATATGGTGCAGCTAAAGGGCGACTGCGGACACCTTGAGACCGGCTGCGACAAAGACGAAGCTGCGCCCAAGGTCAGGAACTTTCTGGGTGAATGATCATCAGCAAAAATCCCTGCTCTCACCTTTCCGGTAAGGTCATTGGGAGAACGGTTTCGCAGTCGCAGGGAGCCCGGTGCAGGTAGGGCGAAGCTCCGGGTAGGGTGAGGCTCCGTCCGAACCGGCGCTTCCCGCGTGGCCCCGCCTGACAACGCAACCCCCACAAATTCTCGGTGGCAACTTGGAAAACGCTGTTCCATGGCGCGAACAGAACACAGGCCGGAAGCCTATGCTCCTTTGGCTTTCCGGACTGTCCAGCGATCTCCGGGAGCCGTCCCTGATCGAACATGCTTACACGTGGAAGCAGGATCAAATCGTGGCACGTTTCAGTCGGGTACTCTAATTTGTGCGCAGCGATAGGTGTTCGAAAGCTCGAACTCGGTCGATGCTAAAGTCTTAAGTTCGAAAACTCGTACGCAATTTGTCGTCTTTCCTATGCATAAATACCTAATGGCCAAGCACAAGCAATTGTACAGAAATTGGCACACATCCTGTTCAAAGAGATTGATAGCTTCATTGCAATATTAGCCATTACAAAAGATAGCATAAACAATGTGGCTATAGATCGAGAGGGTTATTCAGAGGGTTTTAGGGGATATCTCGTCACTAACAACCCAACCCCAAAAGGAAAATATCACCATGTTAACTCAGATCTCAAAAATTGGTTTCAAGTCAGCGACGGCCGCCTTGATCGCCTTCGGCCTTACCACCGCCTCGGGGCTGGCCGCTCCCGTCAAGAACATCGTCCTGGTCCACGGAGCCTGGGTCGATGGCTCGGGTTGGAAGCCAGTCTACGAAATTCTCGTCCGCGATGGCTACCACGTGACGATGGTCCAGGAGCCGGAGACCTCGTTTGGCGAGGATGTCACCGCGGCGAAGCGCGTCCTCGAGCTCCAGCCGGATTCATGCATCCTTGTTGGCCATAGTTACGGTGGTTCGATCATCACCGAAGCCGGGGTTGATTCGCATGTCGTCGGCCTTGTCTATGTTGCCGCGCACGCTCCTGATGTCGGAGAGGACGAGGGCACTTTGGGTAAGAGCACCCCCAGTGTGCTCGCCAAAACCGAGGGAGCCATTCAGAAGACCTCCGATGGCTTCACCTATCTCAACCCGGCTGACTTCCCAAAACTCTTTGCGCCCGACCTGCCTCACCAGGAAGCCGTGTTCGAGTCGCGCTCTCAAGTCTTGGCCGCGGCAAAGGTTTTCAATACGCCGTTGACTGCTGCGGCTTGGCGGACGAAGCCCATTTGGGGAGTCGTGGCATTGGCGGACCAGATCATCAATCCAGATCTCGAGAAATGGTATTACGAGCGGGCTCATAGCCATGTGACCGAGATCGCCGGAGCGAGCCATTCGGTCTACGAGTCGCATCCCAAGGAAGTAGCGGCAGTCATCGAGCAGGCGGCGGAAGAGGCCCAAGATCAGGCCCATTCGTCGCAAAATTAAAGAACTTATGTTTGATAGGCATGCAATTAGAAAAGGTAAGCTCGCCAAAGTGCGGCAGGCGTTCGGGGAAGGAAAAGTCATCGTCGCGGAACGAACCGTGGAACTTCTCGAAACCGTAATCGAGCCTGGCAACCGAATCATCCTGGAAGGAGATAACCAGAAGCAGGGTGATTTCCTGGCGGCCCAACTGGCACGGATGAACCCCACCAAGATACACGGCCTTAAACTGTGTGTCTCCAGCGTGGGTCTGCCCGAACACTTGGACCTTTTTGAAAGCGGCCTGGCAACCGAGCTCGATTTTGCCTACGCCGCGCCGCAAGCCGCCCGCCTGGCACGCATGGTAATGAAAGGCTCGGTCAAGATCGGGGATGTTCACACCTATGTCGAACTCTACTCGCGCTATTTTGCCGAGCTGAGGCCCGATGTCGTTTGCCTGGTGGCTAACGAAGCCGACCAAGAGGGCAATCTCTATACCGGCCCAAACACGGAAGAGACGCCTCCTATCGCTGAGGCAGCGGCATTCGGTGGCGCAATCGTCATTGTCCAGGCCAACAAGATCGTGGACCGGGTCCGTCGTGTTGATATTCCTTCCGAATGGGTTGACTTCGTCGTCGAAAGCCCAAAACCTTTTCACATGGAGCCTCTCTTCACGAGGGATCCCGCTTTAATCACCGAGTTGCGCATTCTCATGGCCATGATCGCCCTGAAGGGAATTTACGCGAAGTACCACCCAAAGGTCTTGAATCACGGCATTGGATTTAATACCGCTGCGATCGAATTATTGCTGCCGACCTACGGTGTGGAACTTGGATTGAGGGGCAAGGCCTGCACGCACTGGGCGCTGAATCCACATCCGACCATGATCCCCGCGATCGAGTCCGGTTTTGTGGAGGCGATATCGTGCTTTGGGGGCGAGGTCGGTATGGAGAACTATGTCGCATCGCGGCCGGATGTCTTCGCGCTGGGCCGCGACGGCAGCCTGCGGTCGAACCGCTTCTTTGCGCAGATGGTGGGACACCATGCGGATATGTTCATCGGCGCCACCCTGCAGATCGATTCCCAGGCCCACAGTTCCACCTTTACTGCGGATCGTCTGGTGGGTTACGGAGGCGCTCCAAACCTCGGATCAGAAAATCGCTCGCGCCGACATCGGTCGGAGGCCTTTCTCAAGGCAGGAGCCGAGGCTCACGCCGGCGAGCCGATGCCTCAGGGACGCAAGCTGGTCGTGCAAATCGTGGAAACGTTTCAGTCGGCGGGTAAACCTACGTTCGTCGAACGCCTGGATGCCTGGGAGGCCATGGAGAAGGCCGGGCTTTTCCACGCCGCCGGTAATGATTTACGGCAACGATGTCAGTCACATTGTCACGGAGGAAGGTGTTGCCAACCTGCTTCTCTGCCGGAATCCGGAAGAGCGGGAACAGGCGGTTCGGGGGGTGGCGGGCTTCACGCCAGTCGGACTCAAGCGAGACCGTCGACTGGTGGAAAACCTCCGAGATCGTGGAGCGATTCAGCGGGCAGAGGATCTCGGTATCCAAAAGAGTGACGCCTCACGGGACCGGCTCGCCGCGCGCAGTGTTCACGACCTGGTCCGCTGGTCGGACGGGCGATACCAACCGCCAAGCCGCTTTCGCAATTGGTGAATCAACCCAGACATTTATGGAAAATCTGACATTCGAATTTGCAGGGGGTGCGAAACCGCTCCAGGCAGGGGCTTCCTACGTGGTGGTAGGCGTCGTCGCTTCCAGCAACCTGGAAGTCCTGGCGGAACGCAAAGATCTGGGAGGCAAGTGCCGCTTTGAGGTCGCAACCACGGCCGCCAATTTCTCGGAGACATGGAAGGCGGTTTTCATCGATTTTATGGATCGAAGCAAACCTCGAGACGTCCTTTTTTCGATCAACGACTTCTCTGCGATTCCGCCAGTTGTAAGCCTCCGCCTGGATCAAGCACTGGAACAACTTACTCGCTCCTAATCAGCCATGAATTTAAATTCGCAGATCAGTTACCTTGAGGCTACGGCTCGCAGGCGGATCGCCGGATTGCTCGACCCGGCCTCCTTCCACGAATTCATTCCGCCAACGTTGAAACGCATCAGCCCTCACCTCGGCCTGTTTGACGCACCGGTCGCCTTCGACGATGGCGCGATCATTGGAGAGGGGAAGATTGACGGCAAAGATGTTTACATATTTGCCCAGGAAGGGAAATTCCGCGGCGGTTCTCTCGGCGAGGTTCACTCGGCCAAAATTACAGGACTGCTCCGGCGCGCTGCGCAACGCCAGCCGGCCGCGGTAATCGGACTGTTTGACTCGGGTGGCGTCCGACTTGAAGAGGCCAACGCTGGGGAAATTGGCGCCACTGAGATTATCCGCGGCATCTTTGACGCCCAGAAAGCCGGAGTGCCAGTCATCGGACTTCTCGGCGGAGGCACTGGATGTTTTGGCGGCGCCGGCATCACAAGTTGTTGCTGCGATACGTTGATTGCGTCGGAGGAGGGGCGGTTGAGCGTTTCTGGACCCGAAGTCATTGAGACAGTGATGGGGGTGGAGGCCTTCGATTCACGTGATCGCGCGCTGGTCTGGCGGACCACCGGCGGCAAGAACCGGTTCCTTTTCGGAACCATCAGCGAACTCGTGGATGATCACATCCCAGCTTTTCGCAGCGCTGTTATTCGCGTCATGACGGCCCCAAAGCCACTTTCTGTTGCGAATCTGAAACATGATCTCGAACGTCTGAAAAGACGTATTGAGGCGTACGGCAAATGTTCCGATGCCGCACAAATCTGGCAGAAGATGGGTCTCGATGCTGAAAAGGTGGCGGCGATGTCATCGCAGGAACTGAAGGCTGAAAAGGAGCACGTCGTAAAAATATGAAGTTACAAGACTTACTCACGCAGCTCTTCACCGAAGGCTCTAACATCGTCACGAACGATTGGCTCGTGACAGGTGAAGCCACCGTCGCCGGAAAGCCGGTCTCCGTTCTGGGGACGACGAACCATACTTTCATCGGTGTGCGGGAGGTCGTCGCCCTGTCCGAGAAGTTTCTTGATATCGCCGAGCGATTTCCCGGCCGGCCGATCCTCATGCTCGTCGATAACAACGGCCAGCGCATGGCGCTTGACGAAGAGCTGCTCGCGCTTCCCGAGTACATCGCGCATCTCCTCAAGGCGGAGCAGGTCGCTCGCCTGGCAGGGTGCAAACTGATTGCCATCGTTTATGGCAATACGATAGCCGGCGGTTTCATCGGCTTCGGCATGGGGGCGGACCGCGTGGTCTCCGTTCCAGGGGCCGAGACTTCCGTGATGAAACTGGAGGCCATTTCGCGGGTGACCAAAATGCCGCTGGAAAAACTCCAGGCACTCGCGGCCAAGGTCTCCGTCTTTGCTCCGGGCAGCGAGAATTTCTACAAGATGGGGGGTATCTATGAAATGTGGACGGATCAATTCCCGGCCCGGTTGAAGCAGCTCCTTGCCAGCGACATCTCCAAAGACCTGAGAGTGCAACTTGGCCACGAACGCGGTGGCCGCGAGGCCGCTCAATCCATCATCGAAGATGTCCTTCACGCCTGAATACCTTCGCCGGCACAGTTTCGCGTGGATCACCGATTCCGGAAGCCACTCGGAATTTGCTGAGGAGCGAAACTCCGCAGAATGATCTGGTCTGCCTGCGGAACTGGGTGGGCAGTGGACGCCCCGTGATCATCCGCCGGCCCTGCCTCAGCGAAGATGGAAAGTCTGTCTACGTAGGACTCTCCTTGCCACCAGATCCTGTCAAACGCCGACTGGCATTCCGCCTGCCGTTCTCCTCGCTGGCCAATGTCGTCGAACCGCCGTTGTGGACGGAGTGCGCGGAGGCTTTTTCCGAAAGCTCCCAGTTGGTAAGTCCGATTCTGTCGGCGATCGAGGCGGCGAAACTGCCATTGCAAACTTTCGGGAGCTACGCGTGGCAGCACTTCACCGGATTATCCTATGTCACTCCACAATCGGATATTGATCTTATCGTTCCGATCAACCGCCGCGAGGACTGGCGAAGGTTTCGGCAATTGATGAGCGAGACCCAAAAGACGGATCACCGCGTCGATCTGGAGATCATTCTAGACGGCGATGCTTCCTTTAATTGGCGGGAATTCGAAGCGCCGGGGACACGATTGCTTTTCAAAGGAAATCGTTCTGTGTGGATGGGCGACAAGAGTGATGTGGAGGTTCTTCTCCATGAGACGTTGTATTAGTGCGTCGTCTCATAAGTGGGAGGCATACCGTTGGCTTCAAAAGGGTTTGGATGCTAGGCGTGAGTGAGGAGCGTATCTGGTGCGATCCGTGACGAACGAGCAACGACGCAGACGAACCCTTTTCAAGCCAACCCGGAGGGCCGATCTTTTGCCGATTTTCTGCGTTGTTCGTTCCTCACGTTCGGATCTAAGTATGCTCGTCGCTCGCGCCTTGAAAATCGGCAAAATCGCCGACGGCGGTATGCCTTCCACTTATGAGACGATGCACTAAGCCCGGCTTACGTTCATTTGACCCCGGCGTCTATTGCCCGGTGTGCGGCAAATGCCCTAACAGAGGAACTGGCCACTTACCCGAAGCCAGGTCTGGTCAGTTTTGTCGATCAGGGCAGCCATCCCGACATGGATGCGGGATGTTTTTTGGCCTCGATTGCGGCGATCCAGCCTTACTTTGGCGAAATGGCGGAAGCCGGAGCAACGGGATGCAGCCTATTGGACCTTCAGCGCATCGGCATTGCCGCGGAAGAAAGCATGCTGAACGCCACGGGAGGAAAAAATACCCACCGCGGTGCCATCTACTGTCTCGGATTGCTAACTGCAGCGGCCGGCAAGCAAATGGCGGATGCCAATCTTCTTGGTCTTTCCCTCGGGCGAATCGTAGCGGAATCGTGGGGCGATGAAATACTTCTTCCGGACTCCTTACTCCAAACCAGTCGCGGCCTGGAAATGTGCCATCGCTACAAACTCGGCGGCGTTCGCGGAGAGGCCAAGAAGGGTTTTCCCTCGATTTTCAAAGCCGGGTTGCCTGCGTTTGCAATCCGCTCTGATCTCAACCGACCGGAAAGCGGCCCGGGTGCAGGCGTTTTTTGCGATCCTTGAAGTCTGCGAAGACACGACGCTTTTGAAGCGGGGCGGATATTCGGGCTGGAAATACGCCCAGACCCAAGTTCGCCGATTTTTGCACGGAGGCGGCGTTGCTTCTCCTGATTGGAGAATCCTCGCGGAGGAAATTCACTGGTGGATTCGTGGGCCGCCATCTGACGGCTGGCGGCGCCGCCGACCTCCTCGCCGCGACTCTATTTGTCAACCATCTGAATCTCAACTCATGAGCTCCTTCGCCGTGCTCTGTTCCGGCCAGGGTGGACAGACGCCTGACCTCTTCGAACGATTTCCTTTCGCCGAAAAGGGCCGGAGCGTGAAGCAGCAGGTTTTGGAGAGCGGATCTCTTTCACCGGAGGTTACTGAATGGCTGGAAAATCCGAGCGCTGATCCGAGCCTGATTTATCAGGATCACTATGCACAGCCACTTCTCTGCCTATTCCAGGCGATGGTCTGGGCCGAACTTTCCGACCGCCTGCCCACGCCTCAGTTCGTGGCCGGTTACAGCTTGGGAGAATTATCGGCCTATGGATGCGCTGGTGCGCTCGCTCCGAAAGACACGATCGATCTGGCCACTGCGCGAGCCCATTTCATGGATACCGCCGCCCCGGTTGGAAGGCTCATCGCCGTCAGTGGGCTGGCGGTTGAAAAGGCGGCCGAGATAGCGGCTCGGCACGAAGGATATGTTGCCATCATCATTCGCAGCGATCATTGCCTTCTCGGATGCCTCGCAGAAAAAGCCGAGGCGCTGGCGTCTGCTGCCGCTCTATCCGCGCGGAATGTTGTCATTCTCAATGTCACCATCGCTTCCCACACCCCCCTCCTCGATTCCGCCGTGGAACCATTTCGGAAGGCGCTGCGGGTCCGTGATTGCGGTCCGTTCAAAAACCCCGTGTTCGCTGGAGTCAATGCCTTCAAGATCCAATCCAAAGCGGACATGGTTCAATGGCTTCCGGAACAAATCCACCGGACCATCCGTTGGGACCTGATTTCATCTCGCCTGGCAGAGTCAAACTGCCAGGTTGTCCTTGAGCTTGGCTCCGGAGCTCAACTTGCCCATATGGCCTTAGCGGGGGAGACTGCGCGGGAGGCCCGTTCGATCAGCGAATTTCGAACCGTTGATGGGATTGTTTCCTGGGTCGAAAAAGCTCTGGACAGAGCAGGGTAAGCGAAAGGTTATTGCCGTGCACCTGGAGTGACGAATGGAGGTTGATGCCGGGAGCCCGGCGCAGGTAGGGCGAAGCTCCGCCTGAGCCGAAGGGCCCGCATGACTAACGAGCTCGATTGAAAAGAGTGAATTGGAAGGTGGCTCCGGGGCCGTCGTTGGCTGTTGCCCAGAGCTGTCCATCGTGATTTTCCACGATAGAGCGGCTGATCGAAAGCCCCATCCCCAAGCCACCCGTCTTGGTTGTTTGAAAGGCGTTGAAAATCTGATCCACCAGTTGGGGATCGAGTCCTTCACCGGTGTCTTGCACCTTCACCAAAACTCCTGCGTCTTCGTGAATCTGCGTGCTTATCACGAGCTCCCGACGCCGGCCTTCGACTCTGCTCATCGCTTCGATTCCATTCAAGATCAGGTTCAGCATCACTTGCTGCAGTTGCACTCGATCCCCAAGGAGAAGCGGCAACTCCTGAGCCAATTTCAACCGCAGGACTATTTGGTTTTTTTCCGTCTCGCTTCGGATCACCTCAATGACCTCGCGAATGGTTTCGTTGAGGTCCAAAGGTTCTTTTGCCGGGCCCTCTTTCTTAAAGAGCGCCCGGATTCGTCCGATGACTTCGGCTGCTCGCTTGCCGTCCCGAATGATGCGGTTCACCGATTGTTTCGCCTCATCAAGGTTCGGCCGCTCGGCACCAAGCCATCGAATACATGCCATTCCGTTGGTCACAATTCCCGTCAGCGGTTGATTGACCTCGTGCGCGATCGAGGCGGCAAGCTCGCCCATCGTCGTCACTCGCGTGACATGGGCCAACTCAGCCTGTGACTTCCGCAAGTCGGCCTCTTTACGCCGCAACTCTTCCTCGGCGCGCTTTTGTTGCGTCAGGTCCATGACCGCTCCGACATACTCCTCCAGGTCACCCGACTTTTCGACGATCGGATGTCCGGCGCCCTGGATGTACTTCACTTCTCCATCGGGCATGCGGATTCGAAACTCCAGCTCAAAGGCGGCGCGCCTTCGGATTGCCTCATCCACCGTTTTCAAAGCGAAAGAACGGTCTTCGGGATGGATCATCTCAGTAAAGAGCCCGTACGTGATCTCCCCAGCATCCGGATCCAAACCAAACATCCGCCATTGTTCCGCCGACCAAACCAGTTTTCCCGTTCGGATATTCCAGGCCCAGCTACCGGTGCGGCTAATTCGCTGACCTTCAACCATCAATCTTTCGCTGCGACGTAACTCATCCTCCGCCCGCTGACGCTCGAGATTCTCGCGCTCCACTTCGGCGTACAGTCGAGCGTTCTCGAGGGAAATGGCGGCTTGGGAGGCCAGCAAATCCAGGACCGCCAGGCGATCGGGCGTGAACACGTGCGGGGCTAAACGATTTTCCAAATAAAGTACTCCCATCAGCTTGCCCTGCTTCACCAAAGGCAGGCAAAGGACCGACCTGGGATCTGTCTGACGGATATACTCGTCCTCCGAAAAGAGGTTCTCGACCGAGGCGTCGCCCAAAATAACGCTTTGCTGGGTCCGAATAACGTACCGTAACAGCGATTCAGGAACCTCGGAAGGGCGCAAATCCCTTTCCTGCAGATGAACCTCAACGCGATCTCGCCCAGTCCTCGCCTCCGCCTCAATCTGGTAGTCGTGCCGGCGCGGAAGAATCATCAGTCCTCGCTCGGCACCAGCGTGTTCGATGGCAATGACCATGAGGGTTTCGATCAGCTTTCCCAGAACGATCTGGCCTGAAACCGCCTGAAGTGCCTTCGTCACCGACTCGAGATCCAGCCGCTCCGAAGGCGCGTCAATCGCGCTGCTTGGATGCACCTGGACACGCTGTTCAATGTTCTGATACAGCCCATCCAGCTGACGAACTTTACCCAGTGCTCCCCAAGAAAGATAGCAGTGGCGCGCATTTCGAAGGTAAGTCAGGGCGATCGTTTCGTATCCGCGATCGAGATAGAACCTGGTCGCCAGTTCGTTGGCGATCCCCTCGTCTTGCACAAACCCATTATCATGCGCCGACCTGATCGCGTCTTCGTAGAGTCGCATCGATTCGAGGTCGCGACCTTCGAGGCGAGCAATCTCCGCCAAAACCATTGTGTATTTGTCAAGGAAGGTGGTTGGACAACTCTGCGCCCACTCTTGAAGCCAAGGCAGCGACTGCTTAAGCGTCTCAAGTTGTTCGGAGCGCAACGGTGCGTCGTCCGTCTTGTAGAGCGCCGCAGCGCTCAATGCGCTGTAGAAGTAATAATCGACTGATTGAATATGCTGTTCGGATAACCGCAGTAATGGCTTGGCTTGTTTGGCCGCCCAATTTGCCGCCTCATAGTCGCCCAATAAGTAACGCGTATGTAATTTAAGTATCCAGTAGTGACAAGCGAGGTGGGGCATTGGCTCCGCCGCCAGTTGGGCTTCAAAGCTCTCTTCATCGAACCGGGTGTCGGCGGAACGGGATAACCCGGCTTCCTCTCCGCGCATCGCCAGAATGAACCGCTGTTGGGAGAGAATTATCCCACTAAAGTCGCGGAACTTTACTTTGCGGATAAAATCAAGCGCTTTCTGTGATTCCCGCCAAACCTCCTCAAGGCGAACTCCTTGGAGCAGAAGGCCCGTTACGAGGTGGCCACAACTGAAGCAGGCATAGAGCACGTCATGCGTCTCGATACCGGCGGCGATGGCAAGGCGGATAAAGTCGATCGCAGAGTCGATCGGCTCCTTCCAGAGCATCGCCCTCTGCATGCAGAAATAGACTTTAGCTTTGTAGGAGTCGAATCCGTGCTTCTCGATCAAGCTGCAAGCGAGTTTTCCAAAGCTTAATCCGTCATGGTAGCGGTGGAAGACCGGGCCAAGGATTGTCGCTAACTCGGCGTAGCCGTGTGCGGAAGCGCCCGTCGATCCATATTTCAGGCTGGTGTTGACGATTTGGCAAAAAACCAAATAAAGGAGGTTAATGTCCGTGTTGAATGCTGGCGCGGGCATCAACGAGAGGATACCCAGCGCGGCTTGCATCTCCGGATCGGTCATCAATGGCAGATCAATGAGACTTTCGACTGATCGGTCCCCGAGGTTTTGCCATATCTTTTGGTACTCAACTTGTACCTGCTCACGAGTCGGATGAGCTGACATTTCGATGCCGAAAAGGCTTAGACACTCCAATCCACGATCGACGGCCTGCTGAAATTCTGCCTGCATGAGATGAAGAAGAATTCTCAGGCGGTAGGCGGCGACCTTCTCGAGCTTGGAGTTCGCTCTCTCCAGCAACTCAGCGATCAGGCTTCCCGCTTCGTCAAAATTTCCATTCAGGTATTCGGATTCTGCTCGCTCGAGCCACAAGCTAAACGCCAGCTCGTGCCTGCGCTCCCAGGCCTCGCCTCCCATCAAATCCATTCCTGCTGAAAGATAAATACAGGAAGAGTCATAAGCGGCCGACGCTTTCGCTTTTTTCCCGGCTCGAAGGTTCAATCCCGCCACCAAGTCTTTTTCGTCGAGGCTGGAAATTAGCCTTCGACCCGGATTGAGTTGGTTAACAATATCGAAAATCTTTTCCTCCATCTCATCCTGAGTCAGTTTGGCAATGATCGAACGACCGATACGGAGATGGTGCTGGGCGCGCCACTCTTCGGGAATGAGCGCGTACGCGGCCTCCTGAACCCGATCGTGCGTGAAGGCGAAGGCGCCGTCCAAATCAGAGACGAGTCCGGCCAGTACAGCCTCACGCAACATGGCAACGATCGCCTCTTCCGAGTCCTGCAAAACAATGCTCAGCAAAGGAAGCCCTGCGCTATTACCGAGACACGCCAGTTGGCGTAGCGCTCCAAGGGTCGCTTCCGGTAACCGGTCCAACTTTCCGGCCATGAGATCCACGATGTTATCTGTAAAACCCTTGGCATGGATCCTCCGCAAATCCCAAGTCCACGTCTGCGTGCCCGGCTGGAAAACAAGCAGCCCTTCCTCGGAGAGCGCGGTCAAGAATTGGATTGCGAAGAACGGATTTCCGCCCGTTTTCTCGTGAATCAGCTGAGCAAGGGATCGGGCGTTCTGGGGGTCACAATGAAGGGCATCCTGAACAAGTTGATCGACATTTTCGATTGAAAGAGGTCCGAGGACGATCTCATGGACAGCGGCGCCGCTCTGACCAATGTCCGCCAGCATCTGCGACAGCGGATGTGCAGGGCCAACTTCGTTTTCCCGATAGGCGCCGATCAGCAGGAGGTGCCGCGCATCAGGTTCAGTTACCAGATGTCTGATTAAATCTAGCGTTGCCGCATCCAACCACTGCAGATCGTCGAGGAACAGGACGAGGGGGTGCCGAGGCCAGGCGAAGACGGCAAGAAATCGGAGAAACACCATTTGGAAGCGGTTCTGCGCGTCCTGCGGCGGAAGATCCGGGATGGGTACCTGCTTGCCAATCAGGAGCTCAAGCTCAGGGATGAGCCCCACCATCAGCTGGCCGTCCGGCCTCAGCGCGTTTCTCAAAGCATCCTGCCAGCGAGATTAGCTCCTCTTCTTCTTTTGCCAGCAACTGGCGGATAAGACTCTGGAAGCCCTGGGCTACCGTAGCGTAAGGAATGTCTCGCTGGAATTGATCGAACTTACCGGCAGCGAAGAGGCCGGTGGAAGGCGCCAGTTCTTTGCGCAGTTGATTGACGAAGGACGATTTCCCGACGCCGGAATAGCCCGAAACGAGCACTAGTTCAGTTCTTCCCCGTGCCAGGACTCGATCGAAAGTCGCCAGCAAGGTTTTCATTTGCGCTTCTCGCCCGTACAATCTCTCCGGGATCATCAATCGCCCAGAGACGTCGTGAGCGGCCAGCGGAAACGGATCAATCTTCCCAAGCTTTTCCATGGCAGTCAGGCCACGTCGGAGGTCCGCCTCCAGTCCGGAGGCTGTCTGGTACCGCTCCTCGGCGTTTTTGGCGAGCAACTTCATGATGATCGCGGAGATAGGCTCTGGTATTTCATTCAGCCGGACCTTTGGGGCCACCGGGACACGAGCAATGTGGCAGTGCATCCACTCCATCGGGTCGCCGGCGGTGAAAGGGAGCGCTCCCACCAGCAGTTGGTAAAGAGTTACCCCTAACGAGTAGAGATCGCTCCTGGAATCGACGGAACGATCGATTCTTAGAGTTTGTTCGGGCGCCATGTAGGCCAATGTGCCGACCGCGACCTCAGGCGAATCTGAAATCTGACGGGTGCCTGGAAGGCGCACAGTCAAACCAAAACCTGTTAACCAAGCATCGCCGGTCGTGACATTAACCATCAGGTTTGCCGGTTTTATATCCCGATGAATGAGACCCCGTGCGTGGAAATGGCCGACTGCTCTGGCAATACCAAGCGCTATCCGTAAAAAAGGCATTACTTCCATCGGACCTCCGAGGAAACCATCTAGAAAAATGCCGCCGGGATCCGATAAAATGAGCGTCGACCTGTGCTTGTAGGACGCCTGCTCGTAACGGTCGAGTGGCCCAGGAGGAATCCAGTTCGTCGCGCAAGGCGTAAGCCTTCTCAAGCTGCACCAAACATTCCGGTGCGGGTCGCTCCGAGGCGGGCGAAACAAGCAGCCAAGGTGGCAAGCTGTCCCTTCTCTTTACTCGGGAAATAACGAACTCGCCGTCTTGCCGAAGCGTCTCGACCGCTAAAGTGTCGGGCAGTTCCTCCATGCCGAATATTTGATTCACTCGCCCCAACAATCAACGATTCTCATTCAATCGTATCCACAGTCCGGCCGGTTTCGGCCACCCCATCTCAAGATCTTCACAATTTGGCAGAAAAACATCGGGGATCGCAAGATTGGGACCAGATTTCAAACAGGCGAACGTTCGGACCGTTCCGCGCATCATGGGACATTACATCGAGAACATCGGCTCGACGATCGTTCAGGTGATCAACGTCCCGAAATACAAGACATATCGCTCAACCAATGGATGGCACTGACGCCGCCCGCGATGGTGAGGGGGCATCTCGATCTCGACGGCATTGCCATGGCGGCGCTTTCGGCGCAGTCGAAGACCAGTCGTACGCTAGTGCACCAAGTCAGTGACTGATGTAGTGGCTCATGCATTAGAAAGTTATTAGTCCGAGAAGGCAAAAGAAGTTAGTAAAGACCTTCTGAAACAGAACTAACGATTTTTGAATAATTCGCCTTAACCCATTATGCCTCTAGTAGCAGCGGGGTATGGAGTATACGCCCGTGAAATTTCCACATTTGGTGCGAGCTTTATCAGGTCAGCCTCTCGCGCCTTCAGGGCGAACTCGTTATTTGGAGGGTTCCCAGGGTTGAATGACGCGAAGATAACGGCAATTTGGGATGTTTTGCCCCGACGAAGGGTGTTTACGAAATTGCTCGCGCGCTCCCTAGTTAGATGCCGTTGCAGAGCGTCTACAAGTCCGTCCCGTAGGGACACACCGATCGTAGCCTGGCACAAAGTGCCTGGGAAAGCGTCCTCGAAAGAACCGTCCCGTAGGGCACGGTATGATCGGCCGCAGCTAATCCCAGGGCTCAACCCTGGGTCGCCCTGAAGCTGAAGGGCGAGAGGCATCAAACATCGGACTATTGAGCGCTCTCTCAGAACCATCCTGGAAGCTATCGCCGTAGCCTGCGCTGGCGACGCGACGGCGTAAAGTAGCATAGGCTTCCAGCATGTGTAGTTTGGACATTTGTAGAGAGTCACGTCGGGAAGGTTCTGCCCGAAAAGGGCAGGAGGACTCGGCCCAGGCTTCAACCCTGGGAACCGCCACCCAGAGCGACGCGCCCTGAAGGGGCGGCAGATCGAACGTACTAACAACGCGAAAGTAGTTCCAATTGTAGCACGTCTCAATTGCGCACTCTAATTTTCGGAGCAGCAATAGGTGCAAGCTTTATCAGTTCAGCCTCTCGCCCCTTCTGGGCGAACTCGTTTATTTTGAGGGGTTCCCAAGGTTTCAACCCTGGCCTGAGTTCTGTAAGCGCTATGAAGGTGAGTGGGAAGATTTGTTTGACAAATCTAAAAGTTTCTCCTCTATCTCTCAACACAATCTATTTCGCAATATCGAAGCGAACTTCCCCCTTAATATCATGAAAATCATCACTTCGTCTTTAACCCGGCGTAATCTGATTGCTGCGCTCGCAGTAATCGCTGCAGCTAGTGTCGTTGAAAAGATCCCTGCCGCGGACCAGAAACCTGTCATTCCGGTCATTGTCAAAGATACGACTTCCTCCTTTTGGCAGACCGTATTCGCCGGCGCCCGCAAGGCTGCTAAGGAGCTCAATGTCGACATCCATGAACTCGGCGCACAGGCAGAGTCCGATGTGAATGGGCAGGTTTCGATTCTGGAAAATGCAGTATCCGAAAAACCCGCGGCAATTGTCATTTCGCCAACCCAATTTTCCGCCCTCGGCAAACCGATCGACGAAGCCGCCAAGAAGGCAATTATCATTGGTATTGACTCTGGCGCAGACTCCAATAGCTTCACCGCTTTTCTGCAGACGGACAATGTCCAGGGTGGGCACGTTGCTGCTGACGGCTTGGCTGCCGCGATCAAAGCACAATACGGTAAGGCTGAGGGCGAGGTGGCCTTGATCAACTTTTTGCCCGGTGTCGGTTCGCTCCAGGCACGGGATAAAGGTTTTAAAGAGCAGTTGGCAGCCAAATATCCTGACCTGAAATTGATCACCGAAAAAGTGGCAGACGGTCAGGCCGTGACCGGCTTGAACATTATGACCGATTTGATTACCGCCTATCCCAAGCTGCGAGGGGTTTTCTCGGACGCCCTCTACATCGGACAGGGGGCCGGACAGGCAGTCTCGGAGAATAAGGCCGGAAGTAGAATCAAGCTTGTGACCTTCGACGCAGACCAGAAGTTAGTTAAATTCCTGAAAGAAGGCACGATCGCTGCGCTGGTGGTTCAGGATCCGTTTCGTATGGGTTATGAGGGTGTAAAGACGGGCCTTGCGGCATCCAAAGGAGAGAAGGTCGAAGCGAAGATAGACACGGGAGTTACCCTGATCACTAAGGAGAATATGGACAGCCCCAGATCACAGGAACTGCTGAACCCGAAGCTGAATTAGTATGACACAAGACAGGAGTTCAGGAGTTGCAGGAGTTCAGAATGGCCGACGGCGGCTCTTTGGCTCAAAGGCTGGTATTCCTTCTGAACTCCTGCAACTCCTGAACTCCTGTCCTGCTGAACGCTACCAACCAGGTGCGGCCTTCAAATTCCTGGGATGCCGGGGACGTCGAAAGAACCAGTACTTTTGAGGCTGCGAAAAAGAACGATCCGAGTATTATGCCAGATTAGGCGACTCCCCGATCCAAGGCTAATTTTTGAGATAGGAACAATCTACAATGTCCGACCCTAAGCACTCGTCACGCAGCGCAACGATCCCTGCCCGTGATCCTTCCCTGCCGCTTTCCAGTAACAAACACCTTCTTAAGTGGATCCAGAAAATGGTTACCCTCACTCAGCCCGAGGCTATCCATTGGGTGGACGGTTCCGAGGAGGAAAACGACGCGCTCTGCCAACAGATGGTCGAGGGAGGCACTTTCATCAAGCTTAACCAGGAACTTTGGCCGGGGTGCTATTATGCCAAGTCCGATCCGGGCGACGTGGCCCGCGTGGAAGACCGCACCTTCATCTGCTCCCTTTCCAAGGACGGTGCGGGCCCGACAAACAACTGGGCAAACCCATTCGAAATGCGCCGGAAGCTGAAAGAACTTTTCAACGGCTGCATGCGCGGCCGCACCATGTATGTGCTGCCGTTCAGCATGGGCCATATTGGCTCGCCGATGTCGCAAATCGGCGTTCAGTTGACCGATTCACCCTATGTCGTCGTTAACATGCGTATCATGGCGCGGATTGGCCTGCCCGTTTACAAGGAGATCGACACCCACGGAAAGCGTGTCGTCCCCTGTATGCATTCAGTAGGTGCTCCGCTCGAGGCTGGCCAAAAAGATATCCCGTGGCCGTGCAACGCTGACAAATACATCGTCCACTTCCCCGAAACACGCGAAATCTGGAGCTATGGCTCCGGTTACGGCGGCAACGCTCTGCTTGGCAAAAAATGTTTCGCCCTTCGCATTGCCTCCAACATTGCCCGGGACGAGGGGTGGATGGCCGAGCACATGCTCATCCTCGGGGTCGAAGACCCTCAGGGGGAGAAAACCTACGTCGCCGCGGCTTTCCCGAGCGCCTGTGGCAAAACGAATTTCGCAATGCTCATTCCGCCTGATCATTTTCAGAAGGAAGGCTGGAGAGTCTGGACCGTCGGCGACGACATCGCCTGGATTCGACCCGACGCGCAGGGTCGGCTCCGCGCTATTAATCCGGAGTTTGGCTTCTTCGGAGTCGCACCTGGCACCTCCGTTAAGACGAACCCAAACGCCATGGCCTCGCTCGCGAAAAACACGATTTTTACCAACGTCGCACTCACCCCCGAAGGAGGGGTCTGGTGGGAGGGAATGACCGACCAGCCTCCGGCGGAGTGTCTCGACTGGCAGGGAAAAAAGTGGACGCCCGAGATTGCCAAGGAGACCGGAGCCAAGGCCGCTCATCCCAATGCGCGGTTCACTGCTCCCGCATCGCAATGCCCGACCATCGATCCGGCCTGGGAGGACCCTGAGGGTGTACTGATCAGCGCAATTATCTTCGGCGGCCGCCGCGCCACCACCATGCCTTTGATTTACCAGGCGTTCAACTGGAGCGCAGGTGTTTACATTGGTGCCACCATGGGCTCGGAGATGACTGCCGCTGCTGCCGGAGCGTTCGGAAAAGTTCGACGCGATCCCATGGCCATGTTGCCATTTTGCGGTTATCACATGGGCGACTATTTCCGCCACTGGATCAATATGCAGCGTTCACTGAGCGAGACGCCTCGCATTTTCCATGTGAACTGGTTCCGCAAGGGGGAGGACGGCAAATTTCTCTGGCCCGGCTTCGGCGAAAACATGCGCGTCCTCAAGTGGATCGTGGAGCGGGCTCGCGGCCGTGCGATCGGCAAGGAGGCCGCCGTCGGCTGGCAGCCTCGCTACGAAGACATCAGCTGGGATGGACTGGATTTTCCCAAGGAGAAATTCGAGGAGCTCCAGCGCCTGGACCGCACCGCGTGGCGCAGGGAAGTTATTGGACATGAGGAGCTTTTCCTCGACCTGCACGATCATCTTCCAAAGGAACTCATCTACGAACGCGAACTCCTCATTTGCCGCTTGTAGTCCAGGAGCAAGCCGGGACGGCTAGCCGCGGTAAGTCTGGAGTTGGACTTCCAATCCGTGGCCCGAAGTGGCCAAAATAGCGTCCCGCTTTACCCTGCCGCTATGCGTTCCCAGGAGCAAGCCGGGACGGCTTGCCTACGGTAAGTAAAGCGTCCCGCTTTACCCTTCGGTTCGGGCATCGTCGCTTCCATTGCTTCGCGAGTCTTCACGCCGCCTCGCTCCGTGTAATTTCTGGTGAAGCGGCGGATATGCGCGTTGTGCGGTGCTTCCGGAAGGCTCTATCATCGGGCCTGGAATATGAATATGTATTGGGTGTATGACCTTCCGAACTGGCTGTTCGGAGTCCTGACCATCGCGGTTACGGTAGCGATTGGGTTGGCCGGCTTGTATGCGACTCGGAAATGGGTTCAGCGTGTTCACGGCGACAGACATTCGCATAACGAGGTGGTTACCGCTTACCTGGGAGCGATTTGCGTGTTTTACGGGATTACTTTGGGTCTATTCGCTGTTGCGACGTGGCAGAACTACACGGACGTAGAAGCACGGGTCGGCCAGGAAGCGGCGGCGGTTGGGACGTTGTACAGAGACGTGAGCGGTCTTCCTGAACCGAATCGGACGGAACTTCAGGAAGATTTGCGTCAATACGTCCGCAAAGTGATCGATGTGGCCTGGCCCCAACAACGGGAAGGGGTTGTTCCTGAGGACGATGGTCTAACGCTGAGCACTCTTGAGGCGCACCTGAGCCGATTTGAACCGTCGACCGAAGGCCAGAAAGTGATCTACGCGGAAGTCTACCGAGGCTTTAACACCATCGCGGAATTTCGCGGAAGACGACTGCAGAGCGTGCAAGGGGGTCTGGCGGGTCCGTTATGGACCATCGTTTTGGCTGGCGCCTTCCTAAGCATCGCGATGACCTGGTTCTTCGATATGAAAAGCCAGAGCATGCACATATGGATGACGGTCATGCTTGCTGGACTTTTGGGTCTGCTGATCTATCTGTTAGCCGCCTTGGATAATCCCTTTCGAGGGGAAATCAGCGTCGGACCCCAAGCGTTTGAAATCATGTATTCGCGTCGGATGGCGGTCGAAAAGTGAACCTGCGGCGAAGTTGATCGTACTAGTGCATCGTCTCATTTGGTAGGCATACCAAGCAGTTGCCAGTGTCAGTTCTCAGTTGACAGTCGGAGAGGAAGTTTGCTAGTTCGGCCGGTTACGCTCCAACCTGGCCGCACTGCTAACTGGGAACTCCTGGTAAACGGGTTCGATGCCGGTGCAGTGCGCGCCCATAATTTGAGCGACCCTGAACTCCTTAAGCTTGTCCGCAGTCCAGGTGGATCCGTCCCAAGCCGACAAGCAATGCCAAGCTAGCAACCAATGTTATCGCTGAAGCGAGAGGAAAATGGTTTCTTTTCATATCGAACGGGGAAAGCTTTCGGCAATGATGTATGGTTTACGGCCTATTGCGAGGAACGGAGATATTTTCAAGAGCCTGAAATTACCTCGCACTGCTCACCTATGAGGAGGAATTTTTATGACTGAGCTGAACGGCACCGTCGCAGTGGTCACCGGCGCAGGACGCGGGATTGGGCGCGAGATCGCGCTTCGTCAGGCGCAGGGAGGCGCCAAGGTCGCTGTCCTGGCGCGGACAGTAAGCGAGATAGACGAGACGGCGTCGCTCATCACCGGCATAGGCGGAGCAGCAATCGCCATTCCTGTCGATCTAGTCGATCGCCTTGCTGTCGAGGATGCTCTGGCCCGCGTCGCTGGCGAACTCGGCGCGATTGACTTGGTGGTCAACAATCACGGCTCCTTCCGGGCCTTCGGACCGATATGGGAATGCGATCCCGACGTCTGGTGGCAGGATGTCGAGATCAATCTGCGTGGCACCTTCCACACCTGTCGCGTGGTGGCGCCGGCGATGCTCGATCGAGGGAAGGGCCGCATCGTCAACTTGGTGGGCGGCGGCACCGGAAACAGTTTCCCGCATGGATCAGGCTATGCGTCCAGCAAGGCGGCGATCATGCGTTTTACTGAATGTCTCAACGACACGACGAAAAACCGCGGCGTGCTGGCCTTCGCCGTCGATCCGGGACTAGTGCGGACCTCGATGACCGAGCTGCAGCTGCTCTCCGGCGCCGGTAAGACCTATCTCCCTAACATTCAGGAGCTCTTTGATAATGGAGTGAACATTCCGCCCTCGCGCGCCGCCGCGTTGATCGCCGATATTGCCGCTGGCCGTTTTGACCCGCTTGCCGGACGGTTGCTGCGCGGCGTCGACGATCGCGGATTACTTGAGAAAGAGATGGAAGATATCGTCGCCCGAGACGCACGTGCCCTGCGCTTCAGCGGCGTCGAGCAGACAAAGCTGTAGTACCAAAAAAGCCAGCCTAGATGTCTCGAGAGTGGCACTGCAAACCCACGAATATCCTTCTTCGTGCCACATCCCTTCCACAGATCATGCGTACTGGGCAACGCCGTTGCCGAAGGACCAGTTTTCCCTCTTCACCTCGACAAGGCTGATGAAAACGTCCTCACGCCTGAGGCCCACGCGCTCGTGCAGTCCGTCGGCGACTGCTTTGTAAAAGGCTTTTTTGACTTCTACCGTCCGTCCCTCGTTGAGGGTGAGTTGGATGATCAGTGCGTCCGCGCTTCGATCGATGCCGAGATAAGTCGGATCGATGAGCAGGGTGTCCCGGGTGTGCTCGGAAATAACCTGGAAGCGATCATCCTTGGGTGCATTGAGTGTAGCGATCATCGCGTCATAAACGGCGTCGGCGACAGCACGGCCGTATTCAGGCGGCTTGCCGGCTGGTAAATCAATGCGGGCGAGGGGCATGAGAAAATTCCTTTCTGTTGTAAAGTCTTGAGGAAATTTGTTGTGAGCACCGGCTATTTTGGCCTAACTCGTCCAGCTGCCGAACGATTTCCAGCCGGATCGGACCGGCAAGCACTTGAAGAATCTCCATGATAGAGAGGTTGGCAAGGCTGGTATGACATATTTCGAACAGTTTGCCGCACCACTCATGACGATCGGGGCGGGGAGAGGTTGATCGCCGGATCCTGATGCTGGGATTGACCGGGCTGCTGGTCGCTTCCAACATGACCTCCGCACTCGCTTCGAATTTCGCGGTGATGCTGGCAGGCCGCGTGATGTTCGGTATCAGCGTCGGCGGATTCTGGACTATCGCCGTCACGCTCGGGAGCCGCCTGGTGCCCAAGCCCATGATGACCCGCGCGACGACGGTCATCGCGGCCGGAATTTCAATCGAAACGGCGTGTTTGGCAGGAATACGCCCATCTTTGCGCCACAGCGTCTAACAGTAGGTAAAAGGATTGGCCCTCCGCCGCGACGCCGGGTTTGTCAAAACGCGGGGATCCGCAAACGCCCTGCACGAGCCCGAATCGGTCCACCTTGCCAGAAACGGCTTGCTTGAGTGATCGTGCGGGTTTTTCATACTCGCCGGGAAGCCATCCCGCGATGAGCCCACGATAAATCGCGTACGCCAACATTTGCGACAAATTCACTTCCACAAAGCTTCCGGGGTCATCGATTACATTGTGAAACAGCCAATCAGAACGCTTATATTTTAATAAACAGTCAACGAGTGCGCGCGCGATCTGTACGAGCTCTTGTTTTTGCGAAGACATCGTTTCTGGCAGCAGATCAATTGTTCTTGCAAGCCCGGCGGCAGCCCAACCGTTTCCGACCCCCCAAAAGTCTTTTCGCACAAACGCCTGCTTTTCGTCGTCCCATTGATGACTGAACAGCCCCGTTTGTCGGTCAAACAACGCGGTTCGATAGCCATAGATTTGACGGAGCGCTTCTTTTGGGTGGCCCGCCGCTGCGAGATACGGCGGCAGCATATACATGGAGTCAATCCAAAATTCCGGACGATTCGGAACGTGATAGACAATTCCATTGTGATTTCGAGGCGCTGATTTGAGTGACCAGTTCAAAAGCGAGTCACACGCATCTCCCAGATCCTTATCGTCCGTTTCCTGAAACGAAAAAATCAATGCTTCTCCGACGCTGCACGGATCGGTTATTCCTTCGTCCGGGCGGATCATTGCGGGGCGGCCGTCGGGTATTCTGCGGTAAGCGGCTTCTTTTGCGAGCGCGATTACCACATCGCGGTCGCGCTGCTCGAAAAAAGCATCCATCGCGACGCCTTGTTCCCAGGAATTCCGCTGCATGGACAGCAGGGCTAACTTTACCAGATCAAGCGTTTTCAAAAGAGGATCCCTTCAAAAAGTCGGTTGATCCACGTAATCAGCGGATGCGGAACGATTTTCTACAACGAGGGCTTTGGCATGATGCGCTAGGCGACATCCCGCTTACGATGGCGACAATGGTTGCTGGCGTTCCGGATTGCTATGATTGCAGACGGTCGCAGTGATTTTTCATGGAGGAGCAGCTCGCAGGCCTGAACGCGGGGATCGGCGTGAAACCAACGATGTATGGCGCCGTCGAATAGCACATTGGCTAGCGCCAGTAAGGTGATTCCCTGATGGTGCGCCATCCACGAGCGGATGATGACTGGCTCAGGCTTTCGCTGGGAAGCGTTTTTGGAGTCTCGATAGTCGCCACCTTCATAGAATCCGTATTCGCCGATCCAGCCCGCGTGAGCGAGCTGTCGCAGATTGGCCAGTGCGGCTTCTCGATCGAAAGGCATCGCTAGAAAACTGGAATAGGGAGAAATGATTGGGCCGTCGTCAGCGCTTGGGGAAAGAGCCAGGGCCGGAATGCCGAAGGCGTGGTATTGATAATGTCCGTCCTTATCCCGGGTGCTATAAGCCGCCTCCGAGATTCCCCAGGGAATATGGAGCGAACTCGCGTGAGCGCGCTGGGCAGCGATAGCACCGCGCAACGAGCCATCGAGCATGGTGTCGCTGTAGGTGCGCATCCATAACGCCGGCATCAGGTATTCGAACATAGTGCCGGTCCACGAGTTGAGCACGGGGCTGCCGGTGGCCAGCGTGTGGGAACGGCCCATTGAAAACCAGGTGCTTGGGGGAATATCGCCCTTGGCGACGGCCAAGAACGCCGCCGTACGCGCCTCGGATGCAAAAAGATCGTAGCAGGCGTCATCCACCTTGTCCCTATTGTTGCGCAGCGCAACGCTGAGCAGATTCCGCCCACGATGCCAGAGGCAGCCGAAATCCATAGCCTCGGTCAGTTGTTCAGTACGGACTGCGATCCGTTGGAGGTTTTCTCTCAGGTTGATGAAGTTCTTACGTGTTTCCGGCAGCAGATTACGGAGCTGCTCTGCAAGCAGACGGAGGTCCGAGTCTTCCTCTGCAGGCGGACAAATGCGCTGTAAAGCGATATCCAATTCATCGATAAAGGCAGGTGCGTTACGCGGGGAAAGATCGCGGGCAGTTGGAGCCGACAGATTAAGGCCCTCTATTCGGCGCAAGGGAGCGAACTCCGGCAGCAACCAGGGGAGGTAGTTGCCCGTCGAGGTGGAGCGACCGCACTAAAGCGTTTTTGAGTTGCGGCAATCCAGTATTCATCCTCAGGAGTGTGCGCTACGGCCTGGGTGAGAAATGAAGACGGAGAGCTCTTCTCCGCTTCATCAGGCGGTCGCGAATCACCACGCAGACTTCTCGCAAAAGCCAGCAGCGTCTGGATCCAGTCTTCCCCCTCGAGGGAGGTCGATTGAAACGCATCGGCGCCCTTGCCAGCGATGATGCGCAGCTGTTGCAGCAACCGCAGGTGATCAGCCGCACTGCGGAACAGGCGGTTTGAGAGCAACGGCTTATCGACCAGCTCCAAGCAGTGCATGCGCAGCGTCCATAAGGAGGCGACGAGGTTACCACTATCTACACTCGAGATGAGGCCGGGTACGAAGGCCTCCATGGTGATGATGTTGTACCAATTCTTGATGTGTCCATGGCACTTCTCCATCCGATCGAGAGAATGGAGCGTGTGCAGCGTCAGATCGATATATTCAACAAGGGTGAGATGGCCGGCTTCGAGCGCCACGTCGCGTGAATTAAACAGCAACCCAAGATTTGTTGGCGAGACCCGCTGAGCAACTTGCCAGTTATCTTCTTCGACGTTGTCTGGGAGGAGCCAGTGGTTGGTCTCATTGCAGAAATGAGTGAAGTAGCGCCAGGTGCGCAGCAGAATGTCACGCAAAAACAGTTCATCCTTGGCACTGATCGGCACCAGCTCTTCGCGAGGCGGGCGATTGAGCCAAAGCGACAGCCGCGGGCCCAAGGCCCAAAGCAGGAGAATGGGAGAGGCGATAAAGAAAGAATGCGGATACAGCCAGGCAAGCACCAGTCCGATCAAGATTGAGACGGCCGGCACAACACTGAGATAGCGGTCTATCGCTGTAAGTTTGTTGCCGGCTTCGGCTTCGGCTGCGGTCTCCCATTCCAGCAGGCGTTGGCGCGTGACAAAGCTGCGGACCAGCGTGCGAATAATTGCGTCGATCGAAAGCAGGGCCTGCTGCGGGAGGAAGGCCAAGGTGAACAAGCCCAGGGCCTGACTGGAATAGAATCCTTCCAGGCCGTCCACCAGGACGGCACTGGCCGACTCAGCGAATGCGGCTCGAATGAGTGAGAAAAGTAACTGGACGTAGCTCGGCAGGAAGAGAAGTACTATCGTGGCCACCGTCCAGAATACCGGACCGTGCGGCAGGCCAAACCAACCGGCTAGAAAGAGGGCAAACGTTGCCGGCTCAACCAGGCTGCGGCGCAGATTGTCGAGTATTTTCCATCGCGAGGCAATGGAGATCGGGTTGGGCACCAGATGACCCGACTCGTCTGGTACCCGCCTAAACAGCCACCGGACAATTTGCCAGTCGCCGCGCACCCAGCGATGCTTGCGCCGGCTGTAAGCGGTCACGTGCGAAGGATAATCATCAATCACTTCGACATCGGTCACCAGCCCGGCGCGGGCATAGAAGCCTTCGATGAGATCGTGGCTGAGCAGGAAATTGCGAGGGAAACGGCGGTCGAGGACCTGTTGCAGTACATCCACTTCGTAGAGCCCTTTGCCGGTAAAGATGCCTTCACCATAGAGATCCTGGTAAACATCAGAGACAGCGTTCGAGTAGACATCAAGCCCGGTCTGCCCGGAATACAAACCGGCCAACCGCGAGCGGGAGGCCGATTGGACGCTTACGCCAACGCGCGGCTGGAGAATGCCATAGCCGGCGCGGACGATACGGCGGACAGGGTCAATGATGGCGCGATTCAGAGGGTGACAAATTGTGCCGACCAACTTCGCAGCAGCGCCGAGCGGCAGTTGAGTATCCGAATCGAGAGTCAGGACGTACTTTACTTTTGACAGTATCGAGAGGTCGCCTACTCGGACGGGAAAACTGTCATTGTGGCCTCGCAGCAGGTTGTTTAGATCAAGTAGCTTGCCGCGTTTGCGCTCCCAGCCCATCCACACTCCTTGCTTCGGATTGAAAATGCGATGCCGGTGCAGCAAAAGAAATGATCCGAAATCCGGGTACTTGCGATTCAGATCGAGAATAAGCTGTGCAGCAAGCTCGACCAGAGGATGCGCATCGGACTCGCGCGGCTCTTCAACCGAATCAGGCAGATCGGTCAAAAGCGCAAAGTGGAGATTGTTGTCGCGATTCCCAAGGTAGCGGACCTCGATATCATTGACCAGCTTCCGGGTCTGCTTTTCGTTGAGCAGCAGCGCCGGAACCGCAACAAGGGTTGTGGCCTCAGGAGGCAGGCCGTCGCTGTAATCGAGCTTCGGCAGCGGCACCGCGTTAAAGAGCGCGGTCACTAGATGGTTAACGAGCTCGACTGCGCCCTGCGAAGCCGGGATCAGAGTGAACAGAAACGCCAGCCCAACCCCGAGCAGCGAATAGTCACGGGCAAAGCCCGGAATCAGGATGATCCCGATGAGAACAATCGATACCGCTAAAATGCCGCCGATGTAGAAGCCATCGGCACGTCCTTTTACGAGACTCCGAGTACGATCGATCCACGAGGGAGAGTATCCAATGCGTGCGAGCAATGCTTCGCGACCCTCGTCGATCAAGTAATAGCCGACATGCACTCTGCGCGTGCGAGCGCGGTCCTGGTTAATTGGTTCCGCTTTTGCCTTTGCGGCCAGATCCACCGCTGCTGCTGAAATATCGGCCTCAGACAGTTCGGAACGCTCAGCAATTTCGGCGACTGCGCGACGATACCCTTCACGGCTGGCATAGTCCATCCGGCCATAGACAGGGTCTCTGCGTAGGATCTGGTCGATCACAATCAGAGGCTCAAGCAGATCGCGCCAGCCGGTAATCGAGAGCGCCTGCAGACTGCGCATCAGGCAAGGGATGCGTGCAATCTGTTCATCAGTGGCTTTGCCTTGAATCAGCGCGTTGGCCGCAGGCAAAAGCTTTTCGAGAATGGCTTGCTTTAAAGCCGGAGGAAACACGAACAGCTCACGCAATGCAAGCGGTTGCAGCTTCTGGAATTCTTCGATGTAGGCCCTGAATCCGGGTTCCGACCACTGGTCACGGAGTGCCCTGAGCAAGTTACGTGCAAGAACGATGACACGGGGATGCTCCCGAGCGCCAGTGCGCACGCAGGGGACGCGATTCAATTCACGTTCTGAGCCGGATATTTCCAGCATGGCTCCACGTAAAAGGCCGGGATTTTCTTTCAGCCAAAGCGCGGCCGTGCTTACTTTGTCCGTCTCGCTATTTTCCCTGGCCGGCTGGCCTGCTGCGCCCTGTTCTAGATCGCTCAGCAGCTGAACTATCATCGCTTGGGTTCTGGCCCACTCCGACTTCCAGGACTCTAGATTTTGTGGTGGGCGAAGCGCCTGATAGGTGTTCGCAGCCTTGGAGGCTTTCTGCCGCACATCGATTTCATCAATCTGAAACTGCGCTTCAGGTTCCTTTTCGGTTGTCGCGGCAGCCGTCCCAACATCGAATGTAGAGTTAATCATTGCGTTTGATCGTGACGGAGCGGCAGCCTTATCGATAACTCGCCGCCTGCATTTCAAACATGGTGGCGTATCGTCCTCCGCTAGCTAGGAGTTGCACATGTGTTCCTTCTTCCACTAGTTTTCCACCTTCGAGTACGACAATTCGATCCGCCATGCGCACTGTTGAGAAACGATGTGAGATCAGAAGCGCCATTTTACCGGCGGTCAGTTCTGCAAAACGTTCGAAGGCTTGAAGTTCGCTTTTAGCATCAAGTGCGGCTGTGGGCTCATCGAGAATCAGAAGTTGCGCGTCCCGGAGATAGGCTCGCGCCAGCGCCATGCGTTGCCATTCGCCAGTAGAGAGATCGACGCCGCCTTCAAAGCGTCGGCCCAACATTTGGCCGTAGCGTTCTGGAAGCTTTCGAATCACCTGCAAGGCCTGGCTTTTTCGGGCAGCTTCCTCGATGCAGGCCAACCGGACAGAATCCAGAGATCCGTTGCCGTCCACACGTCCGACGACAATATTTTCGCGTGCTGTCATTTCGTATCGCATGAAGTCCTGAAATATCACGCCAATTTCTTGATGCAGATCCTCGATGGAATAATCGCGCAAATCGACACCGTCGAGCAGGATTTGACCCTCGGTGACATCGTAAAGGCGGGTAATGAGCTTGACGATCGTGGTCTTTCCCTGGCCATTCTCTCCGATCAGCGCAATCCGCTCACCCGGCGCGAAAATAAGGTTGAAATCCCTTAGTACATAGCGATCGCTTCCTGGATAACGAAATGAGACATTGCGAAACTCAAAGCCTGCACGAATGGGACGAGGCGCCGGAAGGGCGTCCGGCTTGGATCGCAAAGTCGGCTTCATTTCGAAAAACGCGATCAAATCGGTGAGAAACAATGCCTGGTCAGCGATGCCTGAAGCGGTGGAGAATGCCTGCTGCAAATTCGAACTGGCTTGCAGAATTGCCGTGGTCAAAAAGGTGAAGATGCCGATGTTGTAGGCGCCATCCAAGGCTCGCCAGATGACGAAGGCATATGAGCCGTAGTAACCCAAAGTGCCAACCAGGGCGAGCGAGCCTCCCCAAAAAAGCTTGCGCCGGGAAAGCGCGACATTTTCTTCACAAATCTTTTGGGAGATCTGACGGAAGCGGCCTGTCAGGAAGCCGCTCAGACCAAACAGCTTGAGTTCTTTCGCCCCTTCGCGGCTGGCAGCAACCTGCCGTAGGTAGTCCATCTGCCGCTTGGCTGGTGTCTGACGGAAATTCTTGGCATAGCCAAGGAAGGCATAATGGGTTTCGCCGAGAAAGGAAGGAAAGACCCCCGCCGCCATCAGCAGTAAGAGCCATGGGGAGGATTGCAGGAGCACGCCAGTAAACGCTAGAGTAGTGACCGATTGCTGCAACAGGCGGCCCATCTGCTGGATCATCGCCAGTCTGTCGGTGGCTTGGACGCGGGCGCGCTCCAGGCGGTCATAAAAAACGGGGTCCTCGTAGGTGGTCAGATCGAGCTTCGAAGCCTGATCCATGACCCGGATGCTGACATAGTGCGTGTAGCGATCCGCAAGCACGGTATCGAGATAGTCGATGACCCGCAATAAGGCTGCCATCGTCACAGCTAGAATCACTTCCAACGCTACCATCCACCAGAAATAAGGGCGGAGCTCCTGACCCATCATGCGACCTTGGACGCCGTTCACGATCCAGGCAGCAACCGCGGCGATTCCCAGGGGCGCAAAAGCCACGATGATGCGAAGAAGAACGCCCCAAGTAACGACTAAGGGGCCGGAGTTCCACAAGATTCTTAGGAGAGGAGGAAGATTGCGCAAGGCGCGCACGCGATCTCCCCATGCACTGCTGACTTTTTGTTTGGCTTCAGGCATTAAAATCTATGATGCTGTGCGCTCGGCCAGGGCCGCGCCCGATCGGTTTCAGGTCACCTGCGCCTCTTCCCATTCATGCGCAGCGGTGTCGGTGACAGGATACTCGAGATTAGCAGCATCTCTGCGAGAATCTCGGCACGGGGCGGAAATGCACGCTCTTTTGACAATTGGTGATTTGAGCCAAGCTGCGGGTGCGGGCATTGAACGAAAGGTGGACTAGGCTGTTTGTTTCTAAATTTATCCGATTGGTTGCCTCAAATTGCCGAGGCGACACCGGCTTTTGCAAGCTCGGTGGCATGGCTGCGTCCGGCGGCTTCCTGCAGCCTGACCGAAAAATTACAAGACGTAAACGCGGTAAGCGTATTCAACGCAATGTTCATCGACACAATGTTCATCGTATTGGTGTCGCAGGGGAAATCTAGGAAATCGAGTGAAAAGTGCTGGTACCTCGACCAGGAATCCAGCCGCTCCTTAATCCTTCCGCCCGATCAATCGCCTTGTTCAGTGCTTGGATTGCGCGCGCATCTCGAAGTACGCTGCCGCCTGCACTGCTGTTTTCACCCGTGAACATCAAATCAAAGGCTAATCCGCAGGCTGCCCAATAATCTCGACGGGCAAGTTTGCGCTCCGCGGTTTTCCCGAACCAGAAGAGCTATTTGCCCGGTTTGAGCAGTCGCTGTTTTAATCGTTGGCTGCCTAATTCACCTCAATACCGAACACTGGCTTATAGGTTGTCCGATTAACAATCAAAACAAGAGCTAATATTTCGACTGTTCCAACTATAAAATCAGATCGCTTCGGGGTCGTTGGGTCTGCGATCAATCAAGTGGTCAGCAAACGGCTAGGGAAGAGCGTGTCTCCCAGAAGACAGGAATAAAACGCGGCGACGGCCTCTAAACGGCAGATGAAGTCCGCGTGGGGCGGATTTTCTAGATGCTAGCAAGCGGTCGCAGTTCGCCGAGCATGGTCGGGATCAGTTCCGATACGGTTGGGTGAATGTGCACTGCCCTCTGCATCACCGTGTAAGGTGCCCTAGCATACATTAAATCAAGGATCGAGTGAACGACCTCATCGCCACCGGTCCCCAAGATGGCGGCCCCCAAGATTTGCTTCGTATCCGCAGCGATCAGTATCTTCATGAAACCTTGAGTCTCGCCTTTTTCGATCGCACGACTTACTCTCGCCATCGGCCGTTTTCCGACTAAGCGCGGGCTTCCCCGCGCTCCGGACCTCCGTCTCGCTCATCCCTACTCTCCCCAATGGCGGATCGATATAAAGTGCATAGGCAGGGATCCGGTCGCTCACCCGCCGGGGATCCTGGTCGAGAATATTCGCGGCGACGATTTCATAGTCATTGTAGGCCGTATGAGTAAAGGCGCCCTTCCCGTTGCAGTCTCCCATGGCCCAGATGCCCGGGACGTTTGTGCGCAGCTGATCATCGACCTCGATGTAACCATGTTGATCGACCGAAACGCCGGCCTTGTCGAGCCCGAGGTCATCGGTATTGGGACGCCGTCCTACTGCGAGCAAGAGATGGGACCCGCTGATCTCGGGACTTCCGTTTGTGCAATCGACCGTCACTACCACTTCGTTGCCCTGTTTCCTTGCGGTCAAACACTTTGCGCTAAGTCGCAGGTTGATGCCTTCGCGCTCCAGTATCTCGCTCACTGCGGTGGAGACATCTTCGTCTTCGCGATCAATCAAGCGCGACTTCATTTCGACAATTGTGACTTCACTGCCAAAGCGCCGGTACATTTGGCCGAATTCAAGGCCTATGTAGCTGCCGCCTATGATCACCAAATGCCGAGGAAGAAAGTCGACATCCATTATCGAGCTATTGGTAAGATAGTTGACCTGATCAAGCCCGGGCATGGGAGGCGTTTGAGCGCGCCCCCCAACATTGATGAATATGCGCGGCGCCGTTAGCAGCGTTGTTCCTACGGTCATCTCGGTGGGAGATGTGAACCGGGCATGGCTTTGGTAAACCGTACAGTTTTGCAACTGCTTTAGCCAGGACTCGACACCTTTTTCCGACTGGCCCGACACGGCATCTTTCCTGGCCTTCACTTTCTTCATGTCCACTCCCACTTGGCCATTGATCACTACACCAAAGTCGGCAGCCCGCCGTGCCAAATGGGCCGCGTAGGCACTTGCTACCATAGTTTTAGTGGGTGTGCATCCCGTATTAACACACGTGCCGCCGAACAGTTTGCGCTCAACGATCGCAACCTTCATCCCGGCCTCGCTCAAACGTGCCGCCAGAGACGGTCCGGCTTGTCCCGTTCCGACTATGATAGCGTCATATGCATTCGACATAAACAGGTCCTTTCTGATACTGCCGGCCAGACAATTCGCGTGTTTCCGCAAGCATTTCGTCAATCTGCTCGCTCTCGATCGAGGGCCAACGACGACAAAATAACAGAAACGATTTGGAAGCCACCAGCTTTCTTAAGCAAGTCGAATCCTGGTGCTGGAGTTTGGATATTTCACGCAAACTTGGGGAAACCGTGATGTCGCATTTGTTCTCGTGGTGTGGTCGTCGTCCTCGTTTTCTTCACCGCCAGCAGATCGAGGGCGACGACGACCACGAGCACGAGCTGGAAATTCCGCGTCTTAATCGTCCTCGTCCTCGTCCTCGTCCTCGTCCTCGTTTAGTTCACCGTCGGCAGACCGAGAACGACGACGACCACGAGCACGAGCTGGAAATTCCGCGCCTTAATCGTGATCGTGATCGTCCTCGTCCTCGTTTAGTTCACCGCCATCAGACGAGAACGACGGAACGACGACGACTACGAGCACGATCAGGAAACTCTGCGTCGTCCCCCATCCTAGCAATCCCCCTCCATCCCTAACCGAGGACGAAGAACAATGAGAGAACGAGACGCTAAACACGCGCAAAACCCTGGGCTAAGCTTTCCTGACCCTTCAGGCCAGGTAGGAGCGTCCACCTAA
>CAWBYX010000010.1:0-231273 GCA_963793135.1 uncultured Verrucomicrobiae bacterium
GCTGCTATCGCAAAACAGGAAAGTCATTCTTGCCGGTGACGATCAGCCGGTAGCTTCTCGAATTCTGAGAGCACAAGATGGGTTGCCGAAGGAGACACCCGGTTTTCTCTCAGCCCTTCGCCTGGCCATGGCGGCGCACGGCATTGAATGCTCATTCATTCGTGCTTTTCCACAGAACAGCGAGGCTATACCGGCTCTCTCCGCGGAACGAGCTGCAATTGGAGCAAGGAATTTTGCAGAAATGGCCCGGTTTGTTGATGGCGCATACCGGACAAGTGAAAGCGGCCAGCGACTCGAACTCCGAGACCGAAATCACAAGCCCATCTACGCACCAAGTCAGACCAACGTCATCCTCCTACCCTACGAGCAAGTCGCGGGTTGGCCCGAATTAAATCAGCGCTTTCCACAGGCCCCCGAGGTTTCGATGATCCTGACGCCGACAGCAAGCGCGGATCAGTTTATCCAGGCCATTGGTCGCGGCAGCCGTCGCAATAGCCAAGGCCCGACTGACATCCATCTGGTTGCCAATGACAGCTGCGCTGATCGCCGCCGGCTCAGCCAGTTGTTGAAAGGCCTCCAGTTCATTGCCACTACGGGCTCGCCAGCCATCGCTCCGTTTTTACAACTGGCCACCGATTGCCTGGACTGGACATCGATCCAACGTACAGCGCAAGACCAGAGTTTGATTCAACACCAGAAAAACCAGCAGCCCAAGAGCGCTCGGGTATTCGATCCCAATCGCTGCCGTACGCCACAGTCTCGCTCCGGCGTTCGCCTATAGCGTCCTGACGACCAAAGAACGATTTTCAGTCGTGGACCTCGAGGATCGCGGTAATCTGCGGCATGGCAACACCGGCTTCATCCCTTTTGGCTGTCTACGGTTCCTTGCGCCGCCGCAGCCTGGCGAGACAAGGATTCAATGTCGTCCGAGATCTTCGGTTTTACGCGCACGGTGTGCTGAGGGGTCTTCTTTTCAGCCAAAAAGGGTATCCTGGAGTTCTCGAGCAGCCGGGACGAGTGCCGGTCGAAATTTATCGCGTCCTCAGTGAATCCGTGTGGGAAACGCTCGACCGGTACGAAGGATATCGACCCTCCCATGGATTTCGGTCTCTTTTCTACCGAAAAGAGGTCACCCTCCTGCATCCGGAGATTCGGGCATCCGTTTACTTTCTGGGACGGGAGACTCCTCGGGGAACCATATCTCCCTGGAAATGACAATAGATTTTCAATCGAAACGGCAGGCTGAAAATTTCTGTTTTCAGGCATAGCGTTGATCCGAATTCGCATTGATACTCGTTCGGTGGTGCCGAAACCCGATTAACTCCAAAAGCCGATTCAATAACTAAACCGCGAATTCGGCGGCGTCTTTTTGGCAAATCACGATGAAGATTATGGATACTCCCTTCGCAATAGCGACCGCCGTCGAGAAAGAAGCTGGAAACAATTACCGGATCGATATCGAAATCATTGTTCCAGTGACCCTTGAAAAATTCCGACTGGACCTGAACGAACTCGTTGATCAACCACATCAGATCGGCGGATTTCCGGCCTCCGGCGAATGGGGAAACGTTGTGGTGACCACGCGTGGTCGCCCAAAGTTGAAGCCGGGAGATAAAATCCCGGTCGTCGTGCAGGAGTCATAATTCGCTAAGGATTCCAAGGCACGGTTTGCGTGAAGCTCTCGCTGGTTCCATCTCGTTGAGAAAATCTTGGAGAGCTTGCACAGTTTCGAGCGAGATGCCGGAGATGGTCATCTGAACATATTCCAGGTCAAGACCACAGCAGCGTCCGAGAAGTAGTTCCCAAATTTCATTGTCCAAAAATGTCCTGCAGATGCGGGCCGCTTGAGAAGGCTATCAGGCGGCGATCGCGTCTCCGATAGCAAAATCCAGCAACACCGCAAACCGGAGGGCGATCGCTCGATGTTGGTTGATTGGGGACGACCGGGGCAGACCTGAAAGACAAGTAGGGGTAAGCCCTGATATCGTCCACGGTGTGAACAGCTTGTGAACAACCTCGCTAATCCGCCGTAGCAATGCGGTTACGACCGGTGCAAGTATGACATGTCTTCAGTTGCAGCGAGGAGAACCGGAAACGTTACCTCCGCTCCTCCTTTTTGGGATGAGTCCTGCTCCATGTGAATAACTTTTCTCATGCAGGAGATTGCTCTTTCAACGGTCAAAATGACTAAGCGCTATAGGGAGCTCTTCAATATCATTGCGCATCGCGACCCTTACGGAAGAGGTCGGGGCACCCGTGCGACGCAAACTGGAACTCAGTCCCCGACTTTCAACTAGGGCATCCAGCCAACCCCCACCGGCGTTAAGTTCTCCAGACCTTTCAATGGAGAATCCTGACGGAACAAACCACAGACGGCGAATACCTTTGCGATTGCGAACAGAGACTTCCTTTTATCTTGTTTCATACCTTGCGCCCGTCGTTGGTAACCACGTCACCATGATTTGCGAGACGGTGCACTAGATGACGATCGTCAGTCACATCGCCTTGGGCGCAGCTAGCCCACTCTTGGCCGTTAACTTTCAGACACTGTAGTGGTGACTATTACAAATTTAGAATAGCACGCTATTCAGCCTAGTTGGAGGCATTGGTTACGTCTTTTTCGTTCATTTGCAAATATCTATCTGTTTTAATCTTATGATATGCGGATTACAGTCACTATTCCGATTTGGCGCCCGTTTTTTGACCAGAGGGCTGGCAGTTCGCGGAGGCTAAATCCTCGGAGATCTGACGACCCTCTGGGGCCAGATGCGAAGAGCTATTGAAACAGAGGATCTCTCGCGTACTTTTTATGACTGGAGGGAGGAATCACAATGCCATACGGATCAGTCGAAGCCTCCGAAGAGGTTGAAGTTTATGCTAGTTGGGCCTTAATCATGGTGAGAATGACTTGCGGATCAGTCGGAGCAGACCCGCGGACTGTCGTTCAAGAGAAATTACATCCTGCGGTAGCAGAACCAGAGTTCACTCCTCTAAATTTGTCGTACATGCCTGGCCCCCACTAGGGTCCCATCGCAAGCCACGATGCTGGAAGCCTCCGGCGCAGGTTGGACGAAGCTCCGCCTGAGCGCCTGAGTCGGGGTCTTGCGCGTTACCTCGCCTATGATGTCACCCTTTATACAATTGGTCGACCAATCGAGCCAGGAATTCATTGGGACCAAATCGCAAGTCAGATCGCGGGAAGCCCCGGCTCAGGCAGGGCGAAGCTCCGTCTGAGCCGGGGCTCCCGTGTTACCTCGCCTATGACGTCGCCCCCAATAGGATTTGTCGACCTATGAACCCAGGAATTCGATGGGAGGTTATATCGCAAGGATGGCGGGAAGCCCCGGTCCAGGCGGGGCGAAGCTCCGTCTGAGCCGGGTCTCCCGTGTTACTCGCCTATGACGTCGCCCCTTATAGGATTTGTCGACCTATAGAAATTCGATGGGAGGTTATATCGCAAGGATGGCGGGAAGCCCCGGTGCAGGTAGGGCGAAGCTCCGTCTGAGCCGGGGTCTCCGTTTACCTCGCCTATGACGTCACCCCCTGTAGGATTGTCGAGCTAAAGACCCAGAATTCGATGGGAGGTTATATTGCAAGGATGCGGGAAACCCCGGCGCAGGTAGGGCGAAGCTCCGTCTGACCCGGGACCTCCCGTTTACCTTGCCTATGACGTCGCCCCCCAATAGGATTTGTCGACCTATAGACCCAGGACATGGGGGGGTCACATCGCAAGTCAAAATGACGCGCAAAGCCCCGGTTCGGACGGAGCCTGACCCTACCAGCGCTGGGGTCTCCAACGTCTCCTATGGCAGGCAACCCCCTCAATAGGATTGATCAACCAATCGAGCCAGGAATTCATAGGGGGTCATATCGTAAGTCAGGATGACGCGCCAAGCCCCGGTTCGGACAGAGCCTCACCCTACCAGCGCTGGGTCTCCAACGTCTCCTACGGCAGGCAAACCTCTCAATAGGATTGGTCAACCAATGGACCCAGGAATTCATAGGGGGTCATATCGCAAGGCAGGATGACGCGAAAAGCCCCGGTTCGGACGGAGCCTCACCCTAGCACGAGAGAATTTGGAAATTTCAGATATTGCGTCCGGCGGGGCTCGAACCCACAACCTTCGGCTCCGGAGGCCGACGCTCTATCCAGTTGAGCTACGGACGCGAATTGCCCGGATGGTAAATCTTCTTCTTGGCGGCGTCAAACACTCGAGAGGGCACGTATCGGACGATTGGGACGAATAATTCTCACATGCGCGGCAATCGGGGAAGCCTCGGCGCAGGCGGTGCTTCGCCCCTATCGACCCTTCGGCCGTTGACGGAAACACCGCCCCTGCACTGACACCGGCAACTGCTCAATTCTTTCACCATTCGCTTGCGAAATCGATCACCTTGGTATTTGAAAGGAAGCCAATCCAAGCGCCCAGGAATTATTTCTCATGCAAAAGACAGTACACCGGATCCATTTTTTAGGAATTTGCGGCACGGCCATGGGCGCGGTTGCCGCCGCTTTCCGGGAACTGGGTTTCACGGTTACGGGGTCCGACGACAACGTCTATCCTCCCATGTCCACTTTCCTCGAAACCAAAGGAATCAAGATTTCGGCCGGATTCAGACCTGAAAACATCCCGGCGGACGCGGACCTGGTGGTGGTCGGGAACGCGCTTTGCCGTGGAAACCCTGAACTGGAGGCGGTTCTGGACCGAAAATTGCCTTATTGTTCACTTCCGGAAACCCTGAAGGATTTTTTCCTCCAGGGAAAAAGCAATATCGTGGTCACGGGAACGCACGGAAAGACAACCACCACTTCGCTGATGACCTGGATTTTCCGCGAGGCTGCCTGCGACCCCGGTTTTTTGATCGGCGGCATCGCCAGAGACTTGGCGCAGGGCGCGGCCTTTGGCCATTCGAAGTATTTCATTCTAGAAGGAGACGAGTACGATACGGCTTTTTTCGATAAGCGATCCAAATTCCTGCACTACCTCCCCGAGACCGTCGTGATCAATAATATCGAGTTTGACCACGCCGATATTTTTCCGAATCTCGAGGAAATCAAGGTCAGCTTTCGACGCCTGGTCAATATTGTGCCGGGCACAGGGGCCATTTTCGTGAATGCGGATGACCCGAATTGCGCAGAAGTGGTTGCGAAGTCGCTCAGCCGGGTTTTCACGGTCGGTTTCAAAGAAGAGGCTACCCATCGAATTACGGATGTCCGATACCACAGCACCGGATCAGATTTCGTATTTTGCGGCCATCGATTTCAGTCGTTGCTGATGGGGGAATTCAACGTGCGAAATACAGCCATGGCGATCTCGGTTGCGCTCGCGTACCAGTTGCCGGTTGAAGTTATCCAAAGCGCGGTGGCGCGTTTTGCCGGAGTGGCACGTCGACAGGAGATCCGCGGTGAGGTCAACGGAATCAAAGTCATCGACGACTTTGGCCATCATCCGACAGCGATTCGTGAAACACTTTCCGCACTGAGATATCGATATCCGGGACAAAAAATCCTGGCCATCTTTGAGCCGCGGTCGAATACAACACGGCGGGCCATTTTTCAGACTGCCCTTCCGGAAGCGCTGAAGCTTGCCGATGTGGTCATATTGGCCCGGGTGGCAAGACTGGATCAGCTGCCACCGGACGATCGATTGGATCCAGAACGCGTGGTCCAGATGATCCAGGCGTGCGGTATCCCCGCGTTCTACGAACCCCAGGTGGAAGACATCTTGCACCGGGTCAAGCCTCTGGCCAATCCCGGCGATGTGATTGTCGTTTTCAGCAACGGCGGTTTCGAAGGGATTCACCAGCGCTTATTGAAGGAGTTAGCAGCCGCATGAATTTCGAGTTTCAACGGCATCGGGTCCACGACTATCCGTTTCTGAACAAACGGTGGAAGAATCTTGCCCAGAAAGCGGGGTTGCAAGGCATGGTCTACTGCACAGCGGAAGATTTCGAGCTGCTCTGTTTCATCTCGCCAGCACTGGAAAGTGCAAGCGGAATCTACTTATCTGCAGGAATTCACGGCGATGAACCGGCTTCGACCGAGGGGCTCTACCAATGGGCGGAACTCCATCGCTCAATTCTGCGGGAAATACCTGTGATCATTTTTCCATGCCTTAATCCCTGGGGTCTGGTGCACAATCGGAGAACAGATTCTGAAAACAGAGATCTGAATCGCTGCTATCATTTGGATACCATTCCGCGGATTAATGCCCAAAAAGAGGTGTTGCGCGGCCGAAAATTCCGGCTGGCGATGTGTCTTCACGAGGATTACGACGCCCAAGGAGTTTACCTTTATGAGATCCGGAAGAAACTCACCACTTTTGGGGGTGAACTCCTCGCGGCGGCCGGCTACCATGTGCCGATCGACGCTCGCCGGACCATCGAAGGCCGGAGAGCCAATCAAGGTTGGATCGCTCGCAAAATCGATCTCAAGAAGTTCCCCATGGTTGCGGAAGCGATTTATCTCGCGCTCCACCATAGTGAGCGAACAATCACCGCGGAGACACCTTCCGAGTACGATCTCGCTCCAAGAATTCAGGCTCAAATTGCAATGATCCAGCGGGGAATCGAGCTGAGCTTTGTTTGACCTTAGCCTGCATTGATCACAAATCCTTAGAGATTTGTGATCGATGCAGGCTCTAGCAGCGGAACTCTACGGCTACGCCGGAAAATTCCACTGCTTTTTGGAGAGGAGGGTTTAAAAACAATTTGCTTCGATGCACCAATTTACAAAAAGGCTCTTAAACAGACGCACAGCGTCTGATTAAGAGCTTTCTAGCCCGCAATGAGCTCATCGCTTCGGACTTCGCGTGATTTTTTGCGGGCTAGCCGCCTGCGGAGCCTTCTCCACCGGGTTTGGTCATCTCGACCGGATCCAATGCCCGGTTCAGCTCGGCTTCCGGAAGCACCTGTTTTTCGCGGCAGATCTGACGCACGGTTTTCCCGGTCTGAGCGCTCTCCTTGGCAATCTCAGCAGCACGATCGTACCCGATGATGGGAGCCAGGCTAGTGACCATGGCCATGCTGTACTCGACTAATTCCTGACACCGGGCACCATTTGCCGTGATCCCACTGACACACTTGTCCTGAAATGCTCGAACGACATTGGTCAGGAGTCGGATGTTCTCGAGAATATTATGGGCCATCATCGGCATCATGACGTTCAATTCCAAATTCCCATTGGCTCCTCCCCAGCAAATGGCCGTGTCATTGCCGATCACCTGCGCGCACACCTGCATCACCGATTCGCACATCACCGGATTGACCTTGCCCGGCATAATTGAACTGCCCGGCTGGGTGGCAGGCAACTGAATTTCACCGATACCGCAACGAGGACCACTGCTCAGCCAGCGAATATCATTGGCAATCTTGAACAGACTGACCGCCAAGGTTCGCATTTCGCCGCTGGCCTCGACCAATCCATCTTTCGCTCCCTGTGCCTCAAAATGGTTGCGGGCTTCGCGAAAGGCCATGCCAGTCCTGTTCCAAAGATATCCCATGACGCGGCCGGAAAATTCCGGGTGACAATTTAATCCGGTTCCGACCGCTGTTCCTCCAAGGGCCAGTTCTTCGACCGCAGCGATAGCATTCCCTGCCCGGAGCTTGCCGTGTTCAATCTGTTTGGCATAGGCACTGAACTCCTGCCCCAGTCTGATCGGAGTGGCGTCCATCAAATGCGTGCGCCCGATTTTGATAATGTCCCAAAACTCCTGCGTTTTCGTTTCGAGTCCATGCTGCAGGTGTTCGAGAGCCGGCATTAGATCGTTGCGAATGGATTCACCCACAGCGATATGGATGGCGGTCGGAATCACATCGTTACTGGATTGCCCCATGTTCACATGGTCATTGGGATGGATCGGATCTTTCAGCCCAATCGGCTTGCCCGTGATCTGACTCACCCGGTTCGCGATCACCTCGTTGGCGTTCATGTTGGTGCTGGTGCCGGAACCGGTCTGGAAAATGTCGAGCGGGAAGTGGCTGTCCAACTTTCCCTCGATGACCTCTTCCGCAGCCTGAACGATGAGGCGGGCCCGCTCTTCGTCGAGTCTCTCAAGATCCCGATTGGCCTGTGCGGCGGCCCACTTGACAAGCCCGAGCGCACGAATCAATGGACGACCGAAGCGATATCCGCTGACGGGAAAATTGAGGACCGCGCGCTGGGTGGTGGCGCCATACAACGCTTCGGCAGGCACTTCCATGGCGCCCATGGAATCTTTTTCGAGTCGTGTTTCCATAGTTGGGATTGACTACAGATGCGCTTAGCACTTCGAAAATGAAAGCCGATTCTTCATGTTCGATTTGCCCCCTTATCCGTGTTGAAATCGGTAATCTGGCTAGAATCCGCTGGCGAAACCGGCTGTTGGCCGAGTTCAGAGAGGCTCCGGTTGCACGGTTTTCGGCTATCATACCTTGTTTGATGCATGTTATTTGCCAGTTATGGAATGGGCTGCTTGACGGACTGGACATATTTTCATAACTGTCTTACTGTAAATTCTAACTTTTTTATCCGATTGATCACCTGTGAGTGAAACTCCTAATCATAATCTTCTCACCGTAAAGGAAACTGCCGAGTATTTACGGATACCTCTTCCCACCGTTTACTACCTCGTCCAAAGAGGACAAATACCGGCGATTCAAATCGGCGGACGGTGGAGAATTAAGAAATCTTCACTCGATCGAGATATTCTCCGCCAGGATAAACAGGGCCAACCAACTGTATTGGTGGTGGATGATGACCCTGAACTTCAGGAGTTGTTTAAGTCATTTTTGAAGAAGATCGGGTTTAGTCGGGTCGTTGTCGGAACGGCCAAAGACGCCATCGCAAGTTTGCGAAAACAAAAATTCGATCTGATGTTTTTAGATTTGCAGCTACCGGACGCACCCGGAGATCAAGTTTACAAAACCGCCAAGAGCATCGATCCGGACCTGAATGTCATCGTTATTACCGGCTACCCAGATAGCGAGGTACTGGATAGAATCTTGCAGGTAAGTCCCGTCACAGTACTGAAAAAGCCGCTTAAAATCGAGCAGTTGAACCAAACGGTGAAAATCCTTGGTCACTCCACCTCAAGGGTTGAACCGTAGGAATTGCGTAGTCATTATTTTGGGCGCATTGTCTTTCTCTTGCTTTGCCCGGCCGAAGAAGGCAATTCATTGCAGCAGGTCTTTCGCGGCGCTTCAGGCCTGTATTTCGGAAACCCTCACTGGGCGGCTTTCCCGCCAACTCTGAGCGGCCGCCAGAGCCAGCCGGAGCGTTTCCAGAGCATCTTGCGGCCCCGGCGAGGGCTGCTTTCCTTGCTGTAGTGCCGCAAAAAAAGCCTCAAGCTCCAAGCGATAAGCCGCTGCAAAGCGGTCAGGGAAATTTTCAAAATGATCGAAGCTGGAACTGAAATCTTTGGCAAAGAGAAGCGGTGTTTTTTGTGGAGCTTCGACTACGATTTTGCCAACTGCGCCGGCGATTTCTGTTCGAATATCGTATCCCCAGCTGGAGTGACGTGAAGTCTCCACCACGCCTAGTGCCCCGTTGGCGAACCGCAGCAGAGTAACCGCGGTGTCGGCGTCTTTGGCTGTGGCAAATCTTTCATCGACTAAAACAGTACCCCAAGCCTGTACCTCCTCGACCTCGCCGACCAGAAAGCGGGCCAGATCAAAATCATGCACCGCCATATCCAGAAATATTCCACCGCTCCCCAGCAAAAACTCCAGACTGGGCGGATAGGTGTCACGACTGAGCGCACGAAAAAGCTCGATCCGGCCTAGCTCGCCCGCTTCGATCTTTTGTTTAGCCCGGGCATAGCCAGGATCGAAACGACGCATAAACCCCAATTGGACTGGGATTCCTCGCTCAGCGATGATATTGACGACACGCGTGGTCTCGGCCAGATCGAGCGCGATCGGCTTTTCGCTAAAGACCGCCTTGCCCGCCTGAGCGGCCAATTCGAGTAAACGCGCGTGGGTGTCGGTCGGAGTAACGATCACGACAGCATCCACGGAAGGATGAGCAATCGCCTTCTCGATATCTGTCAGCGCTTCCTCGGCACCTGAAATCGTCTTCCCTCGCTCAGCCGCGTCGGGTCTTGGGTCTGCGACCACTACAACTTTCACTCCCGATAACCCGGTCAGGCTGCGCAGATGTGTCTCACCCATTCGCCCAACGCCGAGGAAAGCGACACCAATGGATGAATTGGGACTGATGTTCTTCATAAGATTGTGATCGACCAAAAAATTAAATTACTTGGACAACCGGAACGTGAACCCACCCCAGGTTTTCGATTTCAATCTTGATGCCCTCGATAAAATTCTCGGGCCCATGCTCTATCAAAACCACCCAGCAGAAGGTGGCGATCACGAAGAAGGTTAGCCAGAGAAAGATGCGAAAACAAAGCACTTTTGCACGTTAAATGAGTGTCAGTGTCAGTGCCAGCAGTTACCAGTTGTCAGTGTCAGTTGCCAGTGGGAGCAGAAGACTCGCGTGAGTGTTTAGCGCCCATTCGTCGTCCGTGTCGTCGTTTCGGGCGGCATGAGCAAAACCTTCCGCCGCTTGTTTTCTTCACCCCCTCTTCCATCGTGCCAAACCGCCGAGTCAAAAATGTGAGTTTTTACAACCTCCTCACTCCCAGCGAGATCCTCCAAGTGTTCATGGGAGGACGATTGGGACATACGGCTCAACACTCACACCGATCTTCCGCTCCCACTGGCAACTGGCAACTGGTGACACTGACACTGGCACTTCCGGGCCGGGACATTACAATATCAGCGTGAGTTACCAAGTCTTTGCGCGAAAATATCGCCCCCAGGTTTTCGATGACGTCCTCGGCCAGGATCACGTAATTCGAACGTTGAAGAATGCGATTCAGCAACAGCGTCTTGCTCACGCCTATCTTTTTGTCGGTCCGCGCGGCACAGGTAAGACTTCGACGGCCCGCATTCTGGCCAAAGCCGTGAACTGCATCCACGGTCCGACGATCACTCCGTGCGGAGTCTGCGACTCCTGTCGGGAAATTTCCCAGGGGATCAGCCTCGATGTGCTTGAGATCGACGGCGCGAGCAACAATAGCGTGGACCAGATCCGAGAGCTTCGCGATAACGTCCGCTTCGCACCTCGCGGGAAATTCAAAGTCTACATCATCGACGAGGTTCACATGTTGACGCAGCAGGCATTCAACGCGCTGCTGAAAACTTTGGAAGAACCGCCGGCTCACGTGATTTTCATATTTGCCACCACGGAGCCTCACAAGGTTCTGCCGACCATCCTGAGTCGATGCCAACGATTCGACCTGCGACGGATCCCAGCTCTGACGATCGCCAAGCATCTCGGATTTATCGCGGCAAAAGAGGAGGTCCGCCTTGACCAGGATGCCGCCGCCGCGATCGCAATAGCCGCGGAGGGAGGCTTGCGAGATGCAGAGTCGATGCTGGATCAGTTGGTCGCCTTCTGCGGAAATACAATCCGGGAAGAGCAGGTGCTCGAGGTTTTTGGTCTCACCGCCGAACATATCGTAGCGAATCTGACACGCGCCATTTTAAGTCAAACACCCGCAGACGCGCTTGCGATCGTTCATCAGCAGGCGGAGGCGGGGAAGGATTTGACCAAGCTTCTGGGGGATCTGCTCGCCTTCTTTCGGAATCTTTTGATTTACAAGATCGACCCGCAAAGTTTGCGTGAAGAGATAAGTGACCATGCGCGAGCCGCGCTCGAGGAATTGGCTTTAGTCGTCGACACAAAACGGCTCCTCCGTCTAATCGAGGGAACTTCGGAGGTGGAAGCCACGATCAAATGGACCTCGAACAAGAAGCTCCATTTGGAAATCGCTTTGATCAGGGCCATTCAGACCCTCGGCGAAGTCAGCTTGGAAAATGTCATTGATGCCCTTGAAAATCTTCGCGGAGCATCGGGATCGGACCCTGTTAAAGAGCTAAATATTGTTCCAGCAGGGGAAGCGAAGGCGATCAAAGAGCCGAGTCGGGAAATAACCGTCACAACACAGATCGCCGCCGCCGTGACGGCGATTGACGAGAGTGAAAGTGCTGAGCCGAAGGGGGCGGTCAATCAAACGAGCGAATCGACGACGGAGGCGAGCGCGTTGGACGAATCAGCGTGGCCCCGGATTTTGGAAACGATACGCGCTCGGAGGCCTTTAATCGTTTCCTGGCTCGAGCCTGCGACCCCTGTTTATCCTGAGCGCGGAACGCTGAAACTCCTGTTCCCGAGGGATCAATCCATTGCGGTCGAGTCGTTGTCTCGACCGAATAACCGGAAGATTTTGGAGGATGTTGCCAGCGAAATTTTCGGCGGAAGATGGAAACTCGAGTTCGAATTGCGAGACGAGCTTCCTGCTCGCACGAAATACGAGTCGTTGGAGCCGGCAAAACCAACGGAAGTTTTCAAGAACGACCCGATGATTCAAAAAGCTCTGGAAATATTCAAAGCGGAGATCCAGTCTGAGCCTTAGACGATGAATATCCAGAAAATGATGAAGCAGGCTGCAAAGATGCAGGAGCAACTGAACGATGCACTCGCCGAGAAGACCGTGGCGGTGAGCGTCGGCGGAGAGAAGGTTACCGTCGTTGCAAACGGCCTCGGCGATGTCATCTCAATCAAGATTGCCAAGGAAGTCGTCGATCCGGAGGACATCGAAATGCTGGAAGACTTGATTCTGAGCGGTGTCAAACAAGCGATCGAAAAAGGCAAGAGTTTAGCGCAGAGCGAGGTGGGACGGCTGACGTCCGGGCTCGGGTTGCCACCGGGGATGATGTGAAACATAGTAGGCGAAGCGTCCCCGCTTTGCTTCTTCTCCCGCTGGGGCAAAGCGAGACGCTGCGCTTACCGAAGAAGCAAAGCGGGGACACTTCGCCTACTTGGCCGTTCGAGACCTATGACTTTAAACGGTCACAGTTTTCTCTTGAATCGACCGAGGTCGCGATTAGTGTCTTGGCCCACCACACTCCTGAGTAGCTCAGTGGTAGAGCGGTCGGCTGTTAACCGATTGGTCGTAGGTTCGAATCCTACCTCAGGAGCCACTTTACCAAGTCTCGAAATCTGAAGCGCTGCGCGTGCTGACGCTGAGTGACGCATCGGTTAGGATCAGCTAGGGCGTGATCGGCGATAGCCTACGCATGGGGGGTGACGTCGCTAAGCAGGGTCAGGCGGTAAGCCCCGGTTCGGGCGGAGCCTTACCCTACCATGAGCTTCGCTCTGCATGAGCTTCGAAATGTGTCCCGGGGATGGGTTTGGGCAGGTGCAGGACTCAGGAATCTTGTCCACGTCTGCGTTTAAGGCCCTTTTCGAAGGCGTCTACCGCGCGAAAGGCCAACTCTGCGGCAGCATTCACGTCTGCAATGCTCGGTTGTAACTGCAGAAAATATTGCCAGGCGCGCTCTTCGTAGGTTTTGGAGTCGGATTCGTCGCTCATGCTGACCAGCATAGCCACAAGGCCGTCCACGGATGAATCAAATTTGATTCCAGTTTGGCCGCGCCCTCTCGGCGGATCGAAGAGGGTATAAAGCGGGACGCTTTTCTTACTGCGCAGAAACCGTTCCCGGCCTGAGCTTACCCTATCCCTACCTGAGCCGGGCTGTTAAATCATCGGCTGCGAATACAGGGGCAGAACAAGCTTGATCCGTGCAGAAGAAAGCGGCAGCCTTGGTCAGCTTCGGGTATTCGACGTCGGTGTTTGGCAACGGCCCTTCCCGGTCATCGAGCCATTCGATCCGCTGGTAGGTTCTGGGTTGACGGATAGCGGCGGCAAAAAGCTGCCGGGCTCTCAGATCTTCCTTCCGACCCACCACAGTGATATGGAAAGGGGCAGACGTTAGCTCGTGATCGGCTAGGAGGAGCCCCGCGATAAGATATCCCCGACGATCGGTCGCTCCTGGTGTCGCGACGAAAAGCATCGCCCGCTCAGCCACTTTTTTGTCTTCCGCGTTGCCGGTATAATGCCAGAGAAGATTTGCCAGTCTGGCGATGCCGACGTTTTCGTCGAATTGCGGTTGCGATTTCAGTGCACCAACGTGTGCGCTGGTCAGGTATCCTAGATCGGATCCAAAATTCTTTGAAATGAACCCGACCGCATCCGCCGCTTTCTTGAGCCAGACACGGTCGCCTGTGCAGGCATACAACGCCAGAAATGCGCGACCCATAGCCAGGGTATCCCCAAGATAGGGGCCCGCGGGATCAGCCGCATCGTGAAGAAAACCACCGTCCGAAAGCGATCGGTGTGCGCAAATCCAATCCGCGGCTCGAACAGCGGCTTCAAGGCACTCCTGCTCCCCTGAAACGGCGTAAAGAACCGCCAGCGCGTTAATGGCCCACCCATTTTCACGAGCGTAAACGTGGGTATCGATCCGCGGCATACCGCGCTTTCGTCGATCGCTGTCGCCCAGTTCGAAGTACTCGCCACCATGCCTGCCATCCACCAGGTCCGCATCTTGGCTCGCATAAAACGCACCCTCAGGTGATGTCAAAAAGTTCTTTAGATAACCTCGGATCCGGTTGGCCGCCTGCAAGTAGGAATCGTCGTGCCAGAGTGCATATGCGAGCGCATAGATCCGCAAGTCCTCCGCCTGCATCTGCATGATCTTTTCAAAGTGCGGATGCTGCCAGTCGCCGTCCGTCGAATACTGGTAAACTCCGCCCCATGCGGGATCGAGCAGGTTGCGCTGGGCCGCAAGCGTCTCGCGCGCCATGCGTTCAAAAGTCTGGTCGCCACGCTGCGTCTCGGCGAGGCAATACTCGATGGTATCCCAATCGAGGAATTTTTGAGAGGTGCCCCACCCGCGGTTGGTGTGGTCATAGCTATCGACCAAAAGCTGGCGCAATACGCTTTGTCTGGCGGATCCAAGCGCGATTTCGCCGCCCGCTACCAAAGGCGGCTCGACGACCACCGAAGGACCCGGCGATGGGTCATCAATGATCGCCTGCAACATGGAAGCCATTTGGCCGGGAGGCAGATAACCCCGCCGTTTTACGATTTCGGTCCCGTCGCTGTTAAAAACGATGGTCGCCGGCCAACCGTAGTCTTCATATCGATTGGAGAGGTCAGGCCGCGCATCCGCATCGACTCGCACGGCGAGATAGCGCTGGCCGACAAGATTGATCACCGCCGGATCCCGGTAGGTAACCTCCTCCATAACATGACACCAGTGGCACCAGACCGTTCCCAGATCGAGCAAGACGAATCGCCCTCCGCTCTTAGCCTGGGCAAAAACGGAATCGGACCAAGGTTGCCAGGCGATGCGGTGATCGTCAGCCAACGTTTTGGAGAACGGCAACAGCACCAAAGCAAAGAGCATCGGCAGAAGTCCGCGACTCATATTATTTCTTATCTCTTGAGAGAGAAGCGACGCCGATCGTAGTACGACCAGAGGCAGAAGAAGTTTTCGGCCTAATCACTCGTTTCAATAGCGCATCCACCGAGAGCAAACCGGGACCGAACGCGAGCACGATCAAAGCAGTCAGCAGATAGGGAAACGGAGCGGCTTGGACAAACTTATCGGGATCAGAAAACATGTTCGTTAAGGCTTCATGATCGGCTGTCCAATAAGCGACAAACATTGAAGCCGCGACCATCAACGCGATTGGTCGGGATGCTAGACCGACGATCAACAGGAGTCCGCCAAAGCACTCCAGACTGCTGACAAAATAGGCGTTTATGGTGGGAGCCGGGATGCCGAGGCTCTTAAAAAATTCGATAATTTTTCCGATATTCGACAACTTACCTTGCCCAGTCTGGAAGAGTTGCCAAAAAAAGTAGGCCCGCAGCGCCAATAACAACGGCGACTGTAGAAGATTGGCAACGCCAACGAATCGTTCGTAGGCGCGTCGGATGAGATGCACAATTTGACTCATAATTTCTGGCAAAACCAGCCAAGCGCAGACCACGCGTCGAACCACTCCTTAATTTGAACCGACCAGTCGACATTGGTTCTCTCGCTTGCGGTGACCGCTTCGACGCACGCATCTTCGACTGTGATACCCCGGCGAATCGCATGCAGGATCGCAAAAGCTTCGGGATCCAAGCGCTTATAGTAAAGCATGTTGTCGTGTCGATGAACCGCCAAAAAGATTTTCTCCGGCTTCGGGAATCGGACACGTTTGCGGCGCACCGCTGCTTTGGGCGCGCCATTCATCGCGTTACTTGCCTCCCCACGCAAGACATCCGATTCCCCCTTTTTGACGGCGATCAAAAAATCATCCACGGCGAAATTCAATTCCAAGAGGGAAAGATAAGGCTGCAGGCTGAGCACCAATTTTGAAGGTGGCGTGTCAAGGATATCATCAGGCGTCACCGGAGAATAGGCTGGACCGTCAAAGGCTACCACCTGCGCCCATTCAAACCGAACCATGTCGACCGCCAGCGCCTCTCGTGGTGAGCACCAGTGAGGCTCCTCCTGTATGAATTTCTCGAGACGATTTCCCAGATCGCGAAGAGTGTATGAGTCCGATTGGTATTGTGTAAGGTAGGCCTTGGCCAGCTTCATGAATTTCCGTTCTCCGACAACGGCACGAAGCCCGGGATAGTCGTCATAAAGGCAATCGAGTACCCGGAACCAATACTGGCGATTGTAAATCTCCAGTCGCTCAAACGAACTCAGCCGATCATTCGGTTTGATAAATTCCGCAGTCAGCGCTTTCATCGGTGCGCCATCGGTCCAACGCTTCTGCATTCCCCACTGTGAGTTCAGCGGGCGAAAGAGTGCGGCGGTCATCACGCGTTGCAACTGGCGCAGTTTAGCGCGTGAATCGATCTTATCCGGCGATCGGAGCGAGTTGTTGGTCTCGGAATTTGTTGGCTTTGAGCGCTTCATTGTGAACTTCATCAAAGGAAGGAATGCGGTCATCCCATTCCAGCAGGGTCGCGGTGCTGCCCACTTGCTTAACTGCGTGCGCGTACATCGCCCATACGGGGTCAAGCACTGGATGATCGTGGGTATCGAGCAGGTATTTTTCGAACTTCGAATGGCCCGCGATATGGATTTGCCCTACGCGATGGTGCGGGACGTTATTTAGATAGTCGTATGGGTCAAAGTTATGGTTCTTGGACGAGACATAGATATTGTTTACGTCCAGGAGAATGCCGCAATCTGCTTGCTCGACGACTTCACTTAAGAACTCCCATTCTGTCATTTCGGAGGCGTGATATTCGGCATAACTGCTGACATTTTCGACGCAGATCGGCACCTCCAGATAGTCGCGCGCAGCCTTGATTTTCTCGGCGGTGTGCCGTGCCACGGCAAAAGTGTAAGGCATCGGAAGCAGGTCATGGGTGTAGCGCCCATCGACGCTTCCCCAACAGAGATGATCGGAGAGCCAGGGTGTATTGGTGTATTTAACGAGCCTTTTGAGACGTTTGAGATGCTCCCGGTTAAATTTGTCGGCAGAGCCAAAATAGATCGCCACTCCGTGCTGAACGACCCGGTACTGTTCGAGAATTAAGTCCAGGACTTCCAGAGGGCGTCCCCCGTCCACCATGAAGTTTTCGGAGATTATTTCAAACCAGTCGACGACAGGTTTTTTTGCGAGAATGTGCCGGTAATGCGGAACGCGGAGGCCGATCCCAATACCATATTCCGTAAATCCGTTAAAAGCGTTTGCGGGCATAACCTTCAGGAAATTAGAACTAAATACGGACGGGCTGCTGAGGAGGGACGGATTCTATTCCGCTGTGCGATTCTGGACGCCGAGATAGAAGCCGTCCCTCCTCCAAGTTCGCACCGACTGTCCGGCAAACCAAGCAGCCCAGGGGTTTAGCTGGACAAGCCTGAACTACGTTTTGCTAGCGCAGCCTCCCTTGCCTTTGCAGGAGTTCTTTCCCTTGCAGCCATTGTCACCCGTCTTACAGCCACCCTGCCCTTTACAGGAGTTCTGGCCTTTGCACCCGTGCTTGCCCTTATCGGCATCCGCCATGGTTTGCAACGAGACACCGGCTTTCGGGCTGGTGGCGCTCGCCGCGTAGGCGCGAACCGCGAAGGAACCTGTTAAAAGGCCGGCGACTGCCGCACCTGCGATCACTGCTTTGGATGGTCTAATCATCTGTCAATTCTTTCTATCTTTTTTGTAGTTGGGTGTCTGGTCGCCTCCGCTACAGCACTGCTGTTCAAAGAAGACCGCAAACATCCCGTCTCCTAGTTGTGCGCGCGTCGGCATATTGATAGATGCAGGTCCTCCGTTGTTATTCCCCATAATTTGTTCTAATCGCAAACTCGCCAACCAGAAGCGGCCAGATGGTTTTCAGGGCGCGCAGATTCACTAGCCCTCGTTCCTTCTCAGTCACGGAGCGTGGACGGGGATGATCGAACCGGCCGGCCAGCGATTGGAACCGTGAGCCATACTGCATCGGAGAAAAGGCACCGCATAAATCTCCTCCCACAAGCCGCACTTTTTGTCGCAGGAGGGTGATCGCCCAGACAAGGTCGGACAATGCAAATCGGCCGTTCTCCCAGTTGGTGACGGCATCACTTTCTCCCAGGCAATCAAGATCCACTGTGACATAGATCGTTAAACCAAGAATTGATTCCACATATTGCGCAAAAGAGAGGCGCCAATCTGCAGGCGAAATCGGATGAAGCCATGAAGGAAAGCTTTTTCCTTCTGATCGCCAGGGGGCCACCCGAAGGCGACCGGAACGGCAGGCAGGCCGATTTCCGAGCAAGCGCCAGGGGAAACCACACTCAAAACTGCCGCAGCCCCAAACCGCGACTTGTTGCACCAGGGGATTTTCCAGCGCGCGATTGACCCAGGCGCCACAGGACCAGTGAGGAGGACGAATGTCCCAGTCAGGGTGATTATCAAAAGAGAGAATCACAAAGGGCTCTTTGATCTGGCGGGTAAAAACCGCTGTCAAATGATGGAAATCCCCCGACCCTGAAAGAATGAAGGGTCGAAAATGTTCACCGAACTCCGCGTAAAAAGACTCCACCGTTCTCTTCGTCGTAATAAAACGCAAAGACGGCCCAGCCGCCATCGCGTTCACGCGTGAAGGCATTTTGAACGATGAAGGATGCTCAAAACTCCATGCCTCGTCGACCGCCAGCCAGACCGTTTCACGCGTCTCTCGATTTGAATTCAGACCCCTACCATAGTTCATTCGCGTTCGGGAATTTTCGAATGACAGGGTCATATCTGGTTGGCTCCAGCAATGGCAGAACTCGTTTAAAAATGAGATTCAACCAGGCGTTCGGCGCTCTCACGTAAAGATCCAGCGGCTCGAGCTCCATTCGAAAATGATACTTGGGATCGTAGTTTAACGGCGCACTATGATAGGTGTGAATCCCGTTATTGAGCGCCCAGATGATCGTATCTCTCCAGGTTACAAAATAGAGGTGATATTCCAAGGCCACCGAATAGTCGAGGCCGATATAGTTGTCCCGGAGCACCCCGTCGTAAACGATGGTTGAAGCAAAGGCGATGATCCGACCATCCAGGCGCCAGAGGAGAAATCGCGCGCGGTCATTCATCCGCCGGCCAAGCTCACACAGATACGATGGGGTCAGTTCTTCAAATTTGAGTTCCGATCTTCCCAACGTTTGCAGATAGAGAGGAAAGACTTCGTCGACATAAGGTGAGATATCGGTCACGACTTCGCATTCGATCGGGCGGTTCTCCGTCTTGCGAAACTTCCGTCGCAGATTTTTGCGCATCGTGTAGCCGATACGAGTTTTCAAGTAAGACTCAAAATCCGGGAAATTGAGGTCCAGTTTCGTGGCCGGCATGCTAGGCACGCGCGTAAATCCGAATTGCCCCAGTCGATCGAGAGACGGCCGGTAAATTCTCGGGAAATCCTTGAAGACGATCAGCATCGCCTTCAGGCGCCGAGCCACCGGCGTCAGGCTATTCTTCAGCGCGTCTACGGTCCAGCTGATGTCCCGGCTCTCCTTCTCCAGAACAATATCCCCTTCGCCGGCGGAGCAGCCGACCATTAACATTCGCAGCTTCAAGAATCCCGGAAAACGGCTCCTGATTCGCGCCAGTATTTTTCGAATAACCGTAGGAGTTCCGGTTGCAAGGTCTTGACTTACAATCAGGAACGGCTGTACTGCCCGGGTCACGCCGGCAGCATCCTTGAGCAACAGGTAGTAATGAGCAAATTGATCTCTGAGCGATTCGTGAACAATCTCGTAATATCGGTGATCAACGGGGTACCTTTCGAAACCGGCAACCCAGACCTCGTGATCTTCGGACGGTACGGCATCGACCACTGCGGCTGAACCAAAGGGAGTTTCGATACTGAAATGATGATGTTCAGGGCCGGAAGAGAGGTGATCGGGTCGGTATTGCGTTGGTGACTCCTGAGCGAAAGAACCTGAAGGATTCATGACATTCAAATGAATTGGCCCTTGGCGAGGCAGCCTTCAAAAACGCTGATTCATAGAGCGGCATCCCGGGTGACGCAACCCGAATAATGGCTAGACCTAGACTGGTCAGGACTGCAGGATTCGCATCGAATAAGAGACCAACTGAGTTGGAAAACCTAATGACTCTTGGACTGTTTGCTCTGGCCGAGTTGCTTGGCTCCTGATTTGCGGATCCGGCGCTAAATTGCCTGGCTCCTGGCTTTAGGATCGCTGAACCTCCTGCGCTGGTAATGGTCTGCTCTTTTCGGGAAGCGAAGGATCAAGGAACGCCAGTGCATGCGGCGGCTTGATGACTCGCGTCCCTTCCCGTCGCTGCTGTTCTGCAATCTGTCGATGCAGTTGCTCCATTTTCGTCCAGTGCAATTTGGGACGGAAATGGTGTTCCGCATGGTAACCGTTGTTGAACCAGAGCGAATTGTAGATCTTCTCGTATGAACTCACGCCCCAGGCGATTGGTTTATCCGGATTCCCGCCAAAATGCAGGTAATATCCATTCAAGTAAGAGAGGCAATGCCCGAGGTAGTAGAAGGGCAGGAAGAATAGGATAAATTTCCAATTCAGGACGCCCATCAGAATAAAGAAACTGATAAACGCGGCAATCTCGAAGACACCCCAATACGCATCCGGGCGGCTTTTCCGTCTGATTTCGCCGTAGATCGCTTTAGGATCGTCGCGCAGGTAGCTGAGAAAGATGTAGCTCCAGACGTTTTCAGCCTCGCCATCGTGGCCGTGCCGATAGATCGACAACCAATCCACGGTGTCCCCTTCTTCATCGGGCTTGTCACTGTTCCCCATATGATGCCGATGATGCACGTACTTGTAGAATGTCTGCGAAAAACCCAGCGTCATGGACTCCATCACCGCAAACATCCGATTGAGCGGACGCCAGTTGAAATACGCGTTGTGGATGAAGTTGTGCGAAATTCCGTTGATGTTCCAGGAGACGCTAATCGAGTAGATGATTCCCAGGCAAAGCAAGACCCACCACGGGGCGATTGGGAAGAGCGCAAACAGCGTCAGCACGTAAGCAAAATGCAAAATACCGCACAGGACCGGCAACGCGTCCCATTTCGAATAGGCCAAGATCTTCATACGCCCTGAACTGATAGAATGGTTCGGTCGAATTCGCCACCAGAAATCAGAAATCAGGAGTCAGGAGTTGCAGGAGTTCAGGAGTTGCAGAATAGGAGAGCGATCCGCTTTGGGAGAAGAATCCAAAGAGAACCTTGACTTGCGGAGCTGATTTTTGCCGGGCGCGAATCTCCTGGACTCCTGAACTCCTGACTCATTCATCCCCGTATATCCCTATCCTTGGTCTCGGGCACAAACAGCATCCCAATGACAAAGGTTATGAGGGCGACGATGATCGGATACCAGAGACCGGCATAGATATTCCCCGTCGCCACGCTCACAGATGCGGCAACAAATGGGAGCAAACCTCCAAACACACCATTGCCGATGTGGTACGGGAACGACATCGAAGTGTAGCGAATCTGAGTCGGGAAAAGCTCAACGAGGAAAGCGGCGATTGGTCCGTAAACCATCGTGGCGTAAAGAACCAGAATGAACAAGACGAGAACAGCTCCCGGAAAGTTAATTTTTGCCGGGTCCGCCACCTTTGGATACCCGGCGTCGGCCAAAGCAGCTCCGAGCGCTTTGGCGTCATAACCCTGCAATTGTTTGCCACCAACGCTGACCGTCAGGCCAGTCCCTCCTTCGGGGGGCTTGACGGCGAAAGAATATCCGCGCGTATTAAGATCCAGCTTGATCTTGTCCAGATCGGGACCTTCAGGGCCGGAAACCACAATCGGCGCGCTCTTCAGTGCCTCGGCGAGTGCCGGATTCACGGAAATGGTGAGCTGATGGAAAAGCGGAAAATAAGTGAGGGCCGCCAAAAGGCATCCGGCCATGATAATGCTCTTGCGGCCAATGCGGTCCGAAAGCCAACCAAAAAAGATAAAGAACGGGGTGCCAATCAACAGCGCGACACCGATCAATGAGTACGACGTCGTATAATCTTTGAGGCTAAGTGCATTCTGGAGGAAAGAACAAGGCATGGAACTGCCCTGTGTACCAGATGACACCCTGACCGGCGGTCGCGCCAAATGAGCGCAAGCCAGACATACTTTGCATTCGGCATCGTCAGGAAACTGTCCCGCAGTGGCGCTCGTGATCCCTTGCCCTGCGCCTTCAATTCAAGGAAGAGAGGCGATTCCTGAAGCTTCAACCGGATGTAAATGGAGATCCCCAGGAGAAGGATTACTGAAAGCAGGAACGGGATACGCCAGCCCCAGGACTTTGAAATCGTCAGCAGACAGCAAAATGCCGGCAGAGCCAAATGACGGCCAGTGAGAGAAATAAACCCAGCGTGGCCGTGGTTTGAATCCAGCTGGTAAAGAGGCCGCGTTTTCCGTGCGGTGCATGTTCCGCAACGTAGGTCGCGGCACCCCCATATTCGCCGCCCAGTGCCAATCCTTGGGTGACCCGCAGCAAAAAAGAATAATCGGCGCTACCCAACCTATGCTGGCGAAAGTAGGAAGCACTCCGACCAGTGCCGTCGAAAGACCCATCACGGTAATCGTAATAAAAAGGTGTATTTCCGGCCGACCAAATCGCCGATCCGCCCAAAAAAGAGCGCTCCAAAGGGTCGAACAACGAACCCCACGCCGAAGGTCAAAAGACTAATCAGGAGCGCGGTGACAGGGTTTCCGGCGGGAAAAAACAGGCCGGCAAAAAAGACGGCCAAACTAGCCGTACAAATAAAAGTCGTACCATTCAAAGACGGTGCCCAGAGATGAGGCGACGATCACCAGGCGTTGCTTGGCTTGCAGTTCGCCCTTGGTTAGTTCCGAAGCGGAGAATACGGGAGTAGGCATATGGTTCTTGGGGGGGAAGACGGCGCTTGCAGACCCAACAGCCTTTCGGCGCAATAAGCGTCAACTCCCAGAACCTGCTTAAATGTCACCACGGAAAGCACCGCATCTTGAATATGGGAATTGGAAGCTCAGGTCAAGATAAAACGTTCAGGGTTCAGCGTTCTGCGTGCGCAGTGTGCAGTCAGGGGGGTAGAAAGACCGGTGAATTCTTGAGGGTCAAGTCCTAGGGCAGCGCCACGCGGGAAGCCTCGGTTCGGGCGGAGCCTCACCTACCTGACTGCGCCCGCCAAACGCTGAACGTCTCACGCGCTGTGTGAGAGAATTTTGGACAAGAACTGCTGGGATCGGTCGGTGCCAGGCGAACCAAAAAAGTCCAGCTTGGGCCTGTCTTCCACGATTTCGCCGTGGTCCATGAAGATGACCCGATTGGCAACCTCTCGCGCGAAGCCCATTTCGTGGGTCACCACCATCATTGTCATACCCTCTTGCGCCAGTTTGACCATTACGTCGAGCACCTCTTTGATCATCTCAGGATCGAGTGCAGAAGTGGGCTCGTCGAATAACATCGCGATGGGATCCATCGCCAGTGCTCGTGCGATGGCCACCCGCTGCTGCTGACCTCCCGACAATTGCGAAGGAAACTTTTGAGCATGCTCGGACAGATCCACCATCTCCAAAAGTTTGGCCGCTTTCTCTAAGGCCTCCTGCTTTCCACGCCCCAACACCTTGCACTGGGCGATCGTAAGATTCTGGATGACTCGAAGATGTGGAAAAAGTTCAAAATGTTGAAACACCATTCCCACTCGCGAGCAAAGCTTGGAAAGATTGGTATGGCGAGCACCCACCGACACGTCGTCGACCAGGATTTCCCCCTTTTGAAAAACCTCTAGTCCGTTGACGCATTTGATCAAAGTGGATTTCCCTGAACCCGAAGGCCCACAGACGACGACTACTTCACCTCTGCTAACTTCGGTGCTGCATTGCTTGAGCACTTGGAATGTGCCGTACCATTTGGAGACTTTTTTGATTGAAATCATGAGGCAAGTTTGGCTTGAAGTGTGCGAACGAGCAGCGACGCACTGAAAGAGATCACGAAGTAAACGGCTCCCGCAAACAGAAGCATTTCAACTAGCGTTCCGTCCCGATTTCCCGTGTTATAGGCATAACCGAAAAATTCCCTTAAACCGATCACGTAAACAAGCGACGTATCCTGGAATAGAATGATCGCCTGGGTCAGGAGCAAAGGTAGCATACGCCGAAAAGCCTGTGGCAAAACGATCAAACGCATCGTTTGACGACGCGTCATACCAAGGGCCAACCCGGCCGATATTTGCCCTCCGGACACGCTTTGAATACCAGCCCGAATGATTTCGGCATAGTAGGATGCTTCAAAAAGCGCAAAAGCCACAAAGGCCGAAAGAAGCCTGATATCCATGGAAGGATGGCCGATTAACATGCTTATAAAACTGGGAACCAATAGGTAAAACCAGAGTAGGACCATGACCAGCGGAATTGACCGAAACCCGTTGACATAAAATGCTGCCAGGGTCGAGATCACTCCGATTCTTGGACAAACGCATCAGGGCAATCAATGTGCCCAGAACGATGCCGACGACGATGGCCACAAAGGTGATTTGCAGAGTCTGCATCATCCCCTGCCATAAAAAGGGAAGTGCTCCCGGAATTGAACTCCAGTCAAATTCGTACATTTGGGATAGAAGGAGTTCAGGAGTTGCAGGAGTTCAGGAGTTACAGAATGGATCTTCGGAATTCTCCCTTCTCGATAGTTGGAAATTCTTAGCATTTGTACCCGCTCAGCCGTGAATCTTTATTAGGATCGCAGGGATTTAAATTCTGCAACTTCTGAACTCCTGAACTCCTGAACTCCTGATCTCAGGCTCCTGAGCTCCTGCTCTCAACGTTTCCCCCCACATAACCGGGCAATCGGATCGCTCGCTCGAGAAATCGAGAGGCAATCATCACCGATAGATTGATGATGCCATAGAGCAGCGTCACCGCGATGAAGGCCTCGTACCAATGGGCCGTGAACTCACCGAGCTGCTGACTTTGGCGCGACAATTCCGCTAATCCGATCGTTGATGCGACAGCCGAATTTTTGATGGTATTCAAAAACTCCGAGGTCAAGGTCGGCACGATGATCCGATAGGCGACCGGCAATAAGATGAGTCGATAGACCTGCAGCAAATTAAGACCAAGCGCCAGCCCAGCTGCTCGCTGCCCGCTTCCGAGAGCATTGATCCCAGAGCGCACCTGTTCCGCGACGCGAGCCGCCGTAAAGAGGCCGAGACACAACACTCCGGTGATCAATTGCTGGAGTAACGGGCTGAGACCTTGTTTAAACCATGTTCCAAGGCCCGGAATGATCTCTGGAAACACAAAATACCAGAGAAAAAGCTGCACCAGCAGCGGAACATTCCGAAAGATCTCGACGTAAACCGCACCGAGGGTGGGAAGGAATCTTCCAGGGAAAGTCCGAAGTACACCGATGATCGATCCCACTACAAAGGCCAGAATCCAAGCAAGGACCGACAGCAGAACAGTCCATTCAAAACCAACCAGCAGGAAACGAAAATAGGTACCGCTACCGTCAAAAGCCGGCTTAAGAAAAATGCTCCAATCCAGTCCGGCAGCGAGTGTGACCATCGAATCCCGACTCTAATCTCTACTGGAAGGCTTTGTCGTTCGGGCTCTTGAACAGCGCTTTCATCTCATCGCTGAGAGGAAGTTCAAGATTCAAGCCTTTTGGTGGAATGGGTGATTGAAACCATTTCTGATACAGCTTCGCCGCATCTCCAGAAGTTTCGGCTTTCGCGATGGTTTCATCGACCAGCGTCTTGAATTGGGCGTCTCCTTTTGCCATCATCATCCCGTAAGCCTCCTTGGATTGTGGGGTTCCAACAATCACCCAATCTGCCGGCTTCCTCGCTTTCGCACGCTCCCCGGCCAAAAGGGCGTCATCCAGCATGAAGGCCACCGCACGGCCACTCTGCAAAGTAAGGAAAGATTCACCGTGATCTTTGGCACTGATGATATTCATCTTCATCCCCTCCTTCTCGTTCAGTGCCCGAATTAAGCGCTCCGAAGTCGTCCCGGCGGTAACAACAACGTTTTTGCCCTTCAGATCCGGAAAATCCTGAATTCCAGAGTCCTTTTTTACCAGTAATCGAGTACCGACGATAAACATGCTGTCGGAGAAAGCGACTTGCTGCTGGCGCTCAAGATTATTGGTGGTCGATCCGGATTCGATGTCGATGGTCCCGTTCTGTACCAGCGGGATTCGGTTTTGTGAAGTGACCGGGCTCAGTTTGACCTGCAGATTCGGCAGATTCAGCTTCTTCTTAACGGCATCAACCACCAGCATCACGAGGTCTTGAGAGTAACCGACCACCGCGTTCTGGTCGTCATAATAGGAAAACGGTATCGACGATTCACGGTGGCCAACGGAAATAGCTCCGGCCTCCCTAATTTTCTTGAGCGTCCCGGTTAAATCGTCCGCCGCCCCAGAATTCCCAGCCAAGAGACAGAAACCCACGACGACCAAAAGATAGTTCTTGAGAACCAAAGCATTTCGCATGTCGAGGGGAACTATACTTTCCCGGACTGGACTTTGTCTCGCAAAAAGCACATGAGTGATCCACCGATAGTTTAACAGCGCAGCGAGCGTATGAAAGCCTACTGGTCCCCCTCCCTGGTCCTGTTATTCTTTAATATCGGGGTCTTTTGCTCGATCGGGCAAGGTATCCGGATTGAGTCAGCTTACTACGGTCCGCCGAACAAAACCGGCATCGATGTGACCCGAAGGGTTCAACGATTCGCCGATTACGGGGAACCTTTCCGTGTGGGTAGCGACACCTTGAGGATCGATCCATCACCGAACCATCCAAAGTCGCTCGTGGTGATCTACGAGGTCTACGGTCAGCGGATCTCCGACTGCGTGCGGGAGGGCGACGTATTTTATTTCAGAAACGGGTCGGAACCCGAAAGCAACCGCGACCATGACAGTCCGGGCATTCAAATCATCAGGGCGCTTTATGGCGCGCGAAGCCGGTATGTGGATGTCACAAGCCTCGTTCGCCAATTGGCGCGAGACCGCCGGTCTTTCACGGTGTCGAATGAAACATTTGGTGTCGATCCTTATCAAGGCCGGCAGAAATGGCTGAAGATCTCCTATTTCCGCGGCGAATCGCGCCGCGACCAAGAGTATAAGGAAGGAACTGAGATCCGGCTCCAGTAGAAGCAGGTACCCAACCGTGTGGGAGGCTGCGCCTATTCTCTCTTCGCGAAGGCCTCTTCGTGCTTACGGCGCTCAATGACAAAGGTGTTGTTGTCGCCGTACAAGGCCCATGGACCGGATGGGACCTCCTGAAAATCGACAAAGCGCCAATCGGTCAGATCATTGCTCCCTAACATCAAATAATCGCGGACCGCCGGCGAGACGTCGAGACCAGCTCCACGGTTCAGGTTCGGAGTTGGCCTGGCGTTGCCGAAGACATACTCCCAATGATCGCTGCGAAATGGGCCGACATCTTCCCATTGGGCGTAGCACATCTGATTCCCTCTTCGCAACGCCACCCACCGCCCTTTGAGAACGCTTTGACCAGATTTTTGAAATGTTTCCTGAAACCACGGGATGACCTTATACGACTCAGCTTTCGTGCGACCGCCGCTGACATCATTAAACGGTAAAGCCAGGTAGAAGGGATTTTGACGGGGAACGAACCTTGCCGGGATGAACCCCTTTCTTCCGCCCGGTTCCGGGCTATCGGATCCCCCAAAGTTTCTGGCCCAGTTCGGGTCCCAAGCGCTGCTGCGATTGGGAACTGGATTGTTCCCAGACGGCGTCTCGCCGATCCAGAAAACGGTAGTCACGATCTGCGTGTGCCACGGGTACTTCTCTGCCGTCCCCTTCAGCTGACTTGAATCGAGATCTTTGGATTCAGGTTTGAATAAGATGCTCCCCTGAAGTTTCGTCCCATTCTCGGTGAACCGGGCAGTGCTGTCGTAGGTTTGCGCGAAAAGCGCAGAAGCCCCAGTCGAAAGCAAGCCACACACAAAAGTCAAGAGCAAACCATTTTCTAGCATAAAAAGCCCCGAATCTTAGAAGCGCCTAAGATCGAAGTCAACGGCTGAATTGCCTTAAATTTGCCAAAGATTACCCGTCACCGTCATAAACAGGTCTGATAATCGCGGAATTCAGCCCCTGAATGCATAAAATTACACTAAGATACAGGAGGCAGCGGGCGAAGCGGATCGGCGGTCGGGGGGAAACGTATCGGCGGGTCGGGGGTATCGGCGGGTCGGCGGGTCGGCGGAATCGGTGGGCGTATCGGCGTGGCGCGTAATTGTTGATCCCCAAATCGTACCCGTGCTCGTTCTCGTTCTCGACCGATTGCCGCATTTTTTTAACGAGCAATACGCCGAGCACGCCAATACGCCGACACGTTCCCCTACGAGTCGAGTTCCAGGTAAGTCCGGGAGACCACCTTACCGGTCTGTGGATCCAGACGCTCAATGCGGATCTGTTTGAAGATCGTCTTGCCTTCGATCTGTTGACCGGAAATCACCTCGAACCGCTTGATCGCTTTGCCTTGGGAGTTGAACGCTTCAGCCTTGATCAGCGCCCCACGATCCTTTGCGATCCAAAGTCGGACGGAGGCATAGTCGGTATTGCGAACAGAAGGTTGCACCAGAACAACGGAGCAAGTAATCGTCCGCACACGTTGTTCACCTTCGTACTTGGCATTCTTCCAATAGATAAAGCGTAGCGAGAGATCTTCGTAAGTAATATCCGTTCCGCGCACGGGCTCGCCCAATCGCGAACCGGTCAAGACCTGTTGGCCGCCGGCCTTTTCGTCCGTCATCAGGGAGCCATTCTCATTCAACTGCAATCGGATGGTTTCCGGCGGATTGGTGAAATTGTAGTCGAACTCTCCGCCTTTCAGTTGAAGGCGGAAAGGAATTGATTCCCCATCTTCCGGGCGCAGCCTGCCGGAGAGTGGTCGGCTGATCTGTGCCTGCGCTGAGCGGATCTGGTCGAGAATCGCGTTGGCATCATCTTGAGCTGAGCTGAGCTGAGGCAGGAGGAAGCAGACCAAGAGTGCACTGCAGATTAATTTCTTTGCTTGTTTCATCTATCAGGTGTTCTTAGCTTACGCGGGCCTGCGGCTCTGGCATGGACAAAACTCTGCTGCTCATCATTAATCGGGAATGGACGAATCCCTTCATGGACAGGCTGATGGCGACCTTTACCAGTTCCGATGTGTGGCTGCCGCTTTTAATTCTGGTGGGACTTATTCTGTTGTGGCGCGGGAATTTTCAGGTTCGAAGCTTTCTCCTGGTGACCCTCTTGACCATCGGTTTTACGGACGGGGTTTTTACCCAGTTCATGAAACCACTGATCAATCGACCCCGCCCGAGTCAGGCGCTGGCCGAGGTGCGCGAAGTGAATTTGGAGAAAACCAAGCCGGCAATTGTTGGCGTTTGGCGGCCGGTTCAAGTGTCACTCTCCAAACCGCCCGAGGGTGCGGTGAACGGGCGATCGTTCCCTTCGGGGCACGCCATGAACAACACCGTCATAGCCACGATGGCTATTCTGTTTTTCGGGAGGCTCGGAGCCCTCTACATCATTCCCGCCGGAATAGTGTCCTACTCCAGGATCTATTGCGGCTCGCATTGGCCTAGCGACGTCATTGTTTCAATTGTCTTGGGGATCGGTTTCAGCCTGATCCTTGCCAGTATCGCCAACCTGATTTACCAGCGGCTCACCTCAAAGTGGTTTCCCAAGTTTTCCCGCCTGCACCCTTCGTTGTTCGGCACAATTCGGTAATGAACCGGCGCCTTTTTCTCCTCGTTGGGTTTTTACTCCTTTTGACCGGTATCCGCTGGTGGTTCGCGGCGAATTTGGAGCTCTCAGCGGACGAGAGTTATCATCACCTTTGGGCACAACATCCCGATATTTCGTACTACAGCAACGGCCCGGGAATTGCCCTGGCGATCCTGGCCGGGACTTCCATGTTCGGCCCGACAGAATTTGGTGTACGATTTTTAAGCCCTCTGCTGGGGTTCTGCACTTCGATTCTCGTCTACTTGGTGGGTCGCAAGCTCGCTCGGGAAAAAGTTGCGTTCTGGGCGGTCCTGGGGCTGAACTTGTGGCCTCTCTTTAACATTGAATCGGTGCTCATCACGGTCGATTCATTGTCCATCTTCTTTTGGGTGGCGGCTCTCTACACCTTTTGGCTCGCGATAGAGCGCAGCCCGAGATTCTCGGTCTACTGGCCACTCACTGGGGTAGTGATCGGTCTGGGCTTCCTCTGCAAATACGAGAACGCAATGGGGCTCCTTTCGATCCTCTTGTTCTTATTGGTTGTGCCGAGATACCGGAGCGAATTCAGGCGACCCAATTTTTATATTCTGCTCCTCTGCTTCGTGCCATTCCTGGCGCCACCTGTCCTTTGGAATATTCAGCACGATTGGCTAGGGGTTGATCAATTCACTAACCAAGCACTTCTGAGCGCGCTGTTCACCATCCGGCTTTCGCATTTGGCAGAGTCCTTCGCAGGGCAACTCGCGCTTTATTCGCCGATGCTTTTGATCTGTTTACTAGTCGCCCTTTGCGGTTCGGTCAGGAAAGCCTTTAAGAATAGTAAAATCTGTCTCCTTCTGACCTTCATCTGGCCGATCCTTCTGGTTTACGGGCTGATCATTTTGCACCAAGTTGGTGATCCGGTTTGGACTGCTCCTGCTTTCGTCGGTCTCGGAATACTGGGCACGCATTACTGGTTGCAGGCCGCGAACCAGAGAGCATTGATGAGTGGCCTTTATGTCGCCGCGCTGATTCTGAGTGGTCTGCAAGCGTCTCTGGCCATGAACACCAATTGGCTGCGTGCGATCGGCATTTCCTTGCCAAGCGATCTGGACCCTAACGTCAGGCTGCATGGATGGAAAACGATTGCGGAAAGCATCGATAACTTTCGGACCGAATTCGAAAAAAAGCTCGGAGCAAAAGTATTCCTGATCGGCAACGAATATCAGACCTCCTCGATGCTATCCTTTTATCTGAAGGACAAAGGCAACGAAGGACCAGGGCATCCTCCCGTCTATATCCCTGAATCTCAAGACATCCAGAACCAGTTCTCCTTTTGGCCGCGATATGATGCGTTTGTCGAGGCCGACCCCTCTGCACAACGGGATACCACTTTTACCGAGGAGGCAGGAGTCAATCCATTTATTAACCGTACGGCCCTCTACGTGACCGATCGACCCGAAGCCAGCCCACCCCAAAATCTTCAGAGCGCATTCACCCGATGGGAGCTGCTCGCCGTCTTCAAGTTGGAGCGACACGATCTGCCCTTTCGAGAGATTCGGGTCTTTGCGCTATACCAATATCAGACTCTACCGTTGTGATGACGCCTCAAGTCTCGGTCATTATCCCGGTCTACAACGAGGAAGGCAATGTCGCTCAGTTGCAGTCCGAACTTGCCTGGGCGCTGAAAGAGATATCGCACGAACTCCTTTTCGTGGATGACGGCTCACGAGACCGGACGATCGAGGAGATCAAACCCGCCCCAGGTGTGCGTATCCTTGAATTCGAGAAGAATACCGGGCAAAGCGCAGCGATCTATGCCGGCCTGGCCGCCGCGAGAGGTAAGATCCTGGTCTTGATGGACGGCGATCTGCAAAACGACCCCAGCGATATTCCCCGGCTTTTGGCGGAGATCGATCGCGGCGCCGACCTGGTTTGCGGTTACCGATTGAAACGTCAAGACAGTTGGTTTAAGCGCGTCCAAAGCCGGATCGCTAACCGAGTGCGGAGCCGGTTGACCAGGGATGGCGTACGCGACACCGGGTGCACGTTGAAAGCCATGCGGCAAGAGTGCCGTGAAGCATTGATCCCGTTCCATGGCATGCACCGCTTCATCCCTGCTCTGATCAAAGGCCTGGGCTACAAGATTACTGAAATCCCCGTCAACCATCGACCGCGCCGGCACGGCTCCAGTAAATACAATTTCGGCAACCGCGCCCTGCGCGCCACCATCGACATGTTTGGCGTTTGCTGGTTGCTCAGCCGGCAGATCAAATTTGTGATCAAAAAGTAGATGGTATGCGAAGCGTCGTCCCGGCACAGGTAGGGCGAAGCTCCGCCTGAGCCGGGGCTTTCCGCTTGATCTCGCCTGATAACGTCATCCCCCAGAAATTCTAGCTCGGATTATTGGATTATTTCACGCCGACCAAGAGTGTTCCCTTTTCGCATTGCGCATTTTCCGTCTCAAGATGCCAATGTGTCGCGCAGATTGCGATCGAGTCCGACGGCTGAATTGTGGGGGGGTGACGTTGTAGGCGTATGCGAGCCGAGAAGCCCGGCTCAGGCGGAGCTTCGCCCTACTACCTGCGCCGTGCTTACCCGAAGAAGCAAGTGGACGTAATAGCTGCTCACTCCAGCGCTGCCTGTGCAGCCGCGAGGCGTGCCACCGGCACCCTGAACGGACTGCAACTCACGTACGATAGTCCGATGCGATGACAGTATTTGACGCTTTCCGGGTCGCCGCCATGTTCACCGCAGATACCCAGCTTGATGTCCGGTCGGGTTTTGCGCCCATTGTCACGGGCAATTTCCATCAGCTTGCCGACCCCGGTTTGATCGATCGTCGCGAACGGGTTGTTCATGACAATCTCCAATTCCGCATAGTGCGGCAGGAAACTACCGGAATCATCCCGGCTCATTCCCAAGGTGGTCTGGGTCAAATCGTTGGTGCCGAAGCTAAAGAATTCAGCATCTTCGGCAATCTTGTCGGCCACAATCGCACCTCGAGGAACCTCGATCATGGTACCGACCAGGTAATTAAATCGAGTCTTTTTTTCCTTGGCCACCTCGGCCGCCACGCGGCGGACAATCTCGACCTGTAATTTCAATTCCTTTGGGAAGCCCACCAGCGGAATCATGACCTCGGGCTTCACCTTGATACCCTTCTTCTGCACTTCCGCTGCCGCCTCGAAAATCGCTCTGGCCTGCATCTCGGTGACCTCGGGGAACGTGATTCCCAGGCGGCATCCGCGATGACCCAGCATCGGATTAAATTCGTGCAACTGCTCCACGCGGCGGTGGATTTTTTCAGCAGGCATCTCAAGCTTTTTGGCAAGATCGGCCTGTTGCGCTTCCGTGTGAGGCAGGAACTCGTGCAAAGGTGGATCCAAAGTTCGGATCGTTGCCGGCAGTCCCTTGAGTTCTGTGAATATTCCCACGAAATCCTCGCGCTGATACGGCAGTAGTTTGGCCAACGCGGATTTTCGTTCGTCCAGAGAAGAAGCAAGAATCATCTCCCGCATCGCGTCGATCCGGTCACCCTCAAAAAACATGTGCTCGGTTCTGGTCAAACCGATTCCTTTGGCACCAAAAGCAATCGCGGTAGCGACTTGGTCTGGAGTATCCGCGTTAGTCCGCACATCCATCGTGCGCACTCTGTCAGACCAACTCAGCAGCGCGTGGAAGTCCTGATAAATCTGGCTCTTTTTAGGATCCAGACTCTTCTCCACCAGAACCTGAACTACCTCCGAGGGCGCCGTCTTGACCTCGCCGGCATAGACTTCACCGGCACTTCCATCTACCGAGATGTACTCGCCGTACTGCAAAGTGACGTCCCCTGCCGTCAACGTTCGATTGACATAATCAATCTGGAGAGCCGAAGCACCGCAAACACAGACCTTGCCCATTTGCCGCGCCACCAGTGCGGCATGAGAGGAGACGCCTCCCCGCGCCGTCAGGATCGCCTCAGCTGCGATCATTCCTCGAAGATCTTCGGGCGACGTTTCGACCCGGACCAGGATGACCGGCTGCCCTGTACTCGCCAGTTCCACGGCGTCCTTGGCGCTGAAAACGATCCGCCCGGTCGCTGCACCAGGGCCCGCTGCCAAACCAGTCGCGATCTTTTGCGCATTTTTCACGCTTTGCCGGTCAAAAATGGGAGCCAGGACGTGGGCGAGCGAGTCGGCCGGAACCCGCCTGATGGCGTCCTCCCTGGTGATCAGCTTCTCTTTGACCATGTCAGCCGCGATACGAACCGCGGCCAAACCCGTCCGTTTGCCGTTGCGGGTCTGCAAGATAAAAAGCCTGTTGTCCTCGACCGTAAACTCGAGGTCCTGCATATCGTGGAAATGCCGTTCGAGGATTTGCCGGACCTTGAGCAGTTCCTGATACGCGGCGGGCATCTCTTTTGCCAGTGCAGCCACCGGATTCGGAGTTCGAACACCGGCCACCACATCCTCGCCTTGGGCGTTAATCAGGTATTCACCGTAAAACACCTTTTCTCCCGTGGCGGGGTCACGGGTAAAGGCCACCCCTGTTGCGCTGCTATCTCCTCGATTTCCAAAAACCATGGTCTGAACGTTGACGGCCGTCCCCCATTCGTGCGGGATGTTGTACTTCCGTCGATAAACGATCGCCCGATCATTGTTCCAGGAACCGAAGACCGCTCCAATTGCACCCCAAAGCTGCTGACGCGGATCTTGGGGGAAATTTTTGCCGCTGCGTTCCTTGATCAGTTGCTTAAATTTTTCGACCAGCACTCTCAGGTTGTCGGCGGTCAATTCCACGTCTTCTTTGGCACCGGCTTCTTCTTTGACCGAGTCAATCAAGACTTCAAACGGATCATGGTCCTCGTTTTCCCGCTTTTGCACACCCATCACAACGTCACCGTACATCTGGAGAAACCGGCGATACGAATCCCAGGCAAACCGGGGATTGTCGGTCTTTTCGGCCACAATTTCGACGACCTCATCGTTCATCCCGAGATTAAGAATGGTGTCCATCATCCCGGGCATCGAGTCGCGCGCCCCGGACCGGACGGACACTAGCAACGGATTATTACGGTCGCCGAGCTTTTTCCCAGCCGATTTCTCCACCTTCGCGAGCGCTGCCTCGACTTGGTCATTCAGCTCGACCGGATAGCTTTTGTTGTTCTCTGAAAAGTAGGTGCAGACCTCTGTGGTGATGGTGAACCCGGGAGGTACCGGAAGGCCTATGCGAGTCATTTCGTGCAAGTTCGCACCCTTCCCGCCCAACAGCGGCTTCATCTTCCCATCACCATCAGCTTTACCATCTCCGAAATAATAGACATGCCGGACTTTCGGTGAACTGGACGGCTTCCGGATAGTAGGTTTTGCCTTAGCGGACACTTTCTTGGAAGCAGCCTTCGGAGCCTTCTTCACTTTTGTTGCCATAAAAATGATGTGGGAAAACGAGAATTCGAGGGAGAGCAATGCGTTATTCGCGGGATAAAGAAACTATCGAAGAGTCCATCTCTGTCAACGCCGGATGCCGGATGTCACGACAGTTCGACGGTTCGTTGAACGGGAGGAGATGGAGTTCGCGCTGAACATCCAACACCCACTTTTGATGCCGCCTCTGGAAAAGCGGAAACCCTATGAAGCCTGCTCTGTGCTGCAGGAGATTGAGACAGTCTAGCCCGCGCGCGTTGTGCTAAAGCGGCTCTCGACGAGACGCAGCCCTAGCCCACGGCAGGTACCACCGGTTAGCCGTGTGCAGCGGGAACTCGGTCCGCGCATTGCATCACTTCGCCGGCCATGGCCATAAACTCTTCCAGGCCGGTGCTCGGAATAATGATCGTGTTACGTCGCCCATGCGCTTCCTCCGTGATCCGCATGAAACGGCCTCGTTCGTTTTCCCGGAATTCAATGTAGAAATGCTTGCGTTCGACTTGGAGTTCTTTCGTGATAATTACGTTATCCATGATGATTTCGAGGGGGGTGACACTTAAACCATACCATATCTCACCAGCCGCGATTCAAGAAGCCAGAATCTTCTAAATGACACAAAAGCGCGGCCCGGTAAACTGATTAATTTCGGTGGCCGACGCTGACTTGCAACTCCTCATTCTTTTGCCACGAAACTAAAATCGATCCGCTGCCTGAAGGAATCGACCCGTGCAACCCGCACCACCACGCGATCGCCCACCACGAAACTCATTTTGCTCCTGCGTCCGGTGATCCGTTGGCGCGCCGGATCGAAAACAAAAAAGTCATGTTCCAGCGAAGATATGCGGATCATTCCGACCACCAGGGCCTCTTTCAGTTCGACCAGAAGCCCAAAATTTCGCACCTCCAAGATCGTTCCCTGCAACCGGTGCGGCTTTCCAACGATTCCGGCAAAATATTCCATCTTCTTCAGGCGAACGGCTTCCCGTTCCGCGTCGGAGGCGACGCGTTCCGTGATGGAGATGTGTTCGCACGTCGCTTTGAGATCCATTGATCGAGGAGCTTTTTCCCTTCGCCGCGGCAGCATCGACGCGAACGAACGATGCACGATCAAATCCGCATAACGGCGGATCGGGCTTGTAAAGTGGGTGTAATCGGCTTTGGCGAGGCCGAAATGACCAAGCGGATCCGGTGAGTAGACGGCTTTGCGCAGGCTCCGCAACAAGCCAATCTTTAAAGCGCTTTCTTCGGGGCGACCTGCGACGGTTTTCAGAAAGCGCTGCATTTCGCGCCGTTGGGAAAGATCGCCGACCTCAATCCCGTACGAGCGGATCTGTGCCCGGTAATCCGCGAGCCTTTGGGTGTCCGGTTCTTCGTGAATGCGGTAAATGGATGGAATCAATCGCTCTTTGGTCTGGCGCGCGACCACTTCGTTCGCCAGGAGCATGAATTCCTCGATCAGCTGATGCGAAATATCGTTTTCCTCGCGCACCAGGCCGATCGCTCTTCCTTCCCCGTCCAGGACCACGCGCACTTCGGGCATATCCAGTTCCAGCGCTCCCTGTTTGAAGCGCCGCTCTCTCAGCATTGCCGCGAGCCGCCAGGCACGATGGATGCCGTCTTCGATCGAAGTTCGCGGTTCTCGCTGCAAAATGCCCAGCGCTTCGCGATAAGTGAACCGTGCTACGCTGCGAATCACCGTGGAGGCAAATCGATGCGATTTGATCCGGCCGGCGCGATCGAATTCCACAAATACCGACTTGGTCAGATGGTCCTCGGCCGGTCTCAAGCTGCAAATCATATTTGACAGTCGCTCCGGCAACATCGGCAGAACCCGATCCGGGAGATAGACACTATTTCCCCGGCGAAGAGCTTCGCGATCGAGCGCCCCACCCGGTTTCACATAATGCGAAACATCCGCGATATGGATCCCAACGCTCCATCCGCCCTCCGATTCCGTGATATGGACCGCGTCGTCAAAGTCCCGCGCGTTGTCGGGATCGATGGTGAAGACAGGGAAGTTTCGCAAGTCCTCCCGGGTGTGCAGTTCCCGGTCCGGAATATCGAGGGGTATTTCGTCCGCTTCCCGCAGGACAGCATCGGGAAAAGAGACCGGCAGATCGTACTTCCGAATGATCGACAGGATAGCGACACCCGGCTGCTGAGCCGGACCAAGCACCTCAATGATGGAGCCTTCAGGGTTAAGGTGCCGGTGCTCCCAGGGGTCCATTCGGACCACCACCTTGTCGTTCACCTCCGGCGTGCGCGGCATCTGACCGTCCTGCACGGTCACGTAAATGTCGTGCACCAGAGCGGGTTCATCCGGCACCACGTAATAGAAGTTCTTTGAACGCTGGAGCGTCCCGACGATCGTCTGGTTCGCTCGGACCAGAATCTTAATCACTCGGCCTTCTCGATTGGCGCGCCGCCGGCCACTGCGTTCCGGAAGGACGCGATCTCGACTGATCCTGGCCACCACTCGATCCTTATGCATCGCGGTGCCCTGGTTCTCTGCCGAGATATAAAGATCTCCCAGGCCGTCACCGGATTCATTAAGCAGGTAGCCGAATCCGTCCGGATTTACCTGTAGCACGCCGACCATCAAATCGGCTTCTTGAGGCAACACGAACCGGTCTTTCCGGATCCGGGTGATTTTCCCATCCGTCTCCAGATCATTCAGCAGTCGCCGCAATTTCGATCGCTCGTTGACCGGTATCTGGAGTTCTTTGGCGAGCTCGGTTTTGTTAAGAGGTTGGTAACGCGGCGATCCGAGAAGTTCGATTAAGCGTTGTTCGTGCGATTTTTTTTGGCGGGAGACCATGCGTCGTAAAGCATGGATAGTAAGGGTGTTCCGCCCGTAAGTCCATTGTTCTGAGTTGCAGAGCCAATCAGATGCGCTACAATCGTTGCCGACCCCAACCTGTCAGTGCAATATTGACGAGACGGAGTTTTGGGGTTTATACCGTCTCCGATGCGGGTGTAGTTCAATGGTAGAACGTGAGCTTCCCAAGCTCAACACGAGGGTTCGATTCCCTTCACCCGCTCTCCTCAATCGTCCTAATTCTCGTCTGTCTCGTCTTCTCTGAAAATGACAAATCGCGGTAAACCCTGACCGCCAACTTAGCGACTCGGCTCGCTTTCTTACCAGCCACGATCAAAGATCAAAGATCGAGACACGAGAACGAGCACGATTGAAGAGCGAGCGAAACGCGTTTGCGCCCGTGCTGCCGCGGGGAGGATATATACTCGTCCAGGTCACAGATGATTTGCGCCATCCAGTGCACGAAGGCGTCGATACATGCGCACAGTCATCAATCGACAGTCGCTTTTAGATATAATCCATTCGGATTATTAGACACCTTTTCATTGGAAGACGGAACCTTCAAACCTTACAATAAGACCCAGCTTCTGCCGAGATAACTTGTCCCCTAAAGTAGGTCGTAGGTATATGAATGAACTCGTCGTCTTCATAAGTCATAAACTGCAATCGTCCGATAGAGCCCGCGACATCGCCGTAGCGCTCTCCGCATTTGGAGGCTCCCGGATTCGCATGCATTACTCCGGAAAATACGAAGTCGGCATCAATTATAGACAGCAAATTGAAAAAGACTTAGCCCAGGCCTCGTGGCTCATTCTCTTTTATGAAGGGTCTCAATTTGAATGGGACTGGTGCCTGTACGAGATCGGATTCTTCACCGCAAAAATGCGGAACTCGGATAAAAGATCATAGGCTGATTTGCCTTCATGACCCCGAACATGAGGTGCCTGCCCCTATCCAAGACTTTAACTCGCTTCCAGCAACCGCAAAGAAATTAAAAGACTTTTTTCGGCAAATTTATGTAGATGAGCCATGGAGGATATATCCCGATGTTTTTCAGGAGAATGAAGATCTAGTTAATACCAATATAAAAAAGATAATAGCGGCAGTCGCCAAACCGACCCCCACGCTTCGCTGGCCCGTCGTTTGCGATCCGCATCAAACTTGATCAGGTTGACATTCTAAAAGACGGGAAGATTCCGCCCGAAGCTGACTTGCAGGGTCAGGGCGGCTGGGAGGCTATATTCGGTAAACCAGTAACAAACGTATGTTACAAATGGCGGGATGTTGTCCGGGGGTTGGAATCCCCAGATCCCTGGATTTACCCGTTGGCAACCCTGATGTGGCAGGCCTACGATGGTCAGCGCGTCGAATATCCGTCGGTTGGAGTGCGAATAAAATTTTCGAGTCAATATGTCGACGAATACCGCGTGTTCCGATTATCTCTTCAGAAGGTTGATCTAAAAGGAGATGAAGCTAACTTCTCCTTCGCCGCGGCCGCTGTCGTCGTTCCTTATGAGCCCGCCAGCAATCCTACGGAAACGAGACTTTATCACCTGTATAATCTGGCTTGGTTTTTCCGTCGGCGATTGTTAGAACGAGAGCTAAGCAAACTCGACACGGAGCTTCTCAACATGCCACGCAAGCAGGCTGAAATAGAAAAGATTATTCACGAAATCAGCAATGATTTTAGGACCATGCTGGCGGACGCGCAAGTCCGCGGAATGGAACAGCAGGCTCCGGTTATCCAGGCTTTCGCTTCGCCCTTACGGGAGCAGGTGAAGACAAAGCTTTACAAAGAATGGCCGGCATTATACGAGGAACTGCTCACTAATTTGAACGTAGGGGAATCCGCAGCCGAGCGAATCTCGGAGACACTTCATAAAATGGAGCCGATCAATCATTTTTTTCTAAAGGTGTCCATTGAAGAGCTGAACAAATATCTCGGCGAAAATTACCGTGAGGCTTAAGCCCCGTACTCCTGATGAGTTGATTCTCGGTCATACAGTTCCCTCACGAGCACCCGGGAATGTCGCCTTGCAATTGGGACGGTTTTGATCCAAGGCTACCGGAGTCGCAGTATCTCATCCGATGGCTCCGAAACGACCCGGCACCCATGGGCGTCACCGCCGCCGCAGTGACTTCGTGCGTGAATTGAGGAGGAGAAGTTGAGCACCGTCCTGGTGACCGGCGGGTCGGGCTTCATCGGCAGCCATTGCATCGTGCAACTCCTGGCCGCCGGCCATCAGGTACGCACCACGGTGCGGGACCTGACGCGTGAGGGGGAGGTGCGCGCCATGCTGCAGGAAGGCGGCGCGGTTCCGGCCGATCGCTTGTCTTTCATCGCCGCCGATCTGGAAAGCGATGAGGGGTGGCCAGCAACCGTCGCCGGCTGCGAATACGTTCTCCACGTGGCATCGCCCCTCCCCCTGAACATTCCCAAGAACGAGGACGAGTTAATCGTACCGGCGCGAGAAGGGGCGCTCCGGGTGTTGCGCGCCTCGCGCGAAGCCGGAGTCAAGCGGGTGGTTCTGACCTCGTCTTTCGCGGCGATCGGTTATGCCCAGAAGTCGCAGAAAGCGCCCTTTAACGAGACGAATTGGACAGATCCCGATGGCGGACGTTCTCCCCTACGTGAAATCGAAGACTTTGGCCGAACGAGCGGCTTGGGATTTCATTGCCACCGAAGGCGGCTCTCTCGAACTTGCGGTGGTCAATCCGGTGGCCGTGTTAGGTCCGGTCCTGGGACCTAATTATTCGGTCTCGATCCTATTGGTACAGCGCCTGATGGATGGCACCATGCCCGGTTGCCCACGGCTCTGTTTCGGCATCGTCGATGTGCGGGACGTCGCCGAATTGCACATTCGCGCTATGACTCATCCCGCTGCCAAGGGCGAACGTTTCCTGGCCGTTGCCGGCGATTTTATGTCGATTCTTGATGTCGCCAAGATCTTGAAGAGGCGGATGGGCGGGTTGGCAAAAAGGGTGCCAACCTTGCAATTGCCCAACTGGCTGGTGCGCCTCGCCGCGCTGCGGGATCCGGCAGTGCGGCAGATCCTGCCTGAGCTTGGCCTGGTGAAGAACGCCACCAACGAAAAAGCCAAGCGCATGTTAGGCTGGACGCCCCGTTCGAAAGAGGAATCGATCATCGCCACCGCCGAAAGCCTGGTGCGACTCGGGCTTTTGAAAGTGCGCCGGGAAAAGCCTAAACTCGGGATTAAAAGTAAGGAGTAGATCGATATCATGAAAACGGTAACTCAGTTGAAGCGCAGCAGCCCGGAAGCCGAAGGCATCCCCTCTTCGGCGGTTCTGGACTTTATCCGGGCGGTCGAGCAGCACGACCACCCGTTGGACGCGGTGCACGGCTTCATGCTTCTGCGCCATGGCAACGTAGCCGCCGAAGGCTGGTGGACGCCCTACGGGCCCCAATCCCCGCACTCGCAGTACTCGCTGAGCAAGAGCTTCACCTCCACCGGCATCGGACTGGCGGTGGATCAAGGGCTGCTCACAGTGGATGACCCAGTCCTGAAGTTCTTTCCCGACGACGTACCGTCGAACCCCAGTGAGAACCTGAAGGCCATGCGCGTGCGGCATCTGCTGTCCATGAACACCGGCCACAAGGAGGACACGACCGGGCGTGTGTTCCGGAACCGCCATCAGGTCAGCTTGTTTGGTTCGAGGGCGCGCCACAAAGGGGACACGACCGGGCAGGTGTCCCGAGGCGAGGACGACAACTGGCCCCGCACCTTCCTGTCGCTGCCTGTCGAGTACCAGCCCGGCACCTGGTTCGTCTACAACACCGCGGCGACGTACATGCTCTCGGCCATCATCACCAAATTAACCGGTGAGTCCCTGCTGGACTACCTGCGCCCGCGCCTATTCGACTTGCTTGGCATCGAGAATCCCACCTGGGAGACCGACCCGCGCGGCATCAGCATCGGCGGGTCCGGCCTACACATCAAGACAGAGGACATTGCCCGTTTCGGCCAAATGTACCTGCAGCAGGGCATGTGGGATGGAAAGCGCATCCTGAGGCCGGAATGGGTCGCCGAGGCAACGAGCGCACACTCCGACAACAGCAACACTCAGACCAACCCCGACTGGACGGTCGGATACGGCTACCAGTTCTGGCGCTGCCGCCACGGTTGCTATCGTGGCGATGGCGCCTTCGGCCAATTCTGCATCGTCATGCCTGAGCAGGACGCGTTGCTGGCCATTATCGGTGGCGTGCGGGTCATGCAGGCTGTACTGGATAACGTTTGGGAGCATCTGCTGCCCGCGATGCGCCCCGAAGCGTTGCCCGCCAACCCGCAAGCCTATCGCGAGTGCTGCGACAAGCTAGCGGTCCTGTCGCTACCGCTGCCGAAGGGGCTGCCCTCGTCGCCGAGGGCGGAGCAATGGTCTGGGAAAACGTATAAGTTTGAGAGTAACGATCTGAAGCTTGAGAGCGTGGCGGTCAAGTTCGGCCACGATCGCTGCACGCTCATCGTTCGTGACGAACGCGGCGAGCACCTGATGCAGGTCGGCTACGCCAAATGGCTGAAGGGGACAACTGACATGCGAGGGGACGGCAACGAACCCGTTGCCGCGTGCGGCGCCTGGGCGGCAGAAGACACTTACGAGGTCAGGGTCTGCTACTACGAGACCGAGTTTTGCCCGGTCTTCTGCTTCCGCTATACGAGTGGCGAACTTCAACTGGAAGTGGAGCCAAACGTGTCCTGGGATCAAACGACGGTCACGACAATCACCGGCCGCGTGGGCGCCGGCATCGCGTCACAGGGCCCGGTATTCCCCTAATTCTCCGGCCCGGGGCCTGCGTGATTCAACGAATAACTCAAAGAAACGAGTTTAATATGGAAATCAAAAGAAGTGGTTCACAACCGTCCAGCAAAGGACCGGCCGATTGGTTTACCGGCACGGTACGGATCGATCCCTTGTTTCAAGCAAACACTCCGGCACGCGCGGCCGGCGCCAGCGTCACATTCGAGCCCGGCGCTCGAACTGCATGGCATACCCACCCTCTGGGTCAGACTCTGATCGTCGTAGCCGGCTGCGGCCGGGCGCAGCGCGAGGGCGGTCCAATTGAGGAGATCCGTCCCGGCGATGTGGTCTTGTTTCCGGCAGGCGAGAAGCATTGGCATGGCGCGGCTCCAACAACAGCCATGACGCATATCGCCATTCAGGAAGCGCTCGACGGCAAAGTCGTCGATTGGATGGAAAAAGTCACCGACGACCAATATGGCAAATGAGCCAGCCCTGGTCAGCAGGTCCATCCGAATCCTGCCACACTTGTCACTCCCACCATTCAACGCCCGATACTAATCTGTCTCATGACTACAATCACCAAACCCTTTTCAGGCGGATGCGCTTGCGGCGCGGTTCGCTACGAATCCACAGCAGAACCTATTATGATGCTTCACTGTCACTGTCGAGATTGCCAGCAATCCAGCGGAGGTCCGTTTTCCTCTTTCGTCATCGTGCCGACGGAAGCTTTCAAACTCTTGCAAGGCTCACTACGCTTCCATGCCTCGCCCAGTCAGATGGGTGGCAAGACCCATCGTGGGTTTTGCCCAGAATGCGGCTCCCCGATTCAGAGCAAGCCCGACTTGGTCCCTCACGTTGTCGCGATCAGAACCGCGAGCTTGGATGATCCGAGCTGGTTTAGTTCGCAAGCGGACGTGTGGACATCAGACGCGCAACTGTGGGACCAAATGAATCCCGCATTGCCAAAGTTCTCGTTTTACCCGCAGTGAACAATGCAGGTCGATCACCGGAATCGCTGGCGCTCTTTCGCGGCTGGAAGCATTGACAAAATCAGGCTGAAACGCTCGACTTTGCCAAAGGCATACGGTATGAACCCGATGCTCCTTACCCCGAACCCCCGAGCGCCGCCGATCCGGACCCTAATGACTTCAAATCACGGAGTTGATCATGAATCGAAACGATACCCAAAAAGCAATTGAGAGCGGAAAGGCCGTTCTTGGCATCGAGTTCGGCTCGACTCGTATCAAGGCGGTGCTGATCGGGGAGGATCATAGACCGATTGCCTCAGGAAGCTTTGATTGGGAAAACCGGTACGAAAATGGCAACTGGTCGTATAGCCTCGAAGATGTTTGGACAGGCTTGCAGGAGAGTTACCGGAAGTTGAGCAAGGAGGTTTTAGAGAATTACGACATCCCGCTGCGGACTATAGGTGCCATCGGCTTTAGCGCCATGATGCACGGTTACATGGCATTCGAAAAGGACGGAAATCTCCTCGTCCCTTTTCGTACGTGGCGAAACACCACGACCGCGCAAGCAGCAGAGGAACTCACTCAACTGTTCCAATTTAACGTCCCCCACCGTTGGAGCATCGCTCACCTCTATCAGGCGATATTGAACAAGGAACCCCATATCAAAGAATATCAGCTACCAGACCACGCTATCAGGCTATGTGCATTGGAAGCTGACGGGGGAGAAGGTGTTGGGCATTGGGGACGCATCGGGCATGTTCCCTATCGACAGCAAGACCAACGACTACGATGCAAGCAAGATCGAGCTATTCAACGAACGGCTCAAAGCGGAAAATATCGCGTGGAAGCTGCAGGACATTTTTCCCAGAGTTCTAACGGCAGGAGATCCTGCAGGGGTGCTTACCGAAGAAGGAGCCAAGCTGCTCGACCCTACCGGACAACTGCAAACGGCAATCCCGCTCTGTCCACCCGAGGGCGACGCAGGTACCGGTATGGTAGCAACTAACAGCGTAGCTGAGCGAACGGGCAACGTTTCCGCGGGAACGTCCGTCTTTGCCATGATCGTTTTGGAAAAGGAGCTCTCGAAACTCCACCCAGAAATCGATATGGTGACGACGCCCAGCGGCAAGCCAGTGGCTATGGCTCATAGTAACAATTGCACAACCGATCTTAATGCATGGGTCGGACTGTTCCGGGAATTCGTGGATTCGCTTGGCGTGGAGATCAGTCAATCCAAACTGTTTGAAATGTTGTACAAAAAAGCCCTTACGGGTGAGGCGGATGGCGGCGGTCTTCTAGCCTACAATTATTTTTCGGGCGAACCGATTACCCACCTGGAAGAGGGGCGTCCACTGTTCGTCCGTACGCCCGAAAGCCGCTTCACCCTTTCGAACTTCATGCGTACGCATCTGTTCTCGGCACTCGGTACGTTAAAGATCGGATTGGACATCCTCTTTGAACAGGAGCAAGTGAAAATCGACAGGGTTCTTGGTCACGGTGGCTTCTTCAAAACAGAGGAAGTTGGTCAAAAAATGATGGCAGCGGCGATGAATGTTCCCGTTTCCGTGATGGAAACCGCAGGCGAAGGCGGCGCATGGGGGATCGCATTGCTTGCCTCCTATTTGCTCCATAAGAAAGAGAAACAATCCCTGGAAGCCTATCTCTCCAACAAAGTCTTCGCGGGGGACAATAGTACGACGATTGACCCCGATCAGCGGGATGTCGTTGGCTTTGCGGCCTTCATGGAACGCTACAAAGAGGGACTTCCTATCGAAAGAACCGCCGTGAATGCGCTGAAATAAAAGTTGTCTCTACTAGCGCCTCAAAGAATGAATCAGCCCACAAGCATACAAATGATCGATGCTGCAATCTGGCAGGAGCTTGGTGGAGAGAAAGCCAATGATGCCGAGGCGGTTTACCATACGCTCGGGACGCTCCTTTCCCGCTGGCTGCTCGCTCGCTCGGAATATCCCGAGATGGAGGCGATCAAGCTTTTTGCAAAGGTCCGGGCCTATGTCGCCCAACCGGAGCGTTTCTTGTAGCTACGACCCTCACTGCTACGCATCGATCGACGCAGCAATCTCACGGGATCTTTAAACGTGGCATAGGAGTTCAGGAGTTGCAGGAGTTCAGGAGTTGCAGAATTGAGGACAGGACCGCGCGTGCGCGCGGTATTTTGAAATCGCGTTCAGTTCAACCCATCGAGCAGACATCTTCCTTCTGTAACTCCTGAACTCCTGCAACTCCTGAACTCCTGTTTAGGAGAAGGCGACCTTATCTCCGCCCTTGAGCGACAAGATCTCGCGGGCATCGGTCGGTGTTGCGACCTCGAATCCCAGACCTTCGATGATCTGGCGGGCGCGATGCACTTGAACGGCGTTGCTAGTTGCCAGCTCACCCGGTCCGATCCAAATGCTGTCCTCCAATCCCACCCGTATGTTCCCACCCATCGCTGCGGCCAAAGCGGCTATCGGAAGCTGCCTGCGTCCGGCACCCAGGACAGACCAGCGATAGTCCCCGCCAAAGAGCCGATCGGCCGTGCGCTTCATGTGCACCACATCCTCGGGATGCGTTCCAATTCCGCCCAGGATGCCAAAGACCGATTGAACAAAAAGGGGGCTTTGGACCAACCCGCGGTCGAGAAAATTCGCCAAGTTGTAGAGGTGACCTATGTCATAGCACTCGAATTCAAAACGGGTGCCGTTACCCGCACAGGTCTGCAGTGCGTACCCAATATCCTTAAAGGTGTTCCGGAAGACCAGATCCCGGCTGTTTTCCAAGTGGTCGCGTTCCCACGGATGCCGGAACTCGGTGAATCGCTCCAACATCGGAAAGAGCCCAAAATTCATCGAGCCCATATTGAGGGATGCGAGTTCCGGCCTAAACGCTATCGCGGGCTGAATGCGTTCCTCAATTCTCATGTACGGCGCGCCCCCGCTGGTTAGATTGATCACGACGTCGGTCGCCTGTTTGATTCGCGGCAGGAATGCGGCAAACGCGGCGAGACTATGGTCTGGTTTGCCCGTCTCGGGATTGCGCGCATGTAGATGCACGATCGCCGCGCCAGCTTTGGCTGCGCCGATCGACTCCTCGGCAATCTGGTCCGGGGTAATTGGGAGGTAGGGCGACATTGACGGAGTGTGGATGGCGCCAGTGATAGCGCAAGAAATGATGATCTTTTGGGTTTTAGCCATGCTTCTCTGTCTTGCGCTAAGATAGAATGGCATGGCACACCGAATTGCAAGGCCTCCTCGGCTCACTCCGAGATCCTGATTCTTTGAGGATCATGTGATTGCAATACCCGTTCGAGACGCGCATCTCGTAATTTTTTTGTCCAATGCATGGCTCCCGTGATGTCACTATTTCAACAGCTTCAACCGCGCGGGCGGCACTTGATTTGTTCGAGGGATTCTGCCTAGATGGCGCGCAGCGGTAGGAAAATGCTGAACGAATGAAGGAGGTCGAGATGCTTTTATTGAAGGATTCCAGATCGATATTCAGGGCGCTCGTCGCCACCCTGACTGCAACTGCAGCTCTAGTCGACGATCGCGCGGGCCGATGGCCCGATTACCCTTTGGTACCAACGCGGCGGAAATCCGGACCAGCAGCGAATCATGCAGAAGGACCTCGTCGAGCCGTTCAATGCGGCGCATCCGACCACACCGCTGACCCTCGACGTGCTGGCCGGTGGAAACGGCGACAAAAAAATTCGAATGGCCGTCGTTTCAGGAAAAGGTCCAGATATTGTCATGACCCCCGGGCCGAGCACCACCTTGGCGCTGGTGCAATCCGACCATCTGCTGCCGCTCGACGACTACATCAAGAAATACAATCTCGACAAACGCATCCTCGGGCCTGTCCTGAAGACCGGCGAATACAAAGGCCACAACTACGCCTTGCCGCGCACTTTTGAAACGATGGTCCTCTATTACAACAAGACTCTGTTCGATAAAAATGGCTGGACCGCACCCAAAACGATGGCGGAATTGAACACCATCGCTGAAGCGTTGTTAGCGAAGAACATCACGCCGTTCTCAGTGGGAAACGGAGACTGGCGCGCCGCCAATGAATGGCACGTCAGTGTCATCCTCAATCATTACGCGGGACCGGAGAATATCTATAAGGCCCTGAAAGGCGAAATTCCCTGGACGGATCCGGTCTTCGTGCAAGCGATCGATGTGCTCAAAAACTGGTATCAGAAGGGATGGTTCGGCAAAAATTATTTCTCCCTGACGGGCGATCAGGAAGCGCTTCTTCTCGCCAAGGGGGAAGCAGGCATGGCGCCGAACGGCACCTTTTCGTTCGATACTATGGTGGCCGCATTCAAGCAGACCGGACAGGAGCTCGGCGTCGCCCCATTCCCCAGCCTGCGCGATGGATTGCCCTATCCGCTCTACGCCATCGGAACCGGCAGCACGATGTCTATCAATAAGAATTCGGCCAATCCCGACGCGGCAGCAGCCTTTCTCGATTACCTCTATTCGGACGCGTTCTATGACCGCATCAGCAAGGACTGGCCTGGTGATTGGAACCTGCCTCTGACCTCGATTGACGAAGCCAAACTCAGCAAGAATGTCTCGCCGATCTTCGCGACGACCTTCACGTCGTTTTCCAAAGCCGTTGCGCAAGGAAACTTCGGCTACACGACCTGGACTTTTTGGCCACCAGCGACCGAGGATTACCTCATCCACGGCATCGAACAGGTGTGGTTGGGGCAGATTTCCACTACCGACTACCTGGCGAAGATGCAGGAAATCTTCGCAAAGGAGATGGCAGAGGGAAAAGTACCGCCTCTCGCAGCGCGCTAAAGCAGATCGCCGCATTCGCCTCCTCGCTCCCCTCTCCGCCTTGGCGCCCCCACCCGAGTCTTGAATCACCGATCTCCTAGATTCGCCGATGCCATTTTTACTGCCCGCTCTCGTGATCAATGTGGTGATCATTTTGATCCCGGCGCTGCTCACCATCGCGATGGCCTTCGTCGAATGGGACGGCGCCACGGCGCCGACCTTTGTCGGTCTGGCCAATTTCCGGGCGATTTTCGCCGATCCCGTTTTCTTTTCGGCGCTGATCAACAATATCAAATGGACGGCTATCTTCCTCACCATCCCGATCGCAATGGGCCTCGGGGCCGGTTCGCTTCTGCTAGTTGCTCGACGCGGGCGCACGTTCTTCCAGGTCATCTATTTCCTGCCGGTCATTATCGCCACAGTCGTCGTGGCGCGCGTCTGGCAAGGCATGATCTACAATCCGGAATCGGGCCTCGTCGGATGGTTCAAACTCTACGGGATTGCTCTTGCCGATCCGCTCGCCCGGCCGCCCACCGCCCTTTATGCAGTCGCGTCGGTTGATCTCTGGCATTGGTGGGGATTTCTCGCGGTGATTTTCTTCGCGGCCTTTCGGCAGGTCGACATTTCCCAGATCGAGGCAGCGCTCCTCGACGGAGCCGGCTTCTTCCAGTTAATGCGCTATGTCCTGATTCCTGCGATCAGGCCCACGATCACGCTGATGATGATCATGACCATTATATGGTCGTTCCTGGCCTTCGACTTCGTCTATGTTTTGACCCAAGGCGGTCCGGCTTATTCGAGCGAAGTGCTCTCCACGCTCTCCTATCGATACGCGTTCTACAATTACACCATGGGGCCGGCTGCCGCCGTCGCGCTGGTCATCAGTTTCTTCGGCCTGATCGCCACCGTCTTTTACGTGCGAATCCAACAAAAAGAGGGGATTTAGGAGACGGTACGCCAAATGAATCAGACTCTTGGACGCGGCACGATCTTAGCCTCTTATTCCATTCTGGCGGTCGGGGCGGTCATCGCTCTGTTTCCCCTTTCCCTAATGATCGTCAGCGCGCTGAAGACCAGCGCAGAGATCGTGGCCAATCCGCTAGCCCTTCCCCGCGCTCTCCAATGGGTCAATTTCTCTCGCGCCTGGACGGACGCCCAATTGGGGCGGTCGCTGTTGAACAGCGCGGAGACGACTGGCTTGGCCGTTGTGCTGATCTGCTCGACTTCCTCGATGGCGGCTTATGCGCTGGCGCGTCAGATCGCGCGCGGATGGCGCTGGATCAGCGCCTATCTGCTCGCCACCACGACACTGCCGATTCAGCTCTATCTCTTCCCGCTCTATTTCGGCTTTGCCCATTTCGGGCTGATTGACAATGTCTTCGCCTTGTCTTTCGTCTATACCGCCATTTTCAGCCCGTTCTCCATCTTTCTGCTGCGCACTTACTTTCTGGCAATCCCCAAAGAGGTCGAGGAAGCTGCCGTCATGGACGGGGCCAATCGCTGGCAGGTCTTTTACAAAATCTCGCTGCCGCTGGTCTCTCCCGGCATTCTGACGGTCGCCTTGATCTCAGGCCTCAACACCTGGAATGAATTCCTGATCTCGTCGACCTTCCTGCAAAGTCACGATCAACAGACGGCCGTGGTGCGTTTCTACACGCTCGGCGGCCAGTACAGCAGCGACTGGGGGGAGATCATGGCCGCCGCGATCCTCATTGTCGCCCCGGTCCTGGTCGCCTTCCTTCTGATGCAGCGTCGCTTCATCGAAGGCATGGCCAGTGGATCGGTCAAAGGTTGAACCCACCCCATTTCTAATCTGAACGAAAAGGATCGAAACCATGTCCATTCCTGCCGACTATCTCGAACGTGTCTACGCCGGCGTGCTCGGCAAACTTATCGGCGTTTACCTCGGCCGTCCTTTTGAAGGATGGACCTATCAACGCATCCTCCAGGAACTAGGTCCCATTGAATATTACGTTCATGACCGTCTGAACGCGCCGCTGGTGGTTACCGACGACGACGTATCCGGCACCTTCACTTTCGTGCGCGCTCTCGCAGAACATGGTGTTAAAGCAGATCTCTCGGCCGAGGAAATCGGTAAAACCTGGCTCAATTCGATCGTCGAGAGGCGCTCCATTCTGTGGTGGGGCGGCAACGGCAATTCGACTGAACACACCGCATGGCTGAATCTCCAACGCGGGATCGCCGCCCCGTTGTCCGGCGCGATTGCCACCAACGGAAAGACGGTCGCCGAGCAGATCGGCGCGCAGATATTCATCGACGGCTGGGCGCTGGTCGCCCCGGGCAACCCGCACCTTGCCGCCCGATTCGCCGAAGCGGCCGGCAGTGTCAGTCATGACGGCGAATCTGTCTACGCCGCCAAGCTCCTAGCCGCGATGGAAGCAGAAGCCTTCCTCTCCGCCGACATCCACCATCTGCTCGACGTCGGGCTGTCGGTCATTCCGGGCGATTCGCTCATCGCGCGGCTGGTCGCCGATGTGCGCTCCTGGAGTTCTGAACTTTCCGACTGGCGAGACGCGAGGCAGAAGATCGAAGACCAATACGGCTACGACAAGTTTCCCGGCAATTGTCATGTTGTGCCCAATCACGCCCTCATCATCCTCGCCCTGCTCTATTCGCGCGGCGATTTCCATCAGGCAATGAAGATCGTCAACACATCTGGTTGGGATACAGATTGCAATTCCGGCAATGTCGGCTGCCTGATCGGCGTGATGCATGGACTGAAGGGCCTCGAAGGCGGCCCCGATTGGCGCGGCCCACTCGCTGATCAAGCGCTCATTTCAGCCAGCGACGGCGGTTATGCGGTCAACGATGCGGCACGCCTCGCCTATGATATTGCGGATCTGGGGCGACAACTGGCGGATTTGGCGCCGTTGCCGCCTCCCAAGGATGGCGCGCAATTCCACTTTACGCTACCTGGCAGCGTGCAGGGGTTCAGGGCAGAGCGCGATTCCGTGCAACCTGACCTGCTGTCGATCGAGCAGGCCGATAGATCGGGGCGCCCGGCCCTCGCGCTTCGCTTCAAGAGCCTAGCGCGAGGACGAACAGCGGCAGCGCTGACACCTACCTTCTCACCGCCCAATGTGGGTGAGATGCGGACCTATCATCTGCTGGCAAGTCCGCGTGTTTATTCCGGCCAGACGATCAAAGCGCACGCAATAGCAGATATCGCCAACACTTCGACGGTGTCCGCCGTCTCTTCGAATCAAAGTGTATGGACGCGATGATCACCTCATCGATCACGATAGCCCGTCCGTGGCCCTGGCACCCGGAGCCGATGGTGTCCTGAGCTGGACGATTCCCGACCTTGACGGTCAGCCCATTCAGCAAATTGGCGTTTGCCTAACGTCAGACGGCACAGGAGCCGACGGCATCGTCTGGCTCGATTATCTCGGCTGGAGCGGCACGCCGCGGCTGAAGCTCAGGCGACCAAAGGAACCGAGCACTTTTTGGCGGCAGTCGTGGGTCAACAATGTCAGCTCGTTCAGCGATAACTTTCCCTCTACCTTTCGTATCTCGCAGGATCGCGGCAGCGGGATCATTATCCACGGCACGCGCGAATGGACCGACTATCGGGTCTCCAGCACCCTGACTGTGCATCTGGGCGCCAGCGCCGGTCTCGCTGCGCGTGTCCAGGGCCTGCGACGCTATTACGCTTTGCTGCTGGAGGCACACGACCGTCTGCGCCTGGTCAAGATACGCGACGACGCACGCATTGTCCTCGCGGAGGCTCCCTGCTCCTGGACTTTGGAAAAACCGGTCGCCCTCGAGCTGGAGGTTCGCGGAGCGATGATCGCCGGGGCAGTCGATGGCTCGATCGTCCTCAAAGCAACTGACAGCAGCGCGATGCCGTTCGAGAATGGCGGCGTAGGCCTGGTGATCACAGAAGGCGCGCTGTCCACCGACCAAATTGATATCGAGTGAAGTTCAATTTCTATACATCTTCCACTTTATGAATCTTAAAGGATTTCCGGTATTTGACGTGATGATCATTGGTGCTGGTGTGATTGGGGCAGCGATCATCAGGGAACTTTTCAAAATATCGCTTACAAGTTGCTATCTTCGAAAAGAATTTACAAGTAGCTCAAGAAACATCGGCGGGCAATTCTGGCGTTATCCACGGCGGGTTTGATCCCAGCCCGGGAACTCTAGCTGCCAAATTAAATGTTTTGGGAAGACACATCTACGAAAATGAGTGGTTTAACCAACTCGATTTTCCGCGGCAAAAAGTTGGATTCGCTCGTTTTGGCCTTTAATGACTTAGAAACGCACGAGATTGAGAGGCTCTACAATCAAGGGATTGCCAATGGATTAAACAAAAATGAATTGCAGATTTTAAACCGTGGCCAATGCTTAGGTTTAGAACCTAACGTCAATCCGCAAATCAGTACAGCGCTCCTATGCACTGGCTCTCACATTGTCGATCCAGTCTGCCTAACTAAGAAATTAGTTGAGAGTGCTGTATCGAATAGGAGCCCAGGTATTTTTGGGAAACAAGATGCGAAAGTATCACTAGAGATTCTGAACTTTTTATAGTTAAAACTAGCAATTCTCATTCTCAAAGTTCGAGTTATGGAAGCCGATTTATCATCAACGCGGCTGGTCATTACGCGGATGCCATTGCCCGGATGATTGATGACAGAGATTTCAGCCTAAAAGCCAGAAGAGGACAATATCCCTTCATCAAAAATGAAAGAAGCATAATCAATAATCATATATTATTTCTGCCACCCACTATTTATGGCAAGGGAGTGATTGTTGCTCCTATGTTAGACGGCCATCTATTGGTTGGACCAACGGCCGAAGATGGCATTGCCAAAGAAGAGACTCGATTAATTACCCCGGAGCAATTCGAAAGAATTGGCGTTATTGGGAGGAAAATTATTCCTGATTTAAGAATGGAAAGAACCTGCAACGCTTTTAGTGGTTCTCGTCCTATTTGTGTGGAGACCAATGCCTTTTGGATTGCTCCTTCCAGCAAAGACCGCCGATTTATCCATGTTGCTGGTATTTCTTCCCCGGGTTTATCGGCGGCACCGGCCATTGCCCGGGAAGCCGAGTCGTTATTGCAGGCGCAAACGGAACTAGTGCTGAAATTCTGATCTCGTTTTAAGCCTCTTGCGCTGTGCGGCACAGTCAACAAAGGCAACAATCCACTAGCAAAAATACCCGGTCATGCAAAAATATGGCCGGCAATGCGGACTAATGCAGTGGTCTGAGTGGTTTTCTTCTTCACCACTCTGATCGATCCGACCTATTGACCGACGGACGCCGGTAAAGAGCAGAGAGGACACACTCACATAGATAATGTCCCTCCGCTGCAGCCGATTCCCCGCCCACCGGGCCATCTGTTGGTGGGTAACCTCTTCGATCTGGATGCCAGGCAACCCAATCGAAAGCCTGATGAACTTGGCACGCGAATACGGTCCCATTTTCCAAATAGAGATCCCAGGCCGCGGCACCCGCATCATAGTTTCGGGCCATACTCTGGTCGACGGACTGTGCGACGAGTCACGGTTCGACAAGATGCTAGGGCCAGGGTTAAAGGCATTAGCAAAGGGCCCAGTTGGACAAGGCTTGTTTACTTCCGAGACGTCGGATCCGAAATGGCGCAAGGCCCACAACGTGCTGCTGCCTGCGTTCAGTGGGGACGCAATGCGCGGTTATTATCCCCGGGATGCTCGATTTCGCCGTGCAGCTTACGCAAAAGTGGGAGCGGCTGAACCCCGACGACACGGTGGATGTGCCGGCAAACATGACCCGGCTCACACTGGACACAATTGCCCTCTGCGGCTTCAACTATCGCTTTAACTCTCTCTACCGCGAAACGCCCCACCCGTTTGTGGTCGCCAGCATCACCGTCGGCGTAGTCGAGGGTCCGGCGCGCAGCGGCTCCGGCCTCTTCAACGGGGTTTGTTCCAACTATTTCGCCGGGCAGCCGATCGGAGGCACGGTCTTCGGCTTCATCCGCAAACCCACTATTCCGTTTTGCCCTCCTGACAACCCCCACCTTCCGATGATCATGGTTGGTCCTGGCACGGGTATCGCCCCGTTCCGCGGCTTCCTTATGGAGCGCGCGGCGCTGAAGCAAAAAGGGGTTCCCGTCGCCGAGTCGATTTTGTTCTTTGGCTGCCGCGATCGGCTACAGAACTTCCTCTATGAAGATGAGCTGCGCGCCTTCGAAGCAGCAGGGGTCACGCGGCTGGTCTCTGCTTTTTCCCGCGAGCCCGGCAAGCCGAAAACTTACGTGCAACAAGCGATTAAAGAGCGTAGCGAGGACGTGTGGCGGCTGCTCCAGCAGGAGGCAATCATTTTCGTCTGCGGGGAGGCTTCGCGGATGGCGCCGGATGTTCGGCAGGCCTTTGTCGAGGTGTTCCAGCAGCACACTGGCACCCCAGCGACCGACGGGAATGCCTGGCTGACCGGACTAGTGGCGAACCACCGTTATCTCGAGGATATCTGGGCTTCCTAGAATCGTACTCGTTCTCGTTCTCGTCCTGCTCCCCCTTCCTCCCTGGGTCGCTCACCAATGAAAGCAGGAATACTTGCTTTCGCTCCCTGACTCGATGAATAAGTTCGAACCACTATAAGGACTTCGAATAGCAACTAAATCCCAGAACACTCCACTCCAAACAAGATGAAAACGCCTCAGCTTCCGCCGGTCGACTACACGCCAAGAGTTTATACCGGGCCTTCCGCGGACGAAGTTCTAGCACTGCGCCAACAATTCGTTAACCCGACAGTTTTCACGTACTACAAGAAACCGATCATGATCGTCGAGGGCCGCGGCCAATATGTGTTCGATGAGAAGGGCCGGCGCTATCTCGACGGGTTTGCAGGAATCGTGACAGTCAGCGTCGGTCATTGCCATCCCGATGTGGTAGCCGCTGCGAATCGGCAAAACGAAACACTGCAACACACCACTACCATCTATCTGCATCCAAATATCGCCGAGTATGCACGCGACCTCGCGCAAAAGATGCCAGGTGATCTGAAGGTCTGTTATTTTGTCAACTCGGGCTCGGAGGCCAATGATCTTGCGATCCTGATGGCGCGCGCCTTCACCGGTAACTTCGACGTCATCGCGTTGCGCAACGGCTACCATGGCGGCAACTCCATCGGGATGGCGCTTACCTCGCACCACACCTGGAAATTCAACGTTCCCCACAGCTTTGGGGTGCACCATGCCATCGCGCCTGATCCTTATCGCGGTCCGTACGGTTATAATGATCCGGCAGCAGGGAGAAAATACGCGGATGACGTTTTGAACCTGATCCAATACGCCACTCCAGGCCGGATCGCGGGGTTTATCGCCGAGTCGATCCAAGGTGTCGGTGGAGCGGTCGTCTTCCCAAATGGTTATCTGGAAGGCGCCTATCAACACGTACGGGCGGCGGGCGGCGTCTGCATCGCGGACGAGGTGCAGCCTGGTTTTGGGCGGACCGGAACGCACTATTGGGGCTTTGAAACGCAAGGCGTGGTTCCTGATATCGTTACCATGGCCAAGGGTATTGGCAACGGTGTGCCGCTGGCTGCGGTGGTGACCAAGCCCGAGATCGCGCGAGCGCTGGCCTCTCGCATTCATTTCAACACTTTTGGCGGAAATCCGGTGGTCTGTGCGCAAGGCCGCGCGGTCCTTCAGGTCATCGATCGCGAGCACTTGCAAGAAAACTCGCTTCACGTCGGCCACCACTTGCGGGAGGGATTTCGCAAATTAGCAGAGAAACATAGTATCATTGGCGACGCCCGTGGCAAAGGTCTGATGCTTGGGATTGAACTTGTCAAAGATCGAACTACCAAGGTGCCTGCGAAAGACGAGTGCTTGCAAGTTTTCGAGACCGCCAAGGAATTGGGTCTGTTGATTGGCAAAGGAGGGCTGTTCGGTAACACTCTCCGCATCAAGCCTCCGATGTGCATCACCCATGCCGACGCCGATTTCATGCTCGAAGTTCTCGACGTCGCGTTTGCCGGTCTTTAGCCGTCCCGGCGCAGGTAGGGCGAAGCTCCGGTAAGGTGAGGCTCCGTCCAAACCGGGTTTCTCGCGTCGCACTCACCTGCGACGTGACCCCCCTTAGTTAAGTCGTTCGAGCGACTACGATATGGGCAGCCATTGGCCTAAGACAGAAAATGTCTGACGCGAAAATCCAAAAGCTTTTTCGCGCGAGCGTGAAATGAACAAATAATCGAGCAAGAATTTTTTGGGGGTGACGTTGGCGGGCGAGGCCAAGCGGAAAGCCCCGGCTCAGGCGGAGCTTCGCCCTATCTGCGCCGAGACTTCCACTACGGGTGCGCCGGGAAAGGGGCCATTTCGCCCCGGGCAATCTTTTCCTGATAGTCGTCCCAGGTCAGAGTGTCCCGTCCCGTTTCCACACTCTCCATGGTGATGCATCCTTGCACGGGACAGACCAGCGCACAAAGGTTGCAGCCCACACATGACTCTTCGATGATTTCGGGGACTGGTTTCCCGGGCACCCGGCCCGGTCCGAGCCCTAGTCCATTGGGCGGGATAAGGCGTATCGCCTGGTGGGCACCATCTTCACAGGCGATATGGCAAAGGTTGCATCCAATACATCGATCGTAGTTGATCCTCGCGATCCGTCGATAGTTCAGGTCGAGATATTTCCACTCCTTGATCCGGTTGACGGCACGTCCACGCAACGAAGCAACCGAGGGGATTCCCTTGGCATCGAGATAATTGTTGAGCCCATCGATCAAATCCTCCACGATTCGAAACCCGTAGTGCATCACCGCTGTACAAACCTGTAAACTGGTTGATCCGAGTGTGATGAACTCCGCCGCGTCCCGCCAAGTCGCTATACCGCCGATACCCGAAATGGGAAGATTAATACCTGGATCGGCGGCACATGACTGGACCATGCGGAGAGCGATCGGTTTCACGGCCGGCCCGCAATAGCCGCCGTGCGTGCTGAATCCGTCGACAAACGGTTCGGGAACGAAGGTGTCGAGATTGACCTGCGTAATCGAGTTGATGGTATTAATCAGCGATAAAGCATCGGCGCCGGCGCGTTTTGCCGCCTTGGCCGCTGTTGTGATGTCCGTAATATTGGGGGTCAATTTAACAATGACCGGTTTGTGGGTCACTTCCATCACCCAACCCACGATGGCTTCAATGACCTCAGGATTTTGCCCCACGGCTGAGCCCATACCGCGCTCGCACATCCCATGTGGACAGCCAAAATTCAGTTCTATTCCATCTACTCCTGCGTCTTCGCTTTGTTTGACGAAATGATGCCAGTCTGCGCGGGTCTCGACCATCAGCGAAGCAATGACAGCTCGGTCAGGCCAGAATTTCTTTATCTCCGCCAGTTCACGAAAATTGGTCTCCGGAGAACGGTCGCTAATCAGTTCAATATTGTTAAAACCCGCCATCCGCGTTCCACCAATATCTATCCCTGAATAACGGGACGAGACATTCACGATCGGTTCGCCAATCGTTTTCCAGATCAACCCGCCCCAGCCGGCTTCAAAGGCACGATGGGCTTGATGGGCCGTATTGGAGGGAGGACCAGAGGCAATCCAAAACGGATTGGGGACCGGATCCCTGCGAAGTCGATGGAAAGATCAGCCATGGTGTTCCGCCTCACTGAAATAGATTTTCTCGAGCTCGTGAACGCGAATCGGGGTTTCCAAACCGGAACCGCCGGGATCGCCGTCGACCCCAAGACGTGATGGTTGTCGCGAAGTCGGGATATCCGACTGTCCGAGAAAAGAGTGGATCCCGTGAGCGGCTTTTTTTCCTTCACCGACGGCGTTGACCACTTCCCTGCCTCCGTTCGCGCAGTCACCGCCCGCAAACAAGTGTGGCACGGAGGTTTGACCTGTCGCCGGATTGTGTTCGACCACACCACGTTTATTCAAGCGAAGTGCCGGAAAATTCTGGATGAGCCATGTCGACTGCTTGGATTGACCGACCGCTTTCAAGACCATGTCTGCAGGTTCGGTAAATTCGGATCCCGGAATCAACGTCAACCACCCATTCTTGCTCGTCTCGGTCCGGACAAATTTGACGGCGCAAACTTGACCGGCTTCGTCCCCCAACAGTTCGAGCGGGAGGACGTTGAAATAGAATGTCGCTCCGTCCCGCTGAGCCAATTCGTATTCGAAATGGTAGGCCGACATCTCGGCCTCAGACCGCCGATAGGCCACCAGGCCTTTCTGGGCCCCCAGTCGTTTGGCCTGAGTCACCGCGTCGATGGCGGTGTTGCCGCATCCGATCACGATCACGGAATTGCCAACTGCGACTTTGTGGAGTGGCTGGGAGTGAATTTCTTCAATGAAAGTCAGAGCATCGTCTACCCCGTGCAGGTCTTCTCCGGGAATCCCAAGAGCCTGCCCTTCGCCGAGGCCGATCCCGATGAAAATGGCGTCAAACTCCTGTTGCAGGGCGGCCGCAGAAATGTGTCGCCCCACTTCAACGCCGCATCGGATTTCGACGCCCAGTCGCTCGACCATCGCCATTTCCGCAAGACTGATTTCCGGCTTCATCTTGTAATAGGCGATGCCATAGGTGTTCAGGCCCCCGGGCAGCGGCTTTCTTTCAAATATCACCACGCTATCGCCGAGTTGGGCTAGTTCTGCCGCGCATCCGACGCCGGCCGGTCCCGCCCCGATTACCGCGATTCGTTTCCCGGATTTTTTGGCCGGGGATTTCAAAACGTCGAGCCCGCGTTCGTAAACGTAATCCGTCGCAAACCGCTGGAGACGCCCAATCTTGATCGGGTCCCGCTGCCGATCGACCATCACACAGGCTCCTTCACACAATACCTCCGTTGGGCAAACGCGAGCACAGCTGGCTCCAAGGACATTCGCAGAGAGGATCGTCCGCGCTGCGCCGATGATATTTTCGGTTTCGATTTTCTTGATGAAGGAAGGGATATCGATTCCGGTTGGGCAAGCCATGATACAGGGAGCATCAAAACAAAACAGGCATCGAGACGCCTCGACGGTGGCTTCCTGCGGCGCATAAGGCGGCTGCAGCTCCGCCATGTTGTCAGCTACCACCTGCGGGGGGAGTTTTGCCGAAAGCTTCATTCGTTTCCTCGTAAATAAAGTTAGCTCAAGAAACTTACCGATTCCTTTTTCACCAGCTGCGAAAGCGTCACGGCAATGACTAGTGCGCCGCCGTAAAAGAGGTTCTGCACAAACGTTTGCACTCCCTGAATGGTCACCCCGCTGATTCCGAAGGCCAGAAAATAGACGGCAATAATCGATCCCCAAGGATTGAATCGCCCCGGCACGATACTGGTCGATCCGAAGAACGCGGCAGCCATCCCGGGCAGTAGAAAGGTTAGTCCGGAACCTGGGTCGGCGGCCCCGGTAGTTCCCGAGTAGAGGATTCCAGCAAACGCGTTGAGCACTCCAGCCGAGATGAGCGCGTTTGTTGCACTTTTTCTACTTTAATCCCTGTTAACCGGGCCACTTCGGCGAACGACCCACGAATAAAAGTCGGCGCCCGGTCGCTGTGAAGTCCATCACATACCAGAGGATAATGCAGGTCAAGAGTCCGTAGTAAAACTCGAGCGGAATGCCGAACAATCGGTACACCGCCACCAGATGCATAACTGGTCCGAAACTCCGCTGATGGTCTGGGAATCGCTGATCCAGAGCGTAATCCCGTTAAGTATTGTTCCTATTCCTAATGTGACGATAAGCGAATTAAGTCCGATTTTAATGATGAAAAAACTGTTCACCCAGCCAACGAGCAACTCCGGCCCCAAGTGCCGCCAACAAGGCCCATCCGATCGGAACCCCAAGATTAACATTCAGCACCGCGATCAGCATATTGCAGAAAACGAGGACGCTCGCTGCCGATAAATCATAGATGTCCGTCGCCAGCGTGATGACCAGCGAGAGGGTCAAGACCACCAGGACGGCCTGTGACCCAAGCACGGCTGAAACATTGGACCAGGTCAGAAAGCGCCCAGGAGAAGCTGCATTAAACATCCAGCAGCAGAATAATAAACGCTCCTATCAGTCCATATTTCTCAACCTGCCCGCTGAGCCTGGCGAAGCGAATGATTGTTTCCTGTCATAGGCTGGAGCGGCTCGGTATTCTTGAGATGAATTTTCCGGCTTATCCTACCTGACAACGTTGAGCGATCACGTTTTTTGTCAGTTGCGTTCCGGTTAATTCTGCCACGATGCTGCCGTGACTGAATATCAGTACTCGGGTGCAAAGGCGTTGCCAGTTCCTCATAATCGGAACTCGCACAAAGAATCATCGTTCCGGTGGCAGTTTGCTTTTTCAAGATTTGATAGATCTGCTGCCGGGCGCCAACATCCACTCCCTGTGTCGGCTCATGCAACAAGATCAATTTGGGCTTTGTCTGCAGCCATTTGGCTAATAAAACTTTCTGCTGGTTTCCCCCACTCAGATTCCCAACCCGATTATTCGGGATTCGCCGGCCGCACATCAAAGTCGCTCACCAGGTTTTCGGACCTCTTTTAGGTTCGAATGTTGAAGGCGCCAAGGCCCGAAGTCTTTCAAAACCGGTAGGGAGATGTTTTCGACAATGCTTAATTCTTCCACTAGTCCTTGGCCTCGCCGGTCCACTGGGATCAAAGCCATTCCCTTCTCGACTGCTGTCGACGGTGATTGATCTCGGTTAGACAATGAGATGACTTCCCCGATTCTCATCACACCGCTCGGCGCCTTTTTCGCACCAAACAACAAATAGGGAATATCGGTGAATCCGGATCCCAAAAGGCCGCTCATTCCCAGTATTTCGCCCTCTCCGATCTCAAAAGTGACGCCGTGGACATATTCCCCGGCTAGATCACTCACCGCGACTGCCGGTGTCCCGTTCGTCAATCTTTCCGTTCCCGACACCTTGCTGCCGGTCATCGATAATGGGTGGCCAATGATCTGTTCGACCGGTCGGATTTCGTAACTCTTCGTGACGAGAGTGCTAACTACCGTTCCGTCCCGTATCACGGTTACTCGATCGGTGAGGGTCGAGTACTTCGTCCAAATCGTGCGAAACGAACAGCACGCTGGCCCCTTGCGCCTTGATCCGTCTGGCCAAGGTGAACAAGCGTTCGACGTCCGTTCTCGTTAAAAATGGCGTGGGTTCGTCCAGGACGAGCAAGCCTCTTCGTTGGTCCCACTCACATCGGGGCTTTAAATCGTTCGGAGAAGACCTCGGCAATGCAAAATCTTTTTCCGGCTTAAGAGAAGGTCGGCTGGTTGACAGATCGGTGGCCTTTTCTCATGCCGTCCATCGCACGCAAGATGGCCAACAGTGCGCGCGAGCCGACAGCCACTTCTTCGATCTTGGTTAATGGATCGAGGTCGAGATGAAATTCTTCAAGAAGTTCTTTGGTCGCGCGGATCTCATCTTTCCACGAGATATACCATCGTGGCTTAAGGCAGAGTTCGTTGACGCGAAGGTTCTCGAGAATCGTCAATGAGGGAATGAGCGCCAAGTCCTGGTGGACGAAGCTAATCCCGTATTGGCGGCAATCGCCAGGACGCAAAGGCAGGCGCACCGGTTTTCCGTCGATTGAAAGCTGAGAGCCGGCGTCCGGCTCGTAATAACCGGCGAGAACCTTGATCAGAGTCGATTTGCCGGAGCCATTCTGTCCAACTAATCCATGAATTTCACCAGCCAATACGTCCAAGGAAACTTTGCTCGGGCTCGCGTAGCTCCGAACGTTTTCGAGAGCCCGATAAATGAAAGCCGCGCTGGAAGGTTAGTCACCGTCATCAGTCCGCCTTGTGCTCCTCCTTGTATCATTGGATCGCCCAAGCCTCTCATTTTGTCGAGGCCCCAGAGCTTGTGAAACTCGTCCACATACTCCGTTCCGTATCCGGTGTTCGGCTTCGGTGGATGCCCAACAGAATCGGCATTGGTCGAGTCAAAGATATGAACCGGGGTATGCGGATCTTTCACCGGTTCCAAACCACCGATCAATCGCATCTCGGCATCCATTATTCCGCGCGCAGACCAATCGAGACTCTCTCCGACATCCATATCGACTTTACCCTGCTGAACGTACCCAATGACAAACGGGGTCCCGTTGAAAGAGGTGATTTTCACTCGGTCAGACGCACCGGTGAGGGTGATCGCCGGCACCACAAATTGTGACATACTGTCATAGACCGGAATAATGAAATTCAGGTCCGGATTCCCTTGAATCGCGGACTGAACGGTCGGTTGGATTTTGCTGGCCCAATCTGTGATTGGCACATTGACATAAACCACTTTCGCCTCCGGAAAGAGCGCAAACTCTGCCTTCATTGCTTCCACCATGGCAGCAGTGGAAAAGACCTCGTCGGAGGTGATCACCAGAACATTCGGTTTGCCGTTTGTTCGCACAATGGCCCATTCCGCCAACAAACGGGCTCCAGTCTCGTAGTCGCTGGGCACATTCGAAGTCAGATAAGGGACCACCGTCTGTTTCATGCCACTGTAATGGGAGGAAACGACCTTCACCCCTGCTTGGGTGGCAATGTCGATCTGCGTTTTCAGTATCCGCGGGTCCGCGCCGGCCAATAAGTCAATCAAATCGTATTTTTCGGACACCGCATAGTTCATCCCATTTTGCCACTGAGGAATAAGTCCCTGGTTTTTCCATTCCATGAATTTGAACCCGACCTCTTTCGAGACGTTAGAAAAAGCCTGCTCCAAAGTGGTAATGAACGGGATTGCGCTGGAGACAGGGACACTGATGATGCTCTTATTTTCCATCACCTTTTTGGCATCGAACGGCGGTCCGGGCGGCACGAATTTCGGCAAGACCTTGTAAGCCTCGATGTCCTTTCGGATCGCTTCAAGATCAGGCGATTGCGCTTGTGCAAAATGGGCAATCGACAAGCAAACAAGAACATTTAAACACAGGGATATGGCAGCAGTTTTCATTGTTGAAAATAAGTCGTCGTTCGGTAGAAGGTCGACACAAGTCGTTTTCTGGCCAGAATGGATCAATCTTGACTCCGGATTAGTTCATAGTCCGATTGCTCGATTCCAAGCGATAACTTTCAAAAACGCTCAACGCCAAGGATTAAGGGTTACTGGCATCGCTCAATTCAGATTCTCCACCTGGAAGCATTTGTTATGCCGACGCTGGTAGGGCGTAGATGGGCGAACGGGAGCGCGAGGCTCCGCCAGAACCGGGGCTTTGAGCGTGGCCCTAAGCCTACAACGTAATTCCAAGGCAGTCGTTCGGGTTCGATATCGATGCCGTAGATGCCGGACCGTTCAGCGAAGCAGATGACAAGGACGAGAATTCGATAATCCGAAAAGCAATCTGCGAGGGCACGTTCATGAGCGCGAGCGCTAGTCGACACCGATTTAGGCGGAGACGTCACCGGCGACGCAACCCGTGAAGCCCCGGCTCAGGCGGAGCGTCGGCCGGGTATCGGCTTAGCCTCTTCATCGTGCTAGATCGTGCTCGTTATCGATCTTTGAGGGTGGCAGGTGAAAGAGGCGGAAAGTACGAGCACGAGCACGATAACGAGAACGAGCACGATTTAGAAGATCACCCTTCCTCTATCCACCTCATGGTCTTACTTGCCAAGCGGTCGAGCGCTTGAACGGCCAACGCAATATGGTCTTCCTTGGTGTCCTCGATTTTGTTGTGGCTGATGCCTCGCAGGGATTGGACGAACAACATCACCGTCGGGATTCCGACCCGGGCGACCTCGGCAGCGTCATGCAGTGGTCCCGATGGCATTCGATGAGACACCCCCGCCACTTCCTGGACAGCCTGCTCACCCAGCTCGATCAACTCGGGATGAAATGGAACCGGTTCGATGCTCCAGATGCGAGACCATTCCACCGTACAATTCTCTTCCAGAGCGAAGCGCTCGCTGGCTTCGCGCGCTTCTTGCAGCAGCTTCCCAGGACTTCTGCATCCAGATCCCGCTGGTCGAGAGTTGTCTCACATCGTCCCACGATGGCCGTCACAATGCCAGGGAAGGTTTTCACGCTGCCCATCGTGCAAACCGAATCGGGATGTTTGCCGGCGATCGGTCGAATCTCAAGTGCCAGCCTGGCGGCCGGCGCAAGGGCATCGCGTCGCACGCCCATCGGCGTCGATCCTGAATGTGCTTCCTCGCCGCGGAAAGTCACGGCATAGCGTTCCACGCCCTTGGTTCCCAGGACGACTGCGAGCGGAAGGGACAAGCGCTCCAGGACCGGACCTTGCTCAATGTGCAATTCGAGGTAGGCCGCGGCACCCTTCGCTCCTCCGCTGCATCTCCGATGGAATTGATATCAATGCCGCACCTCTTCAGCGCATCCTCCAGCCGCACACCGTTGCTGTCTGTGCGTGAACGGTCAGCCTCAATGGAAGCGGTACCCGCAAAGGCCGATGATCCGAAGAGACTGCGCCCGAATCTGGCCCCTTCTTCGTCGGCCCAATCCACCAGACGAACGGTCACTGGAGGGGGGCCTTCACTTTCCTCGATGATGCGCCTCATGACCGCAAAACTGGCCAGGACACCTAACGCGCCATCGAGCCAGCCACCATTGGGAACCGAGTCCAGGTGGCCGCCGAGAATCAGACACTTTTTCGACCTTCCCTCTAAGGTCACCCAGTGGTTTGCCGCGGCATCATAATGATGTTCCAGAGGCAATCCTTCGAACTTGGACTCAAACCATCTCCGCGCTTTCAGCCAGGTATCGGTCCAGGCGACGCGTTGCGCGCCATCAGCATTAGCGGTTAACTCCCGCAGTTCTTTCAGCAGGGCGATTGTCTCGATCCCGTTCGCCGGCATGCTAGTCGTTCCCACAGTTAACAATGGGCTCTCGACGCAAAAGTTGGCCTCGACCTCTTTCGCCGACAAAACTACCGTCCCGAACTTGGATCTTGCCGCGCACCGTAACGACTGTCGGTCGTCCTTCCACCGCGAATCCTTCAAAACCGCTGTAGTCGCTGTTGATGTGTTGGCTGCGGGCGGAAATCGCTCCGCGGTAATTCGGGTCGAAAATGATTAGATCGGCATCACTTCCGACTGCGATGGTACCCTTACGGGGAAACAGGCCAAACAGTTTCGCGGGACGTGTGCTGAGAGCGTCTACAAAGCGATGGAGATCCAAACGTCCGCGATTGACGCCGTAGGTATACATCAGGCTGACACGCTCTTCGATGCCCGGTATGCCATTGGGAATTTGCGTGAATGCATTTTTGCCGAGGAGCTTTTGCTCGTTATCAAAAGGGCAATGGTCGGTTCCGACCGCATCGATTAGCCCGGAGGCAAGTGCATTCCAGAGTGCCGGCTGATTCCTTTTGTGGCGCAAAGGAGGAGACATCACGTACTGCATGCCGGCCAAGCCAGTACGCTCGGCAAACGTTTTTTCCAGGAGCAGATGCGGCAAGACGACCTCGATGGACAGCCTCACGCCGCGCGCCTTGGCATCCACCGCGGCCTTTAATGCCGGCAAGCAGGAGAGATGAACGACGTAACCAGAGGCGCCGGTGTTTTCCAGAAAGGTAGCGAACCGGGCTGTGCCTTCCGCCTCAACAGATTCCGGGCGACTGGGCTCATGCCATTCCGGACCTGTTTTGCCTTCGGCGAGCAACGCTTGTTGCAGACGGCCGACCAACTCAGCGTTCTCGCAATGAGCGGCAACGATGACACCCAGTTTCTTCGCCAGAGTCAGCGTTTGATACATCTCGCCATCGTCCACGCCAAAGAAGTTTTTATAAGAAAGGAAGATTTTGAAGGAAGTGGTTCCGTCGCGCACGATCTCGCGCAGTTGGGTCTCTGTATTCTGATCGAACCGGCTCACCGTCATATGGAAGGCGTAATCGCAAGCGCTCTTGCCTTCAGCTTTTTCCTTCCACAAGTGATACCCCGCCAAAGCGTCCTCACTCCGGGACGGGCAGCACATCTCAATGAATGTTGTCGTACCGCCGATGAGTGCCGCGACGCTGGCCGTCTCATGAGTATCTTTGGCGAACGTCGCCATGAAAGGCAAATAGATGTGGACATGAGGATCAATGAATCCGGGGAAGATCCACTTCCCGGTCGCATCGATAATCTCCGTCCCCGGCGGGACCGGGAGATCCTTGCCGATCGTCGTGACCGTTTGATCCTCAACATATATCTCGGCCTTATAACGAGTATCCGGAGTTACGATTTCACCGCCACGAATCAATAGACCCATATCAATAGACCCTCTTCAGTACGTTCAAGGAGATCTGGTCAAAGCTGCTAATCTCAGAACTGCTCGCCCACCATTTCCTCGCTCTTGGCCCAAAGCGCCTTGGCGTGGTCCGGATCGAGGGCGTAGGCGCGGACGCCGCCTCGGATGTCGTCGCCTTCGGCGAGTTCGGCCACATGGCAGTCCTCACAGTAACGGCCGCCTACCTCATCCGCGGAGGCCACGATGCCGCTCCAGACCGAGGTCGCTGCGCCTTGCGGGATGGTCTTCCAGCTGAAGGCCGGGGCGCCCGCGGCTAAATTGGACGCGTTAATACCATCGATCAGCTGTTTGATGGCCTCGGGACTCAAGTGGCGGCCCAGCTCGGTCTGGATGCCACCGGGATGCACGGCCGTGGCCCGTACGCCATTCCCTTTGTGCCGCCGGTCGAACTCGACGGCGAACAGAATGTTAGCGGTCTTCGAGCGGCCATAGGCGCCGAACTCAGTGTAGGCCGTGTGCTCGAAGTTCGGATCGTTGAGGTCAACGTCGGAGAACCGATGACCCGCCGAGGAGAGATTGACCAGCCGTGAACCGGGCTTTAGCAGGGAGACGATGCGGTTAACCAAGACGAAGTGGCCCAGGTGGTTGGTGCCGAACTGGGTTTCGAAGCCGTCGGAAGTCAGGCCTTTCGGGCAGGCCATGACGCCGGCATTAGCGATAACCAGATCGAACGGTTCGCCTTAGAGGTCAGGGATTCGGCGCAGGCGCGAACGCTTGCCAGCGATGCCAGATCGAGTTCCACCAACTCCAGGCCACCGCCGTGGGCTGCCTGGGTGCGAACCTGCTCGGTCGCCGCCTTCGCTTTCTTCAAGTCCCGTGCCGCGCCGACGACCTGGGCGCCGTGAGCGGCCAAAGTACGGGCAGTCTCCACACCAAGTCCTGCCGAAACTCCGGTGACCAAAATTCGCTTACCGCTTAGGTCCACGCCTTCAAGCACTTCGTCCGTGGTGGACGTGGCTCCAAATCTTCCAGTCATAGTTTTTCTCTACTGTTGGGGTCCGCTTTAGACCGCTCAGGCTCCGGCCGTCCCGAGCGCATTTATAATCCTTGTCAAGCCGGGCAAACCTATCAATGGAGGTTGTCTCTGGCTTATTTACGGAGGGTTGCTGGCCTTAGCAAGGGCCAATGCGAGAGCTATTCACGCGCTATGGCGCTGGGCGCGCTTTATCCCGGCTGGAGGATTGATTTCGGAGGTGATGTCGCAGGCGAGGCAGCACGGAACCCAGGAGTTTGGACGTTTGTAGAGGTCAGGTCAGAGAATATGCCCCAACTTCGGGGCATCAATCAGCCCCGAATGACCTCTCCAAATGTCCAGCCAAGAGCCGCAGGTGCCGTTCACTTCTTGAAACCCGAATGTCCCAGACTAACCTGATCTCAGCTTGATCCGAATCTAAAAAGGAACTCTTCCATGCGTGTTGGTATAGTCGGTTGCGGGAATATTTCCGACATTTACGTCAGAAACGCGGAACTTGTTTAAGGATATCGAAATTGTCGCCTGCTCCGACATTCTCCCGGCCGCGGCTGAACGGTTAGCTCGCCAGTATTCCTTGCGAGAAATGAAAGTTGAAGCTCTTCTTGCCGCCGACGAGATCGAGATCATCCTCAATCTCACGCTTCCTGCAGGTCACGCGGAAGTCTCCCGGGCTGCGATCGCTGCAGGAAAACATGTCTATAGTGAGAAGCCGTTGGCGACCTCCCTCAAGGATGCCATTGCGCTGATTGAGGCAGCCGAGACGAAGGGCCTGCGTTTAGGTTGCGCGCCGGATACGATCCTCGGGGCCGGCCTGCAGACCGCCAAAGCTCTGATCGACGAGGGACGTGTCGGACAGATCATCACAGGACTTGCCGCCGTGATGACCAAAGGAATGGAGCATTGGCACCCCAATCCTGCTGTGTTTTATCAAAAGGGTGCCGGTCCGGTGCTGGATCTTGGTCCGTACTATGTCTCCGCACTGACGGCTTTGCTAGGTCCAGTCTGCCAAGTCCGAGCCGTGGGGCTGATCAGTCCACTGGAACGCCGATACGGCGAAGGACCCAAGAAAGGCGAGACTTTTTCGGTCGGTACCTTTACCACGCTGAACGCCATACTTACCTTCGTCAGCGGGGCCAATGTCAGCTTCCTGGCGAGCTGGGATGTCTGGAGGCATGGCGTGCGGCCGATTGAGCTGCATGGAACATTGGCATCGATTCGCGTCCCCGATCCAGACACCTTCGGCGGGGATGTGGAGCTCTCAGCCAACAATAGACTGCTGAACATCCACGATGCCAGCAGCGTTGCTTTAGAAGGCACACAGGTAGATTGGCTCATCCAAAAAACAGGCGAAAAGACATTCGGAGGAATCAATTATCCCATCGGGAATCCTGTCGTCGCAAACTACCGTGCACTCGGTCTCGCCGAAATGGCAAATGCCATTATCGAGGATCGTCCTCACCGGTGCTCGGGTCGCTTCGGGATGCACGCCCTGGCGGTCATGCTGGCGATCATCGAGTCAGCCGAATCGGGCGAACCGGTGAAGATCGGCATTCCCGGCGCAGCCCTTCCCGCTCTTACCGAGGAAGGAGCAAAGAGGCTTCTGCGTACGCCAGCGGGAAAGATGTGACCGAATAAGGGCGAGAATTCGTCCAGTTCGAATTTTCGTTTGCGGCGTTAGCATCGCTAACCCTTTGCTGCACAGCACTTAATGCTAGGCAGTAGCGATGGCACGCCACTTGTTAGAGGTAATGCGAGAGGAGCCCAATTCTCACAGCAAACCTGCATAATTTTTGCACTTAATTCGATATCGAAACTAATCGGTTACCGCGGCAACTGGAAGAAGCAATACGGATTATCAACCGACGATGAATACAACTTATTGGTCTGGCCAGGCCACAGTTCCTTTTTTGCCATCAAGAAGCGGCGAATCGTGCCGTGTAAGGTGGATGACACCCAGACGGCTCATGGTCTTGTTGACTGTACCCTCGATCGGAGACATCCAACCGAGCAGGCTGCCCTCGCTGATCTTTACGCCCGGCGGGCCTTTGGTCTACCAATGGCCGATAGATAGATTTCTAAGGGTCTAAAGTTTCAAGGTTGAAAGCGGTCTGCTGTCCGGAAGGCTGTAATTGAATCGTCAACGGCATCGGGAAGTTTAGGTCATTGAAGAAGGTACGGCAAGGTGGCTGCTCCAATGCGTCAATTCAAATGGGGACGTCGCAGGCGAGAACAACCCCGACCCCGGTTCGGAGCGGAGCCTCACCCTACCAGGTTCATGGACGCTGAACGCCTTGAGTATTCAGATCCATCGCGTACAGCGAGGAACTGGCTGCGATATAAAGGCGATCTCGATCCGGACCGCCGAAGGTCAAATTCCCCACCTTTTCCGGAACCAGGATCTTTCCAAGCCGCACCCCATCGCTCGCATAGACCTGAACGCTATCGGCCGAACTGGTGAAGATATTTCCATGCACGTCGACCCGAAATCCATCGGCCAATCCAGGTTCGATCACCGCGAAACCGCGGCCATTTTGCAGTCTCCGGCCGTCCACCACGTCAAAGGCCATGAAGTGACGACTATCTTTGGGATCGAATGCTGAGGAAGTGTCGGCCACGTAAAGAACGGTCTCGTCTGGAGAAAAAGCGAGGCCGTTGGGGTAGATCATTTCATCCGTCACAATCGTCAGATCGCCGGTCCCCGGCTCGAAACGGAAAACATAGCAAGCTCCCAGTTCACTTTCCGCCTTGTAACCTTCTTCGTCGCTGAGGATGCCGTAGGGCGGATCCGTAAACCAGATTGTTCCATCGGATTTAACGACGAGGTCATTTGGTGAATTCAAGCGCTTCCCCTGATAACGATCCACCAGGATCACCTTCCGGCCGTCGGGTTCGGTTCGGCTGAGGCAGCGACCACCGTGCTCGCAGCTCAGTAGTCGTCCCTCAAAATCGCGATAATGTCCATTTTCGAAATTGGAGGGCTGGCGCCAGACCGTCATCCCATCCTGGGCCGACCAGCGAAGGAGCCTGTTATTTGGAATATCGCTCCAGATAACGCTGTCATCTTCGTGAAAATAGACCGGTCCCTCGCTCCAGATGGCGCCGGTGGCCAGGCGCACCAGCGAGGCATCCGGTTTCAGCAGGCTGCTGAACCTTTCGTCGAATTCGATGATTCCCTCCATAAATCAGGAAAATAGATGTCCGTGTCTAACGTTCCGGGTAGGCAAGCGGGAAGCTCGGTTCGGCCGCAATTGGACAGCCGCCATCTTCATCGATAGAGCGCCAGCATAGCGTAAACGATGACCCCCGTGACCGACACATAAAGCCAAATCGGGAAAGTGAAGCGGGCCAACCGCCGGTGTGCGGGAAAGCGACCGGTGAGCGAGAGAAAAAAAGTGATGAGAATCATTGGCAGGGCCACCACCGAGAGACCGATGTGCGAAATAAGCAACGGGAAGTAGATGTAGCGAATGGCTCCCGCGCCCTGGAAGCGCATGTCACCGTGGAGGGCGTGATTCGTGATGTAGGTGACCAGGAAAAGGCAGGAAAAGACAAATGCCGCAAACATCGCCGCCCGATGCCCGCTGACGCGGTGAGCACGAATGAGCCGGAAACCGATGACAAGGGCAATGGCAGAGAGGGCGTTGAGCAGGGCATTCAGTGAAGGCAGAAAAAGCAGGTGGGTGCCTGTTACGTCGGTCGGCGCATGAAAATAGACGAGCCAGCAGAGGAAGAGGCTGGCGACTGCGCTGAGCGCAATAATGGCGGCAACGATACTAAGCGGGGTACGGTTCTCTTTAGTCGTAAGTGTCGTCATGACGGTTAGGCAAAGATCATCGGTTTTCCTCTTTTGCCAACCATTTGATATCCTCGCATGTTTGGCTGGAGGACAGATATCTGGATCAGAGTCGAGAACGATAGCGGGAAAACGCGGGAGTTTCCTGGTTTTCTGATCGTCCTCATGGTCGTCGTCGCCCTCGCTTTGCTGGTGAGGAAAGAAATCGACGACGAGCACGATAACGAGCACGAGCACGATTGGGGCTGACGCCCAACTGGCACTGACACTGACACTGGCACTGCTCCGATCAGAAGCCGATCCGAACCCCGCCGGTCACGGCGTTTGAATCGTAGTTACCGCGGGCTAGTTGCCCGTCATAGTTGACATAGATGGTCATCGCGGGGTTCCACTGCGCTGAAACGCCGGCACTGATGATGGCGCTATCGTGACCTTCGCTCGGGCCGAAAAAGGTCGCTGTGGGGCTCGGAATCTCGGCGAAACTCGCAGTGACGGGAAGCGCAGAATACAAGTACTCATGTTCCCAAGCCGCTTTGAGCGAGGGCTCGACCAGGATCTTTCCGATCTGCCATTGGTAAAGGACTCTGAATCCTACATCGGTCCGCAGCGAGTCGGCGGAGTCCGACTGGATCTGCATGGGTGCCAGTGAACCATTTTCGCCGAATCCGTTCACATTCGAATAGGTATATTGCAGCGCGGCTATTGGACCGACGGTCAAGGAAGCAAAGTGAAAGTCGTATCCGCCGCTTATAAACGTGCTCATTTCCGCTCCCCCGGTACTCCCAGTGGCAAGCCCCCCCAGACCGGAGCGGCTCGAATCATAGTTGTTGTAGCCGCCGTAAATGGCCGCGTTGAGATAAATCCCACGGTGATACCAGGTCGCATACAAGCCGCCTCGCCCGCTGTTGACCTCGATGTTGCCGCTTGGTTGGAGCGAGGTCCAGGTATGGGAATACCCGGCCATCACGCCGATCGCCAGTTGATCGGTGATCCGGTAATCCACTCCCAAGCTGACTCCACCGGTCGTGAAGTCGTACCCATTCGCGTTCGCGTCGCTATTGACACTGACAAAGTCACCGAATCCAGTCATCCAGACACCCCAACGATTTTCAGGTCCCGGCTGGAGGATCGGCTCCACGACCGCTTTGGAAGACTTCCCGTCGGCGTCGGCTCGGTCCTCCAGATTCACCGTGGCGCCGCCATTGACCCTCATATTGGAACTGAATCCGCTGGATCCGTAGTGGAGATCGTCCAAGCGGCTTTCCAGGTTCAATCGTTGAATGTTCGCATTGGAAAAACTGATCTCATAAAACGCCGTTAATCCATCAGGCGAGATCCTCGCGAAGTCTCCGGGCAGGTTGGCGAATGGCTCTTGATTGAGGAACGAGATGAGGTTCGCGGCTCTCGGATCCAAATGCACCACATCGACCAGATTCGCCGCCGCCAGTTGATTGGGAGTCAGCGCAAATGAGGCTGCGGTGCGAAACTGCAGTAGAACCGAGTTCGATTCATAGACCAGGCCAGTGAAAGTAAATCCCGGTCCGGTGAGAAATGGATCCACCAATTGGGCAAAGCGGCCGGAGACCCCCCGACCGGTGGTGATCAGCGTCAACTGGTCTCCGGGCTTGGGCTGAAACCCAAGGGAGATCAGTTGCAATGTACCGCCCAGAGAAGCGTTTCCCCCGACGTTTAATGAATCGTATTGGCCGGGATTAGCGCCGGCCACTTGCAGCTGCAGGGTCCCTCCAGTGTTCTGCACGTAATTGCCCTTTACGTTGATTGACTGGGGATCAGCGTTGAGAATCCCGCCGTTAACCACGACATCGCCCAGACCCAAGGCCTGAGTACCTTTCACCGTCAATGTGCCCGCCCGAAGTACCGTACCACCAGTGTAGGTGTTCGCCCCGCTCAGCAGCAGTGTGCCCGGCCCATCCTTGGTCAGTGAGCCTGTGCCACTGATCGCTCCGCTCAAGGTCGACGTGGTAGTGGCGGCGTCTGCCAAAAATCTGCCGCCCAAGCTCTCGAGCGTGATTGCTTTGGTGGAAGTGACTCCAGCGCCGGCTGCCAGCGCTTCGAGTGTACCGCCATTAAAGCTGAGCGGCCCTGTCCCCAAGTTTGCGTCGCTGTTCACCGCAAGGATTCCCCCATTTAAGCTCGTTCCGCCGCTGTAGGTGTTGCTCCCGCTCAGAACCAAGATGCCGACGCCATTCTTGGTAAAAGACCCCAGGCCGCTCATCGTCGCACTCAAGATCGAGGTGGTTCCGGTGTCGGCCAAAAATGTGCCACCGCCGGCGTTCAGCGTGATCGCCTTGCTGGAGGTGATCCCTCCGCCGGCTGCCAGTGCTTCGAGTGTACCGCCGTTAAAGCTGAGCGGCCCTGTCCCCAAGTTTGCGTCGCTGTTCACCGCAAGGATTCCCCCATTAAAGCTCGTTCCGCCGCTGTAGGTGTTGCTCCCGCTCAGAACCAAGATGCCGACGCCATTCTTGATAAAAGACCCCAGGCCGCTCATCGTCGCGCTCAAGATCGAGGTGGTTCCTGTGTCGGCCAAAAATGTGCCACCGCCGGCGTTCAGCGTGATCGCCTTGCTGGAGGTGATCCCGCCGCCGGCTGCCAGCGCTTCGAGTGTACCGCCATTAAAGCTGAGCGGCCCTGTCCCCAAGTTTGCGTCGCTGTTCACCGCAAGGATTCCCCCATTCAAGCTCGTTCCGCCGGTGTAGGTGTTGCTCCCGTTCAGAACCAAGATGCCGACGCCATTCTTGATAAAAGACCCCAGGCCGCTCATCGTCGCGCTCAAGATCGAGGTGGTTCCGGTGTCGGCCAAAAACGTGCCACCGCCAACGTTCAGCGTGATCGCCTTGCTGGAGGTGATCCCCCCGCCGGATGCCAGCGCTTCGAGTGTACCGCCATTAAAGCTGAGCGGCCCTGTCCCCAAGTTTGCGTCGCTGTTCACTGCGAGGATCCCGCCATTGAAGCTTGTTCCGCCGGTGTAGGTATTGGGTCCCGTGAGCGTCAGCGTTCCCGTGCCGACCTTGATTAGTGAGCCGCCCACGGTCGATGGGCTCTCCGTGGTCAATGGAGACTCGGCCATTAATGGGCTAATCTCGACAATAGCTGCCGAACCGTCGGCAATGATCCCACTGACCAGGGTGCTGAGATTATTCAGCCCAACAGTGAACGTCTTGGAGCCGAGAAAGTACTCGCCGGCGCCTTCAATTGAGCCCGCCGTCGTTCCTGTTGATGACAGCCTCGAAATATCGACGATCCCTCCCGCGTTGGTGATAAAGCGGGCCTGGCCGCCCGAGCTCGCGTCAGCGAATATCGTTTCCCCGCCGGCGTTGGTGATGAGGGTGGCGTTGGCGGCGGTGCTAGTGTCCACAAATGCCGCGACTCCATGGGCGTTGGTAGTAATGGCGGCTGCGCCAGCCGTGCTCGTGTTGAGAAACTCCGTGAACCCGTCGGAGTTATTAGTGATAGTCGCATTTGCCCCCGTGCTCGCGTTTTCGAAAAACGTAGTCCCGTCGGGGTTATTAGTAATGGTGGCATTGGCCGCCGTGCTAGTGTCAAAGAATGTTGTCAGTCCCCCGTTGTTGGAGATCGCGGCGTTAGCTGCGGTGCTGGTGTTTCTGAAATCCGTTTCCCCGCCAAAGTTGGTCACGATGATGGCGTTTCCGGCCGCGCTCTTGTCAAGGAATTCCGTGAACCCGCCGCTAAAGGTCGTAATGATTGCGCCGCCGGCCATACTCGTGTTAAAGAATTCAGTCTCCGCATCGGAGTTATTGGTAATGGCGGCGGTCCCGGCCGTACTCTTGTCAAAGAATTCCGTCAATCCACCATTGGCGTTCGTGATGGTGGCGGTGCCCGCCGTGGCTGTGTCAAAGAATTGCGTGAACCCGCTATCGTTCGTGATGTTGGCGGTGCCAGCGGTGCTTGTGTTCATGAAGTTCGTGAACCCGCCAGTGTTGGTGATGGTAGCGGTGCCGGCCGTGCTCGCGTTGAGGAAGTTCGTGGTTCCGCCGCTATTGTTAGTGATCGTCGTGATCCCGAGCGTGTTCGCATTGACGATGTTAAAGGTATCATCGTTGACCACCGTACCGGCGATTGAACCTGTCGCGCTGTCGTTGCCGAGTTGCAGCGTGCCTGCCAAAATTGTCGTGCCGCCGCTATAGGTGTTCGCGCCGGTCAGGATCAAGGTGCCGCTTTGGAGAGTCAGAGCGCCCCCGCCTACAATGCGCGGAGCGATGTTGAGTGTCGTGCCGAAGTCGACTGTCACAATCATCTGCGGATTCCCCGTGAAAATGGCATCTCCCGCCCCGACAGCAAGTTTGAGCGTACTATTGAGGATTCCACCCGTGTAAGTGAGGTTGGCGGCTACCACATCCTCGGCCAGCGTTACGGTAAAATCTCCGGTAGCGCCAAGCCCCGTCGCGGAGAAAACGGCATTCGATCCACTCGCCCAAAATGTCTGCGCCCCGCCGGCCACGTTTGGAGACCAATTTGCAGTTTCGGTATCCCACGAACCGCTCGGGCCACCTGTCGGTATATCCCAATAAAGGCCGCCCGCGCCGCCTGCTGCTATTTGCGGAATCAGCCAAACGCTAAGCAAAAGAGAGACAAGGATAGGACGGTTGAAAACCTGGTTCGAGTTCATAGGCGTGCGATGGAGTAAGAAGGCGGGTCCTTGACCACGCGATGCGGTGCCGTCACCGGGGAAACCCGTTGCCTCCGGGAATCTCCGCCGAACCGATCATTGCTTGGGGATCGCCGAAGGGCACCAGCATCAATTTCGAGAGATGGAACCACCACATTTAATGAGAATTTTTATAAATAATAAATAGAGTTAATCAAGTGCATTTATGGAAAATATTGAGGTGTAAAGAGGCCGTACCCTTGTCGGGTGTCGGCCGCCGAAACGGCGGATCGATTAATCCGTGGGGTTGGCGTGATATGGCAGGGTGACGTGGGAAGCCCCGGCTCAGACGGAGCTTCGCCCTACCGCGCCGCGGCTTCCTTGCCGCGCATGGCGTTATCAGCCACAATCAAGGATCGAGAACGAGCACGAGCACGATCGAAGAGGGCGAGGCCCAACCTGACACTGGCACTGACACTTCCTCAGGGCGCGAAAGAGATACCGGTGGCACCGGAAATAACGACGTTGGTCGTACCAGAAGGAGGAGGGTTGTTCAGAACCGTGTTGCTTTGGATCGACGTCCCGGTGCAGACACCGACGGCGTAAATACCAACCACCCCGTTATACTGAACGTTGTTGTTCAGCACGGTATTTTCGGTCGAACTGTAGATGGACAACCCTGCATCATTGTTCCGTTGGATCAGATTCTGCAAGGGACCTGGACCACCGATTGTCGTGCCGCTCGTTCCTGCACCGAGCAGGATGCCGCCAGATAAATTGGGAATCGACGGGAAATTTCCGCTGATGCTGGTACCCAACCCAATCATGGAATGAAAAATCGTATTGTTGTAAGCTCGATCCATCACGGCGATGCCATACTTTTTGTTGCCTGAGGCAAACACGGTCGGTTCAACTGAAGGCTGAAATCCGCCGATCGAGTTATTGTGTGCCTCTCCTCTCAATACGATACCGCTCCCCAGGTTGGGCATCGCGCCTGAGATGGCCGTGTTAGTTCCCGCGGAGGTATCCGTGACCTGAACACCCGAGGCATTGCCGCCGATCTCGACGCCATTACCATTGTTGCCGGAGAAAATATTGGTTCGGACCGTATTGTTGCCGCCCGTCGAAGTGATGAGAATCCCGTCAAGCCCGTTAGGGGAAGTAAAGGCGGTCTGGAACGCTGCGATTCCGCCAAAGGTGTTGAAGGTGATGAAACCGCTGACGGTGTCGCGAACCAGAATTCCGTTGAGCGTGTTGCCCGAGATGACGTTACCCAGCGGAATCACACCGCCTACCTGAGTGTCCAAAGAGGTCCCTGCAACCAGGAGGCCGTTGGCTTGATTGGGGACACTTGTCGCGTTATCCGCCCCCATGCCAAGGAAATTGGCCTGCACGGTCACATTGTTGGAATTGTTAATCCTCAGGCCGTTGCCATGGTTACCGGCGATCACGTTGTAAAAAACGAAGGGATTTTGATAAAACGTGCAACCGATCAACGAGTTGTTGTTCGCGGTATCGATAACCACTCCGTCCAGGCCGTTGCCCACGGCACTGGTACCGTCTGCATCTGTGCCTATGAAGTTGCCACTCAACAAATTCCCAGTCGAGCCACCGTTGATGAGTACCCCGTTAGCCAGATTGCCGGAAATGAGATTGCCTTGCGGAGGACGCTGGAAAACGGCGTTAACCGGATTTTTACTGCCCGTCGGATTATTGATCCCGGCCGCCTGGCCGCCAATGAGATTTCCCGCAGAAGCGCCGGTGATCAAAATCCCGTTCAGAGCGTTACCAAATTCGGGACTGATGCCGCCGGCGGGATCTGTACCGATGTTGTTCATCGCAACTATGTTGGCTGTCGAACCGGAGATGGTGATCCCGTTGCCTTTGTTGCAGCTAATGACATTGGACAATTGAAAATCGATGTCCACGGTCGCCTGAAAGGGAAAAGTGCTGGGGGTGACATTCGGGTCGGCCACCAACCCCACGACTTGATAGCCATAGACCGAATTACTACTGGCAATGCTTCCAGGCGAATTGGGGAAGTTCAGATCAACCCATGTCCCCTTATCGAAGGTACCATCCGAATTGCGGCGGACCGAGACCCAGGATCCTTGAACAGGATTGCTGGATCCAGCCTGGACGGAGTCGGCATTTACACTATAGACGCCTGGTTCGATGCTACTGATCCCTTCAAAATGGGTGATAAAGTTAACTCCGGCCGGCCCAAGCGGATAATCGAACGAGGTCCAATTGGAGAAAGTGTTTGTTGCTGACTCGTAATCAACCAGAAATGCTTTGCCTTGCGTCAATGGCAGGCTTTGATTGGTCAAGTTATTCGTGGCCAGGGGGCTGTACCCTCCGCAGATGGTGTAGTTGGTCGGGCCATTCTGCCAAATGCCGTAAGCCGTGTCGCTTTTTGACGAAGGGAAGACAATATTGGTCACGAAGAGCTTCTTGGACAAATCATAGATATAGGCAACGCCGGGACCAATGGGTAGGGTTTGGTCTCCGACTTGTTTGGGCCCGTCCGCATTGCCAACAGCCAGGGTGCCCATGGTACTATGGGTGAACTGGTAAACTGCACCTGGATAGGCAATCGTCCCGAACACTCCGTCAGACGGCAACTGGTTTGTCGCGCCTTCCCAGACGAATCCATAGTTGAAGATATTGGATGCCCCGCTTTTGCGGTAGCTCCCAACCAGCCGGACGTTGCCGCCGGCCAGATTGTCGGGACCATAGACGCTGGTGGCGGTCGCGCCCGGATAGTTCACCGTAAAGCTGGTGCCGGCACCCGAGATTGGGCCGACGTAGAGCAGCCCAAGGGCATTGGAGGTTCCACAAATAAGAAATTCTCCCTCGACACTGGCGTTGTTCCGGATTCCCTGCCACGCACTCACTGGGTAAGTGGGAAAGGCATTTGCGTTCGCATAGGTAATACCCGCCACCGGGTTGGAATTGCCAATGAGGTTATTTCCCGATGGCGCCAGAATCGTCACCCCGTCTCCGAGGTTGCCCGCCGCAATGCCATCGGATAGCAAACCGATGTAATTTCCTTGAAGCGTGACGTTCGAGGCCAGGAGCGTCACCGCGGAGGTTTGAGCATGGACGAGAGCCAGCGACTTAATGCTGGTGCCATCGGCACCTACAGCCACGGTGAGTCCCGCCCCGGTATTGAAATCGACCGAGACCAATGGTGTTCCCACAAAGCCGGGCGCCGTGGTGCCATCAATCGCCATCTGAGCAACTAGACCAGGCAATGGGGTGGAAAGAGTAATCGTTCCGGTCGTGCCAAAGGTGATCGTGCTGCCTTTGTTGGCGTTTGCTGAGGTAATGGCTGCACGAAGCGATCCAGGACCCGAATCAGAGAGGCTCGTCACCGCAAAAGTGGCTGCCATCACCGGGCTGGTCAAGAGCATGAACGGCAGCGCCAACCCTCCAAGATTCCATTTCTTGAGCGATCTTAGTTTGCGAATCCAAGTCTCTGAAGCATTCCGACGATAAGCTCTTTTCGCGGGGCGGCTTCGTTCTGCGAACTCGACAATCTTCAGTGGATCAAGCGTCATAAATAGGGGCTAGAATTGATCCATATTTCATTATTTTTGTCAATTTTTATAATATCAATAGGAAAATGACCAGAGCCGGCCTAAAGAAGTCGGAGTTCACTCCGATCTGGCAAGGCATGCGTAATTTCGCTTTCGTCCTTGGTTTTATTTTTATCCTCCCGCTGGCATCGTATGCCGCGGACAATTTAGACCAGTTATTGCAAACCTATGCCGTTAACACCAAGACCCTGGCCGGGTTAAGTGCTGTTCTGGTTCCGGACATCCAAGCAGCTCACAACGCGGATGAGGCCGCGGTGCGGATCGAGACTTACGCGACCGTTTATCACGCCGTGGCCCAGACGTTTCAGAATCTGATGCCGGCTTTTATCAAGAGTAAGAAAGCGGATGCGGTATCGGCGTTGGAGAGGCAATCGATGCTCGAATCAAGCCAGAGAATGACCGAGGTCGGCAAGACTCTGACCAGTGAAAGCGACGCCTTCGATGAGGCCCTCAAGCCTTATGAGAACGATGCTCGCGTGGCAGCGGCGGTGAATACTTTTTCGAACGAAGGGCACGCTCTCCAGGCCGTCGCGGAACAATACAAATAGCGACAGCGCCTTTTCCCTAAGCAGTTCCACCTATTGAACCTCGGGTTGCATTGGGATTGCGATCTGAGCATCGAAACGATATCCGCCAATCGAGCTCAATTCGCTCGGAAACCGCTCCGAGAAGCTTTCTCATAGATCTCGTTGCTGGCCGCCAGATTCTCGCCTCTTTGGTTTCAGGAAACCGTCTGTAGAGACCGCTGCGAAAGGTTCGCCGGCTGCTTTCGGCTGAACAGATACGTGCACCGGCACGATTTCCCGGTCTTCGGTTCGCCTACCAGGTTAGTTTGCGCCCGCCGAACGCCGTGCCTACACCGCATCGTTTGCCACGATAAATCGTTAGAGCTCGATTCTCTTTTATCTTAGTGCCATCTCTTGAACCTCAATCAACCATTCTATGAGACTAAACCTCACCAAAAACTGCTTTTGCTTGCCGGGTGCGTTCGTCTCCATGGCACTCCTCGCTCTCGGCGTTTGTGCCCAGGCCAAGGAAGATGTTTCGAGTTCGCCTTTGTCCAAGGAAACGCTGCAAAACCTGGTCCAGGAAGCGCACCGTAAGTTCCAAGACGATAACAGTGGCAAGAACGCCGACTACATTCCTTACCTTGCTTCAGTCCCTTCCCATCTATTTGGTGTGGTTATCGCCACGGTCGATGGACAGATTTTTGCCGCGGGGGACGTGGACTACGGCTTCGCCATTGAGTCTGTCTCCAAACCTTTCACCATGTGCCTCGTCATGCAGGAGCAGGGAGAAGAGGTGATCGTTGAAAAAATCGGCGTCGAACCAACCGGATTGCCCTTCAACTCCGTTACGGCAGTCGAGGAGCTGAAAACGCGTTCCGTTAACCCTCTGGTGAACGCCGGAGCGCTAGCATCCGTCAGTCTGATCAAAGCGGCGAATGCAGATGATCGATGGAAAAAGATTTTGGAATGCTATGGCCAGTTTGCTGGAGAAAAACTCTCCTTGAACGAAGAAGTCTATCAATCCGAATCGGCCACCAATCAGCACAATCGAGGCATTGCCGAACTTTTGTTTAGCTATGGCCGGCTGTACTGCGATCCGTTAGAAGCCTGTGACGTTTACACGAAGCAATGCTCGGTCAATGTGACGGCGAAAGAGCTCGCCGTAATGGGGGCTACGTTGGCCAATGGCGGGGTAAATCCCATCACCAAGATTCGCTGTCTTGATGCCAAGTATGTTTCGAAAGTCCTCGCTATCATGTTGACGGCAGGATTTTACAACGAGGCCGGAACTTGGTCTTGGGAAACCGGTTTGCCGGCTAAGACTGGGGTCGGTGGCGGAATCGTTGCTGTCGTGCCCGGTAAAATGGCCATCGTGGGATTCGCTCCGCCCCTGGATGATTACGGCAACAGTGTGCGCGGTGCAAAGGCCATTCGGTACATCGATGAGAGTCTAGATCTCAACCTGTTCGACGGGTGCAGATGAGTGTCAGTGCCCCTGTCAGTGCCAGTGCCAGTGTTAGTGTCAGGGGGAGCGTCCATGGACCAACTCGGACGGGGCTCGCTGTCGCGCATACGCTTTGAAAGGGCAAAGCGGGACGCTTCGCTTACTAAGAGGGACAGCCGCTTGAACGCGCTCAGATTTTGATTGTCAAACCGCCTGATATGCGTTGCCTTGGTTTCCCGAGTCTTGGATTGATGTTAGGCTTTGCTCTTTTTTCAGGCCGGGCAGCCGAAATGAGTGACTTTCCCGATCGATTTGACGCGTTCGGTTTCAGCCTGATCCAGAACCTCGAGACTTCCGGCACGCAAAACATCCTGATTTCGCCGGCCAGCATCGAGATCGCTCTAGGTATGGCGTACGCGGGTGCGAGTGGAGAAACGGCTGAAGCGATGAGCCGTGTCTTGGGTATCGACCATTCATCAAGGGAAGCGGCCCTCAACGAACTGGCCGACTTGCAGTCGATGCTGGAGAAACCGGGATCAGGAGTCACTTTGAAAGTGGCCAATGCCGCGTGGATCGATGACTCCATTCATTTGAATGAAAAGTTCTCCACTGAACTGGCTGCGATCTTCAAAACGAAACTCGAAACCGTCCGCTTCAAAGACTCGACAACAATCTCGCGGATTAACGATTGGGTCAGCAACGCCACGGAGGGAAAGATAAGTAAGCTGCTCGAGTATCCACCCAGTCCGCCGATGTTTCTCGCGAACGCCGTCTATTTCCACGCTCGATGGCAAACCCCTTTCCGGAAGGAATTGACTCAAGAACAACCTTTTTACCCTGCTCCCGGCTCAACTTTAACGGTCCCGATGATGCAGCAGAAGGGCCTTTTTCGTTATGCGAAAGGCCCGGATTTTGCGGTGGTGGCGTTGCCCTATACCGATAACCGTTTTGCGATGTATTGCTTCCTTCCGGACAAAGGTGTGGACGCGCTCGTCGCAGGGTTGAAAAATTCTTCCTGGTCTGATCTCTCTCATACCCTTCATCCGATGCAAGGATCGGTGGCGCTGCCAAAATTTAAGATGGAGTACAGCGAGGAACTTAGACAAGCGCTCAGCAGCCTTGGCTTGAGCATCGCGTTCGACCCGGAGCGAGCTCAATTTTCCCGAATGATCGAGGGTCCACACGGATTGTATATTGGTGGTGTCCTGCACAAGACGTTCTTGGAGGTAGACGAAGAGGGCAGCACGGCGGCCGCCGTCACTGGCATCCAAATGATGACCAGCGCCATGGTGCGACCAAAGGAAGAGTTTAACCTGGTTTTTAATCGCCCCTTCCTCACGGCGATCGTGGATGAAAAGAGCGGGACAATCCTTTTTCTTGGGATTATCGGACAACCGGGGTGAGGGAACGCGGGTCGGCGGGTCGGCGTAGGGCGTCGGCGACGGGGCGTTCAGCGTTCAGCGTTCCGCGTTCAGCCGTTCAATCGGAGCAGGCACCGCCTGCTTCTTGAAGAGCGAGCAAACCGAAAGGCTCGCTTACCAGGTTAGGCCCGCTGAACGCCGAACGCCGAACGCCGAACGTTCTGAACGCCCCTAGACCCGGCTGCGCAGTTCGTCCACCAGCACTCGCTTGTTTTCGGAATAGTCCACCGGCACAGCAACTAGATGAACGCCTCCCGTTTCGAATGCCGCTTCCAGGGCTGGAACCAACCCGTCCGCCGTCTCCACGCGCGAACCTTTCGCACCATACGACTCCGCATACTTGACGAAATCCGGATCACCGAAGGTCAACCCCCAATCGGCGTACCCATCGACGGCCTGCTTCCAGCGGATCATGCCGTAGGCGTAATCCTGGATGATCAGCACGACCAGGTTCAAACCGAGACGGACCGCAGTCTCCATTTCTTGCGAGTTCATCATGAACCCGCCGTCGCCGCAAACGGCCAGTACACGCCGGTTGGGATACAGGAGCGAGGCCACTATCGCAGAAGGCAAGCCGGCGCCCATGGTGGCAAGTGCGTTGTCCAGGAGCAGGGTGTTCGCCACCCTGGTACGGTAGTTACGCGCAAACCAGATCTTGTACATCCCATTATCGAGGCAGACAATGCCATCCTCCGGCATGACTTGGCGAACGTCGTGCACGATACGCTGAGGTGTCAGGGGGAAACGACTCTCGCTGCAACGATCGGCCAGATGGGCGAGAATCTCCTCGCGTAACGCCAAGAGCGCCGAAGCCTTTTTCAGCTTACCCTGCAATCGGGCCGCCAGCAGAGCAAGGCTCGGCCCGACATCGCCGATCACTTCGGCATGCGGCGTAAAGACCTCCTCCACCGTCGCTGGCATATAGCCGATGTGGATGACTTTTGGTCCCCCAGGACCCATCAGGAAAGGAGGCTTCTCTACCGTGTCATGGCCAATGGAGAGAATCAGGTCGGCCTGATCGATAGCCTTGTGCACGTAATCTCGCTCCGAGAGCGCCGCCGTTCCCATGTAAAGGTTCGACCCGCCGGCTACCGCGCCCTTGCCCATCTGGGTATTGAAAAACGGAATACGGAGAGATCGGACAAAATCTGATAGCGCACCTTCCAACCTTGGGCGACTGGCCGCAGCCCCCAGCATAATCAGTGGCCGCTCGGCTTCCAGGATCATAGCCACCGCACGCTCCAAGGCAGCCGGATTTGCCACCGGAATCTCGATCGGGTGCGGCGGCACCGGTAGCAAGTCCGGCCCCTCCTCTCCCGCGATATCCTCCGGAAGCTCAAGATGAACGGGTCCGGGCCGTTCCTGCTGGGCGACTCTAAAAGCTTCCCGAACGATCGATGGTATCGTCGTGGTGCTGACAATCTGGCGCGTCATTTTTGTCAACGGCGTCATGCTGGCGACCACGTCCACAATTTGGAACCGGCCCTGTTTGCTGCTGAGGATCCCTTTCTGCCCAGTGATCAAGATCATGGGCATCGCGCCGAGAAGGCCATAGGCGGCGCCAGTCGAAAAGTTGAGCGCTCCCGGCCCAAGGGTGCTGAGACAGACACCGGGCTTGCCTGTCAGCCGCCCGTAAGTCGCCGCCATGAAGGCGGCCGCCTGTTCGTGCCGCGTAACGACGAATTTGATCTTTGAGCCGCGGAGTGACTCCAGCACATCCAGGTTTTCTTCTCCCGGTACTCCGTAAATTCTTTCAACGCCCTCGCTCTCAAGTGCCGCTACCAGCAGATCAGATCCTTTTTTCATTGTACGGTTTCTCTTTCACTGAATTTTCTTATTCCGGGTTTCTGGATACACCCTCACTTGCCTGGCCTCAGCCTATATGGATGTTAAGGCCGCTAAGATGTCCAGCCGCTCCTATTTTGCGCGCCGCTTAACGGCGTAACCATATTGAATCGGCCAAGCTGGCTCCTCCCCTAGCGTCTGCTGCGCCTTCATTGCCCAATAAGGTTCGCGCAACATTTCGCGGGCGATGAAGACCAGATTTGCATCGCCTCCGGTCACGATCTCGTCGGCGAAATGAGGTTCGGTAATGAGCCCGACAGCACCGGTTCGAATGTCGGCCCCCTCTCGAATCCTCCGCGCAAAAGGCACTTGGTAGCCTTTCGCGACCGGAATGCGGGCGTACGGGACTGTTCCGCCCGATGAAACGTCGATGAGGTCGACGCCCAGGCCCTTGAGCCGAATAGCCAGCTCCACCGACTGCTCGAGATCCCAACCGCCCTCCACCCAATCGGTCGCCGAGATCCGCACAAAGAGCGGCATTTCCTCTGGCGTCAAGCCGCGGAGTCGCTCCACGACTCGCAACAGAAAGCGCATGCGGTTTTCCAAACTACCGCCGTACCGATCATTCCGTTGATTGCTGATCGGCGAGAGAAATTCGTGCAGCAAATAACCGTGGGCCGCATGGATTTCAATGACTTTGAACCCGGCCGCTAGCGCGCGCCTGGCTCCCGTCTCGAACGCCGTGACGATGGCATCGATTTCAGCCTCGTCCAAGGGCCTGGGCACCGGCGAGGTTTCGGCGAATGGGATAGCACTCGGGCCGACAACCGGCCAACCGCCCGACTCGGGTGTCAAAAGGCCCTCGCCTCCTTTCCACGGCAGCTCGCAACTCGCCTTGCGCCCGGCATGCGCCAGCTGGATACCCGCCACAGCACCCTGAGTGTGGACGAACCGAGCGATGCGCGCCAGCGGTTCGATGTGCTCGTCTTTCCAAATTCCAAGGTCGCCCGGAGTAATGCGCCCGTCTGCGGTGACCGCCGTCGCCTCAACCACCACCAGGGCGGCTCCGCCAACAGCCCGGCTGCCGAGGTGGACCAGATGCCAGTCATTGGCGAATCCATCCTGGGCGGAATATTGGCACATCGGCGACACGGCGATCCGGTTCCGAAAGGTGACACTTCGAATCTTCAAGGGGCTGAGCAGATCGATTTCGGGCACCTTCCGGTCATGCTCAGTGCCGGCCTGGCCGGCGCGGGTGGTGACGCGCATGGATTGGTCTTTCGATCGTTCGGTTAAATACTCACTCATGGCATGCTCTCCATCTTTTTACTTTGGGGTAGACGGTGTACTGGACAGAAGAAGTCGACCATTTTGTAACGTTTGAGTAAGCCTGCGGTCATTGCGGCGCGTCAATATTGGCTCCTATGAAGCGGCTACGATGACTCCTCACGAAAGTCTCTTCCCGCTCACTCATCCAAGGCCTCGGTTATTAGCAGGGCCATATGGTGAACGAAGCGAGCTGAATTGGAAAGCTGGATGATGTATGGAAAGACGCAAGGCGCAAATAAAAGAAGTTGTTTTGCTGAGCAGGGGCAAATGGGGGATCGTCGCGGACTTTCGACTCGAGGAGAAGGAACTCATTGGGAAGGAGTTGCTGGTTGACTATGATGAAATCAGCGACCTCCACGAAACCCCTGACGGTTGCCTGATGATAGAAACGCTCGAGGTCCCGGTGGTGAAACCTGGCGATACCATCCAGATCACCATCCGCGCTCGAAGCCGGAAAAAACGCAAAGACGCCGTGCGCAAAGAATGCAGTCACTGAGCGAGTGAGGAGATACGCGATCAGATCGCTTTGTTCCCGCGCCTCGGCAGAACCTTCAAACCGGGAGCTCAAGATATTTTCAGCCGGTGGAAAGAAGTTTATTTTCGCAAAACGCCTTTGTGCCGGTCACACCGAATGGTAATCAGAACAGTTTCCGAAACTTTCTGATGAATCCGAATTCCACCGCACCCACAACCGGCAGGAGCGCAGCGTGAGACTGGTGGTGTTACTCGTCGGTTTGCTGATTGCGGGATGGCCGGCCCTCGCGGACGAGAAGAGCGCAATTGAGACGCCGGCCCCGGAAAAGCAAAACCAAGCGCCTTTCTGGGCGGTTGAACTGACTTCAGATTACACCGCGCCCAGCAAGATCAACAATTCCGGAAGCTTCGGCCCTCAGGCGGTCTTTCACTACCAGCTCGAAGCCCTTCGGAATGTCCGATTGACCGACAAATACTATTTCCAGTTTGGGGTTGTCTCGGAGCAATTTATTTTCTCTCGATCCAACAGCCTTTATCCTTATTCCATTTCGAGCATGGCGGGAGAATTGAGTCTCGCCTATTGGACAGGGGACGATTTTTACCCAGTGCTCAAATTCGAGCCAGGTGTTTACTACACTCGAGATTATATTACCAAAAATTCCTTTGATGTTCCGATTCGGGCGGTGTCAGGGTTCAAGCTTCGGGACGACGTTCACATCGTGCTTGGAGTCGACGTGGATCCATTCGAACAAGTACCGGTTATTCCAATTTGCGGTTTTAACTGGAAAATCAACGATCAATACAACCTGCGAGCGGTATTCCCCCAGCCGCGCTTCAGTTACATGCCCGATAAGACCCTGGAATTTTTCGTGGCGGCCGACCTGGTGGGTGGCGGATACCGCAACGGTCCAACCGACGACCCCCGCACCAATAACGCCTTGTTGGATTATTCGGAATACCGCATCGCAAGCGGAGTGAATTACAATCCCCAAAAAGGTCTCTCGTTTGAAATGACGGCCGGCTGGAGTATCGAGCGACGGTATGACTATTTTCGCGGCGGACCCGACGACTCAGCCAGAAGCGCGCCTTACGTTAAACTCGATGTCAGCATAGGATTGTAACAGATCAGGAGTTCAGGAGTTGCAGGAGTTCAGGAGTTACAGAATAGTCGAGCGCTTGCGCCTACTACCCCTCGGTTCCTCCGTCTCTGTGACCTCCGTGTCCTCTGTGCGATGCTTTCTCTCGTCACGTGGTTTTTTCCCAAGACAAGAATCGAAGCTTGACTTTCGAGACGGTTTTTTGCCGTGAATTGACCTGAACTCCTGAACTCCTACCCGCCATTCATCCCGATGGTTTGGGAAACCGAGGCGCCGCGCTCCAGATCTCTCAGCTCTAAAGTAATGATCGAACCTTCAGGCGGGCTTAGATTGGCCCCAACCACGGTAAGATCAATGTCAGTTGACACCGAGGCGCCCGCGTTCACCCAGCCTGGGACGACATCGCATGGCAGGCCCTCCGTGTAGCTGTGGTAAGTGGTAAACCTAGGCACCCGGAAGAAGAGCGAAAGGTATGCCCTGGCGTCTGAGAGATTTTTCACGGTGACTGTGAACTGAGCCATCTTGCCAGGTTGCGCGGGGTCAGTAGTGGTGGTGAGAGCGTAAGAAAATGTGGGAGTCGCATAGATAGCTTTGGCGTCGCTAGCCTGAGCCAGAAGATTGCCGTTACCGTCGTCCAAGGCGGCCTGGACCAACAAAGAAGGTCCTCCCGTCGGGGCGGCCGGCGCTTTCAAGCTCAGACGAACCTGTTCGGCTGTGCCCCCGGCCATCGATCCCGCCGGCCAGCGCACTACGCCGTCGGAGGCTAACATGGCTCCCTGGTCTGCGGAGACTACACTGACTCCTGTTGACAAGCGCACTTTCAACTGCGCGCTCTTCAGAGTGTCGCTGCTGACATTGTTATAAGTCATCGTATAACCAAGGGGTTCCCCGGGAGCCACGGTGCCTTGCCCAGTCGAAAGCTTCAGAACGGTCGTTGGCATTGCACGGACCGTTACAGATTGGGAAACTGAAGCGCCTCGCGCCAAGTCGGCCAAGCATAAATTAATAATTGAGCCGTCAGACGGACTCTGATTACCGCCGAGGATGGTCAGGTCAATGTTCGTCGAAATAGATGCACCCGGGCTGACCCAGCCCGGAACGAGCTCGCAGGCTGTTCCCTCCGGGTTGTTACGAAAAGTGGTGAACCTAGGCACGTGGAAACTGAACTGCAGATATTCTTTGGTGTCGGACAGATTAGTCGCCGTCACGGTGAATTGAGCAAACTTACCCGGTTGTGCCGGATCGGTCGTGGTGGTCAGAACATAGGAAAATGTTGGGGCGGCGTAGATAGCCCTGGCGTCGCTAGTCTGAACCAGGGGATTATCGACACTTTCGCCCAACGCCGCCTGCACAACCAGCGAAGGTTGTACGCCAGGGCTCGCCGGCGCCTTCAGATTCAGATGAACCTGCTGCGCGGTTCCCCGAGCCAGCTTTCCCAATGGCCAACGAACTATTCCGTCCGTGCTAAGCACCCCTCCTTTATCTGCGGAGACAAATCTGGTCCCCGCCGGCAGTTGTATGTTCAACTGAATGGGGTTCAAAGTCTCAGCGCCGGGATTGTGAAAAGCTAGAGCATAGCTAAATGGTTCGCCTGGAGCAACGGTGCTTTGCTCGGTCGAAAGATGCAGGCTTGCGACCGGCACAGTTTTGACCGTTACGCTTCGGGAAAACGAGGCGCCACGGTCCGGGTCGACCAACGCCAAGGCGATGACCGAACCGTCCGGGGGACTTTGATTGCCGCCGATCACGGTGAGATCAATGTAAGTCGATACGGAGGCGCCGGCACTCACCCATCCTGGAGTAAGGTCGACGGCAACGCCCTCCACAGACCCGCGATATCTGGTGAACCTGGGCACGTGGAAAATCAAGCGCAGGTATTCTCTGGAAGAGGTCAAGTTAGTCACCGTGAGTGTGAACTGAGCCGCTTTACCCGGTTGCGCCGGATCGGTGGTGGTAGTCAGCGCATAAGAAAACTTCTGGTTGGCATATTCAGCCGGAGCGGCTGTGGACTGAACAGGGAGCGGTGTTGCTGTCACTGCCAGTTTCGGTGTCAAAGAAGGTTCCCGGTTCTTTGCTTGCTGAGACGGGCGCGCAGTTGTGACAACGGTTGCCGAGCTCGGACTGGCGGACGGCTCTGGCGTCTCATGGGCCATCGATGCCGCCTGATGTTTCGCGATAAAGTAGATCACAACAACTTCGGCTAAGCCGACGACCAGCCCCACCAACATGATTATCCCGGCGATCCGCCACAACCTTTCGTTGCCAGTTCGTATTTCGCCGCCGGATAGGGGTCACAGGTGGCGAAGGTGATGGCTGCTCCAGCCGTTTCTGCTCTTTCTTTTGCCGGCGCTCCTCTTCCGTACGCTGTTTCGCTTCGGCGGCCTGCCTTTGGCCTCCAGGCGCGCTTTCCCTGCGCGGTCACGACGTTCAGCTTCAACGGTTTGAAAAACTTGTTCGATGGCAGCTACCAACCTTTTGCAATCGTCGTCAAAGCCAGTGTCACTGACCGGAAGGGCGTTCCGGCGAACCAACAGCTGCAGATCATCGGGCAGATCATTTTCTCGAGGCATCGTCGCCCCGTCGAGCAGAACGGGAATTACCCGGATTTCCCGGCGGAGTGCCGCGGCGATCTCCACGCGGACGAGATCCTTCGGATTATCAAGCCGACGACGACCTTCGCCTTCGCTGCAAGAAAGCCATTGGGGACCGATGATCGCAATCAGCACATCGCAGGAACCCACGCTCTTTTCAATCGCCCGGAAAAGTCAACCCCCGGCTTGAGGGTGTCGACATCCATAAAGATTTGTTTCCGGCCAAATCGGGCCGCCAAACGGTCAGAAAGGCTTCTGGCTGACCATCGAGCATCGTCGCGACGGTAGTTAATGAAGATCTGCCCGCTCATTTGTACCCTGAAACCATGCGGAAAATGACCATCACTTCATTCCCGCTACTCCATCACGCCACCCACCCCTCTATCAGTCAGGGAACTCGCCCCCCGTTTTAATGCCATCTTCAACTCTGTGATCGAGTTAGAATAAATGCCCATGGTCTTTTCATCGCTAACAAAAGCTCAAGGCTAGTGGCGAGTCTCTTTTCTAGTTTTTTCCTCACCGGATTTGACTTTCTGAGAGATGTCGCAGGGGAAGCAGCTAGTGAGAGCAACGCCTGAGTAGAGATTCGGAAAAGCTCTTGCCAGAAATAGCTTCAGACCCTCGCTTCTCGATCCTCCAATGCTTTAAATCCTAAGCTTTAAATTCTAATGAGAAATCTCTAGGTGGAAATGCTTACGACCTAAGGCTTCTGCCAGCGTACCAGAATATTCGATCGTTATTCCATTTCGAGCGTAGCAGGAGAACCAAGGAGCGCACCCTACGTCAAGCTGGACATCAGCATAGGATTGTGAAGCAGGATTCAGGATTCAGGATGCTCAGGAGTTCAGGAGTTCAGGACCGGAGTTTAGGAGTCAGGAGTTGACGACGCCTTCGCGCCTACGGCCCGTAGGGCACTTCTGGCTCCTGGCTCCTGAATTCTGAATTCTAGTGAGCGTGTCCGCTGACGATCGCTCCGGCGGTTTTGTCGAGTCTGACAAAATCGAGGACCGAGATCAATGCGATCAGGCCGATAAAGACAAATGCGAGGTGAAAATCCGGAATGGTCGGATGGCTGGCGGATCCGTGACGCACCAGCGCTGAGACACGCAAGGCAATGGCTCCTGCGGCGACTCCCATACCCATTGTCATTTGCTGGACCGTACTGGCAAACGTCGTCGCTGCGCTCATTTGGTTGGAGGGAACATCGGCGAAGCCGAGCGTGTTAAGACTTGTAAACTGCATCGACCGGCAAAGCCCCCCGAAAAACAGGATCGCAAGAATGACCGGCGTGGGCATCGTCGGCGATAACAAGGCGCAGGCGAACAGGGAGATCGCCGTCAGCAACCCATTACCGATCAACACCCTCCGAAATCCGAAGCGGCGAATGACCGGAGTGGTAACAGTCTTCATCCCGAGATTGCCGGCAAAGACAGCAAGAACCAGAAGTCCGGATCGAAACGCGGTCAGGCCGAAACCGACCTGAAAAAGCAGCGGCAAAAGGAAGGGAATTACGCTGATCGCGATGCGAAAGAGGGAACCGCCCCACATCGTTACAGCAAAGGTCTGAATGCTCAGGGACGAAAGGTTGATCAGCGGAGTCGCGTGCCGGCTTGAATGCCAGACCATCAGCACCCCGGTCAAGAGGCTCAGGGTGAGCAGGAACGCTATCCTCGGCCAGGGAGCAGGCTGCTCCTCAAATAACTCCAGCCCGTACATCAGCGTCGAGCAAGCGATGGCCGACGTAAAAAATCCCGTCCAGTCAAATGGGCGATGCTGATCCACTCGACTATTTCCTATCAAAAGAATGGACAGCACAATGCCGATCAATCCGAGCGGCACATTGAGAAAAAAGATCCAGCGCCACGACGCGTAGGTTGTAATGAATCCACCAACGGGCGGACCGAGCACCGGTGCCACCAGACCAGGCCAGGTAATAAAAGAAGTGGCCCGTAACAAATGTTGTTTTTCTGTGCTGCGCAAGACCACCAGCCTGCCCACCGGCACCATCATGGCGCCCGCGATACCTTGAACGATGCGTGCCACGACAAACTCTGGCAGGCTGTCGCTCAATCCGCAAAAAATCGAGGAGATGCTGAAGACAGCTATTGCGCCTCCAAAAACCGTTCGCGGCCCAAACCGGTCAGCAACCCATCCGCTCATTGGAATAAAAACCGCGAGAGTCAGCATATAAGCGGTCAACCCGACGTTGAGGCTGACCGGCCCGACATGAAAGGATTGCGCCATCTGCGGCATCGCGGTGGCGATGACCGTGCCATCCAGGTTCTCCATGAAAAACGCACCGGCAACCAACAGGGCAATGGAGGACGAATGTCGGGCCGAGGATGACATTCCGGGCGAATTCAGGTTAGTGCGAGACGTTGCTATCGGGTTTCGCAGCTGCTACGACATTGCCTTCCCCGAGATTCCGCTTGAAGAGTTCGAGCGCCATTCCATAAACCATCCGGGCGGCCGCTGCATCATAGCGTGCGCCTTCATCACGCATAAAAGCGTGGGCGCCGTTGAACTCATGCCAGCTGAAAATCCGATTCGCATCGGCCAGTGCGTTGTAGATAATCGCTCGGCCCTCACGCGGGACGTGCGGATCCTGCCGGCCAAAAACGAGCATTAACTCGCCGCCAATCTCTGAAATTCGATCGAGCGAGTTGTCATTCAGCCCTTTCCCGAGGCTCCTTTTATGAATGTCAGTCGGGTAACAGCAGGTCGCAGCCAGCACCTCGGGGTTCATCGCCGCACGAAATGCCAGATGGCCTCCAATACAAAAGCCTATGACGCCAAGCTTGCCGGTACATTGAGAGTGCGTCTTCAAATAGCTGAGCGCCGCCCGCGCGTCATCATCGTAACTGGACAACTCCTTGCCGATTTTGTCGGCATTGCCTCGATCCGCGCCTGCCTGATCGTATGGCAGGACAGTGCCGGGTTGCTCGAGTTCGTGAAAAATCTCGGGTACCGCAACGACAAAACCGTGCCCCGCCAGCATCGAAGCGGCTCGCCGGATGGGACCCGTCACCTGGAATATCTCAGAAAAGAGAACCAGCCCTGGGTACCGGCCCTCGGCTACGGGTCGCAGAACGTATGTTCTCATTGCGCCCGCAGGGGTCTCGAGGTCGATCATTTCGTCGTCTTTGATTGTCATAGCAACAGGGAATAGAGGGGATGAGGGAGCAGGTCAAATCTCGAAGTTCAGGAGAGACCGACGCGTTGGACTACGACAATTTGGATATGATGACAAGAGGATTGCGGGAGCATTTTCCAACAATCGAGTAAGACGAGTTTGAGTAATCGTCTTACAATTCCTGATGCTCTTGGATACCCAAACCCTCACCGTTCTGAGAAAGATTGAGGCCTTCGGCCAGTCAAACGACGCACAAGAAACGGATCGCTCTCGACGAATGCTTAATCTTGAGAGGAGCACCGCGGAATTGATTCAGATTCTCGTTCTCAGCAGCGCCCGCAAACGTGTTTTGGAGATCGGGACCTCAAATGGTTACAGTGCGCTCTGGTTAGCATCCGCACTTCGAAGGATCCCGCAGGCTCAGCGGTTGACGACGATCGAGCACGACCCCCATAAAGTGCAGCAGGCCCGGACGAACATTGCAACCGCCGGTCTCAGCGAGATGATCACAGTGCACGAGGGTTCGGCCACGGAGATCGTCCTGACTTTGCCCGGACGCTTTGATTGCGTATTCTTTGATGCCGACCGCATCAGCGCTCCTGAACAGTTACGCATTTTACTGCCTAAGCTCGAACGCGACGTTCTACTGCTGACCGACAATGTCCTGTCGCACCCGGAGGAGGTCGCGGGTTATCTCAAGGAATTTGAGCATCTACCGGAATTCGTGACCTCGATAGTGACGGTCGGCAAAGGACTGCACATTGCGTACAGGAATCAGGAGTTCAGGAGTTGCAGGAGTTCAGGAGTTGCAGAATCTGAAGCAGCCGAATCGAGTTCGTCAGGAAAATAGCCTTAAGATAATAGCTTGACTTCAAGCCGCTTTTGCCAGGCTGCTCCTTGGAACTCCTGAACTCCTGAACTCCTGAACTCCTGAACTCCTGAACTCCTGAACTCCTGAACTCCTGAACTCCTGAACTCCTGAACTCCTGAACTCCTGAACTCCTGGCTCCTGATCCGAGACAATCCACTTGAAAAGGTTCTGTCTCCCCGATATGTAAGGCAGCAGTCTTCCCCGAGTCCCCCAGTTTCGTGCAGTCCATATGTCGTACGCGAATGTGTCATTAAAGCAACGAGCGGCCGGCGAAACCATGCGGCGCGATGCGTGGTGGACACAACCGCTCTTCGTGTTTCTCGGGCTTTTCACTTTCATCGTTTATTCAACTTGGGCCGCTTTCCAGGGGACTCATTATTGGGTCAATCAGAACGGCGCCGACTACCTGTCGCCGTTCTATTCACCCGAATTTTTCGGCAGTTCGCCCAATGCAATTTTCGGCGCCAAGCCTGGCTGGTGGCCGTCATGGCTTTTATTCTCGCCCGCGCTTCTGGTCCTCTGGGCACCAGCCGGCTTTCGCCTGACTTGTTACTATTACCGCGGCGCTTATTACAAAGCGTTTTGGGCCGACCCGCCCGCCTGCACTGTCGGGGAGCCACGAAAAGGATATCCGGGCGAAAACTCTTTTCCCCTGATCATGCAGAACATTCACCGCTACTTCCTTTATCTTGCTTTGCTGTTCATCCTCGTCCTTGCCTACGACGCATGGAAGGCGATGTGGTTCAGCGACAGTTCGGGTTCAAAGCATTTCGGAATTGGCCTTGGGACAGTGGTGCTGACGATCAACGTTTTCCTGCTCGCAAGCTACACGTTTGGCTGTCACTCGCTTCGCCATCTGATCGGCGGGTTTCTGGATGAGGTCTCGAAGGCACCTGTTTGCGCCAGGGGCTATGCCTGCGTGAGCTGTCTGAACCGCCGCCATATGCTGTGCGCCTGGATGAGCTTGTTCTGGGTCGGCTTCAGTGATCTCTATGTGCGCCTCTGCTCGATGGGTTTCTGGCACGACTGGAAGATCCTGTAGACCTGCCATGATGGAACCGTTTGATCGATACGCGGCTCAACCAACAATCCCAACCATTTAAAGTTTTTTAACGCTTCTGCAGACCTAGTGAGCAATTACGCAACTCTCGAATACGATGTGCTCGTAATTGGTGCGGGCGGCGCCGGGTTGCGTTCTGCCATTGAAGCTTCGGCGGCAGGCGTCCGAGTTGGGCTGATTTGCAAATCGCTTCTTGGCAAGGCGCACACCGTGATGGCTGAAGGCGGTATGGCTGCCGCGCTGGCCAATGTCGACGATCGCGACAACTGGAAGGTCCATTTTGCCGACACGATGCGAGGTGGCCAGTATGTGAACAACTGGCGAATGGCCGAATTGCACGCCAAGGAAGCCCCTGACCGGGTTCGGGAACTAGAGGGCTGGGGCGCAGTATTCGACCGTACGCCAGACGGCAAAATTCTGCAGCGCAATTTCGGCGGTCACCGCTATCCGCGGCTGGCCCATGTGGGCGATCGCACCGGCTTGGAATTGATCCGCACCCTACAGGATCACGGCATTCATCAGGGTATCGAAGTCCACATGGAGCACACGGTGGTCACCCTGCTTAAGGATGGCGAGCGCGTCGTCGGTGCGTTCGGCTACGATCGCGAACGCGGCCGATTCAAGATCTTCAAAGCGAAAGCTATCATCCTGGCAACGGGCGGGATTGGGCGAGCCTATCGAATTACCAGCAACTCCTGGGAATACACCGGCGATGGACAGTCACTCGCGTATCATGCCGGTGCAGAATTGATCGACATGGAGTTTGTCCAGTTTCATCCGACCGGTATGATCTGGCCGCCCAGTGTGATGGGAATTCTGGTCACGGAAGGCGTTCGCGGAGAAGGAGGCACACTCCGCAATAAGCAAGGCGAGCGGTTCATGTTCGCCGATATTCCTGAAGCCTATAAATCTCAAACCGCAGACAATCCCGAAGAAGGATGGCGTTACACGCAGGGTGACAAAAACGCCCGTCGCCCCCCCGAGCTTTTGACCCGTGATCACGTGGCCCGGTGCATCGTCGAGGAGGTCAAAGCCGGTCGCGGCACTCCGCACGGTGGCGTATTTCTCGACATTTCGTGGATCAAAGAAAAAATCCCGAACGCGGCCGAACACATTAAGAAAAAGTTGCCGAGCATGTATCATCAGTTTATGCAGCTCGCCAACCTGGACATCACTAAGGAACCGATGGAAGTCGGGCCGACAACGCATTACATCATGGGCGGCGTCCGCGTGAACGCCGAAAGCCAGATGTCCAATGTGCCCGGCCTTTTCGCCGCCGGGGAAGTGGCTGCGGGGTTGCATGGATCCAACCGTCTGGGCGGGAACTCGTTGTCCGATCTTCTGGTGTTCGGCAAGCGCGCCGGTGAATTCGCTGCCGTCTTCAGCAAAGAGTCCAAAGGCGGTCCAATCAATGACGCCGAAGTCGAAGAAGCCGCTCGCCAGGCGCTGGAACCTTTCGAGCGCGCCGCGAAAATGCCCGGAAACGCGGAAGGCCCTTACCAGGTTCAGCACGACCTCCAGGAAATGATGCAAAATCTGGTCGGCATCGTCCGCCGTGAGGACGAGATGATTCGCGCCCTCAACGGATTGCATCAACTTTGGGAACGGGCCCAAAGTGTCGCCGTCTACGGCCACCGTGAATACAATCCCGGCTGGCACACAGCGATCGATTTGAAGCATCTGCTCACGGTTTCGGAAGCCATCACTCGCGCGGCACTCGAACGGAAAGAGAGTCGCGGCGGACATTTTCGCGATGATTTTCCGAACAAGGATAGCGCGGAAGGCAAATTGAATATCGTTCTCCGCAAAGAGGCAGACGGCTCGATGCAAGTTCGTCGGGAGCGGATTCCCGAAATGCCGCCGCACCTAAAGCAGATCATCGATGAAATGAAATGAATGAAAACGGCCGTCTTTAAAATCTGGCGGGGCGACGCCAACGGCGGAAACTTTGCCGAATTCAGTACCGAGATTTCGGAAGGTATGGTCGTGCTAGATGCCGTTCACGATATTCAAGCCAAACAAGCCAATGACCTGGCCTGCCGATGGAATTGCAAAGCGGGCAAGTGCGGTTCTTGTTCGGCCGAAATCAATGGCATGCCGAAGCTTATGTGCATGACCCGACTGGACGCGATTCCGCTCGACAAGCCGGTCACTATCGAACCGATGAGGGCTTTCCCCTGCATCCGAGATCTGGTCACCGACGTCTCGTGGAATTTTCGCGTGAAGGAGAAAATTAAAAAATTCAAGCCGCGTCCGCCCGACGCTCCCGACGGCACCTGGCGCATCGCACAGGCGGACATTGATCGGGTCCAGGAATTCCGCAAGTGCATCGAATGCTTTCTTTGCCAGGATGTCTGCCATGTTTTGCGAGATCATCATATGCACGAGGAGTTCATCGGTCCGCGCTTTCTGGTCTTTGCAGCCGCCTTGGAGATGCACCCACTCGATACAGAGGATCGCCTGTCAGAATTGAAACAGGCCGGCGGAATCGGGTATTGCAATATCACAAAGTGCTGCACGAAAGTCTGCCCCGAGAACATCACCATCACCGATAACGCGATTATTCCTTTAAAGGAGCGCGTTGTGGATGAATTTTACGATCCATTGGGGAAGTTGCTTAAGCTATTCCGGCCAAAAATCTAAAGGAGAAAACCATGTTTGAACTCAAGCGGCTTTCGGCAGACGCCATCCCGGCTGCGCTCGAAAAGGCTTTGCGCTATCGACTGCTGAACGACCCTGCTGAGGCCGAAAGCATCTGCCACGACGTCTTGCACATCGATCCCGAGAATCAGCAGGCCTTAGTGAATCTTCTTCTCGCGCTGACTGACCGTTTTGGGAAAGGTTACGCGGTAGGAGTGACGCAGGCCCAGGAGGTTCTGTCCCATCTCCATGATGAGTACGAGCGAGCCTATTATGCCGGTATTATCTGTGAACGCCGGGCGAAAGCTCAATTGAGTCAAGGGCACCCGGGCTCCGGCCACGATGCTTACGAATTACTGCGCGAAGCGATGACTTGGTTCGAAAAGGCGGAAGCGCTCCGGCCGGCCAAAAATGATGACGCCTTGCTGCATTGGAACACTTGCGCCCGCCTGATCATGGGGAATCAACTCACGGCCAGGGCGGAAGAGAAAGTGGAGTTGTCGTTGGAATAGCGGGATCCGACGGGCCGGCATGAAAGGAATCCTGCTTGGTGCGGGCTGCGGCGCGATTTTTTGCGCTCTCGCTTTGTCAGCGAGAGGAGTTCAGTCGGCTGATAAGAACCTGCCGCCTCCAATTCCCGCTCCGGTTGTTCCCAAACATCGATATATCGTCGGCGTGGCCCCCGGCCCTCCGTTTAACATCCATCAGCCCGACGGTACCTGGACCGGTATCAGCGTGGAACTATGGCGGGAGATTGCCGATGAGCTGGGGATTGATTTCGAATTTCACGAGACCAATCTGAGTGGGAACTTTGATGGGCTGGCCCAAGGATGGCTTGATTTCGCAGTCGGCCCCCTGACCATTACGGAGGCTCGCGAGGAGGTCTGCGATTTTACCCATGCTTACTTTTCTTCAAATATCGCTGTCGCGGTGCCGAGCAGTCACTTGCCAAGCGAATTTAAATTTCTCGTTGCCTTTTTCGATGTGGCGCTCTGGCTGGCAGTGGTTCGGATTGCGACTGGCTTGTTGGTCGTCATGGCCGCGGTAGCCGCTCTGATCTGGGTTTGCGAGCGCCGGGCGAACGCTGCTCATTTCGGAGGCGGCGGCCGGCCCGCGAGAGGATTCGGCGCAGCTCTATGGTGGGCGGCAGTCACGATGACCACCGTCGGCTACGGCGACATCTCTCCGCAGACCTTCAAGGGCCGGGTGGTTGCTGTCATATGGATGTTCATCAGCCTGGTACTCGTTTCAACCTTCACGGCGACGATGGCTTCGATTCTCACCACGGCGCGGCTCAGCCAGGGTGCGAGCATCACTGGTCTGGAAGATCTTCGAAAGATTCACGTCGGCACCTTCGCTGATAGCTCCACCGCAGAGTATCTGGGGACTAATCATATCGATTACATCACTCTCCCGCGCGCGCAGCTCTTCCAAGCCCTTAATAAAGGAAGAATCCAGGCGATCGCCTACGACGAGCCGTTTCTCCGCTACGTGACCCGCACCGAATTCGCAGGCCAGTTCACCGTGATTCCCTTGCACGAAGACCCGCAACTCTACGCCTTCGCCCTCCGCGAAGGCAATCCTGCGCGCGAGTCGATCAACCGGATCCTTCTGCGCAAGATCCATGAACCGGCCTGGGACGATTTGCTTTATCACTACCTGGGCAACTACGCCCGCTAAGGCGGGGTTCTGCCCCCCCCAATCGTGCTCGTCCTCGTTATCGTTATCGTGCTCGATTTTCCAGTTTCTTTTTCGCTGACCAAGATTGACCACGAGCAGGAAACTCCCGCATCTCCCGTCTTCCCGTTATCGTCATCGTCGTCGTGCTCGTCCTCGATTGCTTTCCTCGCCGGCAGACCGAGGACGACGACGACCAGGAGCACGAGCAGGAAACTCCCGCGTCTTCCCGTTATCGTCATCGTCGTCGTCCTCGTCATCGATCGCTTTCCTCACCAGCAGACCGAGGACGACGACGACCACGAGCACGAGCAGGAAACTCCCGCGTCTTCCCGTTATCGTCATCGTCGTCGTCCTCGTCATCGATCGCTTTCCTCGCCAGCAGACCGAGGACGACGACGAGCACGAGCACGAGCAGGAAACCCCCCCGTCTTGCGTCTTCCCGCTATTGTCATCGTCCTCGATTGCTTTCTCATCAGCAGACCGACGACGAGCACGAGCACGAGCAGAGCACGAGCACGATTGCGATTGCGGGGGAGAACCACCCTACGGGGAACTTCGCTCTACTTGATCAACTTGATTCCCCACGCCAGGTGCGGGCTCATTAGCCCCGCAGGAATCACGAACCACCAGCGTACAGTCCAACAGGATATCTCGAATGGGCATTTCAGGGGCGGCTATCCGTTCCAGCATAGCGGCAACCGCAGCCACCCCAATCTCCCTGCACGGTTGGCGAACCGTCGTGAGTGGCACAGGCAGAAGACTTGCGTATTCAACATCATCAATCCCGACAATTCTGACGTCTTGCGGAATTCGGTATTTTAGCTGGATTAGACCCTGCATAAATTGGCCCGCAGTGCGGTCGTTCGCACAAACAACCGCCTCTGGCCGTAGCTTTTCCATGACCATTCGGACTTCGCTGACCTGATCACTATCGAGGCTCCGAACCAAATCCAGCGAAACGGAGACACCCGCGATGAACAGCGCATCGCGATAACCCCCGATCCGGGCCGTAATGGTTGCCGCGGAGTTGGAGTAGCCGACGAAAGCGATGCGCCGGCAACCCAGTTTGAGAAGATGTTCCGTTATCATGTATCCGGCCCGCCGATGATCGATTCCAATCAAGTCATGCCTGCTGCGTCTCGGGTAGGGCAAAATGCAGCGATCCAGCAACACCACAGGGATGTTGGCCCGCTCGAGGGCCGCAATCACAAGATGGTTGGTCTGATCGCTGGCCGCGGTACGCTCCAGGGGAGCAAAGAAAACCCCGGCGACTTTTTTCGCGATGTATTGTTCGCAAAGTTGCCACGTCTGCTCGTCTTTTGTCTCGAGGTCGGGCGCGATATTGCCCCAGAGAAGCGCATTCTTCCGCGCCTGCGGCGCCTGTGACATTCCTTGGCAAATAGGGCCGAAAATCTCTGTATCGCCGAGGTTCGGGATCAGCAACCCAAACAACAATCCCTCATCCACGGAGGCAGCCGGTCCGACATAGCTTCCCGATCCTGCCCGGCTTTGAATCAGCCCTGCCTGCCGTAATTCGCGAAGCGCCCGTCCCACCGTGATCCTGGATGCGCCGAACCGTTTCACGAGAGCCGCCTCGCTTGGCAACTTCTGACCCGGCTGGTATCGACCGGAAAGAATTTCGCTCTTAACGGTCTCCACGACCTGTTGATACTTGGGTAGCCGAACGGTGGTTCTCGGGAAGGACATTTTAGAAACCTGCTATAACATGTTAAGTGGCTGAATTCTAGCCGTTTGTTTAGGTTTACTGTCCCAATTTTTCGAACACAACCATAATTTTGTTAGACTTGCTTTGCTAGCCTGTCATATTCCACAGCGTAATCGAATTTCTCTGGGCATTCCGGAAAGTGGTCCGATTAGGACTAACCGATCCAGAATGCTGAGAGAAAGAAGAAAGCAAAGTCCCACTGGGGTATGTCTTTCTCTGGCTCTCAATGATTAACCTGAAATTGAGAAAAAGAGAACCAATGGAAATCGTCAAAGACATTCGTGATCTGGCATTCGTGGTGGCGTTTATTGCCACAGCACTGGCTCCGAGAATCATCTCCGCTTTCCGCGGTGCTCGGAAATCATCTTAGCCGGTTCAGCACACAAAACCAACGGGCATTCGCCCACTAGGATTGCAGCCTAGGCGGACGCCTGCGCAATCACTCACAAAAACAGAAAAATAGAAACTAGAGAATATGGAAACTCTAATATTCGCGTTTATCGCGGCGCGACATTTGTTCGATCCTAAAGAAAATGTCGTTGCTGAGACCCCGCAATTGCCGCCGTTCGATCTTCAGTCGCTTCGGTATGTATACGGGGCAACAGAAGGCTCGAGCGGCCGGCCAGCCGGTCGGAATGATTCGCATCTCGCTCAAGCCCTCTCCTGATTGGCAAACTTATGCGCCAATCAACTAGCCCGGATTCCTCCCAGAACCCTTTTTTCAAGTTCGGCTCTTGGTAGCTGATAAGGATTTCACCCTGACACCTGATCCGAACTCGGATGGAAAGTGAAGGGTGAAATCCTTATGGAACACGAGACAACGGACAAAAATACCACGAGTGCAAAAAGCACTCTCACCACGATCGTTAAGTTCAATACCGTGATCTGCGCGGTCTTTGCGGCGAGCTGGGCGCTCACAGCCTTCATACATCCAAACTCAAATCTTCTGACCGGTTTATCCGGCATAGGGTTCATGACAGGATCGTTGGTCGCAATATCAGCCCTTAATACCAGGCTGCGCGTTGAGTTGGAGGAGCCTGACTCTGCGGAGTGAACGGCCGTTAAAGTAAGCGAAGCGTCCTCGCTTTGCTTTTTTTGATCCTCACGTGCCTTGCGCTCCTGGAATGCCACGCGCCTGGGGTCTCCGATGGAGGTTGACGTTGAAGGCGAGGCACCCGAGGCCCCGATGCTAAATTGCTTTTTCCCCCGTGCGAATTCGCAATACTTCATCGATCGTTGAGATAAATACCGTGCCGTCACCGATTTCGCCGGTTTTGGCAGCTTTCACGATTGCGTTTACCGCACTTTCGACCACGGCATCATCAACAATCACTGAAATCAGCACTTTCGGGATCAGATCGACCGAATACTCACTCGCGCGATAAATTTCAATGTGCCCCTCTTGGCGACGAAATCTTTTCACATCGATTGTCGACATGCCGTCAATACCGAGCTCGGTCAGAGCCTCATTGACATCTTGAACCTTCAAAGGCCTGATGATTGCTTCGATCTTTTTCATATTCTCTTCCTTTTAAAGACGCTGAGGTTTCCTTTTGTAAGTAGATATTCGTGTGCGCACCAGGAGGCGGTCGGGCCGCCGTGGCGGCGCCGATCGCCAAATTCACCGGGCAAGCGGGATATTGGCAGCGAATGAGGCCCGGATGGCATCAGCCCCCTCCTTCGTCTCGGCTTGGCTGTCGATGATCGGAGTGTCGATTGGGCTCGGACTCAGGTTGTTCACGCGGATGCCGCGATTCTTGAACTCGGCGGTCCAGGTGCGAGCGAACGAACGCAAAGCGGCTTTGGTCGCGCTATAGGTGGTGTACCCTGGGAAGCCCGTGTAGCCGGCAGTGGAGCCTACGAGGATGATCGAGCCGCCATCACGCATCAAAGGTACCTCTTTTGCGCCGTGAAGAGCGCAGCGCGGGCGTTCAGATCGAATGTTTTGTCGAAATAGGCTTCAGTGACGTCCTCGAATCTTTCTTCCGAAAGTCTCGAAGATTACGGCGCCGCTGAGCGTGCCCAAGCGGAGCAAACAATTTCCGAGAACGAATTGTATGCAGATGCAAAGCGTTTTCTCGACGCCAAGGACAATGCCAATGCGCGGAACCTCATGGAAAAGGCTGCCGAGCTCGCCACTATAGAAATGAACGAACTCGACGACGAATTTGCAGCGAACTCGCTAGTTTATAAGGGCGACCTAAACAGAAAGACTAGGCTACCCCAATGGGCATTGCTCGCCCGGGTAAATTTGCACCGTATTTCCAGAAGGAGGCGGGACGTTGAACAGTTGTTGCGTTTTGCCGTCCAGCGAAGCGTAGGCCTCAAAGGCATTTGCGTAAGCTAAATTAGTTTATTTCCCGAAATCGGCAAAAGGTAAATTAGCAAAGGCACTGGTATCATTGGAAGCTAACGTTAAGTCAAACGGCGCCGGGACTGGACCTTCCTCAAGATTAAACAAGCCCCATCGACGGTTCAGATCTATGCCGGGACAAAGATGAATGGATGCTTTTGCTGGGGAGCTAGGGAGTTCTTTAACCTCCTCGGTAACTTGGGGACTTTCGTCGAGGCGAAAAAACGCCGCATCTTTTGCCGGTCTTTCTGACGCCTGCCAGAGCTTGACGATTTCGAAGACAATCGCTGTGGCGTAGGTGACGGCGACCCAGACGCAAACGGCCTCGATCGGTAGCCCGGACCATGCTCCGATACGGATTCCTATCATTTGTTTTGGCTGATAGTTCCACCATTGATAAGGTACAGCCAGCGTCGCCTCCCACAGTAGACTCACAAGCAGAATAAAGAAGAGTGTCATACTAAAGGCTCGCCAGTTGATTAATCTTCGGGCAGTTGGGAAGAACCCAGCTGCGGGAACGACACCGACAAGGACAAGAAAGGCGAAATACTCTGGAAAACCCTCTCGAATGGGCGAGAACGCCCTTTTGTAAACGAACGCAGCCACGATGAGGCCGAAGCCCAGCATCAGCGAAGGGAAATGGAATCGGAAAAGACGATCAATTTTTCTCGCTTCCGCTCGGTAGTCCGGCACTTTGTAGGCAGCTAGCCAGTATTCGTCTAACCATAGATCAGTAGGAGAACAGCAATGAAGCCTGCCAAATAAAACACATACTCCTCGACGGGAACGGGTTTGTGCAGAGCTGGTGCACCGATCCGCAAGGTCGCACCCGAATTTAGGAAAAGGAAGAAGCGGCTCGCGAAAAGAAAATCGAGCGCAAACCCGAAGGGGACCAGAATTCCAATCGTCCACCAGAAAGCCTTACGTGGAATTTTAATATTCTACCGAGCTGCAAAGGAGGGCATCGCCACGATAGGAATGAGGGAAAGAGCAGGCTCCATGTATAGACGAACGGCGTGGGATCTGAATTCGTAATTTGAAGTGTGGCCCGCGACCGAACCGTCTTCGCTCGTGATACGCAGAGAGACCATAGCGCTTGAAAACGGCAACCATGCGCTCAAGCCGGAACGGAAATGCGTCGACCTAGGTTTGAACATTGGCAAATTTCCCTACGTTTTAATCAATCTTACTCTCTCCTCTTGACTGACTTTGGTTGCCCAGCTCTGGGTTTTGCTCATCAACGTTTGGCGTCCGGCTGCAAAAAACCATCCTGGAATGCTAATCGTGCTAAATTTCTTACACCGCGAACGTTATGTTAAATATCAGTGTCTCCGCTATGAACACAAAGGTTAAATGAGATTGTAACCCGATCGGGTAAGACGGCGTTGCTGTTGCCAGTCGGCCTGAGTTCATATTTGAAGGCCTGCAACAATTTAAATTGGAGGTTTAGCTTATATTCGAAATGCTTGCTGAAATGAAATTCACGCCCAAGCCCGTGCACGAAACGCACCCAGATTATACAGGGCTTTCGCTGCACCTCCAGTTCGGGGCGGCCCACTATCGTACTGTCATCCGCAAACCGGCCGAACAATCAATCCTAAATGTGGCTTATCTCAGTGCTATTCTGGTCTGGGTGTCGCTTGTATCAACTCCGTTGGCATCGATCATCTTTGGCTGATCATAAAAGGCTTTCCGGCGGCTGTGATTTCAACTCGCTTAACAACTCTTCCAGGGGCATGGTCGCAAAGCTCGTACACTGGTCGCTCATCGCGTAGGGCAGAATGAGCCGGCCTGCGTGAACCAGCGCTCCGCAGCTATATACGACGTTCGGCACGTAACCATCACGCTCCTCCGGAATTGGCTCGAGCAATGGCTCCGGTAGCCTGCCAATGACACGGCCAGGATTATTGAGGTCCAACAGGACTGCACCGATTGTGTAACGCCGTATCGACCCAACGCCGTGCGTCAGCACGAGCCAACCGGCGTCGGTCTCGATTGGGGAACCGCAATTGCCGAGCTGCACAAACTCCCAAGGAAAAGTCGGTCGCAGCAGCAGCTGCTTATCATACCAGAAGTGCAGCATGTCCGAATACATCAGGTAAATGTTTTCGTTGTCCTGCCGCGAGAGCATCGCATAGTGGCCGCACACCTTTCGCGGAAAGAGCGCCATCCCCTTGTTTTGCACTTCCGGCCCGTTTAGCGTACTAATTTTGAAGCGCACGAAATCCTCCGTTTCGAGCAACTGGGGCAATGGAACTTGCCCGTCGAAAGCGGTGTAGGTGGCGTAGTATGTCGATCGTCCCGCTTCGTCATGAAACTTCACAAAACGAGCGTCTTCGATCCCGCGCGCCTCTGCGGGTGCTAAAGGGAAGATGACGCGTTCTGAATATCGCTCCGACGGCTCGAAGCTGATCTCGTAGTTCGCCCGCGCCACCGCTAGTAAATTCTCAGCAGTGCGTCCTACGCTGCCATCGAGCAGCCGAATACCCCGCGATCCCTCATCAGCAACCGCACTAAGCTGTTCGAAAGTAAATTGCTCGCCCAGCTGATCCATCAGGTGCTGCGCATCCCGTGACAGCACGCCGAGTTCGCGGAGCTTTCGCTCAAAAAGCCGCTTTTCGTAACTGGGATTCGGGTGCACCTCTGCCGCGGTGATAAAGCGGGTCGGCGGATTAATCGAGATTTGACCGTTCTCATCGACCACTCCAGTGCGGAACACGATCGATGACACATGCCCCTCACCGGTAGCACGTAGACTCAGCACAAATCGCAACGTGCCCGGCGAAAGTCCTGATTGATCCGGATGTGGTACGATCGAGGGATTGAAAAGCGCCGCTGCCTCGAGCGAATATTCAAGTGTAAAGTAGGCGCCGACTAGCAGTTGCTGCCAATCGTTGAGCGGTCGATCAGTGATGACGTGATCGCGCACCTCCTCGAATCGCCTGAGAAGGAAGCCCTCAAGCTTCACGTGCCGCTCCGTGAAGCGCGCGAGCATGATCCTGGCCTCTCGCTCCGCTTCACTCCGCTCCAAAGCGGTAACTCGCGCGACGATCCGCGTAATGCGCTCCTGACTCATTAAATCAAAAGGCCGGAAGAAAACACGCGAGGGATCGGGTCGGAGAACGATATTAGTCCGGGACGCACGTATGGACATAGCTGTAAAATTCAGCGAAAATACACTCGGGCGAATGTTTTCAAACAGCTATTTCACCATCGAAACGCGAGGCTGGTGGGCAAAGGTATCTTGCGCCTGGCACAACGCAAGGGACGAGCCTTCTGAGCACCGCTGGCGACCTCTCATCCGCGTGGCCTCGCTCATTCACAGACCAATCAATATGCGAGAGTTCGCGAAATTCGTCACGAGCCAGTGCAGCTGTCTCAGCGGACGGAGGCCTTTGCGTGCAGACCAAACTTGACACGATCATATCTCGACGCGTGGCACTACTCCTGGTCCCGGTCCAGCGGCGTGGACAGCAGAGAGACGAATGGAGAATTCTGACGAAGCCGAACAGCTCGTTCACTGGAATCCTCTAACAATCGAATCACTTGCAGGGGAGAACAGAGAGTGAGGATGACGTACCATTCCCATTCACTGTCACTAACTGTGCCGGCGCACCTCCTCGCCGTCGCTAGTTTCGATCGCAGTCGCTCGGCAAAGTTGCGGACCAGCGCCGGTTCCTTCCTGAGAACCAACGCGATTCTTCGATGCAAATCCGTCCGGCAAAAATCGACACTTTCGTGATTCATAAACTTCTCCGACGGCGAAATAATCGTCTTCCAGTGAGCGGATTGAAAGTTACAATGCCGTTACAATCGGCGGCCGCGCGGCGACTGATATCTGGCGGCTCAGATCGGTCTGCAGGTTGAAGCTGAGAGGCCGATCACGTTTACCCCAGCCGCCCCGGCACAACTGACAATGCTTTCCTACAACCCCTATGTCGGGCGCCTGGTTGGCATGGTTATGAAGATGGGTCCAGGGCTTCTCCGCAGTTTGAGCCAGACGGCGAAACTTCTGCCACCGATCCGATGCAGCTTTATTTCACATCTGGTACGACACCCAAGCCCAAGCTCGTGATGCACACCCACGTCACCTACCCGGGAAGGCTTTGCCTCTTTTCAATCGCATTCGACGGATTGAATTCTCGGATCTTCCAAAGACTATCTCGGGTAAAATCCGTCGAGTCGAGCTGCGTCACGCCGAGGCGTTGAACGTCGAGCGTGGCGCGCGACCACCATTCGAGTTTCGGGAAGAGGATTTCGTGGAATTGCACTAAACAACAAAACAACAGCGTGATATCAAGCTCGTCCTCGATTGCTTTCCTCGCCGGCCAGACCGAGGACGACGACGACCACGAGCACGAGCACGAAAAATCACGCCGCTTCTTTATCGTCCTCGTCCTCGTCGTCGTCCTCGATTGCTTCATTGCTTCACCGCCAGGAGACACGAGGCGCGAGCGACGACCAGGACGACCACGAGTCTTAATCGATCAAGGAATTCCGCGTCTTAATCCGATTAAGGGAGGCCCCGAGCTGCACGCCCTTGACTGTTGAACACTTCCACAATTCGCTTTATAACGCCCTCTAGATTATCTGGTTTTAAACATGATCACTGAATCAATCAGCTGCGATGGAATTCCTAAACCAATCTCCCGAATCGGCTTGGGAACCTGGGCCATCGGCGGCGCGATGTGGGGTGGAAGCAATGACGGTGAGTCTATCAAAACAATTCAGCACGCGGTCGATGTCGGAATCAACTTAATCGACACCGCACCCGTCTACGGATTTGGCCACTCCGAGGAGATCGTCGGTCAAGCTCTGGCTGAAGGGGGCCGGCGCGACAAAGCGGTGCTGGCCACCAAAGTTGCCCTCGAATGGGTGGACGGAAAAGTATTTCGCAATTCCTCTCCGGCCCGTATTCGCAAGGAGATTGAAGATTCCCTCCGCCGGTTGCGCACGGACCGGATCGACATCTACCAAATCCATTGGCCCGATTCAACGGTACCAATCGAGGAAACAGCCGAAACCATGTTGGAACTCCACCGCGAAGGCAAAGTACTGGCGCTTGGAGTCAGTAATTTCTCGCCGCAACAAATGGAGACGTGGCGCCGTGTTGCGCCGCTCCACAGCACCCAACCGCCTTACAATATTTTTGAGCGCGAAATCGAAGCGGACGTTCTCCCTTATGCATTGAACCAGAAGCTTATCGTCCTTTCCTACGGAGCAATTTGCCGAGGTCTGCTGTCGGGGAAAATGAGTCGTACTCGCAAGTTTGAGGGGGATGATTTGCGGCTGCAAGACCCGAAGTTTCTTGAACCTCGTTATTCGCAGTACCTGGCGGCGGTGGATTTGCTGGCAAAACATGCACAGGCCAATTACGGAAAGAGTGTACTTGCCTTCGCGGTCCGATGGATTCTCGACCGAGGAGAAACCATGACTGCTCTTTGGGGCGCCCGGAACGCCGCACAATTGGACCAGGTCGAGGAAGCCTTCGGGTGGAAGATCTCCGCCGATGACTACACTGCAGTCGAAGAAATTCTTCGTAAGACCATTCAAGATCCTGTCGGTCCCGAATTTATGGCTCCGCCCAACCGGTAGAAAGGAGTAACCCTGAGGAATAAAGGCTCGCCACAGGAGACGGATTTGAGGAAAGAACGAGAGGAAAACTCATGCAAGTCGAACTGAATTACGGCCGTCGCAGTTTGCCCGTAGAATTGCCGGGCGACCTTCAGGTCACGGTGGTGCGCAAACCCGTGATGCCGGTGTTAACAGATCCGGTGGCGGCGGTTAGAAGAGCCTTTCAGAATCCCGTTGGTTCGACCTCGCTGGACAATTTGGCGCGCGCAGCACGCAGCGCGACGATCGCGATCTGCGACATCACGCGCCCGGTACCGAACCATTTGTTCCTTCGTCCATTGATCGAAACCTTGCTGCGCGCCGGGATCCCGGCGACGGCCATTCGGGTGCTGGTCGCGACAGGCCTGCACCGTCCAAACCTGGGCGCCGAGCTGGACGAATTGATCGGAGACCCCTGGGTGCTCCGAACCGTTCGCGTCGAGAACCATTACGCCACCAGGGATGAGGACCACCTCCTGCTCGGATCGACATCGACCCGCGGGACGGTTGTCCGCCTCGATAGGCGCTTTGTAGAAGCCGACCTTAAGATCGCCACCGGGCTGGTTGAACCCCATTTCATGGCCGGCTACTCGGGTGGACGCAAAGTGATTGCTCCAGGATTGGCCCACGCCGAGACGATCACCACGTTTCATAGTGCGCGCTTCATGGCCGATCCCAACGCTATCAATTGCAATTTTGAAGGCAACCCCCTCCATGAAGAGCAACTTGAGATCGTCCGGATGCTGGGGGGCGCGCTCGCGCTCAATACCGTTGTCGATGAGGCTCGCAACCTCTCATTCGTCAATTTCGGTGAGATTGTCGCCAGCCACGTTGAAGCGGTCGGCTTCGTCCGCAACTACGCCGAGGTTCCAGTCAAACGTCGATTCAAGACCGTCGTGACTAGCGCGGCTGGTTACCCTTTGGACAAGACCTACTACCAGACGGTGAAAGGCATGGTTGGGCCAATCGACATCCTTGAGCCAGGCGGCCGTTTGATTATTGCTTCCGAATGCTCGGAGGGTCTTGGATCAGCGGAATTCGCCAAAGCCCAGCGGAATCTTATTCAGCTTGGATCCGACGAATTTTTGCGCCGCATCCTGCTTAAATCTCACGCCGAAATCGACGAATGGCAGACCCAGATGCAACTCAAACCAATGGCAATCGGTACCCTTCAACTCTACAGCACCGGCCTGAGTCCGGCAGAGCGTGCCCTGACTGGCGTCAGGTGCGTCGATTCGGTGCGCTCCGCGGTGCTGGACAGCGTTGCTGCCAGTGGCGATCCTGCGGTGGCCATTATCCCCGAAGGGCCGTACGTCGTTCCCTTTTTCGAATCTTCCTAGCCCTGGTTTCGACATCATTCGTGACTCGATGGCGGTTGACAACCCAGGATCGCCTGCAGATATTTTGAGATATGGCGATGGTCAGCAAGATTGTCGCTGAAGCGAAGGGCGAAGGAATCGTGTGAAAGTGCGTTTGTTGATTTCGGGCTTCATCGTGAGCGCTTTTTTGACGCTATCCGCAACCTCTCAGGCGGCCCCTGGCGGCGGATTTCGTGGTGGCAGAATTTCCGTGGTGGTAATTTCCGTGGCGGACGCAGCATCGCATTCAACCAAAACCGCCGTTTCTTTCGTCGGGACCGTGGTGTTTTTTTTCAACAGCCTATCTGGCCTCTTTACTGGAACGCGTACGGATATCCATACGATTACTCCTATTTGGATAACGGGCCGGATAATGATTTCCAATACGCGGACAGTTCGGCACCGTATGTGCAACCGGAGACCTCCAGATCCGCTGTCAGCCGTGACCCGATTGTGATTGTCGTCAATACGGGCAACTCTCGGCCCATCGATCCTAGCCCCAATCCTGCATACATTCCTAGCGGCTACAGTTCGACCCAACTGGCGGGGCAGCAAAGAATGGTCACCCCGGATCCTAACGAACAAATCGGGCCACAAGCCGATCCAAGGACGGTGGTCCCTCCGGCCATTCAACCTCCTCAAACGGCTGAAAAAGGCGCACAGACAAAGCCGCCAACGCGGCCCGGGCCCTTTGGTAACCTCGTGTTGGTCAGCTGGCTTGAGGACGCTGGAAAAGACGTGATCTATGTCCAAAATACCGAGACGCAAGACGTTCAGAAGATCACTTCTGAACCCAACTTGGATCATTTCCGGATCGTAGAACTACACCCAAACTCAGATCCGAAGCTGTTCGAAGCGGTCATCTCGAACGGAAGCCAGCAAGGAGCGGTGAGGTTCAGCTTCTAAGAGTTGCCAGTGTCAGTTGTCAGTGTCAGTTATCAGTTGCCAGCGGGGACGACTAGCGCCTCGTGATCCCAACTGACACCGACAACTGGCACTGCCAACTCTCTGATCCGCTCTGGCAACTGGCAACCGACACTGGCAACTCCCCTGCAACGGACAACTGGCACTGCTAACTCTCTGACGGCAACTTTCCGAATGCACTTGTATCAAAGTGTTCATCTGCACATATTCGCCGGGTGGACCTGAATGAACGACAACGAGTTGCGGTCGAATACGGCATCGACGATGGCCGGTTATCGGGACCGCTTTTGATCGTTGCCGGCGCCGGTACGGGCAAGACCAAGACACTTGCCCATCGAGTTGCTCGCCTCATCCTCGAGGGAACGGATCCACAGCGTATCCTGCTACTGACTTTCACCCGCCGTGCAGCGGCAGAGATGACACGACGCGCCGTGAGTGTTCTGGGCGAGATGCGCAAGATACCTCGAGCGCTCGGGACAAATGTACGCATGAACGACCTGAATTGGTCGGGAACATTTCACGGAATCGCGAACAGGGTACTTCGCCTTCACTCCCATGCGATTGGCCTGGATCCTACCTTCACCGTTCTGGACCGATCCGATTCGGCCGACCTCCTCAATTTGCTTCGAAACGACCTGGGCCTCGCCCAGAAAGCTACACGCTTCCCGAAGAAGGAGACCTGCCTGGCGATCTATTCCCATACCGTCAATGCTTGCTGTGAGTTAGCGGGAACGCTGAACGCACGGCATTTCCCTGGTGCGCCGATTGGACCGATGAACTGAAAGAGCTGTTTCGCGGGTACGTCGAGGCGAAGCAACATCATAATGTGCTCGATTATGACGATCTCCTTCTCTACTGGCACCATATGATGGAGGAACCCGGACTAGCGGCGGAAGTCGGAGGAAGATTCGACCATGTCCTGGTCGATGAATATCAGGACACGAACGCGCTTCAAGCGATGATCCTCCTCCGGATGAAGCCGGACGGGCGCGGACTGACCGTGGTAGGAGATGACGCGCAATCGATCTATTCTTTTCGCGCTGCGACCGTCCGCAACATCGTTGATTTCCCGCAGCAGTTCTCGCCGCGGGCCACTATCGTGACACTGGAGCAAAACTATCGGTCCACCCAGCCGATCCTCAACGCCAGCAATGCCGTTCTCAGTCTGGCCTCGGAAGGCTATGCAAAGCGCTTGTTCTCGACGAAGCTCTCTGGAGAAAAACCCCAATTCGTCAGCGCTGCCGATGAGCCCGGACAGGTAGAATACGTGGTCGATCGAATCCTGGAGCACCGCGAAGCCGGCATCGACTTGAAGCGCCAGGCGGTCCTGTTTCGTGCCTCCCATCACAGCGCCGCGCTAGAGGTTGAGCTCGCCCGACGAAACATTCCGTTTGTAAAATATGGCGGCCTGAAGTTTCTGGAGGCCGCGCATGTGAAGGATGCCCTCTGCGTGCTTCGCTGGGCAGAGAATCCGAGAGATGCGGTCGCCGGGTTCCGGGTCCTCCAGCTTCTGCCCGGAATAGGTCCGAAAGCGGCCCGGAGCCTGTTCGCACGATTCTCCGAAAACCGTTTCCTATTTAAGGCCCCGAGCGATGCGAAAGTCCCGCCCGCAGCAATGCCGCATTGGGCTGATTTCTGTGCCGTGATGGATCGACTTCGGGATTCGGCGGTTTCTTGGATTGGGCAGGTAGGCCTTCTTCGCGAATGGTACCAGCCGCATCTGGAGCGCCTTTACGACCATCAGGCGGCGCGGGCCGGCGATCTGGAAAAGCTGGAGCAGATCGCTGCCGGATATGCCACGCGTGAACGTTTTCTCACCGAATTCACCCTTGACCCGCCCGAGGTCACCGGAGCCGAAGCCGGTGCACCTTTGCTCGACGAAGATTACCTTATTTTATCAACTATCCATTCAGCCAAGGGTCAGGAATGGGACGCGGTCTTCATTCTCAATCTGGTAGATGGTTGCATACCCTCCGATATGGCAACGGGCAGTCCGGAACAAATCGAGGAAGAACGCCGGGTTCTTGGCGTCGCCATGACGCGAGCCAAGCTTCACCTTCATCTGATCCAGCCTCTTCGGTTTTTCCGAAGTCAGCAACATCGCTCCGGCGACTCTTACATATTTGCGCCACGAAGCCGGTTTATTCCGGACGCCATTCTCGATCTCTTCGAATGCCGGGCCTGGCCTACCGAGGTTCTGGAGGGCACGGGAGCGACAAGGGGCTGTCCGCGGGCCGATCTAGCTGTCCGGATGCGCGCGATGTGGAGCTGAACCCAGGCATATTTAGTGGTGGAGTGATGGAGTGATGGAGTGATGGAGTGATGGAGTGATCGAGTGATGGAGTGATGGAGTGATCGAGTGGTGGAGTGATGGAGGGTGGAGTGCTCTTGTCCCGAAAGCCACACCGTCCGAGGCGCACCCTGGCCTGAGCAAAGTTTATTTGGCCTTGACCTTTGCGGGTATTTCAAGCTGTCTCAGGAGCATTCCCCGATCATGAAAGCACTCTCCGCACCTACTCGGCTCCGAAAAACGCTTCATGCTTGGACCGCCCTCTTGGGGGTTAAACAACTCGGCTTGTTCCGCATTCCGACGAGACCCCGGACGAAGCTTATACGCCGGCGACTACGCTACTGGAGTCGCCATTTGCCGTCAGTTGCTGTCCGGAAGAGGGGAACCGTAGCGTGGAGTTCGTTATCCTGATCATAGTTCTCCTGCTGCTTTTTGGCGGAGGTTTTTACCTTTACAGAGGAGGCAGGTGGGGACCGGCAAGGGCAAACCGCAATACCGGACCGGTGGGCAATCCGCTGGCGATTATCTCGGTGGTGGTGCTGATCATCGTCTTTGTGGTCTGGCGTCTAATTCTTCTTTTGCACTGAGCCCAAGGGGTTGACGCTGAATCTTCAACCCTGAGCCGCCCCGGGGAACACAGGCTGGAAGGCTATGCTATGCTATGCTACATTGCGCCGTCGCCTAGTCATAGTGGGTCCCGTTGAACTTTCGTGAAGATGTCTTCAGACACTCCCTCACTCCCACCACTCCACACTCCCCCACTCCTCCCTCATGCTTCCCGCATCAGCTGCGCCATTTCGGCAAAAAGCTCAAGGTCGTGCACAAAGTCCGCTGGCCCGGTCTTCGGCGACTTATTTTCCGTGATGTTCTCATAAAATGCTTTCCATTCTGCCACGAACGGATCTCCCCAGGCGGGATGTGAATCCACGGTTGTCACCCCTCCGTGGCCGTTAGCTTCCGTTACGAAGAGACGGATTGGCAAGTTCCGGATGTAGGGCGTATCGTACTGGATTCGAACCACCCTCTGACTGCCGTAAACCTCAATGTGAGCATCAAAACGCGGGATTCCGTCAATGCCGGTTTCGAATTGACAGACAAACGGGCCGTAATCGAAAGTCGCGGCCAGGTATCGACCGCCGCCCCGCTGGGTCGCGAAAAGCACCTTGTTCGGCATCCCTAACAATTCGCGCATTGCCGAGAGATCGTGGCTGCTCAAGCCGAGCATGACCGCGTAGGCGCGACGTTGGTCGGGCGAGGGCGTTCCGCCCCACGCCTCGTCCACTAACGCCTCATCGCGCAGCTTGGCGTCACTCTTCACCGACTCTGGCAACTGCTCGTCACGAATCACCCTCGAAGTGGGGTGAATGATTAGGGAATTCAAACCAAGAAAATCGCGCACCCGGGCAAACTTAATTTCGTTCATCGCCTTGACCATCTGACAACCCTCGAGAAACGCCGGCGCGTACCGGCGCATATAACCGACCTGCACCACGACGTTGCTCTTCTTCTGCGCAGCCACGATCTGGTCCGCTTCACGGCGGGTGACGCACATCGGTTTTTCGATGAGCACGTGCTTCCCAGCGGCGATAGCATCCAAGGCCACCTCGGCGTGGAACGCGTTTGGATTGGCGACCAGTACCGCGTCCACGTCGCTCCGAGCAACCAATTCGCGATGGTCCGTGGTCAGGGTTTGGACGCTCCAAAGCTTTCCCAGTTGCTCCAGAATCGATGAGCTGATATCGCACAGCGCCGTAACCTCGAAGTGATCCGGCAATTGATACAAGCTCGGCCGATGCAGAATTTGCGTCACTTCGCCGCAACCGACGAAGCCCACCCGTATTCGATGCTTGGGTGCAGGCAAATGACCTTCATCGACGGCTAGTTTCTTTGCTTGATTCGACATAAATTATCTCTCTTTCTCTAACCTTTCACGGCCCCGGCGGTGGCACCGGAAATCATGAATTTCTGGATGAACAAAAAGAGGATCAGTGTCGGCACCATCGCCAGGGTGGCGGAGGCCATCAGGCTGCCCCAATCCGTCCCGTACTGTTGCATAAAAGATTGGATCCCCACCGGAATCGTCATCCGGCTCTCGTCACGTAGAAAGACGCTGGAAATAAAGAATTCGTTGTAAGAAAACAGAAACGAAAATATCGCCACGGCGACAATCCCCGGGAGGGTCAAGGGCAGAATGATTTGCACAAAGACTCGCAACGGTGAAGCGCCGTCCACGGTGGCGGCTTCGTCCAGCTCCTTCGGGATGCTGTCGAAATAAGACCGCAGCATCCAGGTGGCAAACGGCAATTGCGTGACCGTGTAGACCAGAATGACAGGAATGTAGTTATTCACCATGTTCAAGCTGCGGAAGAAAATGAAAAGCGGGATGATCGCTAAGATCAGCGGGAACATCTGAACAAGCAGCAGTGCCTGGTCATACCCTGATAGAACCCGTCCCTTGAACCGGGACATTGCAAAACCTGCTAACGACGCCAGGACGATTCCTGTCATGGTGCTGGCGAGCGCAACGATGGCGCTGTTGATCAAGAATACCCAAAAATGCGTCCGCGTGTTGATGTACACGTAATTGGCAAGCGTCGGCTGGGTTGGGATAATGCTGCGAGAGGAAAGGATGTTCTCGGTCGTTCGAAACGAGTTCAGGGCGACCGTCAGGATCGGAAAATCGACGATGAAAACGATGACCAGGCCTATGAGAAGGAAAAGCCATTTGCGTTTTGGTTTCATAGTCAGTGATCCTATTAAGCGCTTTGGCGCTGTTGGCGCATAATGATCGTGGCAAGCACCGTCAGGAAAGCTAGCGTGATCAGCGCGACAGCTGAGCCTCGTCCGACGTCGTTGCGCCCGAAGGTGTAGCGGTACGAAAGCAGGATCATGTTCTCGGTGGCGTTGGATGGGCCGCCTTGGGTTAAAAGATAGGGAGTTTCAAAATCATTAATGCTCCAGATCACCATCAAGATGGCTTGGATAATGGAGATGTTCTTCAGGTGAGGCATCGTGATGTGCCAGAAGAGTTTCCAATTGTTGGCGCCGTCTATTCTTCCCGCTTCATATAAGCTCTTGTCGATGACCTGCAGCGCAGCCAGCAGGCTTAGCATCATGAAAGGAAAACTGCGCCAGATCTTGATCACGATTACCGCCACAATGGCCCAATTGCCCTGACTCAGGAAATAGATGGGGCCAAGGTGAAAGTCACTTAAGAGGATGTTGACGAGCCCTCCGCTGTCCGCAATCAACCACTTCCAGCTGACGATGGAAACCACGGCCGGCACGATCCAAGGAAGTAGCAAAAAGACACGACAAAAGCCTCGCCCAGGAAAATCCAGGTTCAGGAATAACGCCAACGCCAAGCCGATGAGATAACTGAAAACAACGTTGAACAGCGCAAAAATGAAGCTGAACCAAAGCGAGCGGTAAAAATCAGGAGAGCTAAACAGGCGCTCGTAGTTCTGCAAACCGACGAAGGCACCTACGCCCAGTAACGTGCCTTTGTGAAAGCTGTAGGAGACGCCTGAGACGAATGGGTATAACTCGATCAGGCAGATCATACCGAGTGAGGGCAATAATAGCAGGAAGGGGAACCAGTGGAGTGATGTCCTTCGCACCGAGCCAAAATCCACTGGAGCGGCGTTTTGGCGTTGGGTCGTCTCCAGGGGCATGGCTACGGGAGGCGGTGGCGGTTGAAACAAAATGCCGGCGCGTGATTGCCCCGGCATCTGCTGTAGGATCAATTAATCCTCTAGGATCGAATTCAGTCGTTCGGTTGCCGATTTGACCGAAGCATCCACATCTTTGCTCTGGAGAATGTTTTGCATCAGAGTCTGCATCACGCCTTCACCTTCCACATCATTGAGCTTTGGAAAAATCTCCGTGTCATGCGTCGCGGTGCTCTTTCCAACCGGCACGTAATTCTCAAGGATGAATTTGGTTTCCGCGTTGTCCTGAAAATAGGGATCCTCAGCGAAAGATTTTCGAACCGGGAGCTGGGTAACGTGTCCTTTAGTCCAGAGCTCTTTCTCATGTTCCGACCACCATTTGAGGAACTCCTTAGTCTCGACTGGGTGTTTTCCCTGTTTATACAACATGATATTATTGACCCAGGAAATCGTGCCTTGCTCGCCGTGTGGCCCGGTCAGCGGTTTTAGCATTCCGATCTTTTCGGCAATCTTGGGAAGACGGCCGCTAAGGCCCGGAGCATGGATGGTAATTGCTCCTTTGCCCTGGCTGAAGGCGCTCAATTCATCCTCATCGTGGTAGCCAGCACTCGCAGGGTAGACAGATTGGCTCTTTACGAGATCCGACAAGAACTGCAACGCTTCCATGTTTCGTTCAGAGCCTAAATCTGGTTTTCCATCTTTGGTGAACAGACCTCCCCCATTGTTAAGCATCAAAGTAAATAGCCAGTGCGATCCGAGAGTATCCCCACAAGCGACCAAGCCGTACTGGTCGGCCTTGGAGTTCGTCAGCGTCTGTGCCGCCGTCTTCAACTCCTGCCAGCTGCCGGGCGGCTGAACGTGCGCCTGCTCCAGCAAATCTTTTCGATAGTACCAGACGCGAATGTCGATTGCCCACGGTAGAGCAACGTAGTGGTCTTTATATCTCAGGATGTCGACCGTCTTGGGAAGGAAATCGTCTAATTTGCCGTCAGCTTTCAACTGGCTGATTACATCGTCGATCGGCAGGATGGCGTCTTGGTCATAAAGCTGAACAGCCTGGTACCCGGCTCCCGTGCTAATGTCAGGGGCGGTGCCCGACCCGATCGCCGTCAGGAACGTCTGATACCAGTTCGTCCAGGGGACGGAGCGGTAGGTAACGGTAATGTCCGGATGTTCCTGGTTAAACTGCGCGACAAGCGCTTTACCGGCATCGATATATTCGGGTCCGCCCCAGATCATATCCCAGAACTGGACGTCAACGTGTTCTTTGGCTTGGCTGCCAAAGGGACTGACCAGAATGGTGATCCAAGTGGCGATGACCGAGATGAGCAGCCGCGTCCTTTGCGAATGCGGGTGTGAACCTTTCATAGGTTTGAGTGGGATTTTTCCGCCGGCTGGACAAGAACGAGACAGTTTCGGCCTGCAAGGCTCTGAAATGAGATTTGAACGGTCATTGCCATTCCCCAGTTGATTTTGGGGAGCAACGCCGGAATTGGGAGAGCTCGCAAAAGAGAGAAGGTTATTCATGGGGGGAGAGTCGACGCCCGTTTTTCGGGCCTCTTGCTTCCGGCTAAATTCTCGTCGCCATTTCCTAAATTGTATAGAATGAATCGCTGGGTTTTTCTGTGTGGCATTTCTTCGTCGCAGATCTTCCGGCGGCAACGCAAAAGCCGCCAAGTTCTCGGAAACAGTTTCGAGAAACACTGTTGGGATATGACTATGTTATGGAAAATGTGGCAAATGTGAGCGATACGTTGGATGACTATTCATTTTTGCATCGGCCAATCACGGAAAGAAAACAGCAGAAATATCGCCGCGTCGCGTACTCCACCAGGTACCTGCGCTCACCAAAAGCATGAGCCACTATGTCAATCCTTGAAGTCACCTTAACTCCGAGCGAAGGACCACCTCCAGCCTCCCGCTGCCCATTCCACGAAACCGTCGGATCGATCGGCTCCGCATCCGTGTCGGGACAGCCTGTTGGCGCTAAGACCGCTAGCTCGTTTGTCTCTCTCAGCAAATTTGTAGTCGCTAATGACAAGATGGCCGAGGTCAAGGAGGCGTTCCGTCATCGCCCGCACCTCGTGGATGAGCAGCCTGGCTTCGTACAGATGGAAGTCTTCAGTCCGCTCGACCGGCCCGAGGAAATCTGGCTGGTTACCTACTGGACCGATGCGGAGAGCTTCAATTTCTGGCACCGTAGCCATCTTTACCAACAGTCGCACAAAGGGATTCCCAAAGGCCTGAAGCTTGTGCCCGGTGAAACCGCGATTCGGCATTTCGAGCACATTTGCTCATAGAATTTTGGTCGAGCTTTTCAACCTCCAGCTCCGGGTCGCTTTTTCCTGAAGAATCCATGAACGAATCGATCGATCTCAGCGACTGTGAGCGCGAGCCAATCACCACTCCGGGTTCAATCCAACCTCATGGCGTTCTATTGGTGCTCCGTGGCACTGGCCTTACGGTCATCCGGGCGAGCGCTAATTTGCCGCTCTTTCTCGATGTTGCGCCAAGCGTAATGCTCGGCCAACCGGTCGGGCGTTGGTTCGATGAGGCATCGACGAACAGACTCGTTCAGGCGGCCCAACGGGAGGATCCCTGCAGAGCCAATCCTTTGCTTCTCGTCGGGCGCTTCGCCCCGGACAAGCGTTTTGACGGGATCCTCCATCGCTGCGGGGCCGACCTCATCCTGGAATTGGAGCGAGTGCAACCGAGTGAGGGCACGAGCTCCGTGCGGGGCGCCCTTCCGAAGCTCCAGGATGCTTTAACGGAGGCGGAAGCCTGTTGGACTGCGGCGAAAGAAATACGCCACCTGACAGGCTTCGACCGCGTGATGGTCTACCGCTTTGCGCCCGATTGGAGTGGCGAAGTGGTTGCCGAGGATCGGCAGGATGGCGTGGACTCGTACCTCCGCACGCATTTTCCGGCCTCCGACATCCCCAAGCAAGCGCGCGATTTGTACACCCGAAAATTGCTGGGGCTGATCCCCGACGTTGCCTATTCTCCTGTGCCCTTGCTCGCCTTGGAGAATGGGCCACCTCTTGACATGAGCCGGTGCGTGCTGCGCAGCGTCTCGCCGATCCATCTCGAATATCTTCGGAACATGGGCGTGACGGCAACGCTTACCATTTCATTGGTAATCGGAGGTAAACTGTGGGGCATGATCGCCTGCCACCATGGCAAACCATGGTCCGGTCCTTTTTCGCTTCGGCAGGACTGCCAATTCTTAGGGAAGGTTACCGCAGCGCAAATCGGCGCGCGTGCCGCAGCCGCCACGCAGGCCTACCGATCTAAGCGAACGGAAATGCTAGCCAAGTTTCTCGAGCAAATCTCTGCGGTCGGTGATTTTGCCAGCGGACTGACCCAAGGGCAATCAAACCTTCTGAGCTTCATTGAATCCACTGGTGCCGTTGTCCTATTCGACGAGGTCTGCCTGAGCGTCGGCATCGTTCCGAATGATGCGTTTCTCGTTAACCTCCGGGACTGGCTGATGGACCGCACTGGAGGAGCCATTGTTTGCCACCCACACCTTGCCTCTGCTTTACCCGCCATCCTGCGAATGGAAATCGATGGCGAGCGGTGTAATGGCGGTACGGATCTTGCCTGAACACGGCTGTTACGCACTCTGGTTTCGGCCGGAGGCGATCAGCACGGTCACCTGGAGTGGGGACCCAACCAAGCCGGTCTCCATCGAGAACGGGCATGCCAGGCTTGGCCCCCGTAAATCATTCCGGGCGTGGAAGCAAACCGTAGAGTTGCAATCGGCTCCCTGGACCGACGACGAGATCGCTACAGCCGCGGAATTTCGCAACACCCTTTCCGGAGTCATCATCAGTCAAATCGAACGCGCCCGGGCGGCTGAAATGCAGCGCCAGGCGAACGAACAGAAGATGGCTAAGGAGGCAGCAGAGGAAGTCGCCAAGGCCAAGAGCGAGTTTCTAGCCAACATGAGTCACGAGATCCGCACTCCGATGAATGGCGTGATTGGGATGACTGGTTTGTTACTCGACGGCGATCTCGACCCGCAGCACCGCGAGTTTGCCGAAACGATTCGTACCAGCGCCGAAGCGCTCCTGACGATTATCAATGACATCCTCGATTTTTCAAAAATCGAGGCAGGCAAACTCTTGTTCGAAACGCTCGATTTTGACTTGATCGAAGCAGTCGAAAGCACTTTGGAGCTGTTGGCCCAACTCGCCGTCGCGAAAGACATTGAGCTGGCCAGCGCAATCGAGCCGGACGTCCCATCCCGGTTGTGCGGGGATCCGGGGCGGTTGCGGCAGATCCTGACCAACCTGATCGGCAACGCCCTGAAATTTACGAGCAAAGGGGAGGTAGTCGTTCGGGTTTCCAAAGGGAGTGAAACCGAGACGCACGCAGAGATTCGGTTCGAGGTACGAGACAGCGGCATCGGCATTCCGCTCGAGACCCAAGCGGGCCTCTTCCAAGCTTTTAGCCAAGCCGATAGTTCCACAAGCCGCAAGTACGGCGGTACCGGCCTGGGGCTTGCCATTTCCAAGCAACTGGTGGCCCTCATGAATGGTAAAATGGGTGTCGAAAGCGAACCGGAAAAGGGCTCTACCTTTTGGTTCACCGTCCAACTCGGAAAGCAGACCGATGAAGCGAAAACGCGAAAGACATTAGCCCCTGATCAGTTGGACATGCGGGTACTGGTGGTGGACGATAATCGCACTAACCGCCAGATCCTGCTCAACCAGGTCGGGGCATGGAAGATGGAAGTGAGCAGCGTCGCCAGCGGTAACGAGGCACTTGACCGATTGCGAGCCGCCGCCGCAGAAGGCCAACCGTACGATGTAGCGCTCCTGGATGTCCAGATGCCCGAAATGGATGGCTTTACGTTGGCGGCGACGATCAAAGGTGATCCGTCCATAGCCGGCACGCGGTTGATCGTGCTCACCTCCATGGGTCACACCCTCCGTTCCGCTGAATTGAACCAACTGGGGATCGAGTCCTACCTGGTTAAGCCGGTCAGACAATCCCGCCTCTTTGATTGCCTGGGCGGTCGGGCGCGGAGCGGAGCGAAGGTTGAAACAGCCGCTAACTCTCCAGCGCACCTGACAGCGTCATCCCCGACCTTGTCCGAGCTGGAACCAGAGTTCAAGCAGGCCCATATCCTCCTGGCGGAGGACAATTTCATCAACCAAAAAATAGTGCTCGCTCAACTACGTCGATTGCGCTGCCGAGCCGATGCCGTAGCCAATGGGCGCGAGGTGCTGGAGGCCCTTCAACGCATTTCTTACAATCTTGTTTTCATGGATTGTCAGATGCCCGAAATGGACGGATACGACACTTCCCAAGCCATTCGTCAATTAGAAAGGCGGTTGAGCCCGCCGTGTCCGTGGAAATCGCCGGTCCACATCATCGCCCTGACGGCTCACGCAATGGAGGGAGAACGCGAAAAGTGTCTTGCGGCAGGGATGGATGACTATTTGTGCAAGCCGTTGCGGCAAGCGGAGCTGCAATCCGCATTGGAGCGTTGGCAGATCGCGGTGCAGGAAAGACACTCGTCGGCTCCCGCTTGACTTGGACAGTCGTTCCGAAAAGACCAGAGCCTGGAAGTTCTTATAACAGTTGCTTTTTGTAGGGCTCCATCGCGTGCAAAAGCCTCTCTTCTTCCCGGCTGTCCGGCAGCAGGACTTTTGAAAAAACGACCCACGATTCTTGGTGGACGATCGTCTCACCGGCCGAAATTTGCTTCAGCGGGCCCAAGGTCTCGAGTTCAAGAAGTTCGGCATTCGTAAAAGCCTCAAAGTTCGAACCGAGATCAGGGTAGATTCCATCCGCAATAAAGGGAACGCTCTTCACGAACAGATGGTCGCCCAGAACATAAGCCGCCCATCCTTCGGTATGGCGCAGCCCAAACTTGATCGGCGGCCCATTGGTTTGCCAGAGGCACATGAGCCGCCGTCCAAGGCACAGGCGTTCGTCTTTCAAGTCCGTAAAGGGCCAAGCCACGATGACCCGGTTAGGAACATAGTCCTGCGGGTGCGTGCCGGATGGCGGCTGAGGAATCACCGCATAACCATTAGGTGCCATTACCGAGAGCGCCCAAGGGGCAAGTTCCAGAACTGCATCGCTGAGGTGAGTGATCCGATGCTCGACCGTGACTTTTGGGCCGTTTTTTTCCAAAGTGATGACCATCTCCCGGCGAATCTTCACCGGATGCTCGATCAGCTGGGCAACCCGCACCGTGAACTCATTGTCGATCGCGTGTTCCACCGGCGCGTTGTCGGGTGCGTAGGTGAGTCCATCTTTTTTGCCGAAATCCTCGGGAGCAATCCATAGCCGGTGCCCACCACGAATCCTCCAACTCTCTTCGTTCGACTTGCCGGCCTCTTCGTCGACCAGTTTAAAAACGCTTTGGCCATCTAGAGGCCGGTAGGAGATAATGCGCGGCCCCACCTCCAAGGTAATAATGAGTTCGACGGCATCGTTGAAGAGTTTCAGGTTCCTGCCCCAACCGGCAAAGGATGAATATTCAACGGCCATAGATGGTTTGAATCTTCTCTACCTGGTCCTACCAATCAACCTATCAAGTGTAACCGCGGCAATGATAAGACTTCCCATCACCACCAGCTGATAGAATGTCTGAATTTGTAACATGTTCAGCCCATTGCTGATCGTACCAATGATCAGACCTCCAATCACCACCGATGGTATACGCCCTTTGCCCCCGAAAAAGCTCGTTCCACCGATGATCGCCGAAGCGATCGCGAACGTTTCGAAACCTTGTCCGGCGGCAGGTTCCGCCGCGCCCAACCGAGCGGTCGAGAGCACGCCGGCGAGGCCGGCGCAGACGCCTGAAATCATAAAGACAATCAGGGTGTGCAGTTTGACATCGATCCCGGAAAAATAGGCGGCATCCCGATTGCCACCCAGTGCGTAGATATTCCGGCCCAGACGCGTTTTTGCAGTGACGAACCATAAGATGATGGCTACCGCCAGTGCCAGTAATACCGGCGCGGGAATAAACCAGATATTGCCTGTTAAGGCGGTGATAAACTCATAAGGGAAGCCAAATACGGGGTTAGCCCCGGAAATAATGAGGGTCACCCCGCGAAAAATGGCGTTAGTGCCTAAAGTAATAATAAAGGGATGTAAGCCTGTAAAATTGACCAAGGCGCCGTTGATGGCACCCAAAACTATCCCGACAAGTATTCCGCCTATCAAAACTGCCAAGATCGGGTGGACACCGGCGACCATTAGCTTGGCCGTCATCATTCCGCTGAGCGCGAGGATGGAGCCAACAGATAAATCAATGCCGGCGATCAAAATAGCGAAGAACTCCCCGAGAGCGACCAGAATGGTAATGGCGCTCTGCACAAAGATCTGAACGATGTTATCCGGCTTCGTGAAGGTGGCGGGCGACAAAGCGCTAAAGAAAAAGACGATGATAACCAGAATGCACAAGGTGCCGTAGAGATCCCAAAACGAGGCGAGTTTTTTTCGGTTCATCTATTCACTCTTCCCTGAGATGGCTAAACCAAGAATTTGCTCTTCGGTCGCAGTGGCTCCTTCCAGAATGTCCGCAATGCTGCCGGTATGGAACACGGCGATCCGGTCGCAGACAGCCAGGATTTCCGGTAATTCCGAAGAAACCATGATGATCGCTTTTCCGGCATTCGATAGATCTCGCATGATTTTATAGATTTCCGATTTTGCTCCCACATCGATCCCGCGGGTAGGTTCATCAAAAATGAAGACCTCCGGTTCGGTGCACATCCATTTTCCCACTAACACTTTTTGCTGATTGCCACCCGAAAGCTCCGTGATGTTCTGTTCGATGGAAGAGCACTTGATTCGCAGAATTTTGCGTTGCTCTTCTGCGATCGCACTCTCCTCACGATCGCGGATCAGACCCCATAAACCTCTCCAAGCAGCTATCTTAACGCTTCGAGAAACAGCGATGTTCGTTTTAATGGAAAAGTTCGGCATGTAACCGGTTTGACGGCGACTTTCCGTGATGTAAGCCATTCCATTCTTGACCGATTCCACCGGGCCACGCGTGCTGATATCATGCCCATTGAGTTCAATTTTCCCGGACGCACGAGCCATCGTTCCAAATAGGCAGTTCATGAGTTCTGTCCGACCCGATCCGACCAGTCCAGCAAACCCAAAAATTTCACCCGAATAAACGTTAAAACTAACGTCGACGACTTGCCGTCGGTCAGAGCTGGAGACATCACTCACCCGCAGAACAGGAGGCTGCTCGCGGTCGATCTGGTGTTCAGTCAGAAAAAATTGCTTTACAGTCCGGCCCACCATCATCCGGACGAGATCATCGTTGGTCACTTCAGCGACCTTGCCCGACCCGACAGTGCCGCCGTCTTTCAACACTGTGAACCGATCTCCAATGGCGCGTACTTCACCCATTTTATGCGAGATGAAGACGACTGCATTCCCTTCTTCCCGCAGTTGGCGAACGATCGCAAAGAGGCGCTGGATCTCCACGTTAGTCAAAGATGAAGTTGGCTCATCCATCACCAGGACCCGGGTGTGACGCATCAATACTTTGGCAATTTCGATCATCTGCCGATGAGCGATTGCTAACTCTCCCACAGACTTTCTCAAATCGATCTGAAGGCCCAACTTTTTGGCCATTTCCGAAGCCTCACGCTCCATCAATGGCCAATCCACAATGCTGAGTTTCTCGACCCAGGAAGAGCCCTTGTTCTCACTGGATGCCGGTTCCGACTCCTTGGCACCGAACCGCTTTTTCACCGGCATCCGCCCGACAAACAGATTCTCGAGCGCGGAAAATTCATTGATCACGCTCAATTCCTGGTAAATGATAGAAATGCCGTATTGGGCGGCTGTTTGGGGGTGATCAGACCGTGCGATTGCCCGTCCACGATGATCTCGCCTGCGGACGGTTGATAGATTCCCGACAGAATCTTCATCAAGGTCGATTTGCCCGCACCATTCTCGCCCATGATGACGTGGACTTCCCCGGGATAGATATTCAGGTTAACGCCGTTGAGCGCGTGGATCCCGCCAAAGGTTTTGACGATCCCCTTCATTTCCACCAAAGGTTGCGTCGCTTCGTTGGTTGGCATTGAGCTGTTAGTGGAGAAGTAGGCGAAGCGTCCCCGCTTTGCCTAGTGTGTGTTTAGTCCGGTCATAGGGCTCGAAGGGGGCCTGCCCCAAAGGGGCTTAGCAGGCTTTCGCTAAACACATACTTTGCTTAGGCAAAGTGGGACGAGTCGCTCACCTAGCCATCTGACCGCCGCTCAGCACCTATGAAACGCGCGTTTCTCTCATTCCAAATTGCTGACTTTCGTTTCTCCTACTTTTTCGTGACCAGAACTGAATCGATCGGGACGAACTTCGGTTCGGCATCCGGCGCGATCTGCTTTCCGCTCTTCACTGCGTCTACCAGCAAGTCCAAGCCGGTCGCCCCGACCTTAGCAGGATCTTGTGCCACGGTCGCACTGAGCCTTCCAGCCTGAATCATTTGGATCGCCTCCGGGTCGCCGTCGGTGCCTACGATCAGGATCTTGCCGGCTTTCCCAAGGTTTTGCACCGCCTGGACCACCCCGAGGGCCATCGTATCATTGCAGCAATAAAATCCCTGGAGGTCCGGAGTCCTTTGCAGCGTATTGGTGGCCACGTCCAAGGCGCGCATGCGGTCCCAGTCCGCCGGTTGGCTGGAAACTAATTCGACGTTTTTGGCCGCCTTGAAGGCATCGGTGGCGCCTTTTTTACGCGCTTCGCCTGAAGCAACACCGGCCCTGCCTTCGACAATGGCCACCTTGCCGCCCTTGTCACCCAATTGACTGATAATAAAGTCTGCTCCCTTTTTTCCGACAGCCACGTTGTCCGTCGTCACAAAGGCTTCCACGTTGGCACCCGCCTGCTTGAGGCTAGGCATGTCAATCTTTTCGTCCAAATTGACCAGAAAGATTCCCTTTTTGTACGCCTTGGCGGCCGTTTGCACCAGATTGACCGGAGAAAGTGGGGCGAAGGCAATTCCTTTGTAATTTTTGTTAAGCAGATCTTCGAACAATGTCAGTTGGGCTTGCACGTCGCTTTCTGAAGGCGCCGCGTAAACGTCGATCTGCACGCCTAACTTTTTAGCTTCGGCCTCAGCACCCGTCTTCATTTGTTGCCAGAATGGATTAGCGAGGGTCTTCAACAGCAAAGCATATTCTGCTGCGTTGGCTTGGCCAATTAATCCGGACAGCGAAACGGAGAGCACCACCGCTCCCAGTATTTTTTTTATTGACGTTATCATCATAGACTAGGGGTTTTTTGCGTTGAGAGTTAATGATTAGGATACCGCGACCGCTTTGCTTCGGAATCGACTTACTGTTTCCGGCTGGGCGACTCGACAGGTGAGCGGCGGCAAACCGCGCACTAGTAGTTCCACATCGGCTAACACCATCCGACCGATTTCATAGAACGCCTCCTGAATGCCGCCAGAACGATGCGAGGAAAGCACCACGTTCGGAAGGTCTCGAATCGGATGGACCCGGGAAAAAGGCTCTTCGGGAAATACGTCAGTCGCCACCTTCAGTTGACTGGACTGAGCAGCGGCGGTCAGCGCCTCAAAATCAACAACGGCGGCGCGGCTCATCAGCACAAAGAGGCCGCCAGACCGGATCAATGCCAATTCCCGCGCACCCAAAAAACCCTGATTCTCCGAGGTCACACTAGCAAACACGAACACCGCGTCCGAAGAGGAGAGGACCTCATCTAAACTGCCAGGGGTGCAATCATTCTGCAAAATTTCGCGTTCGGGCAGCCAGGGATCGTAAACTTTCACCGGACAACGGAACGGCCGCAACATGGGGCGGAAAGCGCGCGCCAGGTCGCCGAAGCCGATAATGCCCACCTTGCAGCCGGTAAAAAGGAAAGAATCCCGGTTACTTTGAAAGCCATACTCCTCCTTGCGTTCCCGGAAGGCGCGGTCATTTTGACTGATCCCTCGCGCCAGATCTAAACCCAGCGCCAGAGCCATTTCGGCTACCGCGACGGCAAAAGCTGGGCTGGCGATCAAGACCCGAATGCCGCGGGAAAAGCAAAAATCGTAATCAATGTTAGGCAAAAAATTGCCTTCGACATTGAAGATCGCCCGCAGCTTGGAAGCCCGTTCCAGGCGCTCTCGCGGCAAATCGGTCTGACCGATAATTATTTTGGCCTCAGGCAACGCTTTTTCAAGCATCTCAGTGGGCATGGGACCCGCGTCGAAGACTGTCAGATCGGCGATGGTGGATAATCGACGCTGGGCCTGCCCATCGAAGATCAGATCCATTGTGCGGGGTTGAGGGTCGATGAGGATTTTGGGATTACTCATTGAAGAAAAGGGGATATGGAATCCCGACACAAAAAATATCGGAGTGCCCGTAAGGTGCGACAGCGGAGGGGGTTTGCCATCGATTTTCTTTCGAGATTATACGCTTCTCCCATACTTTCCTACCAGAATTACATTGCTTTTCCTTTACGAGGTTCATGCAATTGAGATCAAGGCCGGTATGTCGCTGAAAGCCGCGTTCTCGTTATGCAAGGGATCATGTCCAGCCTGGCGCTGGTCTGTAACGCGATTTTGCCGCGGCGTATCCCGGACTGGGCCGGTCTGTGGCTTGGGCTTTACCCGAGCTGGGAAGGTCTTTTTATTCCGCCCTTGGCTCTGGTCTATGTCGGAGGCGCCTGGCTGATCACGCGGTGGCGTTCATCGGCCGGGAAACGCGAGCTGGCCTTAGCGGCTGGCACAGGAGCGCTCCGACCGGCAGATTCTTACAGTTCAAAAAAATGAAACGAACATTGCTCGTGGTGAGCCTCGGGTTGTTGGCCGGACTCTTTGCGGACCGGGGTGCTTGCCGCCGACGCAGAATTCTTTACCGCGGAGCATGCCGCACTCTTCTTAAGCGGAACATTTGGCGCCTTTACCTTCGTGGCTAACAATCTCCCCAACCCTCCCGTCTATCCGGTTGCCGTGCCCGGTGTCAAGTTCGCGGTCCAACCCACTTCCAAGTTTTATATCCAGGCCGGAATTTACGATGGCAATGCCCAGAGCCAGCAAGAGAATAACCATGGCGTCAATTTCCGTTTAAGTACCACGGACGGAGCCCTCATCTTCTCGGAAGTCGGGTTTCTCCTCAACCAAACCCCGGGCGATCGCGAATTAAAAGGAACCTATAAACTCGGTTCCTTCGTCCATACCAATGAATTTGATACCTGGAGTTCGCAGGCGAAAGCCGCGCTCGGAACCGGTTCTTTGCATGGGGTCACTCCTGACTACGGGATTTACGGGGTTGTCGACCAGGAACTCTTTGAGTCGGGCGGGCGAACGATTGCCATGTTCCTTCGCGGCGGCGGCGCTCCGCCAAACGTCAATTCCATCGATTGGTACATCGATAGTGGTCTTAGTTTCAAAGGATTTGTTCCTGGAAGATCGGAAGACACGGCGGGAATTGCCGTTCCCATTCTTCGATCAGCCGGGATTTCAGCAATGCTCAAGTTCTGCAGGGCAATCAAAGTTTCAGCAGTGAGACCGTCCTCGAGGCGACCTACAGCTTCACGGTCGCCCCCCGGTTGACCATCCAACCGGACTTTCAGTATATCTGGAATCCAAGCGCCCAGAACGGGTCCAACGATGCGGCGGTCATCGGAATTCGGACGGTGGTCACTTTTTAGGCTGTTCGCTATTCGCCGACTATAAGGATTGGGCGTAGGGCGACCGAATGCGGATCGCTGGAAGAGGGTATAAAGCGGGACGCTTTACTTACTGCGTGCGCGAGCGGACGCCTTGGGAAGTGTCAGGCGGACGCGCGTAGGGCCACATAGCCGACGTAAGTAAAGCGTCCCGCTTTATACCCTCTTCGATCTTTCGATCCGCCGATGAGCGATGATTGCTTTTCTCGCCGGGCAGACCGAGGACGACGACTACACGAGCACGATCAGGAAATCCCGCCCTTCTTTTTCGTCCTCGTCCTCGTCGTCGTGCTCGATTGCTTTCTCGCCGGGCAGACCGAGGACGACGACGACCACGAGCACGATCAGGAAAAATCCCGCCGCCTCTTTATCGTCCTCGTCCTCGTCTTCGTGCTCGATTGCTTTCCTCGCCGCGTGGACCGAGGACGACATGACCACGAGCACGATCATCCAATCCCCCGTGTCCTCGGGTTCCCCCTCTGTGACCTCTCTAATGCCATGCCGCAAAATGCCGTCAAACAATGGCAACGCAGGGGAAGCGGCGAAACGGCCGAAGTGCGAACCTTGCATCCATGATTGAACCATTTGACCGGCCCTCCAACGAAGGCTCGCCCACCGCAGAAGAAGTCTGTGGCAGAGACGCGAAATGCAAATTCTGCGCGCTCCAGGCTGTGGAAGACTGGTGGTTCGTGTCTGACGATTTGGTCGGGCTCCATTTCTGCGCCGCACAGCTCACTCACACTAGAATTGACAGACGAGTTAACGGGCGTGAGCCACGCTTGCTGTTTTACAGCCAACCGGACGCTCCTGAACCGGCGCTTGTTCTCGAATTGAGCGATGAGACGCAGGCCGTCGCGTGGTGCGAGCTTCTCCATTGCATTGCTTAGTTAGCTCTTGAAATACATATTACCCATTCGGGGTAATATGCCCTTTTTTCTTGCCTGCTTCCAGGAGTTCACCCAATAGTTAGCTCCTATCGGGAGGGTGTAGACTCGCGGAAAGGCGGGAGGGGTTCTCGCCTTGTACGGCACAAGCCCTGTGACTAACTGGAGCCTGAAAAATGAAGAAACTGATCTTGATCCTAATGACACTCAGTATCCTCGGAATCGCTTCCACCAGAGCCGGTACCGTTTATCATAACAACTATCACGGGACTTACTATCATGGCGGACGCGGATACTACGGTCATGGGAACCAACGCTATTACGGAGGAGGTTACTACCACGGACGCTATTACAACCCAGGTTATTACCCTGGATACTATCCTTTCTTCGGAGGGGTTCCGGTTCCGGTTCCGTTTGTTCCCTTTATTCCACTCCCCGGCTTTTAACTGACCTTTGCTGCCTGGCGCGCGCGATTGAAACGTTCGAGGGTTTCAAGACGTTCCGCCGCGTGATCGACCACCGGCCTCGGATAACCCTGAGCGAGGCAATCGGTCGGCGGTTGCGTGAACCGCTTCGGATCCACCTCTCTCAGCTCTTCTACCCACCTCTTGATGTATTGGCCGCCGGGATCGTAACTCTTGGTTTGGTTCCAAGGATTTTGAATTCGGAAGTACGGCGCGGCGTCCGCTCCGGTTCCTGCACACCATTGCCAACCCCCGTTGTTGGCTGCGATATCGCCATCCACCAATTTCTGCATAAAATACTGCTCTCCTTTTCTCCAGTGGATGTGGAGATCTTTGGTCAGGAACATGGCGACGATCATCCTGACTCGATTGTGCATGAAACCGGTGGCGTTTAACTCTCGCATACCGGCGTCGACAATCGGGAACCCTGTCTTACCTTCGCACCAGCGTTGAAAGGCTGAGTCGTTTTCGTCCCATTGCAAGGAGAGGAACAGGTCACTAAAATCGCGATCCATGACCGTCGGAAAATGGGCGAGGATCTGCATGTAGAACTCGCGCCAAATTAATTCGTTCACGTAGGAATAGATGCTTTGTCGTGCGGTGGCAGGCAGCGCTTTGCCCGCCTCTAAACAACTGAAAAAGATCTGGCGCGGTGAAAGCGTGCCGAATCGAAGATCTTGAGAGAGCCGTGAAGTCATTTGTTCTCCCGGAAGGTTTCGCATCTTCCGGTAAGTCGTCATCGGACCATTCAAGAAATTTGCCAGGCGTTCCCGAGCTGCCTTTTCGCCAGCGCCAATTATTTTCGCTTCCGAAGTCAGTCCCCAATATTCCAAAGTTGGCAGAGGAAGACTGGAGACCTTCGAGGGCACGCGCAGGCTGCGAATTCTTGGTGAAAGCGAGGGCTTTTCCTGCTGATGCCATGCCTTCGCGTAGGGCGTAAAAACACGGAACGGGTGACCCTCCTGGGTCAGTACCTCATTCGGTTCAGTCAGAGTGATATCTTTATAGCTGAGGATCCGCACCTGGAGTTTTGCGCCCGCCTTTTCCAGTTCCCCTTGAACCCACACACTATAAGGATCTGTCCCTCGATTGAAATAAATCGCCTCCGCCTGAGTCTCGCGAACGAGTTCTTCTATGACCTGGACCGGATCACCAGCACGCAAGATAAGGCGGCCGCCGATGGCCTCCAGATTCTGAGACAGAGACTGTAAACATCCGCATAAAAACTCCTGCCGGTTAGGGCCCGTCCACGGGTGATCACCTTTCCACCTGGAAAGTATAAAGACGGGAATGATTTCGTCGGATTGCTGACAAGCGTGCGAAAGAGCAGTGTTGTCGGTGACTCGCAAGTCGCGCCGGAACCAGTGAATGGATCGTTTCATTGCAGGAGAGTTCTCAGTGTCAGTGGTCAGTTGCCAGTGTCAGTGGAGGCCTTATTGATCCCCAACCCCTTTGCGTTTCTTCATTACCTTCTGTTAAGGCGTTCTGGGTTTCGGGATTAAGAACTCGGTGTTTAGTTCGATCGCCAGGGTCACCCAGATACAAAGTGGAATCATCCAATTCGTTTACGTCGTTAACGGTGTCCTGGATGCGTTTGATTCCAAAATCCTGAGGTTCCATGATAGTTTTCGTCGGGTTGGCTAGGGAAACCGGCCGTCCGATTAAGAATGCGGTGAAGCAAAGGATCGCTTAAGATTAAAATCGCTTTGGAAATGAAAGAGCACTTATTCACCTCGGAACTTTGGCTCCCTCCTCCCCCTGCGGAGATTTTTCCATTTTTCGCCGATGCCAAAAACCTGGGAACGGTGACACCGCCGTGGCTCCATTTCGAAATTCTTACGCCGGGTCACATTGAAATGCGGGTTGGGACACTCATCGACTACCGGATCAGGATTCACGGAATTCCCGTGCGATGGCAAACAAGGATAACCGTCTGGGAACCTCCATACCGATTTGTCGACGAACAGGTCAAAGGTCCGTATCGGCGCTGGATTCACGAACACCGTTTCGAAAAGAGCGGTGAAGGTACTCTTTGCTCCGATCGAGTTCGCTATTCCATTCTGGGAGGTTGGATAGTACAGCAACTTTTTGTCCAACGTGACGTAAGACAGATTTTTGCATTTCGCGAGACGAAGCTCACCGAGATTTTCAATCCCGGCCATCTGCAGCCCGGTGGCAGGTAGCTGCGGGTAGGGCAAAGGTTGGGAGGCGAAAGTTGCTCAGCGGACGCTGTGGTCCTCTGCGAGAGCATAGACTAACAACTAGCTGCTTTCCGGCAGCAACAACAGAAATTTAGCGCACAGGTCGAAATCTGATTATCGGGCAGGGTTGCGTTATGTTGAGCTGGAGTTACCCCGATCGGGTTATTGTCAGGCATGGGATCCGGGTGGATAGGTAAGCTTCCCAAAGAACCCCTTTCGTACTAACCCATTTTTAAGACGAAGACCAACCAACCATGAACCCACGCAAGATATTCCACGACAGCGTCGTAGAGCTTCCAGAACAGGCAGGAGTGACCGCTACGGGCCTGAAAGTCAACGCGGTAAGACCGGAGCACGGCGATACAAAGATGACAATCAGCTTTTCGCTGGCGATCCCTCAGGATGCGCATGACGAACTGGAGGCTGCGGTAGCCAAGGGCGAGGTCGTTTCGCTCGATGATCTGAATACAAAATACGCGGTCCCGGCAATAGATGTCGATCCGCTGATCACCTGGCTGAAGGCTCAGGGGTACGAGATAGTGCGGGTTTCAAAGGACGGCACCAGCGTCTATGCGCGCGCCACCGCGACCCAAATCGAGCAGAGCCTTGGAGTCCAAATGGTTCGTGTCACCAAGGATGGCATTACCTACACCGCGGCGCGAAACGCGCCAAGCCTGCCGGCCGAGATCGCCGATAGCGTTCACGCGATCATCGGATTGCAGCCATATCGCCATGCGCAAAAGCAGTACCGGCGAGTTACCCCGAAAAACCGCTACGGGGGATCGCCGAGCGGAAAGGCGTTTGCGGCTGCCGCCCCTGCACCGAACGTCGCAAATGCACCGCCGTACCTGGTGAACGAGGTGCTCAAAGCCTACAACGCCGACGGTCTGCCGGTCACCGGAAAGGGCCAAGTGATCGCGATCCTGATCGACACCTTTCCAGCCGATGATGATCTGGTGGCGTTCTGGAAGCGCAACAATGTCTCCACCACGCTGGCGCAGATCGAAAAAATCAATGTCGATGGCGGACCGCTGCCCGCGACGGAAGGCGAAGAGACGCTGGACGTCGAGTGGTCGAGCGGGATTGCACCTGGGGCGACGGTGCGAGTTTATGCCAGCGGGTCGCTTGATTTCGCAGCTCTAGATCGAGCGCTGGATACCATTTTGAGTGATCTTTCCACGCAACCCGGGATGCGGCAACTGTCCGTGAGCTTGGGCCTGGGCGAAACATTCATGCAGGCGGGCGAAGTCCGGACGCAACACCAGAAGTTTCTTCGGCTGGCGGCGGTTGGCGTCAATGTGTTCGTGTCGAGTGGCGACGCGGGATCCAACCCGGACAGTACGGGGCATGGTGGGGGAGGCCCTCTTCAGGCCGAGTATTCGTCCGCTGATACCGCCGTTGTCGGGGTCGGCGGAACTAGTTTGGTGCTGGCACCAAACGGCAGCGTGACCAATGAAACCGGCTGGGCGGATAGCGGCGGGGGAAAAAGCTCGTTTTTTAGTCGTCCCGTCTGGCAGAAGGGAGACGGCGTGCCCGCGGGGACGCAGCGACTGGTTCCGGACGTCAGTCTCACGGCCGACCCCAATGAAGGTGGCTTCGTTTTCTTGAACAACCAGCCGCAACAGTTTGGCGGGACCAGCTGGAGCGCGCCGATTTGGGCGGGCTTTTGTGCTTTGATCAACGAAGCGAGGATCAAGGCGAATAAGCCTTCCCTGCCGTTTCTTCCTCCCCTGATTTACCCGCTGATTGGGACCTCCAGCTTCCGCGATGTCGTCGCCGGCAGCAACGGAGCTTTCGATGCAGGCACCGGCTACGACCTGGTCACAGGCATCGGCGTACCCAATGTCAAAGAGCTGATTCAGGCATTGACTCAATAGGCGCTCTACTTGCCAGCGCCAGTGTCGATCAAGCCTCATCTTCCGATCTGCGAGGCGTTCGGCCTGGCCCTGGCAGAGCTCGACCGCGATAACGGAAGATCCCTCCATCGAAACCCGTATCCGCCAGCTCATTGGCCAGCGCCTCGAGTTGCCCCGCCGCCGCGACCTCGTTCCAGGTCAAGGCTAGGGCCGGCCCAGGCTTAGGATATTGACGCGAGCTCTAAGCAATTTGGCGTGCCCGGCGCGTCGGCTCCTGGGACTGGCCCGCGCAACAGCGTCGCAGACGCTAATTGGATGCAAAAACTCTTCGGGATGGCGCCTGATTTTCTCGTTGCCTTGTAGTTCACGCATCGGGGGGAAAAGGATCGTTTAAAGCCTGTTCAAGACTCACGACGCGTCCCGCATGAAAATCATTGAGGGCTTCAATGAAAGATGCGGGTATTTCTTCGTCCAGAAAAAAGTAAGTCGTTGAGCCTACTGATGATTGACCGATAAGCGGATCCTGATAGTCGATCCGAGTAACTTCTGGGGAAGAAGTGGGGCACTCTAGAGTATTCATCGTTGGAACATTTCGGTTGTGGTTGAAGAAGCGGCTGGCTTGACGAGAATGGGCCGTTTTCCGATCGGTTCGTTGCTCACCAAGACAGTGAGATCTGAAAAGATGATTGCGGGACAAACGGCAGGCTCGGAGTCCATCTTAGATGCGAAGCTAATGGCTTTGTTGTCGACGTTGCAAGAAATTGATTTATGGAAATTACAGTCAAAAACGGTCGGTTTTCCTTCTGCCAATTTCTCAACACACCTCCACAGGCTCGGGCGTTCGTTGGAGCTATCAAATCGCCTGCGGATGCGCTCCGGTGGCGGACGAGCCGATAGTCGGATTCGAACCGACGACCTGATCATTACGAATGACCTGCTCTACCAACTGAGCTATATCGGCATTTGCACTACTATTCTCTCGCTACCATCTTCGCTGCCTCGTTTTCCAGGGGTAGCTGACGACAACGATCGGCAATTCTACCACCGGGCCACGCTGGCGCCGCGAAAGGCGGGATAATAGCTCCGGGCAAGTCGAGCGTCAAATGCCGCGGCAAAAGAGGCTCCTGTGAGGTCAGTCGCCGTTGCGTCTCTGTTATTCCCCTACCTTGATCACCACCTTGCCAAAATGAGAGCCGGACGCCATGTATTCGTAGGCATCCGGAGCGGATCCAAAGGGGAAAACCTTGTCAATCACGGGATGGATCTTGGATTGCTCAAGAGCCCGATTCAATGCCTCGAACATTTCCCGGCTGCCGACGTAAATCCCGAAGACCGTCGCACACTTGTGGACAATCGGAAAAATTTCAGTTTTTGTTTCGACCCCAGAGAGAATACCAATCATCCCGATCTTTCCACCGAAACGGCAGGCACGCACCGATTGGAGAAATGTACCGGCCCCGCCCACCTCGACGACATGGTCGACACCGTCGTTTCCGGCGAGGGCGGCAGCGGCCTTCCCCCATTCCGGGGTGGTCTTGTAATTAATGGTGGCATCCGCGCCCAGTTTTAGCGCATGCTCGAGCTTCTCGTCACTACTCGAGGTGATAATCACCTTTGCTCCGGCCGATTTGGCGATCTGCAGGCCGAAAATGGAAACCCCTCCGGTCCCAAGGAGAAGAACCGTTTCGCCGGGAACCAGCTGACCCCTGGTGATCAATGATTGCCATGCCGTCACTGCTGCACAGGGTAGAGTTGATCCCTCTTCGAAGGAGTAATTCTCAGGCAAATGCACCAACCCTTCTTCGTGAAACTTCGCTTGCTCGGCCAAAACGCCGTCAATTTGACCACCGAGTGCTGTCCGATGCATTTCGGCTTTGAATTGCCCGGAGGACCATCCCTGGAAAAAACAGGCGGCCACGCGATCACCGATTTTGAATTTGGTCACGGCCGCACCGACTGCCACAACTTCACCGGCTCCGTCCGAAAGCGGTACCCGCCCTTGGACCGGCTTACGATCATATTGCCCGCGAAGGACAACCAGGTCGCGATAATTGAGCGAAGCCGCCTTGATCCTGACAACAACCTCATGATCGCCAGGTTCAGGAACAGCCCGGTCAACAAGCTTTAGGCCCTCGGGTCCACCGTACTTTTGGATTTCGTAGCAAGTCATTGGGGAAGTTGCCAGTGTCAGTTGTCAGTTGCCAGCGCAGAGCCGATGCAAATCGCAACGTATTCAGCCGAAAGATGGCGTGAAATTTCGGAACACGGAAATTCCGCCTCTGACACTGGCAGATCGTGTTCTTCTACACCCCATGCCTGAAGCCCTTCTCGGGCCGAGGGACGACAGCTTTTGCAACATGAGACCCAAAGGGAAGCCGCAGAACTCCCGAACCGAGCATGAAGTAAAGAACGACAGCCGGGAGAGAAAGTCCAAGACCGCGCGGCGAGCGCGGCGATAAGAGCCCAACCAGATAGCCGATACCGGCGACGGTTGGCAACACGAGTGCGGCCAGAGCACAAATCTGGAACGCTCTGGTTCGCCAGCCCGAATCCGGTTGGAAAATGAGCAGCGCGGATGCGAAAAGCAGGCTTGTCGTTGCGCTATGCGGGCTGGGTCGAGCCGCATAGAGAGTCACGCGTTGACCACTCGCGTCCGGCAAAAAGAAGATATCCAGGTCCGGGACTCGGATTCCGCAGGCATACTCCAACAGGAAAACTGCGGCAAAACAGATTACCAGCGCGCAAAGAGCCTTTGAGAGAATGGTTTGCACTGGATGCTGCGCGCGGACCGGAGCGGCAACGAGAGCGAGAGCTAAGCTCAATGCACTAACGAAGAGAACGGTCCACGGTGTCAGATAGGGCGCACTTGGGACAGACTGCCGGATACTCGGAGCATAGTGTCCCCACTGCGGGATATAGATCAGGCAGACGACAAAAAGCGCCGAACCAATTACAAACGTATAGGTGGAGCGTTTTTGGACTTGAAGCTTCATTTACGCCTTGAAGTCTCGGTTCTTCGAGAACGCACGATGGAACCGCGAAATTCTGGTCTCACCTATCTACTAATTTATCTTTTCTTCGATGTTCCGCATGCGTACTTCGCAAAGTCGAACGTGAAACCACTGCGCACATTTTTACGAGTATCGACTGGATTCATGGGAACTTGAGAAATTTATTGGCCGGCCCCGGAGTTGGCGACTTGTAGGTCAGTAGACAGTAGTTCTGCCTTCCTGGTGTCACGGCACCTGTGTATACTGCCTGGACGTGCGCCTTTTAGCTCTCGACCCAGCGCTTCGGACCTCGGGGTACGCGATTCTTGAGAAAGAAGGGGCGAAGGTGCGCGCTATTCTCTACGGAGTGATCCGGAACAAAGCACAGCTATCGATGCCAGGTTGCCTCGTGGAAATCCATCGACAAATCGAGGAGCTGATCCGTCTTCATTCGCCGGAAGTGTGTGCGGTCGAAGGGTTAATTTACGTCCAGAACACGCGTACCGCGATTACGCTCGGAGCGGCTCGCGGATCGGCCTTGCTCGCCGCTGCTCAGCACGGATTGCCGATCTACGAATACCCGCCCAGGCGGGTTAAACAGGCCGTTGTCGGCCGCGGAGCGGCACAAAAAGCTCAAATCGGATATATGGTGCGAACACTGCTCGGCCTCGTCGAAACCCCCGAAGCGGATGCCGCAGACGCACTGGCCATTGGTCTCACTCACTTTCAAATGCACAGTTCGCCGCTTGCTGCCCTTAGAGCGAATCGACCTTTATGAAAATCGAATGGTTCGGTCGGATCGATTACCTGGCTGGTCTTCGCATTCAAGAGGAAAGGCTCGACGATTGCCTCACCCGCGGTGAAGAGAGCGTGATCCTGTTGGAGCACGAGCCTGTCTATACCATTGGCCGGCTTCTTGATAAGTCGAGCTTACGCGCCGTTGACCTTCTTCCATATCCGGTCTTCGAAACAAACCGGGGCGGTCAAGCGACCTACCACGGACCCGGCCAATTAGTAGGTTACCCAATTCTTGATCTGCGCGCACGCGGCCGGGATTTACATGGTTATCTACGAAAACTGGAAGATCTCTTGATTGATCTCCTCGAAGAATTTGGCATACCCGGAAGCAAAATCGATGGAAAGACAGGCGTCTGGGTTCGGGATCGCAAAATCGCCTCGATCGGCGTCGGGGTGCGCAGGTGGATAACCATGCACGGTTTCGCACTGAACGTGGCAAGCGATCTGAGCGGCTTTTTGAGCATCATTCCCTGCGGAATTTCCGGCGTGCAGATGACCTCGATCAGCAAAGAGTCAGGAGCGGAGATCTCGCTGGAAACGGTTCGGGAGAAGCTCTTCCCTTACCTGCGCCGCTCTCTGGACGCTGGAGCGTTTGCACTACCGCCGAAGGGCGGGAATGTTGCCTAACCAGGTCGTAACCAGGGCCAGGATCAAGGTCCAACCAAAGAGTGTGGTCGCAGAACTGCCCGCGCTTCCCACCGGTAATACCACCAACAGGAATGAGATCAATCCGCCGAGATAAACCAAGGCTCCGACCAGGCCGAAAACGAGGCGTCCCGCCTTGGATCGATTCGTGAAGACCAGCGACATCGGAAATGATGCAGCCGTCAAAGTCAGACCCACAAAAATGACGCTGATTTGCTTCGCCAATAGTCCGGTCACAAACATTGCAAGTCCAACGAGCACGCCACCACCGACCACGAAGGCTTCCTTTTTTTCGTCCGGTCGCAACGCCAGCCGGGCAAAGCGATCAAACAAAAGAAGCAAATTCCCCACCCCTTTCGCCACCCAGATCCACAAGACGAAGAGGCAATAAAAAGCTACCAGCACCATTCCGACCGGCGCCAGCCTTCCGACAAAGGCGATATTGGAGAGTTGCATTATAATCAGAAGTCCAATCACGAGCATTCCCCGGCCGGCCCGCCCCAATCTTTCCATCATAAAGCTGTACTTCAGGTACGCACGATAAAGCGGGGACCGCGCACGAAACGCGTGCAACAACCCTTCTCGCGCCTCGCGATGTTCGGGCTCAATCCGAAGGGCCGATAAAAAGTGCTTTTCTGCATCCTGCACCTCTCCACGTTGAAGCGCCAGCATCCCAGCCGACGAGTGAGTCCATGGATTTTCCGGGTTCCTTGCCAATAATCCGCTAATTTGCGCAGCGCTTTCCTCCACCCTCCCCTGCATCCGGAGCGCATCCGCCAAGCTATCTCCCGCGGCTTCGTTCTCGGCATCCAGCGCCAGAGCCTGGCGGGCGGCACGTTCAGCCTCCTGCGGTTTGCCGACCACCAACATGACCAGCGACTCCGCCACATAGGAGTCAGGAGAATCCGGCGCCAAGCTGCGCGCTTGTTCGACTTCTAACAAAGCTTCTTTCGTCCGACTGAGCAAAATCAGGATATTCGCGCGCTGCGCATGATAGAAAGCTCGGGTCGGGCGGAGCCGTAACGCCTGGTCAATCATCGACAGCGCTTCCGGCCGGGTATCCGGGTCGTGCATCAGGCAAGTTGCCAAGAAAAAAAAGCCTTGTGGATCCTCGGGATCGTTCTGGATAACCGTCCGCAAATAGGACTCCGCCTCGCGGTACCTGCCCTGCCTGACAAACAAAAGTGCGCGCGCAAAAGAGTCGTTCATTTGCGAATCCCTAAAAATGTCAGGACATCGTCGTAGAACCCTCCCTGGTTGGCGTAAAGCGCATAATTTTTCGCGCTTTCGAACCAGGCCCGCGTCGAAGGTTTTATCTCTTTGCAGGCCAGGAGCAGATCCTCGGTGGTCAATGGCACAACCCGACCTTCCTTCATGGCTCGCGAGAGTGCCCGCTCGGTTGCGACGTCGAAGATCGATTGCAGGTCAGCGCCGGAAAATTCCTTGGTTCGTTTGGCCAATGCTTTGGCATCCAGACGTTTTACCGGCTTATTCCGTGCCAGGATTTCCACGATCGACTCGCGTGCGCGCTCATCTGGAGGTGGCACGAAGATGATACGATCAAAACGGCCAGGGCGTCTGAAAGCCGCGTCCAAATGCCACGGAGCATTCGTTGCTCCCAGGATAAGTATCCCCTCATTGCTTCCGATGTTTCCATCCATTTCGGCCAGAAACTGGTTGATCATGGTCCGAATGGCGCTTTCGCGAAAATCCTTGCGATCGGCAGCCAAGGCATCGACTTCGTCGAAGAAAAGAATCGACGGCGCGTTTTCCCGGGCCACCTGAAACGATTGATGGAGGTTTTTTTCACTATTGCCGACGTAAAGATCCAAAATCTGATGGATCCCGACCGAAATAAAATTGGCTTGAATTTCGCCTGCGGTCGCCTTGCTGATCAACGTCTTCCCGCAACCCGGAGGCCCATAGAGCAACACCCCGCCACCCACTTTTTTGCCGTAGGCCTTGAAGAGAGCACGATTTTGCAGCGGATAAATGATCTTCATCCGTATCTCTTCCTTGATGGCCTCCATGCCGCCGACATCTGCGAAAGAAACCGGCGGCTTTTGAACGTCCGGCAGGCTGCCGTTTTCTCTCTCCAACTCGGCACCAGACTCCCAGATTTCAGGCGAGACATCGGGAGGCAGATTGACGAGAGGAGCCGCCGGCGAATTCGACTGGCTGATCTGCATGTCCGGCTCGGTCGCCCGTTCGCTCATTCCAGGGCTCAATTTGATGGCCGTCTCGTAGTATTTCTCAGCTAAAAGGCGATCCCCTTCGGCAACTGCCAGTCGGGAAAGTAACATCCAGGCATCCGCAAAGCTGGGATCGGCTTTGATCAACGCCTCGGCGCGCACCACCGCCTCGGACGTATTACCGCTCAGATAAAGGACGCGGGCGATGCCAAGCTTGGCGTCAGCGTGAGCGGGGTCGGACTGCAGAATACGATCGAAGGCTGTTCTCGCTTCCTGGAAACTCAATTCTTCCAGACAAGCCTGACCGAACAGATATAACAAAGGAATGTTCTGCGGCGAGACGGCAAGTGCCTCACGGAGCGAATCGAGCCTGGAAATCATGGTAAAATCACTACTAAGATTAGCGGTTAAATCGAATGGAAATTGCCCATCAAGCATCCTTGTTCACCAAGGCTCCCTGCTCGACAGGTCCGGCAGAGAAGAGGCGTCTGAACATCCTTTAAGGATACACGGGTCACGGAAAACGTGAAATGTGGAAAACACGGCGTTCAGCGTTCGGCGTTCAGCGTCGGGTTTGGCGACGTTACGTGCCGCGTCGGCGTGGCGTTCAAAAAAGAGTTTAGCCTCTGGATAAGTTCCCGCTGCAGAGTGAGCCCTCACAAGGCACACCCCTTTGATCCAGCTCGGGAAAAAAACGGAAAAACGGTCGAGCACGAGTACGATCAAGGGAGGCCATTTCGGGCCAACTAAAACAGTAGCAAGTAGCAGTGTGACCGATGTCCTGACCATGCGCCCGCTGAACGCTGAACGCTGAACGCCGAACGCTGAACGCCCAGCTACCCGGCGGACTCCTGCTCCAGATTCCCTCCGGAGAGGAGGCCATCTTCCAAGTGCAAAAGGCGATCAGCAATGCTGAGAATCCGCTGGTCGTGGGTAATCAGGATCAGGGCGCAATCCTCTTCGCGAGCCAGTCGTTGCAAAAGATCCACGATTTCCCGCCCGGTCACGCGATCGAGCGAAGCCGTCGGCTCATCGGCCAGAATCACGCGCGGGTGCCGTACCAGCGCCCTCGCGATCGCCACCCGCTGCCGCTGCCCTCCCGAAAGCTGAGCCGGCCGCTTGGACAGGTGCTCAGCCATTCCCACCGCCGAAAGCAGTTCCATCGCGCGCGCCCGGCACTCTCGCGCGGAGAGGCCGGGATCGACGGCCAAGGCTAACTGCACATTCTCGCGCGCCGTAAATGCGGGAAGAAGATTGTGCTGTTGGAAGATGAAGCCGATGGCACGCCGCGCTTCCACTAACACCTCCGGTTTTGCTCCGCGCAGCTCCCGGCCCAACAAATTGACGCTGCCAGTTTGCAGCCCTCGTAAAGCGCCAATCAAGGTCAGGAAGGTGGTTTTTCCCGATCCGGACGGTCCGGTGATGATCACTATCTCCCGGCTGTGAATCTCGCAGGAGATACCATGGAGAACTTCCTTGCGCAGATCCCCTTCCCCAAACGCGTGACGCACGTCGCGAGCTTGCACTAAACTTGTGAGCCCACTCATGAAAAGACATCCGCAGGTTGAGCCTGCCTTAGTTTTAACATGGCTAGTAAGCCCGCTGCCAGACACATTCCGAAAGTGAGGAGAAAGGCGAGAATGGCCTGTCCGATCGATAAGGCGAAAGGTAGATGGGTCGCAGTCCGCGCCACCCGGAACAGGATAAAGGCAATCAACAAGCCGGGCGGAAATCCAAGAAGAGAAAGCCACATCGATTGCTGCACGATCAGGGATTGAAGATTCCAATCATGAAAGCCGATCGCCTTCAGCGTGGCGTATTCCGGGAGGTGATGCTGCACGTCGGTGTAGAGAATCTGGTAAAAAATCACGGCACCTACCAGCACCACCACCAGCAGCGTCACGGGGATGATGAAGCCGACCGGCGTGCGCCCATTCCAATACCTCTGCTCCGCCTCTACCAATTGTTTTTTAGTCAAAACCAGCATTTCAGGCCCGAGCCGGGCCTGAAGGCGGTCCCGCACCTTGTCCGGTTGGGCATCCCGCCGCAACCGAATCAGGCCTAGCGATTCAGCGGCGGGCGGCAAGCCGGCGAAGACACGGTCAAATCCGATCTTCGGCATGAAAGCCTGACCATTTGCGGTAAAAGAGATGCCGAGTTGGAAGAGACCGCGCACTTCGCAGTGCAGGCCATTAATCTCGACCGGGCAGGCCTCGTGACGAGAAAGCCGGCCTTCAATATCGCCAAATTGAGGAAGGGAAAAGTGATCGTACAATACCGTCGTCGGAAGAGCCAGCCACGGTCGGCTGAGTTTCAGTCCAGGAAGGTTAAAGGCAGTCCCGGAAGGCTCAACCCCGAAGATCAAAATCTGATCGATTGCGCCTGTCCCCGGGACGCGCCAGAGCCCCACGGCGGCCCGAACCCCTTCGGCGCTCTCGACATCGGGATCGGCCAGCACCGCCGCGATTCGATCGCGCGGAAACGGCGCATGCACCACCACATACTTGTAATCCGCGCTATGCATGACCAGGTCAGCATTCAGAGCAAGATATTGCGTGGCGACTCCGGCGAACAACGCATTGTAGGCGCCGGTTTGAAAGAGAATCGACGTCACCGCAAGGATGATCCCGCAGGTAGCCGCCAGGAGTCGGTTGCGGTCGAAGCAAAGTTGACGCCAGGCAAAGGGAACACCTGCCGGAGCAAGCCAGCGCCCGAGACCCTCTAAAACATGCTTCATTTTGCAGCGGGACCGGCGTCGATAGTCACGGTCACCTCTGCCCCTGTGAGTCCCTCCAGCTTTTCGGGTGTCTCCGGCGTAATCGTCGCCTCGATAATCTGTCGGTCCACATTCGCAAAGGTCGAGAGGGTAGTCAGTTCGCTGCGTTTAACTCGAGAATCAATCCGGGTCACCCTCCCCGCCATTTCGCCCTGCCAAGCCTCACTCTTGATCGTGGCCCGGGCGCCAACTCTTACTCGGGAGGCATCTCCGACGTTCAACTCGCCCTTGATCACCATCGCCTGCGTCGCTCCTATCTCCAGAAGGCCACGACTTCCGTCCTCTCCCGGGTAAGAGAGAATCTTGAGAATTTGCCCATCGAACGGCGCCTCGACTTCCGTAAATGCCAGCAACGCCTCCGCACGCACCACGGCAGCTTTTGCTTCCTCGACCTCGGCCCCCGCCACCGCCAGGTCCGCCGGTCGCACTTCTCGCATCGCCTCCAGTTGATGCTGGCTCATCGCCACTTTCGCTTCAGCTGCTTCCTCACGCGCAGTCGCCTCGTCTTTGCCAGCCGCCGTATCCGGCCGCTTTTTGGCTTTTTCTGCTCTAGCTTCGGCTTCCAGGCTTTTAACCAGCGACTCCTGTGCAGCAATCTCCTGGCTTTTCGGTTCCGCATTCAGCGCCTGGAGTCGTTCCTCCGCAGTCGAGAGATGTGCCTTGGCCATCGCCAAATCGGCGGAGGCAAGCAACTGGCTCTGCGTGACAGCTAATTTTTGGTGCCGGACCACATGATCGCCCTCTTTGACGAATAGTTCGGCCACCACTGGCGGTGAATTGAGATAGTACGGGACCGAGAGGGTCACCGCTCGTTCTCCCGGAGAAACCCGGCCATAGGCGGCGACTTGGTCAACCGAACTTTGGGCTTCGGCCTGCACAGCCCAAAGCGCGCAAAAACCGGCGCACGCCCGCAATGTCCACGCTCGAAGAGTAACACCGCGCCATCGGTACAGGAAAATGCGAACGATCATTGACGGGACGTTATCCATGCGAGCAACAATGGAACAAAGTGCCAATGCCACGCCTGCTTAGTTGAGCAAGCCTTTCTGCCGAAACCAGGCAATCGCATCCCGCGCGGATTCCTCCACCGTCCGTGACTTCAGTCCGAGGTGCTTTTGGCTTGCAGCTGCCTCAAAGTGCATGCAGTGCCGCGTCAGCTTGACTCCGGTGATCGTTGCCATCGGCATTCGGCCGGTGAAGTGATCCGCGGCCCATTCGCTGGCGTAGGCCACGATCAATGCCAGCGGATAAGAAACCTGCCAGCGGGGCACTTTCCTTCCGATGAGACGGCCGACGATGGTCAACCATTCGACCAGCCGGAGGTTTGCTCCGCCGAGCAGGTAGCGAATTCTGGGTTGTCCGACTTTCATGGCTGCGCGCAGTCCGGAAGCGATATCGCGCGCATCAATCATGTTGAACCGGCAGTCCAGATAGGCCGGCAGTTTTCCCTGACAGAAAGCCAGCGTCATGCGCGAGGGTGGCGTCAGGTTGTGGTCACCCGGGCCGATTGGCAAAGTTGGACAGGCAACAATAACCGGAGCTCCCAAATCGGCCAGCCGAAAGGCTTCCTGTTCGCCCTTCAGCTTGCTCAGACAGTACGCCCCGATCATATTCTCATCTGTCAGACGCAGCTTTTCCACGGATTGACCGTTCGATTGGGCACGGGCGAGGATGCTTTCCGTACTGGTGTGCAGGACTCTTTCGGCCCCGGCGCGAAGGGCTTCGTGGAGGACGTGGCGCGTGCCCTCATTATTCACCGCATCGAAATCGCTTCGAACGCGTGTCCACAGATTGGGATTGGCTGCGAGATGATAAACCTGCCGGCAGCCACGAACGGCATCCCTGACTTCCTGCTCGCAGCGAATATCTCCGCGCACGAGCTGAATAGCGTCCAAAGGAAGGTGGCGCACCTCAGCTCCGCGTCCCTCCAAAACCCGCACCTCTTCACCTACTTCGACCAGTTGGTGGACCAGATGCGATCCGATAAACCCGCCGCCTCCGGTAACGAGAATCAAATAGTTCCTTCCGTTCCGAGTGTACTTTCCAGTTCCGCCAGGACTTCGCGGCTGGGGGCACGTTTTTGGTCGTTCATCGTGTTTATCAATTCGAGAACCGCGGTGTTGATCGGACAGGCCATGCCCCGAGCCAGACGTGTCAGATAGCCATTGTAGGCGGCAATCTCTGTTCGCCCCGTCCCCATATCCGGGGCCATGGAGCAATAGGTGCCACGCAGACCAGGGCGAAATAAATGCGCGAGGATTCGGGCTAAACCTGGAACCCGGAGAATGCGATCCACCACTGCAGGATGGAATGGGCCAATCCGGGCCAGTCGAGCACCGCTACGATGTAAAATTGAATAGTTTTCCCGGAGCAAAGCAAAAAAAAGGCGCCGCGCGAGCGGATCGCCAAGCAATTCCTCATTGTCGATACCGGCCGCTGCCGCCAAAGGAGATATCGCGGCATTGTACATCAGCTTTGCGTATTTATAACCGCCAATTAGAGGCACGGTGCTAACTTGATTCAATCCCCCTTGACGAAATCCCGCAGCAAGATTCTCCAGGACAGCCCGCTCTTCTGCGACCAAACGCCGGCGGCCTCCCAAATAGAGTCCTCCCTTCCGGGTAATTTTCGTCGACGGACGACTCGCTTCACATTGGGAGACAAAGGAAGCAATTCCCTCAAAGGGGTGGCTTGATTCGTTCAACATTGGATCGAAGCCATTCTGGATCGGGACCAGCAAATGCCGCCGCGGGATCCGCGCCAGCACCGCAGCGTTGTCGTAAGTCTTCGTGCACAGCAAGAGGATGGTACGATCGGCCGGCCTCCACTCCGCAAATGACGCGAAACGAAGTTTTCTTTCCTTGATCCCGTTGACCTCGATTCCATTTCGGCGACCGGCTTCCAGTTTCGCTTCATGGATGTCCACCATTGTTACATTCCAGCCCGCCCTTGCCAAAGCACCACCGAGCACGACTCCAATGCCTCCGGCGCCGATGACGTTGACACTTTGCACCCGTATGAATATTTGGCCGCGCTCAAGCCGCAAGCAGTTTTCCAAAAATGCCATCGCAAAAAGCCGAATGCGGCAACGCGCCCCGTGCGAAGCCTCACCCTGCCTCCTTGCAAAAGCCCTTTACAACGTCTATTTATCACTCAGTGCTGCCGCCGCAGTGCAAGTAAAGATGAAGAAGCTCACCTCCCTAGCCATCGTTATATTCACCTCCTTAGGAATCGCCGCCTTTGGCGGGCAACCGGTCACATCTTCGACGCCGGCTGTTTCTCCGCCTTCCGGGTTCTTCAGAGCCAACGAGTTCGAAACAGGAGCTTTCGGAACGTTTGCCACGAGCGTTGGATCCAGCGCAAATTCAGACAACCACGCTTGGGGTGGAGGCCTGGATGTGACTCATTGGCTGCCCTGGAAGTACGGGGGTATCAGATTCCAAGGGACAGGGACCAATACCCGTTGAGGTAGCGGTTCACGAACCATCACCTAGGAATCAGTCTTGCCATGTCTCTGGTGTCCGATTCGGCAGAATGGCTCGAAGCGGATGACCTTGGGGGCTTCGCCAGCGGGACGACCTCAGGCATTCGCACCAGACGCTACCATGCGCTGTTGCTGACGGCGACAGCTCCGCCATCGGAACGAAAGACCCTGGTGAACGGGTTTGAAGCGTGGGTCGAAACCATCCACGGCAGTTGGTTCCTCAGTTCGCAGCGTTACGCTCCTGATGTGGTCTATCCCGATGGAATGACGCACCTTAAAGGATTTGAGGCATGGCCTTGGCCGGCGTGGCGTTTTGAGCTGGATCACAATCTCGCAATTGAACAAGAGGTCTTTGTGCCGTTTGGGCAGTCCGCGGTCGTCTTAATCTGGAGACTGGCCGGCGATCCCGGGAACAAAGTTAAACTGACAGTCCGACCTCTTCTCTCCGGCAGAGACTTCCACGCGACGCATCATGAAAATAGCGCCTTTCGGTTCGACCCGGAATTGAGTGGTGATCGAGTTCGCTGGAAACCTTACCACGATGTTCCCGCGGTCGTTGCGAGATCGAATGGCACCTATCGTCACTCGCCCACTTGGTACCGCAACTTTTGCTACGCCGAAGAACGGGCACGTGGTTTGGATTATCTGGAAGACCTCGCCAGTCCTGGTCTCTTCGATTGGGAATTGCAAACGGAAGCGGCGTCCCTGATTTTCGTTGCCGAAGATTTCGCCCAGATCGGCGACGAACTACACGACACCCTCGAAACCGCAAACCAGCTTCGAGCGCAAGAACTCCAGCGGCGGAAGGCATTCTCGTCTCCGCTCGATGCCGCGGCAGAGAGTTATCTGGTCAGACGCGGTTCCGGGAAGACTATCATCGCAGGGTATCCATGGTTTGGGGATTGGGGTCGCGATACCTTCATCTCGTTGAGAGGATTATGCCTGGCCACTGATCGTCTGGAGACCGCCCGAGACATCCTGGTCGAGTGGGCCGGAAACGTTTCCCAGGGAATGCTGCCAAACCGTTTCCCGGACCGCGGCGCGGAGCCGGAATTCAATTCGGTCGACGCCTCGCTTTGGTACATCATCGCTGTCTTTGAATATCTGCGCGCCGCCCAAGGGAAACCGAACCTGGACGATGGCAATGTGACTGCGAAGCTGCGGCAAGCGATCGAAGCGATTCTCTCCGGCTACCGTGCGGGGACCCGGTTTGGAATTAAGGCGGACGAAGACGGTTTGCTCGCCGCAGGTCAGCCCGGTGTTCAACTCACCTGGATGGACGCGAAGGTGGGTGGTCAAGTCGTCACCCCGAGGATCGGTAAGCCGGTCGAAGTGCAAGCGCTTTGGATCAATGCTCTGTGGGTTGGTCAATCGTTCTCTCCGCAATGGAAGTCATTATTTGCGAAAGCGTCAGAGGCCTTTGCCACTCGCTTTTGGAATGAGGCTCGCCAGCAGCTTTACGATGTGATCGATGTTGACCATCGGGCGGGGACCGCGGATCCGTTATTTCGTCCTAATCAGATCTTCGCGGTCGGAGGATTGCCTCTGATACTTCTTCCCGTTGAACGAGCGCGCCAGGTCGTGGACGCCGTTGAGGCAGCCCTTTGCACTCCGATTGGTTTGCGTTCCTTGGCCCCAGGAGAACCCGGCTATGTTCCGCGATATCAAGGCGACGTCTGGCACCGGGATTCCGCTTACCATCAGGGGACGGTTTGGCCTTGGTTAATCGGTCCGTTCGTCGAAGCTTGGGTTCGGGTTCGCGGCGACTCGCCAGAAGTCAAGGCGCTGGCAAGAAAACAATTTTTGGAACCGTTGCGAGACCATCTCAATCAAGCGGGGCTTGGCCATCTGTCGGAAATTGCGGATGCCGACCCGCCGCACACCCCGCGCGGTTGCCCTTTTCAGGGCTGGTCCCTGGGAGAACTGCTGCGCCTCGATCGGATCGTGTTATGAATCGACACGGGGTTGAATGATTTTGGCGATCAGGCCGGTCCACCCGGTTTGATTGGAGGCGCCCACTCCTCGACCGTTATCCCCGTGGAAATATTCGTGAAACTGAATGTAATCGCGAAAATGGGGATCGTTCTGGAGCTGCTCGTTTTGGCCAAACACGGGGCGTTGTCCCTTCTCATTCCGGGTAAAAAGTCGCGTCAAACGCCGGCTTAGTTCTTCGGCGACCTCCTTGATCGTTATAAAGCGACCCGACCCGGTCGGACATTCGATTTTGAACTCGTCGCCGTAGTAGTGATGAAATTTCTGCAATGACTCAATAATAAGAAAGTTCACCGGAAACCAAATCGGGCCGCGCCAGTTCGAATTGCCGCCAAATAAGCCCGAAGTGGACTCGCCGGGCTGATATTCCACCGTCATCACGCAGCCGTTCCAGTCGAAACGGTACGGATGCTCCAGGTGATACCGGGAGAGCGCTCGGATTCCGTAATCGGAAAGAAATTCGGATTCATCCAGCATCCGTCGCAACACCTCTTTCATCCGGTGTCCTCGTAAAAGAGAAAGCAGTCGCCGGTCGCCGATCCCCGGCGCGCTCCAACGCGAGATCAGCGCTGCCAGTTCGGGACGATGGTCGAGGTACCATTCAAGACGTTTTGTGAACCCGGGGACCGGATCCAGCAATTCCGGCTCGAGCGTTTCCACGGCAAAAAGCGGGATCAGCCCAACCATGGAACGCACCTTGAGCGGAATCCCCTGGCCACTCGGCAGGTTCAAAACGTCGTAGAAAAAACCATCCGCTTCGTCCCACAACCCGATACCATCTCCGGCGTAGGTCATGGCCTCCGCAATCTGCAGGAAGTGCTCAAAAAATTTCGTCGCGATCTCCTCGTAGACGTGGTCATGATTCGCGAGTTCCAAAGCGATTCGCATCAGATTCAGGCAATACATCGCCATCCAACTGGTGCCATCCGACTGGTTCATGTATCCGCCCGTGGGTAAAGGAGCGCTCCGATCGAAGACACCAATGTTATCAAGGCCGAGGAACCCACCTTGAAAAATGTTGCGCCCGGCAGCGTCCTTGCGATTGACCCACCAGGTGAAATTCAGCATTAACTTGTGAAAAACACCTTCCAGGAAAGCAAGATCGCCGCAATCGTCAGGATTTCGCTCACGCCGGTGCTTGCGATCGATTTGAAAGACCCGCCAAGTTGCCCAACCGTGGACTGGCGGGTTGACGTCGCCAAAAGCCCATTCGTAGGCAGGGAGTTGCCCGTTTGGATGCATGTACCAGACCCGCGTAATAAGTAGCAACTGTTCCTTCGCGAACTGAGAATCGACCAAGGCAAGGGAAAGGGTGTGAAAGGCCAGATCCCAGGCGGCGTACCAGGGATATTCCCACTTGTCCGGCATCGAAATAATGTCGGAATTGTTGAGATGGGTCCATTCGTTGTTACGACCGAACTTACGCTCAGCTGGCGGAGGCGGCTGCGCAGGGTCACCTTTCAACCATTGTCGGACATCGTAGTTGAAGTACTGCTTGCTCCAGATCATCCCGGCCAGCGCCTGGCGTTGCACGCTCTTGGCGTCATTATCCGGTAACTCCCGCTGTAAATCGGCGTAAAACTCTTCTGTGTCCTGGCGCCGGCTCTCCATTATCTCGTCGAAATCGGCAAAGGGTGGAGTCTTCAACCCAGAGGCCAACCTGAGCCGCACTTTCACCTCGCTTCCTGCCGGGACTTCCAGAGGGAAATGGACGCCGCACTTAGTCCCCTTTTGCGCGGGATTAATTGCTTTGGTATTTCCGTTAATCAGGAACTCATGAAACGCATCCTTAAAGTACCCCGTGGCTTCCTGCATACCATAAAGGCGGCGCACATTGGTCTCGTTTTCCGAAAAAAGGAACGCTCCGGTACCCTCGGTGTAAAGCGTGTACTCACCCACCACAGGATGTTGCACTGAGGCTGCGTTATCCGACAGAAATTGAATCGAAGGTTTTCGGTCATCGTAACCCCAGGACCAGGTATTTCGAAACCACAATTGCGGAAGGATATGGATCGCCGCGTTATCCGGTCCGCGATTGCAGACAGTGACCTGCATCAGAATATCTTCAGGCGCAGCTTTGCCATATTCGACGAATACATCAAAGTAACGTCCCTCGCGGAAGGCGTCCGTATCGATCAGTTCAAATTCTGGTTGCTCTTTACCCCGGCGGCGGTTCTCTTGGACGAGCCAATCGTAGGGAAACGCCCTCTGTGGATATTTATAGAGCATCTTGAGGTAAGAGTGCGTCGGCGTGGCGTCGAGGTAGTAGTAAAGCTCTTTGACGTCTTCGCCGTGATTTCCCTCGCTGTTCGTAAGGCCGAAAAGGCGCTCTTTCAAAATTGGATCTTTCCCATTCCAGAGGGCCAGAGCCAAACAGATGCGTTGATGGTCGTCACTCAGGCCGGCAATTCCGTCTTCGCCCCAACGATAGGTACGGCTGCGCGCCTGGTCGTGAGTGAGATAATCCCAGGCCGTCCCGTGTGGACTGTAATCCTCGCGCACCGTCCCCCACTGGCGTTCGCTCAGGTACGGGCCCCAACGCCGCCATTTTGCCCGCCCACTGTTCCCCTCTTCCAATCTTTCTGCTTCTTTCATGTGAGATACCCCATCGCTTAGATCTGTGGGATGGGTTTTTGGAACTGAACTTTCTTTGAAAAGAGCGAGGAAACGGCGTGGGCTTATCCGCGCTCTCTTTGGTTAGAGCTTTGCAGTATTGGAACTATAGCGGGTCCGGCTGATTTACAAGCCCGATCGGCCTGGCGAAACGAACTCGTTCGATTCAAGGCTTTGCGGGGTTATTTAGGTCCCGAAGGGGACTACAGGACTCAGGCCCGGGGTTTCAACCCTGGAAGCGCGAATTTCAGGGTTGATGGAGAGTCGCTTTGTTCCGGAGGGACAAAAACCATCCGCCCATCGAAACACCTGCCGACTCGCGCCCAATTGGGACCGACAGTTAATCGTAATGCAGCCGCTTTTCTCCGTACGCTCACGGTCCGCGCATCTGCTGCACGGCAGGCTCTCGCAGGGCATCGTAGATCGGCTGACTACGCAGCAGGGTGGTCACCGTCATGGCAGCGGAACAGGCCAGTAACATCGGTAGAAGAAGCGTGAAGCACCCTGTCATCTCCGTGACCAGGACCATAGCGGTCACGGGAGCGCCCACCACTGCGGTGAAGAAGGCCGCCATGCCTACGACGGCGAACGCGGTTGGCTCCGCGGTGAAGGATGGGAAACAATAGCAGAAGAGTGTACCGAGGACCAACCCGCTTTGAGCTCCCAGCACCAGCATGGGCGCAAACAATCCTCCCGGCGTCCCGGCGGCGTACGAGATCGGCCCAAGGCCGAATCGGATCAGGAAAACGAGGACGACGATCAGCATGCTGTCGGTTCCAGTAAGCGTGCGTTGCGTGATCGCATCACCTCCACCCACTAACCCGGGTCCAAACCAGGCAATCAAGCCAACCAGGGCGCCCACTAACCCGGCGCGTACTTCGCCAGACCACCTGCGTCCAAGTCGGTCGCAGATCGCCAGCGCGCCGAGCAGCGTATGATTGTAGGCGATGCCCAGGCAACCGGTGACGACGCCGACGACCAGGAAGATCGGAATCGCCCCGAACCCTGGGTCGGTCAGTGTTGGCAGCCGAAAATCCCTCTCATTGCCAAGAAGCAACCGGGCCATCGCAATGGCAGCGCCCGAAGCGCAAAGCGTGGTGATCGTCATCCGAAAGTCGAATCGCCGGACCAGTTCTTCGAGCACGAACACGGCGCCGCCCAGTGGCGCGTTGAATGCCGTGGCGAGACCGGCCCCGGCTCCCGCAGCCAGAAGTGCCTTAACATCGGCTTGATGGCGGCGAAAAGCGGTTCCCATAAATTGGCCGATGCATGCGCCCATCTGAACTGTTGGCCCCTCTCGGCCCAGCGCTAGACCGGCACCAATCCCCAGCAATCCGCCCAGAAACTTCACAGGGATCAAAAGAAGCGGAGGTGCGGGTTGCTCGTCGCGCAGCACAGCCTCGACATTTGGGATGCCGCTCCCTTTCGCCTGCGGCGCGAATTTCCGGACCAGACGCGCAGCCAAAGCCGTGACGCCGGCCGAAATCGCGAGCAGGATCACGAAACCGACCAGTCCGTGGCGGTGCGACCAGTCAATGGTAGAACCCCGGCGTCGGTCGGACCACTCCAGGGCCATCCGGAAGAGAGCTCCCACCAGCCCTGACGTCCCACCCAACACGAAGGCCAAAGGCGCGAGAACGAGCAGGCTGCCACCCTCTCGCATCGGGTCGGGATCGCGCCGCTCAGGAATTAGAGCCATGGCCGCCAGTATTCTTCCATTCTCATTCCTCGCAGAAAACCGTCTCGCAAAGCAAGCGTCGCTTCTTGGATAGAATCTAGCTCACGAGGGAAACCCTTTTATCGTGCATCGTCTCATAACTGAGACGATGCACTACCCATGATCAGCGAGGATCAAGTCGAGCAAGGCGAGGGTTCCGACCAATTGACCAGCGTCGTTGGAGACGACCACTTCCCGGTCCGGAGTCTGAGTGAATTGTAGTAACGCTTCTTCCACCGAGTCTTCCGGCTTCACGCTGATGAACGGCAACGAACGAAGGTCGCTCACAAGAGAATCAAGCCGCGCTTTTCCTTGATGCATCCAGTCCAATACGAGATCGAGCCGGACCCATCCCGTGCACCGCATTTCGTCGGCTACCAACGGCAAGATCGTCGCGCCGGCTTGCTTATAGGCCTTCAGAGCGGCATGGATCGAATCGGTTCCCCGGAGCACAACTGGATCGCGACGCATGAAATCCTCGACACGCTTCTGGCGAAAGGTCGGAGAGGCTCGATCAACGATCGCCCTTCGCTCCTGCAGGTTCAAATATTTGACGGAGCTGCGATTGAGAAAATAGCCAAGGGTAAGACTGTTCTTGGTCAACGCCTCGAAAGTGGTCTTATTGAGCGCCAGCAACGTGGTCGATTCCAGGGCTGTGGCGTCGAACTGGCGGGTGGTCTTTTGCAGCAGTTCCCGCTCACCGAAGTGTTCACCCGGACCGATTTTTCGGGTCGCACCGCTATGATCGTCCACTTCGACATGACCTTGCTCAATCAGGTAGAAAGAGAAAGCGGCATCTCCAATATGGTAAATCGGATCGCCCTTCTCCAGATGGACACGTCCGACCACCTCGGTCATGTTGATATTGAGCAAGCTAATATCCCGGGGAAACAATAGCTCCAGACTCCATTCAAAAAAGACCTTCGATTTCTGCTCCAGGCCCGGCAATTTGTAAAGGTAGGTCGCTCGCCACATCAGCCATCCAAGAAAACCCGAGACTTTAAATCCCAACACCTTTCCAACCGCGTTGCGATGTCCCAGCGACGCCATCTCGCCCAGAGTCTTGAATCGAAAAGGCACGACAGCCTGGCCATTTCGAGCGGCGATAATGTTCTTCCCCAGCAAGGCCCCTTGACGCATCGCGAACTGTGCGGTGGCTGGAGAAACACTACCGTCCTTGAGCGGAACCGCTGCACAATCTCCGGCGGACCAAAGGTTCCTATAGCCTTTCACCTGCATCGTCGGCTCGGTGATCAGTCGTCCCTTTTCATTAGGCAAATGATAGCGATCCATTAGCTTCTTGATCACCGGGTTAGTCGCGTTGCCAACCGTCGTGACCACCGTGTTAGTCTCAATGACATCCCCAGTGTTCAGAATCGCGCGCTCAGAGGTGATGGCGTTAACCCGGGTGTTCAACCTAACTTCGATCCCTCGGCTCCTGAGCTGTACCTCACAGTACTTGCCTAGTTCCTCCCCGATTTGCGGCAGCAGATGCGAGCCGCTCTGCACCAAGACCAAACTAAATTCTTTTGGATTGATTCGCGGATAAAGTCGCTGCACATCTCGAAGCAAATCCCAGATTTGCCCTGCCGTTTCAACACCCGAGTATCCGCCGCCCACGATGACAAAAGTAAGCAGCTTGCGCCGGATCGCCTCATCGGATACCACACTGGCAGCTTCCAGTCGCCCCAGGACATCCGACCTCAGCCGCATCGCGTCTCCAACCGTCTTCATCAGATAACCGTGCTCCGGCATCCCCGGCACCCGGCTCACATCAACGACGCTGCCAATCGCCAGCACCAGGTGATCGAAGGTCAGCTTCACCGGGGCTACCGACGGGGCTGGAGAAAAACTGACCGTTTTCTGCTCCAGATCGATCTCATCGACCGCTCCCATGAAAATCTCGCTTCCCTTGCAAAAAAGCCGAAGCGGGTTGACCACATGCAGCGGCGAAATAGATGAACCGCTCACTTCGGCCAGCATCGGATGAAACAACATGGCGTTCTGGTCCGCCAGCAACGCGACGTTTTTGGACGTATCCTCTCGCAGCCCCGATCGAAGCGAACGCGCACAGTAAGCACCGGCGAAGCCGCCGCCTAAGATGACGATTGGAAACGAGTAGTTCTCTCCGGACATTTTATCTGCGCCTCTTCATTTTGCAGCATCTACATCGAAAGAAAATTCGCCAACAACCTTTTACCCTCATTGGTCATAATCGATTCCGGATGAAACTGCACACCGTGTACGGGGTATTGTCGATGTCTAAGGCCCATAATTTCCTGTTCCGACGTTTCTGCAACGATTTCCAGCTCAGCTGGCAAGGTCGCGCGTCGGACGATCAAGGAATGGTAGCGCGTCGCCTCAAACGGGATCGGCAACCCGAGGAATACGCCATCCCCCTCGTGCAGGATCGGCGAAGTCTTCCCGTGCATCAGGCGATCCGCTCGGACCACCTCTCCTCCGTACACCTGTCCAATGCACTGATGACCAAGGCAGACCCCTAAGACCGGAATGCGCTGACCAAAATGACGAATCAGCTCGTTACTGATTCCAGCTTCGTCCGGCGTTCCAGGCCCGGGAGAAATACAGATTTTTTCGGGGTGCAACTGCTCAATTTCCTCAATGCTGGTCCGATCATTCCGGCGGACGATCAACTCCGCGCCCAGTTCACCGAAGTATTGAACCAGGTTATAAGTAAACGAGTCGTAGTTATCCAGGACCAGAATCATAAGATTTGCTCTGCTCGCTCGATCGCCCGGAAAGTGGCCATCGCTTTGTTAACGCTCTCCTGGTATTCCAGTTCTGGTACAGAGTCGGCCACCACGCCGCCTCCGGCCTGCACGTACGCGGTGCCATCCTTCAAGACCACACTTCGCAGCGCGATACAGGAATCAAGCTGGCCGTCGAAACCGAAATATCCGACCGCGCCGGCATAGACGCCCCTCTTCCCTTTCTCGAATTCATAGATGAGCTGCATCGCCCGGACCTTAGGCGCTCCTGAAACAGTACCAGCGGGAAAAGTGGCTCGCATTACGTCATACGCGTTATGACTGCGTTCTAACTCGCCAATTACGTTTGAAACGATATGCATTACGTGACTGTACCGCTCAACCGTCATGAATTCCGTCACCCGCACCGTTCCGTATTCGCAGATCCGGCCTACGTCATTTCTCGCCAGATCGACCAACATCAGATGCTCCGCCCGTTCCTTCGGGTCGGCCAGCAGCTCTTCGGCCAATTGCTCATCTTCGGAACTGGTCGCCCCCCTTTTCCGCGTCCCCGCAATCGGGCGAATCTCAACGCTTCGCCCCCTTAGCCGAACGTGGACTTCCGGCGAACTGCCGACCAGGGCAAACCGTGCTCCAAGCCGCAGACAGAACATATAAGGCGAGGGATTGACGAATCGGAGCGCCCGATAAAGAGTGAGCGGGTTTCCCTCAAATCTGGCTTCAAACCGCTGTGAAGGAACCATTTGAAAGATGTCCCCGGCTTCGATGTGCCGCTTCGCCCTGCGAACCATCTGGTGAAACTCCTCCGGCGTGGTATTGCTCTGCGGGCTGAGGGAAACCGCAATGGGCGCGGCATTCATCAGGCGCGGTTGTGTCGGCTCCTCGAGCTTGTGGACAATCCGGCGTATTTTTTGCGCAGCCACATCGTAGGCTTCATCGATTTTTGTTCCTTCCACTACCGCATTCGCGAAAATCTTCAGCCGGCGAAACCGGTGATCAAAGACCAGAAAGGTATCCGTCACAATAAAGACCATTTCCGGCAACCCCAACTGGTCAGGAGGCGGCTCTCCCACTGTCGGTTCAAAGAATCGGACGGCGTCATACCCGATGTAACCGACGGCACCGCCGCTGAACGGAGGCAAACCGGGGAAATCAACTGCTCGAAATCCGGCCATCAGCTTCTGCAACTCTGCCAAAGGATCGACCGTCGATTCGAACTCGCGCCGCTTGCCGTCCTCTTCGATCACGATGTGCCTGCCGCGAGCTTCAAAATAAATTCTTGGATCGCTACCCAGAAAAGAGTAGCGGCCAACATGATCGTTACTTTCCGCTGACTCAAACAGGAACGATCGCACGCCGTTATCGATCTTTTCAAACACCCCGATCGGCGTTTCATAATCGGCGACAAACTCGGTGTAGATCGGAATCAGATTACCCTTGGCAGCCAGTTCCTTAAATTCCGGGAGGGATGGAAAGAGCGGTAGTGAGGTCATTTCGAGTACACTTTTGCGGGATCGAAGAGCCGCTCCTCAGATACCGGTTTTGACTCGCCGCAAGGATCGAGCTCCTGGAAAAAACAGCTTCGGTACCCGGTGTGGCAGGCTCCGGAATTTTGTTCCACTTCAAAAAGCAAACTATCACGATCACAATCGGTAAACCAACGAATTAAGCGTTGGGTATTTCCACTGGTTTCGCCTTTCAGCCAGAGTTGATTGCGGGATCGGCTCCAGTAATGCAGCAAACCGGTTTCCAAGGTTTTTATGAGAGATTGCCGGTTCATCCAGCCCATCATCAAGACCCGGCCAGGCGCGGTCGCTTCTCGCACGATCGCGGGGATCAATCCGTCGGCGGTGTACTTAAAATCGAGATTCATTTGGTGGATCCACAGCACTAACTCAGGGTCTAGTCTTGTTCAAGCGAGCCATTTTCCCGCCGGGACAACTTGGTTCTCGCAGTACCAGCGAATCCGCCGCGATTAAAGGATCGTAAAAACTCCTGAAACACAATTGTTTCGCAATACCTTTAAACACCGCTTGACGCAGTACCCCTGTTTTGTGTGTGATTGACGGTGACGGGAGTAATAGCGCTGGTAGGCTGCTACTTGTTTCGGAGATTTTTGAATTGATCTTCAGACTTTAACTTTTCAGCACGAGCCCCGATAACTCGCTTACTCGATGACTAGCTCGAAAGGATTACAAAGAGAAAATTCCGCGTGTCGGCGAGTTTTTCTGCTGCTCGCTGCGGCGTTGCCCGGAACATTGAGGGCACAAAGCGCTGATCAGGTGCGCTCCGTCCAAAATATTTTTGCGCCGGTCGGAGCTCCGGCCGAAATGATCCACCAGACCTCGGTTTTGGTTTTGCTGATCTGTTTGGGTATCTTTGTGATCGTCGGTGGATTGCTATTTTACGCCGTGGTTCGCTACCGCCAAAGACCAACGGACGATGACACCACCGAACCACCACAGGTCTACGGGAGTACCGCGATTGAGCTGGCCTGGACGGTCCCTCCGATTCTAATCGTGGTGGTTCTGGCGCTCGCCACCGCCCGGACCGTCGGCGAAATCCAAAATCCCAAGTTCAGCGCCGATCCGCTCCAGGTTAGAATCGTAGGTCACCGTTTCTGGTGGGAGCTGCACTACCCTAAATACAACATCACCGCGGCCAATGAGATTCACGTACCGGTCAGCTATTTGAGCACTCCACGCCCAGTAGAATTGACGCTGGCCTCAGCCGATGTGGCCCATGGCTTTTGGGTGCCTGAACTAAATGGAAAGCAATGGTTAGTTCCAGACAAGGAGACTAAGTGGTGGATACAGCCCACCTCGCTCGGAATTTATCTTGGCAATTGTACGGTGCTCTGCGGTTATCAGCACGCCAATATGCTGATTCGTGTCGTGGTCCAGACTCCGGAAGATTTTGAGAAATGGATTTCGCAGCAACGCCAGCCCGCAAATCAAAATCCCAGATGCCGAAGCAGGCCACAAAGCCTTTGAATCCAATTCATGCGGCAGTTGCCATACTATCGACGGAACAATTTCGCAGGGGGTTTTCGGCCCTAATCTCACCCATTTCATGAGCCGCCAGACGCTAGGCGCAGGTGTTGCGCCCAATGACGATGCCAACCTCAAATCATGGTTACACGACCCGCAAGTCCTGAAACCAGGCTGCCTGATGCCTGACATGAAGTTAGATCAAACCCAGTTCGATGAAATCTTTGCCTATCTTAAAACTCTAAAATAATTCACCCTATGGCTAACGGAACGACAATTACCGAGTCCGGTACCGAGTTGCAGCCGGCAAGACCGGGGGAAGAGCGCGGGACCGCGACCGGCTGGGTGCAAGACCTGCTTTTTACGGTCGACCACAAGAAATTGGGAATTCTATATGTGGGGACAGGGCTATTCTTCTTTGTCCTGGCCGGGATTATGGCGCTGCTCATTCGGGCTCAACTCGCCTTCCCGAATGGGCACGTCACTTCTCCGCAGGAATTCAATGCGCTTATCACCGTGCATGGAACGGTGATGATCTTCTGGGTCGCGATGCCGATTGATCTTTGGGATGATCAATTATCTGGTCCCGCTGATGATCGGGGCGCGGGACATGGCGTTTCCAAGGCTGAACGCATTTTCGTTCTGGTTGACTTTCTTCAGTGGATTTTTCCTCTTCCTGAGTTTCGTTGCGGGTCCCGGCCTCTATGGTGCCAGTGGGGCTCCGGACGCGGGCTGGTTCGCCATCGCGCCGCTGACCTCTTCAGCCTTTTCCAAAGGGCCTAGCATCGATTACTGGTCGCTCAGCGTGCTGATCAGCGGGATCGGCAGCGTCACCGGTGGTATTAACATCATGGTCACCATCATCTGCTACCGAACCAGAGGAATGACCCTGCATCGGATGCCACTCTTCGTCTGGCTATCCCTGGTGACCATGTTTCTCGTGGTCGTTTTTCTTCCTCCGCTCTCCGCCGCGCAGATCATGCTCACCTTGGAGCGCTTCCTGGGCGCCACATTCTTCGACGCACAAGCGGGCGGTTCGGCCATCCTCTGGCAGCATTTCTTTTGGATTTTCGGGCACCCGGAAGTTTATATCCTGGTGCTGCCGGCTTTCGCCGTCATCTCTGAAGTTGTGCCGGTCTTTTCTCGGAAGCCGATTTTCGGTTATCCGATGATGGTTGCGGCCACTATCCTGATCGGCTTTATCAGCGCGGGCGTCTGGGCGCATCATATGTTCAGCGGTCGGCCTCAATTCGTTTGGGGTAACCTTCTTTGCCATGGCGACCATGGCCATCTCCGTTCCAACCGGCATCAAGATGTTCAATTGGCTGGCCACCATGTATGGCGGCAAGATTCGTTTGGAATTGCCAATGATCTTTGCGATCGCCTTCCTGTTCCAGTTCCTGATTGCCGGACTGACCGGAATCATGCTGGGCGTCGCTCCCTTCGATTGGCAATTGAATGATTCTTACTTTGTGATCGCCCATTTTCACTATGTCATCGTCGGCGGCATCCTCTATGCCATTTTTGCCTTCCTCTATTACTGGTACCCGAAAGCCTTCGGTCGGATGCTCGACAAAAAGCTTGGGCTTTGGCATTTCTGGCTCTTTACGATTGGTTTTCATTTGACCTTCGATCCTCAACATTTTGCCGGTATCCTCGGAATGCCACGCCGTATTTATACTTATCAACCGGGCCGCGGTTGGGATATCTGGAATTTGCTTTCGACGATCGGCGCATTTATCCAGGCGGCCGGAGTCATTTGCCTGGTCGTTAATCTATTATGGTCAGGCCGGAAAGGTAAGATCGCCGGGGACGATCCCTGGGACGCGTGGACACTCGAATGGGCCACCACTTCGCCCCCTCCGGATTATAACTTCGAAACGCTTCCGGAAGTCCGGAGCAGACGCCCGCTCTGGGATTTGAAACACCCAGAGGATCCCGATTGGAAATTCGAATAAGCAAAGTTCGAGTTCAGCCTTCCAAATTCCTACCAATGTTCCTAACTAGTCTCGAAGCGTGAGTTCTCAATCGCTAGCCACTACCGAAACGGAATGGAAACTCCCCTCCCCGCGAGTGGTCGGGATGATTCTGGTCATTCTTACGGAGACCGCACTTTTCACGATTTTCGTGGTCGCCTATCTTTATTATATCGGAAAAAGCGTCTCTGGTCCGTATCCGCACGAAGTTCTTGAGCTGCCGATCCTGGGCACGGTGATGCTCCTTTCCAGCAGCGTAACGATCGTCATCGCGGAGCAAAATCTTCACAAGGGACTCACCAGCTTGTTCAATCTCTGGTGGGTCATCACCGCGCTCCTCGGGATCGGATTTCTGATCTACACCGGGGTTGAATGGTACAAGCTAATCTATGTGGACCATCTGACGATCAGCACGAATCTGTTCGGTTCCACGTTCTATTCGCTGGTCGGTCTGCACGCCAGCCACGTCGTGATCGGCTTATGCCTGATCCTGATGATCCTGATTCTGAACTTAACCGGTTGCGTCAAACACTATCATCACGAGCACATCATTATGATCTCCTGGTATTGGCATTTCGTCGATGCCGTCTGGATCGTCGTGTTCACGGTGGTTTACGTGATAAGTGCCAAATCCTAAGACTATGAATCACGAACACGGACATTCTCCAGAAGGAGGCGTTGAATTGCCAACCCCCACCACGTGGCCGCTGATGTGCGCCTTCTCAGTGACTCTTCTCGGAGTCGGGTTAGTGACCACCCTTTTCGTCACTCTTATTGGTTTCATCATCGGACTGATCGCTGCCGTCGGCTGGTTCAGAAGCGTTTTTCCAACACCTGTCCATACTTTTTATCCGTTGGCGGAGGCTGACCGTCGTCCTGCTCCGGTGAAAGTTTCCCCGCGGACGATCAACCATCTAACTTATGGCGAATCGAGTCATCGCACCCGTATTCCAGTGGAAGTCCATCGGTATTCATCAGGTATCCTGGGCGGCCTTGCCGGAGGCGCAGCCATGGCGGTCTTGGCCATGGCTTATGGATTAGTCGTTCAACACAGCATCTGGTATCCGATCAACCTGATGGCTGCCGCCGGTGTACCGTCTCTGGCCACTGCGGACTTGGCAACTCTGCGAGCCTTCAGTGCGGCGGGCTTGACGGTCGCGCTCATTGAGCCATCTCACTTTCTCCATTCTGGTCGGGTTGCTCTACACTGTCCTTCTGCCGATGCTTCCTCCGCATCTGGAATGGCTGTTCGGCGGGGTGATCACCCCGCTCATCTGGACCGCTTTGATTTATCCGACCTTTAACCTGATTAATCCCGCGCTCGCGGCTCGGGTCGACTGGGGATGGTTCGTGGTTTGCCAGGTTTCGTTCGGGTTGGTCGGCGGTTATGTGGTCTTCAAGTCCCAGAAAGTCGAAACCATGCAAAGCTGGCCGCTGGGTCAAAGAATGGGCCTGCACGCCATGCCACAACAAGATCAAGAAAAGTAGAAGCATTAAAGAACGGCCCAATGCAGCCACGCACACTTATATCGAATTCTGCTTTGCGGCGGCCTCGGCTTCCTTTGCAGCTGCGAACCTCCGGGTAAACCGAAATGGGAAGAACGTTGGAAACCGCCGTCGGAACTCAAGAATTTTGCGGAGCTTTTCGATACCAACTGCCGGGCTTGCCACAGCAATGGTGAAACTCTGGGGGCCTCCATTTCGATGAATAATCCCCCTTACCTTGCGATTGTTCCGAAGGACGCGGTGCACAAGGCCATCCAAGACGGGATTCGGGGCACCGCCATGCCGGGCTTTTCCGCCAAAGCTGGAGGCCTTTTGACCGATGAACAGATTAACATTCTTGCCGATGGCGTCTACAACTGGGCGAAAGGTCATGAGGCGCCCACTGACAATCTTCCTCCCTATAGCGCGGCCTTAGGCGATGCGGAACGCGGAGAAGCGGTTTTTGCCCAAAATTGTGCCAACTGCCATGGATCCAACGGGGAAGGCGTGAAAGGCAAAGCAGGATCAGTGATCGACGCGACCTATCTGAGCCTGGTGACCAACCAATATTTGCGAACGGTGGTGATCGTCGGTCGACCTGACCTCGGGATGCCCGGTTTCCGGGACTACGTTGCTGGAAAACCAATGACGCCCGAGGAGATTTCCGATGTGGTGGCTTGGCTGGCATCTCGCCGTCAGGGACCGGCTCCAGGACAGACCGCAGAAGCCGCAAATGCCACGACCGGAACGCAACCCTCAACTTCCAAGCAACAATGACCTCAAACGAACCTGAAAATCATCCTCCAGCGAGTCCAGCGGCGGAGAAGTATTCCACACGACGCGACTTTTTGCTGCAGGCCGGACTCGTTATCAACGCGGTCGCGGGTTTCATGATCGGGATACCGATCGTGGGATACATTCTCTCCAGTCTGATCAAAAGCACTCCCAACGTCTGGTTCTCCCTCGGACCTGTTTCCAATTTCCAGGAAGGAGCGATGCGCATGGCGGTGTTTTTAAATCCATATCATCGCGGGGCAGACGGGGATACGGCGAGAATTACCTGTTGGGTCCGAAGGATTCAAGGAGATCAATTCAAAGTGTTCGCCGCGAACTGCACCCATCTCGGATGCCCGGTACGCTGGTTTGAAGAGTCACAGCTTTTTCTCTGTCCATGTCACGGAGGAGCTTTTTACGCCGACGGCGAACACGCTGCGGGTCCTCCTCCGAGGGGTCTTTACGTGTACGAACATAAAGTCGAGAACGGTGAATTGCACATCCAGGCTGGTAACCTGCCCACTTTAGCGAGCCCATCGTAAAATCCATGAGTGCGAAGGAAAGACCGATCATTAGCGCCTTAGTGAACGTTGCGATGTGGTTCGAGCGACGGCTCCACCTCGTCAAAGTCTGGAAGGCGACCGGCGGCCACCCTATCCCGAAAAGTAGCGCCAGCTGGTTTTACGTTTTCGGGAGCATGACGCTCTTGTGCTTCTCGATCCAGGTGCTGACCGGGATTTTGTTAGCTTTGGTCTATATTCCGTCGGCCAGCGAAGCGTATCAAAGCCTGGAGTTCCTGAATTTTCATCAGGAACTCGGATGGTTCATGCGCGCCATGCATTACTGGGGATCGAACTGCATGGTGGTCGTCATGGCGTTACATATGACGCAGGTCTTCCTATGGGGAGCCTATAAGCACCCGAGAGAACTCACATGGATCTCCGGCGTGGTGCTGCTGGTCCTGACCCTGGCATTGTCGTTTACCGGCCAGGTGATGCGCTTCGACTCGGACGCTTACTGGGGGATCGGCATCGGCGCGGCCATCTCCGGCAGAATCCCGATCATCGGGGCGCAAGTCGTGAATTTGCTTTTAGGTGGGCCAATTATTGGCAGCGATACTTTATCGCGCTTCTTCGCTCTTCATGTTTTTGTCTTGCCTGGCGCCGTCCTCGCACTCGTCAGTCTGCATCTCCGACTGGTTTTGCTGAAGGGCATTAACGAATACCCGAAGCCCGGGGTTCAAGTCCACAAACAAACGTACGTCAAAGAGTACGAGGAGATGGTCCACAAGGACGGGATGCCATTTGTCCCCAATGGTTTCGGGAAGGATATCGTCGCCAATGGTTTGCTCCTGCTGGTGATCGTCGGCCTCGCGGTATTTATCGGACCCAAGGGCCCGGAAATTCCGGCAGATCCAGCCCAGGTCATCTCGGAGGCTAAGCCGGACTATCCGTTCCTCTGGTTGCTTTCTGCCGCGGCTCTTTTGCCGAGCGGTTCGGAGATCATCCTGTTCTTTGTTTTTCCGGCCATCGCGGGGCTCATTCTGTTCGGATTGCCTTTTTTCTCCAATGTGGGTGAAAAACATTATTCTCGGCGACCGCTCTCCGTCCTTATCGTGTTGATCACCTATCTGACGATTGGACTGCTGACCTACGCCGGACTAACCGGCCCCTGGTCACCGCACATGGAGGCCTGGAGCGGCACTCCCACCAAACCGGAATTCATCAGCGCACGCCCACCGCTCGAACTGCAAGGCTCGCTCGTTTTGCAGGTCAAACAATGCCGAAACTGTCACGCTATTGGTGGCGAAGGTGGGCATCGCGGACCAGATCTGTCCGATGTCGGTATGCGAATGAACTCATCCGAACTGGTTCGCCAAGTGATCCAGGGCGGCGGCAATATGCCGGCCTACGGAAACACTCTGACTCCGCACGAGGTTAGTGCCCTGGTTGCATATCTGGTTTCTCTGCGGCCGCCCAATACGCTCCCTGCTCAAAACCCGGCGATTCCGTTAAGAACCGATCGCGTCTCATCAGGCGAAACGACCAAAGAAGCCAAGGCGGGTGGGTAGCGAATGGCATTAGGAAAGTGAAGGCGGCTTGAGTCCGATCAGGACCAAATGAACAGAACACAGGCTGGAAGCATATGCTCCATTGGCCTTCCGGACTGTCGAGCGATCTCCCAGAGCCTCCCAGGAGCTATCGCCGTGCACCTGGAGTGACGACGCGACGGCGTTAATGTCGCATAGGCTTCCAGCCTGTGTTCCGTTCGCACCGTTGAGCGGTGCTTTCATGGGCAACGATGATGGCCGCGGGTGAGTGAATGCGGGCCTGAGGAAGATCGGACGAGGCGGACTTCCCAAAGCGGGGACGCTTCGCATGCAATACGGAGCTGCCTCTTCCGGACTGACAACTGGCAACTGACACTGACAACTTCCTTCCGAACGCTGCTATAGTAGCGCGAATGCAAGATCCGGCAGATGCGGTTCTCAGCTCGTGGGCGGTTCCAATCGGGCCGACCGTCGCGATGCTTCTATCCTTGTTCTTTTATTTGCGCGGCTGGATCGCGCTGCAGTTTCGAGTCCCGTCGCGTTTCCCGGCATGGCGGCTCCTCTCTTTCGCGGCAGGGTTGGGAGCCATTTTTCTGGCGATCGCTTCGCCCTTAGACGCGTTCGGTGGCCTTCTGCTGCAGGTCCACATGATTCAACATCTCTTGCTGATGATGGTGGCACCGCCATTGATTCTGGTCGGAGCGCCTTATCTGCCGATCCTCTCCGGTCTGCCCCGTGTCTTCACTCGCGAGGTCGTAGGACCCTTTCTCATTTGGCCCCCGCTGAAGCGAATCGGACAACTGCTATTCAATCCCGTGGTCAGCTTGATCGCCTTCGCCACCTCCAATGTGCTCTGGCATCTCCCGGCATTCTATGAACTGGCACTCAACTCACCCGGATGGCACCAGGTCGAACACACTTGCTTCCTCCTGACCGGACTTTTGTTTTGGTGGCACGTGGTCTTGCCATGGCCGGGCCGGGCAGCCTGGCCGCGCTGGGCGATGATTCCTTACCTGATCCTCGCGGACCTGCAAAACACCGGTCTGGCAGCGTTTTTGACCTTCTATGACAGGGTTCTCTATCCGACCTACGAAAATGCTCCGCGATTATGGGGATCGAACCCGCTCAATGACCAGGTGATCGCTGGAACAATCATGTGGGTGCCCGGTTCCATCATCTTTCTGGTGCCCGCGGCAATGATTGCCGTTCAATTTCTCTCACCTAAATCAAAATTGCGCTTTCCAGACCACCGCGGCGTGTCACCAGCGCGTGGCCCTGAAGCAAAATCAGCCATCCTGCTCCGAAAGATGGGGCTGGCCCCTCATCCGGCTCGCCAGTCGTTCGATTTGTTCAGAAACCCGATTCTCGGGCCTCTTTTGCGCGCCAAAGCTTTCCGACGCGGCATGCAGGTCGTCATGCTGATCCTCGCAATCCTGGTTTTGCTGGATGGATTCCTGGGGCCACAGCTGAGCCCCACCAATCTCGCCGGGGTTTTACCCTGGACGCATTGGCGAGGATTTACGGTAATCGCTCTGTTATTTGCGGGAAATCTTTTCTGCATGGCTTGCCCGTTCATGTTGGTTCGTGATTTTGGGCGACGTTGGCTTCCAGCAAAGTGGGCATGGCCTCGCTCGTTGCGAAACAAGTGGCTCCCGGCCTTTCTCCTCGCCCTCTATCTCTGGGCCTATGAAGCGTTCAGCCTCTGGAACAGTCCCTGGCTCACCGCCTGGATCATTCTCTCCTATTTCACGGCAGCCATACTGATCGATGGACTTTTTCAGGGCGGCAGCTTTTGCAAATACGTCTGTCCGATCGGCCAGTTCCATTTTGTTCATTCATTGCTTTCCCCGCTCGAGGTGAAGGTGAGAGAACCGGACGTTTGCCGCACTTGCAGGACCTTTGATTGCATCCGGGGGACATCCGCGCAAAGAGGCTGTGAACTGAAGCTCTTTCAGCCGAAAAAGAAAGGCAACATGGACTGCACGTTCTGTATGGATTGTGTCCACGCCTGTCCGCACGACAACGTCGGCCTGATCGCCGTGACTCCCGGCAAAGATCTCTGGAACGGGGCGCAACGCTCCTCCATCGGTTCGTATTCGACTCGGTTCGACCTTGCAGTGCTGGTGCTCATCCTGGTATTCGGGTCCCTGGCAAACGCTGCAGGAATGATTGCCCCAGTCACAGCCCTACTGGACCGGGGACGATTACTCTTCGATCTCAATCGCCCTGTTCTCCTTGCCCTCTTCTTCCTGGTGGGGATATTTTTGATCCCAGGATTCGTCATCTACCTGGCCGGGCTTCTCAGCCGCCGCCTGGGTCAACTTCAGGTGCCTCTGAAGCCCTTGATCTCCGAATTTGCCATGACCCTGGTGCCGCTCGGTTTCGCTATGTGGCTAGCCCACTTCGTGTTTCATCTGTTCACCGGTTCCCATCTGCCGATCCCAGTCTTCCAACGGATCGCCTTGGATCTTCACCTGCCCTTTCTAGGGATGCCGGATTGGGGCATCGCTTCCTGGGCCGTTCCGCAACTATTGGACTTCCAGATTTTGTCCCTCGATCTAGGTTTGCTGGTCTCGCTTTATGCCGGGTGGAAAGTCGCGCAACGCTATCACCAATCAAAGAATCGCTCGCTCCTGATTTTGATACCCTGGTCGCTCGTTTATCTTCTTTTTTTTCTGGTCGCTGTCTGGCTCATTTTTCAACCAATGGATTTGCGCGGAACAATGATGTCCTAAAAGATCATGCGTACCAGGCTCATTTTCCTTTTGCTCCTGTTTCTCGCCCGAACAAGTTGGGCGGATGGCGGAGCGATCCAGTTCCAGGGCGATGCCGGACCGTTTCATGTCACGGTTTTCACTTTACCGCCAATCCTCAGCGCTGGAACGGTCGATCTGACGGTGCTGATCCAGGATCGTTCCAAGCTCGATCCGTTACTCGACGCTCGAGTGACCCTGGATCTCGCTGCACAAGCCGGCTCTGACGGCGGCAAGGCATTCCTGAGAAAAGCGGCTTGGGCACCCCCAGCCTGCGCCCTGAATGTGCCTGCCTCCCTCGCCAATATTCCGGCCAAACTCAACCACGGCGAAAATCGGCTCCTCTACGGAGCACTCGTCCAAGTTCCTTACAGCGGCATCTGGAAGTTGAAAGTCAACATCCAGCGTGACTCTGAAACAGAAAACGTCGAGACCATGCTCAAGGTGAACTCACCTGCCCCTCCCCCCCTCGCCTATTGGCAGCTATTCATCCTGCCACCGATTGCCGTCTTTGGGTTCATCCTGAATCGGAGGGCCCGGAAGAGCAGGAGTTCAGGAGTTCAGGAGTTGCAGGAGTCAGGAGCCAAGAGCATTCCGCCGGCCGGCGCTCTTGAAGATTTAGGCGTTCGTAGTTCGCCCGGGCGGCCGTCCACTCCCAACTCCTTGAATTGCCGAACCCCTGGCTCCTGACTCCTGAACTCCTGCAACTCCTGACTCCCAGCTCCTGACTCCTGATTCCGTCTTGCGCTCACCGCCAGGATCATCGAATAGTCTCGAAAATTAGTTGCCTGGAGCGGAGACCAAATTCTATCCCGCATTAATTATCCCGTTCGCGTGAAAAGCATTCGCCTTTTGATCCTGGTCACAGTCGTGCTCCTCTTGGCATTCTTCTCGGGCTGGTTCGGTCTCCATCTCTTTATCCAGAGCGATCAGTTCCGCGGATGGCTCAGCAGGAAAGTCAGCCACTCGCTTCGGGTCGACGGTCACTTTGAACCTCTCGCTTGGGAAGGTTCATCCTTCAAATCGGCCGGCTTTTCAGCAATAGGAAACCCGAAAAGCAAATTGCGATCAATTCAGGTCACCAATCTTTCGGCTCACTTCGATTGGTGGCAACTGCTGAAAGGTCAATGGGTCATTGATCATATCAGCGCGGAGAAAGTCGAAGCGGTGCTGGGAAAGAAACTGCCGGAAATCACTCCTCCATCCGTCGAGGCACCAAAGCAGACGCGCACCACCGATTTCCTCAATTTTCTGCCATCAGAGTTCAGAATCGAACAGTTGTACGTGGCCTCCGCCGATCTCCACTGGGAATCGAGTAATGGTGAAAGCGGTCAACTTGTCGGAACCAGGGTGACCGCCATTCGCAGGGGGCCGGATCAATGGGATGTCACGGCCATCGGGGGAACTGCTCAACACGCTGCTTACCCTCCGATGCAGGTCGCCCATCTCCATGCCTTTCTCAACCAGGATTCGATCCTCATTCGCGATGCCAAGGCCCTTATCCCGGGCGGCGGCGAACTCCAGATGGTCGGAAAAGTTTCCACGAGACGGCCATTGAACGCGCAGTTCACTTTCGATTTTTCTGACCTGCAGGCAAACAAGGTTTTGCCGCCCGATTGGCATCTCGGAGGCAAAGTTTCAGGGCATCTTGTTTACACGGGAGATCTCGACCGCTTTGAACATGGCGGCGTCATTGGGTCCGTCAAAATTACCGGCGCCGCATTTGACATGGCGAACTTTTTTCCAACGTTTCATCAGCTCGCGAAATTCGGCGGCCTGGACGACGTGCGGATCGATTCGATCGAGGCCCATCTTAAATATCAGGAACATCAATTGGAACTTTTGGATGTCCACGCCAGCTACCAGGATCAGATCCGGGTAGAAGGAGCGGGATCCATTACTCCGGATAGCCTTGACGGCAATCTGCTGGTTGGGCTTTCACCGAGAATTCTCGGATGGATTCCAGGCGCCGAGGAAAAGGTCTTCATCGAGCAAAAAGATGGGTTGCACTGGACGACGGTGCATATTAGCGGATCTCCAAATGAGCCAAAAGAAGATTTGACGAAGCGATTAGTCGGCGCTTTCCGGGACAAGATGGCCAAGCAATTTAAAGGTGAAGCCAAGGACGCGGTGAAATCGTTGCTCGACATGCTTCACCAATAAAGTATGGCCTCCCTCCGTTACCGTCCGAATGTCGCGGCGATCATCAAACGAAAGGATGGAAAGATCTTTATTGGAGAACGCTCTAACGTTACAGGAGCATGGCAATTCCCGCAGGGCGGAGTGAAAAAAAATGAGACTGGTCGAGAGGCGCTTTTTCGCGAATTGGAGGAAGAACTTTCTCTGACCCCGATGCACTACCGCATCGCCGAATCCAAGGGGCCATATCGCTACCTCTTCCCGGCTGGTCGAACCAAAGAGGGGTTCGACGGACAAGAACAGACTTATTTTCTCGTCGAATTCACCGGTGCGGATTCGAATATTGACGTCATGACGGAACAGCCTGAGTTCCTCCAATTCCGTTGGATTGACCCGAGCGAATTTAAGATCGGCTGGGTGCCGAAATTTAAACGGGGAGTTTACCGCCAAGTCTTTTTTGACTTCTTCAGCGTGATTCTCCCGTAAATCCAAAAAATTCCGATTTTTGTTCGCGTAGTCGTAATTTCCTTTTGACTCTCACCCGGTATTCCGTCATCACCAGTGGCGTATGTTGACTTTGGGAATGTTTTTGTTTGTCGGTTCCGCGTTGATAGGGTGTGTTTGGTGGGCGTGCAAAAAGGATGATGCAGATCGCTCACATTGAAATTTTCTTTTAAGCCAGGTCGCTGCCTCTGATCTGGCGTAATAGGAAAGCTGCTGGAGTTCAGAAGTTCGGATCTCTTCATTTAACTCGCGCTGCCAATAGCAGCTCGCAGGCAGGACCGTCTCTTCCAATCGTCCTCGTTCTCTTTTAGGTAGGGCGAAGCTCCGCCTGCGCCGGAGCTTGCCGGGCATAAGCGCTAAGATAATTCTGAGGCGCTTCGTGGGAGAATCGCTTTTGTCCCGGAGAGACAGGCTGATAAGCCAGGCACGAAGTGCCTGGAAAGCGCCACCAAAGACGCCCGTAGGGTACAGTGTGATTCTTGCAGGTGTACGCACGAATGCACGAATCGATGCGAACGTCTTGCACCGAGCAGACGCTCGCAACGGCGCTGGAGCGCGCGAGCAATTTCGTAACACCCTTCGTCGGGCCAACAAACATCCCAAACCGCCCGGTTCAGGACGATTATGCCCCGAAGTGGGCTTTAGGACTCAGCCCAGGGTTTCAACCCTGGGGACCGAACCTCTAGACGAAGCGCCCTGAAAGGGCGCCAGATCAGACGTGGCTAAACACACGCAGAGAATGGGTTAGCTCCCATGAGCTCTCGCTCTTTCAGGGCGAACCGCGTTATGAATATTTCCCAGGCTTGAAACCCTGGGCTGAGTCCTCCAGCCCCTTTAGGGCACGGCCCTCCGGGACAAAAACTATCCCCCCATCTCAGCATTTCGCATTATCCTAGCGCTTATGCATCTTCGCGGTTGCGATGACACTAGTGGTTTTGGATTTTGAAACTTCCTGAAGGCCTCGCATTATCTCACATTTGCTATTTCATTTTGTACGAAAGTTAACCGGGCCTGCTCTGGTTAAATCTGCTTTTCTTGCTGTCATCACCCTGTAGCCGTTCTCATCAAATTTATTCTCCGCTCACTCCCGTCTTCAGACTCCAATTGTTGTTTATGGAATCAATTTGTTGCTGATTTCGTTAACCTCCCTCTTGCAACTAAGCTATCTGGCAAACCATCCTGAGCTTTCTCACAATCAACTAACGTTGCGAGGATAGATCAGTCGTTCAGTGGTTCTACCCGCAAAGCGAAAATCGGCACACTTGGTAGGATGGCGGAAATCATCCGAGCAAGAATTCGTGGGGGGTGACGTTGAGCGAGGAGGCCAAGCGAAAAGGCCCGGGTTCGGGGCTGAGCCTCACTCGACCCAGATGCAAAAAAATAGATTTCCAAGCGCGTTGCCATCCGGTTTAGTTACCAATAACCATCACTAGCACGCCACATGAATCGCACCCAGATACAAGGTGACAATACTGGCTTATGGCAGCGGCCAGGAACTGCCGCCCCAGCGCCAGCCGCAACTAACTCCCCTGAACTGGAAGTCAAGGATGCGCAACTTATCTTCGCCGCCACCTGGCGGGAACTGGAGGGGGAATTCGGCCGCAGCCGGATGCGTTTCCCCAAAGAGTTAATCCTGCTCGGAGGGGCGCCGGGCGCCGGTAAAGGTACCAACTCGGACTTCATCCGCAAGGTGCGCGGCATCGAGGCTCAGTCCATTGTGGTTTCCCAGCTCCTTGACACACCGGAAGCGCGGGCCGTGAAGGCACGCGGCGGCATGGTCGGGGATCGGGAGGTAGTCGGCATCCTCTTTCGCAAGCTGCTTGAGCCTGAGCAGCAGAACGGCGCGCTGCTCGACGGATTCCCGCGCACAAAGGTGCAGGTCGAGTGCCTCAAGCTGCTCTTCGACGAAATGATCGCGCTGCGGCGGGAGTTTTCCGGAACCCCGGAAGTGATCCATTTCAAACAGCCGATGTTCCACATCATGGTGTTGTTCGTCGACGAGGCGGAAAGCGTGGCCCGCCAACTCAAGCGCGGACGGCAAGTCGTCGCCCACAACGAGGAAGTCACACGTTCGGGCGCGGGCGAACGCTGGGAGGAACGGGCGACGGACTTTAGCGAGGGGCTGGCACGCAATCGCTACCGCGTCTTCAAGGAGCAAACCTATGATGCGCTGGTTTCCCTCAAGCAGATCTTTCACTACCATTTCATCAACGCCCAGGCGCCCGTCCCCGAAGTACAGGCCAACATCGTCCGGGAGTTGGAATATCAGAGCTCGCTGGAGTTGGACCCGCGCACCTTCGACCGGCTTCGGGGGTTGCCGTTGGCCAGCCAAATCGTCCGGTATGCCCGCCAGGACCTGGTCCGCCGATTAGACGGCTACGAGGTCGAGCAGCCAGAAACCTTCGCGCGGGTGATCGAGTTCATTGAATTCAAGATGATGCCCATCGTGGTTCGCCACGCAGTCTCGGGCATCGCCAGCATCAACTCCGAAGACCTGCTCTTCGAGGACCCTGCTGCCTTGGCAATGCTGATCGACATCTTCTCCGAGCGCGGCTTCCACGCCACGGTGGACGTCACCCGGATCGGCGTACCATTGCGCGTCGATCTGAAGACCGGGGAGATTTACTCTCAGGAGAAGAAGGTTTTCCGTTTTAGCGTGCGCTTCAGAAATCCGGAGATCCGAGGCTAGTCGCCGGGGTCGGGTGACATTGGTCACGCTGGCAGAGGCGAGTTAACAGCCGCCCAATATAATGGGCGAATGACGCATCGCGGAGCTGGGCCAAAGCGGAGAAGAATCGCCCGGCCTCAGGCGGAACTTCGCCTACCAATTCTCCTAAATGTGCGTCGCCTCAGGCTCCTTGAACCTGGACCTGCCAGTTCCGACCCTCCCAGCGCTGCGCGGTTTCCCAATAAAAGGTGAATTCAACGACTGCTCCGCCCGGAAGCCCTTCCGTTGGAAGGTCAGAGAACCATAGGTTAAGATCACTCACCTCCTCGGTTCCAGATCGGGTGGTGCTCGTCCATCCGTCGGCTGACCATACCACGGTGGCTTTCGCGGCAACGACAAGACGCAGAATTCGACCGCTCGGTATCGAGCGGAGTGGATAGCGAAACCCCCATATTTCTCTCCGGATTGGCAAAGGCTGACGGACGTAACGCTGAAACGCCGGTTCGATGCGATCGAAACAAACGCCATCGTGATAACTGCGCACCAGTTCGATATATTCTGCGTGCGACCAACACAGTGGCATCGCCGCGCCGGTCGGCCGACCGCGTATCATACTGCCGTTCGGCAGGTCATCGGAATCCCAAAGTTGCTCGGTGATCATTCCGCCGTCATTAGCAAATCTTTCCATCGCGGTAATGAAAGGCATTGGATCGTTTCCGGCGGCAAGTTCGTAATGTCCGCGCTCCCCGGTTAAAATCGGCCAGCAACGACCGACCCCAGTGCTGTCAAAAGCGCTGCCATCCTCTTTCTGTCCATACCCGTCGTGATTGTAGCGTCGCCAGGATGGGCCTGCAGGGAGATCAGCTTAATCACCTGGTCAATGACCTTGATGGAATCACGCACCAGTGGATCGCTCGCATCGCGAATACCGAGTCTGACCAAGGCCAGGAAATCGCCGCCGACCACATTCCGCGCGGGATATTGGCCACCTCCATTGGCGATCTGAATCATCGCTCGATTGGCGTCCGGGTGCGGGTCCGGCGCCAGCGCATCGGCCGGATTGATCCGGATATAATGTCGCGGATAACCCGGCACCAACTCTCCGGAGGTCGTAACCGTCCATTGCTCCACATGGGCAGCTAACCAATCGGCGTACTCCAAAATGAATTCTGAGGTGTCGGTTTCGCCGCGTTCTTTGGCGAACTCGGCGGCACAAACTAACCCGGCGATCACGGTGGCCAAGGTGGAAGGCGAGTAACCGGCGTTTTCTTCCCAGCGATCCTGTCCCGTCACGGGTCCCTGCAGAATCATAAACGCCGCCGCCCGTGAAACCATCACCCACGGATCGAACACCGTCGGCTGGGCACCTTCGCGATGCACTCGCCAAGCGAGCAAAATAGGCGCGGCAACCTCATCAAGCTGCAACCCAGGCCAGAACGCTTTACCATCAATCCAGCTGTTCTGCGGAAAGCTGCCGTCCGATCGCTGAATAGCCGCCAGCCAAATCAGGGCACGGACGGGAGTATCGATTGCGCCGCTCGCGAGCAGCGCCGATGCGCTTTGCACCAAATCGCGGGTCCAGACCAAATGGTAGCCGCCCACGTCATTATCCCCTTTGGTCTCTCCCCAGGGAATGCTCATCGACGCGACCAGGGCCCCTTGGAAAACCTTATCTTCGTGGGCCAAGAGCACGCAATGGCTCAGTCGATAGGTCCCGCCGTCGTCGGAAGTCTGTTGCCGGAAATCGTAGGACGGACGCACGGCTGTCCGTTGCCACTCCCGGATATATTCTTCCCGATGAAGATCGAACGGTGTCGCAAATGACTGTAGCAAGTTGACCGCCGCGCTCTGGTAGCTGTCACCAAGGCTGATTCCAATCGTGAATTCGTTACCGCCCTGCAGATCAATTTCACCCGTTAGCGCAATGTTTCCGTTCTCCGCGGTGCAGAATTCCCACTCCATTTTGAAATGCTTCATCACGTCTTGCCAGCCGTCACTGGCGCCGGCATAACCGACAGAACACCGCGCAAATCCCGTGTTGCATCCCATCACTAGATGAATACCTGCGCGCTCAGCGCGGAGCAGCTTGTTCGCGCTGATTTCAGACCAATATCCCGAGTTACCAGCTCCGTAGCGGGCTAAATGAGGAGCTAATAGAGCGTAAACACTCAACTTACCCCGTAGCGAATCGTCACTAACCTCCAACTTGGTGCGCATCAGGAATACTGAACGACGCGAATCAGTCAGCACCTCTTTGACCAGCTGATACCGCCCTTTGCGTTCAGCATTGACCACCCGGTAGAAGAGGCAGTTGCGCGCCGGGTATTCAATCCGATGATTCAAATCACTCTTTTCCTCATGGCAAAATGTTTTGCCGTCGCTGATGAGAAATTCAAAATCACGCGTGTTGGGCTGATCAACCGTAGGGTAGTAAATCTCATTGATGATCCCATGACTGAGCGTAAACCAGAGACGACAGCCTTCGGAACGAGCGGTTCCAAGACCATCCTTTGAGCTCGAGGTCCAGCGCGGCTCAATTCCAGGTGCGCCAAACGCCACTCGATCTACGGTAGTACCCATTTATTGAGAACTCGAATGTCCGTCAATATGAGGCAAATCGACGATGGGCAAAGCTACATTTGATTTGGTCGCCAGTTTCTATCCGCTGTTGGAACAGACAGTCTTCGGCTCTACTCTGAGCCAGGCGCGTCGAATTTTTATGACTCAAGTGAGGGCAGGAAACCATATTTTGCTGATCGGCGAAGGGAACGGCCGATTTTTGTTCGAAGCACTGCAACAAACCTCAGCGGACTCTTTCACCGTGGTAGATTCCAGTGCTCGAATGCTGGCGGCTACCGCCCGCCGGATCGAGGCGGTTGATCGTTGTCCGCATGTTGAGCTGATTCACGCCGATATTTTAGAATGGCAATCACCAGCTGCATCTTTCGACCGCGTGGTGACCCATTTTTTTCTTGATCAGTTCAGGCCGGATCGTCTCCGCCGAATCGTGGAGAAGATTTCCCGTCTCGCTACGGAAGACGCCTTATGGATCAATGTGGATTTCACCTCTGAAAACCAAAATCTTCGTCAAAAGTTTCTGATGTGGGTGCAATACCGCTTCTTTCGAATTTTTGCAGGAATCGAGTCGGCTCAGCTCTTCGACCCGCGTCCTTGGATACTGCAGGCTGGCTGGGAAATAATGGAAGACAAATCACTCGAGTCAGGGATGGATCTCGGCACAACTCATGTCCAGAACGACTAACCGCAGATCTTCCTTCTGGCTCCTGAATCCTGGATCCTGAATCCTGATTTGAAAAAGCCTTGAAATCGAAAAGGGATCACATAGTGTTCAGAAGAACACTATGCCCGTTTCGCCTAAAATCATCGAATTACGCCAGATTTTAGCCGAACGCTATCCTCGCCAAACGGGTATCGGTTCCTGGTGTCTCCCCACAGGTTGGCCTCCACTCGATTCTCTTTTAGGCGGCGGCTTACCCAAAGGCGCGATCACTCAATTGCTGATTCCACACATTAGCTCGGGCGGCACAATGGTCTTGCATGAAATCATTGAGGCCATGCAGGAAGTCTCTCAATATGTCGCGCTGATTGACAGCCGAGATTGTTTTGAACCCGTCGCCGATCACCCTCTTTTGCTCTGGATACGGTGCCACAACGTTCTTCAGGCCCTGAAAGCAACGGACCTGCTTTTACGGGACGGAAATCTGTCGCTGGTCATCTTGGATTTTAAGGAGAACCCGGACCAGGAACTCCGGAAAATTCCCGGGTCAGCCTGGTACCGATTTCAGCGGATAATCGAGGAAAGCAGGAATGCGCTGCTAGCGATTACCCGTCATCCAATTGTCAAGAGCGCACAAATTACAATCTCCACTACGCATCGTCTCCGTCTGGATGATTTATCCACTGAAAGAACAGAACTGATCAAATTCATTTCTCTCGAGATCATCCGTTTACGAGCCTCACAGGAATATCGATATGCTTAAGAATGTAACCAACTGTTTTGCAGTCATTTATATTCCTTTTTATGCTTTACAATGCGCCCGGCAGAAACGACTTTTAGAGAACTCGGCCCGGGGTAACAGCTCGTTAGGGCAACTCTCTTTTCCCGTTCTTGAGACGGATTCTGGACCAGAGCACGCTGGCCTAAAGCTGAACGCTGAACGGCGAACGCTGAACGACCGCCGTATTGGATGATGCGTCATCCGGCTTTCCTGCCGGCCTTTTGGATCAGGAAGGGATCCATGTGATTCAGCTCAACCACGCTGCCGAAGGCGCCGGGATTTTACCCGGAATGTCCACCAGTCAAGCGTTGGCCCGGGTCCCCGGAACTCGTTTTATACAAACGGAGTCCAGCGAACGAACAGCATCTCCAAGATACGCTGCTCCAGCTAGTGTATCGGTATTCTCCCTTGATCGAAAATAGCGCTCCCGGGATTTGCACCCTCGACTTAAAAGGAAAAAGAATTCGTCACCATCAACCAGGGCTGCGGGAATTACTGGCCCAGCTTAGGTCGATCGGCCTCCAAGCCCAAGCCGGCATCGGCTCTAACCCGGAGCTCGCTCTTCAAGCGGCCAGGATTGCGGACCCGATCCTGGAGATTTCAGAAGATAGCCACCTGCTTCAATCCTTGGCCTTGGAATCTCTGGGGCCCTCCCCATATCTGCTGGATATTTTGAAAAGCTGGGGAATTTGCACCCTGGGCGCGTTCACTCGATTACCACGCGAAGAAATTGGGCAACGCCTGGGCCTGGAAGCTCTTTCACTCTGGGATCGCGCCGCCGGGCGCTCCACCAAACTGCTTCAACTGGTTCACCCACCGGTGAATTTCGAAGAATCAATCGATTTTGAACAGCGTTTGGAAAACCTCGAACCTCTGCTCTTCATTCTCAGACGTTTTCTGGAAAGCTTATCGCTCCGCATCGAATCCATTTACCTTTTGATCGCTGAGCTACGTTTGATGCTCACCCTGGAAGATGGAGAAAAGATCGTTCGCCTTCTGCAGATTCCAGCCCCGACTCGAGACGTGGAGACGTTATTTGGGATTGCGGCCCAATATCTGGAAACTCTGCAGACCACCGCGCCGGTCATCAGTTTTCGTCTGGAAGTGATGCCGAGCCGGCCGGCCGGTTTCCAGTTCGATCTTTTTCAAGGCGGGCTGAAAGACCCTAACCGTTTTTTTCAAACCTTGGCACGACTGGCTGCTTTGGTGGGTCATGAAAAAGTCGGTATCCCCCAAAGAATGGATACCCACCGGCCGGATAGTCTGCAGATGATGATGCCGGAGTTAGGCTGGTCCCAAAAGAGTCTCAAAAAAATCGGCCGCCCAAAAACCGGTCCTGGCCTGCGCCGTTATCGACCCGGGATGACCGCCCGAGTGGAATTGAGCGATGGCAAACCCGTTTTACTGCAAAGCAGTCTGGTATCAGGCCGGATCCTGGAAGCCCGCGGCCCCTGGAAATTGTCTGGCAACTGGTGGGATCGAACTCATTGGGAAACTCAGGAATGGGATATCGCTCTCGACAATGGGGGTCTCTATCGCATTGCCCGGAAAACAGGGGATTTCAATGAAAGGAGACACAGGACTACGGAGGTCCACGACGATAGCCCTTGCTCACTCGCGTTACCGGATCAGTGGGAAGTGGTGGGGGTCTATGACTGAGAAACAGATACTCGGTCATGGAGCGAACTACGTCGAATTGCACGCTCGCAGTGCTTTCAGCTTTCTGCGAGGAAGCTCTTCGCCGGAACATCTGGCCTTTACGGCAGCGGACCAGCATTTGCCGGCCTTGGCACTTTGCGATCGTGACGGGGTATTTGGTGCACCACGATTTTACGCGGCGGCACGAGAATGTGGAATACGACCATTCGTCGGAAGTGAATTGACTATTGAAGACGGCTCGGTTTTACCGGTGGTAGTCCAATCCAGAAATGGGTACCAGAACTTATGCCGATTGCTTTCGCGCGCCAGACTGCGTTCCCCAAAAAATGAGAGTTCAATTCGATGGTCTGAATTGTCGGAGTTTAAGGAAGGATTGATCTGTTTGACGGGGGATGAAGAGGGTCCTCTTCATCAGGCTTTACGAGCTGGAGATTTTTCACGTGCAGACCAATGCCTGGCTTCACTCAAAGAAATTTTTGGAGTGAACCATTTGTTTGTTGAAATTCAACGGCACGCACTTCGCTCCGAGCAATGGTTGAACCAGCGGTTTTGCCAACTGGCCGAGCGCCACTGTTTAAAGTTGCTGGTGACTAACGGTGTCTTGTACGGCACCCCTGACCGGCGCACTGCGCTGGATGTCTTTACTTGCGCGCGGAATCACACGCATGTCGATACGGCAGGCCGATTATTGGAGCCCAATACGGAACGCCATCTCAAACCGGCAATATCGATGAGCGCCTTATTTCCGGACTTACCGCAGGCGGTGGCGAATACCGTCGCCGTGAGCAATGAAATCGAGTTCACCCTGGAAAATCTGGGTTATCAGTTCCCAAAGTTCCCGGTGCCGCCCGGTGAAACCATGGACACTTTCCTGGCGAAAGTGGTCTGGGCAGGGGCTCGTCAACATTACGACAAAATCAGTGCACGGGTTCGATCACAAATTGAACACGAACTGGCTTTGATTCGTAAGCTCGAGTTTTCAGGTTATTTCCTGATTGTTTGGGATCTGGTCCGGTACTGCCAGGAATCAAACATCATGGTTCAAGGCCGTGGGAGCGCAGCCAACAGTGCGGTCTGTTATAGTTTGGGGATTACGGCCGTCGATCCGGTGGGCGGCAATCTCCTGTTTGAGCGTTTTTTGAGCGAAGGCCGAAAAGGCTGGCCGGATATCGATCTGGATCTGCCAAGCGGCGATCGCCGTGAACAAGTCATCCAGGAAGTTTATCGGCGTTACGGGAGACTCGGGGCGGCCATGACCGCCAATGTCATTACTTTCCGCGGCCGCAGCGCGATGCGTGAAACAGGTAAAGCCCTGAATTTGCCGGAAGATGTCATGGATCGCTTCTCGCGTTTATACGCCAACGGGGATTTTCCACAGACGCTGGAAACATCGGAGCAATTGCGTCAAGCGGGCCTTCCTGCCGAACATCCTCGCGTTCAGGCTTTTCTCGAAGTCTATCACGCCATCCAGGGATTACCCCGTCATCTCGGACAACATTCGGGGGGAATGGTCATTTGCGAAGGGCAATTGGATGCGATTGTGCCGCTTGAAAACGCCACCATGCCCGGGCGCACCGTCATCCAATGGGATAAAGATGACTGCGAAGATCTGGGCATCGTTAAAGTGGATCTGCTTGGTCTGGGGATGATGGCGGCGCTGCAGGACGCCATCGAGATCTGCGACCGACGAGGGCATCCCGTGGATCTGGCTAAACTCCCCAAGGACGATCAAGCCACTTACGATATGCTTTGCCGGGCCGATACCATTGGCGTGTTCCAAGTCGAGAGCCGCGCCCAGATGGCCACTTTACCTCGGATGAAACCACGCGACTTTTACGATCTGGTGATCGAAGTCGCCATCATTCGACCTGGACCGATTCAAGGTCATCTCATGCATCCCTATCTGGCCCGGCGCGAAGGGGTCGAAGAAATCACTTATCTGGATTCTCGACTTATCCCGGTCTTGGAACGAACGCTGGGGATACCGCTCTTTCAGGAGCAAATGCTGAAAATAGCGATGGTAATGGCCAACTTTTCTGGAGATGAAGCGGAAGAATTGCGGCGCGCGCTCAGTTATCATCGTTCCCAGGAACGAATGCAACGCGTTGAACAAAAGTTGCGTCATGCGCTTCGCGCCAATGAAGTCAGCGATGAAGTCGCCAGCAAAATCCTGGCTGCCATAACTTCGTTTGCCCTGTACGGATTTCCTGAATCGCACGCCATCAGTTTTGCGTTGATCACTTACGCCAGTTCCTGGTTAAAGGTGCATTGGCCTGCTGAGTTTTACGTGGGATTACTTAACAATCAGCCCATGGGCTTTTATAGCCCGGCCACTTTGATCAAGGATGCGCAACGCCAAGGGATCAAAATGCGTTCCATCTCCGTCCTCGATTCCGAATGGTTATGCACCGTTGAATCGGACGTCTCTCTGCGGCTCGGGTTTTGTCTGACGCATGGCATCAACCGTGTCCACGTCGAACAGATGGTCGAGGCTCGACTGCAGAGAGCTTTCCAGAACCTGCACGATTTTCGTGCGCGGACCTCGTTCGATCGGGATGAACTGAGAATCCTCGCCAAAGCCGGCACCTTGAATTCTTTGATCGGCCACCGGCGAGATGCGCTCTGGGCGGTCGAAAACGAGCTCCATCAGGGAGAGTTATTTTCCGATGTTGCCGATAAATTGACCTCTCCACTGACTCCCATGCAGCCTGTGGAACGGCTGGCGGCAGATTTCAGCACGATGCGCCTTACCACCGGCCCTCATCCGATGGCCTATCTCCGCGCCTCTTTGCCAAAAGATATCTGGCGGAGCACGGATTTGTCATTGGGAGAAAACGGTACCCGCCTGCGGATTGCCGGCCTGGCGATTTGCCGTCAACGACCTGGCACTGCGAAAGGTTTTGTCTTTATCAGCCTGGAAGACGAAACAGGCATCTCAAACGCCATTGTCAGTCCACAGCTTTTTGAAAAGAACCGGCTCGTTATCACCCAGGAAACCTTTTTGCTCATCGAGGGTATCTTGCAATTGCATTCCGGCGTGATTCATGTTCGAGCTGAACAAATTGAGCGATTACCCGCCCTGGAACTCGAGACAGCCAACTCGCATGATTTCTGTTAGTAAATCGGTGAGGCCAAGGCAGATGAGATTACCACTGCCGTTGGTCCTCGAAATATTCATTTTCTGCTTGAATTTCAGCCGCGCTTCTCGGTTGAGTCACCGCCTTGATCGTCGGTGATTTTTCAGATGTGTGATGGATGAAGCTTTTAAAGCTCATCAACTTCATCATTTGCGAAAGGATATTTTCCACTCCTTCAGCATACGGTCGCCAAATCAGTAAATAAAGCAGTAATTATGATTAATCTTGAAATAATGAGTTTGCCAGCGAGATTCCCTTCTCATGAGCAACGGAGATTATGACATCGTTATCATCGGGAGCGGAGCGGGTGGCGGTACGCCAAGATGTATGGTGCGGCGCTTTATCGCCTTCGGAAAGAAGATTTCGGTGAACTGAAGCACTACGACGGGCTCTCTCCGGCCTGGCCTATTGGCTACGAGGAGATCGAACCATATTATACAAAGGCTGAGCAGTTGTATCAGGTCCACGGCACCCGCGGCGAAGACCCGACCGAGCCACCCGCAAGTGCTCCTTACGCCTTTCCGGCAGTCTCACACGAGCCGCGCATTCAGAAATTGTCCGATGACCTGGCGCGGACCGGTTATCATCCATTCCATGCGCCTTGCGGCATTATGCTTAACGAGCAAAATATGCCGTACAGCGCTTGCGTGCGTTGCGCCAGCTGCGACGGGTTTCCTTGCCTCGTTCATGCCAAGTCCGACGCGGAAGTCGTTGGTGTCCGGCCGGCGCTCCAATACCCGAACGTCAGGTTGCTGACCAACGCACAGGTCATCAAGCTGAACACCAACGCGACGGGCACTGCCATCACCGAAGTGGTTGTGAACCACTTTGGAGAGATAGAAACCTTCCGGGGAAGCGTGGTGGTGGTCTCCTGCGGCGCCGCCAACTCCGCTAAGCTGCTGCTAATGTCGGCCAATGCCAACCATTCCAATGGACTAGCCAACGCTTCGGACCATGTCGGACGCAATTATATGTACCACAACAGCCAGGCGGTTCTAGCGATCTCCAAAGAGGCCAACCCGACCAAATACCAAAAGACTCTCGGACTGAATGACTTTTACTTTGGCATGGAGAGCTTCGGGTTCCCGATGGGCAATATCCAGATGGTCGGTAAGTCACAAGGGCCGATGTATAAGGGGGAGAAGCCGCTGGAACGGCCGGCACTGCGCTGTGGGGGCCGACTGATTTCTGCGGGATGACGCGGTAGGGCAGGAACACGTGCAGCCCCGGTTCAGGCCGAGTTTTGCCCTACTTGCCCTGGGGCTTCTCGTTTCAACTCCATTACCTCGAAGTAGTTCCCGAACGGATCAATCAGATAAAAGCGCTCGCGGTCAGGCATCGGGACGGCTTCCCGGATCTCTGCGCCCCGTTGATCCAAATAGGCTCGAACCGCGTGAATATCTTTCACTTCGACAGCGACATGACGATTTTCCGCCGGCTTCGTCCAGGGTGGCGTGAAGTCAAGATGCAACAGGATGTCCATCCATTCATACCAGATCAGATCATAGACCTTATTGAGAGCATCAGGCCGTTTGACTTCCTGCAGCCCAAGAACACCACCGTAAAAACCCCTTACCTTCTGGTGTTCGCCCGCAGGCACAGCAATTGTGACATGGTTAATGCGCCGATACTCAATTTTCATGATTTGCTCATTCGCTGGAGGATGTATTCTAAAGGCTCAGTCAGTCTGGGGCTCTTCGTTTTGCAGATCGGGGGCAGTTGGCGCTGGCTTCGTTTCATGAACGAGTTTTGGGACATGATAGATCTCGAGACCGGGCTGAAGGTATGGCACCGGACCTCGATTCCTGCTCCAGATCAGGGTGCCGTTCTTGAACAGTCCGGAATAAAACTGCTTGGCCGCATGGAGGGATTCGTCGTTCACCATGGCAACAGAAGCAGCGCCCGAGAAAAGGATTTGATAGTCGGAAGCAGAGGTCACCACATAGTCAACGCCCTCCGCCGCAATCTGCTCGAGCCGCGATTGGTCTTCTCTGACTTTCGGAATTCCATCCATCAGTAGATCAAATCGGTATTTCTGTTTTGTCTCCGCCAGCAGTCTCGGCAGAAGCACGGACGGATCTGCGATGACTTTGCTCCCTGGCCGCAGATTGCCATCCATCCAGGACAGCATTTCGAGCCGTTCGTCCCAAGTGAATGCCGCGTAGTAGGGATACCCGCGCAAGAACTCAAAAAAGCAGGCCGCCAGGCAAACCGAGAGCAACGCCGGCAACAACCATCCCCTCACCTCTTCACCAGCAGCAGCCGAGATGAGGTCGGCCGTCCAGGCAACTCCAGCCACCGCAAACGCGTAAGTGAACCCGATGACTGGCAAAAAACGCAGGTCGCCGGATGGCGCAAACAAAAGCAACAGGAAATAAATGAGTGGGATCAAGAGCAAAAGTACTTCGCTCATCCTCAGGTTGCGCCGCCGTCTCCAGAGAGCCCAGAGTGAAATGGCCAGCATCACCCAGATCGCCGGAGTTGTATTGTGCCATAAAGCCAGCCAATAGGTGCCCTGCACCAAATTCTTAAACCCGTCCGGCGTACTGGCCATCGCAGAGCCGAGATCCTGCAACACATTGAGCGCGGTCAAAGGGAGTTCGGTCACCGCATAAAAGTTGATGACCAGTATCGCAAACAAAAAAGCGAGGATGAATTCCGCCACTCTGTTCACGCGAAACTCCCGACCCCCATAGCGCAGAACCGCTACCAACGCGGGGATAAATAAGAGAGCTCCGATGTACTTAGCCGAAACAGCAATCGCCACGCTGAATCCGAGCAGCAAGGCTCTGAACACCGTGGCTTTTTGTTCGAGAAGCACAATGGCCAGTAGCGTCACACTGGCGCCAAACATAAGGGAGCTGTTCTCGCTCATCGTATGTGCCAGGTCGAAAAATTGATGCTGACAAAGCAAGAGAAAGGAAAGCAAACCGGCCGCCGCGGAATTAGCGAGAAAGTAAACGGCGAGACTGAGGCAGACGATCGATCCGACGGCGAAGAATGCGGAGACCGTTCTGCCAAGCCGAACGACAGCCCTCAAATCATCGGGAACATGCAACACCAATTTCAGCAATTTTGTCGTGACGGCGGATAACAGAGGATAATGAAGGTCCCAGTCTCCCTTGATCAACTGGCTGGCTCTGATCTCTTCTTCAGGATGATAGAACGGCGGAAATCCGTTCCCATGTGTAAACCAGAACAAGCCAGCGATGAACACGGCCACCATTAGAGCCGTGATCCCCCAGTCAATTCTCGGGTGACCTCCCGAAAGAGGCTCAAATTGCCGATGGCTCACAGGAAACGCGTATCGGCGTATCGGCGTCAGGGCGTGTCGGCGTTTGCATACGTTTGCATATCTGCGCAAACTAACATCGGCGAACAGATCTCGCTTTACTTTTTGTATCCGAAACGGGGGAAGCGTATCGGCGTGGGGGCAACGTGTCGGCGTATCGGCGATAGGACAGAAGCTTCCTGATTTCGGTTCCAGATGTCGATTGGGGAGAGCATGATCGTACAGATCCTGAAACGTTTCAACTCCAAGACCATTGGCTCACCCTCTCCAACAATCGAACCGCCTTCGTAAACCGTGTGTTTTCGAGCTTTTCCTCTCAGTGTCCGTACGCCGACACGCCCCCTCGCCGACACGTTCCCCTTCCCCCCCACGCCGATACGCCCACACGCCGATACGCCGACACGTTCCCCCTCCCCCCGCTGACACGAGGATACGTTTCCCCTGACTTAACCGGTGGACCGTACTAAAATACCGCATGTCGCATCTCACGGAAGAACTTGTTCTGGAGCGCCTGAAGGCCGTCAAATTTCCGGGCTACAGCCGCGACATCGTCAGTTTCGGCCTGGTGAAAGAGATCAAAATCGCCGGAGCCGATCTTCTAGTGCGTCTAAGTGTGGCGACCAGTAACCCGGCTGTGGCCCAGACCCTGAAAAAGGAATCCGAGCAAGCGTTAGCCGCTCTCGCAGGGGTCAGATCGACCAAAGTCGTCATCGACATCACGAACCCTCCCGAGGTCGCTCCGGGCGGGCAGACAGGCACCACCAGAATCGCCGGGGTCAAGTACGTGATTGCCATCGCCAGTGGAAAGGGAGGCGTTGGCAAATCGACGGTGGCCGCGAATCTCGCCGCGGCATTGGATCGTTCCGGCGCGGAGGTTGGTCTATGCGACTGCGATATTTACGGTCCGAGTATCTCGCTGATGTTTGGTGCTACCCAGGAACGGCCAATGGCAACGGGAGACAACACCATCATTCCAATGGAGCGCTACGGCATCAAGCTAATGTCCATGGGATCGCTCCTGGATGACGGTTCTCCGGCGATTCTTCGAGGCCCCATGGTGACCAGGGCGACTCAACAATTCCTTCGCCAAGTGGATTGGGCCGGCCTCGACTATTTGATCCTGGATCTTCCCCCGGGAACCGGCGACATCCAGTTGACCGTGGTGCAAACCGTAGCTCTCTCCGGCGCCGTAATCGTCACCACTCCGCAGGAGGTCGCCTTGATTGATGCGCGGAAGGCTAGCGCGATGTTTGCCAAGGTGAATGTGGAGGTTCTGGGAATCATCGAAAACATGAGCTATTTCCTTTCTCCCAGTGACGGCAAACGATACGATATCTTTGGAGCCGGCGGTGGTGAACGAGAGGCGGCGCGTTTAAAAGTAGCTCTTCTCGGTACCGTGCCCCTCGATATTGCTACCAGGGAAGCCGGCGATCGAGGAATGCCTATCGTGATTGAAAGGCCAGATCATCCAATTTCTAAAGTATTCGAAAAAATAGCCGATCAGCTCCGAAAGAGGATCGAATCTGCGACTAATAATTAACCGTTTTGAGAGAGACAGTTGCGCGTTTACATAATTCTGGTTGACTACCAGCGCCAGATGTTGAAACTCGCCCTTAGAGTAAATGGAACCCCCTAAAGAAGACGCCACAGAGTTGGTGAAAAATTCTGTGCTCTACAAGGAGTTCTTGGCCGAGCGCGAGGAGATACTGCGCCATAAATGGATTGAAAGCGAGAAAGCCGGTCACGATATCGGCTTCGAGCGTGCTCTCCTCGACTGGATCGTCAAACATCGATCCGCTTGGCGGGAGCGCAGGCAAAGACACCTGAAAGGCGCATAGCCCGAGCTGCGTAGGTCCTAACCTTTAAGGTGATCCCGCGAGGTCACCAAGGTCTGAACATGTCCCACTCGATCCTTATCATGGACGGCGACGCGATGAAGCGCGCACTTCGCCGTATTGCTCACGAAATCCTGGAGCACAATCCCGATCCGGGCGCTTTGGCACTGATCGGAATCCCCTCTCGCGGAGTCGAACTAGCGCGTCGTCTGGCGGACTTGATCGAAACCACTGAGGGAAGAAAGCCGGATTTGGGCACCATCGACGTTTCGATGCATCGTGACGATCTCAGCCTTCGACACACCCTTCACCCTGTGCAGGAAACGTATCTGCCCCTTCGTCTTGAAGAGTTTACCCTCGTTCTCGTGGACGATGTTATTTACACCGGCCGCACCTGCCGGGCGGCTATGGATGCCGTCAGCTCTTTTGGACGCCCCGCGCGCATTCAGTTCGCGGTACTCCTGGACCGCGGCCATCGGGAATTGCCAATTCGGCCGGACTACGTAGGCAAAAATCTGCCCACTTCGGCCGAGGAACGCGTCAAAGTGCGCCTGCAAAACCTCGACGGAGAACCGGATTCGGTCCGGCTTGAGAGGCCATGAATACAGCCGACCCCAAATTAACGCGGGATCTTCCGAAAACTGCGAACTGGGACCGGAAAGACCTGCTCGGGATTCGAGAATTGGAACTCGGTGAGATTGAGACGATCCTGGACACCGCAGCTGCCTTTAAAACAGTGGGCTCCCGAGATATCAAAAAAGTTCCGGCTTTGCGCGGGAAGACGATGGTCAATTTTTTCGTCGAACCGAGTACGCGGACCCGGATTTCGTTCGAACTGGCGGCCGTTCGGCTGAGCGCCGATGTGGTCAATATCTCAGCGACGACGTCGAGCCTGCAAAAAGGTGAAACGCTGAAGGACACTGCGCTGAATCTCCAAGCCCTGCACGCAGACATTATCGTCTTGCGTCATGGTTCAGCGGGGGCACCGAAATTTCTGGCTGAACGGCTGGACGCCAGCATTATCAACGCCGGAGACGGAGCTCATGAACATCCGACCCAGGCACTCCTCGATGTTTTCACCATTCGAGAGCGACTGGGAAAATTTGCCGGTCTGAAGGTTGCCATTGTCGGCGACATACTCTTTAGCAGAGTGGCAAGATCGGACATTTGGGCGCTCAAAAAACTGGGAGCGGAAGTCACGCTGGTAGGCCCCAGCACTCTGGTCCCGCGTTCTTTTGAGGAAATGGGCGTGCAGGTAGCCCGGCGTATCGATGATATCATTGAGTCGGCCGACGTGATCAACCTGTTGCGGATTCAGCACGAACGCCAGCGTAAGGAATATTTTCCGAGCGTGAACGAATATATTCGATTCTTCGGGCTGACCAAGGAGCGAGCGACGAAATTGAAACCGAGCTGCCTGGTTATGCACCCCGGACCCATCAACCGGGGTGTCGAGATCGACAGCGAAGTCGCCGATGGTCCGCAAAGCCTGATCCTTGAACAGGTCACCAACGGACTCGCAGTGCGCATGGCGGTCCTCTACTTGTGTAGCACCGCTGCCAGAAAGGTTCGATGACGGACCTGATAATTCAAAAAGGCCGGATCATCGACCCCGCGACCGACCGGGATGAGATTGCCGATCTTTATGTGGTGGATGGCCGCATTTCTGCTCAACCGCCGACCGGCGAATGCGAAACCATCGATGCGCGGAACCTGGTGGTGGCTCCTGGATTGATCGATATCCACGTTCATTTGCGGGAGCCTGGTCAATCCCACAAGGAAACCATCGAGACCGGAACCCAGGCCGCCGCCGCCGGTGGATTTACTTCCATCGTCTGCATGCCCAACACGGACCCGCCGGCGGATAGCGCAAGCACCATCACCTGGATCATCGATCGCGCCCGCGAATACGCTCTAGTCAACGTGTTCCCAACCGGCGGAATCACCAAGGGCCTGAGCGGTGAGCAGATGGCTCCGATCGGATCGATGGCGCAAGCGGGCATCGTGGCCATCACCGACGATGGCCACTGCGTGCAAAACCATGAAGTGATGCAGCGTGCAGTGGAATATGCCCGGATGTTCGATCTGGCCGTCATGGACCATTGTCAGGATTACAACATGGTAGGCGGCGGTGTAATGCACGAGGGCTACTGGAGCACGGTGCTCGGTCTGGCCGGCTGGCCGAGAGCCGCGGAGGAAATTATCGTGGCCCGAAATATTCTCCTGGCCGATCTCTGCAATACCCGGATCCACTGCCAGCATCTCAGTTCGGGCGGCAGCGTCCGTCTGTTGAGAGATGCCCGAGCCCGCGGGGTCCCAGTATCCGGCGAACTTTGCCCTCACCATATTGCTCTCACGGACGAATTGGTCAGTTCCTTTGATACCAACTACAAAATGAATCCGCCGCTTCGGAACCGCCAGGACGTCGAAGCGCTCATCGCAGGCGTGGCGGACGGCACCATCACCATTCTCGGTAGCGATCATGCCCCCCACGCTTTCTTTGAAAAGGAGGTGGAGTTTGACCGCGCTCCCTTCGGTATCCTGGGTTTGGAAACCGAGCTCGGGCTTTTTCTCACCATCCTCGTTCATCGAACCCAGGCGATCGATCTCAAACGCTTGATTTCGATGTACACTGTGAATCCAGCTGAACTCGTCCGTTTGCCAAAAGGAACGCTTGGGATTGGAGCAGAGGCGGACATTACCCTCATCGACCCGGATCTTGAATGGACGTTCCGGAAAGAGGACTCGTTTTCACGCTCGCGCAACACCCCCTTCGATGGCTGGGAACTGAAAGGTCGCGCGGTAAGGACCATCGTCGCTGGAAAGACGGTTTGGAGAATGTAGGGTCCAATCTGTGACCCGAGCCCGGAACCCCGACACATTATCTTCGCGCCAGGTCAACCCTGGCTGAGCTTTCTTGCCGTTCCCCTTGGGCGCAGACATCTTCTTGTCGGGCTATGCTGCGCTTTTGATTTCGTTTGCAATTGAAAATGCCTCGAACGATCTCAATTCTGATAAACAGCCTTTGAACGAAACCACGAAAACGTCGAACCTCACCGCGGCATCCATCGCCTTGGGTGTGGTCGCCTTTATTCTGCTGTCGGCAGCGGTGGCCGGCGCATACTTCGAACGCCGCTATGTTCACGTCTTGGCGCCGCTCCTTTTCCTTCAGAAGACCCAAGGGCTCGAACTGCAAAAGGCAGCCTTTGCTCAGTCCGACTTGTTGCCATTGTATGGTAGCTCGGAGCTGGTGGTATCCGCAGGCAACAAGGCCACAGATTTTTTCCAGAATTACCCAACCGGTTTTGGGGTCTTTTCGGTAGGCAAGCCTGGTTCGGCTTCGTTGATCCTGTTGCAGAAACTGGCCGCCATGGGTTCGGATCTTCGTGGAAAAAAGGTGGCGATTTCGATTTCACCGACATTCTTCTTTCGCCAAGACGTTCCGGTCGCCTACTACAACGGGAATTTTTCTCTGCTCCAGGCAGGTGAAATCATTTACAGCCCACACCTGAGCTTTCACTTAAAGCGCGATATCGCACGCCGAATGTTGCAATATCCAAAAACGCTTGAGAAGAGCGCGCTGCTGGCATTTACACTAAAGCAACTCGCATCGGATTCTCTGATGAATCGCGCGATCTATTACGGGACTGTTCCACTGGGACTTCTCGAAAACGGCCTCCTGCGCATTCAAGACCATTGCGAAATGCTACTTTATATCTTTAAGCGAGTCTGGCGGCTGCCGCTCACGGTGTCGCGTTCCCAACGGACGATTGACTGGGAGGGATTGATGTCTGACGCAACTGCTCGAGTTCGAAAACACAATAACTCCGACATGGGATCTGTCGGACCCGAAAAGGGTGCCGAGATGTTCGTGGCGGGTGAACAGAACGCGCATGAATGGATCGATTTCGAGTTGTTGCTGCGAGGACTCAATGAATTAGGGGCGCGACCGTTGGTCCTCAGTATGCCAATCGACGGACGGTACTTCGACCGGTTTGGTGTCGGGCGTTCTTTTCGCGATCTCTATTACAAACGAATTCGTGGCTTGGCCGAGGAACATCATGTACCGCTGCTCGGCTTCGAAGAACACGATCTGGACGAAGATTTCCTGGTCGCTCATCGCGACCATTTAACCGATAAAGGCTGGCTGTACTTCGATAAGGCACTTGACGATTTTTTCCATGAGCGGCTTGCTTTACCACCCGACGCTGCGACAGCGACGTTAATGCAATAGTTTGCCCGAAAAAATAAGGAAGCCAAAGCAAACAAAATGGGCCGTCACCACTATCGACCCGAGGCGCCAAAACCAGCCCGTTTGCCAAAGTTGACGCCGCTTATTCCAGCGCGAGAACAGATCATAGAGGGTCAACAAACAGGCGTGATACACTCCGTAGATAATGTAATGCAACTCACTTCCATGCCAGAGACCCATCAAGCCAAATGCTAGGAAATAGCCAAGATAGGAAGCGATTTGCTCGTTCTTATACCATTTGCCTTTTGCAGCGGCGATCAGAAAGCGCATGTAAACATGATCGCGAAACCAGAATGAAAGAGTGATATTCCAGCGATTCCAAAAGTCACGAATATTAGTCGCAAGGAAAGGAGCGTGGAAATTTTCTGGGGTGCGAATCCCGAACAAATAGCTAAACCCGATCGCAAAAGCGCTGTAGCCGGCAAAGTCGAAAAACAAATACAGACTGTAGGCATACATATAAGAGATGGTGCTTACCAGCGAGTGACCGGTTACGTGATCGACCCAGAAGCGCTTAATTAAGGCGGCGAGGATAAATTTGTAGAGAAAGCCCCGAAAGACTCTTTCGACCGCCGTATCAAGATTGACTAAGAAATCTTGTCGTGAGTGGACGCGTTTCCAGTCGATTTCGAACCGTCGGTAGCGATCGATCGGACCCGCCGAGAGGGTGGGAAAGAAAAAAAGGTAGGTGAAAAATTCCGGCGCCCGCAATGATCTGATCAGCCCGTCCTGAACGCAGAAGAGGACATCAAGGACCCGGAAGGTGACATACGAAATCCCGAGAAAGCCAAATTCAGCGTGTGGCGAGACGAGTGGTAGAAACTTGGCCGTTATTAACGGCGCAAGAGCCAGCAATAGCGCGCCGCCGAATACGAGACCAGACTTTGCTCGGCGCCGGGTCTGCAAAAGCAAAGTCGCAAGCAGCCATTGATAGGCCGCGTAGCCCGCAACGATTATCTGGAAAGGTACGAAATGGCCCGGCGTTAGCTCGAGCTTCCCCGAAAATTGGCCGGCTAGATAAATCAGCGTGAGGCAAAACACCCAGTAGCCGCCCAGACGTCCCATGAACCCGAGAATCAGAGTCGGAATCACAGCGTAAAGCATGATTCCGAAAAACGTGAAATCTGCGTAGGGAATCATTCGACCGACTCGGCGAGCTTACGTCGGTCGGTCTTGCCGTTCGGGGTCATCGGAAAGGCATCACGAAAGAGAATTCTCCCAGGTAACATGTAGGCAGGGAGACGCTCGGCGAGTTGGGCACGCAAATGATTGGCCGTGGCAAAATCGCCTTCCAACCCACGCGTTGCCAGGACCACGAAGGCGGCTAGTGACTGAGCGATCCCATTTTTAATGACTGGCAGAACGACGGCGTCGGAGACCGACGGCAGTGCACGCAAATTCTTCTCAACATCCTCAAGTTCGATCCGATAACCGTTGACTTTGACCTGGCTGTCGATGCGTCCGTCGAAGAACAGCAGGCCGTTCTTGAAGCGTCCCCAATCGCCGGTACGGTAAGCCTGCAAATCTCCCAAACGGAAAAATGCCGCCTCCGTCAAATCGGACCGGGCAAGGTATCCCGGACTGACGTTGGTTCCGGCGACAATGATCTCGCCGCGTTGGCCCGGGGCAATCGGCTGGAGTTTCTCGTTCGCAACGAAGATCTTTGACCCAGGCATTGGAGCGCCGATTGGCAGGGGCGAATAGAGAGCGAGAGTCTCGCGGGAGATCTTCATAGACGCGCAAGCCACCGTCGCTTCGGTTGGCCCGTAGCTGTTCCAGACTTCGGCTTGAGGGAACCGATCAAGAAGCTGAGAAGCCGTTTCCGGCGCGAGTATCTCTCCGCAAAACAGGAAACGTCGGAGTCGCGGCAGCATGGCCTGCTCAAAGCCCCGCTCGACCAGGCACATTTGCGCGAAGGTTGGCGTCGAAACCCAAGTGGTAATGTCTGACTTTCGCAGTGCCAGATAGAGACTCTTTAAATTTGCAATATGGCCTTTCTCCAGGCTGAAGAGGGTTCCAGCCGTCGCCAGGCTCAAGTAAACATCCATCACGGACAAGTCGAACGAAAACGGAGCCTGATTAAGAAACGTTTCGCAGCCATCTATAAACTTCTGCTCCTTGGAGCATCCAATCAAGAAACGTCGTCAGGCAACGCAAGGTGATCACCACGCCCTTCGGCTCGCCGGTGCTGCCGGAGGTAAAAATAACATAGTACGGATCGTCAAGATCGACCCGACGCGGTCGAGCGGACCAATGCTGATTCGCCAGTACCGCAATTTGCGCCGGCGTCAGAACCGCGACTGCCCCGGAATTCTGCACAATTCGCGCTGCACGGTTCGCCGGAATGGAGACGTCGATCGGAATATACGGCCGGCCCGATTTCACTGCGCCCACAAATCCGACCAGCATTTCAGTTTCTTTGTGACCCGTAATGACGACAGGCGAGTAGTCGCCGGGAAATGTCTCTGTTAAGTATCCGGCAACGGCGTCAGACTTTTTCGAAAGTTCTCCGTACGTTAGGGTGCGATCACCACTGACGTGGGCGATTTTATCCGGATGATCCTCTCCTGCGCAATCGATCCTTTCAATGATGTCCATCGATTAGAAACCTTGATAGACAAACGGCGGCGTCGAAAAATTGTTGAGACCATAGAGAAAAAAAAGAACGGCGATGATCGCAAAATAATACAGTACCAGCAGCACGAAGCGCAGCCTTCGTTCCTTCAAGAATTTGGGCCAGCGCACCGCGAGCGCCATTTACTCAGATCCAATTTTGTGTTCGATATCGGCGACGATTTTCCGGGGAGTTGCCCAGCGTTCGCGCTCGAACTCAGAGGGAGAAATGTCTATGCCAAATTCCTGTGAGAAGGCAACAATCAGCCTGACCGTTTTCAGAGAGTCGAGAATCTGAAAATCATAAAGTGCCAGATCCAGATTGTTTTGCACTTCGTCGGTTTCAGAGATGGTTTTCAACACTTCAATGACTTTATCCGAGGTAGTCATGGCTCGCTGCGGGAACAACCACGGCTAAGGTTTTTCAGTTTCTCAGGATGAGCTTGTTTACGGCAAGAAAGATTTGGTTCATCAACCATATGTAATGGTTTCCATTACAGATTTATAAAATCAAGCGTGACATTCCCTTTGTTTTCCTCTTGGATTCCGTTGACCTATTCGCGGAGACCCGGTAGCGGAAAGCGCAGTGGGATTCAAGGTTGCGAACCATGGCAATCTGAAAGGGCGCTACGGCGGGGGAGTTCGATGATTTCGGTTGTCGCAGGAGAAATCGGTGATTAGTTGGCGACTACGTGTAATTGCACCTATGGAAGAGGAACTCCACCAAAAATTGCCTGCCTCGCTCCTTGGTCCTTGTGCTTGTTCGCAAGTCCGCAGGCTGGCGCGGAAGCTTTCCGCCCACTACGACGCTATCTTGTCTCCCGAAGGTCATCACCATCACGCAGTACTCGCTCATCGTGAACATTGAGCGTGCGGGCCAGCTAAGCCACAGCTTTCTAGCCGAGAAAGTCGGGATGGAACGCACCACCCTGACGCGTAATCTACGTCCACTGATTCGGGCCGGATGGGTTGCCGTCGCTGCCGGGAAGGATCGACGGCAACATTTGCTGCAATTGACCGAAACGGGAAAGCGGAAACTGATTCAAAGTTTGCCCTTATGGGAGCAAGCACAGAGTCAATTTCTTTCCAGAATTGGCTCCCAATCACTGCAGGAGCTCCGAGCGCTTCTCGCCTTGGCGGAATCAGCCGTAACAATACCGTCGAACAAGATTACAGGCTGGACACTATAAAGAAGACGGTGCACTATGGACCATGGCGGAGCGCCAAACGATAAATCGTTCCGCTGTAATCATCTGAAATCAGCAATGATCCGTCGTTCGCCGGCTTGACGTCGACCGGTCGCCCCCAATAGCTCTGCGACCGGTCGTCGAGCCAGCCTGTCACGAGATCAACCTGTCGTCCTGGCCCCTCGCCCTGCCACGGAAAGAAAATGACTTTGTATCCCGTCTTGCGGCTTCGATCCCAGGATCCGTGCAGCGCGATCGCGATCCCTTCACGAAAGGGCTCCGGCGTTTGACTGTCCTGAAGAAAGGCAATTCCGAGGGGCGCTGAGTGAGCCTGAATCCCTTTGTCAATACGCGTAAACATGCTCTCCGGATATTTGCTCCAATCCGGGTTCGTTTCGTAATTCGGAGCGAAAGGCATGTGGTCGAGTCCGTTCGGAGTATCTGGATTCGGGTCGGCAAACGGCCAACCGTAATTCGCTCCCTGCTTGACGTGAATGAATTCATCAGGCGGATGATCGTCAATGTAGGAGGTGATCCGTTTTCCGTAGTCGTTCGACCCGCTCCCTTGCCAGCTGTTCCGGAACGGATAGCGAACGTCATCCGATTCGTTCACTGCTGCCCAAAGCTCGTTCGTACCCGGGACAAAGGCTAGCCCTTCGGCATTGCGGATCCCCCGGGCAAAGATTTTCCCATTGGCGCCATCGAGGTCGTACTGGTAGATCGCACTCCGAACCGGATTGCTGGTCGTGTCGATGGGATGGGCATTCATCGCAGAGGCAATATCCACATAGAGCTTGTCGTCCGGACCAATCACGAGATTCTTCAGCGCATGACGGTAGCTTCCGAGCAGCTCCGGGCTGCTGCTGTCTGGTAAATCAGGGACGATCACCCTCTTATCGTCCGCGCTGGCTGCACGAGGGGCGAGGTTGAAGCGGCTGATTTGGTTCGATTCGCCGACATAAAGATAAAGCCTATCGCCGCCCGGATAGAGCGCCATCCCCTGCGCATAGCTCAAGCCGTCGATCAAGGTGGAAACCCCAACCTGTCCGTTGGCTTGAGGACGAATAACTAAAATGCTTCCAGTCGCTGGTCGCGCCACGAGGATCTCGCCAGTCGAGAGGGGTGCAATGAATCTCGCCGCCGGGATGCGAGCGACGACCGAAATGCTGAATCCAGGTGGTACCATCAACACACGGTCGTGATCGAAAGGAGCGGTTTGCAGCGACAAGGGAACCTCGACAGTGGTTGGGACAAGCGCCTTCATGGTCTCCCCAGCGGAGGGGCTCTCGGCACCCAGCAGACCCAATGTCCCTGCGAGCAAAATTGAACAGATGGTCTTCATCTCTCTCTTTCGCGCAAAGTGAGAAAGAAATCAGGCTGCTTCTGCGCGAGCTCCAGCTTGACGCGTGGGAGGACTGTCAACGGTGCGAACAGAACACAGGCTGGAAGCCTATGCTATGCTACATTAGCCCGTCGCGTGGTGCCTTGGGTTCGTGGACCTTGCGGCGGGTGCTTTTCACGACATCGCTCGCAACCACGCGGAAGACTTATGTGTAGCATAGGCTTCCAGCCTGTGTTCTGTTCACCCCATGGAACGGCGTTTTCCAAGTGCGGACCCCGTTGGCGGATTCGACCGAGTTGCCTTTCAATCCAATTCGTTTTTCGTTGCTGCAATCTATTATGGGAATAGCTTTCAAGTAGAGGACGATGGTAGGAACGATGCGAGGTAAGAGAATGCGTTTATTTTGTCGATACGGAACGCTCCTCGAATCCCGCTTTCGTCGCCAGGGTCAGCAGACCGCCACTGGCATCGGTTCCCACCCTTGCCGACCCTTCCCAGACGATGACCGCAACACAGTCGCAACCGCATGCCGTCCGAAGTTGACCCAGAGAGCGCCTCTGCCTCCTTAATAATGACCTCATTGGCAGCCGCGTAGGCTGCATCGTCGTCGCCCGTACTAGAAAGTGTTACCAAATCACCGTCGGATTCGGCCGCCGCAACTAACCGATCGAAGAGAGGGCCCCAGTTCCCTGGGCGGTCGGTCACTGAGGTCTCACGGAAACGATTGGGGGGAAACGGTAGCACGATACGCCGACGTAGACCGAGTCGTTCAGCTTCCTCGAGGGCAATCAAGTCGGCGCCGCATGCTGCTGAACAAACCAGGGCCTCTGTGTGCTCTTCAGAAAGTAAATCGGCAATTCTTCTTCGAACTAATGGCACGTGATCGAGGGGAAAGCGAGGCGGGTCGGTATCGGGCCCATCGATGCGTCGTCCGGCAAGGGCGATCACGGCGTGATAAGGAATTTGCTTCGGTTCTGCCATGCTTTTTTCCTGCCAATTCCAACTCTTGAAGACCGCATCACCGGCACAAAGAGGTTAGCGCCTTCTGCTGGTGTAATCCTGACTCGGCTAACTTGCTCGTGCTTATCGTTCTCGCTCTCGACCGTTTCCGTTTGTCTAGCCCGATCCTATTGAGGTGGCGGGGTGACAGGCTGATTGTACGGATCATGTGATGGCCCAGGCTGGCTGGATCGGTCCGCGGAGGACTCCTCCTGGTCGCTATCGCCGTCTTGAGCATGCTTCGGGTCAATTGTGTTGTGACCGGTAAATTTTTCCTGGAACCATCCGCCGACGGTTTGAAACGCCCGGGTCGTTTTGCGAACCACCGTGTGTCCGAACTGGACGACAGAAGCACCATATCGATTGGCCTGCTGAACGGCCGTTTCTCCGGCGTGGACGTCATAATTATCATCCGAAGATGCAGCTCTTTGGTCCTGGTATTCTGGCTCATGGTGATCCGCGGGAGGATTGAGATCACCATTCACTGGAGGCGGTGGTCCAGCTAAGACCTCGGCATCGGAACGTTGCCGCGCTGTTGGACTATGGACGACTTGACCTTCCGAAACCCAATTGCCGGCACTGAGCATTGTCCCATTGCTGGCCGCGATCCGCACCGTCCCCACTGGGCGTTGTTCATAATCCAGCATTACCAAAGTCCAGACGCTCTGACCGTAAGCGCCATCCACCGAAAGCCGGTAATTCATACTGTCGAAACCGACTTGATTGCGGCGCGCCTCTTGTTCCGCGGCCCGAAAAGCCGCGTCAGAATCCAGGTTTAACTTCGTTAAATCGATTGGCCTTATTCCGGATGCGGGGGGGTGGGCTGGAGTCCGCTCAGACGAGATCCTTCCCGATACGATATCGAATTCGCGCTCACCACCGACCGCACCGGGGTCATCAAGCGTTACTCGCCAGGCGACCGGCTGCGGCCTGCCCGATTCACCGACGATCGCCACGACCTGATTCAAAGCCCGTTCGCCACGCTGCGCCCCAACTGTCCGGAGCGCCTTATAAGCAGTATCCTGTGCTGAAACAAACCCGGGTGCGAATGCAACCGCCATTAGCAAAACCAACAACCGACGATTCATTAAGAAAGTTTTCCCCTTTGTACGTATGATTCCCGGTTTGTGCAACACCAGAGCTCGGTGAAAATAAATACAGGAGAAACCAGCCGGTGGCAAAATTCCTAATCCACTTGAACCTCACGTAGGAAAATAGTCTTCTTACGCTTGTCATGCCTGTTCCACGCGTTCTAATTGCTGACGATCAGCCCGAAGTGTTGAAAGCTCTTTCTTTCATTTGTTCGGCGGAAGGTTATCAAACGGTGACCGTCAATTCACCCGCCGCCGTGCTGGCCAAACTCGGGAAGGAAGATTTTGACGTTGTTCTGATTGACCTGAATTATCGCCAGGACGTCGCGACCGGAGAAGAGGGCCTGAATTTGCTCAAACAAATTAAGGCAGTTGATTCATCGATACCAGTGGTGGTGATGACAGCCTATGCGTCGATTCAACTGGCTGTTGAGGCGGTGCGACTTGGCGCTAAAGATTTCCTGCAGAAGCCTTGGGAGAACGGACGACTTATCTCTATTCTGCGAACCCAATGCGCATTGCGTGAGGCAATCCGCGGTAAAGAGCGCCTTGAAGCGGAGAACAGCGCACTTCTGTCTACCCAGGTGCCCTCCGCTGGATTTGTGGCCAGCTCTCCAACGATGCGTCAGATCCGGGAGATGATTGAGCAAGTTGCGCCCTCCGATGCGAACCTGATGATTACCGGGGAAAACGGCACCGGGAAAGGGGTGGTGGCTCGCATGCTGCATCAGATGTCCTTGCGTTCCTCTCAGCCCTTGATCACGGTCAACATGGGAGGGTTGCCTGAAGGCGTTTTCGAAAGCGAAATGTTCGGCCATGTCAAGGGTGCCTTCACCGACGCGCGCGTCGATCGGGCCGGCAGGTTCGAACTGGCTGACAATGGAACTTTGTTCCTCGATGAAATCGCGAACCTGACTTCAACTCAGCAGGCAAAGCTTCTGCGCGTCTTAGAGACGGGAGAGTTTGAGAGAGTCGGTTCTTCAAAGACACGTCATGCGAACGTGCGAATCCTGACCGCCACCAACGCGGATCTGCAAAAGGAAATCGAGGCGGGGAAATTCCGTGAGGACCTCTTTTTCCGGCTGAACACCATTCAAATACAATTGCCGCCTCTCCGGGAACGCATTGAAGATATTCCGATTCTGGCAGAGGAATTCCTGGCGGAGTTGATGCAGCGATACCGGAAAAAAATCCGTGGATTTCATCCGGACGCGGTCACCGCCCTGAAGACGTATGCGTGGCCTGGGAATGTTCGTGAATTACGTCATGTGATGGAACGCGCGGTGCTTCTGACCCGTTCCGATGTGATCCAGGTCTCGGATCTTGGCATCCGCGGGGCGCCCGCCAAAGCGCCGCAGCTCGAAGAACTGAACCTCGAAGCGGCCGAACTTTTCCTGATCAACCGTGCCCTGGCGCGGCATAACGGAAATGCCCAGCTCGCTGCCAAAGACCTCGGACTTAGCCGGAGCGCCTTTTACCGTCGCTTGCAGAAATTCGGCATCAGCGTGCCGTAGGGGAAGCGTATCGGCGTTCGGAGTTCGGCGTTCGGCAGTTCAGCGTTCAGCGCGATGTCCTGACTGCGCCTGCGCATTCCGAACGCCGACGCCGCACTCTGAACGCCTGAACGCCTGAACGCCAAAACCACTAGTCGGAGGTGGAGTCTTATGCTTTGGTGAGTCTTTACCGGCTTTTGCTCCGATGGCTGCTGAGACCATTCGCATAATTGGCGCCCGCCAACACAATCTGAAGAACGTCAGTGTCGAGTTTCCTCGGGAACGGCTGGTTGTATTCACCGGAATGAGTGGATCGGGCAAGTCTTCTCTGGCGTTCGATACACTCTATGCGGAAGGTCAGCGCCGATATGTCGAAAGTTTGTCCGCTTACGCGCGACAATTTCTGGATAAGATGGAGAAACCGGACGTCGATTTCATCGAAGGTCTTTCGCCGGCTATTTCCATCGAACAACGAAGCTCCATCGCTAATCCTCGTTCCACCATCGCGACCACAACTGAAATCTACGATTACCTCCGGGTCTTGTTTGCGGTCATCGGCCAGCCGCATGATCCCGTTACCGGAGAAAAGATCTTCAAGCAAACACCGCAACAAATTGTTGACCAGATTCTGGCTTACCCGGAAGAGACGCGCATTTTGATTATTGCGCCGATCATCCGGAACGAACCGGGTGAATTCCGGGACGTACTCGAAAAGATCAAGCGCGAAGGTTTTGTTCGGGTCCGGATCGATGGCGAAGTCCTGGAATTGGCCCGTCCCGAACCGATCCGCCTGGCCAAGACGCAGCGTCACACCATCGAAATTGTCGTTGACCGGCTGGTGATGCGAGAGGGAGTTCGCACCCGCCTGGCAGACTCGGTCGACACCGGGTTGATGTGGGGGCAAAACAGGATCATCGTCAGCCGTCAACGCCCGGATGATCCCGCCTGGGATGATCTTCCGTACTCGACAAATTTCTGCAACCCGCAGACCGATTTCCTGCTGCCTGAGCTGACGCCTAAGCATTTTTCTTTCAACAGTCTGGCCGGCGCTTGCCCCGAGTGCCAGGGATTGGGGTCGGAGGGATTTTTTGATCCGGATCTCATCGTTCCGGATCACAACAGGTCTCTGACCGGCGGCGCAATCGCTCCTTGGCGAAAAGCGACCAAAAGGATGCAGGCTTATTACAACGCCCAACTGAATGGTTTGGCGAAATCTTTTGGTATCAGCCTGGACACCGCCTACGCTGATCTGCCCGCCCATTTCAAGAAAGCGCTCCTCTACGGCACAGGAGATCAAGCCGTCCAAATCAAGTTTGGTGAAAAGACTGTCGAGCGACCATTCGAAGGGGTCGTCGGTCAGCTCGAAAATCTCTTTCGACAGACTGAAAGCGAATTTACCAGGACGCGGCTGAAAAGGTTCCAGGCACGTCGAAGCTGCAAACTCTGCCATGGAGCCCGGTTGCGCCCCGAAATTCTGGCCGTCACCATCCGGGACTTAAACGAAAAGGAGCTGAACATTCATGAATTCTGCGCATTGACGATCGAAGAATCGAAAAGCTTTATCGAGAACATCCTTCTTTCCAAGCATCAGCGGGCGGTAGCCGTCGAAGTCCTGAGAGAAATTCGTAACCGCCTCACTTTTCTGGTGGAGGTTGGACTCGGTTACCTGGCTCTGAACCGGGAAAGCGGCACCCTCTCAGGAGGGGAAGCGCAACGAATCAGGCTTGGGACGCAGATCGGCTCCGGACTGGCGGGCGTACTCTATGTGCTCGATGAACCGAGCATTGGTCTGCACCAACGCGACAATGACCGGCTGATCGCGACCTTGAAACATTTGCGCGACCTTGGAAACACGGTGGTGGTCGTCGAACACGATGAAGACACGATCCGAGCGGCCGACTTTATCATTGACCTTGGGCCTGGCGCAGGGCCGCGAGGTGGTCAGGTCGTGGCGAGTGGTTCCATTCACGAGATCGAAAGAAATCCTGAATCTCTGACCGGCCAATATCTCTCTGGTGTCCTGCGGATTCCGGTTCCCAGGGCCAGAGTGTTGCCCAGAGGCCTTCTTTACAACCGGGATCGCATTCCTGAACCGGGTGCAGAGGGTTGGCTCACCGTAGTCGGAGCGAAGGAAAATAACCTCTGTGATCTGACGGTTTCGTTCCCATTAGGCTGCCTGGTTTGTGTCACGGGCGTCTCTGGCAGCGGCAAATCCACGCTGGTGGATGACATCCTCAGAAAATCGTTGTTTCGGTCCTTTTACAAATCGAAAGACCGGCCCGGCACTCATCGTTCGATTGAAGGGATTGACCAGGTCGACAAGGCTATCGTGATTGATCAAAGCCCCATTGGCCGCACACCGCGGTCCAACGCCGCCACTTATTCCGGCGCCTTCGGACCGATTCGCGAGCTCTTCAGTCAATTGCCGGCTTCCCGCGTCCGTGGTTATGACAGCGGACGATTCAGTTTCAATCTGAAAGGAGGCCGATGTGAAAATTGCCAGGGGGACGGCGTGATCAAGATCGAGATGCATTTTTTGGCAGACGTCTATGTCGAATGCGAAATCTGCAGGGGCGCTCGATACAATCGTGAAACTTTGGAGATCACATATCGCGGCAAGAATGTCTCCGATGTCCTGAAAATGTCCGTGGATGAAGGGGCTCGATTTTTCAGAAATGTGCCGGCGATTTTTGACAAGCTGGAGCCCCTGGTGGCGGTTGGCCTGGGTTATCTCACCCTCGGGCAATCCGGCACCCAAATCTCCGGGGGCGAGGCACAACGGGTGAAGCTGGCGGCGGAGCTAGCAAAGAAAGCGACCGGAAGGACCGTCTATATACTGGATGAACCCACCACGGGCCTTCATTTCGCCGATATTCACAAGCTTCTGGAGGTGCTGCTGAAGCTGCGCGATCAAGGAAATACCTTGATTGTCATCGAGCATAATCTCGAGGTGATTAAAACCGCGGACTGGGTTATCGATCTCGGACCGGAAGGCGGACGGGGCGGCGGTCGGCTCGTCGCCCAAGGCACTCCCGAGCAGGTCGTGCTGGTCGAGGCCAGTCACACCGGTCGTTACCTGAAACGAGCTCTGGCTCCTGAATGAGACGACTTCTCATCATTCTCATCACCCTCTCTGTCGCTGGCAGTTCGGTTCGTGCGGATCTTCTCGACGACGCCATCCAGGCGCATCGGGCCGGAATACCGGAAGTGAGCATCACAAAGCTCCGGAAGTTTCTGGCCGGCCAACCAACGCAGGCTCGTGCCGAAACCGCGCAAATACTCCTCGCCCGTTGCCTGATTGAAACCCAGAAGATGGACGAGGCAGCGCAAGTTCTGAAAAGTGCGACAGGACCAGAAGCCGTATTTCTGAAGGCTCAAGAGGCTTTACGCTCCAAGCGGTACAAAGAAGCCGCTGATTATTTTGGAGAGCTGATCGGCTCAACAAACGAGTTTTCCGTCGAAGCTCGATTGGGCCTTGCGGATACTCAGAAGACCATCGGCGAGTTGGAAGCTGCTCTCAAAACTCTGGCCCCCCTGATTGCGGATGAACGATCGGCGGATCCGAGAGCCCGATTGATCGCCGCGGAAATATTATTAAGCGAAGGAAATATCTCCGCGGCAGAAAAGCTCATTTCGGGGCTAAAAGCCAACTCTCGTAAAACGGAGGTGGAAAAAACCTGTCTCGAAGGTGAACTCGCTTTGAAGCAAGGCAAACTAGAAGACGCAGCGACCGCCTTCAGCAAGGTCCTCGAAAAGCCGGAAGATCGGACCTTTCGCATCGTGGCAGTGGCGCGTCTGGGAATGGCCAAAGTTCTCCTTCAAAAACAGGAGTATGAAGAGGCAGAAACCGAATTGGAGAAACTGATTGCGGACCAACCAAGAAGCGCGGTTCTCGGTGAATTATTTCAAAACCTGTTCGAAATTTATTCCAGAGAAAATAACCCCGAGACTTCGGAACTGGTGCGCTGGGCCGCAGAGAATCCGGAGACAGCCGGGCCGGACCGGCCCGCTTACGCACTCTACTACCTGATGCGGTTACAGATTCAGCAGGGGCTGACGACCGAGGCCGCAGAGAACTGCCGCAAGCTGGTCGCACGGTTTCCGGATCACCCCACCACGGTCGATGCTTGTCTGACTCTCGGCCGCTACCAAATGGGAGCCGGGCATATCGACGACGCCATTGAGCAGCTCGAGAATTTACTGAAGCGGTCTCCTAACCTTCCGAGCGAAGACCGTTTTCGGGTCAATTATTTTTTGGGTGAAGCGAATTACCTGCGCGGCAACGTCTCCGCCGCGAGGGACATTTTTCACCATCTATCGATAAATTTCGGATACGATCGCCAGAACACTTTATTCAATTGGGGGATCTGCAGTCTGGAACTCGGCGATGCCTCCTCTTTTGAACAAGCCTTTCGTGAACTTGAGGAGCAGAAAGCGGACAAAGACTTAATGGGGGATCTGCTTTTCGACAAGGGTTTGCTCCAGGCCAAAGCAGGAAATGGCTCAGCGGACGAAACGCTTCAAAGGTTCATTCAGCAGTTCCCGGACCATTCGCAGACGGCTCAGGCTCACCTCATTCAGGCAGAGACTCGGATGACCGGGCAATCGCCTAACCTGGACGGGGCCCGAAAAGCCTTGAGCGAGGTTGCCAGGACCGGCGATCCGCAGACCGACGAAAAAGCGGACCGAGTCAGGTTTTTCCTTGCGGCTTCCGATCCCTCCCAAAGTGCGCGCGCGGTCCAGGCGATGGCGCAGGATTATCTTCAAAAATATCCTGATTCGCCTGCCAAAGCAGAGGTCCGACTGAAGCTCGGGGAACTCTATTTCAGGGAAAATGATTTCGCGAATGCCCAGACCCAGTTCGAGCTGGTCAGTGAGGATTCCCCTGACTCACCGCTGGTCGAGACGGCTCTTTTCCTAGCCGGTGAAGCCGCTCGGAAAAGTCTTAACCCCGCCTCGGTTGATCGCGCGATCTCGCTCTTCGAAGATGTGCACAAGCTCGGCGGACCGCTGAAATTTCAGGCGCGCCTTGAGCAAGCCACGACCATGCGCCAAACCAAGCATGAAAGAGAGGCAATTGTCTTGCTCGACGATCTGCTGACTCAGAATCCACCCACCGATATCCGTTTCCAAGCCCTTGACGGAAAAGGTGAAGCCTTGTTCACCTTGGCGGCCAATGAGCCAAAGATGTATGAGCAGGCCATCGGTACCTTTGACACGCTCCTCTCGAGCGAAGGATTGACCACAGAATGGAAGCAGCAAGCACTCTATCAGAAAGGCAAATGTTTCGAGAAACTAGGCAAACTGGACGATGCTTTGTCCAACTATTATGACGTGCTGGCGGCTGAAGGCGACGGCGACCAACTCTGGTCTTTCCGGGCCGGGTTCGATGCGGCGCAGATCCTCGAAGACCGGCGCTCCTGGAGCTCTGCCGCTGCGATCTATGAGAAATTGGCCAACACGCGCGGTGCTCGCGCTGAAGAAGCGAAAAATCGCCTAACCCGCCTGCGGTTAGAACATTTTTTGTGGCCAGGGTAGGGGGAAACGGGTCGGGGGGAACGTGTCGGCGTGTCGGCGTAGGTCGGCGTAGTCGGCGTTCGGCGGGTGCACCCGCAGGTTCTTCACCCGGTCCCCGGGCGGCTGTTAGTCATCCACTTCCGATGAATCAGGGAGCGAGTCGTAGCGTTGACTTTTTGAACGATGACGCCGACAGGAGGGAGGTTTGCGCGAAACTGCGCAACGCTGAACGCCGAACGCTGAACGCTGAACGCCGAACGCTCGAGAATTGAGTTGAGTTTTCCGGGAGCCTTCCGAGATTCAACAGGAACCGATGACTAAGACGATCAAGCTTTTCATTCCTGGGCCGGTGGAAGTCTCGCAGAAGACATTGGCTGCCATGACCGGACCGATGATCGGGCATCGCGGCGCTGACTTCAAAGCGCTCTATCAAGCGATTTACCCGAGACTCCAGCAACTCTTTCAAACTCAGCAACCAGTCTTTTTGTCGACCTCATCGGCTTGGGGCCTGATGGAGGGTACGATCCGGAACCTGGTGAAGAAAGCAGTCCTGAACTGCATGTGCGGGGCATTTTCGGATAAATGGTTGGATGTTTCAAAGCGGTGCGGCAAACGAGCCGTGCCATTGCAGGTGGAATGGGGCAAGCCGGTCGATCCGGAAAAATTGGATGCGCAACTGGCAACCGGCCAGTTTGATGCGGTGACGCTGATCCACAACGAAACTTCGACGGGTGTGATGAGCCCGCTGAAGGAGCTCGCCGAGGTCTTTCGCAAATACCCTGACGTGATCTCGATCGTCGATACGGTTTCGTCCTTTTCGGCTCTGCCAATTCCGATGGACGATCTTGGCATTGATCTCATGCTGACCGGTAGCCAGAAAGCATTGGCCCTGCCTCCGGGTCTGTCCCTGTTTGCGGCTTCTCAGGCCGCCTTCGAGCGATCTGCGCAAATCAGTGATCGTGGCTATTATTTTGACCTGCTCGAATTCAAGCGAAATGCTGAGGAATTCATGACGCCCAGCACTCCGACCATCCCGCACATTTATGCTTTGCGATCAAAGCTGGACGACATTTTCAGCGAAGGCCTTGAAAACAGGTTTGAGCGTCATCGGCAGACCAATCGCCTCGTTCATGATTGGGTCAATGCGAACGGATTCGAGTTCTTCGCCGAAAAAGGCTATCGATCGATCACGTTGACCTGCGTCAAAAACAACCGGAACATCGATGTGGCGACATTTGTCAAACGTGTTCGCGATGAACATGGATTCCAGATCGACGGCGGTTATGGAAAGATCAAGGGCAAGACCTTCCGCCTCTCCAACATGGGAGATGAAACCGTCGAGACGATGCCACCACTTCTCGAAGCGCTCACCGCAACGCTCAAAACGTTGTAGATCCGAATGGCCGGCTCGAGGTGGCGGCGAAGCTTCGCCTGGCCGGGGACTGCATGCCATCATGCCGTACCAGTTTCCCATCTCCCTAAGCGGCCGCCAGTATGGAGCCTGCATTTCACCGGTTACCGCTTATGAGGCTCCGCCCAAACCGACTTCTCGCGTGGTCTTGCCCGACACCGTAATTCCCTACAGAGTTCGGATTACACATCGCCGCTATTTGTTCCAGCTGCTGAAGAAGTTGCTGGTCCGAAGGGGAAGGACCTCTCACGCTGAACAGGTCAATAGTTTTCCGTGCGGCGATCGGCTGCTGAGAAACCAGGACCAGGACCCGAGCAAGATCGCCACGCGAAAGCTTTGGGCCCGCTGTTAAGGGATGAGTTGCTCCCGTGATGCGAAGATCAGCATGACCGGCCGCCCCGTTCGTGAGGATTGGCGCGCGCACAATCGTATAGTCCAGCCCACTGGTTCGCAGATAAAGTTCTCTTTCACTCAGGTTCCGCTGCAGACCCCGTTTAACCTGGTTAAGTATGCGAATCATGATCGATGACCGGTCTGCGCCAAAAACCGAAGGAAGAATGATCCGCCCTTGGAAGCCGATCGCCCGCGCCGAATCGACCACGTTCACCAGCCCCTGATAGGTTACGTTGCGAATCATGGTTTCCGATGCAAACAGGCCACGACCATCCATTCCACCCGTCGCGGCCACCGTGAAAAAGATTGCTTTGTCGTCTGCGGCCAAGGCGACGCGAAGCGACCGGGCATCTGTCACATCACCTTGGAGGATATCCGCTCGACTGCCCAGAAGCCGTCTGGCTTTATCCGGATAGCGCGCCAGAACCCGGAGGCTGGACCCAGTTTGCAACAATTGCCGGGCAATGCTTAAACCTGTGCCGCTGGTGGCTCCGACAATGCAGAATTTCGGCTTCATTCAATAGCGTTCGGCGGAACGGCGTTTGGCTGCGGTGTCTCGATCGGTCGATCATCACAACATTGCGATGGCCGGGCCCTCCTGGTCCAGCGGCATCGCCAGATTCCTCATCCATTTCTTTGCTATCTTCGTTTCCTTCTGTTCAAATTCCCTTTGTGATGACTGGCGAATCGGAAATGCACCGACGCCTAAAGGAGCAGGCGTTCCTTTGGGCGTATGAACGTGGTTTCCGTTGCTGCGCCATGGAGGTTCGAGCTCCGCGATCCCCATTTCGTGTGGATGTCGCTGCCATCCGTCTGGATCGCAGACAGGGCGAACCAATGGTGGCGGTTTTTGAATGCAAACAGAGCCGGGAAGACCTGGATCGGGATAACCGGCGTCAAAACGAGCTCAAAGCCGCGTTAAAAACCCTGCAGGAACGCCGCCTTAAACTCGAAAGCCTGCTGGCTGTTCATTACCCGTCTCTTCGAACCTCGGATTCGCTGTTCCCGGAATGGGCAACCTTTGATTTCAGCTTGATCGATCACTCGGCTTACCGGCAGACGATCCAGAAGATTGGACGCGTTCATCGTCAATTGTTTGATCACACGAAATTTGACCTGATGAGCCGGTACAAACTCGGAAATCTTCGCTATTTGGTGACCACTCCTGGGCTGCTTTGCGAGGGTGAGGTCCCACTTGGCTGGGGCCTGCTCGAAGGGGACGGGGAATCGATGGTCACCGAGAGGTCCGTTCCAACGCGGTTCTCGGGAATCGAGATGCGGGAGTGGCTGGAACGAATAGCCAAAGCGGCAACGCTTCTGAACGCCAAGCCTCTGCGCGAGCGTCACCGGAGGGGACCCCCCCTTTTAATGGACAACGAGACTCAGCAGAAGCACGAAGATCAGGCCCAGAACCGACAAAAGAGTCTCCATCAGGGTCCAGGATTTGAAGGTGTCGGGGAGACTCAGGCGAAAGTACTCCTTGACCAACCAAAAACCTGCGTCGTTCACGTGGGATAAGATGATGGATCCAGAACCGACCGCCAAGACCATCAGCTCCTTGCTGACGGTTGGATTGCCGATCACGATCGGTGCCATGATTCCCGCACCGGTAATCGTGGCCACGGTGGCGGAGCCGGTCGCGATTCTGACCACTGCGGCAGCTGCCCAGCCCAGAAAGAGCGGAGAAATATGCGCCTGAGTCGCCCATTGGCCGATGAGCTCGCTGATCTTGGTGGCAATCAGCATCTCTTTGAATCCCCCACCCGCTCCCACGATTAGCACCACGGCCGCGATCGCACCCAAGCTCTTGTTCAGGATCCCGTCGAGACGATCCATGGAGAGTCCCCGCCTCAATTCCAGAGCGTACATTCCAAAAAAGAGAGCAATCAAAAGAGCCGCGATCGGATCTCCGACAAAATCGATCAACCCTTTCAAAAAGCTCGGTCCGGGAAGGAAAGCATCGGCCAGCGAGCGAGACATCATGAGAACCGGAGGCAAGAGGATTGTGGTGAGGACCGCAGCGAGGGTAGGTCCAGGCGCGGCGGTTGATCGCGCTTGTGTTCGTTTGGTCTCCTCTTCGGTCGATTCCGGCCCAGGGAAAAGCGCGCCGGCAGCGGATCCGGAATGAACCCAGCCGGCCGCGAAGTTAGCGAAGATAGGCCCGGCTAAAATGCCGGTTGGAATTCCGACTAAGATTGCATAGAGAATTGTCTTTCCAGCGTCGGCGTGAAAAGTGGCGACGGCCAGGGTTGGGGCCGGATGGGGCGGGACAAGAGCATGCGCGACCGAGAGACCCGCTAACATCGGCAACCCGACCCTCAAAATCGGCGTATCCATCCGTTTGGAGATGACGAAAGCCAGAGGTACCAGGAGCACGAACCCGACCTCAAAAAACAAGGGCAGCCCAATCAGCAGGGAGGCTACAAACATCGTCCAGGGAATCCATTTTTTTCCCCCAAGCGCAATCAGATCGTTTGCCAATACGTCTGCTCCCCCGGAAGAGATCAGAATCCCTCCCAACATGGCGCCAAGGCCAATCACGATCCCGACAAAACTAAGGACATCCCCAAAACCTTTCTCAAAATGTTTGATGACCTCCGTGGGCGGAAGACCGCAAGCAATTCCGAGGAACCAGGATGCCAGAATCAACGCGATAAACGGGTGAATCCGAAATTTCGTGATGAGAACAATCAATGCGAGGATCGCAATAACGACGACCGCAAGGCGGACTGGATCGGAGGCCATGTGATTAGGGGGTTAGATTGGCGCGAATCCGGCGTTTGCGGCATCATGCAGCGTCACTGCATGACTTCCGCGAGCAGCCGGTCCGGGCGATGGTAGAGGCTTTCGTTCAATTGCGGTTCATCGAGAACGGCAATAAAAGCGGTCTAACAACTTCTTTTCGAAAAAGCGATCCATTCCTGACCTAATTTGACGGCTAGCCTACATCGCTCGCAAATCCTTAGGGATTGTGAACGATACAGTTTGTTTTAATGGATTGATTCTAAAGGCTCTTAAGAGCGCGCAGCGTCTGATTAAGAGCTTCTAGCCCGCAATGAGTTCGTCGCTTCGGACTTAGCTGATTTTTGCGGGCTAGTCGGTCACCGCGCCCAGGGACGCCGAAGTGACTTGCGCTGCGTACTTCGCCAGAACACCTTTGGCATATCTCGGTTTCGGCTGCTTCCATTTTTTCAGCCGCTCAGCAAGCTCGGCTTTCGATATCTTCAGATCGATCACCTTTTTCTCGCCGTCGATTTCGATTTGATCCCCATTCTTGACAATCGCAATTGGTCCGCCGACAAACGCTTCTGGTGTCACATGTCCGATGACGAATCCGTGGCTGCCTCCTGAGAACCTTCCATCGGTCATCAGCGCAACATCTTTTCCCAACCCTTTGCCCATGATGGCAGAGGTCGGCGCCAGCATCTCCCGCATTCCCGGGCCCCCTTTCGGCCCTTCGTAACGAATGACGATCACGTCCCCTTTGCGAATTTTATCATCCAGGATCGCTCGAAGCGCCTTTTCTTCCGACTCGAAGACTCGCGCCTTGCCCTGAAAACGCAGTCCTTCCTTGCCGGAGATTTTCGCCACCGCACCCTCCGGAGCCAGATTCCCGTAGAGAATCACCAGATGGCTGCTCGATTTGATCGGATCTTTGAAGCCGCGAATGATCGTTTGCTCCTTTGGATAATCCGGCACTTTCGCAAGATTCTGTTTCAGCGTTTTCCCGCTCACCGTCAGGCAGTCGCCATGCAAAAGTCCATTGCCGAGAAGCATTTTCATGAGCGGCATGATCCCGCCAATCTGGACCAGTTCCGACATCAGATGTTTGCCGCTCGGTTTAAGATCGGCCAAGACCGGAACTTTTTTGCCAATTCGTGTCCAGTCATCGAGCTTCAGTTTAATACCTGCTGCATTCGCCATGGCAAGCAGGTGCAAAACGGCGTTGGTCGAACCACCGAGCGCGATCGCCACCGTCATCGCGTTCTCGAAAGCTTCCTTCGTCATGATATCGGATGGGCGAATTCCGCGTTTGACCAGTTCCACGACGGCTGCCCCGGCGGAAGCCGCATCGGCCAGCTTTTCCTTTGAAACTGCTAACTGCGCAGAGCTATTGGGCAAACTCATGCCGAGTGCCTCGATCGCCGAAGCCATGGTGTTCGCCGTGTACATTCCTCCGCAAGAACCGGGTCCTGGAATCGCGCACGATTCGACTTCTTCCAGTTCACCATCAGTAATCTTCCCGTTGGAATGAGCACCCACGGCTTCAAAGATCGAGACGATATCGATGTTGCGATTGCCGATGCAGCCTGGGAGGATCGTCCCCCCATAGACAAATACCGACGGCCGATTGAGCCGTGCCATGGCAATCAGGCAAGCCGGCATATTCTTGTCACAGCCCCCAATGGCAACCAGCCCATCGAAGCCTTCACAGCCAGCGACGGTCTCAATGGAATCAGCGATGACTTCCCTGGAAACAAGCGAGTATTTCATGCCCTCGGTTCCCATCGAGATGCCGTCAGAAATCGTGATGGTGTTGAAAATAATCGATTTTGCCCCCGCCCCATCGACGCCCTTGGCGGATTCCTGGGCCAGTTTGTCGATATGCATGTTGCATGGGGTGACCATGCTCCAAGTCGAGGCAACTCCGACAATGGTCTTCTGAAAATCCTCTTTCTTGAATCCCACCGCGTATAACATTCCACGACTGGGGGCTCTCTCCGGTCCATCCAACATCGGTGCTGAAAATTGGCGAGGGTTTGGGGCGGGCTTCGATTTCATAATCCAAAAGGGGGAAAGTGGACGGCTATCCTAGATCGTAACCGCCTCAAGATCAACGGAAAGGGCGAGAGCGAAAGGGCCGGCCTTCGTGAGCGCCAGCATGGAGAATGGATAACTGAGTACTCAGTGAAGGAGACAATCGCCATTCACCTGTCAGGCGACTACAATTATGTTGGCACTCGTGCCTGGAGGATCGTTTAACATTCGACCCCACCGCGTACCTCAGCTCTTATTTTTCCGTATCGTCACTTGCTGCACCAGCCGCAGGCAAATGGTATTCCGGCGCCTGCATGATGGCTTCCTTGGTCATGTCGACCGATATGTTGGAATCCTCATAACTGATACGCCCGACATGTTGTGGAGGGATCGCGATCTCCTTGCCGGAAAACCAATGGCCGGTCTCAACGATCAGCTGACAAATCGTCCAATTTTCATCATTGATGATAAAATCAATGACATGGCCAATTTCTCCTTCGCTGGTTTGGATATGGTAGCCGCTGACCGCTCGGGTACTCCGCAACCCAGGATCTTCGCCGGTCAGAGACTTGTCACCTACGGTCGCCTGCTGATCCGGCGGAGGATATGACGGCGGAAGAAAATGAAACCCGCCCACACCCCACAAATCGCCTCCCTCCCAATAGGACGGCCAACCATAGTAACGATAATACTCCTCTTCATATTGGCGTGAGACTGGCTTGTGCGACTCGATCGGAGGACTGTTTTCAATCTGTTGCCGAGTCAAATTTGCCACCAGGGCGTCCCCGGTTGGATGAGCACTCCCGAAGGCGCGTGGAGAGAGCAGCACTGAAAGCCCTGACAACCATGAACCTGTCTCGACAATCACATATCGGACAACCCATTGTTGATCATTAAAATAGAAATCCCCTATATGGCCGACGTCCCCATCGGAGGCGCTGATTTTTTTCCCGTACAACTCTTTAATGCTTTGCAACATAACTCGCCTTACACTCTAGCTTTTCCGATGAAAATTTCTCAATCGATTGTCCGATCAAACTACGGCAACTTTTCAGCTTCTGTTATACTCTTTTGAACCTGGTCTGATTGCTTTTGGTGATAGCCACTCGCGCCGGTAGCATGCAGTGCCGCGTCATCCGTGGAGCTGTGAGGCACCCTGGCGCGGCGCTCATATGTATCTCCAGATGATTTTCCGCGATGCGTTCTACCATGCCGACCCGCATCCCGGCAACCTGATGCTCCTCCCCGGCGGGGTGGTCGGGGTGCTGGACTGCGGCATGACCGGCCGGCTCGACGAAGAACTGGCGGAAGGACTCGATGAAATGCTCATAGCAGTCGTCAACCACAACTCGGTTGATCTGGAGGAAAGTATCCTTCGCCTTGGCTCCGTGCCGCCCGCCACGGCCCGCCGACGGCTCTCGGGCCGGCGGATCCTTGGCCGGCTTCAGCACGCGTTTCGCGTTGGGAGCGACTCGCCGAGTCTTTGCCGCGTGACCTGGGCGATGTTCTCAAGCGGGTACGCGACGGCACCTTCTCCGTCCACCTGGACCTTCGTCATATCGACCCCGTGATCAATCGCCTGGTGCTCGGACTGTTGAAAGCGCCGCCTACCATCGCCGGCGTTTCGGTCTTTGGCGGTGTCGGCTATCTCTTAGCGGCTTATCTCGGTTGGCAGCTGCTGCGCGCCATCAAAAAGTCAGGTGAGATCGATTCGAAGAAATAGTAGGCGGCAGCGGGTTCGCCGCGACGCCGTCGAAGCACAAGTTACGGACCATCTCAGCGATCAGTCGATTTCTCACTCATCCTGTTCAAACCGGCCAACACATGATTTAACTGGTCGACGTGGTGCATGAACCCAGTTGCAGCTGCGTGATCCGAATGAAGGAAGAGCTGATGCGCCTTCAGTGCGGTGTCACGTGCGATTTGGACCTCATCGTGGATCGTCCGTGCAAACTCTTGAGGAGTCCCATTTTCGCCAGGTTCATTATCCATACTTGGGTCGAAACATACTAGCGATCCAGTGCACCGTCTCGCAAAACGTTGAGAGAACGTTTGGGGTCGCCTGGCCCATCGCAACCTCGGGACCCCTGAGGGGAACGCATCCGCTACTTCATCTTTTGCAATGCTCGGATTAAAAATGCTTCTCAGTCTAGTGAGTATGGCTGCTAGAGCATTTCGAGTTCTGGGGTCCAGCCACAGTCGAAAATAGTCTACCTTTCAGTCATTCACATGAATCATCCCACCAGCACAACCCTGACGGCATCACTCTGCCTGATAATGAGTGCAATGTGTTCTACCGTGGCGCTAGCCCAATTCAAATACCACGTCATCGCCATCGCTCCCGGCTCTGCTCAGGGCGTTAATGACAAGGGCGAGGTCGTCGGTACCCTCGCGATTGGAATTAAGGATACCTATTACAAGATAAATCATGCCTTTCTTTATAAGAATGGCAAAATAATAGATCTAGGAGTATATAACACTCCTCAAGCTCCATACTACGAGTCCACCGAAGGCGAAGCGGTAAACAATTCGGATATTGTGGTCGGGGATATTTCCAATCCCGGAGGCCCTGAAGGTGGGGTTGATTACGGTGCATTCGACGCATTCCTTTGGCAGAAGGGTACTATGATCGATATTGCCCAAGGAACAAGTGATGGTGGCGCTAGCGCTGACGCCATAGCGATTAATAATCGAGGGGACGTCTCCGGAAGCTACGATGCTGGACCAACTCTTTATAAATTTTTCGGTTATTCACACGGTTTCATTTGTCGCAACGGCTTGCTAACTGACCTTGGTACGCTCGGAGGCTGGTTTAGCTATGGCTATGGCATCAATAATGCAGATCAAGTAGTTGGAATTGCCACAGCCGTACCTGGGTATGAGTCCAGCTATGAAGCTTTTCTCTGGACTAACGGTACGATGAAGGCAATCGGGGGCGCCCAAAGTACGAATTTCACACCAGAGGCTATTAATGATAATGGCTGGATCACTGGAACGCTTAGAAGTGCTGCTTATAACGGCTATGATAAAGCGGTCTTGTATATAAATGGTCAGTTCATTACTCTCGGTACACCTCAAGGCTTTCTAGGTAGCGAAGGCGTATCGATAAATAGCATCGGAATAGTCGTTGGGAACCTTTTAGGAACTATTACATACTCGGGCGGAACCTATACCGGAGTAACCGGCGGATTCGTTTACGACGGCAAAATGCACAACTTGAACGATCTACTTGATGGGAACTGGCAAATTATTTCAGTTGGTCACATCAACGACTTCGGACAAATAGCCGCTACTGGTACTATGCGCGGTTCAACGGTGACGTATGCACTTTTGTTAACCCCCTCATTCGGTTTACGCAACTAGTGCACCGTCTCCTAAATCCCTTGAGTTTCGCCGCAGGTCAGTTGGCTGTTTTTCAAGGCGCGAGCGAAGCGCCCAAATCTGTGTCATACGGGTCGAGAGAGCAACGCGGAAAAACAGCCAACTGGCCGCGGCCCGGAGGGTTGCGTTGAAAATGGGCCGGCGGCTGCGTTGCTCGTCGGTTACGTATCGATTCAGATATGCGCCCTCCTCGCGCCTTGCCGGCGGCCCATTTTGAACGCAACGAAACTCAAGGGATTTAGGAGACGGTACACTAGCACGGCGTAGCGTGCTTTTCCTTGATTATTGCCACCAAGGGGCTTGCAGAGGAGTCAAGGTCCGCCCCTGATAGTAGCGAGGATTGTTGTAAAACTGATCGTAATAACGTTGATTGTCGTCCCGGTTGTAAACTTGATATTGCCGGTTCCGGGAAATCGATCCGAACACGATCACCGGAGTTCCGACTGAGACCGCCCGGTAAAAAGCTATTGCGTTCTGCTCCGGCATCCGCACGCAACCATGAGAGGCCGGATAACCCGGGAGATATCCTGCATGCATGCCAATACCAGGGGCGAACTGCATGAAATACCGCATGGGCGCATTGACGAACTTGGTGCTGGCCGGGGTTGGCATGTCCACATCAGCATCCGCCACCACGGTCCGACCTCGGCGGTCAACGATTCGTCCGTAGATACTGGAGACATGGTTCAGGTCCTTGTTGGTGATATGAAACGTTCCTGCCGGCGTCAAGTGACCGGGGCGGCCGGAGCTGATCTGGGATTCCATGATCGCTCGATCGTTGTAAAGAAGATACGCCTTTTGCTCCGTGAGATCGAGTTGCACGGAATATTGGGCAAGAGTCAGCCCTGAAAGACCTGTAAGGATGAGAATTGCGGCGAGAAAAACTTTCATCTTCCTGGGTGGTCCGTACGGATCGCTGCCCACAAGATTACCTTAGCAAAGACAACTGATCAATTCGGTTATCGTATTCTCGAGGCTCTCGCGAGAGTATCGCCTGAGCTGGCAGGAATTTGATGAACTTCGTCGGCCGATAGATGAAAAATCCCGTACAATTTTAAGAATGATAGAAATCACTGCGTGGCTCTCCGCTGCGGCAATGCTGATTGGTCTGGCATTTCTCGCGGTGGTATTTCAGCACCGATTCATTTATTTTCCGGCACGATACTCGACAGCGCAACTAAACGAAGCGAGGAGAGCCTTTGTTCAGGAAATCCGGTTCCGAACATCGCGTGGTAACCAAGCCGCTTTCTTCTGGCGAAACGAGCATTCCGACATCGCGCCGAAGAATGTTTGGCTTCTGTTCGGAGGCAATGGTGATCTCGCCTTATCCTGGATGAGCCTGATTCGGGAATTTCCTGAATCCGACAGCGGCTATTTGCTGATCGACTATCCCGGTTACGGAATTTGTCAAGGAAGGCCAAATCCGTGCGCGATCCTTGAGAACTCAGAGCGTGCTCTGCAAACTCTTCTGGAAAAGAAATCCTGGAAACTTGGTGGCGAAAGATTGTGCGTCCTGGGACACTCGCTTGGAGGAGCCGCCGCCCTCCAATTCGCAGCCAGAAATCATGTTAGCAAGATCATTCTTGCTTCCACCTTCACCACCATGGACGACATGGTTCGGACACAGATACACATCCGTTTGGGGCCCCTCCTCCGACATCGGTTCGACAATGTCGTTTCTCTAAAAACGATTTTATCCCAGGATGAGATCCCGGAAATCTGCATCTTTCATGGCGAAAAGGACGATATCGTCCCCTCAAAAATGGGCCGATCCCTGGCAGAACTTGATATGCGTCGAATAAAGTTCCTCGAAATTCCGGGCGCCAGCCACAACGATATTTTCCAGACACCTCTTCCGCAATGTCTCCGGTCGGCGCTCTTCGGTCCCATTCCCCCGGTGTAGAGATTGATTGCATCATGGGAAACGTAATCGTCTGGCGAGGAGATTCTTCGAATTTTTTTCGATGCCAATCAAGCTCGATTGTTCATGCAGTTTGCAGAAGTTACTACTTCGCTCAAACTCCCATAGTTTCACCGTCGCGTACGGGCCATCGCGGGAAATGAACGGATTGCCCAGTGAAACTTCACATCGCCTGCGGGCGCGGCCACCTTTCTTTTTCGCCGGTTTATCTGCCGGATGGCTGGGCACCTTGACGAAATTAACAATCAGAGGTGCACCCGAACTGTTTAGCAGGAACAGCAGGTAGTAGCCTGGAAAAATCAGGCAATTGCGCGGCGGCGCATCATCTACCTGGGTAATCGACCGGGCTGCTGATCCCGAGGACTAAAGCCTCGCTTCAGAGGAATCGGCGTCTCGTAGATTCGGGATAATCTCAATGCGCGCAACTAGGAGACCGTCTGAGAGCGTTTAAATGAGTTGCCTTATGGATCTGGCAAGTTGATACGCCAAGGCCGACGTGAGTAAAGGTTTCGATATCCTGGATAAAGCTCCACCCATAAGCTATGCCTGCTTTGCCTTCGCTCACGAGTTACCGGTAAGGGCCAAGCAAAGGTAGTAGACACCAGCTAGGGAAATCACCGCCGACCCTATCCGCTGGAACGCCATCGATAAATGCGTTCGCCTGACAGCATCAGGTTGCGAACGACGCGCTGCTTTCAGGAAACCGAACAAAGCCAAAACAACCATCTGATGCCCCAACTCGATACCGATGCTGAAGGCGAGGATGGCCAGGAGCATCGTCCCGGTGTTCATCTCGCGCATTGCCTCAAGCAATCCGCCCGCGAATCCGAGTCCATGAAATAGCCCAAAGAAGAAAGCGGCGCCCAGCCGGCTCCAGCCCCTGGCACGGCTTGGCCAGAAGACATTCTGGAGCGCGACGAAGACAATACTGGCGGAAATGAGAGGCTCAACCAGCCACGGGGGCAGAGACACGAGGTTAAAGGCCGCCAGCGACAAGGTGATGGTGTGTGCAATCGTAAAGGCCGTGACCACTTTTATCAGTTCCCAAAACGTCGTCGCTGCCAGAACCAGTCCACTGATGAACAGGAGATGGTCATAGCCAGTGAAGATGTGGTGAATGCCCTGGTAGAAAAATGCCTTGAAGAGAGATCCGCTACCTGTCTGATCCAGCCAGGCGATGAGCCTTGACCAAAGGCCAAATGGCGGAACGGGCGAACGCACACCAGTCTGGGAATAGTCCAATTGGTAAAATGACTGATCGTAATTCCTGCCTTGAGCGGTGACATGAATACTCGGATCGCTCGGGACAAGGCAATTGACGAGGTATACGGAAATTGCGCTGAGATGATGGTTCTCGAAGGTAAGCCTTCGGTTGAGGCCACCGTGGGGCAGGTCGGCCTCGAAGTTCAGAAGGATGTCGCCGATCCCTTCCTTCATCTCCTCAAGCTTGGGGAACGTGGAAGAGACCAGCCGAACCTGCAAAGGGTAGCCGTCGATTTTTAGCAATAGATCACGGCTTACGCGCTTCGCATAAGCTTGCTGTTCGGCTTCAGAGATGACGCCGTCCCCATTGGCATCGATGGCCGCAAGCACTCGGTCAGACACTTGGACGCCGGGAGTAAGGCGCATCTTCGCCTCGGCATGGTCTCCGTCCATAATGAATGTCGTGGCTTGCAGGTACTCATCCAGCCTATGAGCTAAGGCCGGAGTCGCCACCGACAGGAACATGACGGCGCAAAAGGCTAGTAACCTTTTCATTTGCTGGTGAGCGCACGGCCGTAGTCATCGGTTGGATCACGGTAAATGGTGTGGACATGATCCTCGCCGGGCTGTGGCGCGTACTCGATAACAAGCTTTGGTCCCTGAATCCGGTAGTAGGAGGTGCCGTTTTTACCCGGTTCCACCGCGGTGGGTCCGCTCCAGGCAAACCAGGTTTCTTCAAGGCCCGCTTTGATTTCCCCCATCCGAGCCGTCGCGAAGTTGTCATTCGCGATGCCCACCCATTCCGAAATTAAGTTGAGGAGCATCAAGCGCTGCTTCTCGTCCATGCCGGACGCCTTCAAACCTTCAGGCTGGATCGTCTGGCCGTCGTGCCCGGGGCCGAGCACTAGATCCGCTACGCGATAATTCAAGATCGCCTGCTTGCGCTGGGCATCGTCCAACGCATTCAACAGGGCGAACCCTTTGTCGTTTTCCTGACCCAGCGGACGCACTGTTTTGCCGTTAGCCATGTACGTGCCAGGTTGAGCTCCGGTCAGACTGGGAGTGAGAGTGCCGCGTTCTCCCACGATCGTAATGTTCAGTGCCAAGTGATGACCGCCGAACTGCAGCATCCACGGGTCTTTTTCCGAAGGCGTTCCCAGGATGGAAATATAGTAGAGGTTTTTGCCAAACATCTCGTGATTTGGCGCGTCGCCTTTGAAGCCGCCACCTGCCGGGCCATTTTTATCCTCGCCAAACGGGGCATGCCCTGTCCCACCCTCCTTATTGTCCCCGAATGGAGGATGCTGATGCGGGGTTGCCTTCAAAACGTCGTCGGCCTCCCTGATTTCCTCGACCTTTTCGAAGCCTTTCTGACTAAGAGTTGAGGCCACCAGAGCCAACGCAGCCTTCTGCTGGGTGTCGCTTAATTCTTCCAAGCTCAATCCGCCCCGGGGTACAAATCCCGTCGGGAGATTAGACCAACGGACCCGCTGCTGGTCGTCGTCGAATTTGTAGAGGACCGCAGATCGCTGCTTCTCGCTTAGCGTGGCAAGGAAGGCGTTCGCGTCCTCGACGATTTTAGACGTGGCTGATTGCGGGGTGTCTGCCTTCGCTGACTTGGAAGGCAAGACCATTAGTGCGGAGGTCAAAATAACGGCCGCTAAAATCATGCCACGGAAAACCCGGATGACCTGCTGCCTGGTTCGAAACTTCACCTTCTCACCCATAAGCATTTTCAATGGCGTAGGGTGATTTCGTGGGCTTTGCCTCTCTCGCCACTGGTTAAGATCGCCGCCGACGTGTACCCGTTACGATAATCTCGGATGTAGTCGAGGAAAGCAGCCATGCCAGCATGGTCGGTGTTATCGCTAGCCACAATTGCCCCGGACCGGAGTTGCGGCTCCAGAAGTTTGAGGACACCGAAGTAAAGACTCTTGGCTCCATCAAGAAAGATCATATCAATCGCGCGGGGCGGATCGGATAGAGTTTTTAAGGCATCGCCGACGCGAAACTCAACCCATTGCTCCAAACCGGCGGCCGCGAGGTTCCGCTTTGCCTGCTCTGCTTTTTCGGGTTCGAATTCGGTCGTGATGACCTTGCCAGACCCATTGTCACGGATCGCCGACGCCAGGAAGATTGTGGAAATTCCGAAAGACGTTCCAAATTCGACTACCGTCTTTGCTTTGCTGCTTCGTGCGAGACTATAAAGTAGGTTTCCAAAATCACGGCCTACTGCCATGTAAGATTTTCGGGCCGCTCTGTAAAAATCGGCTTCGGTTTTTCCGGCCGCATCCGAACCCCGGACCGTATTGCGCGCTAGAACATCACTTTTCGCCGCGTCCGCGTAGAGCGCGTCGAGGATTTCCGTTACTTGTGGATCGTTAAGCGATGATTTCATTGCGATCTCAGATAAAGCTTCCATGAGAGCTCAACTATGGTTGATATTGTCTACCATGACAAGTGGTTCTGTTGATAATATCAACCGTAAATCCATCAACGCCTCCGACGAGGTATTTGATTTGATCCACACCATCATGCATCTCTTTCGTTCGCAGCAATATCGCGGATTGCCGGACGGCTCGCGTCACATGACCCACATGGAAGGCAAGCTTCTGGGCTTTTTTGCACGTCATCCCGGCGCGACTCTGAGCGACCTGGTTTCGAATTCCGCTCGCGACAAAGGACAACTGGCCCGTCTGATCAAAAGCCTGAAGGAAAGAGGCTTATTGAGTGTACAGAAGGATCAGAAGACAGATCGGAGAAGCGTTGGACTTGAGTTGACCCGTGCTGGACACGCTGTCCATAGAACTCTCCATCGCCAGAGCGAACGTCTGGCAATGCTCGCCGTTAAAGACCTGGACAGCGAAAAGCGCCGCCAACTCTTGGTTCTCCTGCGTCAGGTTAGAAACAATCTTGAAAACCTGTCGATGTCATCTTGATGAATAAGCCCGTCGCAAGGAAGCGTCGCGTGGAGGTAGAACTTGACGATGCGATTCCCTGTTCTCTTCCTAGTCCCCGTGCCAACTATCGACTTACTGAAATCCGTCAGCACATCAACGCGGCTCTTGCAAAGCTTTCTCCAGAACATCGCGCTGTCATCGTCCTGAAGGAGATAGAAGACCTCCAATATCAGAAGATCGCCGAGATTTTGGACCTCTCGATCGGCACAGTAATGTCCCGGCTTTTCTACGGCAGGAAAAAGCTACAATCCATCTTAAGCCCGGTCTATATGCCAGCGGAATGCTGAAGGACCTGGCACTCCTGGAGGTTTCCCATACACCTTTCCGCGAAGATCTCGACGCTTCCAACTCATCTGGTGGATCCATAGGAAGGTTGCTGGACGAACTATCTCGGTATCTGAGTTCAATCCGTATCAGAACCCAGCCGGTGTTCATCAGGACTTAGCATTAGCCCGGTGGACCCGGCTGAATTCGCCTGAGACCACAGCCGCTTTCGGTCTTTTGCGAGGCACTCCCGCAGCATTAGGCGCTTTAATGGATATCCAATACTGTCGCTATGGATGTCATATTGCCAGGGTGGAAGCACGAAGACGTGTCGAACCACTGCGAGCGTAGTTCGAAATGGGCACCCCGGAAGGAAGTCACCTGATTTCACCTCAGACCAGTTGATCACGTCGAGACTAGGTCAAATTTGAACCCGAAACACCCACGGGAATCCACGCTCCCCGCCTGCTGCGAACGGAGTTGGTCTTTGAGAGCGCTCCCTCAATCAGCGACCGCCGGCCATCCGGGTGTTAACGGGAACTTTTTACCCGAGGGCCGGGCTAGTTGTAGCGCATGTGTACGAGATTTGCACAATGACCAAACGCTCTCTAGCTGCTCAACTTAGAAACCACGCAGTCCAGCAGGGCGATTTCTCCGTCACGGAAATGGGCGATGATGAGATTCTTGAAAAGTATACCCGCTGTTCGTGCGGCGCGAATCACGTCACCGAGCAGACGCTGGATCGCTTAGTTGAGAGCAGCCTTGATGAGAAGCATTTTCGGGCGACGTGGAACGATCTAAACGGATCTTTGTGCAAAAACCAGACCTAAGTTTACTCAGCGGGACGGACCCTGAACTTCGGTCATCCGCGACAGGGTACGCCCAATCCAAATGTCCAACTGCGCCGAATGTAATCGCGTTTCGAGAGGTCATGGCCCGGTAGGCATAGGCCAGTATGTCGCAGTTAGCCTCAGGAACTGCGGCCTGCGAATACCAGTCGACAATTGCGTCCGCCAGGTATTTCGGGTTCCTAAGGCGAAAGCCAAACCGCAAAACCCTGCAAGGCGATCCCGACGATGGCGCACCACAAGCCGACTCCACTCCTGATATCCCAGCGCCTTTCAAGCGCGATCAATTCCTTATTTGGTTTATCCACGGTCCAGCTGAAAAGGACACCCTCCGTCCGTTGTCGTTTCGGCAAAGCGTATTGAAAAGCGTGATAACGCCTACAGATTAACCCTAATCCGACAAGAGATACAATTTCCCAAGTGCCATTTTTCAGGGAATCCCGCCAAATCCTGGGAGCTTACACTACAATGCAATACATTTCGACCTTTGATGAACGACCCCTCTTGACGGGTTAATGGAGCATCAGGCTAACGAAATATGGGTATAGGATCTCTTTTTCGAATTGCTCGCGCTATCGCCCGTTCAGTAATTGGTCTTTGATTTCTTCAACCAACACCGACCGTTGCCTATTTCGAGATCCACGATCTTGAGCAAGGACGAACAGATTCTTGGAGCGATCGGTTTCCCGCCCCGCCGGCTATGCTTCAGTTGTGCACTCTTTAGTTAACGGATACGGTTTTTGTAAAAAGTCTTTACTCGGTGGCAGGTCCGGTTGACGGTTGCCGCCCCAAATTAGGAAATTAAAGAAGGACATTGATTATGGCGTATTCCTGCGATATCGGAAATGGACAACGACTCCTCGTTCAAAATCACGGCGAAGAAACACAGGTGGCCGTGAGCAGCGGTGACTCTGGGCAACAGCAAAATCAGAGCACCGGTTTTACTACCGGCGAATGGTCGAAGCCCCCGGAGTTGTTTCGGACCCGCGAGAACCTCGTTCTCCGTGTTGAGGGCAAAAATGGCGTTCGGTTTATCGGGGTCCACAGTGATCAGATCGAATCGATGCGAAGCAAGCCCAAGCTGGAGAATGCGGAGAAACTGACGCTTAAAGAATCGAATGAGCAAATCGCTCAGATGAAGCCGATGAAACCAATGGAACCCATGAAGCCAATGGAACCCATGAAGCCCATGAAGCCGATGAATTGACGGTAGCAATTTCGACCAAATACGAAGCCCGAGTCTCAGCCGGGTCTCACGCACGAGAATCCATTGCATTAATTTAGATGACGACGAGCTATGGGGAATCCCCGGCACGTCTGATACCCTCTCGCCGCTCCCATCGCATTTGCGACGCAAACCCGACGCGCCCCCACTGAGCTTGTGCCGATAGAATCCTTGTGCCCGGTTCCCCAGGGTTTTCCAATAGCTGAAAAGGCTTTCGTTTGCCTTAAAGGACTCGTTTCTGGAGCCATTATTTTAAAACTATGCGGTAGGCCTGGAACCCAAAATCGGCTATGATTGCATCGTTTACTGAATCGTCCACAATGGGAACGACTGCCCCGCTTTGAGGTGGGGGTCCCGGTAATAAATAAGGTCGAGTCGTCCGTTTTGACAGGACCCTATGAGCGGTTTGTTTTCCCCGAACTTCAAGGTGTTGAAGGAACCTCTATACTTTCGAAGTAGAATTCGAACAAATACTCTATGCTTTCCCGGTTGCTTTTCGACAGCAACGATTGTTGCAGGGAGATGAGTCATTTTTGTTACTTTCTGCGAAATGAGTCTCGTCCCTTTAAATCGTTTTTCCTATACTCTTTTCGACAGATTGACCTTGCCTCTAGATATGGCGGAGGATGATCAAAGGCAGACGATGCCCTACCTCGCGACAATCCTGATCACCCTCCTGCTGGCGTCTCCAAGCATGGCGGTAGAGCTGCTCCGATACCGAGGCGCGGCCAAGGACGGCGGCACGCTGGAATACGTCTTTGACGCTGGTGAACAGAATTCTCCGAACGCGGTCACGAAAGAGAAAGCGGCAGAGATCGCTGCCGATTTTATGACGACCTTCTACCACGTACAGGTCGGCGCGCTGGAATCGCAAGAATTACGGACAACGCCGGCCACGTTCTGGCTGATTTGCTTTTCAGACACCATCAAGGGACCGATGAGACAAATGTTTTTTGTCGTCCTGCTACCGGATGGAACGGTTGTTGTACCGAGGGTGGAGAAACGGCTTTAATTAAACGTTGTTCCGAGTTGTCTAAATTGCATTCCGCTGGATGTTTCGCCGTCCCCCGTTGCCTCTAATTCTGAAACCGGCGAGGATTGGCACTTCCAAACCGTAGCGTTGACAAAAGCTATAGCCCGGCTTCTTGCCCTGGGAAACCCGAAGACCTTCGTTCAGCCATTGCGTTCGCCAGTTAAGTTTTTACCACCACCGCATTTCGGCTGAACATTGCCACTCTCAGTATCCGTATGCGTAGCCGTAACCGGGTCCGTGCCGTATCCGTACCCTGGTCCGTAATAACCGTAATACGGGTAAGGCCATGGAACCGGAAGGAGCCACCACGGGTTGTAGCCGCCGCCCCACCAGCGCCAGCCGCCGTTCCATCGATGGTCGCCGGCATTCCAGTAGCGGCGACCGCCGTAGTAACCGCGTCCGTAGATCCGCCTCGAAAACCGCCACCGCGCCAACCACCACCGCCGTGCCATCCGCCGCCGCCGCCGTGCCACCCACCGGAAAATCCGGTGGTCACCAGGGCAAAGGCCGCTAAACCCCCGCAAGAGTCCAGTTTTCATAATCCAGAAGGTAGGCCTTTTCTCGGCGATCTCCAATGCGACTCATCTCGGTCCTAAATCCAGCCCTTGCGCCTCATCTCGGTGAGCAAAGCGGTGAACGTGCCGCGAAGAACTGCTGCCGGTTCGATCATCTTGAGAAGAAAACATGCTTTGTTCCTTCGTTATCGGATCGTCACCGAATCTGGTCGTCGCGCCCAAAGACTAAAGCCTCAGCACCCGAGGAATGGGACCTGCGCCTCTACGTCTCTGGAACCACCACGAGATTCAACATCGCCGTGCGTAATCTAAAGCGGCTCTGCGAAGAGCACCTTGCTGGCCGCTACCGAATCGAGATGGTTGATATCACGAAAAATCCTCAACTCGGACTGGAGGACGAGATTCAAGTCGTGCCAACGCTGGTGCGAAAACGGCCTCTTCCAATCCGCAAAATCATTGGCATTTTATCCGACACGCAGCAAGTTCTCGACGACCTCGACCTGAGAAGAAGAAAGTAGCGCCGCTGGGTCAGCCGGATCGACGGCAGCGCCAAATCATAAATATCGTCTGCGGCGAACAAAGTCCCGTCTTCAGGGATTTCAGAATGACCAAACGCTCTCTCGCTGCTCAACTAAGAAACCGCGCAATACTTCTGCCTGAAAGGCATGCACCGCGTTGGAATCGAATCGGCGGCGACAAGGGCACGCGATATTTACCTTTCAATCAAAGGCAACGGATGGGAGGGAACGCTTCAAAAATACCGCCCCGCTCTCGCATCCCCTCAAAAACGCCAGAACGCTACAGTGGGCAACTTCTCAACGAAGTGAAAGCGGAAGAGCCGACGGCGATCCAAAACACTTGAGGATTACTCCAAGGCCCTTCGAAAAATCGTTTCAGATGTTTTTGGGATCAGCGCAGGAAATGATAAATTCGACTACAAGACCGGAGGGTATCAGGAACTGGCTGGGAAGGGTGCACGCGGTCAAGCTTCGGGCATTGACGCCAGATAAGGTTCAGGCATGGAAACGGGCGTTTCTATCGCGAGAAGGGAATGAAATTCAGCTTCGAAGGGCGAAAGTCTCGTTTAACTCCTTTTCTCCGCCGCGCTAAGTCCCTGTTTGCTCCCGGTATCGTCCGCCATCTAAGCATCGAATTACCCTCCCCTCTTCCGTTTGAAGGGATCGAATTCGAGCCTCGGCAGAGTTTGAAATATCGAAGCGAAATCAACGTTGCCGAACTGATTCAAGCTGCGAGTGCTGAACTAGTTGATAACGAGCCCGAACTTTTCAAAATTTTCCTGCTCGGGGTGATGGTAGGGCTTCGGCGTCACGAAATCGATCTCCTGGAATGGTCCAAATTTAAATGGGATCAAGGCGTTATCCGGATTGAGCCGACGAGCTTTTTCCATCCAAAAACTGAAGACAGCATCGGTGACGTTCCGGTTGACGGAGAAGTGATGGAGATTTTTAGAGGCTATCGGGCACGCGCAAAAGGCATCTTCGTGATCGAATCCAGAGGAAAGCCAAAGCCGGACATCCCTCGCCTGCATTACCGTTGTGAGAGACATTTTAAGGTGCTCAACCGATGGCTTCGGCAGCACGGTATAATAGAAGCCAATAAACCGCTCCACACGCTGAGGAAGGAATTTGGCTCTAAACTGACTGAGGTACACGGAATCTTTGCAGCCAGTACAGCGCTCCGCCACGCTGATATTTCGATAACCAGAGCTTTCTACGCTGACGCGAAAGCCAAAGAGTCAGCGTTCGGATTGGGTCATCACCTAAAAGCGCCGGTACCGCCAGCCCAGACGGAAAATGTGGTGCCCCTAGGGCCTAAACGGGGTCTGCAAAACTCGGTCATCAGACCGCCCAATGCATCGGCCATGTGGTTCCGATGACCGAAGCCGCGTAAAACACCGTTCCGGCTTGTTCGTAAGCGCGACTGGACCGACGAAAGAGATCCAGATTGCGCACGCATAAATGGGTATCGATCAACGCGAAAACATCCCGATCGCCAAAGTGCCCGCCTGATGGCGGCGACGCGGGGCGGGTCCCGCCATTTTCAGACCGGTTTGATCTAGCATTGTACGAAAAGAACACGCGTCTCCATGAAAGGCAGCACGAGCTTTCCAGGCTCGGTTAAGCCTGGCACCTCGGAGGCTGGGCTAGCAATCCACTCCAACACCTGGACGCGGACTCGCGATTCAGAGCAGAGCGATATTGAGCGATCCAGCCCCAAAACTCGCGAAATGTAAAAGTGGTATGCCCATAAGCGAATCATCCGATCAGGAACCAAGACCCGAGGACCGCTACTTGAAAAAGATGCGCGGGATCATCAGATCTCACACCCATCAGGAGCGGATCAACACATTATTTCTTCGTATCAAGGCACGGCTCCCGGAGCTGGAAGAACTAGCCCGTGAACTGGAAGAGGCCGAGGAGGACGGCGTCTATCGATTTTACCATGGATCGAATAAGGTGTTTTTCCTTCAAGTCCGGTTAAGGCGGCGTTTACGCTTATTAAAGAGATCGGCGGGGAAGACGATCCGCCAAACTTCGAGTATGCCCGAATCGTCGAGGCCGGAACCGCCCACCAGTTTAGCGAAACGACCAATGCGAACTGGGAAGCGGAGACCAAACCGATTTTGGAGGCCTTCTGGCACACCAAATATTTCATCAATATGATGGTCAAGTACGCGAAGGAGCTGGAAACCGTCGAGAGGCTGTTCAGCCCGGCATGGCAGCGGTGCTCTACCTTTTTGAGTTGCGATGATCAAGAGAGATAGGACGCCAATGTGCGGCCCCAGGTATGAAAATCCTCCTCACGGCCGACCTTCATTATCGTTTACCCTGGTTTCAGTGGCTGATCGATCAAGGTCCGAAGTACGATCTGGTCTGCATTGCCGGGGATTTCCTTGATATTTTTCATCCTGAGCCTCGGGAGAGCCAAGCGCGAGCAGTCAGCGCCTTGATTCGAGAACTCGCCCAACGTACCCGTGTAGCCGTGTGTTCTGGAAACCATGATGACACTGGGCGTCTGATCACCGCGGACCGGGCACCGGTCTATGAGTGGTTCGCCCGGTTGGGGATGACCCGAAGATCACATCGATGGTTCGACCCAGGTGATTGATAACCTAATCGTGACTGCGTTCCGTATCATTCCTCAAGACCAGAGAAAGCGATCTGGCTCGACCGCGGGCGTTCAATCCGGATGCAGCGTGGTGGTCAGTGGCTGGTCCTTCATCACGTACCGCCCAGTGTCGGTCCCAATGTTTCTGGTGAAGAACGTGAGGCTGCGGGAATTCTAGCTGCCTATCAACCGGATTATTTTCTGGCCGGGCATATCCATCAATTCCCGTATCTGAGTGGAAACGCGCCCGTTAAAAGGATCGACCGAACGACTTTGATTGTGCCGGGCCAGCTCTTGAGTGCGCCGTTTCCAAGTCACGTCATGCTTGAAACTCAGGCGGGGCTTATCCTTTGGCAGGCGGCAAGTGCGGAGTGGATATCTGAAACGTTCGGTGACCGGTTCCCTCAAGTTTGAGTGAATTCAAAACGTTTGAGAGGGATACGGCATGGAGAACCTTCAGGATAGCTACCATTGACGGCTGTTAAGTCTG